>NZ_CP035806.1:0-1200000 GCF_004208635.1 Leucobacter triazinivorans | reverse complement strand
CGACGAGGGTGTGGCCGAGTTCCTCGACCTCGCGCGCGTCAAGCCCAACACACTTGGCAACACGCGAATGCTGAAGCGGCTGTAGAGCGCGTTCCGCGTTAGCCTGGCGCCATGTCGACGCTCAGAGATCCGGTCGGGCCGAAGAGCCGCAGGGTCTATATGCGCCGCCGCCTCCTGGTGCTCGCGGGGCTGCTCGCCGTCGTCGCCGTCATCGTGCTCGTGATCCTGAAGCCCGGATCGAGCGACGGCGTCACCGACGCGCGCGACGTCGAGGTACCGAGCGATCTCGCAACCGCGTCGCAGGCCGAACCCGAGGCGGAGTCCGCGAGCGACGTGCCCCCGGCCTGCGCTACCGGCCAGTTGCGGGTGACCCCGCTCACCGATGCGACCGACTACGCTGCGGGCGAGTCGCCCCTGCTCTCGCTGAGCGTGGAGAACGTGGGCGACGAGGCGTGCTCCGCCGACCTCGGAACGGCCGGCATGGAGTTCGTGGTCTCGAGCGGAGACGACCAGGTGTGGCGCTCGGCAGACTGCCAGGAGGATCCCGAGCATCTCGCGGTGATCCTCGAACCGGGGGAACCGCTCGAGAGCGAGGGGATCCCGTGGGATCGCACCCGCTCGAGCCCCGAGACCTGCGACATCACCCGTGATCCGGTGGGCGCGGGTGGCGCCTCCTACCATCTGCGCGCGTCGGCGGCCGGCGTGCAGGGCACGGGAACCGCGCAGTTCCTGCTCTACTGACGATCCGTCCGCGCCCACCGGATCGAGGGGGCTCGACCGCGCAGATCGCGACGCATGCACGGGTGAGATCCCGATTCCGGTCGCGCTCCTGAACGAGAAGCGACAAGAATCGGGATCTCAGCCCAGGGACGCGGGGACCTGGGGACCTGGGGACCTGGGGACCTGGGGACCTGGGGACTCGGGGACCTGGGGACTCGGGGACCTGGGGATCTGGGGACTCGGGGACCCGCGGACCCGGGCACTCGCGCACCCGCGCTCAGCGCGCAGCGGGCGGGAGCACGATGACGCCACGGTAGGCGGGATCGCCCCAGCGGGTGACGAGGTCGATGTCCGACAGCGGGATCGGCAGGGCGAACGCGTCGACCCAGGACTCGCCGTTCGGATAGTGCACCCAGGGATCCGAGACCACGAGCGCGCCGTCGACCACGTCGGTGGCGAGCACCCAGTGCGGGGTGGGGTCGGCGACGAGCTCGGTGAGATCGATGAGCAGCAGCACCTGCGCGCCGTCGCGCACGAGGTCGGCGATCTCGGCGACCTCGATCCAGCGGCGCTCGACGGGCAGGCCCAGCTCCTCGGCCTGACGGAGCGATTCCTGCTGCAGATCGATGCGCAGCATCCGCTCCGACTCGTCGGCGGAGAACTCCTCCACGAGCACCGGGCCCGTCGTGCTCAGCACCACGCGCGGCAGCCCCGCCACCAGGCCGGACTCGGCCCCCGCCTTCGCGGTCTCGACGGCGAGGCCCACGGGTTCGCAGGCGGGCAGGTTGGTCGCGCGTCGCCAGAAGGCGATTTCGGCTGCGCGGTTGGCGACGAGGCTCTCGGGATCGAAGCCGCCGCTGCCCAGGTGCTCGAGCGCCATGAGCGAGGAGACCGCTCCGCAGGTGACCTCGGTGGTCTGGCCGTAGTAGGGCGCGAGCCGAGCCGGCGCCGCACCGTGCCACCACGACCATGCGGCGACCTCTGCCGGGTCGCCGACCCGCGTGCTCGGGATCGACGGCACGGGTCGCGGCGCGGGGGCGAAGCCGAGCGCCGCGAGACGGTCGCGGCGCGCCCCCGACACGCCGCCGTGCGCGAGGTGCTCCTCGAAGTGCACGGCGATGGGGGCGGGGTGCGCGGCATCCACCGGGGGCGCGTCGTCGCGCGCAGCGCCGAGCAGCGCGGCCCAGACCTCGTCGTCGGCCGCCAGGATGTCCACGATCTTGCGGGCGGCGGTGTGCGGGCGGCCCGCCGTGAGCGCGGCGCCCACAGCCGTGCCGGAGGCGTCTCTCGCCACGAGCAGGCGCGGCCGCCAGAACTCCCGCTCGACCCGCCAGAGGGCGAGGCGAGCGTCGGAGACTCCGCCGGCGAGCGGGGCGGGAGGGGCGGTGCCCGCCTCGACCGCGATCGTGATGGGCTGCGGCGTCTCGGTCATGCGCGTCCTTCCGGTGCGGGCGAGTGGGTCGGGGCGGAGATGGCACCGGGATCCGAAGCGTGATCGGGCGCGGGATCCGAAGCGTGATCGGGAGCAGGATCCGCTTCCGCGTCCGGCGCTGCGGGGCGCCCCGGTGCGCTGGGATCCGTGCGGCGCAGGCTGTCCTGCTCGGCCGCAGAGACCAGCAGTCGGGTGTACTCGTGGGCCGGTTCGCGCAGGATCCGCATCGTCTCGCCGCGCTCGACGATCTCGCCGCGGCGCAGCACCACCACCCGGTCGGCGATGCGGGCGACGACGCCGAGGTCGTGCGTGATGAAGAGCATCGCGAGCCCCAGCTCGTCGCGCAGCCGCGCGAGCAGGTCGAGGATCTGCGCCTGCACCGACACGTCGAGCGCCGAGACGCTCTCGTCGCAGATGAGCAGCTGCGGCCCCGGCGCGAGTGCGCGGGCGATGGCGACCCGCTGCCGCTGCCCGCCGGAGAGCTGCGACGGGCGTCGCTCGGCGAGCGCGGGATCGAGCTCGACGAGCTCCAGCAGTTCGGCCACCGTGCGGTCGCGCGCGCCCCCGGCTCGAATCGCCTCATCGAGCGACTGGCGGATCGTGAATGACGGGTTGAGGGTGGAGTAGGGATCCTGGAAGACGATCTGGATCTCCTGCGGCCGCCGCCCCCTGCGGCCCGCAGGAAGCACTCTGCCGTCGAGGGTCACGCTGCCGCTGTCGGGGACCTCGAGGCCGGCGATCGCGCGGGCCAGGGTCGACTTGCCCGAACCGGACTCCCCGACGATGGCGAGCACCTGGCCCGCGGCCACCTCCACCGAGGCATCTGCGAGCGCCGAGGTGTCGCCGAACGACTTCGAGAGCCCCTCGGCGATGAGCAGCGGCGGTCCGCCCGCCGCCGCGCCCGGGACGGCGTCGCCGACCGAGGGGTTCGCGTCGATGAGCGCACGGGTGTAGGGATGCCGGGGCGAGCGCAGCACGCGCGCGGTGTCGCCGCGCTCCACCACCTCGCCGTGCCGCATGACGAGCACCCGGTCGGCGCGGCCCTCGATCACCCCGAGGTCGTGGCTGATGAGGATGAGCCCCATGCTGTGGGTCGCCTGCAGTCCGCGCAGCAGGTCGAGCACCTCGCCCTGGGTGCTCGCGTCGAGCGCGGTGGTGGGCTCGTCGGCGATCAGCAGCCGCGGTTCGGCCGCGAGCGCCGCCGCGATGGCCACGCGCTGGCGCATGCCCCCGGAGAGCTCGGAGGGGTACTGATCGGCGACGCGCACGGGAAGCTGCACCTCGGCGAGACGCCGCTCCACCTCCGCCCGCAGCGTCCCGCGGCCCGGCGTCTCGCCGGCGGCCCGCAGACGGGCTTCGATGGTGAGCGCGATCTGCCGGCCGCAGCGCAGCACCGGGCTGAGGCTGGTGAACGGGTCCTGCAGCAGCAGCACCGCCCGCCGGCCGCGCACCTGCGCCCAGACCCGATCCGCCGTCGTCGACAGGTCGTAGCCGTAGCCGTCGATCTCGGCCGCGCCCGCCGCCTGCACCCCGCGGGGCAGGAGCCCGGTGATGGCGCGCGCCGTCATCGACTTGCCCGATCCCGACTCGCCGATGATGGCCAGCATCTCGCCGGGCGCCACCTCGAGGTCGAGCGGGGCCACGATGTCGTTCCCCGCGCTCGTCACGGTGAGGCCGGTGACGCGGGTGCCCCGCGCTTCGCTCGTGGTCACTGCATTCCCCGTTCCCTCAGACGATCGCCCAGGTGGTCGCCGAGCACGTTGATCGCCATCGCCACCAGCACGATGAGCACCGCCGGCACGAGCAGCATCGCCGGGTTGTCGCCGATGACCCCGCGCCCGTCGGTGATCTGCCGACCCCAGTCGGCGGTGCCCGGGGCGACGCCGATGCCGAGGAACGACAGCGATGAGAGCGTGACGAGGGCGATCGCGAGGTTGAGCATGAAGTTGGTCATGACGAGCGGCCAGACGTTCGGCACGATGTGTCGGTACATGATGCGGGCGGGGGAGAGCGACAGCATCTGCGCCGCCTCCACGTAGGGTCTGGGTGCCTGCTCGGTGACGCCGGCCCGGATGATGCGGATGTCCGACGGGCAGAAGAGCGCGATGAGCATGAGCACCGTGACCCAGTAGCCGGCCCCGAAGATGCCGGCGACGACGATCGCCACGAGCATCACCGGCAGCGACAGCAGGATGTCGACCGCGCGGCCCACCACCCAGTCGACCGGACCCCGCAGGTACCCCGCGAGGGTGCCGATGAGCACGGCGAGCAGCATGGATCCCGAAGCGATGACGAGGGGCCCGGCCACCGCGGATCCCGTGCCGGCGACGGTCAGCAGGAGCACGTCGCGCCCCAGCTCGTCGGTGCCGAGCGGATGGCCCGGCGAGCCGGGCGGCAGGAGGGAGTCGAGGATGCTCTGCTTCGACGCGGCCTCCGTGAGGAACGGCGATGCGACGGCGGCGATCGCGACGATCGCGAGGAAGACGGCGGAGACGATGACGCTCCAATCGCGCGGACGCCCGGGGGCGACGCGGGCGCTGTTCATCAGCGAGATCTGGGTCGTGCGCTGCATCATACCGACAGCTCCCGTGCTCGGACGCGGGGATCGAGCAGCAGGTAGCTCAGATCCACCACGATGGTGATGCAGGCGATGGCCGCCGCGACCAGCAGCGTGATCGCCTGGACGACGGGCAGGTCCTTGAACAGCACGGCCTCCTCGAGCAGCTGCCCGATCCCGGGCAGTGCGAACACGGTCTCGACGATGATCGTGCCGCCGATGATGAAGGTGAGGATCAGCCCCGCGCTCGTGACGATCGGAATGAGTGCGCTGCGCAGCGCGATCCGGCGGACCGCGCGCTCGGGGATGCCGCGGGCGCGGGCGAAGGTGATGGCATCCCCCTCGAGCTCGCGGAGCACGGCGGCGCGCGTCATGCGCATGAGGATCGCGCCGATGCCGGCGGCGAGCACTGCAGCCGGCAGGAACAGGTGCCAGAGCCGATCGAGCCCGCCGGTGCCGGCGCCGTAGGCCGGGAAGACGGGGATCAGGATCGCGAAGAGCGTGATCGACAGGATCGCGAGCGCGAAGCTCGGAGCGGAGAGTCCGAAGAGTGCCGTCGCGCTCGCGGCGCGGTCGATGCGGGTGCCGCTGCGCGCCGCGCTGACGATGCCGAGCGGGATCGCGGTGATCACGGCGAGCAGGAAGGACATGCCGATGAGCAGGGAGGTGACGCCCAGGCGGCTGAGGATGACCGAGGTCACGGGCTGCTGCAGTCGGATCGAGACGCCGAAGTCGCCGCGCAGCGCCGACAGGAGCCAGTCGGCGTATCGGAGCAGGAACGGATCGTCGAGATGGTACTGCGCGCGCACAGCTTCGATCGCCTCCGGCGTGCTCGGCCGATTGCCGAGCAGGTTCTTCACGAGATCGCCCGGCGCCAGGTAGAGCAGGGTGAACGTGAGGAACGAGAGGACGAGCAGGATGAGCGCGACGCTCGCGATGCGCAGCGCGATGATGCGCGCGAGGCGAGAGCCCGCGCTGCGGCGTCTGGTGCGGCTCGTCACGGAACCACCCTTCTGGAGAGCGGGGTGCGGCTCCCCGGGAGCCGCACCCCGGAACGGTCGTCTACTCGGCCTCGGCCGCGAAGAGGCTGGCGCCCCAGGTCGAGGTGAAGGTGTACGGGCTGTAGTCGGTCACGCCCACGGTGTTCGAGAAGGCCGTGACCGACTTGCCCCACCAGATGGGGGCGTTCACGACCTCGTCGGCGCCGAGCGTCTCGAGCTCGAGCAGCTTCGCGGCGCGCTCCGCCGGGTCGGTGAGGGCGTTCGCCTCGGTGATGAGGGCGGCCGCCTCCTCGCTCTCGAAGCCGTTGGGGTTGCCCGGGCCGAGCAGGTAGCTGTTGACCTCGGCCGGATCGCCCGTGGTCGAGAAGTACCACATGAAGCCGAGCCCGTGCTCGCCGTCGCCGATCGTCGCGAGCCACTCCTCGATCGGCACCTCGCGCACCGAGACGTCCATGCCGATCTCGCCCAGGCTCTCGGCGATCGCCTGAGCGGCGACGCCCAGCTGCGGGCCGGTATTGGGGTAGGTGAGCTCGGTCTCGAGCCCCTCGCCGGCGGTGCCGGCGATCGCCTGCTGCGCCGCCTCGAGGTCGTAGTCGTGCTGGGGGATCGCGGCGAGCTCCGCGCGCGCCGTGTCGCCGTCGAATGCGGTGGCGAGCGATTCCGGCGTCATGATCGCGGTCGCCGGCTCGCCGTAGCCGCGGAGCAGCTTCTCGGCGATCGCCTCGCGGTCGATGCTGAGCGCGACCGCGGTGCGCACGTCGAGGTCGTCGAACGGGGCGACGTTCTGATCGAACAGCAGGCCCACATAGGAGAGATCGTTCATGGATTCGACCCGCACGCCGTCGATCGAGCTCCAGTCGTCCGCCTGGGTGATCGGCACGTTGAACGCGATGTCGATGTCGCCCGTCTGGGCGGCGGCGAGGCGGGTGCTCGCGTCGGGGATGAAGTTGACCCGGATGGACTCCGCCTTCGGCACGCCGCCCCACCAGGTGTCGACGCGTTCGAGCAGCACGTGCGAGTCGGGCTGGAACTCGGTCACCTGGTAGGGGCCGGTGCCGAGGAGCAGCGAGTCGCTCGTGCCGATCCCGCCGTCGTGCGCCTCCCAGAACTCCTGCTGCGTCACCACGAGGGCTCCCGCGCTGGAGAGGCTGACGAGGAACGTGGCGTCCGGCGTCTTGCTCGTCACGGTCACCTCGCGGTCACCGGTCTGCTCGACCGTGTCGAGGTTCGTCAGGTAGTAGTACGTGCCGGGGGACGACTCGGGATCCACCGCGCGCTCGATGCTGAAGACCACGTCCTGCGGGGTGACCGGGTCGCCGTTCTGGAAGCGGGCGTCCTCGCGCAGCGTGAACACGTACGTCGTGTCGTCCGGCGTCTCCCACGACTCCGCGAGCGCGGGCACGATCTGTCCGTCGGGATCCTGTCCGACGAGGCCCTCCTGCACGGTCGCGGCGAGGTTGTAGTTGAGGATCCCGCTCTCCTGGCCGATGTACAGGTTGGCGAGCGAGCCGGGGAAGGCGACGGTCACCTGCTCGATGTCCTGCCCGGTGTCGACGAGCGCGACCTCGGAGGGCTCGGGGGCCTCCGAGGATCCCGCGCACCCCGCGAGGACGAGGGCGAACGCGGCGGCGGCCGCGGCCGCCGCGAGGCGCGGCTTCCGCGATCTGGGGGTTCTGGGCTGCATGGTGTGGTCGCTCCTTCGCGTGTGCTGCCGGGGGCTGTCCCGTTCCGCTCCGGGGGTCGACGAGCGTGGTGCGGGGCAGTGGTTCGGTGCGGTCTTCGCCGGTGAAGCGGTCGCCGCTGTGGCAAGAGTAGTACAGGGTTGCGTGACGAGTGTGTTTCGATCCGCGGAGCCGACGGGGACCGCACTCGGCGCGGTGGAGGCGGGCGCGGTGCGGGGCCCCGCGAGGGCACCGCATGCGCCGATGGGCGCCGAGACTGCCGGCTGCGGCGAGCCTCGCCGGCGCGTGTCGGGCCCCAAGCAAAACGCACAGCACCCCAGCGGAATCGGGGAGCTGCGCCGCCCGCCGCCGCCATACGATGAGCGGGAACCGGGCGGCGGATCCGCGCTGCCCGCGGGCTCCCGCCCGCCGAGAAGCTGAAGGAGGGACCGTGGCAGCCACCGTGCATGCTCGTGATCCGCTGGTCACGGAGGACATCGGCCGCGCGCTCGCCGAGATGGAGTTCGGGAGCCCGCCCGCCGTGACGCGGGCGCTCGGGGCGGCGCTCGATCGCGAGGAGCTCGGGTATCTCGGCGCCGCGGAGATCGACCGCCTGCAGGCCGCGGTGGGCGGCTGGCTGCGGGATTCGTATTCGTGGACGCCGCCGGTCGACGCGATCCGGCCGGTCGCCGATCTCGTCGCCGGCTTCCGCGCGATCCTCACCCACTTCGTGCCCGAGGGCGAACCGATCATCGTGCCGACGCCCGGCTACATGCCCTTCCTCTCGGTGCCGCCGACCATCGGTCGGCCCGTGATCGAGGTGCCGATGCTGGCCACCGACTCCGGCTGGCGCTACGACTTCGACGGGCTGCGGCGGGCATTCGCGCGCGGTGCACGCCTGCTGGTGCTCTGCAACCCGCACAATCCCATCGGCAAGGTGGCGGTCGAGTCCGAGCTGGCCGAGATCGAGCGGATCGTCGACGAGTTCGACGGGATCGTGCTCGCCGACGAGATCCACGCGCCGCTCGTGCTCGGCGACGCGCCACACATCGTCTACGCGGCGCGCTCGCCGCGGGCCGCGGCGCACACGATCACCGCGACCTCCGCGACGAAGGCCTTCAACATCCCGGGCACCAAGTGCGGCCAGCTCATCTTCACCAACCCGCAGCACCTGGCGAGGTGGGCGGAGGTGGGGCACTGGTACGAGCATCAGACCTCGGTGCTCGGCGTGGTCGCGACCGAGGCCGCCTACCGCGGCGGGCGCGCCTGGCTCGGCGAGACTGTCGAGGCGCTCCGCGCGAGCGTCTCCGAGGCCCTCGCCGTGCTCGAGGCGGCAGAGGGGCGCACCGGGATCCGCGTGCGGCGTCCGGAGGCCACGTACCTCCTCTGGATCGATCTGCGCGAGACCGGACTGCTGCGCGAGGGCGTCTGCGCGGCGCGTGCGCTGCGCGAGGCCTCCCACCTCGTGGTCACGGACGGTGCGGACTGCGGCGAGGCGGGCCGGGGCTTCGTGCGCTTCAACGCGGCGCTGCCGCGCGAGCACGTGCGCGAGGCCATGGAGCGGCTGATCCGCGCTGCCGAGGACGCGGGGTAGGGTGATGCACGTGGATGAGGGCGAAGCGCGCGAACCGGGGACGCCGGCCGCCGAGCTCGCGGACTACCTGCCGCGGCCGGGGAGCGTCACGGTGTTCTCCGCGGCGTGGTGCGGGTACTGCACGGCGCTGAAGGCGGGCCTCGCGCGTGCGGGCACGGAGGTCCGCGAGGTGATGATCGAGGAGGATCCGGCCGCCGAGCGCATCGCGATCGCGGCCAACGGCGGCGACTGGCTGATCCCCACAGTGGTCTTCTCGGACGGATCGATCCGCGTGAACCCGGGCGTGCGCGGCGTCTCGGAGCGCCTGCAGCAGATCGACGACGGGGTCTGAATGCCGGCCGGGCGGAGACGAGCGCCGCGCCGAGTCGCGGAGACCCGACGGGGGGCGCGGTGACTCCGGAGATCGATCCTCGCGCGCTGATGTCGTTTCGCGCGGTCGCCCAGCACGGCTCGTTCGCCGCGGCGGCTAGAGAGCTGGGGTGGACGCAGCCCGCGCTCAGCGGCCAGGTCAGCCGGCTCGAGGAGAGTCTCGGCGCGACGCTCGTCACCCGCACCGTGAAGGGCGTGCAGCTCACCGAGGCCGGCAAGCGGCTGCTGCACCACGCCGAGCTCATCGACGGGCACCTCGCCCGCGCGGCTCGCGAAGTGGCCGGGCTCATGGATGAGGACGCGCGCACCGTTCGCGTGGTCGCCTTCCCCTCCGCCTGCACGAGCATCGTGGCGCCCGCCATGTCCGAGCTCATCGCGCGGGCTGACCCCCGGCCCGGCCCGACGATCGATCTCGAGCAGCAGGAGCCCTTCTCCGTGCCGGAGTTGCTGCGACGAGGCGCCGCCGACGTCGCGCTCGTATTCCGCTACGACGAGGAGGACCTCGTCGGGCTCGAGCAGGAGTTCGAGCTGTTGCCGATCGGCTGGGATCCGCTGCAGCTGATCGTGTCGCAGCGTCGTGGCGGTGCGGCGCAGAGCATGCGACGGCTCGTGGATCACGCGCGCGATCGCTGGGTGGCGGGGTGTCCGAGCTGCAGGAGGCACTTCCTGCGCCTCGCCGAGCGGGAGGGCTTCAGCCCCGACATCCGTCACGCCACCGACGACTACATGGTGGTGCAGGAACTGGTCGCGCGCGACATGAGCGTCTCCGTCGTGCCGAGGCTGAGCCTGATCAGCTATCGCCATCCCGGCATCCGCGCCTTCGGGCTCGGGGAGCACGACGGGCGCCAGCTGATGATCCTGCTGGCGCGCGGCGAGGTGCGTCCCGAGGTGCGCGAGGTGGTCGCCGCGCTGCGGCGGGCGGCCGCGCGCGTGCTCGATCCGATCCCGAGCCGCAGCGCGCCTGGCAGCCGGTGAGCGGCGGTCTTGCGCCGGGGCCGGCGACGCGCAGTGTCCGTCGCGCCGCGTGCGGCGTTCCGGAGTTGCACAGGCACCGGGCGATACCGTGGTGAGTATGACGCCGCGCCTGCTGTTCCGCATCTTCGCATTCGCCGAGCTGATCACCTGGGCCGGGCTCATCACGGCGCTCGTGCTGCGCGCAACCGGCGTCAGCGATGCGTGGGTGACGCCCGCGGGCGGCGTGCACGGCTTCGTCTTCCTCGCCTACTGCGTGGTCACGGTGCTCGTGTGGATCGATGCGCGCTGGCGGCCGTCCTGGGGAGTGCTCGGGATCGCCAGCGCCGTCGTGCCGTTCGCCACACTGCCCGTCGAGCTCGTCGTCGACCACCGCGGCATGCTGCCGCGTGCGTGGCGGCTCTCGCCCGGGGGCGAACGTCCTCGCGGCTTCTGGGAGCACGGCCTCGCGTGGGTGCTGCGGCGGCCGTGGCTGGCTCTGCTCCTACTCGCCGTCGCGGTGACCGGCGCCTTCCTGCTGCTCCTCTGGATGGGGCCGCCCGTTCCGAAGAGCTGAGCCGCGCGGGGCGCCACCCGAGCCGCCGCCGAGCCGCCGCCCGAGCCGCCGCCGTTGCCGAGGGGTCGCGGCTCGATCGGACCCGCCCCGAATCGTGATGGGTTTTCCAGAGATTCGGGTTATCGTGGAGCATGGACACGAACAAGGCGCGAGGCACCGGGCTCCGCATGGAGATCCCGCAGGGAACGGACGAGGCGGTCGCCGTCGATGAGCTCGTCGACGATCTGCTGCACGGCAACATGCGCGGTGTGCTGCACACCCTGCACGAGCCGCACGACGAGAGCGGCCCGGAGCAGGAGCTGCCGGCCACCTGATGCGCCCCGGTTTCGACTCGCTGCGCTCGGTCAGCCGGCGGGCCCCGACAGCTCCTCGAGACGCAGGGCGAACCAGAGCTCGGCGCGATCGTCGGCGTTCGCCAGCGACCTGCGGACCAGCCCCTCGATGCGCGTGATCCGATCGCGCAGCGTGTTCCGATGGATCCCGAGCGTCGCCGCGGCCGGGCCGCGCTGCCCGTCGGTCTCGAAGACCGTCCGCAGGGTCGTTCGCAGCATCTCCCGATCCTCTGGGCCGAGCCGCTCGTCGTGCCGTGAGAGCGGACCGAGCACGGCGGCGCTCAGGGCGCGCCGTTCGGGCGAGCCCGGGGCTTCGGCGCTCCTGCCACCGAGCGGCGCGCGCCTTGAAGCCCCGGACTCGCGCGTCGCCGAGAGCTCCAGCAGCGCTTCGAGCAGCGGTGCGTCCCGGTCGGTCCACACGGCCTCGGGCACGCGCGGCGCGGTGTACAGCGGCGCCGTCTGAGAGAGCCCGCGCAGCCCCGCACTCGCAGAGCGTCGACTCAGAGGGGCTTCCGCGGGCGCCGCGGGGCGGCCGATCACCGCGTCGAGGTCGTGCGCGGCCGCGGCCGCGAGCACCCGCTCGAGGGCGTCCTCGGTGTCGGGGCACAGCTGCCAGGCCCGTGCCAGGCCCGGCGTCTCGGGCACCGTGTCGCCCGGGGCGATGAGGCGATCGAAGCCGTTGCGGGGGCGGCGGCGCCACTCGGCGATGTCCTCTGCGTTGCCCTGCACGGCGATGGCCCGCAGCCGGGGCGGAAGCCGCAGCTCGGGGTCGAGGATCGCGAGGGCCTCGGGCGAGCCCGTGCCGTCGAGCAGCGATGCGGTGAGGCGCTCCCAGCGCCCGCGCTCTCGCGTCGCGTCTGCGCTGTCCCCCCGCAGTCCGAGCCCCAGCACCATCGAGCCGGCGGCGATGACCGCGTGGCCCTCGGGAGTGAGCGGGGCATCGCCCGCCACCGCCAACTGCAGCGAGGAGCGCCGGTCGAGGTCGATGTGCTCGGCCCCGCTCGCCTTCCGGGCCGCCGCGAAGCCTCCCGTGCTCGCCAGTACGGCACCGTCGGAGCCGACGAGCGCGAGATGCTTGCCCGTGACCTGGGCGATGCTCGCCAGCACCTCGGCGGGGTCGCGGTCGCTGCGAGCCCCATCGAGCAGCCGCTGCTGCGCCTGCAGCGCCGCGCGTGCCGCCCGGAGCTCGTCCGAGCGCACGAGCGCTGCGATGGCCTTCGTTACGGCGATGAAGGGCACGGGCAGTGGAATCTCGAACAGCGCGACCCGGTACTCGCTGGCCGCCCGGGTGAGGCGGGGCGGGATGCGGTCGTGGTTGACCCCGATGCCGAAGCCGATGGCCGCCACGCGCGCGCGGCTGAGGCTGGCGACGAAGTCGCGCCAGCGGGGGTCGTCGAGCTGCAGGGCGAGCCCGGTGGTCAGGATGATCTCACCGCCCTCGAGGTAGCCGCTGAGGTCGAGAAGCTCGGTGGTGGAGCTCCAGCTGATCTCGGGATCTCCGGGCCCGGCCTGGATGAGGCGGAGACCGAGATCCGGGAGCGCGAGCAACTGGGAGAGGGTGGCCATACGCAGATTCTTGCACAGGCAGACGTTCATTGCCTATGCAATGACGCACGCGGAGGTGCGGGGTCCGGTCGTAGACTGGCGGCAGGAAGCGGGTCCGCGCACCGGGCCGCACCGGCGTGGAGCGGTGCGTCGCGGGCGGCCCGGAGATGAGAGGGGCGATGTGGACGAGCAGGCTGAGACGGCCCGGAACGGCGGAGCACTGGCGGGGATCCGCGTCGCAGACTTCTCCCGCGTGCTCGCGGGGCCGCACGCCACGATGATCCTCGCCGATCTCGGCGCCGACGTCATCAAGATCGAGAGCCCCGAGGGTGATGGCACGCGCCAGTGGCGACCGCCCGTGAACGCCGTGGGGCAGAGCACCTACTTCGCGGGGGTCAACCGCGGCAAGCGCTCCGTGGTCTGCGACCTGCGCGATCCCGAGGGGCTCGCCCGCGCCCGCGAGCTCGCCCGCACCGCCGACGTCGTGATCGAGAATTTCAAGCCGGGCACCATGGAGAAGTTCGGCCTCGGCTACGATGCCGTCGCCGCTGAGAACCCGGGGGTGGTCTACTGCTCGATCTCCGGGTTCGGCGACTCCGCCGGCCGCGACCTCCCGGGCTACGACCTGCTGGTGCAGGCCGTCGGCGGGTTGATGAGCATCACGGGCCAGAGCGATGCCGACGGCGGCGAGCCGACCAAGGTGGGCGTGGCGCTCGTCGACATCCTCACGGGCCTCAACGCCGTGATCGGGATCCAGGCGGCGCTGATGGCCCGGGGCTCCGGATCCGGAGCCGGTGCCGGAGCCGGTGGTGACGGCGGCGGCGACGGCGGAGATGGTGCCGGCGGGACCGGTGGGACCGGCGGCCGCGGCCAGCACGTGAAGGTCACGCTGCTCGGGTCGCTGCTCTCGGCACTCGCCAACCAGGCATCCTCGACGCTCGAGACCGGCGCCTCTCCCGGGCGCATGGGCAATGCGCACCCCTCGATCGCCCCCTACGAGACCTTCGCCGCGGCCGATCAGCCCATCGCCCTCGCCGTCGGCACCGACGGACAGTTCGCACGGTTGTGCGAGGTGCTCGACGTTGCCGAGCTCGCGAGCGACGAGCGCTTTGCGACCAACCCGCAGCGGGTGGCGCACCGCGTCGAGCTGCGCGCAGCACTCGAGCAGCGTCTGCGCAGCCGCTCGGCCGCCGAGTGGATCGACGCGCTCACCGCGGCGAACATCCCCGCCGGCAGGGTGAACACGATCGGGCAGGCCATCGAGCTCGCGACCTCGCTCGGGCTGGATCCCGTCGCCGAGACCCGGGCCGTCGCCTCAGACGGGGCGCACCGCACGCTGCGATCCATCGCCACCCCCATCTCGCTCTCCGCCACGCCCGCCGCCTATCGGGTGCCGCCGCCCGGCATCGGAGAGCACCAGGACGCAGAGTGGCTGCCCCGGCCCGCCGACTGAGCGCCGCCGCGAGTCGCAGCTTCGCGCCCCGCTCCGTGATCCCGCGCGAGATCGCAGGATCCACCGCCTGAGATCCCCCGCTCCCGCCCAGCCCAGCCCCGCTCCCGGAGACCACCCGAAAGGACACCCCATGACCACCACCATCGACCAGCTGTTCGACGTCGCCGACTTCGTGACGGAGGAGGAGCGCGAGTGGCAGATGCGGGCGCGCGAGTTTGCGCAGACCCGCATTCGCCCCATCATCGATCAGGCGTTCGAGGATCGCCGCCTGCCCGTCGAGCTGCTGCCCGAGGTGGGCGAGTTCGGCGCGTTCGGCATGTACATGGAGGGCTACGGCCTGCGCGGCGCCTCCTCGGTGGCCTACGGTCTCGTGGCCATGGAGTTCGAGGCGGTCGACTCCGGCTTCCGCACCGCGCTCTCGGTGCAGGGATCCCTCGCGATGGGCGCCATCTACAAGTTCGGCTCGGAGGAGCAGAAGCAGCGCTGGCTGCCGCCCATGGGCCGCGGCGAGGCGATCGGCTTCTTCGGGCTCACCGAGCCCCAGGGCGGGTCGGATCCCAACACCATGATCACCACCGCGCGCCGCGAGGGCGACGAGTGGGTGCTCAACGGTCGCAAGCGCTGGATCGGCCTCGCGACCATCGCGCAGGTCGGCGTGATCTGGGCCAAGGACGAGGAGGGCGTGGTGCGCGGCTTCGTCGTGCCGACCGACACTCCCGGATTCACCGCGACCGCGATCGAGAACAAGCTGTCGATGCGCGCGTCGTTGCAGACCGAGATCGAGCTGAACGACGTGCGTCTCCCCGCCGACGCCATCCTTCCGGGATCGAAGGGGCTCTCTTCGCCGTTCAAGTGCCTCAACGAGGCGCGCTACGGCATCGTGTGGGGCGTCATGGGGGCCGCCCGCTCGTGCCTCGAGGCGGCGGTGGACCGCTCGCAGAGCCGCGAGGTGTTCGGCGCCCCGATCGGCGGCAAGCAGATCATCCAGGCCAAGCTGGCCGACATGTTCGTCGAGTACGAGAAGGGTCTGCTGCTGGCGCTGCACCTGGGCCGGCTCAAGGACGCGGGCAACCTGTCCTACGGGCAGATCTCCGTGGGCAAGCTCAACAACGTGCGCGAGGCCATTGCGATCGCGGGCACCGCGCGCGCGATCCTCGGCGGAGACGGGATCACCTCCGACTTCCCGGTGATGCGCCACATGGCCAACCTGGAGTCGGTGCGCACGTACGAGGGCACGGACGAGGTGCACCAGCTGGTGATCGGGCGCGAGCTGACGGGAATCGCGGCCTTCTAGTCCCGCGCTCCCGGGGCGCCCGGCGCCCGGCGCCCGGCGCCCGCCCGGCGCCCGCCCGGCCCCAGCGCCCACCCGGCCCGACCCCGCGCCCCCTCCCTCCGGCCCGCTGAGACTGAGGCGTTTCGCCGAGATCGAGGCGTTCAGCGCCGATATTGCGATCGGTCTCGGAGATTCGGCTCGGTCTCGAGCGCGCAGGGGGAGCGACGGGGTGCGCAGGGGGGAGCGGACGGGGTGCGCAGGGGGGGAGCGGACGGGGCAGGACAGGACGCGGGGCAGAACGGCCGAGTGCCGTGCGGCGCGGATGCCGATCCGGCCCGCATTAGTTCTACTTGGGGTAGAGTTATCCCCGTGCTGGTGAGAGTGAATGAGGCGAGCGAGCGGCCCATCTACGCCCAGATCGCCGATTCCGTCCGGGGGGACATCCTGGGCGGGCGGATCGGCCCGGGAACGGTGCTCCCGCCGGCTCGAGAAGTGGCGACGGGGCTCGAGGTCAACGTGCACACCGTTCTGCGCGCATACCAGCAGCTGCGCGACGAAGGCCTGATCGATCTCAAACGGCGTCGCGGCGCCGTGGTGACCGCTCGCGCGACGGGCATGGCGGCGCTGCACGACGAGGTGCGCGATCTTGTCGAGCGGGCCGCAGGGCTCGGGATCGGCTCCGACGCCCTCGCCGCGCTCGTGCAGAGCGCTGCCGGCGCCGCCGGCGCCTTCGGCCCCGGCCCCGGCGCCGCCGGCGCCTTCGGCCCCGGCCCCGGCTCCGCCGGCGCCTTCGGCCCCGGCCCCGGCTCCGCCGCCGCTTCCGGCCCCGTCTCCGCCTGCACGCATCCCGGGGAGCGGGCCGCGTGAGCGGCCAGCGCCACCTGCGGGCTGTCGGCGCAGCCGGCGACGTCCCTGCCGCCGCCCCCGGGCCGCCGCACCCCGCTCGGCTCTCCCCGCATCAGCTGCGGGACCTGCGCCGTGCGCGCCGGGCCGCCGTGTGGGTCGGGGTGGTCCTGCCGCTCGCACTGACGGCCGCGGCCGCGGCGATCCTCGTCGCATGGTCGCCACGCCTGCCCGATCCGATGGCGACCCACTGGTCGGGCTCCGGTGGGCCGGACGGCTTCATGAGCCCGATGGCGGGCATTCTGGTCTTCGCCGGCCTGGGGGTCGGGATGAGCCTGCTGCTCGGGCTGCTGGCCGTGTTCGGCGGCGGGACCGGCGGAAGCGGCGCCCGTGGCGGCCGCGGACCGGGACTCGTGTGGTCGGGGATGAACCGCTTCCTCGCCGCCGTCTCGCTGTGGACCGTCGTGCTGCTCATGGTGCTCGCCGTGCTGAGCGCGCAGATTCAGCTCGACCTGTCCGACGCCCGCGACGCTCCGGGCATCGGCGGCGCGATGTGGATCGCATTCGGCGCCGCGTTCGCGGCCGGGACCGTCGGCTTCGTCGCGCAACCGGGCGTGCGCGTCGACGTGCCGGCGACAGCCGAGGCGCTCGCGATCGAGCTCGACGAGGGCGAGCGGGCGGTCTGGACCGCGACGATCCGCCCGTCCGCGATCCTCGTCTGGGTCATCGCCGCGACGGTCCTGCTGACCCTCGGCACGACGATCTGGCTGTTCCTCCTCGGCGAGCCCCTCGCGTGGATGAATCTCGGCATCACCGTGCTCCTGATCGTGCTCTTCTCCGTCGGGAGCTGGTACCGGGTGCGGATCGACTCGGGCGGGCTGGTGGCCCGCTCCCTCGTCGGCCGGCCGAGCTTCCGCGTGCCCACGGCCGACGTCGCGCGGGTGGACGCGCGCGAGCTCAACCCCTTCGCGGAGTGGGGCGGCTGGGGTCTGCGCTGGGTGCCGGGCACGGGCTTCGGCATCGTGATGCGCACGGGCGAGGGGATCCTGGTCACCCGCCGCGACGGCAGGATATTCGCGGTGACCGTCGACGACGCCGCCACCGGTGCGGCGCTGCTAGAAGCGGTCGCAGAGCGTGCCGCGAGGAAGCAGGAATCGAATGTCAGAGGTGACCGATAGCGTGACGCACATGCAACCGCAGAAGATCGAAACGGCGCCGGGATCGCCGCGCGCCGACCGCCCCGAGCGCGGCGTCCCCTGGGGTGCGGTGGCGCTCTTCGTGGCGCTCGCCTACGGCGGTGCCTGGCTCGTGGCGCTGCCCCTCTGGCTCATGGGTCCGGACGCGCCGGCGTTCCCGGTGGTGTTCGGCTTGCTCGCGATGGCGATGATGCTCACCCCGGCCATCGCGGCCCTCGTCGTCACCTTCGTCGCGCGCGTGCCGCGGCGCGAGCGCCTCCGCTTCCTCGGCATCTGGCCGCTCCGACCCGCCAAGCGTGTGGTCTGGTTCACCATAGGCGCGCTGTTCGCGCCTCTGCTCATCGGTGCACTGACGACGCTGCTCGCGGCGCTCCTGGGGTGGGTGCGCATCGACCCCGTGCATCTCTCCGGCTTCGCCGAGATCAACGCTGCCGCACTTCCGGAGAACATGGACCCGTCGGTGCTGCCGTCGCCGTGGGTGCTCGTCGCCGTGCAGCTGGCCCTCTTCCCCGTGCTCGCGATTCTTCCCAACTCGATCGTCGGCTTCGGAGAGGAGCTCGGGTGGCGCGGGTGGCTGCTCCCCGCGCTGCGTCCGCTGGGTCTGTGGCCCGCCCTGCTGCTGAGCGGGGCGATCTGGGGGCTGTGGCACGCGCCCCTCACACTGCTCGGGCACAACTACGGTCTGATGGACTGGCGCGGGGTGGCGTTGATGACGATCAACTGCACGATCCTGGGTGTGCTTTTCGGTTGGCTGCGGCTGCGCACCGGCTCAGTGTGGCCGGCGACGATCGGCCACGGAGCGCTCAACGGCACCGGGGGAATGATCATGTGGTTCGTGGCCGCGGGCGAGACGGTACGGCCCGAGCTGGTGACGGTCGCGGGGGTAGCCGGCTGGATCGTGTGCGGGGCGCTGATCCTGATCCTCGCGCTCACCGGTCAGCTGCGCAAAGAACCGGAGCTCGCCCGCAGCATCGACGGCACCCGGAGCACGCAGACGGCGTCGCCCGCTCCGCGCGACGGAGGGCTCGACCGCTAGGTTCGGGCCGGGAACCACCAGGATGGCGCCAGCGCCGTCACCGATCGCAGAAACGCCTCGCGATCCGATACGCCGCTCAGCACCCAGGCCTTGATCGCCCCGACGAGCCCCATGCCGAAGAAGCGCGACACCACGTCCACCTCGAAATCGGGCAGCGACGGCTCGTGCAGCGCGCGCTGAGCCAGGTAGAGCTGCAGCGTCTCGGTGAAGTGATCGGTGAGCAGATTCGGCACCGTGCCGTCTTGCGGGGTGTTGATCGACAGCAGGTAGAGGCCGCGGTGGCGCTCGATGTGGTCGAGGATCTGATCGATGCTCGCCACGAAGATCTCGACCGGGTCGGCCGTCAGCTCGGTATAGCCGAGGATGAGCCGTTCGCGGGCCGGATCGAGCTCGAGGCTCAAGGCCGAGCCGAGCGCCTCGGCCGGGCTGGCGAAGTGCTTGTAGAAGGTGACCCGGTTGATACCCGCGACGTCGGCGAGTTCGGAGACCGTGATGCTGGGCACCGGCTTCTCGGTGGCCAGCTGGATGATCGCGCGGTGCAATGCCGCTCGGGTGCGCACGATGCGAGCGTCGGTCATGGGACCACCTTAGCCCCTAGTGCGAGCTCTACTCCGGCACGCGGGTGAGTTCGGCGATCCGCTCCGCCGCTGCCGGGTACCGGCGCTGCAGGGTCTCGCGCTCGCCCAGTTCGAACCCCTCCCACATGAAGGGCGGCGCCATCGTGGTGCCGATGAGCGTCCACGCGCCGAGTGGAGCGGAGCCCTGCATCACGCCGGGCTCCACGACCGCCTGCGGCAGCTGACCGGCGTCGGGATCGGGCCCGAGCACGCGCTCCTCGGACCTGCCGTCGGGGTGCAGCAGCAGCAGCCGCAGCGGAGCACCCGCGTACCAGTGGTAGACCTCGACCGAGTCGAGCGCGTGGAGCGCCGAGAAATCGGGGGCCGCGAGCAGGTAGTAGATGGCGCTCGAGTGCTCGTCGAGATGCATGCGGCGGAAGAGCCCGCCCTCGTGCTCGAGAGGCTCGAGGCCGAGCCGCTCCACCCACCGGGCGGCCTCGGGCGGCAGCCCGGCGGTCGAGGCGCCGCCGGCGCCGGCCGACGGGGGAGGGGTCGGTGCTCCGCTCACGCGAGCGCCGCTTCCCGGGTCTTGCGGAAGCGCTTGCTCATGAGGATCAGCACGAGCAGCGTCACGACGTAGGGGCCCGCGTCGGTGAGCTGCTGCGGCAGGCCGAAGGACTGCAGACGGAATCCGATCGCATCGGCGAAGCCGAAGAGCAGCGCGGCGCCCAGCACTCCGACCGGGTGCGCCCGCGCCAGCATCACGGCAACGACCGCGATCCAGCCGCGACCGGCCGACATGTTCTCGGTGAACTGCACCACGTTGCCGAGCGCGAGCTGCGCCCCGCCGAGGCCGGCGAGCGCGCCGGAGGCGATGACTGCGCCGAGCTGATAGCGCCGGGGGTCGACGCCCATCGTCGCCGCCGCGAGCGGACGCTCGCCCACTCCGCGCAGCCGCAAGCCGAGGGGCGTGCGGAAGAGCACCACCCACAGCACCGGCACGAGCAGCAGCGCCAGATACCCGAGTGGCGTGAGCGAGAAGAACGCGCCGATCACCGGCAGATCGGCGAGGAACGGGATGCGCCAGGTGGGGATGCCGTCGATGCCCGGATCCTGGAACACGCCCTGCACGTCGAAGATCGCCACCAGCAGGAAGCTGGTCATCCCCACGGCCAGAATGTTCATGGCGATGGCGAGCACGATGGGATCGCCCTTGCGGTAGACGGAGCCGTAGCCGAGGATCAGCGAGAACAGCGCGCCCGCCACCATGGCGACGATGACGCCGACGAGCCAGTTGTGCGTGAAGAACGATGCGGCAACGCCGCAGAACGCACCGATCAGGATCATGCCCTCGAGACCGATGTTGAATATGCCGACGCGCTCGGCAAGCATGCCGCCGAGCGCGGCGAGCAGGATCGGGATCAGCGATCGCAGCACCGAGGAGAGCAGGTCCTGATCGAATACATCGAGGAAGGTCATCGCTCCGACTCCTTCGGCTCTGCGGCGGGGTCGACCGGCGCGGGGGCGGGCGTGTGCGCCGCGGTGAGCGGGGACTCGTCGATCGGCGGCTCGTCGAGCGGTGGTTCGTCGCTCACGTCACGGCCGCGCCTGCGCCGGAAGTGGGGCAGGGTGACCCGGAACGCGAGCAGGATGATGACGAGCGCCTGGATGACCGCCGCGATCTGCGGCGAAAGGCCGAGCTCGCGGCCCATGGCGTCGCTGCCGACCATGATCGCGGCGAAGAAGAGACCCGCGATGACGATGCCGATGGGCCGGTACAGGGCCAGGAGCGTGACGAGGAGCGCCGTCCAGGCGTAGTTCGTCTGCACGAAATAGCCCTCGATGAGGCGCGTATTGGGGGCGCCGATCGTGAGCATCACACCGAAGAGCCCGGCGAGGCCACCCGAGAGGGCCATGGTGCGCAGCACCAGCGGGCCGGGCTTGACGCCGCCGTAGCGCACGAACTCGGCGTTCTGGCCACTGAGCCCGGACTCGAAGCCGTAGCGCGTGCGACGATTCATGAAGATCACGGCGATCACCACGAGGATGAGCACGACGATGGACCAGTTGACGCCCGTGAGCACCGCCGTGATGGGGCTCGTGGGGCCGAACGTGCTGCGCAGCGTATCGGCGAGCGCCGAGTCTCGGGCGACGAGCATCGAGAGCTGCACGTCGGGGCGCAGCTGCTCGCTCGCGACGAGATCGGAGGTCGGCTCGTCGAGCCGGAAGCGGATCACCCACGACGAGAAGTAGCGTGCGGGGTAGTTGAGCAGCAGGGTGGAGAGCAGGATGGGCACGCCGAGCAGGTTCTGCAGCACGGCGGCGATGAGCCCCCACGCGGCGCCGACCACGACCGCGGTGACGAGCGCGAGCGGCACGATCAGCGCCGCAGGACCGGGCACGTAGATCGCCACGACGCCGCCCGCGAGGGCCCCGAGCCCCGCCTGACCCTCCGTGCCCAGGTTGAGCACGCCGGCACGGAACGCGATGGCGATCGCGATCCCGATTCCGATGATCGGGATCGCGCGCTGCAGGGTGTTGGAGAGCCCGGGCCCGCTGCCGAACGAGCCGTTGATCATCGCGGCGTACCCGCTCAGGGGATCGACGCCCGCGATCAGCATGAAGCAGGCGCCGATGAGCAGGGCGAGCACGATGGACACCGGGATCGGCCCGGCCAGCCAACGGCCGAATCTCTGCAGAGCGCTCACGACGCGATCCCCTTCTCGCTGGTGGTGGATCCCGCGGGCGCGGCGAGTGCGGCCGCGGCGAGTGCGGCCGCGAACGAGCCCGGCCGGTGCCGATCCTCGGGCTCGTGGCCCGCCATGTAGAGGCCGAGCAGGGCGTCGTCCGCCTCCGCCTGGGGCACCTCGGCCACGATCCTGCCCTCGAACATCACGAGAATGCGCGAGGAGAGCGACATGATCTCGCTCAATTCGGCCGAGATCAGCAGCAGGGCGCCACCCGCATCGCGGTACTCGCACAGCTCCCGGTGGATCGACTCGATCGCGCCGATGTCGACGCCGCGGGTCGGCTGCTCGGCGATGAGCAGCGGGGATCGGTAGTCGAGCTCGCGTGCGACGACGACCTTCTGGAGATTGCCTCCGGAGAGCGTGCCGACCGGGGTCGACGGGCCGGCGATCTTCACCCCGAATCGCCCGATCAGCCGCTTCGCGTGCTCGAGCATGGCGCCCCGCGAGAGCAGGCCGCGGCGCAGCAGCGGTGCGCGCCGATGGTGGCCGAGCGCCAGGTTGTCGATCGCGTCGGCCGTGCCGGCGCTGCCGACGGCGTGACGGTCCTCGGGAATGTAGGCGATCCCGCCGTCTCGACGCTGCGCGATGGACGCGCGACTGAGATCCTCGCCGCGCACCGACACGCTGCCCGCACTCGCGCGCCGCATGCCGATCACCGCCTCGGCCAGTTCGACCTGGCCGTTGCCGGCGACGCCGGCGATCCCGACGACCTCCCCGGACCGCACGAACAGGCTCGCCTCGGAGACCGCGTCGCGGCCGCCCGAGCCGGGCACGCAGAGGCCGCGCACATCGAGCACCACCTCGCCGGGTGCGCGGGCGGGAGGGGGCGTGGTGAGATCGACGTCGCGGCCCGTCATGTGCCGGGTGATCTCGGCCGGCGAGCTGTCCGCGGTGACGAGGCTCGCGACATTGCGGCCGTCGCGCAGCACTGTGACGCGATCCGAGATCGCCATGACCTCGTTGAGCTTGTGGGTGATGAGGATGATGGTGCGGCCGTCGGCCTTGAGCGCGCGCAGCACGTCGAAGAGGCGCTCGGTCTCCTGCGGTGTGAGCACCGCCGTGGGCTCGTCCAGGATCAGCACGCGGGCCTCGCGATAGAGCGCCTTGACGATCTCGACCCGCTGCAGCACGCCGACGGGCACGGAGTCGACCCGAGCGGTGGGATCGAGGGCGAGTCCGTACTTCTCGGCGATCTCGGCGACCTTGCGGTTGGCCGCCTGACGGTCGATGAGGCCCCGCTTCGTCGGTTCGCTGCGGAACACGACGTTCTCGGCGACCGTGAGGGAGGGGAAGAGCTTGAACGACTGGAAGACCATGCCGATGCCGGCATCGATCGCGTCGAGCGGTGAGGCGAACTCGTGCCGCTCGCCGCGGATGTAGATCTCGCCCGCGTCGGGTCGGTAGACCCCCGCGAGCATCGACATGAGGATCGACTTGCCCGCACCGTTCTCGCCCATGAGCGCGTGGATCTCGCCGCGCTCCACGTCGAAGTCGACGTCATCGTCGGCGAGGACGCCGGGAAAGCGCTTGGTGATCCCGCGCATCGAGACTTCGGCGACCATCTCGCTCCTTTTGCTCGGTATTCGGTGGTGCGGGGCCCCGCCGGCCACCCTATCTATCTCAGCGCGTCAGTAGTTGTCACCAAACCGGCGGTGAGGCAGCAACTACTGACGCGCGTTCATCGGGGAGGGCGGGGCCTTCCGCTGGTCGAGCGAGCGGAGCGAGTCGAAACCCAGACACTCAGGCTCGGTTTCGACTCGTCGCGAGCTCCTCGCTCGACCAGCGGAGCGGCGATCCGCTAGGCGGTGGGGTCGGTGACCTCAATCGCGCCGCTCACGATGTCGTCGCGCGCCTGCTCGACCTGCTCGAGCACCTCGGGGTGATCCATGACGGTGCACTGCGAGTCGGCGGCGCCCTCGGTGAGGCTGACGATCGTCATGCCCTCCTCCTTGAGACCGAAGGAGGTCGTGGCCTCCTGCGAGCTCATGCCGTCCATGATCTCGCCGACGACGGTCTCCACGACCTTGTCGACCGCCTTGATCGTGCCGTCGACCACGAAGCCGGGCGCCATGGGGCACTGGTTCGCGTCGACACCGTAGGCGGAGAAGCCCTTCTCGGCGGCCGCCTCCATGATGCCGCCGTTCGCGGCGGCACCGACCGCGAACACCTGGTCGACACCGGTGCCGGCGAAGGCGATCGCCTGCTCCTTGGCGCGAGCGGTGTCGGCGAAGGGGTTGTCGCCGCCGATGACCTGCGGGTTCACCGCGTCGACGTCGGGATTGACGCTGAGCGCGCCCTCGGCGAAGCCGCCGGAGTACTTCTGCAGCAGCGGGATATCGAGCGAGATCACCGAGCCGACCTTGTCGGCCTCGGTGAGCAGCCCGGCCTCGACGCCGAGCAGGTAGGAAGGCTCCTGCTCGCGGAAGGTCGCCTGGTACAGGTTCTCGGGGGCGCCCTCGACGAAGGTGTCGATCAGCAGGAACTTCTGCTGCGGGTTCTGCTCCGCGAGCTCGACGGCCATGTCGCCGAACTGGAAGCCCAGCATCACGACGACCTCGGGGGCCTTCGAGATCGCGGCCTCGACGTTCTGCCGGCGCTGGGCGTCGTCCTTGGACTCGTAGGTCTCCTGCGTGCCCTCGAACTGCTCGGCGACGTTCTCGATGCCGGTCTTGCCCGACTTCAGGAACTCGCTCTGACCGATCGGGTCGCTCGTGATGTAGATGAAGTGCGGCCCATCGGCACCGGCGCCGTCGGTGTCGCCGCTCCCGCCGTTGCCGCTGCCTCCCGCGCAGGAGGTCAGCAGGAGCGCGGCGGAGGCCGCACCGGCGATCAGTGCCGCGCGAGCGCGACGCTTCGTGAAGAACATGGTGTTCCTTTCGGGTGTGAACTGGGGGCTGGGAATGAGCTTAGGAGCGAAGCGGCTCGAACGGTACACCGGAGAGCGTCTGGCCGCTGCCGGGCAGGATCACCCGGCGCTCGGTGACGATCGCGGTGATGAGCTCGTGCGGCGTGACGTCGAACGCGGGGTTGACGGTGCCGATGCCCTCGGGCGCCGTGCGCGTGCCGCCGAAGCCGGTGACCTCTGCGGAACCGCGATCCTCGATCTCGATCGCGGCACCGCTCGCGGTCGACATGTCGACTGTCGACTCGGGGGCGACCACGATGAACGGCACGCCGGCGTGCTTCGCGGCGAGCGCCAGGGAGAACGAGCCGATCTTGTTCGCGGAGTCGCCGTTGGCCGCGATGCGGTCCGCGCCGATGAACACGGCGTCGGCGATCCCGCGCGAAAGCAGGAACGGGCCGGCCGAGTCGATGATGAGCCGGAACGGCGCCTCCATGCGCTGCAGTTCCCACGCCGTGAGGCGGGCGCCCTGCAGCAGCGGGCGCGTCTCGAGGGGGAACGCCTCCTCGAGCGACCCCTGCTCCAGCAGAGTCTGGATCACGCCGAGCGCGGTGCCGCGCTCGACCGTCGCGAGGCTGCCGGTGTTGCAGATCGTCATGACCCGCACGCGGTCCTTGCCGGTGAGCTCGCGCGTCAGATCGGCGCCGCGCAGCCCCATCGAGACGCACGCCGCGATGTCTTCGTCGCGAATCGTGAGCGCCTCGTCCAGAACGGCGGCGGTGCCCCGGTCGAGCTTGGTGAGCGCCCGGTCGACACCCCAGGAGAGATTGACGGCCGTGGGGCGGGCCTCGCGCAGCAGCGCGGCCTGGCGCCGCACCTCGTCGCGATCGAGCTCCTCGTCACCGTTCGCCGCCTCGACGGCGGCGGCGATGAGCGCGACCCCCATGGCCCCGGCAACGCCGAGCGCCGGCGCGCCGCGCACCGCGAGGCGCTGGATGTCGTCGATCAGTTCGGGCAATTCGGTGACCCGTCGCACCTCGAGCCGGTGCGGAAGCAGGGTCTGGTCGATGAGCTCGATGGCTCCGTCAACCCAATCGATCGTGCGCAAGCGTTGTCCTTCCCGTTCTCCCCCCGACGTTCAAGGATACCGCTCGCACGGCGCCCGTGCTCGCCATCACGGTTCACAGCTCTGTTACGAAGCGTTCACCCGTATGTGCGCGTGTCGATCAGGGATCCCGCGGGAACGCGGCGTACCTTGTGAATCACCGGGCAGGGTGCCCGGTCGATAGGGGCCGCAGCTGCCTCGCAGCCGCAGTCCTCCGTCGCGGAGCCGGGGCTCCCGCCCCGGGCCAGAAGGAGCCGTCGTGGCCGAGATCCAGCACCCCGAAACCTCCCCGCTCGTCGGACCCGCCGACGGCCCCGAGACCGACGCGCACGCCGCGAGCTCCGAGTCGCTCGAAACGATCGCGGGCCTCGACCAGCGTCAGCGCACGTACGTGCTCGACACCTCGGTGCTCCTGAGCGATCCATCCGCGCTCTTCCGCTTCGCCGAGCACTCTGTCGTGCTGCCGGTCGTGGTGGTCATCGAACTCGAGAAGAAGCGGCACGATCCCGAGCTCGGCTACTTCGCCCGTCGCGCGCTGCGCATCCTCGACGAACTGCGCGAGAAGCACCTGCGTCTCGACTTCCCGGTGCCCGTCGGGGAGGCCGGCGGCACCGTGCGGGTCGAGCTCAATCACACGAGCATCGACACGCTGCCGAGCGGCATGCGCCTCGGCGACAACGACACGCGCATCCTTGCCGTCGCGCAGAATCTCGCCGCAGAGGGTCTCGCGGTCACGGTGGTCTCGAAGGACCTGCCGATGCGCCTCAAGGCGGCCGCGATCGGGCTGGGCTCCGAGGAGTACCGGGCCGAGCTCGCCCACGACGACGCCTACACGGGCACCGCAACCGTCGACCTCGACGAGGACGAGATGCGGATGCTCTGGGAGGACGACCGGATCGACGGCCTCGATGGGCTGGACGAGCTGCCGTTCGGCACGGGCCTGGTGCTGCACTCGCCGCGCGGTTCGGCGCTGGGGCGGGTCGATGGTCCCTCCTCGGTGCATCTGGTGCGCGGCGATCGGGAAGTGTTCGGCCTCACCGGCCGCAGCGCCGAGCAGCGGCTCGCCATCGATCTGCTGCTCGATCCGCAGGTAGGGATCGTGTCGCTCGGTGGCAGCGCGGGCACGGGCAAGTCGGCGCTCGCGCTCGCCGCGGGGCTCGAGGCCGTGCTCGAGCGGCGCCAGCACCGCAAGATCATGGTGTTCCGGCCCCTGTACGCCGTGGGTGGCCAGGAACTCGGCTACCTCCCCGGCGACCGCGAGGAGAAGATGGGACCGTGGGCCCAAGCGGTCTTCGACACACTCGGCTCGATCGTCTCCGAGAACGTGCTCGACGAGGTGATCGCGCGGGATCTCATCGAGGTGCTGCCCCTCACTCACATCCGCGGCCGGTCGCTGCACGACGCCTTCGTGATCGTCGATGAGGCGCAGTCGCTCGAGCGCGGCGTGCTGCTGACCATGCTGTCGCGGATCGGTCAGAACTCCCGGGTGGTGCTCACGCACGACGTCGCGCAGCGCGACAACCTGCGGGTGGGCCGGTACGACGGGATCGCGGCGGTGATCGAGAAGCTGAAGGGGCATCGCCTGTTCGGCCACGTGACGCTCACCCGATCGGAGCGCAGCGAGATCGCGGCGCTTGTCACCGAGCTGCTCGATACGCCGTAGCCGGGCGCGCGCTGCGATCAGGCGGCGAACGCCGAGAGGGGGTCGGGATCATGGGATCCCGACCCCTCTCGATGCGTTGGATCCTGCGACTCGCTGACGCTCGCGCAGGATGACGACTGCGGCTACGCCGCGTGGATCCTGCGACTCGCTGACGCTCGCGCAGGATAGCCCTGACGGCTCCGCCGTCGGGGCTACTTGGCGACGCCCGGGTGGGTCATCGACAGCAGATCCAGCGCCTGATCGAGGTCGGCCTCGGTGACCTCGCCGCGCTCCACGTAGCCGAGGTCGACGACCGCCTCGCGCACCGTGATGCCCTTCGCGACCGAATGCTTCGCGATCTTCGCGGCGGCCTCGTACCCGATGAGGCGGTTGAGCGGGGTGACGGTCGACGGGCTCATGCCGGCCAGCGCCGCGGCGCGCTCGAGATTGGCCTCGAGGCCGGCCACGGTCTTGTCGGCGAGCACGACCGACGCGTTGGCGAGCAGGCGGATCGACTCGAGCAGCGCGGTGCCCATGACGGGGATCTGCACGTTGAGCTCGAACGAGCCCGAGGCGCCGGCCCACGCGATGGTCGCGTCGTTGCCGATGACGCGGGCGCAGACCATGAGCACGGCCTCGGGCACGACGGGGTTGACCTTGCCCGGCATGATCGATGAGCCCGGCTGCAGATCCGGGATGTGCAGCTCGGCGAGGCCCGTGTTGGGGCCGGAGCCCATCCACCGGATGTCGTTGTTGATCTTGGTGAGCGACACGGCGATAGTGCGCAGCGCGCCCGAGGCCTCGACCAGCCCGTCGCGATTGGCCTGCGCCTCGAAGTGGTTGCGCGCCTCGGTGATGGGCAGCCCGCTCGACGCCGCGATCTCGGCGATGACCTTCTCGGGGAAGCCGAGCGGGGTGTTGATGCCGGTGCCGACGGCGGTGCCGCCCTGGGGCACCTCGGCGACGCGGGGGAGCGCTGCCTCGACGCGCTCGATGCCGTAGCGGATCTGCGCGGCGAAACCGCCGAACTCCTGGCCGAGCGTGACGGGGGTGGCGTCCATGAGGTGGGTGCGGCCCGACTTCACGGCCGACTTCCACAGCTCGGCCTTCGCCTCGAACGCCTCGGCGAGGTGCTCGAGCGCGGGCTTCAGCTGCTCGATGAGGGCGCCGGTGACGGCGATGTGCACCGAGGTGGGGAAGACGTCGTTCGACGACTGCGAAGCGTTGACGTGGTCGTTCGGGTGCACGGGCGCGCCGAGGTGCTTCGTGGCGAGGGTGGCGAGCACCTCGTTCATGTTCATGTTCGAAGAGGTGCCCGAGCCGGTCTGGTAGGTGTCGACCGGGAACTGGTCGTGGTGGTCGCCCGCGATGATCTCGTCGGCCGCGGCCACGATGGCATCGGCGATGGGGGCGTCGAGGATCCCGAGCTCCGAGTTGGCGATCGCGGCGGCGCGCTTGATACGAGCGAGGGCCACGATCTGCGCGGGCTCGAGGCCCGTGCCGGAGATGGGGAAGTTCTCGACGGCGCGCTGCGTCTGCGCGGCGTAGAGGGCGTTCTTGGGAACGCGCACCTCTCCCATGGTGTCGTGCTCGATGCGGTACTCGATGTCGGCGTTCACGCGGCTCTGCTTATCGGTCACGGTCTTCCTTCGTGTCGGAGGTGGATCCTGCGATCCGCTTCGCGGCCGCAGGATGACGGGTGGAGGTGGATCCTGCGATCCGCTTCGCGGCCGCAGGATGACGGGTGGAGGTGGATCCTGCGATCCGCTTCGCGGCCGCAGGATGACGGGTGGAGGTGTGGCTCGGGACGACGGACGCGGTGCGTCAGTCGAGCGGGGCGAGGTCGAGATCGACGGGGCCGACCACGGTGTAGGGGACTGCGCGGCCCTCCGTGAGCCGGTACTGGCACCCGACCACGGCGAGCGTGCCCGCGTCGACGGCGTCGCTGATCGTGCGCGAGGTGCGCAGCAGCTCGTTGACGGTCGAGGCGAGGTGGATGCGGCCGACCGCGTTCGCATCGATCCGCGCGGCGTCGGCGTAGGGGGTGTCGGTGTTGTCGCGCAGCCAGAGCTGCTGCACCGCCGGCTGAATGGGTGCGAGCGTGTGGCGCACCGACACCGTAGTCTGTGCAGGAGTGCGGCTGGACTGGTCGATCGCCGCGGCCACCGCGCCGCAGGAGTCGTGCGCGAGCACCACGATGAGCGCGGATCCGAGCGCCGTCACCGCGTACTCCATGGACGCGGTGATCGACTCGGCGACCACGTGCCCCATGTTGCGGGCGATGAAGAGATCGCCCAGACCGCAGTCGAAGATGATCTCGGCGGCGAGACGCGAATCCGAGCACCCGAACAGCGCGACATCCGGAGTCTGGGAGTTGACGAGTTCGGTGCGCCGCTCGACATCCTGATTCGGGTGAGCCGAGGTGCCCGAGACGAATCGCTCGTTCCCGGCGGCGAAGGCGTCCCAGGCCTGCTGCGGACTGACGCGGGGTGCGGTCATTCAGTGCTCCTTCGATGCGTTGAGCGAGTCGGCGACCGACGTCGCCAGCACGCGGAGGGTGGCTGGAGTGTCGGTGCCGTAGACGAGGATCGTGTCGCTCTCCCACTCGCCCTGCAGCCCGAAGACCATGTTGCTCTGCTCAGGATCGCGGTCCGGGTGGTCGTAGACGACCCATTCGATGCCGCCGAGCTGCTCCGACCCGGTCGGCTGCTGCTGTTCGAGCTGCTCCGCGATCCACCGCTCGTCGACGGGGGAGCCGTCGGCGGTGAAGGCCTGGGCCACCGCAGCGTACGCCTCGATCCCGGTGGCCGCGTCGACCGTGGTGTAGTTGATCTGCCACCACGTCACGCCGTCGCTCTGACGCAACCCGGCCCACTTGGCCTTCCACTCCTCGGGCACCTGCGGCGAGGCCAGATCCCGCCCGGCACTCGGCGCCGCTTCGACGGCGAGCTGCGGCACATCGACGGAGTGCTCGGCGAAACCGCCGGTACCGCGCGGCACCATGAGGAAGATCACGAGCACGAGGCCGAGGCTCACGAGCAGCGAGAACACGAGGTTGTTCACGGTCTTGCGCTGCCGGTACATGCGGCTGTCGTGCGCTTTGCGGGCCGCGGTCTCCGCTGCGGTCTCGGGCCGGCCCAGCTCGGCGACGACGGCCGGCGGCTTCTGCTTCTTCGCCATGGTCTACGCGTCGGCCCCGTCGTCGGTCGACGGTTCGGCTGCGCCCTGACGGGCGGCCTCGAGCCGTTGCCGCGCGCCGATCAGCCACTCCTCGCAGCGCGCCGCGAGGGTCTCGCCGCGCTCCCAGAGCTGCAGCGACTCCTCGAGCGTGGTGCCGCCCTGCTCGAGCCGGGCGACCACCTGCACGAGTTCGTCGCGCGCCTCTTCATAGCTCAGCGCGGCGACGTCTGCTGGTGTCTCGGCACTCATGCGGCCCAGTCTACCCGGCGCGGCTGCGGAGTATCCGCGGCAGCCGGGTCACGCCGGTCCGTTCGACGTCGCGGCGATCCGGCCTCCCGCGAGGGCGACGCGGATCGCGGTGCCGTCGGGAGCGTCCGCCGGATCGCGCAGCACGGCGCCATCGGCCAGTTGTGCGATCGCGTAGCCGCGCTCGAGCGTGGCTCGCGGCGAGAGGGCGGAGAGGCGGGCGCGGGTCTCGGAGAGGGCGCGGGCGCGATCCTCGACCGCCCGATCCGCAAGCTCGGTGCCGCGCGCGATCCACCGGACCAGCTCCTCGGCGCGGTCGTCGACGATGCGCTCCGGCTGCGCCAGCACCGGGCGGCCGCGGAGCTGCGTGATGCGGTCGGTCTCGTGGGCGAGCAGCTGCCCGAGGCGGCCGCTCATGCGCGCGCGGGCCTGGTCGATGCCCGCCAGCTCCTCGCCCACGTCGGGCACCACGCGCTTGGCTGCGTCGGTGGGCGTCGAGGCGCGCAGATCGGCCACCTCGTCGAGCAGGGGACGATCCGCCTCGTGCCCGATCGCGCTCACCAGCGGCGTCGTCGCGCTCGCCGCCGCGCGCACCACCCGCTCGTCGCTGAAGGGCAGCAGGTTCTGGAAGTCGCCGCCCCCGCGCGCCACGATGATCACCTGCACCTCGGGATCCCGATCCAGCGCTTCGATGCCGGCGGCCACCTCGGCCGCTGCGCGATCGCCCTGCACCGCCGCGTAGTGGATCTTGAAGCGCACCCCCGGCCAGCGCAGCGTGGCGTTGCGGATCACATCCTTCTCGGCGTCGGAGTCGCGGCCCGTCACAAGCCCGATGAGCCCGGGCAGGAAGGGGAGGGCGCGCTTGCGGTTGGGGTCGAACAGGCCCTCCGCCTGGAGCTGGCGCCGCAGCCGCTCGAGCCGCTCGAGCAGCTCGCCGAGACCCACGTGCGAGAGCTCGAACACCTGCACGGTGAGCGAGCCTCCCTTGACCCAGAAGTTCGGTTTGACCAGGGCGATCACGCGGTCGCCCGCTGCGAAGTCGCTCGTGAGCCGCTGCGCGACCGAGCGCCACACGGTGAAGCTGACCGTGGCGTCGCGGCTGAGATCCTTGAGCTTGCCGTAAACGTGGCCGCCGCGCAGCTGCCACTGAGTGACCTCCCCCTCGATCCAGACCTGGCCCAGCCGGTCGATCCACGCGGCGATCTTGTCGCTCATGAGGGCGACGGGCCAGGGCGCCTCGCGCGTCGCGGGGGTGGTGGATCCTGCCTCTGCCATGCACCCCACCCTATCTGCGGCCCCGGACGCCGCCCCACCCGCGCGTCGCCCACCGCGGGCGCCCGCGATGGCCGCGTCGCCCGCGTCGCCCGCGCTGGGCGACGCGGCGGGGCCCTTCGCCCGGCCACGGCGGCGGCGGGGATCACTCGCGCGCGGGCGACGGCGGGAATCACTCGCGCGCGGGCGGGGGGGATCGCTCGCGCGCCAGTTGTTGCTGGCTCGCCGCAGTTTTGGTGACATCTCCTGGCGCGCGAAGCATGCGGGGTGCGCGGGCGGGGCGCGGGGGCGGGGTGCACGGGCCGAGCATGGAGCCTGCGGGCAGCGACCCCGGGTAAACTGCGAGGCATGAGCGAGACCCAGGCGACCGCGGAGCGGATCCGGGATCAGCGCACCATCGGCGCGCCCGTCGTCACCCTGGCGATGCCGCGCCTGCGGCGCCAGGCCGGACGCCTCGAGGACCGCCCGGTCGACGGTCCCAAGCGCGTGCTGCTCGCCGCGCCGCGCGGGTACTGCGCGGGAGTGGATCGCGCCGTCGTCGCGGTGGAGCGGGCCCTCGAACGATACGGGGCTCCCGTCTACGTGCGCAAGCAGATCGTGCACAACCTGCACGTCGTGCGCACGCTGGAGCGCATGGGTGCGGTCTTCGTCGAAGAGGTCGACGAGGTGCCCGAGGGCGCCAACGTGGTGTTCTCGGCCCACGGGGTGTCTCCGGCGGTTGTGCAGCAGGCCGCCGATCGCGGGCTGCACGCCATCGACGCCACGTGCCCGCTCGTCACCAAGGTGCACCGCGAGGCCGTGCGCTTCGCCAAGCAGGACATGGAGATCCTGCTCATCGGGCATGCCGACCACGAGGAAGTCGAGGGCACGAGCGGCGAGGCGCCGGAGCACATCACGATCGTCAATTCGCCCGACGAGGTCGACACCCTCGAGGTGCGCGATCCCGAGAACCTCGTCTGGCTGTCGCAGACCACTCTTTCGGTCGATGAGACGATGGAGACCGTGCGACGGTTGCGCGAGCGCTTCCCCCTGCTGCAGGATCCTCCGAGCGACGACATCTGCTACGCGACTCAGAACCGGCAGGTGGCGATCAAGCTGATCGCCCCGCAGGCCGATCTCGTGCTCGTGGTCGGCTCCGCGAACTCGTCGAACTCGGTGCGGCTCAAGGAGGTGGCGCTCGAGTACGGTGCGCAGGCCGCCTACCGCGTGGACTTCGCGAGCGAGGTGCGTCAGGAGTGGCTCGACGGCGTTCGCACGATCGGCGTGACGAGCGGTGCCTCGGTGCCCGAGGTGCTCGTGCAGGAACTGCTCGACGATCTCGCAGACGCCGGCTACTCGGACGTCGAGGCGGCCGTGACGGCGGAGGAGGATCTCGTGTTCTCGCTGCCGAAGGAGCTGCGCCGCGATGCCGCGGGCGGCACCGATGCGAGAGCTCGCGGCGGCCGGATGCGCCCGTAGCGGCTGCGCAGCGGGCGGCCCGCGCAGACGCAAGGCCCGCCTCAGGGCTCCGAGACGCGCGCCAGCAGCTCGGTGAGCAGCGCCTCGGCGACGGGCGCCGGGAGCCGCTCGGCGAGCGCCATGAGCGGGGCCAGACGCTCGGGCAGTCCACCGGCGTCGACGCGCACGCCCGCAGCCCGCAGGATGCGCCATGCGGCGCGAGGGCCGGGTACGCGCACGCGGGATCCAGAGCGGGATCCGGAGCCGTAGCCGAGCATGCGGAGCGCCGCGAGCTCGGCCCGAGGCTCGGGGCGAGGACGGCCCCGCACCGCATCGGCCGCCCGGGCGAGGACATCGAGCAGTTCGGGGAGCGTGCGCTCCGTGACGGGGGTGATGGTCAGGTGGGCGCTGTGCGGCAGACGCACGCCGTTGCTCTGCACGAGGCCGGGCTGGTGCTGGATGCGGAACTCGAGTCGCGCCACCTCGTCGGCGAGCAGGTGGGGGTCGACGCGCGCTGCGGCCGGCACCGCCGGGTCGGCGATCAGCGCCACCGCCGGCCCCGCCGGGCGCCCCTGCACGGCGAGCCCCTCGATCCGGTCCGCTGCGGCGACGATCGACCGCGTCGCGCGCACGCAGCGCGCGGTCAGCTCGGCGTACCCGCGGTCGCCGAGGCGCTGAGCGATGGCCCAGGCCGCGGCGGTCGGCGACGCCGATCGGGATCCGAGCAGCGTCGGGTTGACCACCGGATACCCGGGCCAGCGCGTCGTGGCGAAGAACTGCGCGCGATGCCGGGCGCGGCCCCGGTGCAGCAGCACCGACACGCCCTTCGGCGCGTAGCCGAACTTGTGCAGATCGGCCGAGATGCTCGTGACCCCCCGCACCCGGAAGTCCCACGCGGGCAGACCCGGCCACCACGGCAGCACCAGGCCGCCGAAGCAGGCGTCGACGTGGCAGGAGATGCCCCGGTCGGCTGCGGCCGCGGCGACTCGGCCCACCGGGTCGAGCGCGCCGGACGGGTAGGCGGGCGCCGAGACCACGACGAGCGCGACGTCGGCGGAGAGCCTGCGGATCATCTCGTCCGCGCTCACGGTGCCGTCTGCGGCGCACGGCACCGGATCCCACTCGAGATCGAAGAGTCGTGCGGCCTTCTGGAATGCGGCGTGGGCCGTGACGGGCGCGACGAGCCTCGGACGCGAGCGCGCTCGGAGCGGATCCGCCGCGCGCCAGAGATCCCGCGCGGTCTTCACCGCGAGCAGGCAGCTCTCGGTCCCACCGCTGGTGACGCTGCCGAACGCTCGCGCCCGGCGGGAGTCTCCGTGCAGCGCGCGCCGGGCGAATGCGATCAGGTCGCGCTCCATCGCCGCGATCGAGGGGAACGCCGTGGGATCGAGGCCGTTGAGCGGCCGGGCGATCTCGGCGGCCCGCGCCGCGAGCTCGTCGAGTTCGGCCACCCCGGAGTCGTAGACGTAGGCGAGTGTGCGGCCCCCGTGGGTCGGCGCGTCGCGGGCCCGGAGCCGCCTCAGTCGGTCGAGGATCTCCGCCGAGCGATCGTCGGCGCTCACGGTGAGTCCCCCGGTCGCGGGCGCTGCTCCCGCGGATCCTGCTCCCGCGGACTCTGCTCCCGCGGACTCTGCTCCCGCGGATCCTGCTCCCGCGGATCCTGCTCCCGCGGGCGCTGCTCCCGCGGATCCTGCTCCCGCGGATCCTGCGGCCCTGGATCCTCCCGCCGCACACCCCGCTCCCGCAGATCCGCCTCGCGCAGACGGTAGCGGCCGAGTGCGAGCAGGCTCAGCAGCATGAGCGCCGCGGGCAGCAGGCTGAACGACACCGCGATCCCCGTGATGGCGGCTGCCGGCTGCTGCACCACCGCACCCGCCGTCGATTCGACGTAGCCCGTGAGGGCGAGCACCGCGGTGAGCACCGTTGCCCCGAGCGCCATCCCGGCGGTCTCGCCGGCGGTCCACACGCCGCCGAACACGCCGGCGCGGCTGTCGCCCTGCTGCGAACCTTCCGGGGCATCGGCCCGCGAGGGCGGGGCGGCACCGGGGCGGCGGGGGCCCGCGGTCGCATCGGTCGCCCGCGTTCGGGCCGCGTCGAAGCCGATCACGTCGGGCAGCATCGCCATGGGCAGCGACTGCATGCCGGCGTAGGCGGCCCCGGCGAGCGCGACGGGCCCCACGATCCACCAGCCGGGAAGCCAGATCATGCCGGCGAGCACCGCGGCCGCGAGCAGGAACAGGAGGCTCGCGAGCCTGAAGGCGCGCTCCTTGCCGAGGCGGTCGGCGATCCGCCGCCACAGCGGGGCGACCAGCAGCGCTGGGGCGATCAGTGCGGCGAAGAGCACGGTCACTGCACCCTCGTCGCGCAGAATCCAGGCGGCGACGAACTGCGCGCCCGCGAGCATCAGCCCCGTGGCGAGTCCCTGCAGCATGAAGGTCGCGAGCAGGGCGCGGAACGGCTGGCTCTCCCGCAGCACCGCCGCCCCGGCCCGGTAGTGGGCGAGCAGCCCCTGCCGCGGTGCCACCGCCCCGGACGGGATCGTCGCGGGCGCACCGCGCGGCGCCACTGTGGCGGCGATGAACAGGCCCGCCGCCAGCACGATCGCGGCGCCGACGGCCATGACGAGATACCCCAGCAGCGGGTCCTCGGGGAAGAGGCCGCGCAGTTCGGGCCCGCCGGCACCGAAGAGCAGGATCGCGAGCGTCAGCACGACCACGCGCCAGGTGAGGAGGCGGGTGCGCTCGCTGTAGCCGTCCGTGAGTTCTGCGGGGAGCGCGATATAGGGCACCTGGAAGAAGCTGAAGAAGGTGGCCGCTGCGACGAACGCCACCAGCACCCAGGCGGCCGCCGCGGCCGGGGCGAAACCGCTCGGCACGGCGAAGGTGAGGACGAAGGCGATGGGCAGCCCGATGGCGCCGAGCAGCATGGGGCCGCGACGGGATCCGCTCCGCGCGAGCGCGCGATCGCTGAGCCCGCCGATGACCGGATCGATGAGCACGTCCCACACCTTCGCGAGCGTCACGATGGCGCCGGCTGCGAGCGCCGTGACGCCCAGCGAATCGGTGAGGTAGTAGACGAGCACCAGGCCGGGCAGCGTGGCGAAGCCTCCCGTCGCGAGCGAGCCGATCGCGTAGCGGGAGACGACGCTCCGCGACAGGCGGCTCATGGCTACTGCGGGTCCTGCAGGTACTGCATCATGCGGTCGATCGATCCCGACGGGTCGTTCTCGATCTGCTGCATGATTTCGGGCGCGCCGCCCATCGCGATCATCGGGATGATCAGCGCGATGATCACGGCCGCCGCTCCGGCGGCGAGCGGCACCCAGAACGCGATCTTGCGCGCGCGCATCCGCTGGATGGAGAAGATGAGCGTCACCGCGTACAGCAGCAGCATCGCGAGACCGCTCACCAGGCCGAGGGTGCCGACCCAGGGGGCGACCTCCGGGGACTCGATGCCGATCATGTTGGCGGTGAGCCGCAGCTGCGATTCGAGCGAGAAGAATGACGCCGCCGAGTTCAGCGCGCCGAACGCGCCGATGACGAGCAGGATGATCGTGATCACCCGGTCGGCCAGGCGCGGCTTCGGAGCACCGGGCTGCGGGGCGGGTGCGGGCGCGGGCGCGGGCTGAGGTTCGGCGGCGCGATAGGGGGCGGGTTCGCCCGCGCCCCGCTGCGCGGCGGCCGGGACCGACGCGGGGGTGGAGTTCGGAGCCGCGGCGCTGCCACCGGCGCCGAGGTTGTGCGGGACACCGGCGATGGGGGACGATCCCGGCGACGGCGACCCGGTGGCGGCAGCTGCCGAGACGCCCGCGGGCGCGTCTGAGGCCGGATCGGCCGGGGGCTTCCACTCCCAGCCCTCGGGGGCCAGCTCGCCGTATGCGGGCGCCGGGCGGGCCGGGGGCTGCTGCCCGGGCTGCCCGGGCTGCTCGGGCTGCTGTTCGGGCTCCGGTCGCTCGGACATCAGGCGCTCACCGACTGTCCTGCCGAACCGAGCTGCTCGGCGGCGAGTGCGACGCGCGCGGCCATGCCGTTCTCGGCGATCTTGCCCCACGCGCGCGGGTCGTACTGCTTCTTGTTGCCCACTTCGCCGTCGATCTTCAGCACGCCGTCGTAGTTCGTGAAGAGGAAGTCGGCGACTCCGCGGGTGTAGGCGTACTGGGTGTCGGTGTCGATGTTCATCTTGATGACCCCGTTGCGCACGGCCTCGGCGATCTCCTCGGGCGTGGATCCCGAACCGCCGTGGAACACGAGGTCGAGCGGCTTCGCTCCGGTTCCGTACTTGGCCTGCAGCCCGGCCTGGATCTCGGCGAGCAGCTCGGGGCGCAGCTTCACGTTGCCCGGCTTGTAGACGCCGTGCACGTTGCCGAAGGTGAGTGCGGTGAGGTAGCGGCCCTGCTCGCCGAGGCCCAGCGCCTCGACGGTGGCCTCCGCGTCTTCGAGGGTGGTGTAGAGCTGGTCGTTGATCTCGTGGCTGACGCCGTCCTCTTCGCCGCCGACCACGCCGATCTCCACCTCGAGGATCACGCCGATCGCCGCGAGACGCGGGAGCAGCTGCTTCGCGATGTCGAGATTCTCGTCGAGCGGCACGGCCGACCCGTCCCACATGTGGGACTGGAAGTAGGGCAGGCCGCCCTGCGCGACCCGCTCCTCGCTCGCCGCGAGCAGCGGGAGCACGAAGCTCTCGAGCGCGTCCTTCGGGCAGTGGTCGGTGTGCAGCGCGACGGTCACGTCGTACGACTGGGCCACCTCTTCCGCGTACTTCGCGAATGCGATGGCACCGCGGGCGCGATTCTTGACCGTGTGCCCCGAGAAGTAGTCGGCACCGCCCGTGCTCACCTGGATGATGCCGTCGGATCCCGCCTCGGCGAAGCCCTGGATCGCAGCGTTGATGGTCTGCGAGCTCGAGACGTTGACCGCCGGGAAGGCGAAGCCCCCGGTCTTGGCGGCGTCGAGCATGGCTGCGTACTGTTCCGGGGTGGCGACGGGCATGGCTTGCGGATCTCCTTGCGTCTGAAACGGGTCGGCGTCGGCCGCTGTCCCACTCCAGTCTAGGGGTAGGCTTGGGGATATGACGGAACCTGTTTCGCTTGGTGAATGGCAGCCGGATCGCAACCTGGCGATGGAGTTGGTACGCGCGACCGAGGCCGCCGCGATGCGCGCGACGCCCTGGATCGGCCGCGGCGATAAGAATGCGGCCGATGGCGCGGCGGTCGACGCCATGCGCCGCTTCCTCGCCACGGTCAACATGAACGGCACGGTGGTGATCGGCGAGGGCGAGAAGGACGACGCGCCCTGGCTGTACAACGGCGAGGTGGTCGGCAACGGGCACGGCGCCGATTGCGATGTGGCGGTCGATCCGATCGACGGCACGCGCCTCACCGCGGAGGGCCGTCCGGGTGCGCTCTCGGTGATCGCCGTCGCCGACCGCGGCAGCATGTACGATCCTTCGGCGGTGTTCTACATGGACAAGCTCGTCTGCGGCCCCGACGGCGTGGGCGTGGTCGACATCCGCAAGCCCATCGGCGCGAACATCCGCGACCTCGCCAAGGCCAAGAAGGTGGATGTGTCTGACATTCGCGTCGCGGTGCTGGATCGGCCGCGGCACGAGCAGCTCATCGCCGAGATCCGCGAGGCCGGTGCGGGCACGCGCCTGCTCATGGACGGCGATGTCGCCGGAGGCGTGAACGCCGCCCGGTGGGACTCGCGCATCGATCTGTGCGTCGGTATCGGCGGCACGCCGGAGGGCATCATCACCGCCTGCGCTGTGAAGGCGCTCGGCGGCGTGATCCAGGGACGCCTGTGGCCGAAGGACGATGAGGAGCGGCAGCGTGCGATCGACGCCGGTCATGATCTCGACCGGGTGCTCGAGGCCGACGATCTGGTGGCCAGCGACAACTGCTACTTCGTCGCGACGGGGATCACCTCCGCCGACTTCGTCGAGGGCGTGCAGCGCCGCGGACCCTTCGTCCGTGCCGAGAGTATCGTGATGCGCTCGCACTCGGGCACCATCCGGCACGTCATCAGCGATATGGACCCGAACCGCTGGATCTGATCCGGTGCCCCGCCGTGGGGCGCCAGGGTGCCGCCGCGGCGGGGGTATCGGTGCGGCCGGGGCATCTCTCCTCGCCGTGCCCAGGAGCGGGTGCGTGCGGCGCTGACCCCGGGAGCGGGTGCGTCTGGCCCTGACCGCGGGAGCGGGTACGTCTGGCCCTGACCGCGGGAGCCGGTGCGTCGGATGCTGACTCCGGATGCCCGCGGCCAGGGAACCCGGGAAGCCTCTCGGCACGCAAAGTGGTGGCGGATGCGGGATCCGCGCGGATCCGGGTCCGGGACCAGGCGGGAGCCGCGCGGGTCCGGCCGCGCGGGAGTCTGCGACGCGCCTACTCGTCTCCTGAGATGCGCGGGTCAGCGGCGACAGGCCCGGTCTCCGGAATGGACTCCTCGTCGAGTTCGCCGAGCACCTCGTCGAACACGCTCGAGCCTTCAACGGCCTCGAGTGTTTCGACCGAGCGGAGCCGCCGCTCGACCGCACGCGTGCGCACCCCGGCCTGCTGGACCGTGTTCTGCGCCGTCTGCAGTTGCTTCTCCAACTTCTCCCAGACCTGGCCGTATTTCTGGAATTCCGCCTTCGCGGCGCTCAGCACCTGCCACACCTCCGAACTGCGCTTCTCGATCGCGAGCGTGCGGAAGCCCATCTGCAGACTGTTCAACAGGGACATCAGGGTGGTCGGGCCGGTGATGAGCACTCGCAGTTCGTTCTGCAGACGGCTCATGAGGCCGGGGCGACGGATCACCTCGGCGAAGAGCCCTTCTGTGGGGAGGTACATGATCGCGAAGTCCGTGCTCTGGGGCGGTGCGATGTATTTGTCGGAGATGAGCTTCGCTTGGGCGAGGATGACCCGCTCGAGGTGCTTCACGGCCGCCTCGACGGCGTCCTTCTCGCCGCTCTCCTGCGCCTCGAGCAGTCGTTCGTAGTCCTCCTGCGGGAACTTGGAGTCGACCGGCAGGTACACGGGCGCCTCGTCTTCGCCGCGCCCGGGGAGCTTCACCGCGAACTCGACGCTGTCGCGCGATCCCGTTCGGATCGTGACGTTCTCCTCGTACTGATCCTTCGTGAGAATGTCCTCGAGCTGACGGGACAACTGCACCTCGCCCCAGCTGCCGCGATTCTTCACATTGGTGAGCACGCGCTTGAGCCCGCCGACATCGGAGGCGAGCGTCTGCATTTCTCCGAGCCCCTTCTGCACCTGCTCGAGACGGTCGCTGACAAGCTTGAACGACTCGCCCAGACGCCGTTCAAGCGTGCCCTGCAGCTTCTCGTCGACGGTCTCGCGCATCTTCTCGAGCTTGGCCTCGTTGCCCTGACGCAGTTTCTCGAGTTCGTCTCTCAGAGTCTGCTGCAGCTCCGACTGCTTGGCCGTGCTCGTCTCGGTCAGCGTCTGGATCCGGTGCGCATTCTCGTCGAGCGAGGTCTTGAGCGTCGCCTGCAGCTTCTCGCCGACGGTCACGCGCACCTGCTCCAGTTTGGCATCGTTCGCCTCGCGCATCTCGTCGAAGCGGGCCTCGACCGCGGTCTTCAAGTCGGTCTGGGACTGGAGCGATGATTGCGCGCTCGCGTGCAGGCGCTCGGCCAGTTGGGACAGTGAGCGCTCGAGCAGCTCGCGCTGCTCGTTCTGGGCTGCGATCCTCGCCTCTCGCTCCCGGGAGAGCTCGGCGGCCTGCGCCGATGCCACGGATTGGATCCGCCCGTCCAACTGCTGCTGGCCTACTGCGAGCAGCTGAGCCAGCTCGCTCCGCTGCCCCGAGAGATCCTGCCGCAACTCACCGCTGACCTGTCTCAGCTGGGCATCCGCCGATCCGGCGGGGCGTTGCCTCGCGCGCATGAGTACGACGATCAGCACGGCGACGAGCAGCACAAGGTTGGCTGCGAGCAGAATGGTGGCCAAGGCAGTCATGATCCTCGAATTCTCTGGGGAGGCGGGTGCGCTTCACGCTAGCGAGAACCACTGACAATCGTGATGCGCCGGCGCGCCGCGCGTCACAGCTTGAGCGGGATCGCCTTGAGCTGCTGGATGCGCAGACCGGTCTTCTTCGCGAGCTGCGCGAGGTCGTCGACCTCGTGCCGCCGTGCGGCGTCGGAGATGATCGCGGCGCAGGCCTCGGCATCGGCGAGTGCGTCGTGGTGGGCGAAATCGCCGTACCCCGCGGCCTCGGCCGCCAGGGGGAGCCGGTGCGACGGGATCTCGTACGTCTTGCGCGAGACCTGCACGCTGCAGAGGTACCTGAGCCGCGGCGTCGGGGTGATGGTCTCGGCGCAGGCCGCCCGGATCACGCCCATGTCGAAGCTCGCGTTGTGCGCCACGGCGACGTCGGCGTCGATGAACCCCCGCAGTTCGTCGAGCTGCTCCTCCCACGCGCGGGCCGAGGCGACCATGTCGGCGGTGATTCCGTGGATCTTGACGTTGAACGGGAGGAACTGCGCGTGGCCGGCCGGCGGCCGGATGAGCCACTCGGCGCGATCCACCACCTTGCCGGCCCGCACCCGCACCAGACCGACCGCGCAGGCGGACGACGGGTGGCTGTTGGCGGTCTCGAAGTCTATGGCGGTGAAGTCGACGGGCACGGATCCAGACTGGCACACACCGCTGACAAGCGTCCCCGGGGCGCCGGAGCTCCAGAGCTCCGGCGCCCCGGCGCGTCCTCCGACAGGGCTCGGGCGGCGCCGGCCGCGCTCGGGCAGTGCCGGCTGCGCTCAGGAAGCGCCGCCCGAGCTCAGGAAGCGCCGGTCGCGCTCAGGAAGCGCCGGTCGCGCTCACCGCCGTGACCGCTGCGCGGCGCGCGGGCGTTGTCTGCGGTGCCGGCGGCGCGGGGCGCGCATCGTCGCCGCGGCGATCGCGGGCGCCGATCCGCGCGGCCTGCGCGATCCAGCGCTCCAGCTGTTCGGGGGAGCGATGCTTCACGCCGAGCAGACGGTGCGTGCGAAACGGGCGGACCCCGCAGAACTTCAGCGTGTGCCGGCCCACCTGCGCCGCGGCGTGCGTGCCGATGACGGGGAGCGCGATCGCCGGAGTGTCGGCGAGCAGGAACAGGCGCCCGGATCGGCCGCGCAGCAGGCCCCGCGGAAGTCCGCGATCGGAGTAGACGTACTCCTGCCTCGGCAGCAGAGCGCGGTCGAAGAAGCCCTTGAGGAGTGCGGGCACCGACCCCCACCACATCGGGCTCACCACCACGATGCGCTTCGCGAGGTGCAGCGCCTCCCGGGCGTCCTGCAGATCGGGTTCGATCTCCATGCGCTTGCGATAGCCGAAGCGCATGTGCGGGTCGAAGGAGAGATCTCGCAGCGGCAGCAGGCGGGCGTTGCCGTGCCCCGCGGCGTAGCTGCGGGCGATGGCCGCGGAGAGCGATTCGGCGTCGGGGTGCGCGTCGATGACGAGGGTGGAGAACACGGGGATCCAATCTTGACAGCGTCAATCAATCTGGGCAGTGTCAAGTTACGGGACAATGTTGCTCATGTCAAGTTCACGCGAGGGGTATCATCACGGCAGTCTCGCCCGCGCGCTCGAAGACGCCGCGATGCACCTGCTCGAGGCGCGCCCCGCCCACGAGATCAGCCTGCGCGAGGTGGCCCGCGCGGCGAACGTGAGCCACAACGCTCCCTATCACCACTTCACCGACCGACTCGGACTGCTGCGCACGCTCGCCGAGCGCAGCATGGGCGATCTGCTCGTGGCCGTGCGCGAGGCCGTCGACGCCGCCCCGACACCGTCGGCCGCCCTGCTGGCGGGGGGCGGGGCCTACATCGCCTTCGCGGTCGACCGCCCGCACGCCTTCGAAGCCGTCTACGACCCCACCGTCTGCGTCCCGGGGGCTCCGACCGAGACGATGGCGCCGCTCATCGAGGCGCTCGAGCGCGTGCTCTTCGGCGCGGCCGCCGGGGCCGGACTCGATTCCGAGCAGGAGGCGCTCGCCGTCTGGGGGCTCATGCACGGCCTCGGCATGCTGAGCGCCGCAGGGCACATGGCCCGTGAGCAGGCGCAGCACTCGTACGCCGCCGCGCTCGATCGCATGCTGAAGTGAGCGCTCGCGGCGTCGCCCTCCGCGGCGTCGCCCTGCGCGGCGTCGCCCCGCGCTCGGGATCCCGCACTCGGCGCGCGCAGGGAGGGGCGCGGTACGGTGGAGACGTTCATCGCACGAATCAGCCGCAGCGCGAAAGGCCGGTGCCCCATGTCCGTCGTGAAGATCAACGCCATCACCGTTCCCGAGGGGAAGGGGACCGAGCTCGAGGCCAGATTCGCCGCTCGCAAGCACGCGGTCGACCGGTCGCCGGGGTTCGAGGGCTTCCAGCTGCTGCGCCCGGTGCAGGGCGAGGATCGCTACTTCGTCGTCACCCAGTGGGAGTCCGAGGCGCACTTCGCGGCCTGGCGGGACTCCCGCGAGAACGCGCACGCGCACGGCGAGGGGCAGGGCGGCGACCGGCCGAAGCCCGTCGCGACGGGCGCCGAGCTGCTCGAGTTCGAGGTCGTGGATCTCGACGACGCGAGCTGAGCGGGCGCTCCTGCTCCGGCGCGCCATTGAGCTCGTCGAGATCCCGTATTCTGTCGCGCGCTCAGCGGTTCGGCGACGAGAATCGGGATCTCGCCGCCTTCCTGAGCGAGAGGGGCGAGGGGCGAGTGACGAGGAGTCGCTGGTAGGAAGTTCCCGGTTCGAGGACATTTTTCGCGAGAACGTCCTCCTGGGCCGCGATCCACCGCCTGAGCGGTGCGATCGGAGGCCGCGCGCCTCGAGGCGGTCCGCTCGGCTCCCATCCCGCTGCACCCGGCCGGTCGCGTAGACTGGATCCTCGTGGCTCTGACTATCGGCATCGTAGGACTCCCCAACGTGGGCAAGTCCACCCTCTTCAACGCACTCACCCAGAACGACGCGCTCGCGGCGAACTACCCGTTCGCGACGATCGAGCCGAACATCGGCGTGGTCAACCTCCCCGATCCCCGTCTCGACACGCTCGCCGAGATCTTCGGCAGCGAGCGGATCCTGCCGGCGCCGGTCAGCTTCGTCGACATCGCCGGCATCGTGCGCGGCGCGAGCGAGGGCGAGGGGCTCGGCAACCAGTTCCTGGCGAACATCCGCGAGGCGGACGCGATCGCGCAGGTGGTGCGCGGCTTCGAGGATCCCGATGTCGTGCACGTGGACGGCGCCGTGAACCCGGCGGGCGACATGGAGACGATCAACACCGAGCTGATCATCGCCGACATGCAGACGCTCGACAAGGCGCTCGTGCGCTTCGAGAAGGAGCTGAAGAACCGCAAGATCGACGCGTCGGTCGTCGAGACCGCGAAGGCCGCGCGGGCGGCGCTCGACGAGGGGAAGGTGCTCTCGCACGCCGGCATCGATCTCGAGCCGATCAAGGAGCTGGGCCTCCTCACCGCGAAGCCGTTCCTCTACGTCTTCAATGTCGACGAGTCCGTGCTGCAGGATCGGGCGAAGCTCGACGAGCTGTCCGCACTCGTCGCGCCCGCGAAGGCGATCTTCCTCGACGCGAAGATCGAGAGCGAGCTCGTCGAGCTCGACGCCGCCGACGCGAAGGAGTTGCTGGCCTCGATCGGTCAGGAGGAGAGCGGCCTCGATCAGCTGGCCCGCGTCGGCTTCGACACGCTGGGTCTGCAGACCTACCTCACCGCCGGGCCGAAGGAGGCCCGCGCCTGGACCGTCAAGAAGGGGGCGACCGCGCCGCAGGCGGCCGGGGTCATCCACGGCGACTTCGAGAAGGGCTTCATCAAGGGCGAGATCATCTCGTTCGAGGATCTCGTCGAGGCGGGATCGGTGGCCGAAGCACGCGCCAAGGGCAAGGCCCGCATGGAGGGCAAGGACTACGTGATGCAGGACGGGGACGTCTGCGAGTGGCGCTTCAACGTCTAGGCCGGTGATGCTCGCAGACCGGACCGGCAGAGGCCTTCCACCGATGCTCCGGGGCGCACCGCCGCTCACCGCCGGTGCCGGAGGCGACCGGGTTGCGGAGGGTGCACCGAAGTGCTGAGCTGGTCTCGAACGCGTCGGCCGGCTGCTGGAGGGGATCGCGATGACGCCCAAGAAGGAAGAGATCGTCGATGGCCTGACGATCAAGTATCACGCGAACGGGCGCACACGGTGGTCGAAGGGGAGGATGGAGAACGGTCAGGCAGTCGGATACTGGGAGTGGTATCGAATCGACGGCACGATCAAGCGCTCGGGGCACTTCATCGCCGGTGAGCCGGTGGGCGAGTGGATCACCTACGACCAGGACGGAAATCCCTACAAGGTGAGCGACAGGGGCGGTGCTCGCTGACTCGCTGGCTCGTTCGCTCGCTGACTCGCTCACCTGCTGTCATGCCCGCTCGCCGCTCGCCGCTCGCCGCTCGCCGCTCGCCGCTCGCCGCTCGCCGCTCGCAGCCCGCCGCTCGCAGCTCGCCTGCGGTGCGAGCGCTCCACGGATCGCCGGTACGGCTCCGTTGCGCGTCGGCCGAGCGCGTCGCATACTGAAGGGGTTCGCTCGACGTCGAAGGAGACGCGCATGGCCCAGTCGCTCGCCACCTATATCGCCCTGCCGGGCACCACCGCCGAGGCCATGGAGCACTGGCACGAGGTGTTCGGGGGCGAGCTCGAGATCCTGCGCTACCGCGATGCGCCGATGGAGGGCATGCCGTTCGAGCCCGATCCGGAGGCTGTGGCTCACGCGACCCTCACGCTGCCCGCGGGCGTCATCGCGGGCGGTGACGCGATGGACGACGGCACCGACTATCCGGTGCGGGGCTCTGCCTACTCGTTGCTCTACACGACCGACACCCAGGAGGAGGCGCGCGAGCTGTTCCAGAAGCTGCTCGATGGCGGCGGCTCCGTGGGCATGCCGCTCGAGGTGGCGCCCTGGGGCGATCTCTACGGTCAGGTCTTCGATCGATTCGGGGTGATGTGGGCGTTCTCGTGCGAGGCGGCCCGGTAGCGGCAGCCCTGACCGCACGGCGCGGTGTTCGAGCTCGACCTCGTCCTCGGCGGGCGCGTCACCGCGAGGCGTTCGCGCGGCCCGGGCCCGTCGCGCGGCCCGCGCCTGTCTCGCCGTGCGCGGCACGAGGTAGATTGAGGGTGTGACCGACCCGCTCTCCCACCCCCTGCACTCCACCCTCGTCGACGGCTCGGAGTCTGAGATCGAACCGGCCGGTCGGGACGGGCGGCCCGGTCCGCAGCGCCGCGTCGTCTTCCTCCACGGGCTCTTCGGGCGCGGCAAGAACTTCACGCGGATCGCTGCCGGGCTGCTGCCCGAGGCGCAGAGCCTGCTGATCGATCTGCCCAATCACGGCGGCTCGGGCTGGACCGCGCACATCGACTATCCGGAGATGGCCGACCTGGTGGCGGCGCACCTGCGGGCGGGGTTCGCGAGCGGTGGGCCGGTCGACGTGGTGGGACACTCGATGGGCGGCAAGGTGGCGATGGTGCTCGCGCTGCGCCATCCGGATCTCGTGCGCCGACTCGTCGTCATCGACATCTCGCCCGTGGCCTCGGAGGCGTCGCGCGGCGAGTTCCTGCACCTGCTCGACGCGCTCGCGGGGCTGGACCTCGCGACGCTCGAGCGGCGCGTCGACGCGCACGACCGGCTGCGGGCCGCGATCCCGAACGACACCGTGCGCGGCTTTCTGCTGCAGAACCTGCGCCGCGTCGAGCACGGGGATCCGGCGGACGCGCATGACGCGGGCGACGCGCACGACGCCGGCGGTGCGCCGGGCGCGGACTACGCGTGGGAGCCGAACCTGCGCCTGCTCCACGATGAGATCTCGGCGGTGATGGGATTCCCCGACGTCACGGGCAGCGTGTTCGAGGGGCCGGTGCTCTGGATGCGCGGCGACCGCTCCGACTACGTCTCCGACGACGACGCCCCCGCGATGCGGGAGCTCTTCCCCCGGACGCGTCGCGTGACGGTGCGCGGCAGCGGGCACTGGGTGCACTCGGAGAAACCCGACGAGGTGATCGCCGCGCTGCGCGCGTTCCTGATCGGCCCGGGAGGGGCGTAGCACCGCCCGCTCGGGGCCGGGGCCGGAGCAGGGGCCGAAGGATCGGAGCCGGGGGATCGGAACCGGGACCGGGACTGGGGCCAAAGGATCGGAGCGGTCGAGCACGCCGCACGAGGGCCGGTCGGCGCGACGAAAGCTGAATGCCCTCGCGCCGGATCCGGGTGATGATGGAGGAACCGACCGGAGGAGGGGAACCATGGCCACGCGCGAGACGCAGGAGGAGATCTGGAACGCGCGGCTCCGCGAACAGGTCGACTGGCACTGGGTGCACCAGGTGCGGGGACGGCTGGAGGGGCTGAGCGACGAGGAATATCTCTGGGAGCCGGTGCCGGGGTGCTGGAGCCTGCGCCCGCGCGGTGAGAGCACGGCGCCCGTGCAGGGCGGAACCGGCGCCATGACGATCGAGTTCGAGATCCCCGAGCCGCGCCCCGCGCCGTTCACCACGATCGCCTGGCGCCTTGGCCACGTGATCGTCGGCGTGCTGGCGATGCGCAACGCCTCGCACTTCGGCCGCGAGCCGGTCGATTACGTCACGTTCGAGTACGCCGAGACCGCGGCGGGAGCGCTGGCGCAGCTCGACGACGAGCTCGCCCGCTGGCTCGCGGGTGTCGCGTCGCTGGGCGAGGCCGGGCTCGAGCGCCCGTGCGGCGAGGCCGAGGGGCCCTACGCCGACTGGTCGATGGCGGCGCTCGTGCTGCACATCAACCGCGAGCTGATCCACCACCTCTCCGAGATCTGCCTGCTGCGCGACCTGTTCGCGCATGCCGATCGCCCCGTGATATCGCGCGATCGCCCGTGACGCATGCGCGCTGCCCTGCTAGCGTCTGGATCGGAGGGATCCGCGCCGCGTCGGTGAGGATCGAGAGCAGAAGGAGGCCCGTCGTGACCGAATCGGTGCAGGGACCCAAGTCGTACTTCCCCTCGATCGAGGCGAAGTACGGCAGATCCATCGACGAGTGGATCGTGCAGCTGCGCCCGCTCGCCGGGAAGAAGCACATGGAGCAGGTCGCCTACCTGAAGGAGCAGGGGATGGGGCACGGGCACGCGAACGCTCTCGTGCACGTGTTCCGTGCCGAGCACGACGGGGCCTGAACGTCTCGGATCGGCGAGTCCCGGATCGGGATCGGAATCAGGCGCGGGCCTCGCCCCGTCCCGCCACATCATCGCGGAGCACGGCCGGCCAGGCAGAGACCTCCGCCGGAGTCCCGGCCACGGACAGCGCCGCGCGGGGCAGCAGCGCCGCGAGCGCTTCGGCCGTAGAGACCGGGTGTGACGGGTCGTCGACCCAGGCGAGCACCGTGACGGGCACATCGATCCGGGAGAGCCGATCCGGCGCCGGCAGGTCGCTGAGGGCCGCACCTCGGAAGAGCGCCGGCAGGGTGCGCTCGGCGACCTCCGGTCGGGTCTCCGGGGTCCCGACGGTCGCGGGCGGTCGGGCACCGCCGCGCGTCGCGTCGATGAAGGCCTCGAGGCCGTGGGCCTCGACGAAGGCGGCCGACCGACGGTACTCCTCGGCCTTCGGGATCCGGGTCTCCCACGCGGTGGGCGGCAGCAGCAGCGTGAACCCGCTGAAGCGATCCGGATCCCGCACTGCGGCGTGCAGCAGCGTGCCGCAGCCCATGGAGGGCCCGACACCGTGCACCTGCTCGCCGGGGAACCAGTGGTCGAGCAGCCGCAGCAGATCGTCGGCCAGGTTCGGCCACGCGTACTCCTCCGGACGCGTGCCGCCCGAGGAGTGCCCGTGACCGCGCGCGTCGTAGCGCAACAGGCGCGTGCCGCTGAGCCCGCGCCCGAGGTCGAGATCGAGCACCCGATCGCGATAGCGGCTCGACGTGAGGCCGTGCAGCTGCACGACCGGGTGGCCGCCCTCGTCGCTGAACTCCGCTTCGAGTTCGGCGCCGGGCACCGCGAAGGTGGACATCGGGGCTCCTCTGCGCTCGGGACGGTCTCGGGGGATAGGGTACCGCTATGCGGTTGACCAATGTGGCTCATCTGCGGCTGCCCTTCGGGCGGCTGCTCGGATACGACGTGACCCTGTCGCGCCCGGGTCGCGAGCTGCCGGTCTCGTTCGACCAGCGTCGACACGTCGGCGGGGGCGACCGGCCGGGATCCTGGATGGCGCTCTCGTTCCGCTTGCGCGAGCCGGTCGCGAGGGAGCATCTCGCGGCCGCCTGGATGCGGGTGGTCTCGCGCCACGGCACCCTCCGCTCGGTGTTCGTGCCCGGGCCCGACGGAGAGCCGCAGCTGCACGAGGTCGAGGTGCGTCCGGGAGCGTGGGTCGAACACACGATCGCCCCGGGGCAAGCGGTGAACGACGCGATCCGCGAGGTGCTCGACCGCCACTGCGCGCCGTTCGATCGTCCGTCGCACCGCATGTGCGTGCTCGAGACGGCCGCGGGGCCCACGGTGGTGATCGGCGCCGACCACTCCCACGTCGACATGTGGTCCATGCTCGTGATCGCGCGCGATTTCCTCGCCGCGCTCGAGACGGCGGATTCGCCCGAGGCGCCCGCGCCGCTCCCCGCGCCGCCGGCCTTCGCCGAGCACACCCGCGCCCTGCAGGCGTTCCCCGACGCGCCCGCCGAGATCCACCGCCGCTGGGCCGAGGTGCTCGAGGCGAGCGGCGGGGCGATGCCGGCCTTCCCGCTGCCGCTCGGGCCCGGAGGGCCGCAGCCCGAGCGCGTCGAGGTGCGCGACGTGCTCGACGTCGATCGCAGCGCCGCCTTCGCCGCCCGGGCCCAGGAGTGCGGGGTGTCCACCCTGTCGCTCGCGGTCTCAGCGATGACCGCGGTGACCCGCGAGCTGGCCGACGCACCTCTGCGCGCGGTGTTCCCGGTGCACAGCCGCTACGACAGCACCTGGCACGACTCGGTGGGCTGGTTCATCACGAACTCGGTGATCGAGGTGCCGGATCCGGATCCCGCGGTCTGCGCCGCCGCCATCAGAGAAGCGGTGCAGCTGGGCTCGTGGCCGCTGGAGCGGATCCTGCGCCCCTGGGGCGGCATGCCCGAGGGGCCCGGCATGTTCGCGATCTCTTGGCTGGATCTGCGCCGGCTGCCGGTGCGCATCGACGCGGTGGGGCTGGAGGCGCAGTACGTCGGCGCGACAATCCGCACCGACGGCGTGATGCTCTGGTTCATCCTCGACGAATCGGGCCTGCATCTGCGCTGCCGCTATCCCGACACGCTCGAGGCGCGCCGCCACGTCGGGGCATGGCTCGATCTGCTCGTCGCCCGGCTGCAGGCCGCGGCGGGGCGATGATCCTCGTGACGCGATTCGCAAAGTCTCAGCGCGTTCGTCGGGAGCGCGGTTAGGCTGGAGCGCATGAGCACTGCGGCACTCGATGCGTTCGATTCGGGCTCGACGGGGAGGGGCCCGCGCGGCGGCCACGGGGGCGGTGGCGTCGACGACGACGAGATCACCATCTCGGCCAGCGCGCTCCGTTCGCTCGGCGACCGGATGCAGCGCTTCCTGCTCGAGTACCGCTTCGCGATGGAGGAGATCGAGACGAAGCTCTCGATCCTGCGCGAGGAGTTCCTCCACATGCACGAGTACAACCCCATCGAGCACGTCTCGAGCCGGGTGAAGTCGGTCGACAGCCTCGTCTCGAAGCTGGAGCGGCTGGGACTCGGCAACGACTTCGACGAGATCCGCTGCGAGGTGCAGGACATCGCCGGGGTGCGCGTCACCTGCGCGTTCATCCGCGACGTCTACCGGCTCTTCGACCTGCTCACCCAGCAGGACGACATCACCGTGCTCGAGGTGGAGGACTACATCGAGTCGCCCAAGCCCAACGGGTACAAGAGCCTGCACACCATCATCTCAGTGCCCGTCTACCTGTCGAGCGGTCGGGTCGACGTGCCCGTCGAGGTGCAGTTCCGCACGATCGCCATGGACTTCTGGGCCAGCCTCGAGCACAAGATCTACTACAAGTACGACCGTCAGGTGCCGGGGTCGCTGACTCGGGAGCTGAAGCTCGCGGCCGACATCGCGGCCGAGCTCGACACCCGCATGGAGCGCCTGCACGTCCAGTTGCACGGCGAACCGCCGACGCACACCGCACCCCTGGAGCTGCGCGCCGTGGAGCCGCGCGTCCACCGCGCGTAGCCCGCGCGCGGCGCCCGTCCGGGCGGGCGAGGTTCCTCGTGCACGCGCCCGGCGCCCGTCTGCACCCTCTTCGCGCGTCAGTAGGTGCGGCCATTCCCGTGTTTTGGCCGCACCTACTGACGCGCGAAGAGCGTGCGGTGGGCGCGGAAGAGGTGCGGCCGCTCGGATCGCGCGGCAGACCGATAGGGTCGTGGTGTGGAGAGCGAGTACCTGCCCGGCGGATCCGGCGGAGTCTGGCGGATCGGCACCGCGGACGGCGCGGTGCGGGTGCACCGCCCGACCGGGCCGTGGACCCCGGCGGTGCACGAGCTGCTGGAGCACCTCGCGTCGTGCGGACTCGACGGCGTGCCGCGGGTGCGGGGCTTCGACGATGCGGGCCGCGAGGTGCTCGACTACCTGCCGGGGCGGACGCTCGATCCCGAGACGGAGCGCGCGAGCGACGACGAGCTGGCGGATGCCGCCGCGTGGCTCCGGCGCTTCCACGACGCCGTTCGCGGGTTCAGGCCCGGACCGCGCGAGTGGCGCCAGGGGATGCAGGATCTCGCAGCCGGAGAGGTGATCTGCCACAACGATCCCGGGCTGTACAACTGGGTGATCGGAGAGCAGGGCTTCGCCGGGATGATCGACTGGGATCGCGCGGGCCCCGGTCGACCGGTCGACGATCTCGCGTTTCTCTGCTGGTCGGGGGTGCCGCTGCTGCGCGAGATTCCCGTCGCGGATGCGGCGCGCCGACTCATGCTCGCCGCCGAAGCGTACGGCGGGATCGGGCCGGCGGAGCTGCTCAATGCGGTCGAGACGCGCATGGACCTCATCGCCGAGCGCTGGCGGGCGGGCATCGAGCGCGGTGACCCGGGTACGCTGGCCCTGCGTGACGCGGGGATCATGGAGCGCCACCTCACGAGGGTGCGCGAGTTCGGTGCGAGACGCGAGGCGATTCGAGAATCGATCCGCGAGACACTGCGACGGAGGAGTGGAAGATGACTGAGCTGGTGCTCACCGACGGCGGCATCGAGACCGCGCTGACCGATCGACTGGCACAGGACCTGCCCGAGTTCGCGGCGTTCGTGCTGCTGGATACGGTGCCCGGGCGCGAAGCGCTCCGGGAGTACTACCGACCGTACGTGGAGCTCGCGCGGGAGCGGGGTCTGGGGCTGGTGCTCGACACGCCGACCTGGCGGGCTAATCCCGACTGGGGATCGCGGCTCGGCTACGACGCCGCGGCGCTCGAGCGTGTGAACGCCGATGCCGTCGCGCTCGTGCGGGGCCTCCTCGACGGCGCGGCTCCCGCAGTGGGATCCGCGGCGGCTCCCGAGATGCTCGTGAACGGCTGCGTCGGGCCGCGCTCCGACGAGTACGACGCAGCCGAGCGGATGACCCCGGAGCAGGCCGAGCGCTATCACGAACCGCAAGTGCGCGCGCTCGCGGAAGCCGGGGCGGACCGGGTGACCTCGGTCACCACGCTCGACGCGGCTGAGGGCATCGGGGTGGTGCGCGCGGCGCGGCGTGCGCGGATTCCGGCGGCCGTCTCCTTCGCCGTGGGAGCCGACGGATCGCTGGCGGACGGAGCATCGCTCGCCGACGCGATCGCCGAGGTCGACGCCGCCACGGACGGCGCCGCGATCGGGTTCCTCGTCAACTGCGCCCACCCGAGCGAGGTCGCGCAGGGCCTGGCGCGCTGCCACGGCGCACCGGAACTGTCCCGTCTCGTGGGCTTCCGCCTCAACGCGGCGACCCACGGCGACGCCGGGCCGGGCGACGATCCGGAGCGGTTCGCGGCGCTCGAGACCGAGCTGCGCGCGTACGCCCCGAACGCCGCCGCGCTCGGCGGCTGCTGCGGGACGGATGCGCCGCACGTCGCCGCGCTCGCCGACCGCGCCGCCCCCACCGCTGATCGGGTCTGACGTCGTCGTCTCGGTTACAGGACTCGCAGTCTGAGTGGTTAGGGTAGGACCGTGAGTAAAGATCCACTCGAGGAACTCTTCGGGCCGGCGCCGGAGCAGCCCCAGCCCGTTCCTGCGCGCGAGCGGCTCGCCCAGGAGCAGGCAGAGCGCGTGCGCACGGCTCAGCTCCCGATGGAGCAGCAGAAGCGGGACGCCGAGCGCCCCCGTGGCGCGTCCGCAGCGAAGCCCTGGATCATCGTGGGCCTTGTCGCGGTGCTGGCCATCATCGTCTCCATCGTCGTGGTGAACCTGGTGCGCGGCGCAGATGCGGGTTCGGGATCCGGGGAGGCCTCGGATCAGACCGCGGAGCCGACGACCCCGCCGCCCACCACGCCGGACGCTCCGGAGGAGGGCGAGGGTGAGGGTGAGGATGATCCCGAGCCGCCGGAAGACGACGTGCCGAGGGTCGAGGTCGGCCCGACCATGGAGCTGCCGATCCCGCAGTGGGGCGTCAACGGCCAGCTGAGCAGCAAGTTCGGCTCGACGAGCTACACCCTCGAGAACGGCAACACCGAGCTCTGGCTCGACAGCGCCCTCATCCGGCAGCTGCCGTGCGAGGGCAACTGGGGGGCGACGCAGCTCGCCGAGGGCCAGTACGAGGTGCTCAGGCCGGCCGAAAGCTGTGCCGCGGCCCCCGAGCTCTACGAGGAGCTCTGGGGTCTGACCGACGCGTTCGTGCAGAGCATCCGCCCCGCTGGTTGAGCGAGCGCAGCGAGTCGAAACCGAGGGCCCGGATCTCGGTCGCTCTCGTGCGCTCACCCGCCTGCGGACGCGCCGACGGCGCCGAACAGGCTCGGCCACAGCGCGAGGGCGAGCGGATAGCCGGCGAAGCTGACGATGTCGAGGATCCAGTGGGCGACGATCAGGGGGAGGGCCCGGCCCCAGCGCTGGTAGGCCCACCCGAAGACGAGCCCCATGATCACGTTGCCGATGAAGCCGCCGAAGCCCTGGTAGAGGTGGTAGCTGCCGCGCAGCAGCGCACTCGACACGACGGTCGCGACCGGGCCCACCCCGAGCCGTCGCAGCCGGTCGAAGAGGTAGGCGACCACGATGAGCTCCTCGCCCAGTGCCGCCCGGAGCGCCTGCAGCACGAGCACCGGCACCGTCCACCAGAACGCGTCGAGCGCCGTGGGGACGACGGTGGCGTTGATCCCGACCCACTTCGCGAAGAGGTAGAAGCCGATTCCGGGGATGCCGATGAGCGCCGCGAGCGCCGCCCCGCCGCCGGTCTCGCGCAGCCATCGCCAGCGACCGCCGTCGATCGGGGCGCCGAGACCGAGCCGGGCGAGGTGCGGGCGCGTGCCGCGCCAGAGCAGGAAGACGACGAGGGCCACGGGAGCGAGCCCGAATGCGAAGGCGAGCAGCTGGTAGACGAGGTCGAACAGCGGGCGTTCTGCGAGCGGCCGGTTGATCGTGGCCGTCTGCGAGGCGAGCGCGGTGTCGCGGGTCAGGCGGTCGAGGATCGAGACGACGGCGTAGACCGCCGAGGCGCCGAAGGAGAGCGCGAGCACGATCCCGACCTCCCAGCGCAGACGCGAGCGGAGCGGGTCGGGGAGGCGATGCGGGGTCACGGCTTCAGCGTACTCCCGAGGGTGCGCGGCAGAGTGGAGCTGCTGCCCAACAGAGAATGGTGGAACCGCACAGACGAACCTGGAATCCGGGCCGAATAATTCTCGATGATCTACAGACCTGGATCACGAAGGCGTCACGAGGCCGGGAATTGGCGTTCGGGGCTTCGGCGGATCGCTAGGCTGAATCCGTTGCAATACCAAGGAGAACACTCGCGGGGGCGTCGGTTCGGCCGACTTCTGCGCGAGTGCGGACATTCAAGGAGGAATCCAGTGAGACGATCACGAGTCGGTCTGGGGTTCATCGCGCTGGCCGCCGCGGGCGCGCTCGCGCTGACCAGCTGCGCGTCGAACGGCGGCGGTGAGGGCGGCGGCGAGGCCGGCGCCGGCGGCATCATCACGGTCAACAACACCGAGCCCCAGAAGGGCCTGATCCCCGCCGACACCACCGAGGTGGGCGGCGGCAAGGTCGTCGACGCGCTCTGGGAGGGCCTCGTCTACTACGACGCCGACGGCGTGACCCAGATGGGCGTCGCCGAGTCGATCGAGGCGCAGAACGAGGAGAACACCCTCTGGGAGGTCAAGCTCCGCGACGACGCCGTCTTCTCCGACGGCACCCCGGTGCTGGCGCACAACTTCGTCGACGCGTGGAACTACGCGGCGAACGTCGACAACGCGCTCGGCAACCAGTACTTCTTCAGCGCCATCAAGGGCTTCAGCGAGAGCGAGCCGGTCGAGGCGCTCGAGGGCCTCACGATCGTCGACGATCACACCTTCACCATCGAGGCGAGCCCCGACTTCCCGGATCGCCTGGGCTACTCGGCGTACTACCCGCTGCCGGACGTCGCGTTCGAGGACATGGCCGCATTCGGCCAGAACCCGGTCGGCAACGGTCTGTACATGCTCGACGGCGACGACGCCTGGAAGCACGACGTGTCGATCAGCCTCGTGAAGAACGACAGCTACGTCGGCCCCCGCGAGGTGGCGAACGACGGCATCGAGTTCAAGGTCTACGCGTCGCTCGACGCCGCCTACACCGATCTGCTCGCCAACAACCTCGACGTGCTCGACCAGATCCCCGACACCTCCTTCGCGGTGTTCCAGGACGAGCTGGGCGATCGGGCGATCAACCAGGCCGGCGCGCTCACCACCACGCTTGCCATCTCGACGAGCCTCGAGCACTTCGGCATGGACGAGGAGGGCAAGCTCCGCCGCGCGGCGCTGTCGATGGCGGTGGATCGCGACGAGATCATCGACGTGATCTTCGAGGGCACCAACGTGCCCGCGGTCGACTTCACCTCCCCGGTGGTCGACGGCTTCGCCGACGACCTCGCCGGCATGGAGAAGCTCGAGTTCAACCCCGACGAGGCCAAGAAGCTGTGGGCCGAGGCCGACGCGATCAGCCCCTACGAGGGCACCCTCGAGGTCGCCACGAACACCGACGGACCGCACCAGGTCTGGGTCGAGGCCGTGGCCAACCAGTGGGCGACCAACCTCGGCATCAGCGCGGCGCCGAAGCTCTACCCGACCTTCGCCGCATTCCTCGACGACCGCGAGGCCGACACGGTGGGCGGCCCGTTCCGCGCCGGTTGGCAGGGCGATTACCCGGGCGCCTACAACTACCTGCAGCCCCTCTACTACACCGATGCCAGCTCCAACCACGGGTTCTACGCCAACCCCGAGGTCGATCAGCTGCTCGACGAGGCGGTGCAGGAGAGCGACCACGAGGCGCGCAACGCCAAGCTCGACGAGGTGCAGGAGCTGCTGCTCGAGGACATGCCCTCGATCCCGCTCTGGTACCAGGGCACGACCGGCGGCTTCAGCGAGAACGTCGACAACGTCGCGTTCGGCTGGAACTCGGTCCCGATCTTCAACGAGATCACCACGAAGTAATCCGCTTCTGCGAGGCCCCGGGCGATCAGCTCGGGGCCTCGCCCTCGTCTCGAGGCCATCCGCTTCGCCGGCGAGCACTCACTTGCGCGGCCGGGAACACTGACGTTCCTTGGTTTCGCTTCGCACCACGAATGCGAGAGAATACGCAACATGTCTTCCTTCACTGACCAGAAGGGGGCGGAAGAGTGCTGAGATACATACTCTTCCGTCTGCTTCAGGTGATCCCGGTCCTGCTGGGCACCACCTTCCTCATCTACTTCATGGTCTTCGCCATGCCGGGCGATCCCGTCGCCGCGATGTTCGGCGACAAGCAGCCGAGTGAGGCCGTGCTCGAGCGGGTGCGCGAGCAGTACAACCTCGATCAGCCCTTCTTCATCCAGTACCTCCTGTACCTCAAGGGCATCCTGGTCGGCGACTTCGGCATCAGCTTCTCGGGCGAGCCGGTCTCGCAGATCCTCGCCCGCACCTTCCCGGTGACCATCACCCTCGCCGCCATGGCGATCGGCATCGAGCTCGTGCTCGCCGTGGTCGTCGGCCTCTTCTCGGGCCTGCGCAAGGGCAAGCTCTTCGACAACATCAACCTGATCATCGGCCTGCTCTTCCTCAGCATCCCGATCTTCGTGATCGCGTTCATCGCGCAGTACGGCCTCGGGCTCAAGCTCGGCTGGTTCAGTCCGACCGTGGGGCCGGGCGCACCGGTGAGCGATCTGCTGCTTCCGGCCATCGTGCTGGGCGTCTCGCTCTACGCCACGAGCATGCGTCTCACGCGATCCTCGGTCATCGACACCCTCAACCAGGACTTCGTGCGCACCGCGTACGCCAAGGGGCTCAGCCGCAACCGCGTCGTCCCCGTGCACGTGCTGCGCAACTCGCTGATCCCCACGATCACCAACACCGCCACCGACTTCGGCACGCTGATGGTCGGCGCGACGGTCACCGAGGGCATCTTCAACGTGCCCGGTGTCGGCAACGTGCTCTTCCAGGCCATCCTCAAGGGGGAGAACGCCACCGTCGTCTCGTTCGTGACCGTGATGGTGCTGATCTACCTCGTCGTCAATCTCGTCGTCGATCTCCTCTACGCCGTTCTCGACCCGAGGATCCGCTATGCCTGAGCCGAAGAACTCCAGCAATCAGTCCGCGGGCGCGCAGCGCCCGCCCATCGAGCACTTCGTCGCTCCCGTCGACGAGACGCCCGTCGCCTCCGTCGACGCGGTCCGGATCCGCGAGAAGAAGTCGAACCTGTGGCTCGACGCGTGGCGCGACATGCGCCGCCGGCCCATGTTCTGGATCTCCGCCGCGATCATCCTGCTCGTCGTGCTCGTCTCGCTCTTCCCGGGGTGGTTCACCTCGGTGGATCCGCGGGCGAGCTCGCTCGCCAACTCGAACGGCGCCCCCGAGCCCGGCCACCCGCTCGGCTTCACGAAGCAGGGGTACGACGTCTACGCCCGCATCGTCTACGGCGCCTCGACATCGGTATCGGTCGGTCTGATCGTGATCGCGATCACCTTCGTCGTCGGCACCGTCATGGGAGCGCTCGCCGGCTTCTTCGGCGGATTCGTCGACACGGTGCTCTCCCGCATCGGCGACGTCTTCTTCTCGATTCCCTACATCCTCGCCGCGGTCGTGGTGATGAGCGTGATGCAGGACTACCGCAACCCGCTCGTGATCGCCTTCGCCATCGGCGGATTCTCGTGGCCCATCACCGCGCGCATCGTGCGCGGAGAGATCCTCCGCGTCAAGAACGCCGACTTCGTGATGGCCGCCGAGTCCCTCGGCCTCTCGCGGTTCGCGACGCTCGTGCGGCACGTGCTGCCGAACGGTCTGGCCCCGGCGATCGTGGTGACCACGCTCTCGCTGTCGTCGGCGATCGTGGCCGAGGCCACTCTGTCGTTCCTCGGCGTCGGCCTGCCGCCGGGGCAGTTCATCAGCTGGGGCAACGACATCAGCGCTGCGCAGCTGTCGCTGCGCACCGATCCGATGCCCCTCATCTATCCGTCGCTGGCGCTCAGCATCACCGTGCTCGGCTTCGTCATGCTGGGCGAGGTCGTGCGCGACGCCCTCGATCCGAAGGCGAGGGCCCGCCGATGAGCGCGACGAACACCGAGAGCGGACAGTCATACATGCAGCCACTGCTGAGCGTGCGAGACCTCGAGGTCGCGTTCAAGGTCGACAAGGTCCTCAAGGAGGTCGTGCACGGCGTCGACTTCGACGTCTACCCCGGTGAGACCGTCGCGATCGTGGGCGAGTCGGGCTCCGGCAAGTCGACCACGATGCACGCGGTCATCAACCTCCTGCCGGGCACCGGGCGCATCACCGGAGGCTCCGTGCGCTGGAACGGGCGCGAGCTCGTCGGCGTCTCCCGCAAGGAGATGGAGTCGATCCGCGGCCGCGAGATCGGTCTCGTGCCGCAGGATCCGATGTCGAACCTCAACCCCGTGTGGTCCGTCGGCTTCCAGGTCGAGGAGGCCGTGCGCGCCAACGGGCTGGCCAAGGGCCGTCGCGCCGTGAAGCAGCGCGCCGTCGAGGTGCTCGAGCAGGCCGGCCTGCAGAACGCCGCGCAGCGCATGAAGCAGTACCCGCACCAGTTCTCCGGCGGCATGAAGCAGCGCGCGCTCATCGGCATCGGTCTCGCCGCGCAGCCGCAGCTGCTGATCGCCGACGAGCCGACATCGGCACTCGACGTGACCGTGCAGCGCGTGGTGCTGGACCACCTCGCGAAGCTGACCGGAGAGCTCGGCACCGCGGTGGTGTTCATCACGCATGATCTGGGTCTCGCGGCCGAGCGGGCCGAGAAGCTCATCGTGATGTACCAGGGCAACATCGTCGAGGCGGGCCCGAGCCGCGAGATCCTGCAGAACCCGCGGCACCCCTACACGAAGCGCCTGGTCGCCGCGGCTCCCAGCCTGGCCTCGCGACGCATCGGCTCCGACGCCGAGCTGCCGGCCGCGCCCACGGAGTCCTTCGACCTCTCGGTGCTCGCCGAGGAGGAGAAGCCCGCGGTGGGCCAGGGCGAGCCCATGATCGAGGTCTCGGGCCTGGGCAAGATCTACAAGCTGCGCAAGGGGAGCTTCGGCCACGAGGATTTCCACGCGGTGCGCGACGCCACCTTCACCGTGAATCGCGGTGAGACCATGGCGCTCGTGGGCGAATCCGGCTCGGGCAAGTCGACCATCGCCAAGATGGTGCTGCAGCTCGAGGAACCGAGCTCGGGCTCGATCCGCATCGCGGGGCAGGAGACCGCCGGCCTCTCCGGCAAGCGGCTCTTCGACCTGCGCCGCACGCTGCAGCCGGTGTTCCAGGATCCGTACGGCTCGCTCGATCCGCTGCACAACATCGGCAACACGATCATGGAGCCGCTGAAGATCCACGGGGTGGGCGACACCGCGAGCCGCAAGGCGCGCGTGCTCGAGCTGCTCGACCAGGTCGCGCTGCCGCGCGAACTCGCGACGCGCTACCCGAACGAGCTCTCCGGCGGCCAGCGGCAGCGCGTCGCCGTGGCCCGCGGGCTGGCGCTCAAGCCCGACATCCTCGTGCTCGACGAGGCGGTCTCGGCGCTCGACGTGCTCGTGCAGGCGCAGATCCTCGATCTGCTCGCCGAGCTGCAGCGGGAGCTCGGGCTCACCTATCTCTTCATCACCCACGATCTCGCGGTGGTGCGGCTCATCGCAGACCGTGTCTGCGTGATGCAGCAGGGGCGCATCGTCGAGCAGGCCACGACCGAGCAGGTCTTCGAGAACCCGCAGCAGGAGTACACGAAGAACCTGCTCGCGGCGATCCCGGGGGCGCAGATCGAGCTCGGGATCGGCTGAGGCGGGGCTGCGGCGAGCCGGCGCCGCGGGAGTTGCGGGCTCGTGCCGCCGCCGCGCCGCGGCGCCCCTAGCTCGCGAGACGCGCGTAGCGCAGCGCACCCGCGCAGGCGAGCGTCGTCGCGGTGAGCACGAAGAGCGCCATGGGCAGCGCGGTGTGCTCGCCCCAGGCGCCCACGAGGGGCGAGGCGAGGCCCCCCACGGCGAACTGCGAGGCGCCCAGCAGGGCGGATCCCGAGCCGCGGGAGGCGCCGGAGAGCGACAGCGCGATGGCGCTCGAGTTCGACATCGTGAGGCCAGTTCCGCCGGTCAGGGCGAAGGCGCAGACGATGAACGACGTCGGTGAGAGGGTGCCGCTCAGCGAGAGCAGCGTGAGTGCGGCGCCCGCGATCGCGGAGATCGTCGTGCCGATGACGAGCATGCGGTGGGCGGGTACTCGCCCGGCCAGGCCCGCGTTGATCGAGTTGGCGAGGATCATCGCCGCGGCGCCCGTGGCGAACGCGAGGGAGTAGAGGAGGGGCGGCATCCCGAGCATCACCTGGCCCACGAACGGCGACGCCGAGATGTACGACATCATGCTGCCGAACCCGAGCCCGAAGACGCACATGAGCAGCACGAACCGGCCGGTTCCGAGCAGCCCTCCGAAACTCCGGAGCGCCGTGCGCACCCCCGCGTCGCGGCGGGACTCGCGGGGCAGCGACTCCGGTACGAACACCGCGGCGAGCACGAACATCGCGGAAGCGATCGCGGCGAGCGACGCGAGCACCGCGCGCCAGTCGCCGACGACGAGGATCGCGCCTCCCACAGGGGGAGCGACGAGCGGGCCGAGCCCCACGAACATCGCGATGAGGCTGATCGCGCGGATCGCGGCCGCGCCCGAGGAGAGGTCGACCGCGATGGCGCGCGAGACGACGACGCCGGCGGATCCCGCGATGCCCTGCACCGCGCGGAGCGCGATGAAGATCCCGATGTCGGGGGAGAAGACCATCGCGATGCTCGCCGCCGCGAAGACCGCGAGCGCAACGACGAGCACGGGCCGCCTGCCGCACTGGTCGGAGAGCGGGCCGAGCAGCAGCTGGCCCACTCCCATGCCGATGAGGAACGCCGTCAGGGTGAGCTGCACGGATGAGGGCTGCGCGCCCAGATCCCGAGCTATCGAGGTGAACGACGCGAGATACATATCGGTGGCGAAGGGGCCCACCGCGGCCAGGAACGAGAGGACCGCGAGCAGCCCGCGCGTCAGCTGGGGAGGTGCGGCCATACTCGGATCATATACGATCCTGGGCGATGTGCTCGATTTCTCAGGGGGCTCCGCTGCGATCCGATATGATAGTACGTCGGCTTCTTCTGGTGCGCCGGGCTCGCGTCCCGGTCGCGCCCGGCATCCTGCCGCGCCGGCGATCCGCTCGTCTCGTTAGGACTCCACCTCTATGGCTCTCGCCACCCGCGAAGACCTCCGCAACGTCGCCATCGTCGCCCACGTCGATCACGGCAAGACCACACTCGTCGACGCCATGCTGCGTCAGACCAATTCCTTCGACGCCCACGCCGAGGTCGACGACCGAGTCATGGACTCCAACGATCTCGAGCGCGAGAAGGGCATCACGATCCTCGCGAAGAACACCGCGATCAGCTACGAGGGTGCGCACGCGAAGAACGGCCCCATCGTCATCAACGTGGTCGACACCCCCGGGCACGCCGACTTCGGCGGCGAGGTGGAGCGCGCGCTCTCGATGGTCGACGGCGTCGTGCTGCTCGTCGACGCCTCGGAGGGGCCGCTGCCCCAGACCCGCTTCGTGCTGCGCAAGGCGCTCGAGGCGCACCTGCCCGTGATCCTCGCGGTCAACAAGACCGACCGCCCCGACGCGCGTATCGAGGAGGTCGAGGGAGAGGCGCAGGATCTGCTGCTCGGGCTCGCCTCCGATCTCTCCGAGGATCACCCCGACATCGACGTCGACGCCGTGCTCGACGTGCCCACCGTCTACCTCTCGGGGCGCGCCGGTGCGGCGTCGCACACGCGCCCCGCCGACGGCTCGCTGCCCGACACCCCCGATCTCGAGCCGCTCTTCGAGACGATCCTCGAGCGCGTGCCCGCCCCCTCCTACGACGACGCGCATCCGCTGCAGGCCCACGTCACCAACCTCGACTCCTCGCCGTTCCTCGGCCGCATCGCGCTGCTGCGCGTGCACCACGGCTGGATCAAGAAGGGCGAGACGGTCGCCTGGGTGAAGCACGACGGCTCGGTGCAGAACGTGCGCATCACGGAGCTCATGCTCACGAAGGCGCTCACCCGCTACCCGGCGGAGCAGGCCGGCCCCGGCGACATCGTCGCGATCGCCGGCATCGAGGACATCACCATCGGCGAGACCATCGCCGACGCCGACGACGTGCGCCCGCTGCCCACCATCACGGTGGACGAGCCCGCGATCTCGATGACCATCGGCGCCAACACCTCGCCGCTCGTCGGCAAGGTGAAGGGGCACAAGCTCACCGCGCGCATGATCAAGGATCGCCTCGACCGCGAGCTCATCGGCAACGTGTCGCTGCGCGTGCTGAACACCGACCGCCCCGACGCCTGGGAGGTGCAGGGCCGCGGCGAGCTGGCGCTCGCGATCCTCGTCGAGAACATGCGCCGGGAGGGCTTCGAGCTTACCGTCGGCAAGCCGCAGGTGGTCACCAAGGAGGTCGACGGCAAGAAGCACGAGCCCTACGAGCACCTCACGATCGACACCCCCGAGGAGCACCTCGGCGCGATCACCCAGCTGCTCGCCGCCCGCAAGGGCCGTATGGAGAACATGGTGAACAACGGCACCGGCTGGGTGCGCATGGAATTCATCGTGCCGTCGCGCGGGCTCATCGGCTTCCGCTCGGAGTTCATGACCATCACGCGCGGCACGGGCATCGCGAACGCGATCGCGCACGGCTACGGCGAGTGGGCCGGTGTGATCACGACCCGCAACAACGGCTCGATCGTGGCGGACCGCTCGGGTGTGGCCACGCCGTTCGCCATCATGAACCTCCAGGAGCGCATGAGCTTCTTCGTGCAGCCGGCCGAGGAGGTCTACGAGGGCATGGTGATCGGTGAGAACTCGCGCTCCGAGGACATGGACGTGAACATCACCAAGGAGAAGAAGCTCACGAACATGCGCTCCTCCACGGCCGACACCTTCGAGTCGATGACCCCGCCGCGCCGGCTGACGCTCGAGGAGTGCCTCGAGTTCGCGCGCGAGGACGAGTGCGTCGAGGTGACCCCGGAGTCCGTGCGCATTCGCAAGGTGGAGCTCGAGGCGTCGCTGCGCGCCCGCGCGGCTTCGCGCCTCAAGAACCAGAAGTAGTCCGTTCCGGGCGCCGCCCGGGCCGGCGTTCCCGGCCGGGGCGGCGCGCTTCGGGCGTCAGTTGTTGCGGCCTCGCGGCCGGTGTGGTGACAACTAGTGGCGCGCGTGCGGGTGCTGGCTGGGGGTGGTGCGCTTCGGGCGTCAGTTGTTGCGGCCTCGCGGCCGGTGTGGTGACAACTAGTGGCGCGCGTGCGGCGGGCGCGGCGCAGCGGGAGCGGCGTGCGGCGGGGCGCTGGATCGCGGCGGCGGGCGGATCAGGCGCGCGTGGTCGATTCCCGCACGTCGAGCGTCGCCGGCGGCGTCGAGATGGGACGCTCGAGCGGTCGCCCCTCGGCCAGGCGCACCGCGGTTTCCACCGCGACCTGCGCGATCTCCTCGGGGTGGAGGTCGAGCGTGGTGACCGTCGGGTGCGAGGTGCGGTTCTGCACGGCGCCGGATCCGGCCGCGACGAGCAGATCCTCCGGCACCCGGATCCCCCGCCGGATCGCGGCGGCGGTCACGCCGGCGGCGTGGCGACCGGTGAGGCAGAAGATCCCGTCCGGGTGCTCGGCGGGGTCGCCGCCGAAGAAGTGCTCGATCACGGCGTCGCCCACCCGCTCGCCCTCGACCTCGGGAACCGAGATCACGAGCGGGCGCTGCCCGCGCGCCGCGCACCACTCGGCCAGCGTGAGCTGCGAGCCCAGGTTCCAGTCGTTGCGATCGGTGCCGGTGACGAGCGCGATGCGGCGGGCCCCGGCGTCGGCGAGGTGCGTGAGCATGAGCCGGGTCTGATGATCGTCGCCCTCGTCGATCTCGGGGAACTGGCCGCGGCGCGCGGGATCGGCGCCGACCGTGACGAAGGGAATGCGCTGCTCGGAGAGCATCGTCAGCACGGGGTCGTTCTCGAACGGATCCGTCACGATGTAGGCGTCGGCCGAGAGGGCGCTGAGCGGCACCCCGGGTCGTGTCGGATCGTCGATGAGCATCATGCTGTACCCGTGCTCCATCGCACTGAGCGATGCCGCGCCCGCGATGCGCAGGAAGTAGTCCACGCCCTCGGGGAGAAACGTGTCGAGGGTGTGCAGCGGGCGGATCACGAGCGCGAGCAGGCCGAGACGCGACCGCTGCAGCCCGCGGGCGATGGCGCTCGGCCGATAGCCGATTTCCGCCGCCACCTGCTCGATGCGCTCGATCGTCTCCCGGCGCACGATCCCCTTGCCGTTGAGCGCGTGTGAGACGGTCGTCGGGGAGACCCCCGCCGCCCTCGCCACATCCCTGATGGTCGGCCTGCCACTCTGCTCCACGCCGCCAGGATATCCCGTCGAGCGACCGGAGGGCACCTCCCTCGTGCCGGGCTCGGCGCCGATCGGGCGGCTCAGTTCGGCCTCGGCCCGGCCGCGGGCAGGACCGGGGAGAGCCGATCGGGCTCACTTCCCAAACCGTTTTGCACAAACCGTTTTGGGTGTTAGCATCCTCGGTGGGTCTTCATCTGGCGCCGACCGGATCAAGAGGATTCAACGACGAAACTTCGAATGGAGAAACTCACGTGAAACTTGCGAAGACGAGGGCGGCCGTCGCCCTGCTTGCCGTCACGGGTCTGGCCCTCGCCGGGTGCGCCTCCGGCAGTCGCGGAGGCGACGCCCAGGAGGGTGCTGACGGAGGAGCGCTCGAGCTCGTGCAGCTCACGCCCGAGGCGAGCGGCGAGCTCGACCGGGCCACCTGGAACTCGACGTACGGAGAACTCGCCAGCCTGGACCCGGCCAAGGCGTTCAACTACTCCGAGAACACGATCGTCTCGAACCTCTGCGAGCCGCTCTTCCAGATGCAGCCCGACTTCTCGGTGCAGCCGAACCTCGCCACGGGCGCCGAGACCGAGGACGGCCTCACCTGGACGATCGGCATCCGCGACGACGTCACGTTCTGGGACGGCTCGCCGATGACGATGGACGACGTCGTTTACTCCCTCAAGCGCCACAACGATCCGGCCGAGGGCAGCTACTGGACCGGCGGCGTCACCGCGAACATCGTCGACGTCGAGCAGACGGGCGACTGGGAGCTCGCCATCACCCTGCAGACGCCCGACCAGCTGCTGCCCTCCTCGCTCTCCACGGTGCTCGGCGTGGTCGTGCAGCAGGAGCAGCGCACGGCCGCCGGCGAGAACTACGGCAACCCCGACACCGGCGTCATGTGCACCGGCCCGCTCCAGTTCACCCCCGGCGACTGGAAGCAGGGCCAGTCGATCACGCTGACCCGCTACGACGGATACTGGAACGCGGATCGGGCGGCCAAGGCCGCCGAGATCGAGATCGGATTCGTGGTCGACCCGACCGCCATCGCCAACGGCCTGTCGACCGGCGAGATCCAGGGCTCCTACGACGTGCCGCTGCCGGCGCTCGGCCAGCTCGCGAGCAGCACGAGCGGCTCGCTCTACTACGGCGAGGGCATGCAGATCATGGCCATCATCTCGACGGGCAACGGCCTGTTCGGCGATCCGGCCGTGCGCCGCGCGCTCACCCGCGCGACCGACCGCCAGGCCATCGCCGACACCGTCTACGAGGGCACCGGCACCCCGTCGCGCTCCGTGGTGCCGCAGGCCCCCTGGGATGCGGTCGCGGACGTGCAGGATCTGCGCGACGAGCAGCTGCCGGATCTGAGCTACGACCTCGAGGCCGCGAAGGCCGAGCTCGAGCAGGCCGACGTCGACCTGAGCCAGCCCATCAAGATCGCATACCCGAGCGAGCGCTCCTTCTACGCCGACATCCTCAACGAGATGGCGAACGGGGCCAAGGAGCTCGGCATCACCCTCGAACCGACCGGCGTGCCCAGTGCGCAGTTCGGCTCGTTCTTCTCCGACCCCGCCGCGCGCGAGGGCTACGACGGGTTCGTCACGACGAACTACCTCAGCGCCCCCGAACCGCTGCTCCACCTCGTGAGCGTCGCCAAGACGGGCAGCGACCAGAACTACGCCGGGTTCTCGGACGCCGAGATCGACGCCGCGCTCGACGCCGCGCTCGCCGAGGCCGACCCGCAGCGGCGCGCGGAGCTGACCGTCGAGGCCGAGGCGCTCGTGATGGAGCAGCAGCCCTGGGTGCCGATCAACGACCTCGCGGTGCGGCTCTACATGGACGGCTCCGTCACGGGAGCCCCCGCGTCGTTCGTCTACCTCTACTACCCCTGGGCCGCCGACCTCGGTTCGGCCGAGTAGGCAGCTGAATCCCGCGGGAAGGGATCGTCCATGATCTACGTGCTCAAACGGCTCGGCGCGCTCGCCGCCGTGCTCGTCGTCTCCAGCTTCATCGTGTTCTCGGGGATGTACCTCGCCCCGGGCAGCCCGGAGCAGTTCCTCGTGCAGGGCCGCACGGTGAGCCCAGAGGTGCTCGCGTCGATCCGTGCGCAGTACGGGCTGGACGATCCCTTCCTCATCCGCTACTGGAACTGGCTGATGGACGTGCTGCAGGGCGACCTCGGCCGCTCGCTGCTCACGCAGCAGGACGTCTCGGCCCTCGTGGCCTCGCGCCTGCCCACGACGCTGTTCCTGGCGGCCTTCGCCGCGATCCTCATCGCCGTGCTCGGCGTGGGCCTCGGCGTGCTCGCGGCCACCCGATCCGGCGCGTTCGAGAAGCTCGTGGTGTTCGGCTCGAACCTCGGCTTCGCCGTGCCCACGTTCTTCGCTGCGCTCGTGCTCATGTTCGTGTTCGGCTCGAATCTCGGCTGGTTCCCGGTCTCCGGATCCGGCGAGGGCTTCGTCGACCGCCTCTGGCACCTCACGCTGCCGGCCATCGCGCTCGCGTTCCCCGGCATCGCGGTCGTGGCCCGGATCACGCGCACCGCGGTGCGCGAGGAGCAGGGATCCGAGCACGTGATCATGGCCATCGCCCGCGGCGTGCCCCAGCAGTTCGTGCTCTGGCGGCACACCATCCGCAACTCGATGCTGCCCGTGACCACGGTGCTCGGCACCAACATCGCGGGCCTTCTCGCGAGCGCGTTCGTGATCGAGTACGCGTTCACCCTCGACGGGATCGGTTCGCTGCTCGTGAACTCGGTGCAGAAGAAGGACTTCGCGGTCGTGCAGGCCATCGCGCTCATCATGGTGCTGGCCTTCGGTCTCATCAACCTCATCGTCGACCTGCTCTACGCGGTGATCGACCCACGCGTTCGGCTGAGCAAGGGAGCGGCAGCACGATGACTCGGCAGAAGACGAAGCAGGATCCCGGCGCGAACACGAGCGCCCAGGACACGGTGGCCGTGCAACTGCTGCGCAAGCATCGCAACGACGTGCCGATCTCGGGCTGGCGACTCCTCGCCAGGCGGCTCGGCCCGGTCGGCCTCATCAGCCTCGGCGTCATCGTGCTCGTGGTGCTCATGGCGATCCTCGCCCCGCTCATCGCGCCCTACGACCCGTACGAGGGCAGCGTCACCTCCCGCCACGAGGCCTGGAGCCTCGCGCACCTCATGGGCACCGACCAGTCGGGGCGCGACATCCTGTCGCGCATCATCTGGGGCGCGCGCACCAGCCTCATCGGTCCCACGATCGTGATCCTCATCACCGCGTTCCTCGCGACGACGCTCGCGCTCACGGCCGTGTGGTTCGGAGGCCGGGTCGACGCGCTCATCAGCCGCGTGCTCGACATCCTCTTCGCGTTCCCCAACATGCTCCTCGCGATCCTGGCGGTCGCGATCTTCGGGCCGTCCCTGCTCACGGCCTCGATCGCGCTCGCGATCGGATTCACGCCCTACTCGGCGCGCGTCATCAGATCCGTCGCGCTGCGCGAGCGAAACCTGCCCTACGTGGCCTCGGCCCAGCTGCAGGGCATCTCGGGCTTCGTCATCACCATGCGGCACATCCTGCCCAACGTGCGCACGCAGATCCTCACCGGCATGACGATCAACTTCGGCTACGCCATGATCGAGCTCGCCGCGCTCTCGTTCCTCGGCCTCGGCGTGCAGCCGCCGACCCCCGACTGGGGCCTCATGGTCTCGAACGGGCAGGCCTCGCTGCAGCAGGGGTACTGGGAGCAGAGCATCTTCGCCGGCCTCGCCATCGTCATCACGGTCGCGGCCTTCGGGTACGTGGGCGAGCAACTGGGCGGCCGCCGCGCTTCGGGAAGGACACGCTGATGCTGAAGATCGACGGACTGGTACTGACGGTGGTCGACCCCGACACCGGCCTCGAGACCGAAATCCTCCACGGGAGCTCGTTCGAGCTCGCGCAGGGCGAGGCGCTCGGGCTCGTGGGCGAGTCGGGTTCGGGCAAGTCGATGACGCTCAAGTGCATCCTCGGCATCGAACCCGGGGGAGCGCGCGTCGAGGGGCGGATCGAGCTCGACGGCGCCGATCTGCTGGCGACGGGCGGGGAGGCCCTGCGTCGCATCCGCGCCGAGGACCTCGCGCTCATCGCGCAGAATCCGCACGGCGCCCTGAATCCGGTGCTGCCGGTCGAGCGCTTCCTCGTCGAGGGGATGAGCGACGCGCGCAAGACGGGCAGATCCGAGGCGCGCGAGCGGGCCGCCGAGCTGCTGCGCCAGGTCGGCATCGACGACACCGAGCGCGTGCTGCGCTCCTACCCGCATCAGCTCTCGGGCGGCATGCTGCAGCGCGTGGTGATCGCGGGCGCCATCTCGGGCGAGCCGAAGCTGCTGCTCGCCGACGAACCGACCACCGCCCTCGACGTCACCACGCAGGCCGAGGTCGTGGCGATCCTCGACGAGAAGCGCCGTGAGCACGGTCTTTCGATGATCTTCGTCACCCACGATCTCGACCTCGCCGCCGCGGTGTGCGACCGCCTCGCGGTGATGCAGGACGGGGAGATCCTCGAGATCGGCACGCCCGAGGAGATCCGGGATCGCCCCCGCACCGACTACACTCGCAGGCTGATGGCGGTGCGCCCCATGCTCTACCCCGAGGGTCATCCGGCCGCCTTTCTCGAGGCCGGCGCCGAGCCGGGCCGGGGCGCAGACCACACCAGCGGGACCAGTGGGGCCAGCGGGGCCAGCGGGACCAGCGGGGCCAGCGGGGCCAGCTGGACGAGCGGGGTCAGCGGGATCAGCGGCGAGGAGGCCGGGGCATGAGCAGCACAGCGATCATCGAGGTCGAGCACCTGAAGCGCACCTTCCATATCGGTCGCAAGGCCAGCGTCGCGGCGCTCGACGACGTCTCGTGCGTGCTGCGCGCGGGGACCTGCCTCGCCGTCGTCGGCGAGTCCGGCTCCGGCAAGTCGACCCTCGCGAAGGTCGTCGTGGGGCTCGAGTCGGCCGACTCGGGCGCGGTGCGCATCGCCGGTCAGGAGGTGCGCCCCACCACCGCGCGGCGCCAGCTGCGCGAGCGGGCCGCGCTCGTGCAGATGGTGTTCCAGGATCCGCAGGGCTCGCTCAACCGCTCCCTGCCGGTGTCGGCCACGATCGACGAGATGCTGCGCGCGCACCGCCCCGACCTCGACAAGCGGGGCCGCCGGGCCCGGGTGCTCGAGCTGTTCGCCGAGGTCGGTCTCACCGAGCGCCACGCCGACGCGAAGCCGGCCGCCCTCTCGGGCGGGCAGAAGCAGCGCGTCGCGATCGCCCGCGCGCTCGCGGCCGAGCCGAAGATCATCGTGCTCGACGAGGCGGTCTCGGCGCTCGACGTCTCGGTGCAGGCGCAGGTGCTCGAGCTGCTCAAGCGCCTGCGGGCCGAGCACGGGCTCTCCTACCTCTTCATCACCCACGACCTGTCGGTGGTGCGCGACATCGCCGACGACGTGGTGGTGATGCGCGCGGGCCGCATCATCGAGCGCGGCACCGTGCACGAGGTGCTCGACGACCCGCAGGAGGCCTACACCAGGCTGCTCATCGCCTCGGCGCCGCGGCCGGGCTGGAAACCGCGGCGCGGCCTGCGCGACGCGCTCATGGGCGCCGAGGCCTGACCCGGCGCGCGGTGCGCGGGTGGTCTGCGTGGCCTGCGAGGCGCGCGGGCTGCCTGCGCGGTCTTCCGCGGCGTGCGAGGTCTCTGTGGCGTGCACGGTCTGCCCTGCCTTCCGCGACCTCCGCGGCATGCGTCGCCCGCGCCGCCTTTGCGGCCTGCGCGGCCGGTGTCGGCTGCGCCGCCCTCCGCGGCCTGCGCCCTCAGCGCAGGCGATCCACCGGCTGAACCGCATGGCACCCGCGACCGAGTACGAAGCCGCCGGCCCGAAGCCGCCGGCCCGAAGCCGCCGGCCCGGCGGGCGCCACGCGATCCAGACCTACCACCACCCCACGACCAGAAGGACGCACATGACCGACACGACCGAACGCCTGCACCTCGAGGTTGCGGGCGCCACGCCCCGCGACCTGGGCCGAAGCCGCGGCGCAGCGCTGCGCGGAAGCCTCGGGGGCGCCTACACCAGATATGCGGAGCTGTTCCGCGTGCTGGGGGTGGACGAGGAACGCGAGCGCGATGCCGTCGCGCGCATCGTCGCCGCGCTGCGCGGTTGGCGACCCGCACTGATCGAGCAGCTCGAGGGCGTCGCAGAGGGCGCCGGTGTCGAGTTCTCGAACGTCGTCGCGCTCAATGCCCGCACCGAGATCCTCGCGCTGGGCGAGAAGCCCTCGAGCGAGTGCTCCACGTTCACGACCGAGGTCGGCGCCCGCCGGTATGGCGTGCAGACCTGGGACTGGCACGTCGAGCTCGATCCCTTCTGGCACACGCACGCGGTCGACGGCCCCGGGCTGCGCTACGCCGGGCTCACCGAACAGGGCATCCTCTCGAAGATCGGGGTGAACGAGGCGGGCCTCGCGCTGCACTTCAACATCCTCGGACACCGCGAGGATCGCCCCGAGGGCGTACCCATGCATCTGCTCTCGAGCGTCGTGCTCTCCGAGTGCCGCTCGGTGCACGACGCGATCGAGCTGATCCGCGAGGCGCCCGTTGCGTCGTCGTCGGCCTTCACGATGCTCGACGCGGAGCGCGCCGTGTCCGTAGAGATGAGTCCCGCGGGCGTGTTCGTCATCGAAGCGGAGGGTGGATCGGTGCAGCGCACCAACCACTTCCAGCACGAGACGCCGCTCTCCGCGCAGAAGTCCGAGCTCTACGAGCCCGACTCGACGGAACGGCTGGAGCTCATGCGCGCTCGTCTCTCCGAGGGGCTTCCGGCGGCGTCGGCCGATCTGGTGCGGGTGCTGCTCACCGAGGAGGGCGAGGCGCCGCTCACGTGCCGAGCCGACATGTCGCAGGGTTACGGCGAACGCTGGGCCACGCTCGCCACGATCGTCACCGACCCTGTGGCTCGCACGATCCGCATCCTCGACGGGATGCCGACCGATGCCGAGACGGGGGAGTGGCGCGAGCTGACGGTGTAGCGGGGCGCGGCGCCGGGCGGCGCGGGGCGGCGCGTGCTGGCGCGTGGCGGGGCGTGCTGGCGCGGGGGTGCCGGCGCGGTGCGCGGCGGGTGCTGGCGCGGGGGTGCTGGCGCGGTGCGTCGCCCGGCGTCCTGGTGCGGCGCCCGGCGGGGCGCGGTGGCGCCCGGCGTCGCCCGGTAGTGCCCTGTAGTGCCCGGTAGTGCCCGGTAGTGCCCGGCGTCGCCCGGCGGCGCGCGCCAAGTGGGAGTCCCGTTCTGCCGCTTCCCGTTCTGGCAAGCGGCAGAACGGGACTCCCACTTTCTGGCGCTGGCGCTGGGGCTGGCGCTGGGGCGGCGGTGCCGGGTGCCAGGTGACGCTGGCGCTGGGGCGGCGGTGCCGGGTGCCGGGCGGCGGGTGCCGGGTGCCGGGTGACGCCGGCGCGGGGCTGGCCGCGGCTCGGGGCGCGGATCGCGGCGCCGCCGCACACCCCGCCTTTCATAAATCGTTTTACTCTGCTACCTTCGACAGGTAAAACGATTTATCAGGGAGCGCCACGACGGCCCGCCCGCTACCGCAGGGAGGCGGTACCGATGCACACCTACCCCAGTTACCCCGCCCCGTCGGACCGAGCCATCGCCGAGTTCGTGTGGAACAACCCGTTCGCGGTCCTCGCGACTTCTACTCCCGGGGCGCCGCTCGCGACGCACACGCCGATCGTGTTTCCCCCCGGAGTACGCCCGGGGGAGACGCTCGTGGGGGCCCGCCTCTGGGGGCACATCGGTCGGGCCAACGACCACTGGCGGCGCTTCGCCGAGCAGCCCGAGGCGCTGCTGGTGTTCGCGTCGTCGCACGCGTACGTCTCGCCGAGCACCTACGAGTTCACCCCGGCCGTTCCGACCCTCGACTACGCGACGGTGCACCTGACCGGGCGCGTGACGGTGCTCGAGGAGCCGGAGGAGAACCTCGCGGTCGTGGAGCGCACGGTGGAGCAGCTCGAGGGGCGGCGGGCGGAGCCGTGGGATCCCGCGGAGTCGAGGCACGTCTTCGAGCGGATCCTCTCGGGTGTGGTGTCGTTCACGATCGACATCGACACCGAGTCGGCGATGTTCAAGCTGAGCCAGGACATGCCTGCCGATGTGCACGAGCGCGTCCGGGAGGATCTGCTCCGCGGCGATCACCGTCACCCCGACGTGGCCGAGCTGATGGGTGAGGTCGGCGTCGTCGACGGCATCGCGGACGGTTCCGATCTCGCGGACGGTTCGGATCTCGCGGACGGTTCGAACGGTGTGGACGGCGCGGATCCCGCAGGCTGAATACCCGAGTGCGCGACGCCGGCACGCGCACGACGCGCCGGTTGCGCACGATACGCCGTCGAGCGACGGGCCGCCGGACGGTCGGTCGCCTCGGCGACGACCGCTCGCGCAGTCTGAGCTCCCCGGGGGTCGATGCCGCGCCGGCCGGCGCCTCGGGTCACCCGTTCCGCAGGGAGGATCGCCGCACGAGCAGCTCCGAGGGCACGAGCCGGCGCCCGGCGGGCTCCTCGCCCCGGGTGATCGCCACGAGGAGTGCGACCGTCTCCCGCGCGAGGGTCTCGGGGCGCAGGTCGATCGCGGTGATCGGCGGGTCGGCCGTCCGCGTCTGATCCGCGTCCGTGCCGCAGGCGAGCAGGTAGTCCCGCGGTGCGACGAGGCCCCGCTCGCGCAGGGCATCCTGGATCCCCGCCGCGTGACGTCCGGTCAGGGAGTAGACGGCGTCGGGCATGCCCCCCTCGAGGATCACGGGCACGAGGTCCCGCCCTCCCGACTCGCCGAGCCCCTCGGGGCTGCGCAGGAAGCGCGCGGGCATGCCGGTGCGCTCGCACCAGGAGCGGTAGGCCGCCTCGGCGTCGGCGTTCCAGGAGTTGTCGTCGGTGCCGCCCACGCAGACGATGTCGCGCGCGCCCTGCTCGTGCAGGTGCTCGAAGGCCATCAGGGCGGCGTCGGCGTCGGCGGAGGCCACCCAGTTCGTCGCATCGGGTCGGCCGAGATCCCGCCCCAGCGTGACATAGGGGATGCCGCGCTCCTCGAGCAGGTCGACCACCGGGTCGTGCCGCACGGGGTCGGTGACGATGTACCCGTCGAGGGAGAACGCGAGCGGGGTGACGGGACCCTTCGCGAGGTCGGCGACCTGCATGAGGCTCAAGCCGTGATCGAGCGTGCTGACGGCGGCGGCGCCGGCGAAGCGGAGGAAGTAGTCGACGCCGGGCGGGCTGTAGTCCTCGAGCGCATCGAGGGGGCGCAGCACGATCCCGATGACGCCGATCTGCGCGCGGCGCAGACCGCGGGCGAGGGCGTCTGCCTGGTAGCCCATCGTCTGCGCGACGTCCCGGATGCGCGCGCGGGTCTCGTCCGAGAGCGTGCCCTTGCCGTTCAGGGCGTGCGACACCGCGGTGATCGATACGCCGGCGCGCGCGGCGACGTCTTTGATCGTGACGTTGGGGTACCGGGCCATTGCGCCTCCTCGGGCTCTCCGTACGAGGATAGCGGGATCGCGCGGGATAAATGGATTTGTGGATGCGGATCGAGACTTGCATAAAACGATTTATGTATGTACCGTGATCATCCAAGGCGCGCCCATCGGGGGGCGCGGCCGGCCGGATCGCATCGACGCGGCCCGGGCCACCACCACTGTCGAAGGAGTCACCACGGTGTTGAACAACCAACGAACCCGCCCTCGGGCGGCTGCCGGCGCCGCCCTCGCGCTGAGCCTCGCGTGCGTCCTCACCTCCTGCGCCGCCCCCGGCGCCGAGACGGGCGGCGTCGAGCAGTCGGAGGAGGCCCCCGGCTTCCTCGCCGTCGCCGATGAGTCGCTCACCGGTGAGGGCGCCCTCACCGTGCAGCTCGACTACGACACGAGCGAGGCCGACGGGCTCGACCCGCAGACCGCGCAGACAGCCCGCTCCTGGATGATCATGGGCCTCGTCTACGAGACCCTCGTGACCACGGACGAGAACTTCGAGATCCAGCCCGCACTCGCCACCTCGTGGGAGCAGCCGGACGACACCACGTACGTGTTCACGATCGACACCGCGGCGACGTTCTCGAACGGCCGGCCGCTCACCGTCGACGATGTCGTCGGCAGCCTCGAGCGCCAGATGGCGAGCATGAGCGTCTGGTCGGGCCAGATGGGGCCCGTCGAGTCGATCGAGGCCACCGGGGACGACCAGGTCACGGTCACGCTCAGCAGCCCGTACGCGCCGTTCCTCGCCGCGCTCGCGAACACCCCGGCAGCCATCCTCCCCATGCAGGAGGTGAACGACGGCAGCGTCGACCTCACCACGACGATGCTGGGAACCGGGCCCTACCTCGTCTCGGACCATCGCCAGGACGAGTCGTGGACCTTCATGGCGAATCCGGATTGGCGCGGCGGCGACGATCTCGCGGTGCAGACCCTCGAACTGCAGATCGTGGATCAGGAGTCGACCCGCCAGGCCGCCCTGCGCGAGGGGAGCACGGGGATGGCGAACTTCGTCAACATCGACTCCCTGTCGCAGCTCGGAGGCAACGAGGGCTTGCGGGTCGTCAATCAGACCCAGAGCGACCTCTACTACGTCTTCGTCAACTCGCAGAAGCCCGACAGCCCGCTCAACGACCAGGACGTGCGCTTCGCGATCAACACCGCGATCGACCGGCAGGCCATCGCCGACATCGTCTTCGCCGGCGAGACCTCGCCGACCGGCATCACGCCCTCGAACCTGCCTGGCGCCTGCCTGGTCGACGAGCTGCCCTCCGAGCAGGCGACGATCGAGGACGCGAAGGCGGTCATCGAGGAGTCGGGCGCCGGCGACGCGGCGCTCGATCTCGTGGTCTACACCTCGGAGCCGGTGATGGCGCAGATCGCCCAGCTCGTGCAGCAGCAGCTCGCCGAGATCGGCGTGACCGTCGAGATCGAGCAGTTCGACACCGCGACCTACAACGAGCGCGTCTTCACCGCCCAGCCCGGCGAGTTCGACCTGTCGATCGGGTGGTTCGCCGGGTACACCGACCCCTCGATGGTGACCAAGTGGTGGAACCCCGAGCAGGCGTTCTTCAACGTCGGCTTCACCGGGGTGCACGAGGATCTCAACGCGCTCATCGCCGAGGGCGCGAGCGAGTCGGATCCCTCTGCGCGCGCAGAGGTGCTGACCGAGCTGTGCGCGTCCGCCGACGAGTACTCCGAGATCGTGCCGCTCGTGCACCGTCCGTCCATCATCGGATTCGACACCGCGGCGGTGAGCCCGACCATCCAGAGCAACGAGGGCTACGGCGACATCCTCCGCAACATCGTCGACTACCGGATCGCCGGGGAGTAGCCGGGAATGCTGCAGATCCTTCGCTGGTCCGCCGGGCGGGTGGTGAGTGCGCTCATCACCCTGCTCGGGGTCTCGGTGCTCATCTTCGTCGCGATCCGGCTCATGCCGGGCGGCTACGAGGACATCGTCCTCGGCCCGCTCGCCTCGGCTGAGGAGCGGGAGATGCTCGCCGAGGCCTACGGGCTCAATCAGCCGATCTTCGTGCAGTACTTCGCCTGGATCGGGCAGGTGCTCACGGGTGAGCTCGGCACCTCCTACGTCACGCAGACCTCGGTGTCGGGCGAGATGCTCGCCCGCATTCCCGTGACCGCGATGCTCACGATCATGGCGATGGCGGTGACGCTGCTGATCGGCGTGCCGCTCGGAATCTGGACGGGCGTGCGATCCGGCGCCAAGCGCGGCGGAGCCCTCGGCCGCGTGGTCTCGAGCATCGGCATCAGCGTGCCGGAGTTCGTGCTCGGCAGCATCGTCATCTTCCTCTTCTCGCAGTTCTCGCTCGGTCTCAAGGTCGGGGGGTTCGCCAGCATCGGCACCGGTTTCTGGCCGACGTTCCAGGCGCTCCTGCTCCCGGCGCTCGTGCTCTCCGTCTTCTGCGTCGCCGCGACCGCGCGCACCACGCGAGACGCGGTCATGGGGGTGCTCGTCGAACCCCATATCACCGCGGCGGTGGCGCGCGGGGAGACCGCCTGGCACATCGTGCGCCACCACGTGGTGCGCAACGCCGGGATCCCGATCCTCACGCTGCTCGGCACCATCACGGCCTATCTCCTCGGCGGCGCCGTGATCATCGAGACCCTGTTCAACCTCCCGGGGCTCGGCTCGTTCATGGTGACCGGTCTCGGCAGGCGGGACTTCGCGGTGGTGCAGGCGACCGTGCTCTTCGCCGCCGCCGTCTTCGTCACCCTGAGCCTGGTGCTCGACCTCATCACGAGCGCGCTCGACCCGCGCGTCGCCGTCACGGGGAAGGCAGGATCATGACCACCTACTCGCTTCCGCTCACCAGGAAGAAGCGCGCGGCCCGCACCCGGGCGCCGCGCGACCCCCTCTTCATCGCCGCCGCCTGCGCGCTCGGTCTCATCGTCGCCGTCGCCGTCGCGGCCGCGGTCATCCCGTTCGCGGGCGATCCCGCGAGGATCGTCGGTCCGCGGCTCAGCCCGCCGTCGGCCGCCTACCCCTTCGGCACCGACGCCCTGGGGCGCTCCGTGCTGGCCCGACTGCTCGAGGGCACGCGCACCACCCTGGTGCTCTCCACGCTCGCGGTGGCGTGCACCGCCGTGATCAGCGTGATCCTCGGGCTCGTCGCCGGCTACGCCGGCGGCTGGGCGCGCGAGATCATCATGCGATTGAGCGACGTGCTGTACTCCTTCCCCTCGATCGTGCTCGCGATCCTCATCGCCGCGGTCGTGGGCCCCGGCCAGGTCGCGGTGCTCTCGAGCATCGTGCTCGTCACCGTTCCCCTCATGACGCGCATGGTGAGCGCGGCCGCGATGTCGGTCGCCCAGCGCGACTTCGTCACGACCGCGAAGATCAGCGGGGTGTCGGCCCCCGTGATCCTCTTCCGGCACCTGCTGCCGAACGTCAGCGGCACCATCGCCGTGCAGGGCACGTACGCGCTGTCGGTCGGCATCCTCGTGGAGGGCGGGCTGAGCTTCCTCGGCTACGGCGTGCAGCCGCCGCGATCCTCCCTGGGCCTGCTGATCCAGGAGGGCGGCAGTTACATGCTGCAGGCGCCGTGGCTGCTGTTCATCCCGGCCGCCGTGCTCGTCGTCGCGATCCTCGCCATCAATCTCATCGGCGATACGATGCGCGATCGCCTCGATCCGCGCGAGACAAGGAGCCTCGTATGACCGCGAACGCCCCCGCTGTCCCCGCAGCCCCCGCCGCTGCGGCGGTCTCGCTCTCCGGCCTCAGCGCCGAATACCGCACGCGACTCGGCGTGACCCGGGCCCTCGACGGGATCGATCTCGACGTCGCTCCGGGCGAGCTGCTCGCGATCGTGGGCGAGTCGGGATCCGGCAAGTCGACCGTGTCGGCGGCCATGGGCCGCATGCTGCCGAGAGCCTGCCACATCACCTCCGGATCCGTGCGCGTGCTCGGCAAGGATCTCGCGGGCCTCGGCCCGGAGGCGATCCGCGCCCTGCGCCGCGAGTCGCTCGGCTTCATCCCGCAGGATCCGATCGCCTCGCTCGATCCGACGATGCGGATCCGCCGCCAGCTCGAGCTGGCGCTGCGGCCGCTCGGGCGACCGACCGACCGAGCGTCGCTCGCCGAGCTGCTCGCGAGGGTCAAGATTCTCGAACCGGAGCGGGTGCTGAAGCTCTACCCGCACGAGGTGTCCGGCGGCATGGCCCAGCGCATCGCGATCGCGCTCACCATGGCCCGCGAACCCGAGATCCTGATCGCCGACGAGCCGACTGCGTCGCTCGACTCTCAGGTGCGCGACGAGATCCTCACCCTCATCGTCGATCTCGTGCAGCGCTCCGGCACCAGTCTCATCTGGATCAGCCACGACCTCGGAGCCGTGCGCCGCTGGTGCGACCGCGTGGTCGTGATGCACCAGGGGCGTATCGTCGAGGAGGGGCCGACCGCGCGGGTGCTCGACGACCCGCGCGCCGAATACACGAGAACCCTCGTCGCCGCCATGCCCGGCCGCGCCGACCTCGCAGCGAAGGAGGCGGAACGATGACCGCAGCTGAACCGGGCCCGGTGCTCGAACTGCGCGACGTCAGCGTCGCCTTCACGAGCGGAGCGGGGGCGAAGCGGCGCGTCGTGCGCGCGATGAACTCGGTGACGCTCGAGGTGGCCGCGGGGGAGACCCTCGGGCTCGTGGGCGAGTCGGGATCGGGCAAGACCACGACCGCCTCCGTCGCGCTGGGGCTCAGGCGACCCGACTCGGGCGACGTGCTGCTGCTCGGCCGCCCCTTCGGCCGGTCGCGCAGGGCCACCGCCGGCACACTGCAGGCGGTGCTCCAGCACCCGCACTGGTCGCTCAACCCGCGGCGCAAGGTGGGCGAGTCGGTGCGCGAGCCCCTGACCGTGGCGCGGCGCGACCTCGGCCGGTCGGCACAGCGGCAGCGGGTCATGGAGATGCTCGAACAGGTCGGGCTCAACCCCGCGTTCGCCGAGCGCTATCCGCACGAGCTCTCCGGCGGTCAGCGCCAGCGCGTGTCGGTGGCGCGCGCCCTCGTGACCGAGCCTCGCTTCATCGTCTTCGACGAGGCCGTGAGCGCGCTCGACGTCGCCGTTCAGATGCAGATCCTCGCGCTCATCCGCGAGCTGCAGGCGCAGCACCGCTTCGGAGCGCTCTTCATCTCGCACGACCTCGGGGCGGTGCAGCGCGTGGCCGATCGCGTCGCCGTGCTGTTCAGGGGGGACCTCGTCGAGACCGCCCCGACCGACGAATTCTTCCGGAACCCGCAGCATTCCTACTCGCAGACACTCTTGGAGTCCCTATGAACACGACACCGGCACACGCCCTCACCGACATCGACGGCGCGATCGCCGCGGATCCCGCGCCGCGCCTGGCAGGACCTCCCGTATTCGGCGGACCGGGCAACGATGCCTTCGACCTGGCGCCCGTGAAGAGCACTGGCCGCGACACCCTGCGGTTCGACTTCCCCGGCGTGAGCATCGGGTCGGCCCACTACGAGGAGGGCCCCACCGGAGCCACCGTCATCCACATTCCGGCGGGCGCGCGCACCGCGGTCGATGCGCGCGGCGGGGCGGTGGGCCTCTCCGGCGGATACGACTTCAACCACGCCATCTGCCTGGCCGGGGGATCGGTGTACGGACTCGAGGCGGGCGCCGGGGTGAGCGACGCGCTCCTCGAGCGCTTCGAGCACCGCACCGGCTTCGCCGAGCTGCAGCTCGTCTCCTCGGCGATCATCTACGACTTCTCGGCGCGCTCGACCGCGGTCTACCCCGACAAGGCGCTCGGGCGCGCAGCGCTCGACTTCGCGGTGCCGGGCGAGTTCGCGCAGGGCCGAGCGGGCGCGGGCATGAGCGCTTCCGCCGGCAAGGTCGACTGGGACCGCACCGAGATCACGGGGCAGGGAGCGGCATTCCGCCGACTCGGCGACGTGCGCATCCTCGCCGTCGTCGTGCCGAACCCGGTCGGCGTGATCATGGATCGCGCCGGGCGCATCGTGCGCGGCAATTACGACGCCGAGACCGGGGCCCGGCGGCACCCGGTGTTCGACTATCAAGAGGCGTTCGCCGAGCAGATGCCTCCCGTGACGCAGTCCGGCAACACGACGATCAGCGCCGTGATCACGAACGTGCGCATGAACACCGTCGAGCTGAATCAGTTCGCCAAGCAGGTGCACAGCTCGATGCACCGCGGGATCCAGCCGTTCCACACGGACATGGACGGCGACACGCTCTTCGCGGTCACGACTGACGAGATCGATCTCCCCGCGACTCCCGCGTCATCGCGCGGGCGACTGTCGGTGAACGCCACCGCGCTCGGGGCGATCGCGTCCGAGGTGATGTGGGACGCGCTGCTCGAGGCGGGTCGCTAAGGGGCGCCGCGCGAGCCGCGCGGCGCCGAATCGATACATGGGGGCGGTCGCCCGGGCCGCGGCCCGGGGGTGCCGTCGGGGCTGCTGCCCGGGTTCCGGCCCGGGGCGGCCGCCCGCAGACTGAGAGGACGAAAGTGGACATCATCACCGCGACGGTGACCGGGCAGGATCCGGTGAGCCGCGGCAGCGAGATCGGCGGCCGGTACGGGGAGGAGATCCGGGGCGCGGTCGCCGGATATCTCGAGTTCTTCGCGATCCGCGGACTCACGGAGGATCGCGTGCGGGCGATCGCGGAGAGCTGCTTCGCGGCGCTCGAGGCCTGGGCGCCGAACCTCGCGGCCGAGCTGACCGCGACCGCCGAGGCCGCCGGGGTGCCCCGGTGGCAGCTGGCAGCGCTCAACGCCCGCACCGAGGTGCTCGCCGTCATCCCGCCCGACGTCGAGGGCGAGTGCTCGACCGCGGTGTTCGCGCCGCCTGGGCCGGCCGCCCCCGAGACGATCCAGACCTGGGACTGGCACGCGCACCTGTGCCGCGCCGGCCTGGTCTTCTCGTACGTTCCCGATGCTCCGGGAGGCGCCGAGGATCCCGCGTCCGCCGCGCGCCGCGTCGGCCGGGTGACGATGTTCACCGAGCTCGGCGTGCTCGGCAAGATCGGCGTCAACGACGCGGGCGTCGGCGTGCACTTCAACATCCTGCACCACGCGAGCGACCGCGGAGTCGACGGCGTGCCCGTGCACGCGATCGCGCGCCGGGTGCTCGACGAGGCGACGAGCGTCGACGAGGCCGAGGCCATCATCCGCTCGGCCCGCGCGAGCGCGTCGACGGTGCTCACCGTGGTCTCCCGGGACGCGGCGGCGCACCGCGCGGCGTGCTTCGAGATCTCGCCCGAGCGGGTCAGCGTCGTGCGGGCCGATGCCGACGGCTGGCTGATCCACACGAACAACTTCATCGCCGAGTCCCAGCTGCCGGGGGAGGCGACGCGAGACCGGTCGACGACCTATGCGCGGCTCGCGCACCTCGGCGAGCAGCGCAACCGCATGCCGGGTCTGCCGATCGAGCAGCGCGCCTCCGCGATGTGCGGAGCGTCCGGGGCGCTCGCGCCGATCTGCTTCCGGCCGGATCCGAGCGAGCCGCTGCACGAGCAGTGGACGACCCTGCTGACCGTGGGCCTCGACACGCGAGCGGGGGCGCTGGAGTTCTTCCCCGGTTCCCCGGCCGAGCTCGCCGAGCGGGGCGCCCGCCGGGTGTGAGTGCCCGCCGGGTGTGGCAGCCCGCCGGGTGTGGCAGCCCGCCGGGTGTGGCAGCCCGCCGGGTGTGGCAGCCCGCCGGGTGTGGCAGCCCGCCGCTCACACAGGAGATCCGCACTCACACAGGACGGTCTCGGCCGAGGCCTCCTGCGCGAGCGCGGATCTCCTGCACGAGCGGTGCGCCTGGGCGGGTGCAGCGCCTGGGCGGGTGCAGCGCCAGGCGCCGCGTGCCGGGCCCCGGGCGGAGCGCGCTACCGGGACAGCAGCTCACGCACGCGCGGGATCACCTCGCGGCCGTAGAGCTCGATGCTCGCCAGCAGCTGCTCGTGGGGCATCGTGCCGTTGGCGTACTTGAGGTCGAAGCGGTCGGCGCCCAGGGTGCGCACGGTCGCTGCGATCCGCTGCGCCACCGTCTCGGCCGAGCCCACGTAGAGCGATCCCGCGTCGGCCTCGTGCTCGAACTCGGCGCGCGTGGTGCGCGGCCAGCCGCGCTCGCCGCCGATGCGGTTGCGGTTGGCCTCGAAGTGCGGCCAGAGCTGCTCCCGGGCCTCGGCGTCGCTCGCCGCGACGTGGCCGGGGGAGTGCACGCCGAGCGGCATGGGCTCCCGCCCCAGTTCCCTCTGGGCCTGCCGATAGAGGTTCGCGAAGGGCAGGAAGCGAGAGGGATCGCCGCCGATGATCGCGAGCATCATCGGGATCCCGACCTGCACGGTGCGCAGCACCGACTGCGGACTGCCGCCCACGCCGATCCACGCGCGCACGCCGTCCTCCTGCTGCGTCTTGGGGAACACCTCCTGGCCCGCCAGCGGGCTGCGGAGGGTGCCCGACCAGGTGACCGGACCCTCGGCCCGCAGCCTGGTGAAGAGGTCGAGCTTCTCGGAGAAGAGCGTGTCGTAGTCCTCGAGCCGGTACCCGAAGAGCGGGAAGGACTCGGTGAAGGATCCGCGCCCCAGCACCACCTCGGCGCGCCCCGAGCTCACGGCGTCGAGCGTGGCGAAGCGCTCGTACACCCGCACGGGGTCGTCGCTCGAGAGCACCGTGACACCGGTGCCGAGCAGGATCCGCTCGGTGCGCCCCGCGATGGCTGCGAGCGCGATCTCGGGGCTGCTCAGCGCGAAGTCGTCGCGGTGGTGCTCGCCGAGCGTGATCGCGTCGACGCCGAGCCGGTCGGCGAGCACGGCCTGCTCCACGACGTCCCGGATGACCTGCGCGTGGTGCACGGGCTCGCCCGCGGCTGTGTGCGTCACATCGCCGAAGGTGTCGAGGCCGAGGATGAGCTGCTCGGGCGTCGCGCTCGCAACGGCCCGCAGGGGCGCCGGGGCGGCGGGAGGCGTCGTGCCCGCGGGGCCGTCGGGCTCGGACGTGCGCGCGGGATCGGTCCGGGGATCGCTCATGTGCGCCTCAACAGCGCGGGCGGTCGGCGTATTCCGCGGGTTCGGGAGTGTTCGGGCCGGAACGGATCGCGGCGGTCGTGATCGAGGTTGACCGTCCGCGATCGTGTCAGTACATTGTTCCCATCGACGCGAGGAGGCCGGCAGTGACGCTCGACGTGAGGATCGATCCGCAGGATCCGCATCCGCCCTTCGACCAGCTGCGCCGTCGGTTGATCGAGCAGATCATGGAGCGCCGTCTGCCCAGCGGCACGAAGCTGCCCTCGGTGCGCGCGCTCGCGGCCGAACTGGGCCTCGCGCCGAATACGGTCGCGCGCGCATACCGGGAGCTCGAGGCCGAGGGGTACCTCATCACCCGAGGCCGGGGCGGCACCACGGTCGCGCCGGTCGCGGCCGTCGACGAAGGGACCCGCCTGCGGGCGTCGGAGCTGGTGCAGGAGTACGTCTCCGGCATGCGCGCCCTGGGGTTCGGGCCCGAAACCATCGTGGGCGAGGTGCGCCGCGCGCTCTGATCCCGCACGATTTTTGCGTTCGGGGGAAACGCGATAGAGTGATCCCTGCGTGAAAACGCGATCGGGATGTGGCGCAGCTTGGTAGCGCACGTCGTTCGGGACGACGGGGTCGCAGGTTCAAATCCTGTCATCCCGACCAGTTAGCCGCGGAATTCCAACGGATTCCGCGGCTTTCTAGTTGGTGAAACATGACCCTTGCACGTCAAACCCACGTCAAACTCCCGTTCTGGCGGCTTCGCCCGCATCCTGACTCGGCACGAGTTCGTTGTCTACGAACGACTCCGATTCTTCAGGCATTGCTCTCCTACGTCCTCGGCATGGACACAAACAACGAACTGCACCGCCTCGGGCTCGAACCCCTTCTCGACATCAGCGAACTCGCCTCCTACCTCGGAGTACCCGTCTCGACGATCTACGACTGGCGCACCAGAGGGCAGGGGCCGCGAGCGCACCGCTTCGGGAAGCATCTCAAGTTCACGCTCTCTGATGTACAGAGTTGGATCGCCGAGCAGCGCGACATCGAACCTGCTGCGAATCAGACGGAGGCAGCAAAATGAGCCGCCCTCGACTCACTATCGGCACCTACGGCGAGATCTGGTTCCTGTCGACCGATAGCGGAAAGATCGAAGCACGCGCACACTACCGCGACTGGGATGGAAAGAACCGACTCGTGCAAGCGCGCGCCGACACCCAAGCTAGCGCGGAACGGAGGTTGAAGCAGAAGCTGCTCGACCGAAGCCTCTTCAACGTCAGCCCGGCACACACGCTCCTGACTGCGGACAGCTCGTTCAGCGAGTTGGTCGATTACTGGTTGAACGATCTCGACCTGGAAGGAAGGATCTCGAAAACCACTCGGCAACTTTACGAGCGGAACATGCGCAAGCTCGTCATGCCGGTATTCCAAGGCCTGACGCTCCGCGAGGTAGGCGTCGCTCGCTGCGACCAGTTCATCAAGCAGCTCGCAAAGCTGAGTTACAACCGAGCGAAGCAGGCCAGGGTGGTAATGAAACTTGCGTTCGGCCTTGCGGTACGTCACGAGGTGCTGCCACGAAATCCAATGGATAATATCGCTCGGCTCAAGCGTCCGGCGCACACCCCAAACGCTCTGACTCCTGCCCAGGTGAATGGAGTTCGAGCCGCGATTCTGCATTGGGAAAGCGGCCAGTCTCCGTCAGGGCCGAAGCCGGATGGTCAGTTAGGTGGCATCGTCGAGGTCATGCTCGGCACCTCGGCCCGCATCGGAGAAGTGCTCGCAATCCGTCGATGCGATGTCGACGTGACGAGCAGTGTGCCGTCGATCCGCATCTGCGGCACAATCGTCAGTCTCAAGGGAGAACCGACTGCGAGACAGGATCATCCGAAGACCGCCAAGTCATGCCGCACCGTCGCGATTCCTTCGTTCACGACCGAAGCGGTACGGAAGCGGCTTGCGCGGATGAAAGACACATCGCCAGAGGCACTGCTGTTCTCAAATCGAGGAGGTGCGCCCCTGACTACGGCAAACGTGCGCCGTCAACTCAGGCATGTACTTGGTTTGGCCGGCATCACCGGAGTCTCACCACATATGTTCAGAAGGACAGTCGCAACGGCAGTGAACGAAGAAGCCAATATCGAGTTGGCTGCGGAGCTTCTCGGTCATACCGACACAAGGATCACCGTCCAGCACTACATCCGCCGCAACGAAATGGTGAACCCGGAAACAGCGAAGCTCCTCGACAGAGTATTCGCACGAGATGAATAGCGGCTAGTTCACGACTGAGGTACATAGTGAGGCGGGGGTGCGCAGATGCGCACCCCCGCCTCACTATGTCCGGCTATTCAAGCAGACGTTTCTGCGGCCTTCGCATAGTAGGCATCCTCATCGGCTCGCCGCGAAGCGACATCCTCGATCACGAACTGAACGAAGTCGAGGTCTCGGTCGGGGATCACCGCTTCGGCGATCTGTGGGAATGGGGGCTCTCCCGGCCAGGGGATCTGCCGTGTTGGGCGGTCGCGGTCGAGTCGGGTTCCGCAGGCTTGTACCCAGACGCGCAGCCGGGCCTGTGCCTCGGTGAAGTCGTGGTGCCAGATCATCGGGCCGCTGACGTGCTGCTCAGGGTCGTAGGCTCCGAGCCAGGCACGGTGCAGCGCCGAAAGCTCCCAGACGAGCTCCGGGTGCCGATGCCAGAACGGAGGGAGCACCGCAGGCGTGAGCCCGTAGGTCAACCGAAGCCACGATACCCACGAGTTGAGTTCCAGCCATTCGACCTCCGCCTGCTCGCTGCTGAGCAGATTCCAATTCAACGGGCGCGCAGGCCCGGAAACCCGACCACCTGCACTGGCAGTATTGCCGAGCCTGGGAAGCTCCGGGCCATCGTACTTCGTGCCCTCACCCTCAGACTCGGTAGGATCAGGCTCGGCATCGGGAACGGGGGTCAGCTCTGCTGCTTCATCGTGCAAGGTAGTCGCCTTTCTATCTGCTGATTCCAGTCGGTTGAGGTTGCTCGCGTCGACGCCGCGACCGGTTGAGGGAGTCGGGAGTGATCGCTTGTCGTTGCGATTCACCGACGGTGTGCCGAGGCGAGCGGTCGACCTCGTAACGGGTGCGGAGGATACTGTGGCCGAAGTCCTCGGCGACGAACTGTTGCTTGCCAGAGTTCTTGTTGGTCTCGATCTGGCCGTGTGCGATGAACACGTCGTACTTGCGGAACTGCCGGTGGGCAATCTCGGCGGTCTCCCCGTAGGCGAAGACGCTGCCGAAGCGGGGCTCCAACCTGATCCTTGTGCCATCTGGGGCGGTGCGGTGACACTCGATCCCGAACCGGGCGAAGAAGACAGGACGGCCTTCCTCGGAATACGTCAACTCCGGCATCGTTGCGAAGAACCCTTTCATGCTGACGCCGAGCGCGATCGAATCGACCGTATCAACTGGAGTATCCGTGTCCATCAATCTCGCCTCCTACCGGCTGGCGCCGAGCACCGACGCGACTACCAAGGAGGTAAGGAGAACCCGCCCAAACCTCATCTTCTGAGAGAGTGCCCGCTCGGCTCGACCGCACGCGAAGCCCTAGCCGGAGCAGCAGGGGACTGTTCACGTTCGGGGCCTGCCTGCAATCCGCTAACGGGTTGATACGCTCGCACCGCTTCGACCGTTAACTTGGTGCGCGACCATCGCTCAGACTCGCCTCCCCGCTCTGCCTGGGGTGCTGGACTGGGCTCCTTGTCCTTACGGCGTTGCATCGCCAGAAGCTCGGCCGAGACGCGCTCGAAGTCGGCCTCGGCTGCCGACAGTGCGAGTGCGTGCTTGAACGGTTGCCCGAGCCTCGAGTCGGCATCATCCCGTGTCTGCATAGCCTCGGCGAGTTCGGTGCGTGCTCTCTCAAGCTGGGAGGGGATCTCGGACATGCGATTCTCGATCCGCTGGATCAGCCCGGTTCCACCCGACAGGAACGTCTCACGGGTGACGGAGAAGCTGCCACGCGGCACGCCCCGGAGTTCCAGCCTGACGAGCAGGTCTCCGCCCATCTCAGGGGTGACCTCGCAGCCGATGTCGAAGTTTCCGAGCTTTCCGATCACCCCGAACTCACGTGCCGAGTAGTGCGATAGGTACTTGATGCCACTCTGCGCAGCCCAGCTCATGAGCGCATGCGAGGCATCGGTGCGGGAATCATAGAGACGGTCGTTCAACACGATGCGGAACCGGTCACCACCGGTGTCGATCGTCTGTGGAAGCACGGCCTCGAACCCGGTGATCTCCCGAGTGATCCGGGTCACATCATCCCCTGCCAGGTCACGGGTGTGTTCGAGTACCCGCTCATTGCTATGATGCGCTTGTTCGAGCTTCCTGAGCCGATGCACTTCGGACTGGATCGTGGCGTGTTCGAGCATGAGCGGGTTGCCGGTAGCGAGTGCCTTCGCTTCTGCAGCGGAGAGCGCGGAGGGGTCAATCTCCTCGATCTCACGCACATCGAGTTTGCCCCGCATGACCTGCGCAATGAACCGCGCCTTACGTTCGACGCCCTGCCACATATACGAGTCGAAGGAGCGCTCGGTGATGAGGCGGATGATCCCGACGACATCGTTCTGGTTGCCCTGCCGCATGATGCGGCCCTCGCGCTGGGCAATGTCCGATGGCCGCCAGGGGCAATCCAGGTGGTAGAGCGCGACCGCACGGGCTTGCACGTTGGTACCGACTCCCATGCGTTCGGTGGAGCCCACGAGCACTGCGATGTGCCCGGCGCGCGCCGCCGCGAACACCTGCGCCTTCTCGATGTCGTTGCGGGCTTCGTGAATGAACCGCACTGACTGTGTTGGCATTCCGCGCATCACGAGTTGCTGCTTCAGTTCCTCGTAGATGTTCCATTTGTCGGGGTTCGGGGTCGAGAGGTCAGCGAACACGAGTTGCAGTGCACCGCGAGTGTCCGACGGTTCTCCAGTCGCGGCATCGAGATACTCGGTGTTAGCGGTTTGCTGCCAGAGGTGGTGGATCATGTCAGCGGCGACTTCGACCTTGGTCGGCCCCGAGGGGTCTCGCGGAATGATCATTCGCATGTCGAGTGCGGCCTTGCGCCCATCGTTCGTGATCGACAGCATGTTGTCGTCGCGCGGATCGACCCGGCCGGCCATGATCTTCTCGGCACGCTCGCCGAGCTTCTGCACAAACGCCTCTAACTCGACGGTAGGCGGCACCGCGCGTGCTTCCGGGGACCGGCTCCCGTCTGGGCGCTCTGCCATCTCAGGTACAGGGAGTTTCAGGTCCTCGGCAGTCTTCACGTCGGCGAACGTCGACCACATGCGCAGCATCTCGGGCACGTTCTTGAACTTGGCGAAGCGGGTCTTCATCCGGAACGATGCTCCGGTGGGTGACATTTCCATCTGGGTGACGGTCTCTCCGAAGGTCGCTGCCCACGCGTCGAAGGAGCTGCCGATGCCCGCCGCCTCGAGCAGATCGGGGCGCAGGTACCGCTGCATTGTGTAAGCTTCGGTAATCGAGTTTGAGATCGGTGTCGCCGTTGCGCCCGTGATGATCCGCTGCTTGCCCTGCGAGCGGAGGTACTCTGTCTTCATGTGCAGGTCGGAGGCGCGCTCCGATCCTCGAATGTTCGCGTCGGGGATGTTTGATTCTGTGGCGAGGTTCTTGAAGAGGTGTATCTCGTCCACGACGATGTAGTCGATGCCGGTGTCCTCGAAGCTCACGCCGGGATCGCGCGGTTTGCTGGTGAGCTTCTTCAGCTTCTCCTCGGCTGCGATGAGCTTGTTCTGGAGCTTCTTCACGCTGAGCCGGTCTTCACCGTCCATGCGTTCCAGGGCGTTGCGCATCTCGTCGATCTGTGTGCGCCGGTAGGTCACCTCGTTCTCAAGCTTGAGCCCGATCCGTGCGAATGCGGAGTGGGTGATGAGTATCCCATCCCACTCGTTCGCTGCCGCGCGAGCCACGAACTGCCGTCTGCGATCTGCCGTCAGGTCGGCGCTGGATGCCGCAAGGATCTTCGCTTGTGGGTAGAGCTGCAGCCATTCCCTGCCGAACTGTTCGAGCATGTGGTTCGGGATCGAGATGATCGGTTTCTGAATGAGGCCCATGCGTCGCATTTCCATGACCCCGGCAATCATTTCAGCGGTTTTCCCGGCCCCAACCTCGTGAAAGAGTCCGGCGCTGGGCTCAGTGATCATGCGGGCGACCGCTGCTCGCTGATGCGGACGCATCACGAAGTTCGACGCCATCCCTGGGAATGTCAGGTAGTCGCCTGCGCCGTCGTAGTCGCGCAACACGATCCCGTTGAAGGTGCGGTTGTAGAGAGCGAGCAGTTCCTGTGCGCGGGTTGGATCTTCCCACACCCACATCGAGAATCGCTCGGCGATTGCATCAGCTTTCTCCTGCGCGGCAGCAGTCTGCACGGTGTTGAGTTCCCGATGCTTCGACCCATCGGGCTCCTCGATCTCGTCATAGACGAGCACCGGCTTCTGCTCCGCCAACGATTTCAGGAGCTCGGGCGCAGGTCTGCGCTTCGTTCCCCACTCCGAGGTCGCGCGGAGACCCTGCCTGCCGCCTTTCACATCCCACATGCCTGGCATCGGGCTCTCGACCCGCACCTCGTTCGTGCCCAGCAGTTCGCGCAGGAACTGCTGGTGGATCGTGTCGCTGATCCACACCGCTCCCACCTTCGCTGTCACCTCGGAGGCATCGAGTGGCTTCGGAAGCACCTGCCGCAGCGCCTCAACATTCTCCCGGAACGCGGGATCAGCCTCAGCTCGTGCCGTTGCCGCGTCGAGCTTTCGGTAGATGTCGCCCGAGAGATACGCGGGAGTATGCACCAGTTCATCCGAAACTGGGTCGGTGAACACCATGTCGCCAAGCGCCGACCGTGCATCGGCCTCGCTGATGCCGAGCAGGTCAGCGATCAGTGTAAGGTCGATTCCGCCCCTCCGGTCGAGACTCACCGCGACTGCGTCTGCTGCCGTCTCGACGCCCTGAATCTCAGGGCGTGGTGCAACCACGCGGCGGCTGAGGAGCGCCGCCGGGGTCGCCGTCTCCTCCACGTCGTCGTAGACTTCGAGGGCGAGCACGAGCGGCCCGAACGGGTCGGAGCGCAACAGCCGGATCGGAGTCGGCACCTTCCGAGCAATCGTCTCCTCCCCTTCCTCGTTCACGCGACCGGTTCCATACCGGGTGAAGCGATTCAGCGGTCCGTACTTGCCGAGGTACTTCTGGTAGCCGCGTCGCAGGCTCTCTCGCGCTTGCTCGAGTTCGGCCGTGTCGTCGGCGGACGCGGCCTCCATTGACAGCAGGGCGGACGCGGCGTCGCGCATCCGCAGCAACGCCCGCATCTCCACTGCCCCAGACTTCGGCACCGTGAACGGGAGGATCGCCCCTGCCGACACCACCCCGAAACTGCCGTCCTCATGCGCGATGATCGTGCCGTCGAAGTGAGATGTTGCCGCTGGCACCGATGCGACCTGCCGCACAGTGTGCTCGGCGCTTGGTGGCGTCAGGGTGAGACCCTCCCGCCGGGCGGTAAAGGTCAGCTGATCGAGCGCGTTCTCGAAGTCGGCATCGAGCCGTTCAAGATCGCCCGCGACCTCGAGCGTCGGCCCATAAGGGCCATGCCCAGCCTTGAGCGTACCGAGCACCATCTCAGGGTGCTCGTCGAAGAACGGATTGAGCAACACATCTTCGCCGTCGAGCACGATGCGCGTCACCGTCTCCCAGGACACGTCGCGTGGTGGTTCACCGTTCTCTCGGCGGCGCAGCACCAGCAGGTCGGTGACGACGGTAGTGCCCGCCGTGCGAGAGTGGGTGCGGTTGGGGAGCCGGATCGCGCCCACGAGATCGGCGAGTGCGTTCATCTCCCTGCGCGCACCGGGGTTCTGGGCATCCATCGTGTAGTGCGACGTCAGTACCGCAACCAGACCGCCAGGCCGGGTCAGGTGCAGCGCCTTGATGATGAAGTGATTGTGCAACGACTGCTTGGTCGCGTTATGCACCGGATCGTGCAGCGTTACTCTTCCGAACGGCACATTGCCTACCGCAGCCTCGAATGTACCCTCGGCGATGCGGGTATCCGCGAACGACTGGTTGCGGATCGTCGCATGAGGGTAGAGGGTCTGGCTGATGAGCGCCGTGACCGGATCGAGCTCGACCCCGGTCACCTGCGCATCATCGGGTGCGAGCCCGATGAAGGTACCGAGACCGCTGCCAGGTTCGAGCACCGGCCCGCCTGAGAATCCGAGCGATTCGAGTGCCCGCCAGATGCGCTTCACGAGCATCGGGTCGGTGTAGTGCGCGTTGATCGTCGTGCGCGCCGCCGCGTGCCACTCCTCCTCGCTCAGCAGCCCGCGCAGCTCGCCTCGCTCGGACGCCCACTCCGGCTTCGCCTCATCGAAGACCTCCGGGATCGCACCCCAACTCGACCAGCGCGCCAGTACCTCTTGCCCAGGCACTGTCGCGGCACGATCTTCGGCGGCGAGTTGCTGGGCGAGACGAATCGCCGCGATGTTGGCCTCGAAGCGGGCCTTGCCGCCAGATGGGGCGAGGGTGTGCGGTGCGCCGGGAACGAAACGCGCCGCCTCAAGAGGCGGCGCTGCAGGTGTCTCGTTGGTTACCCGACTTCGCGGAGGAACCGGATCGTCGCCGCTTCGTCCATCACCGCCTGATGGTCGTACATGAACCTGCAGGGGTTCTCCGACTCGAACATCTGGTTCAGGAAATCGAGCGGCACCGCCCACTCCTTCGCCATCTCTTCCATCTCCTCCGTCGAGAAGATCGGGTAGTCCGAGTTCTGCACTCTCACGGCGACGTCCACGAGGCTCTCGTCCATCGGGCGATCCAGCTCCCACTCCTCGCGCGCTTCTGAGAGCGTCAGCGCGGGATCTTTCACCCATGCGAGCTGGTGCGTCATGGCGATCTCCTCCGCGATCTTCCGTGCGGTCGTCATCGTCGCGACCGTCCTGAGATAATCCTCCCTCGCTTCGGGCATTTCCGCCAGCAGCACCGCCGTGATGTCCTCCGTCAGCGAACTGACTTCTTCCTGTATCTGCGCCCCAATCTCCGAAAAGAAGGTCTCCGTCTCCGGCCCCAAGTCGAGGAGTATCTTCATGCGGTTCGGGACGTACTTCTCCCAGTGCTCCCTGAGTCGGTTCGTGTATTTCGTCAACGTGCACTCCTACGCTTGTCTCGGTCGACGTATCGGCCGCAATCTTCGCGTCAGCCGATGGTTCGTCAAGCCCCCAGAGGTCGAGCTCGACCTGATCCGGTGGCGGGGTACGCCTACGCCTCGCCACGCGCACCACCACCCTTCAAGAACGCTTCGACCTTGCGACGGTCGGCCCGCAACTGCCCGGCATCGCGCCTGGCCGTCCACGCCCGCAGATCGGTGATGATCGGAGGGGCCGAGCGCAGCAGCGTCACCCCGGTGCCGAACGGCAACATGCGCAGCCGCTCGGGAGGCATGATCGGTACCCGCCGCACCGATCGTTGCGAGGAGCGATCGCCGTAAGCACCCATCGTGATCGAGTCCGTGAACTCATCCCGCTCACCGAGCAGCGCGGAGAGGTCTTGGAGGTCGCGCGTGTTCGATGCGCCGCCGAGGATGATCTTCACGATGGACGCATCCCAGATCGCGGCGGCAGCGTCGTCGCCCCATTTCTCGCGGGCCTGCGCGAGCGATTGCAGAATCGGCACGGTCGTAATCCCAGTGCCGCCGCCCTCAGCCATGAGCGTCGGCAAAGACGGCAGGGGCGCGATGTTCGCAATCTCATCGAGCACAAGCGCAAGCGGCGGATCAAGCCGCGCCCCCGGCGAGACCGCCGCCTTGCGCCTCGCCACCTCCACGATGTCCTCCACGAGCGCCGCGACGAGCGCCGCCGATGCACCGGCTCCTGCGCCTGTGGCGAGGAGGTAGAGGGTGCCGTGCTCATCCAAGAACGCGCCGGGGTCGAAGACCTCGCCTGGGCCGGGCGAGACCGCATCGAGCACCCTCGGGTCGGCGAGCGCGGCAAGACTCAACGAAACGCCCTGCCACACGCTGTCGCGCGAGCGCGGATCAGAGTCGATCACTCCGCCAAGCGCGTCACCCCACCCAGACGCCGCCCCAGCATTCGTGTCGAGGATCGAGACCGCCTCGGCAGCGGCGGCGGGATCGAGCGTCCACCGGAACAACTCGGCAGGCGTGCGCCCGTCGAGTGCTGCCGCGTGGAGGAGCGCCTGCAGTGCCACCTTGGTCTTCGCTTCCCAGAACCCGCCTCCTTCCACGTCCCCTGCGGAGAGGCCGGTGGCGGAGGCGAGGCCGGCGGCACGGATCATCGCGGTGAGGGGGTCGTCGCATCCCCGGATCGGGCTCCATCTGAGCCCTGCGGGGATGCCCGCCGCGAGACGTTGCGGGTCGAACACCGCGACCGGGCGATCCCCGCGCCCACGGGCATGGAACGTGGCCGCGACGTTGTCCGGCCTCGTCGAGGTCGTGACGACCGCGCCGGGCGCATCCAAGATCAGGTTGATGGCGACATGGAGGCCTTTGCCCGAGCGGGGCGCTCCGAGGGCGAGGATCGAGTCTTCCACTGACGCCCACACCGGCACCCCCTGCGAGGCCCCGAGGGTGAAGCCGACATCGGCGGGTGCAGGTTGCGGGATCGAGGGGCGCAGGTTCGCGGCCCGGCGCAGCAGCGCCGTGTCTGACGCCTGTGCTTTGACCTCGGCACGGGTCGCGATCCCGACGATCTTCCGAGGGTCTTTCTCCCGCCGCTCGGTGAACCGTCGGGTGAGCATCCACACCCAGACGCCGAGCGTCGCGACTCCCGCGAGCTGCACTCCGGCGATGATCCAATAGACCACGACGTTCAGGCCCGGCGCATTGAGCGCGGTCGCTGGATCTCCCGGCGAGAACAGCACCCCAGCACCGGCTGCGAGGCCCGCTCTCGGGCCGGGAATGCCGGTCAGCCAGGCCGCCAGGGTACCCGAGAGCCGCAGTATCCCAGCGATGAAGAGCAGGGCGGCGAGGCCGATCAGTGCCAGATTGGTGAGTTCGTGACCGTAGCCGCCGACCTGTCGCCCCTGGCTCATCGGACGGCCCTCACCAACTGGATCGTGCCCGAGATGCGCCCGATCAGTGCAAGCTCCTGCACGCCCGAGACGTGCCCCTGCGGGATGAGGGCGTTGACCTGCCCGTCCGGGGCTGCACCGCAGTGAGCGACGATCGGAGCGACCGCCACTTCCTCTCCCGCAAGGAACCCGCTCCCGGTTACCGACACCGGCGGCAGCGCGGTCGCGGCGCGCTGCCGCCGCGACGGGAGCGTCGGCTGTGCCGGTACCTCGGCCGGAGCCGTCGTCCTGCGTCTGGGGAACACGATGTCGGTGTAGACGGTGCCGTCGCACTCGGTGACGACGACTTTCACCGGCTGCCCGAGTTGTGCGGTGATCGCGTCGAGGATCATCGAGTAAGACTCGCGCCGCCACGCCGGAGCGTGCGGCGGCGGCGCATACGCTTCGCCATTCGCGAGTACCGCCATTGCGCCGTCGTCATGCACTTGCATCTGCACGAGCGGCCACTCCACCGGCACTTCGACAGCCGACTGTGCCGACGGCTGCGCGGCAGGCTTCGGATGCCGCGCCATCACCGGAGCACCACCAGCAGTGCGAGGACGAAAGTGAGCATGCGGGAGGGGTGAGTCAGAACCATGCCCACAAGGTCGAGGGCGCAAGCCGAAAAAGAACTGCCCGCGGCATAGACGGTTCAGGAACCTGCTTCGTATTCTGGGATCATGTGCGCAAGCTACGGGCTCGGGGGCGGGGCACGAACCGAAGAAGAAGAGGCCGAGGCGTTCGGCATCGAGCCCCTCGACACCAGAGAGGGGCGCGCCCGCATCAACGAATGGATCGGCAGATACGGCGGCCAAGCCAAGATCACCGGGACGAAAGCTAGAAACCTCAACCCGATCATCCGATCCGAGGATGACGCCCCGAGTATCGAGTTCGCGTGGTGGTCACTCCCGCGCCCGACCGACGGTAGAGCATTCAACTCGAGAGTCGAGAGTCTGACCCGTACCTGACGTGAAGCATTCCAGCAGCGAGCCCTCCTGCCCGCCACTTGGTACGACGAGGGCAAGAAGCGATGGAAGCTCCCAGACCGCTCCACGTTCGCCATCGCCGCGATCACCGCGCAGATCGAGATCGACGGAGTGACGTATCTCGGCTACTCGCTGGTCACGAGGCCGGGTCTCGGCGAAGCGTCCACCGTGGTTTCCGCGCGAGGAGAATCACGCATGCCGTTGGTGCTCCCTCACGAGCTACACGATCGCTGGCTCGACCCAGGACAGCCCGGAGACGCAGCCCTGGTGAAGCGAGTAACGACCGGCACCGAAGACATCTCGTATGCCATGACCACTGAGACGGCGACGCTCTTCTAAGTCGACTTGAGGTACCGAGGCAGATGCACACTCGACTGCGGGGAACGCTGAAACTCGAGCAGCACACGACAACGCTCATCCAAGTACGGGGAGAGTTCAAGGCTGACAGGCTCACCCGTGCCGGCGAAGAAGCCGATCGCCTCGTAGAACGGATAGCTCGTGCGTCCGATCCAAGTCGGCCGGATCAACCCGATCGCTTCACCCTCGAAGCACACTTCCCAGAGCACCGGATCACGCTTGAAGATGCGCTGACGCGGCCGCAGCTCGAACCCAGGATCGAGCGGAATATTGGGCGGCTCAGTTCCAGACACAGCACACCTGCCACCCCAGCACGGAGTCGAACACGTCGAACAGCTGAGCGTCTTGACCGTTCGACGGCTTGGCGATGAATCGCCACCCAGAGTGGCGCACGGTGCCCTCGGGCGGGTGCGTGATGATCGGATGCAGCCAGTCGACCTCGCGCGTCAACTGAGTCGGCTGGTCGATCACCCACCAGGCGATACCCTCCCACTCGAGCCTCGATGGGGAGCCGCCGTCGAAGATGAGTGTCACCGGGGCATCCACTTCCACTCTCACCTCGACCCCCATTTACTCGAACAAACTTTCGAGTAAATGCTACGTCGACTCAGATGAGGTGGCAATACCCGATCCGAACCGAGACGCGGGAAGGGGCGCAGACCGTACAGCGGTCTGCGCCCCTCGGGGGTCTGTTCGAGGTCTTACATCTTCATCAGCTCGTCGATCGCATCACCATCCTCTCCATCGTTCCAGTCCTCACCGGCGGCCTCTTCTTCCTCGCGGCGCTGCGCGAGGCGACGCCCGAAGAAGAGTGCGACTGCGGCAGCGGCGCCGGCGAGACCGGCCCCGATGAGGATCGGCTGCAAGAGATCAGCACCGCCCGTGACCGCCAGCTCCGGCGGGGCCTCCAGCTCGGTGACGACCTTGGTGGTCTCGTTCGGGGCACCGCACTGGCCGCGATGCAGCACGTCACCCTCTGGCCCGTAGAGCGTCTCGATCCAGTAGTAGGTGCCAACGCGATCGAATACCACGTCGGAGGAACGGTAGTCGCCGGGGCCATCGACCTTGATCGTCTCCGAGGTGAACACGAGTTCCGCGTCGGTGCAGACCGCTTCGCTCCCGTCCTGCCGGTACGCCTCGAATCCGAGGGTCGCACCGTCGGGCACCTTGCCGGAGACGGTCGCGACATCGTGCGCTGGATCGCCCAGCAGTACCTCGGGCACCGCGTTCGTCACCACGGAGACCTCCTCCGGCTGGCCGGTGACGACGGTGGTCTCGCCGGGAGCCCCGCAACGGCCCTCCGCGATCACTTCGTCGTCGCCGTCGTACAGGGTCTCGACCCAATAGACGTGACCCGGCTCAGTGACAGACGTACTGCCTGAGCGGTAGACGCCTGCCTGGGTGACGGGAACCCGCTCGCTCGTAAAGAACGGCACTTCACAGACCGGCTCGGCCTCGGGATCGTGCGGCCCATACGCCCGGAAGACCAGGTATGCGTCTTCGGGAATATCGGTGCCCTGCACGAGCGCGAGATCCTCGAATGGTTCACCCACGCGCGCTTCGGGCTGCGCCTGCGTGATCACGGTGACCGGCTGCCGGTCGTCCGGCACGAAGAACCGCTCCCGAATATCGCCGGGCGAGGTGGTGATCGGCTGTACCCGATCATCTCCGGCGAACGAGCTCACGACGACGTAGTAGCCGGGCTTTGTCGGCTTGATCGCGTCCCCGTCGGTGTACCCGAGATGGTAGGTGCCGTTCCGTGCCGGGGTGATGATCGAGGTGAGCACCGGGGCGTCCTCGAGGTCGAGGTCGTCGGCCAGTTCCTCCTCGGTCTTGAACGGGCCGTAGACCGTGTGCACCACTTCGTCGACGTCGGCCTGCCAGTAGCCGTCGCCCTCGAACTCGCCGTGGTTCTCGGGGAACCCGCTCATCTCGATCCGGTCGAACGCACGACCGCCCTTGAGGTGCACGTTGTACTCCTTGATCTCCGACACGATCTCGATCGGCCACCGCACCGAGTGGGTCTCAATGTTGATGCCGAAATCGTCAGCCCAATCCGAGGCGATGTATGGGCGCACCCATTCGGGCTGGCTGCTCTTCGACACCTTCCATACCCAGGTCACGAACCCCCCGTTCGGGAGCACGACTTCGCTGCTGGTGTAGGTGCCGGGGCCGGTCGCAGTGATCGTCGCCGACGTGACCGGACGCGCGCTCTCGGGCACCGCACCTGCCTGTACCGGGGGTAGGGTGCCGTCGACCTGATAGGCGACGCCCTCGAACACGATGGGAATGTGCGCGCCGTTGTGCTTGAGCCAGACCCCGTTGGTCGAGGACACGGTGATCGTGTCGGTCACTTTCCCGCCCGGCACCGTGAGCCGCTGATCCGCTTTCGAGACTGCCTCCGGCTGGAACGGCGTGATTGACGTTTCGGCGACGATGCCGAACCGGTCGCTGAACGAGTCGGTGAGGTACTTCGCGTACTGCCCCTGGGCCTCCTTGTCGATCGACCACACCCAGGTGTAGAAACCGCTCTCGGGCGCGACGATGGTGCCAGGCGACTTGAAGCTGCCGGGGCCGGTGAGCGTCATCGTCTCGGTCCCTGCGATAGGCGCACCGGTCGGGGGTGCGTTCGCTTCAGCGGGCTGCTCATCGAACGGGCCGTACAGGGTGCCGACCGCCTCCACCGGGATCGGCGAGCCATTGAGCCTGATCCACGAGTGCTTCGTCACCCGCACCGTGAGCCCATCGACGAACTTGTCGCCCGCTTGCACGAACTTCGAGGACACCTGGGTCGTGATCTCCGGCTGGAAATCGAGCGGAATCGTCGGACTCGAAGCCGTCGCTTTGAGGGGCTCGAAGCTCGCTGCGGCGAGAATGCGCTGCTCGCCCGGCGTGTAGAACAGATCGACGCCGGCCCCGTAACCGAGCGCGGGAGCCGACATCGCGGCACTGATCTGGTACTCGGGCGCGCCCTCTGCCGGGGTGCCGACGATCTGATGCGTGCCCGCTCCGAGCGTCGCTGTTGAAGCGCCGTTCGCGAACTGTGCGTTCGTGAGGGTGACTGTGCCGATCGCCGTGGCCGGGTTCGCGCTGATCGAAAGCGCACCGTTGTACTGGTCGTCCATGCTGATCGACATCGACACCGAGGGGTTCGGAACCGCGTTCGCTGCTGCCGCGTCCCGCATGGCATTGAGATTCGCGAGCACTGTGCCCTGCACGCCTGCTGGTACTCGGGTGAGGAAGTGGGCATCCCCGCCCTCAGCGATGTAGTGGGCATGGTCTGCGACATCCCAGACGTACATCTGCACCGCCGAAGTCACGTTCGGATCTTGCGACTCACCCCAACGGCCCATGACGTAGTTCAACCGCGCTAGATCGGTCTCGGAGAGACTATCGAGCGTGGTCCTCAATTCCGGATGCTGCGTCGTGCCATAGGGCGGGAGCGCGTACAGATCCATACAGTACGCCTGCCGCCCGTGACTTGAGAAGCTGCCGAGCCAGAGGGATTCGTTGCCGTAGCCGACGCCGAGCGTCGCGGCTTGCGCGGGCGGGCTCGGCATCATGACCAGACTGGACACGAGCATGAGCAGCGCCAGGAGCATCGTTACGAACTGCGCTCGAAACTTTCGCTCTTGCGGATCGACAGCTTGCCGATCATCCGGTGGACGAGTGGACGGAAGAGACATGCGATGCTCCTGATCTGCTGAATCGAAGACCGCTATCGGGGTGACAACGGCCTACAGGCCAGGTGTAGGAGCAGAATCTAAAACAGTAAGCAGCCGAGGATCAGGCATCGCAAGGACACAGCACGGCGACGGAGCGCGGTGTCGCGGTACAGCAAGAAGTCGATTTGTCGGCAGCGGGATAGGACGCCGCCCGGTCTCAGCCAAGCATTTTGGAGCGAGTGTCGAAGGCTTCGAGCTCTGCTGGATGCAGCATGTGCTGGGTCAAGAAGCTTCTGCCCTTGATCTTCCAGAGCCCCTGCCCGATACCGAGACCAGGGAGCAGCGACTGCTCGGTGCCGGTGAGCCCGAGCGCCTGCGCCGTGGTGCCGAGTTGGTCGGTCTCTTGCCTGTAGATGATTCTGGTTTCGGCGTTTGCGAGCAGACTGTTCGCCAGGGCACGATTCGCCGACCCTGCATCGCCTACATTGTCTAGGTCGGATAGCTTGTGAAAAACTAAGCAGTTCGCGATCCCGTAGTGCCTGGCGAGCCGCCATTGCTGATCCATGCGTCGCAGCAGGCTCGGGTAGGCCATCAGCCGCCAAGCTTCATCGTAGATGAGATACCTCTGCCCGCCTGCAGGATCGAGCAGGGCACCCTCCATCCATGCGGAGGAACAGGTCATGAGCACGGAGGTGAGTGCGGCGTTGTCTACCATGCGGGAGAGGTCGAGGCTGATCATCGGAAGCGACGGGTCGAACTTCACTGTGCTCGGCCCGTCGAACACACCCTGCAGGTCGCCGGAGACGAGTCTCCTGAGTGCGTGCCCGAGTTGCCTGCCGTCCTCCCGCATCCTCGCATCCGTCGAGGAACCGGTGCCGGGTGAGGGGTCGAGGATCTCGGAGACGACCTGCGGGAGGATCGGGGTCTTGCTCGCTCGCATCACGGTGGTGAGGGCGTGGTCGATGCAGGTGTGCTCGAGCGGGGTGAGCGGCCGGTCGAGCATGGTCTCGGCGAGACTTCCCACCAACTCGCGTCGACGCCCCGTGACCTGCACCGCCCAATCGTGGTCGCTGATCCCTGCCGCCCGGTAGCCCTCGTCGAGTGGGTTCAAGCGTTGGCTCTGGCCGCGCCCGAGAATGATCGCCTTCCCGCCTACGAGTTCCGCGACCGGGGTGTGCTCGCCTTTTGGGTCGCCGGGGATGTAGACGCGCCTTCCGAACGAGAGGCTACGAGTGTAGAGCGATTTCACGAGCGCGGACTTCCCGGAGCCGACGATGCCCGCAATGACGATGTTCGGCGCAGTGATTGCGCCTCTCGCGTACAGCGTCCACGGGTCGTAGACGAAGCTGGCACCGGAGTAGAGATCCTGCCCGATGTAGCAGCCGTCAGAGCCGAGGCCGGCTTCCGCAAGAAACGGATACTGACCGCTCACGACGGCGCTCGTGTCCTGATGCTTCGGGAGCCGGAACCTGCCGGGGGTGCGCAGCATCTCAGCGCCTGCCTCGCCCGCCCTGGGGAGGTAGACGGTGCTCAGCCGCTCCTGCCGTTCGGCGTCGAGCCGGGCTTTCTTCTCGGCGTGCTCGCGGGCGCGGGCTTGATACCGGAGTTGCTCGGCCGCTTGACGCCGCTCCTTCCTGAGCCGTCTGCGTTCGGCATCGGGGGTGACGAGCACGCTCGCGTGCAAGCGCTCATCACTCATCTACTCAGCCCCGGAACACCCTGCGACGGACTGCGAAGCGGACGAGGAGGCCCGGCCAGTACAGGCGAAGACACGGGCGTCGACGGTGACGTCCCTTGCCCATGTCGCGCAGCGGTCATCTGAGGTTCCCTGAGCGTCGGAGCGGAGTCTGTCTTCTCGGGGTGCCAGACGAGCACGGAGAGCGCCTGCGATGCACGGTCGAGGTTCGACTCGGCGGCATCGATGAGTTCCGACGCGGCGAGCAGGCGACGGGCCGCCCGTTCGACTTCGCCCTTGCCAGACCCGCCAGGCGTGGACGAGTCGAGGACGGCCTCGTCGCTCCGGGCGAGCGCGAGCGCACTGACCTTCCTGAGTACGTCCGGGACCAGGCGGGCTATCCCCAATAGCTCACGGTTGAGTTCATACAACTGCGTTGGCGGGGTATCTCTGACGGTGTGCGCAAGGTCTCGGAGCGCGTTGTAGGCTGCCTCTGCGCGGTCGACCTGCGGGCGGGAATCGGGCATCGGATACTCCTTCTTGAACAGGGGTAGGGGTCTATACAGGTCGGGCGAGCGGGAGCGCGCACGCGGCGAACGCGCGGGCTTGCTGACCGACGAGCCGCCGCGTCTCGCACGAGGATTGGATAGCCATCTGTTCGACTGCGGCGACAGCGGATTCGAGTTCGTCGGCGCTGGGCGCGGTGATGGAGAGGAGGCCGACGACCCGCACGAGACCGTGCCCGGCGGAGAGGTCGGCTTCTTGCTGCACGACATCGCCATACTCCGCAGCCGTCGCCGCGTCCTCGATCTGGCCGAGCTTCTGCCGCTGCGCCTTGTCAGAAATCAGTTCCGTGCGCTTTCGGCGAATGTCGCGTGCGGCTTGATCGGCGCGCACGGGCATATAGTGCAGCGAGATGGTTCGGAGGATCCCGGTGGAGAGCACCAGCGGGGCGAGGAAACCCGGATATACCTGGCTCCTGGGCCATTCGCTGATCCACAGCACTGTGTGGAACGCGGAATCCGAACGCATCTGATCCCATTTCTCGGTGACGGCGACCGGCCCGGCGGTGGCAAGCTCGCGGCCGACATCCCCGTGGCGTTCGAGCGCGGCAGCAGTCGCGGGATCGTAGGCCGCACGCAGCACGAGGGCGACGTCGCCGGGGGTGAGCCAGCCGTCAACGGTGAGGTCTGCGGAGCGCATCGCCGTCGTGAAGGTCGCCATTTCCTGCCGCAGCACTCGCGCCGCCCCTCGGATGCCGCCCCCGGAGGTTCGGATCGCGCGCGCCGCAGCTCGCAGGTCGAGCGAGAGGGAGACGGTGGTGGCGTGCCGCTCCCCGGTGGGGCCTGCGCGTTCGATGAGTTCGGCGTAGGTGGTTGCCGCCCAGGAGCCATCGGCACGGCCGTGGTCTTTCCACCACTGTGCGAGCCCGGTGCCAGAGTCGGGCATGGTGCGTTCGCTCACCTGGACGCGGGCGATCCTCCCCGAGCGGCACGCGGAGGCGAGCACCCTGCCCCAGCCTTCGACGCGGCGCAGCTGGTCGCCGGGGTCGAGCAGCACAAACGCGGGATGGTTCACGGCGAGGATCGCGGTGAGAAGGTGCTGGTGCGGGTCGTGGATCATCGCCGCCCCGGTCTCCTCGTCCACCCATTCGCGCAGCGATGCAGCGTCACCGGGGAGCGCGAGCGTGCCCTCGGGCCGGGCACTCATGAGGGTGCGACGGTACTCGGTTTGCCCGGCCGCGCGGCGCTGCAACCAGCGCCCGACGATCGGCACCCACTCCGTCGCCTGCCGACCGCCGATCGGCACTGTGGCAACGAAGGCGCACATGCTCCAGATCGGGGAAGTCACGACAAGTCCAGTACCGCCGACCGTGTAGAGCGCGATGACCGCGACGGCGAGCCCGACCCCGAGGATGACGAGTTGAGGCAGGGAGAGCCCAAGCAGTATCCCGCGCCGGGTGAGCCTTGAGAACTGCACCTTGGCGAGCTCGAACTCGTGCGTCGACATCATCTCTCCTTACTTCTGCGGCGGAGTAACGGGCGGAGTGCCCGAGGACTGGGAAGGGCCGGGCGGGAGCGCACGCGGCGGCGGCACCCGCCCAGGCGCTTGCGGCGGCGGAGCGGAAGACTGCCCCGACGTGGAAGCAGCGTCCATGTGCCCGTCGGCCTGCCCACCGACCGCAGACCCTGCTTTCGGGCCAGCGGTCGCGGCGGTCTTCACGATCTCGACCCCCGCCGCGACGCCGAGACCGATCGGCCCCGCCGCCCCCGCAGCGCCGGCCGTGACCCCGGTGCCCGCAGTCGCGCCGCCGCTCGCAGCCCCTGCGCCTGTGCCGGCGCCGGTTGCAGTCGGAGCACTGCTCGGAGGCGTTTGTGGGGGAGGCTTACCGCCACCACTGTCGGAGCCGCCGCGCTCGCCGAACAACGAACCACCATTGCCGGGCATCCGGTTCGGCACCGGCACCGGCCGGTTCATGGCCTGCTTCGCCTCGGACTCGGTCGACATCGCATGGTAGTAGTCGACGCCGAGCCACGAGATCGCCTTATAGGTGATGTACGGAGCGAACGCCGCCACTGCGAGCAAAACGATGCCCGCAAGCGGATCGGTGATCGCCTGAATATCGAGCGCGATCGGCACCGAAATCTGCGAAATCGCAACCAACAGAATCACCGTCAACACGAGCTTCGACACCACGAGCGCGACCACGAACATGACCCATTTCGACGCCCACCCTTTCGTTGCTTCCCAGGAGGAACCGGCGAGTGCGAGCGGTGCGAGTGCTACGGCGAGGAGAATCAGGCTCTTCCTCACGAGTAGGGAGAACCACACGATCGCACCTGCCGCGATGACGAGACCACCGAGGAAGATCGTCACGATCGCACCGACTGCCGGGCTCCCCGCGTTCAGTGTGGTAAGCGCGGTGACGAGGATGAGGATCTTGTCGCCCATGGAGGCCATCGAGTTCCCAGTGGCCTGAACGATCCCGATGCACAGCTGGTCGGTGATCTCGAGCGCCAACGCGACGAGCGACACCGCGACGAAGCTGCCGAGCACGCTTTTTGCAAGCCCGATACCTGCGCGGGTCAGGCCGCCCGGCTCGCGCCGCACGACCGAGGTGATGAGTTGGAAGCAGAACAGCAGCAGGGCGACGGTGATCCCGATGCCAAAGAGCAGGTTGTACACCTGAATGTAGCCGGTGCTTGTGACGTCGACGAGGGTGGTCTGATCGAACACGATCCACAGGGCCTGGATGAACCAGCCCGCCGCTTCACCCACGGCGTGTGCGATGAACAGGAACGGGGCTGCGGCGATCATCGCAGTGGCCTCGTCTCGGGCGATACAGAGGGCCGAAAGGATCGGCAGTTCGCAGAGATCCATCAGATCGACTGCCCGACATCCCAGAAGAAATTGATCAGCGTCACCGCGCCGCCACACAAGACCGCAGCCCCGCAGCAGATCAGCACGCCGGTCTTCCCGCGCCCACTCAGGTGCGGGTTCGATGAGTTCGCCCCGAACGCCCAGACCACGGCGCTGACAATCAAACCGAGCGCGGCGAGCACGAGGCCGAACATCATCACCGCGCCCACGATTGTTCGCAGAGCGTCGAGGCCGGGCAATCCGCTCGAATTCGGGTCGATGTCAATCACGGTGGGACTCCTGTCAGGTAATTGGGCTGTGCTGCCAATGACGTTCGGGAAGCAGCCCGAAAAGGGAGAGACAGGGAGGGGCGGTTAGAGGGTTTGGCCGTAGGAGATGAGGGTGTTCACGATGGTCATGGCCGCGCCCGACATGAGAGCCCCGCCGAGCGACACGAGCACCCCAACCCGCCCGCGCGCAGCGGTCTGCGGGTTCCCAGCAGACGACGCCACACCCCACGCGACGGCCGAGACGACGAGCATGAGTACGCTCACGATGAGCACGAACATGAGCGCAGCACCGACGACCTCCTGCAAGGTGCTGATCCCTGTGAGGCCGCTAAAGTCGGGGAACACGATCATGGGCTCTCCTCCCGCGCCGCAACGACCTCATCAGCTTCGGGCGCAGACGCGGGATCGTCGGCCCCGGCCTCGTCTTCCTCTGGGGTGCAGCCAGCGGGCGTGTTGACTCCATCCGGCCCGCCCAGGTCGATGGCTCCCTGAGCGGCGAGCCACGGCTCCGGGTCGATCGCCTCCGCATAGGATCCGCCCGACCGAACCTCGAAGTGCAAATGCGCCCCAGTGCTCAGACCCGAGCTCCCGACATCGCCGATGTGATGCCCGGCCTTCACCTTCTGCCTCGGCGACACATAGATGCCGTGCTGCCACATATGGGCATAGGCGGTCGCGACTGTCTGCCCGCCGACCGTGTGCTCGATCACGATGAGCCCACCCCAACCTGCGGAGAACTCAGCGACGGTGACGATCCCATCGGCGACGGCCATGATCGGGGTGCCGTCGGCGGCAGCGTAGTCGACCCCGGTATGCCACGGGCTCGGAGGAAAATCGCGCCACCCGAACTGGTCGGTGCGATACCAAGTGCCAGCAGGGAGTGGGAACACGACCGACGCGGTTTCCGGTGGCGTCTCCGGCGCGATCGGCTCACCGCCCCCGGTGCTCGTGCTCGGCCCCGAGATGATGCAGAATGCTTCGGAGCCCGGCGAGGCGAGCACGGTGAGCCCCACCAGGCCGATTCCGGGGCCGACCGCGACGAGCATGAGCGCGACGCCGGCCCCAACCTTCATCATCCCCATGACTGCCTTATCGCAGCGGCTGATCGAGCGCGGTCAGGCGTTCCAGGCGACACGACTCATATGTCGGCGCGCAGGTGACGAACAACGTGAACGAGACCGGGTGCTCTGTCGTGACGACTTCGCCCACCCACACACCGGAGCGGTGCCGGGTGCCCTCGACGGTGTAGGCGACGGTACCGGGCAGGATCGTACCCTCGCGGGCCTGATCGAGCACGTCCTGCCACCGATCCGGCACCCAGAGCCGGTCGATGGTGAGCGACTGCGAGGTCTCGTACTTCTGCAACTCCACCCACGCCTCCGGCGTCGGCAGATAGGCGGTGAGATCCTGCACCAGCCCGTTCATCGCCCCGCTGTCAGCATCTCCGGCCTCGAGCAGCGCCTCCACATACTCCCGAGGCTGAAACCCGGCCCTCGTCTCCCATACGAAGATCGCCTCCGCCGCAGCGCGGGCGAACAGTTCCGCATCATCGGTGCGTGGCACTTTCGGGAGTTCCGGTGCCGGCCGCGTCTGCGAGGAAGGATCGCGCGACTCCGCCGCGCCCTCGCGCTGACCGACAATCGGAGCGGGTTCCTGGGTGGGTGGCCCCATCAGCAGGCCGATCGTCGCGACCACCAGAAGCGCGAGGCAGGCGACGATGATGCTCACCAGCAGCATCAACCTGGGGCCGTTACCCGTCGGAGAGGATGAGACTGGGTCGAGAGGGCTCCGTCGTGTCATGCCAACGACGTAAGGCCCCAGAACCGAAAACCCCGGCCGCCGCAAGTCTATGCCGCGAGCGTGCTCCGTGCGGTGTTCAGCTGCTCCATGAAACGAATGCTGCCCTCGACCACGCGGATGAACATGGCGACGTCCTCATCGTTGAGTTCGTGCGCCATCTGCTTCGGGTCGTAGTTCAACCACCACTGATCGAGATCGCCCCAGACCACGAGAAACGAGCGCGAACTGTACTGCCTGGACGCCGCCGGATCTGGCACCGAGGCAAGGGCGAGGCTCTGCGGCTTGCGACTGGAACCGCCTCGTTTCACGCGGGCGAGGGCCTCCTGCGCGAGGCGCTCCATCTCCGCCGCCTTTCTGTCAGACTCCCGCACCCGTTCGGCCTCTGCGCGGGCCTGCTCCCGCAGATGTTCAGGCTCTGCCGGGTCAGCGGCCAGCTGGTCGAGTTGATCGAGCGTGAGCGCCGTGTTCATACGCAGATGCGAGGCGTTCACCCCGGCCCCACCCCTGATGAGTTCGAGCTCCGCTGCTGCCTGCTCGCGCACCTGGGCAGAGGCGGTAGCGTCTTCTGCGAGATCCTCTATACGGCACACTCGCTCGAGCATCTGCGACGAGTCTCTCCCGGTGATCAACTGCGCTGCCTTCCGCGCAGACTTCCCGGCCTGAGTTGGGGTCGTCTCCGGTGGTCGTGAATCACGACCACCGGAGAATCCGCCATTTTCGGTGCCTGCCCCGAACTGGGTTGCCGCTTTCCGTTTGGCGGCTTCTTCCTCGAGCACGAGCTTCAGCTCACGGTAGAGGCGTGCTGCTTCGACCGGGTTGAGCGGCTTCTGGTGCAGGTGGTCGGCTTGGCGGGAGAGCAGCATCCCGAGCCGATCCGAGAGCCCGGCACGCACATACACTGGCATGGTGCGCCAGCTGAGTCGTCGGGCTGCGAGGTAGCGGCGCTCGCCGAGGAGGATCATCCCGTCGGGGGTGATGGTCGGCAACTGCAAGATTCCGTGCTCGTCCATCGAGCGGGCGAGCTCGTCGATATCGCCGGTGTCGACCCGGTACGAGTCCACGATCCGCATCGAGTCGAGCGACCGTTCGAGTTGGAGGCCGTATTCGCCGCTCATGGCAAACCCGACAGCGGTGGGGGTGCGGGGGCGGTCTTTACGATCCTCCGCACCAGAGCGTCATCGGCAAACACGTCCTCGAGCGGTTCCCCAAGCACGAGGCGCATAAGCAGGCCGCGTCCGCGTTTGGTCGCACTGTATGCCTCGTTCGGGGTGCCGAGCATCACCCAGACTGCCGCATTCCAAGGCTTGCGCCCGACATCGAGAATGGCTCTCGCGTGGGTGTCGCGGCGCAGTGCTTCGATCGCTGAGGCGCGGTTCCCCATCCTCCCGAGCGTGAGGCAGATGTACTCGATGACATCCTCGGCTCGAGAGAGGGGCCAACCAAGCAGCACGAACGTCGTGACGGCGTTCGAGATCGCCTCCTTGACCGGGCTCGGCATCTGCGCGGTCTCAATATCCTCGGAGTCGGGGCCGCCGGCCTCGGATGAGGCCAGGAGCGGCGACTCCGCCGCCCGAAGCTCTGCACGATACTCAAGGAGGGATTGGTCACGGTCGGCAAACCGCTCGGCATCATGGAATGTCGCTGCCCCAACGCTGGCATCGTCTACCGAGCACAGGAGCCCTTGCGCGCGCTCCTCGTAATAGCACTTGAGCTTCACGATCGTGGTGATTGCGGCCCACGGGTTCTTCGCCGTCCTGACCGAGTCCTGCAGCATCGCCTCGAACGCGAGCGTCACAGCCTCCCACGGGTTCAGACCGTGTTTCCTGGCGAGCCGCGAGTATTTGCGTGCGATGTAGCTCGACAGCTCGTGCGCCTCCTTGTCGTGCCGCCAGGAGCCGGGGCCGGCCTTGTGCAGACGGATAAGCAGGGCCCGCAGCCCCTCGGGAGACTCAAACGCAGGCCCGCCGGAATCATCAGGCTTGCGAAGTTGCTTGGTCATGATCTCGATACCTCCTGTGTATGGTGTATGGTCTCCGAACTGAAAAGCGCCGCGGTTAGCGTGCAATCGTCTCGGGAGGCACGGGTGTCTTCGCCCGGTAATCAGGGCTCGCGTAGCGGTTCGCGGGCGCAAGTCGAACAGATGCCGGGCTGCTCGACTCTTCAACTGGTTGAGCAGCACGGCCGGTAGCTCGTTCAGCGAGCGCAGTCGTGAAGTCGAGCCCCCACCCAGAGACCTTCGCCCCGGCATCCGCCATCAAGTCACTCGCGCGCTTCCACTGCACCCGCACCCCGACAGGCTTCTCCGGCTTCGGCCCCGCCACTTCCTCCGACTCTGGAGCGTCCTCGGCCATCGAGGTCTCAGTAACGAGTTCTCTAGGGTCTTCAACGGCCGTCGCATCCAGGTAGGGCCCTTCTCGGCGCCCTGCCCAGCGCTCCACGTCATAGACGAACTCGCCCTCGACGACCTCGAAATAGGAGAGCACAAGACGCGGCGGGAAGCGGTAAGGGTTGAAACGCCACGAGGTGAGGACGTCGGAGCGAGCAGGATCGTAGGACGAGAGGTCAGTAGTCATGCTGCGTTCTCCTGTTCAGGCAAGTCGGGCAGATTCCATCTAGTTACGGTGCTGCGGTTCACTCCCAGCAAGCGAGCAATCTCGGCTTTGCGCAGCCCCTCCGCCCAAAGCTGGGATCCCAGTTCGCGGCGTGAGTCGGACCCCGTCTCCTGCACAGGCGTATGCTGCGTCATAGACGGCTCGCTGCTCGCGGCACCCGCATCGCCACCTTCAGCAGTGACGCTAGAAGGAGAGTCACCTGTACGAGATACGGTCGTGGGCACAATAGGTTCTGGCACGTCGCTCGCCGCGGTCGCGACGGCATAGATGGTGCGGTTGTGGCGGATCAGGACGGCGGTGAGATGAGTCGAAGCAACCAGCACAATCGGCGGAACGGACGCGACCGATGCCGCAAGTATCGGGGGCGCACCAGGTTCTGCCGCAACGACAGCATGGATCGCGTTCGCCACGACCGACACCGCTGCACCGAGAATCAGCAGCATCCACGGGTACCAGACCACCCGTGTGCCCGCGAGAGCGAACACACTAACCGTTGCCACGACGATAATGCCGTCCACGATAAACGGCCACAGCCACGCAAGCTCAGGGTCGATCCCTGATCGTTGTGCGAGGTCGCGGAGCGCGGTGAAGCTCAGTACGAATGCAGCAGTCGCAAGTAAGACCGTCCCCGTTTCGGCGGCGAAAACGGCCACGCGCACACCGCGCAGGGGCACATGCCGTGCGCTCATACGATCGCCCGTCCCAGTACACGGTTTCTTCCTGGCAGTTCCATCACGATTGCTCTCCCTACATTTCCGACGACGAGGTATGTCAGGAAGAACAAATACAGCCACGGTCGCTAGGGTGACAGGCAGCTATCAAGAGCGTCCTTGATCCCGACATCGGACTATCTGTATTACCGGCTTCGGCTATCCGATCTAAAGCTCACTTGCTTGCTTGTCAGTAGAACGGAGCCCATCTCCATGAGATTGGTACCCGGAGGTTTCAGAACCATAACTAATGCACGCCAGACGGTATTCACTTGGAGCAAGACCCATTCTCGAGCGAAAGATCCGGACCGCATGTGCGTGGTTCTGCCATCCGACAAGGCGGACACATTGCTTCACCGGGATGGAGGTTTCGCGAAGATAGTGCGCGAGCCTCTCGATACGTATCAGTGTTAGTCGTACTCGCGGCGTATGTCCCCATGCCCGAGAGCAGATCGCAGCTAAGTGGTTCGGCGATAGATGGACAACCTCGGCAAGTTCTTGGAGAGTCCATCGCCGCTCAGGCTGTTGCTCGAGTAACTGTGTAACCTGCAGCACCTCAGATCTGAGCAGAGTTGGCTCAGCCAGTGGGGTGGGGGCCTGCTGGAGGTTCGTCGGGGTCGGCCAGAGCCGACCACCACAGAGCGACAAGGTGTGGGCAACCGTAAACCAGAGCCCCTGGATCTGGTTAGAGTGGGAGGAGAAATCATGCAATCTACTCAGAGCAATCATCCGGTTCAACGCGGGTTCCAGCAGGCGAAGATGGTGTCCTAGAGGAATCAATAGGTGTATGCCGGAATATAGACGTTCAGCGAGTACGCGAGCGTCGGTGCGGTCCGTCAAGTAGGAACGGTACTGCCAATAGACGAGGTCAACGGCGTACTCAGGGTCTATGAATATGCAAGTTAGATGCGAGCTGCTAACAGGGATGATTTGAAACTCGGTCTGCGCAGGAATAGTCACAGCATCCCCACCGCAGACAATCAACTCGTCATGTTGGGAGATCAGACGAACGCGCCCTTTCCTGGCAACAACAATCTTCACCTGCTGGTAAGCGGCAGGTGAAGTTGGTTCAGTGAGATAGTCGTCCTTTGCGAACAACGGAGTGACAGCTACTATGGCCCACGCCCCGATCAGCCAGCCGAAGCCCGGGAGATGTCGTTGGGTTCCAAGAGGCCTCGCTCATCGAAGCAAATAACAAGCTGTCGAAGGGTGCTGAAGAGAAGCCCCTCCCGGAACGATGCTGACACTAGCCCTGGGTGGGGTAGCCATCCATCGCATTTAGTTCGAAGCTCGATTGATTCCTCTGGGGCAGGAACTACCACCGACAGGTTGACGGAAAACGGCCGGGTTGGGAGGGGCCGAGCATACTCGACGGCTGCTACTGAAAGTGTCCACTCATAGCTTGTTACTAGCTCGACGCCCCCAGGTCCGTCAGGAAGCCCCAATGACTGCGATCAGGTCGCCAGAATCGACCGAGCGAACACCGTTGAAGACGGTCCGCTGCACCTTGCCGGATACCGGCGCGGTGATCGCGGCCTCCATCTTCATCGCCTCGATCGTCGCGACCGGCTGACCCGCCTCGACCCGGGCGCCGACGGCGACCTTCACCGTGACGGTCCCCGAGAACGGGGCGGCCACGTGGCCGGGCAGCGTGCGGTCGGCCTTCTCGGCGATCGGCGTGTCGACCGAGACCGACTCGTCCTTCACGAACACCTGCCGCAGCTGGCCGTTCACGCGCACCATCACCGTGCGCACGCCCTTGTCGTCCGCCTCGCCGATCGCCTCGAGCCCCACGTACAGGCGCACGCCGCGCGCGAGATCGATCGCGTGCTCCGAGCCCGGATCGAGCCCGTAGAGGTAGTCGGAGGTATCGAGTACCGAGAGATCGCCGAACTGCTCGCGAGAGGCCTCGTACTGGCGGGTCGGGGCCGGGAACAGTAGGCGGTTCAGGGTGCGCCGGCGCTCGTCGCTCGTGCCTGCGAGCTGCGCCGCGTCGTCCTCGCCGATCGGAGCGACCGCGATGTTCACGTCGCGCCCCGCGAGCACCTTCGAGCGGAACGGCTCGGGCCAGCCGCCGGGGATCTCCCCCAGCTCGCCCGCGAGGAACCCGACCACCGAGTCCGGCACGTCGTAGTTCCCCGGGTTCGCCTCGAAGTCGGCGGGGTCGGCGTCGACCGCCGCCAGGTGCAGAGCGAGGTCGCCGACGACCTTCGACGACGGCGTGACCTTCGGGATCCGGCCGAGGATGCGATCCGCCGCCGCATACATGTCCTCGATCTTCTCGAAGTTCGAGGCCAGGCCGAGCGCGATGGCCTGCTGGCGCAGGTTCGACAGCTGACCGCCGGGGATCTCGTGGGAGTACACGCGGCCGGTGGGAGACGGCAGCCCCGACTCGAACGGCTTGTAGAGCGTGCGGACCGCGTCCCAGTAGGGCTCGAGGGCGTACACCGCCTCGGCGTCGAGGCCCGTGTCGCGCTCGGTGTCGGCGAGCGCCGCGACGAGCGCCGAGAGAGACGGCTGCGACGTGGTGCCCGACATGGGCGCCGACGCGACGTCGACCGCGTCGACGCCGGCCGCGGAGGCGGCCAGGAGCGTCGCGAGCTGACCGCCGGGGGTGTCGTGCGTGTGCAGGTGCACGGGCAGGTCGAAGCGTTCCCGCAGCGCGGTCACGAGCTTCGCCGCGGCCGCCGGTCGGAGCAGCCCCGCCATGTCCTTGACTGCGAGCACGTGCGCGCCCGCGGCGACGATCTCGTCGGCCAGGCTCAGGTAGTAGTCGAGCGTGTACTTGTCCTCCGCGGGAGAGAGCAGGTTGCCGGTGTAGGCCATCGCGACCTCGGCGACGGCCGTGCCGGTCTCGCGCACGGCGTCGATGGCCACCCGCATCTGGTTCACGTCGTTGAGTGCGTCGAAGATGCGGAATACGTCGACGCCCGTCTCGGCGGCCTCCCGCACGAAGGCCTGCGCGACCTGCGCCGGGTACGGCGTGTAGCCGACCGTGTTCTGGCCGCGCAGCAGCATCTGGATCGGTACGTTCGGCATCGCCTCGCGCAGAGCGGCCAGGCGCTCCCAGGGATCCTCTCCGAGAAAGCGCAGGGCGACGTCGTAGGTGGCGCCGCCCCAGGCCTCCACCGACCACAGCTCGGGGGTGAGGCGCGCGACATAGGGGGCGACCCGCACCAGGTCCTTCGTGCGCACGCGCGTCGCGAGCAGCGACTGGTGCGCATCGCGGAACGTCGTCTCGGTCACAGCGAGCGCCGTCTGCTCGCGCAGCGCCCGCGCGTATCCCTCGGGGCCGAGCTCGAGCAGCTGCTGCCGGTGACCGGCGGGGGCGGGCTGCGACAGGTCGACGGGGGGCAGCTTCGACGCCGGGTCGACGGCGCCAGGTCGCACGCCGTTCGGCTGGTTCACCGTGACGTTCGCCACGTGCTGCAGCAACCGGGTGGCGCGATCCTTCGGCTTGTTCATCTCGAGCAGCTCGGGCCGCTCCTCGATGAAGGAGGTCGCCACGTCGCCCGCCTGGAAGTCGGGATCGGCGAGCACCGCCTGCAGGAAGGGGATGTTGGTCGCGACGCCGCGGATGCGGAACTCGGCGAGAGCACGGCGGGCGCGCACCACCGCGTCCTCGAAGGTGCGGCCGCGGCAGGTGAGCTTCGCCAGCATCGAGTCGAAGTGCGGGCTGATCTGAGCGCCCGCGTTGATCGTCCCGCCGTCGAGGCGCACCCCTCCGCCGCCCGGCGAGCGGTAGGCGGTGATGCGGCCGAGATCGGGGCGGAATCCGTTCGCGGGATCCTCGGTCGTGATGCGGCACTGAAGCGCGGCTCCCCGCAGGTGGATCTGATCCTGCGTCAGCTCGAGCTCCTCCAGCGTCTGGCCGGCCGCGATCAGCATCTGCGAGCGCACGAGATCGATGTCGGTGACCTCCTCGGTCACCGTGTGCTCGACCTGGATGCGCGGGTTCATCTCGATGAACACGTGCTCCCCGGCGCGCTCGCCCTCGGTGTCGAGCAGGAACTCCACGGTGCCGGCGTTCTCGTAGCCGATCGACTTCGCGAACGCGATCGCGTCCCGTGTGAGCTCATCCCGCTTCTCCTGCGACAGATTCGGGGCCGGCGCGATCTCGACGACCTTCTGGTGCCGTCGCTGCACCGAGCAGTCGCGCTCGAACAGGTGCACCGTCGCCCCCGTCTTGTCCGCGAGCACCTGCACCTCGATGTGGCGCGGCCGCAGCACCGCCTGCTCGATGAACATCGTCGGATCGCCGAACGCCGACTCCGCCTCACGCATCGCGGATTCCAGGGCGTCGCGCAGATCCTCCTCGCGCTCGACACGGCGCATGCCGCGACCGCCGCCCCCCGCGACCGCCTTCGCGAACACCGGGAACCCGATCTCGCGCGCTCCAGCGATCAGCGCATCCACATCGGTCGACGGCGGCGTCGACCGCAGCACCGGCACGCCCGCCGCGATCGCGTGCTCCTTCGCCGCGACCTTGTTGCCGGCCATCTCCAGCGCCTCGCGGCCGGGACCGATGAAGCGGATCCCGGCGGCCTCGGCCGCCGCGGCGAGCTCCGGGTTCTCAGACAGGAAACCGTAGCCCGGGTAGATGGCGTCGGTGCCCGACTCGACCGCGACGCGCACGATCTCGGCGACGTCGAGGTAGGCGCGCACCGGATGGCCGACCTCGCCGATGAGATACGCCTCGTCCGCCTTCAGACGATGCAGTGAATTGCGATCCTCATACGGAAACACCGCGACGGTGGACGCCCCCAACTCGTGGGCCGCGCGGAAAGCGCGGATGGCGATCTCGCCCCGGTTCGCGACCAATACCTTGGTAAACATAATCTGCTTTCTCCGATATAAGATGCTGCTGCTTCATCAAGCCTTTCGACCAGTAAGGCTGTCAAAAACTGCCATTCTTCATTGGTCTCACTTGCGAGAAGTCATGTGGGTGATACCTGCCGTCGAGCTCAAGCGTCTCGATGCTCGCATGCATGAAGAGGGGTCTCTGCGCAATGCTGAGCCTCTCGCCGAAGATCGACACCACAGAAGCTGAGATCCCCGTGATCTAAGACGCCCAGTGCCCAGCCGCCGCACCTAGGCGGAAACAGCTTGGGCACTGGGCATGGTGGAGCAGAACGTAGCTCCTATCACTACAGAAGGTTAGGATGACATTCGCAACATCGCGATCTTTGGCTGAGCATTCACACCGATCCATCCCTCGGTGGCGTCTTCGCCGACCACCTTGTGCAGCACAGTACCTCGGGCCGGGTTCTCGAACTCTACGGAAGCATCTCCGTCGCGGTTAATCACACCGAGCACCTGTACTTTGCGCCCGGCGACATCGGTCCAGAAGTACGGGGTCTCTGGGGTTGCGGGTCCTTCACCCATGAGCCGTTCCGCAAGGTGAACTCCGTGTTCCGCGGCCGCACTCCAGCTTTCGGTGCGTACTCTCACGTCGTCGCTAAGTAGGCGCGTGACAACATCGCCTATGCCATAGATGTTCTCGTGCACAGTATCTGGCGCGACGACCTGTCCCGATTCGTTGCAGAGCAGTTGCCCTTCGCTGAGCAAACCGCTCGAAGCCAACCAATCGACTGCGGGACGGGCTCCGACGGCGCAGAGTAATAGTTCGAAATTCAGCGCCTCAGCTTCGTCGCCGAGCGTAACGCTCCAATCACCGGGGCCGCCCTCGATACCTCGAATATCGGCCTCCCAACGACAATCGACCCCCAACTCCTCGAGCCATGACGTGACCTCGTTCCCAAGGTGACCGGCAAGCAGCCGTTCGAGCGGACGATCGGCCTTGTCGAGCAACACAACCTCTGCTCCGAGCTTGCGGAGCGAAGTCGCCAGCTCAGCACCGATGGCACCGGCGCCGATGATTCCCACCCGCGCTCCTGCGTGAACCGCGCGCCGCAGTCGATCAGCGTCCTGGACCGTTCGCAACTGCATCATTCCAGACGGTGCGAACGGAAGCATAATCGGGGATGCACCCGTAGCGATCACCAATGTGTCGTAAGTTACGACACGCGTCGAACCCGTAGCGGCAACACTCAGCGTCAAGGTTTTCGCTTCGGGGTCTACTGCCAGCGCCTCGGCTATGGTCACCGGTGTTCCTTCATCCCATTCCACACCGATTTCCGTGCTGTCCGGTTCGGTGAGATATAGCTTTGAAAGCGGAGGCCTCTCGTAGGGCATGCGGGCGTCTCGATCAATGACTAGGAGTTCGCGATCGTACCCGAGTTCACGAAGTCGTGTGGCGAGTGCCTCGGCAGCAACCGATGCACCCACCACCACGATTTCGTAGCGGCTCGCAGTCACTGGCTTTCCTCGGTCTCGCGGATAAGGATCGAGCGTTCCGGACAGTTTCGGATCGCCTTGCGCACATTCTCTTCATCGTAGGATCCCTCCCGCCCCTCGATGACGTACGCATAGCCCTCATCGTCGATGCCGAAGGTCTCTGGGGCTATTGCCCAGCATCGAGCGTGACCTTGGCATCGCGAGAGATCGATGTACAGTTCCTTCGCCATGGTGCACCTACTCCTTTCCGATTCGGAGAGTGAGAGGGCCGACGCCGTGCCAGACTTCCCCGCCTGCGTGCTCGAAGCTCGGGACGCGCTTGAGGAATTCCTCGAGACCAATGACCATTTCTTTGCGGGCGAGGTTCGAGCCGAGGCAGCGGTGAATTCCACCTCCGAATGCAAGGTGGCGGTTATCCTCACGATCGATCTTGATGTCGTGCGGATCCTCGTACACCTCCGGGTCGCGGTTGCCCGCTCCGAAGACGAGCACCACTCGTTCGCCCGCCTTGATCTCCTTGCCTTGCACGACCGTGTCCTTGAGGCAGGTCCGAGCCATCGCCTGTACCGGGGAGAGTGTGCGGAGGAACTCTTCGACTGCAGTCGGGATCTCATCAGGGTTATCGCGGAGCTGCTGCTGCGCCTTCGGGTTGCCGGCGAGGTACCAGAGCGAGGATCGCAGCGCCCAGGCGGTGGTGTCTAGTCCGGCGAGGAAGAGCAGGAAACTGTAAGAGATTTTCTCCTCATGAGTGAGTTCACGCCCGTCTACCTGAGAGTTCAGCACCTTGTCGAGGAGATCGTTGTACTCTCCGCCTTCGGCCTCACGCTTCTTAATCATGGCGTCGAAGTACTCGGTGATCTTGCCACCGGCAGCATAGGCCACTTCAGGCTCTTTCGTGCGACGGTAAATGATGTCATCGACCCACTGGTCAAACTTCGGCCAATCCTCTTCGGGGTAGCCGGCGAGGCGGCTGAACACGATAGTGGGCATCGGCCGGGCGAATAGCTTGGAGACGTCCGCGACGCCGTCGTTGTCCGCCGCCGCCGAGATGACATCTTCAGCGAGCTGCTTCGCCGTCTCAACCATGCCGGGCTCGAGCGAGGCGATGTTCATCGGGGTGAAGAGCGGCAGGAGGATCTTCCGATAGCCCGCGTGCGTCGGGGGGTCGATATCGATCGGGATGAGCGGGTCATCGGTGCCGAACGACGGCAGCAGCATCGAGGGTGCCACTGCAAAGGTATCCGGATCCTGCTCTGCTGCGAAGATATCTTCGCTTTTCGCGATGTAGGTGAATCCGCCGTACTTGGAGCTGTGGCCCACCGGGCACTTGTTCAGCATCACATCATAATCCTCGAATATCTCATCGAGTGCTTCACCATGGAAGTCGAAATCCTCGACAACCTCTTTCTGCTCTGACATGGTCATTTCCTTTCTTCGTTGCGGGAAGCCCGTTCGACCAGGTTCCGGAATAGCGCGAGTTGAGACTCTGATACCGCGAACATGTGCTCGGGGTGCCACTGCACCGCCAGGATGTCGTTCTCCAGGTCTTCGAACGCTTCAATCAGAGATCCGTCGTGTGCTGCTGGCGTAAGCCCGGAGCCAAGTACGTCGATCGCCTGGTGATGGTAGCTGTTGACATCGACCGCCTCGCTGCCGACGATGGTGGAGAAGAACGACCCAGCCACAGGCATGACGCGATGCGTTGCTTGATCGGCCGACTCTGTCTGCCAATGTCCGTCGATATGCATGTGGAGGCTCCCGCCTCGCAGCACATTGATGAGTTGCAGACCGCGGCAGATCGCAAGAACCGGGATCTTCCGCTTCTGTGCATCGAGAACCAACGCTGTCTCATAAGCGTCCCGAATCTCGCTGATACCGTAAGATGCCTCGACCGGTTCCTCACCGAATAGAGAGGGTGACAGGTCGCCGCCGCCACTCAGCACCAGACCGTCGATGCCTGCGAGTAGATCCTCGGGGATCTGCGCCGTGGACGGCAGGAGAACAGCACGACCGCCAGCGGAAACCACAGCATCCGCATACTCCATCACCTGCAAGGTCGAGTCTTTTATTCCGAATGCCGATTCCTCCGCACTGCGTGGAGCGGAAATCCCGATGAGTGGAGCGGTCATTTCAGTACACTGTCCATCCACCGTCAACGAAGAGCGTCGAACCCGTCACCCAACTCGCCTCATCGGAAGCGAGGAATGCGACGCCGTTCGCGACATCCTCGGGTTCACCGATGCGGCCCAAGGGGGTACGGTCGAGCAGGAACTTACGGACTTCCTCCCGCTCCAGGGCTTCGGCGGTGAACGGAGTTCTGATGTAGCCGGGGGCCACCGCATTCACCCGGATCCCGGCGGGAGCCAGTTCGACCGAAAGCGCGCGGGTGAGTTGAAGCAGCGCGCCCTTCGAGGCGTTGTAGTGGATTTGCGGGTGCCCGCTACTCGAAATCACGATGTGGGCTTCGACAGACGTGATGTTCACCACGGCTCGCGTGTGCGACACCTCCTCCGAGCGCAGCAGCTTGGAGGCAGCCTGAGTCACGATGAAGGGCCCGGTTGAGTTTACTGCGAAGACCTGATCCCATTCGGAAACCGAAAGCTCTTCGAACGTACCGAATTTGACGATGCCGGCGTTGTTAACGAGCACGTCCAGGCGCGGAAACTCTTTCGAAACCGCTTCCATTGCCGCTCGAGATGAATGCTCGTCGGCGACGTTGCACTCGACGTTCAAGACGTTCGGGTTGTCGCCAAACACGTTTGTGAGGGCATCAGTGTTGAGATCAAGTGCTGCGACCTTAGCGCCGTCAGCGAGCAGCTTTTCTGCGATCGCACGTCCATTGCCGGATGCCGCACCGGTCACGGCGGCGAATCGACCATCAAATCGGGCCATTGTAGATACTCCTATTAGGTTGAACTTTGGTAAAGAAACCGAGTCGAGCGTTGCCGCTTAGATGTGCTCGAGGTAGCGAGCAATTTCCCAATGGGTGATCGAGATTCGTTCCTGGTGGTTCTCCCAGCGCCTGACTTCTGAGAAGTGCCGCACGAAGTCTTCTCCGAAGTACTCCTTTGCGAATTCGCTTTGGGAGAAGACATCGATGGCCTTCTCGAGTGTGTTGGGTAGCCTGAGAGACTCGTCGCTGTCGAGTTCGTATGCGTTGCCGACGATCGGTGCTGACGGAGTCAGCTTCTTCTCGATTCCGTCGATGCCGCTAGCGATGCATGCTGCGAGAACGAGGTAGGGGTTCGCGTCAGCGCCAGGAATCCTGTTCTCGACTCGTGCAGCGGCACCAGTAGATGGAATCGATCGGATGGCCACGGTGCGGTTATCGAGTCCCCAGGTGGCACTTGAACCTGCCCACTGCCCCCCTTCAACTCGTTTGTAGGAGTTCGGCGTAGGAAGATAGAGGGCAGTCAATTCACGAGCGTGGTTGACGATACCGGCAAGATAGCTGGCACCGAGCGGGCTGAGCTCAAGGCCGTTCTCAGGGTTGGCGAAAAGTGGCTTTCCATCTTCGATCGCGACCAGACTCTGATGAACGTGACCAGAACTGCCGGCGGTATCGACCTTGATCTTCGCCATGAACGAGGCAGTGTAACCGTGTTTGGCTGCAACTTCCTTTACGGTGTGCTTGAGGATCAATGCACTGTCGGCGGCCTCGAGCGCCGTGCCGTAGTGGATGTTCACCTCGAACTGGCCAGGGCCGTGTTCGCTGTTGCTGGCTTCGATGAAGACCCCCACCTGAGCGAGCCGTTCACGAATCTCACCAATGATCGGTTCGGTTCCGGTATCCCGATACACACTGTAGGTATGACTGCCGTCCGAGATCGGCTCAAGATCCCGATAGGCGTTCCGCGCAAGTTCTCGTGGAGTGCCTTCGAAGAGATAGAACTCGAACTCATAGGCGCAGATCGGCTCGTACCCGTGCCGGTGCGCTCGTTCGATCACTCTGCGCAGAACACCACGGGGAGAAATCTGCAGGGGGTCACCGTCGGTTGTGAGGATGTCACAGATGACAGCCGCTGTACCTGGCTCGCTCGGAACCAGGTGCAGGGTCGAGAGGTCTGGCCTGAGATTCACGTCCGGATAGCCCGTGTGCCATCCCGTGTAAGTGAGATCGGGAATGGTAACGTCCTGAATGTCCCACCCGAACAGGATGTTGCAGATATTCGTTCCGGAATGCGCTACTGCTTCGACAAAGTAGTTGGCCATGATCCGCTTCCCACGCCAGACTCCGTCGATGTCTGGAGCGCCAAGCTTGACGACACGTACCTGGTTTTCCTCGAAGAACCTCTCGAGATCGGTTGACGTATCGAAGTTTCGAACACCGTTGTTCATGAATGACCTTTCAATTCAGTGGTTACAAGATTCAAGATATTGGAGGGGACGACTTGTTGAGTGTGCTTTCCGCACACAACCGTGCTGCGCGCCGTGCAGGACGAATACTGTCACTCTGGGCCGGGTGCCCTGCATCGAGACGGCAACCCAACCTTGGCTATATCGTGCTGACCCAAGAGCTGGAAAAAGTTCCCTGCAAGCTCCGCGCATCCCCGAGCGATCTTGTCGTCAAGCAGCTGAAATTCTGGGATTGATTCCCGATAGCTCTCTGCGTTGGCTGGATCTTCTGCACATAGCGATTCCACCCATTTCTCGTATTGTGCAGGGCTGACTTCAGGGTGAAATTGCACTCCCCAACAGCTGCCGACCCTGAACGCCTGGTGGGGGTACTGTTCACCGGTCGCCAGGAGTACGGCATCTTTAGGAAGAGTGGTAATGGCGTCACCATGCATGGCCCCGGAATACATCAATTCCGGCAGCCGCCCGAAAATCGGATCGAACTCAGCCTCTTCCTCGCGTCGAATCATTACCACTCCGGCTTCGAACCCCAGGTCTCCCCGTTCCACTCGTCCGCCGAATGCCGAAGCCATGAGTTGAGCACCCAGGCAGATCCCGAGGGCTGGAAGCTCACGTGAACGAGCATCGTGAAGGAGTTCGCGGAGTCGCTGCAGCCAGGGATACTTGGCGGTATCACGATCTCCCATATGCCCACCGAGAACAATCAGACCTGCATAGCCGTCCAAGTTGGACGGCAAGTCCGGATGATCTCCGGGACGAACATCGAGTTCAATCTTGTGCCGTAAGGCCCAGCCTCGCAGCCGATCAGGGCCGCCCTGTGGATCGGGCTGGGCAACAAGCACCCTGGGCGCTTCGTTTGGTTGGCGCTGTTGATTCAATTTGCTCTCTTTCCTCCCTGGTGCACTCATTTATTTCAGACGCTGACTACGCGGAACGGGGTGTACCACGTACAACCGAACGTGGTACACCCCTGCAGCAGCTCAAGAGGCTAGGCGGACTGCTGCTCAGCAATCTCTTCGATTTCCTCTTCGTCGTACACGGTTCCGATACGCGCATATCGGTTCTGATGCGAACGCCTGAGATAGAGAGCGTAGGCCAGACCGCCGAAGAACACGATGGCCACGTACAGCGGGATCAGCGTGACAACGGCCTCTTCCGAGCCTGCCAAGAAGGGGAGATTGCTCACCAAGAGAATCATGACGATTCCCTGCGCAATTGCTCCGATGAGGGGCGCGACGAAGGTCTTCCACCAGTCGCCTGCTGTTCGGCGGCCTTCCCGATTGAAGTATCGAATGACGGCAACCGACACCAGAGCCTGTACAAAGACGATGCTCAACGTGGAGAAGATTGGTAGCCAACCGCCGAGGTGCAGCAGCGGGTCCGCCCCGATCACAGCGAAGATCAATACGACCGTGATGGCAATCACGGCCTGAAGGCCGTTTGCGATGTAGGGCGATTTGTGGACTGGGTGCGTATGGCCAAGGCGTGACGGCAGGATCCTATCTCGTCCCATGGAGAAGAGATACCTTGCGGCATTGTTGAAGAACGCAAACGAGCAAGCAAAGAAGCCTGTGACCACGAGGAAGTCCATGAGTACGTGGATGAAGGGCCAGGTGTACATATCGGCAAGTACGAAGAAGTACTGGTCAAGGAGCGTGTTTGCCTCATCGACTGATGCGCTACCGAAACCGACGACTGCGGCATAGGCTGCGAAAGTGTAGAAAAGCCCGAGGGTGATTACCGCGATGTAAGTAGCTCTCGGAACGCTTTTCTTCGGATCAGTGGTTTCCTCCCCGTAGATTGCGGTGGTCTCAAATCCGATCCATGACCAGAAAGCGAAGAAGAATCCGATGCCTACGGCCGGCGCAGCGGCCCAACCCAGAGGATTGAATGTCTGCAGCTGTTGCCCTTCCGCTCCACCGAGCAGAATGGTCATCGTAGCAACAATGAACACGATAAGGACTTCAAGCCCGAGCGCAATGCCCAGAATCTTGCCCGTTAGCGTGACCTTGAAGTACGCGAGAACGAACATCAGGAGTAGCGACACCACGCTACAGACCCACCAGGGAATGACGACACCGAGGTAGTTTTCCAGCATTTGTGCTGCGAAGAAGCCGAAGCCGCCTTGAATCGCAGCAGCGATCATGCTGTAGCCGATCATCACGGTCATTCCCGCACCGAGGCCCACCGGCTTTCCCAGACCCTGGGTGATGAAATTGTAGAAGGCGCCACTTGCGGTGATCCGCTTCGCCATCTGCGCAAAGCCAACCGTGAAGACGAGCAGAATCAGTGTCGCAGTGAGATACGTTAGCGGGATAGTCATCCCAGCTCCGAAGGCCAGCGAAAGCGGGATGTATGTTGACACCACGACAAGCGGAGCCGCTGCGGCTGTCACCATAAGCACGATGGTGAAGAACCTGATGGAGTTCTTCAGCAGTTTGGTCGAAGCTTGCGGTGTAGCGCCCCGATCTGCTGTTTCGACTGTGGTCATTGTGTGTGTCTCTCCTTTGAAACTGACGAATTCGACACGAGTCCCTCCATGGGGTTCGCTCCTTCGACACCCCGACTCGGAAACTCAAGGATGCGGAATCAGCAAATCTCAGCCTGCGCGACCTGGGGCGTGCAATGTGAACACAATCGTCGATGACGATGTTCACTTCGCATATCTGCGTCGGCCGATTCCCTTGAGTACTGGATCGAGTTGATTGTCCTCCAGGCCATCTCGACCCCAATGTGCATACCGCACATCTCGACCAGATGCATAGTGCCTTTCGCACTCACTTGCGCTGTATCGGCTAGGGAATAGTTCCGGTAGGAGTTCACCTTCGTGAGGTCTGGGCATCTCGCTCGGCCGGACCCCACTTGTCGTGGCCCTCTCGCTTTTCATGTCCCAATTCATAGGAGAAACCTGGATGACTTCCCCAACCATCGACGTTTGGAATCCGGCCACTGAGCAGTTGGTAGCAGAGGTACGTTCTTTTAGCTCTGAAGAGGTAGCGGAGGTGATCTCCAGAGCAGAGTCAGCGCAGCGAAAGTGGCGTGCTCTCGGCCTTGCTGAACGTCAAGGATTCCTTTCCCGGATTGCTGACACGGTGGAGGCAAATCTCGAAGAACTGGCACTGCTCGAATCAACGGATGTGGGCAAGCCAATCCGGGCCGCACGTGCCGAGGTTGCAGGAGTTGCCTCCTGTTTCCGCTACTATTCAGGCGCGATCGACAAAGTTCATGGTGACACCATCAGCCTTGACGACGGTATGAGTTTCACCTTCCACGAGCCCATTGGCGTCGTCGGAGTCATCACACCTTGGAACTTTCCACTTCCGATCGCGTCGTGGAACATCGCGCCGGCACTAGCGGCCGGGAACTCTGTAATCGTGAAACCTGCATCGCTTACCCCTTTGTCCACCCGTCGCCTCGGAGAACTCATCGATGAAATCTCCCCTATCGATGGCCTCTTCCAGGTTGTCACTGGCGGCGGCTCTTCGGTCGGGGCTGCTCTGATTAATGATCCGCGGGTCGGCAAGGTATGTTTCACTGGTTCAACCGAAGTCGGCCAATCCATTCTCCGGGCGAGTGCAACCACTCTGAAGCGAGTGACCCTGGAGCTTGGTGGGAAATCAGCAAATCTGGTATTTGCAGATTCGGACGTCCAAGCTGCAGCTGCGGCAGCACCGTGGGCGGTGTTCGATAACTCAGGGCAAGACTGCTGCGCACGCAGTCGAATCCTTGTGGAGCGGTCCGTACTCGATGACTTCATCGATGGATTTGTGGCTGCCACACGCACTCTTCGGGTAGGCGATCCGAGCCAAGAAACCACAGATCTCGGACCCTTGGTTTCTGCTGATCATAAGGAAACTGTTGAAGGCTTCCTCGAGCCTCAACTTGACTACCTGTATCGCGGTGAATCTCTCGAAGGCCCGGGTCACTGGATGGCGCCCCAAATCGTGCTCGATCCCAGCGCCCGTTCCCGTGCCGCAGTAGATGAGATCTTCGGGCCGGTTGCAGTTGTTATCCCATTCGATACCGAAGATGAAGCAATTGCTCTTTCCAATCAGTCGATCTATGGGCTGAGCGGATCGATCTGGACTCGCGATGTGGCCCGTTCGCTTCGAGTGGCTCGTCAGCTCGAGAGTGGAACTCTCTCCGTGAATTCAAACTCCTCGATCCGTGTCCAAACCCCCTTCGGGGGCTTCAAGCAGTCAGGTATCGGGCGTGAACTCGGCCTGGAGGGGCTTATCGGCTACACGGAGCTGAAAACCGTGTTCGTGAAGACCGGCGCATGACCAGTCTCGGGAGCACCTCATTCATTTGACCACGACCGATACGCGGATAACGATGACAGAACTTTCTCAAGCAGATCTCACGATTCTCTACGGCAGCCAAACCGGAAACGCCGAGTTCCTCGCTTACAACATTCATGAGTCGGCAAAGAAAGCCGGCCTCCAAACCGAGTTGCTGACGCTGAACGATGCGCTCGAAGGTGGCAACCTTTCCTGGCAGCGACTACTGATCGTGACCTCTACGCATGACAACGGGCACATGCCTGACAATGCCGATGCGTTTTGGCAATGGTTACAGTCCTGCGGGGAGAGCCAATACGCGGATCTACCATACGCGGTTCTGTCAATCGGTGATTCGATGTATGACGATTTCTGCAAGGCTGGGCAGGATTTCGACGCGCGTCTCAGTGCCCTCGGCGGCGTTCGGATGCAGGAACGAATCGACTGCGATGTCGACTATGACATGACGTCAGGTGCGTGGGTAAAGAAACTGCTTGCTTCAATTCCTGAAATCACTGCCTGGTCTCCTTTGAACTCCGTAGAGGTCGACTCCGAGGTCGCTTCGCTCTTCACCAGCGCGCCCGAAGAATGGCATCACGCGAAGCTCGCGGGTCGACGGCTCTTGACCGGAGCCGGTTCGCAGAAACGAGTGCTTCACTTCGACATCGACCTTCCCGACGGGTTCGCGTATTCGGCGGGAGACTCGATCGATATCCGCCCTCGGAACAGCGAACAACTTGTCGAGGAGTGGCTTCGAGCCTTTCCCGCTGCAGAAACCGTTCGTATCGGGGACGAAGAATTGCCCTTCTCGACCGCTCTACGGGAACGTCTTGAGCTTCGACTGCCTCATATCGGCATGATCAATACGCTGATCACCAGTATCACCTCTTCTGAAGCAGCAGATCAGATCCGAAACCTCCTCGACGCAGGGGATCGTCACGAGATTGATGCCTGGCTCTGGGGGCGTGATGTCCTTGACGTGGTGAACGAACTTGGTTTTGGAGGAACAGCGGCGCAGAAGATCGTTGATACCTTGCGGCCCCTGCAAAGCCGTTCTTACTCTATTGCGTCTAGCCCTGCAATCAATACGTCTCGGCTGAGTCTCACGGTCTCCTCAATCAGCTACACACGTGAGGGCCGGGTACATGTCGGAGCCGGGACCTCGTTTCTCGAGGGTCTGCCAGATGGATCAGAGATCTCTATTCGGCGAGTCGTGGCCCACGATTTTCGACTTCCTACCGATGAATCGCCGGTTATCATGATCGGTCCAGGGGTTGGAGTAGCGCCGTTTATCGGATTCCTTCAGGAGCTTTCCACCCGGGACAAGGCTAACGAGGCGTGGTTGTTCTTCGGTGATCAGCACCGCGAATCGGATTGGCTCTACGGTGATCGGCTGAGCGAATGGCAGGCCTCCGGGGTTCTAACGAAACTCAGCCTCGCCTTCTCCCGCGACCAGATGCATAAGCATTACGTTCAGCACGAAATCTTGTCCGAAGCTGCGGAACTGCGCAAATGGATTGATCGCGGAGCGCATATTTACATATGTGGGGATAAGAACCGGATGGCACGCGATGTCGAGAATGCACTACTCGAAGTTCTCGCACCTCCCGGAGAGTCCCGTGACGCTGGGGTCGCTGCGCTCGAAAAGTTGAAGCAATCAGGCCGATACGCCAAAGACGTGTACTAAGAATTACTTCAGGTTTTCCCGCCCCCTGGCTGTAACCAGGATCTCTTACGATTTCTCAGCAGCCTTTTCACTTCACCATTTCACATTCCTCACAGACATAGAGATATAGGAAGCAAATCATGCGTGTCGGTATTCCCACCGAGATTAAGAACAACGAGAACCGCGTCGCCATCACCGAAGCCGGCGTCTACGAGCTCAAGCGCCGCGGCCACGACGTGCTCGTGCAGGCCGGCGCCGGCCTCGGCTCGGCGATCACCGACGCCGACTACGCGGCCGCCGGCGCGAAGATCATCGATGGTGCCGACGACGTGTGGGCGCAGGCCGACATGATCCTCAAGGTCAAGGAACCCATCGTGGCCGAGTACGCGAAGATGCGCAAGGGCCAGGTGCTCTTCACCTACCTGCACCTCGCCGCCGACAAGACCCTCACCGAGGCCGTGCTCGCTTCGGGCACCACCGCCATCGCCTACGAGACCGTACAGGTCGGTCGCGCGCTGCCGCTGCTCGCCCCCATGAGCGAGGTCGCCGGGCGCCTCTCGGTGCAGGTCGGCGCCTACTCGCTGATGAAGGCCAACGGCGGCCGCGGCGTGCTGCTCGGCGGCGTCACCGCGACCCGTCGCGGCAAGGTCGTGGTCATCGGAGGCGGCGCGGCCGGCGAGCAGGCCGCGCGCATCGCCTACGGCATGGGCGCCGAGGTCACCGTCATCGACATCTTCATCCCCCGCCTCAAGCAGCTCGAGGACGAGTTCAACGGCCGCATCCAGACCCGCACCTCGAACGCGCACAACATCACCGAGGCGCTGCGCGACGCGGATCTCGTCATCGGCTCCGTGCTGATCCCGGGTGAGAAGGCCCCCAAGCTCGTCACCGACGAGATGGTCGCGCAGATGAAGCCGGGCTCGGTGCTCGTCGACATCGCCATCGACCAGGGCGGCTGCTTCGAGAACTCGCGCCCCACCACGCACGACGACCCCACCTTCCAGGTGCACAACTCGATCTACTACTGCGTCGCGAACATGCCGGGCGCCGTGCCCGAGACTTCGACGGCCGCGCTCACGAACGCGACCCTGCCCTACGTGGTGGCGCTCGCCGACAAGGGGTGGGCTCAGGCGCTGGCCGGTGACGAGGCGCTGGCTAAAGGCCTGAACGCGCACGAGGGCGTCATCACCAACCAGGGTGTGCATGATGCTTTCCCGGGACTGAAGCATGCGCCATACACAGCGATCATCGAAAGCGCATTGTCGTGACGTGAAGGTCCTGAATTACGTCTCGTTGCCTGGGCGGCGGTGACTTTCGCTTAGTCGTTTGATCGCCTGGAACCATGAGACGATTGTGGTGGCAATGGGGATAGAACCCGAGTGAAGAATCGTGCCGTCTGGAGGCAGCGAGCAGCTCTTGGCTCGGTGTGAAGTCCTCACTCAACGACGAGAAAGGCGGAAGCATGGGAGAATCCGACCAATCCCGCTCTCTATTTCGAGCCGATTTTCCGCAGCTTCGAGGCGAGGTGCTTGCAGAGCTCGTCCGACTTTTCTCATCAGGAAAGGATCCCGTCGGACTCGCGGAAGCAGCAGTCGAGCTGGTGGCCGATGCTACAGGGGCGAAAAGTGTGTTCGTATACTTTTGGGATCCCGATACGGAGCGCCTTGTCCTTCGTACAGTTACCCGCATTGATTTGGCGCTGACTCTGGGAAGCATCCAGATCCGTCTAGGAGAAGGGATTACTGGCTGGAGCGCGCTCCACCGAAAGCCGGTACTCATCAATGAAAGCCCGATGACGGACCCAAGGTTCATGGCCGTTGACGGTGTTGATGAGAATGATTATTCATCAGTGCTGGTTGTGCCGATCTTCGACGACGCCCTGCTGTACGGAGTGTTCGCGATGTACTCTTCCGATGATCGAACGTTCGGGCAGGAGGAACTCGCAATCTCTGAAGAGGTTGGGCTGTTGCTCGGCAGCGGCCTCAAGCGCGCCGAAACCGTCCGAGAGCTGGAACTGCAGTCTGCTACGGCACGGTTTCTCTCCGATCTTCCACCTGCCTCCAGTTCCTCCCTTCCTGCGGCTATTCGAGAGTCAGCAAAACGAATCCTTACTCTTCTCGATGCAGACGCTTGCATCATCGACTACACGAGTTGGATTGCTCCGACGTCGGAACCTATCGCTGTAGCCGAAAGAACAGCTGAAGCAGTCGAGGAGCCCAGGGTTTGGCTCACCCACTCGAAACAGGTCGCGCGAGAAACGGAACAGCGCTACGAGCATGCGGGCTACGACCACATATCTTCGTCGCTCGGATTTGGCATCGCACGTGGTGCGTTGACCTGCTACTCCCGAAGAAAGTTCACCCAGGAAGATATCACTCGTCTCGGCATTCTTGCTACCCAAGTGGGTGTCCTTGTCGGCAATATGGGCAGCGTTCCGAGTGGTGCCGCACAGTTGGTGGCGCTCTTGGCCTCCGATCGAGAGGAGCAAATTCAAGAGAGCTTGAAGTTCCTCGGCTGGAGGGGCGGGGTGTTCGCACCCATTCTTGTTCAAGTGAAGCGCATAGGGTCTGATCTTGAAACATTTGGACGTCTCATTCAAGAGAGTGCTTACTTGGATCTTGGTCCTGACACGCTGATCACTCAATCAGGGACACTTGTCGTATTACTTGTGCAGAACGAAAAGCTCATAAGATCCCATGAAATCACCTCCCGAGTTACAGATTGGATCAGTGATCTGGAGGCGAGAGTTGGGCTCAGTGCGGATGTAGGGATAGGGCAAGCTACAAACGAGACCATAAGTGTCAGGACGTCCCTCTATCAGGCACGTACAGCATTGGCATGGGCGAGTTTCTCATCGACCAGAAGAGCGCCTCAAGTCGTCGACTACGACTCCATCCGGCTCGTCTTTGAGCTCCCGCGTCTCATCAATGACCTTGCGCCAGAAATACAGGGGCTACACGGCGAACTCACACCAGTAGCTCTGCACGATGCACAATTTGGCACCCATCTACTTGAGACCCTTGAAGCTTACGCACTGCATGGCGGATCCGCAGCTAGCACCGCCGACGCTCTATTCATTCATCGGAATACGCTCAGGCAACGTCTGGGGCGAATCCATGCACTATCCGGTCGGGAATTCGACCAGTCGAGTCACTGGCCAGAAATGTTGCTTGCAGTCCGCTTACTGAAGCTGGACCTTCTCCAAGGCTCGTTCAGAACAACAACCCCGAGAAACTTGGAGGTGGAGTCACCAGAATCCCAATACTGAGGCTCATCCAGAAGGTCCACGGTTTGATACTTCAAAAGGCGCGTTCCTGCACGTCATCCTCGGTTTTGAAACCGGACAATACGTTCGAGTGCGTCTGCCACCGCGTCTACTCCTGCCGCATACGATAGCCGCACACTGCGCCCACCAGCTTGAGGGTCGAAGTCAATCCCTGGAACTACGGCCACCCCAGTCTTATCCAAAAGAGCACGAGAGTAGCTGACGGAGTCTCCGAAACGTTCACATTGTGAGCCGAGGTCTGAGTAGTAGTAGAAGGCTCCCTCGGATGGTGCCGAAGGTCCCCAGTTCAGCTGGGCCTCCTCATCAAGCAGCAAGCGCCGTGCACGGGCGAACTCAGCGAGTATCGCATCCCGCTCCGCGTAGCATTCCGGCGTGAATGCAGAAAGTGCGAACTCTTGAGCCGGCGTCGGGGGCGAGAGCGCGAAGTTTGATGCAAGGGCTTCAAAGCTCCCAAGGAGATCCTCCGGCAGGATCGCCCATCCGAGTCGCCAGCCGGTCATTCCCCAGTATTTCGAGAAAGAATTAATCACTATTGCATCGGCATCCAGCTCTCTGGCTGTGACACCGCGCGAATCGGCATCCTCAGATTCTGGAAAAGTAATCCCGTGATAAAGCTCGTCGCTAATGACACGTGTGCCGCGCTTTCTGCACCACTCAACGAGCGCGCTCAATTCTACTCGACTCAACATGGTGCCAGTCGGATTCGCGGGTGACGCCAGGATCAATCCATCGATATGGCCGCCCTCGGAGACCGCCTTTTCGAGCATTTCTGGGGTCGGTTGATAGCGGGTGCTCGGACCGGTCGTGATCTCCACCACCTCTACGCCGAGCGTCCGGAGGATATTCCGGTAAGCCGGATACCCGGGGACCGCAAGAGCCACACGATGACCTGCGTCAAATGCTGCAAGGAAGGCGAGCAAGAACGCACCCGATGATCCTGTCGTGAGCGCGACAGTGCGAGGCTCTAGTTCAATGTCGTACCAGTCGCGGTAGTGCTCGCAGATTGCTTCACGTAGGGACATCAAACCAAGGGGCCCCGTGTAACCGGCGGCCTTCAGCCGCGAAGGTGCAGGTCGCGGTTTGGGCTCACCCGCACAAAGCGACACGATGTCCTGCCCCGCGAGACGACGACTTCCAATGTCCTCGGTAATCCGCATGACTTCGAACGCCGGGATCCTTGACCGCGTAGATGAACTGAAGGGGGCCAATCGTGACTCGAATTGGCTTGTGTCGTTGCTGTTGTTCGGGCAGTCCAAGGGATCGTGATGTAGTTTCTGATTCATTCTTCCCTCACGTCAATCTAGATGAGATCCAAGGCTGCCGTGACGATCGATGCAGCATCAATACCATGGAGCTGGTATGCATCGGGAAGACTCGACGATTGACCGAAACTCGTCACGCCAAGGCACCGGATGCGGTCGCCTCGAATACCTGCGAGGAACGCGAGCGTGTGAGGGTGGCCATCGTGCACAGTGACAATCGGCGCGGGTGCGTGCTTGGGGAAGAGTAGTGAAGCGATATCGGAGCCATGCGTCGCTTCCGTGCTTCTCCGGTGCTGCATTGAGCGGAACAGAAGGTCCGGGCTCGTCAGGCACACCACTCCGGCCTGTATTCCAGCCTCTGCGAGCGTCTCCGCTGCAGCGAGTACCTCGGGCATGAGAGCGCCGACGCCGACGAGCGTGAGGTCATCGTGTGCTGGATCGTGATCCGTGATCCGATACCCTCCTGCGATGGCATGTTTCCGACGGCGTTCCAGGAACAACTTCTCTGTTGGGATCCGTGCGAGCTGTTGGTCGATAGGGCGTGTCGAGAGACGGAAGTAGGAGGAGGTGCCGCCTGGCACACCAACCCTCGACATGGCATGCAGCATGCACCATTCGAGATCAACCGCAAATGCCGGCTCCCACGCAATGCAATCGGGTTGTTCGAGCCCGATGGAGGGAGTGGAGATCGATTGATGAGCACCACCCTCCGGCGCGAGCGTCACGCCCGAAGGAGTACCCACAAGGATCGAGTGTCCACCCGCATAGATGCCATAAGACCAGGGTTCAAGGGCGCGTGAGACGAATGGGTCGTAGAGCACTCCGATCGGGATCAGCGGGGTGCCCCAGCGGCTCCAGGCGGTGCCGAGTTCGCCGAGAAGACTGACGAGATTGACCTCTGCAATGCCGAGCTCGATATGCTGGCCCTGCTCAATTTCGCGCCAACGGAGAACGCGTCCAGGATCGTCTGCGAACCAATCGGGTCGCTGGTGAGCAGACCACACCCCTGCTTTGTTGATCCAGCCACCCAGATTGGTGCTCGAGGCCACATCAGGGCTGCACGTCACGATGCGCTCGGCAATCTCGGGTGCGTCGTGACGTAGTGCGCTGAGCAATCGTCCGAGTGCGGCTTGAGTCGAGACCGGTGCCGCGGGGACACGCAGAGGCAGTTGCACCTCTGGGAATGGTGTACTTGGCAGCACGGTCTCACGACGAAGTTCGCGGGCGCGTCGCGCGCACACTGCACCCTCCGGACTCTCTGGCTCGAATCTCTGCCAGGGATGCTCCAGCGACATACCGTGCAACTCAGCGAGTTGCTGCATCTGCATCTCGGTGAGCAGAGCGGAGTGATTCGCCGGGTGGCCCTCGATGGGCAGGGCTCGTCCCTTCACCGTGTAGGCGAAGACGACGGTCGGCCTGTCAGTAGCTATCCCATCAAAGGTCTCCAACAGCAGCTCGAGGTCATGACCGCCAAGATCTCGAATCAGCGCCGCGAGTTCGGAATCGGAGATCGCTTCAAGAAGCGTGCGGAGATCACTTGAAGGGGAAACGCCGAGCAGGCGCGTACGCACATCACTTGGCTCAGCTCGGAGCATGCGCTGATATTCTTCGTTACTCATTGACTCGAGGCGTTCACGGAGAGCCTGTCCGCCGGCACGCTCATACACTTCAGCGACTGTTTTGCCCCACTTCAGCGTGATCGTTTCCCACCCAAGCGCCTCAAACATGGACTGCAGGCGCTCGATCTGAATGTCGGGTACCACCCGGTCGAGTGATTGACGATTGAGATCGACAACCCAAAGCACCTCGCCAAGATTTGAAACCATTGGGTCACCCAGCGCCTCCCAGACCGCCCCTTCATCGAGTTCCGCATCGCCCACCAAACTGATAAAGCGGTTCGCCGATGGCATCCGCCGGTCATGCGACGCCAGATACCTATGCGTGAGTGCAGCCCAAATCGGTGCCGTCGCCCCGATCCCGACTGAACCAGTTGAGAAATCAACGGTTCCAGGATCCTTGACGCGACTCGGATAGCTCTGAAGACCACCCATCTCTCTCAACGTTGTCAAATACTGCTCATCGAGATCGCCGAGCAGGTAATTGATTGCGTGTAACACCGGCGAGGCATGAGGCTTCACGGAGATCCGATCGTCACGATGCAACGCATGGAACCATAGGGCAACCATGATTTCGACCATTGATGCTGACGATGCTTGATGTCCACCGACCTTTACGCCGGATGGATTCGGGCGCACGCGATTCGCATGATCGACTATCGCTGTGGAGATCCATCGGACGCGATCCGCGATACGTCGCAGAGCATCGATATCGACACGCACTGATGGCGCCTGTGACTCAAGATTCCGAGGGAGGAGTTTCATTCTCCTATTACACTCACCTATGTTCTAAAAGGATGGATATCAGCAGGAAAGCTCTCTAGATCAAGGTATTTGCGCTTTGAATGAAGCCTTATTCGGCTTTTTCATGCTAGATGCGCATGATATCCTTAACCAATGGAAGTCGTAGTCGATGGGGCAGATCGCAAGATCCTCGAGATCCTGCGCCGCTGGGGGCGACTGCCCGTGAGTGATATAGCACGTATGATCAATTTGACAGCTGCCCCGGTGCAGCGACGCATTGATCGACTCCATAGGCTTGGAATCATTCGCGGGTATAGTGCCGTGATCGATGAGCATCGAAGCGGCGCTCTCGAGGCATTCGTGGAAGTGCGACTCGGTGGTTCCACGGAAACGGGAGAGGTCGCCGACATCGTCAGGCGGATTGCCGGAGCTGAGGAGTTTCACACCCTCTCCGGCGACCCGGACGTCTTGATCCGTCTCAGAGTCGAGGATGTCGACCATCTGCAGCGAGTGGTCAACTCGATCCGCCGCACCGGCAAGGTCGCAGGCACCAAAACTCTCATTGTGATGCATGGTTGGAATCGCAGCTTCGATGCCGCGGAAACGCTCGTGGACGATACTCATAAGCCTGAACCCGGTTCGGAATAGGCTAAAGTGGCAGATCGCGGCGGGTTTTCTTTTGCTCCTCTTGTCGAGAAGCAGCCACTCATGTGTGCGAGCGCGAGATCCAACTTCTCGAGCAGTATCTCGATCTCGCACTCCGTGATCCGAAGCGGTGGACTGATGATCGCGGCATTATTGAACGGAGCAATCCCAGCCGGATAGACGAGAAGACCTTCCCGAAAGCAAACATCGACGAAGGCCGACGAGATCTGCTGCTCGGGATCTGGTGTTTCTCTCTTCTGCCGGTCGGTGACGAACTCAAAGCCCCAGAGCAGCCCTCTACCGCGAACGTCGTCGACAAAGTGATAGCGCTCGGCAAGTGAGCGCAGTCCACGCGCCAGTTGTGCTCCCCGTTGGCGCACATTGTCAAGCACTCTCTCTCGCTGGAGCAGCCGGAGTACCGCCAGACATGTTGCCATGCTCAGTGGATTCGCTGAGAAAGTGTGACCGAAAGGCGCGATGCCGCTGTGCGCCCGCATTGTCTCGATGAGGTGTTCATGCATGAGCACTGCACCTACGGGCGCATATCCACCACTGAGTCCCTTCCCGACCAAGAGCATATCGGGAACCACGCCCTCATGCTCACAGGCAAACCAATCTCCTGTCCGCCCCATTCCAGTGATGACCTCGTCGACAATCAACAAGACATTCAGGCGATCACATACTTCCCGCAACTTTTGGAGATATCCGACGGGAGGGACGAGAACTCCTCCCGCAGCTCCCACTATCGGCTCCACTATCATCGCAGCTACTGTCTGCGGATCCTCGGCGCGAATAGCCTGCTCAAAGTCAGCAGCTGCACGTTCCGCGTACTCGAGTTCGCTCTCGCCGGGCCTTGCGTACCGATATGAGTGGACGGGTGGCGCAACAGGGAAAGCATGGAGCAGAGGACCATAGTCAGGTCTTCTGGCTGGATGTCCTGACATTGAGAGCGCACCCATGGTCATGCCGTGGTAACTCGTGTGACGCCCGAGAACTTTCGTCTTCTCTGGCAAGCCGCGGTCACGCCAGTAGCCTAGAGCGGCACGAATGGCGAACTCCGAGGCCTCTGAGCCACTGTTGACGAAGTAGACCCAACTAATATGGTCCGGTGCGAGGGCAGCCAATTCTCTGGCTAAATCTTCGGCAGGCTGATTGGTGAACTGAGCACGGTAGCTGAAGGCGATGCGCTCGGCCTGGACTTTCATCGCCTGCGCCACTTCTTCGACACCATGGCCGATGCTTGCCGTCATAGCACCACTCGACCCGTCCAGATACTTGTTTCCATCGATGTCGTAGAGAAACACTCCCTTTCCATACGCGACAACAGGATAGTTCTGGTCTATCACTGACTTGAGCAGTGAGCTTTGCGCCATGGCGACCTTTCTCATCGACTCTGCGATCGAGGGGAAATCTGAGCGTTCGTTACAGTGCAAGATCCGTCCGGTCAATTCCGACGACCCGATCGCCGACAAAAAACCGAACCCCGTACTGTGGACTGTGTCCACCAATTCCGCTGGTGCCCCAGAAGGTCTGGCGAGAATGTCCCGCGAGATCGGACATGAAGGTGCCGTTCACCCGCACCTCGCCTGCACGAATGCGTGATCCGAGTCGCACTGCAGCTTCGGTGTTGGTGCTAAAGACGAAGCCGTCAAGTCCCCCGCCAGGGGCATTGGCGTGTGCAAGGGCGTCTTCGTCGCTATCGACCGAGTGCACCGTGATCAGCGGGCCGAACAGCTCCTCATTCGCATCCTCCGGTCGGGTGCCCACGATCATGCCGGGGGCGAGAAACCATCCATCGAGATCGGGCATGCGCTGGGTAGCGATGAGTTCGCCGCCCAGCGACTCGAGCCGGGATACGGCCTGCAGCAAGGCCTGACGATGCCGTTCGAAAGCCATCGGGCCAACCTGGGTCTTGGCATCCAGCGCATCTCCCACTGCGAGCCTGTCGAGTTCCACGCCGATCGCCTCGACAAGGCTGTCGTGAATCGATTTGTGCACAAGAACCTTGCCTGGGGCCTCACACCACTGACCATTGAGACGTGTCATGCCCTGAACGATCTGGATCGCGGTCTGTTGAACATCGGCATCCGCTCGCACAATCGCCGGATTGTTCGAGCCGAGCTCCATTTGCATGACGTTGAGATTCGAAGCTGCCGCTACGGCGACAGTGCGCCCAGCTCCAAGGCCACCGGTAAACGACAGCGCCTCGATCCGATCATCCTCAGTAAGCAGTGATCCAACTTGTGATCCTCCTTGAATCAGCTGGAAGGAAGCCTCGGGAAAACCTCGTCGTTCTAGCTCGTGCACCAGGATTTCAGAGAATAGCTGACACCCGTTCGGCGCATTTTCAGAGGGCTTCAGCAGGACCGGACATCCCCCGAGAATTGCCGCAGCAACTTTGCCGACAGTCGTGAACGTGGGAGCATTCCAAGGCGCGACGATCACCGCAGGACCTATTGCACGACGGAGCAAAACTACCCGTCGTCCCGCTTCCCCGAGTTCCGCAGACTCGCCGAGCTCTGCTGCTTCCCGCACTGCTCCACGTGTTCGATCGCCAAGAGAGGATGCGATGATCCTCGTGGTCGTCAGCGGCGCGCCAGTGTTGATCGAATCCTGCAACGCAATCTCATCCTGCCGGCGTTCGAGCTCGTCAGCCACCGCCAGAATCAATTCCGTTCGAGCACGCAGGCCGAGTTCTTCGAGCTGTTGCGTGTCATACAGGGCTCTGGCCGCTCTGAGCGCCCTCTCGACATCGACGGGGCGTGTCGCGAGTTTCGATTGACGGTACGCCCCAGTATTGGGGTCGTGCAACGTTCTTCGAGTGTCGTCCATCTCGTCGACCCAAGCCCCATCGACATAGGATCGGAGGGGAACGATCGGAACCGTGATTCTCGTCATATCTTTGCTTCTTTCCGCATGGTTAGGTTGAGGAGCCGATTGTCACCATTCGATGACAGCGCGAATAGAATCGGCCTGCTTCATCGCCTCGAAGCCCTCGTTGATCTCCTCGAAACGCCACCGTGAGGTCACCATGCGATCCAATAGCAGGGCACCCGAACGATGGTGGCTTATGAGGGCGGGGATGTCTCTCGGCAGCTGGTTCGTTCCCATGTAGGCACCGCGAATCTTTCTATCGCCCTCGATCAGAAGCTCAGCATCAACAGAGATGCGGCTGCCCGGTTTCTCGAGACCGAGTATTGTCGCGGTGCCGTTCCTGGCGAGGATTTCGAACGCTTGAGCGGCAGTGTGCGGTGAACCAACCGCCTCGAAACTTTTGTCGACGCCTCCAGGGCAGATGAGCTCCAGTTCATCGCGCAGCCCGTCTGTTGAGAGAAGCGTGTGGCTCGCGCCGAAGGAACGTGCACGATCAAGCTTCGCCTGATGTACATCAATAGCTACGATGATGCGCGCGCCCGCGATCTTTGCTGCCTGAATCGCTGCAACTCCGACGCCCCCACACCCGATCACTGCCACGGCATCGAGTGGAGATACCCCGGCCGCATGTACAACGGCACCGAAGCCGGTGGCTATGCAGCATCCGATCAGACATGCTTCTCTTGCGGGGATAGCGGGATCTATAGGAACGACCGCAGACTCCCGAACTATCAGCTCTTCGGCAAAGCCCCCGATAGAGCCGAGAAGATTCACTGGGGCACCTCGAGCATCAGTCAGTTTCGGTCTCTCACGCTGTCGGAGTTCACCAGATCTCTCGCATTGCGTTGCTCTTCCGGCCACGCAGCTTGAGCACAGCCCGCATGAGGGGGAGATGGTGATCACGACACGTTCACCGATGCGGTGCCGCGCTTTCGCTTCGCCGACAGCGACGATCTCTCCAACTACCTCATGCCCCAATACGGCGGGCAACTCGATAGCCAAAGTTCCATCGATGTAGTGCAAATCACTGTGGCACAGACCGGCCGCGAGCGTGCGCACGCGAACCTCGCCTGGCAGAGGCTCATCGATGTGAAGGTCTTGAATCTCGAGCCCACTGCCAGCCCGGGTCAACACGGCGGCACGGATTGGAGTGCGAGTCAACGTCATTGTCGTTCTCTCTCTTGATTGAATCGTATGAAGTCAGCCCGAAGTCGATTTCCGAGAGTTCCTACAGATGTAGACCCTTGGCTATTCAGCGTCGTTCATGAATCAGGGAACGCTTTAGCTGATATCAGTCAAACTTCCTGGAGGGCTTTGAGGCGGTGCATTTTGACCATAATCAAGCGTGATGGTGTGAGCTTCGCACTGCGAGGAGTATGGCCGTTGCTGCCGTGGACTCGTAGGGTACTCTGAGCTGCTTCTACGAAGCGATCGCCCGACTTCCCGACACCAGCGAGCTCGTAAGTCGGGAGCTCGCCACCTCATTCAGCGAACGATGTGACAGTCTCATCGCCTTCTACGGAGTGCCGGAGTCCAGTCTTCACCAGTCACAGCACCTCCGATTACAGAAGCGAGGTCACCTATGACTTTTCTAGTACGCGGAGATCCATCTGACCTCTCCCGAACAATGCCCACATATCTTGCAAACATGGATTCTCAGCCACGAGTCAAGCCTGACTTGAACGCCGATTTCGCCTACGCAAGTCAAGCCACTGTGGGTCGAAAGGCGCACCTTCTTTCAGAGGGAGGCGGACAGCGTGACGGTTTCGATGCGGCCCATGAGTGCGGGCGACGGCTACAAATACTTGCTGAAATCTGTCGTCTACGGCGATGGCGACCGCGCCATGTCCACCCCGCTCACCCGCTACTACAGCGAAGAGGGATCGCCACCCGGTCGGTGGCTCGGCTCCGGTCTGGCGGGCCTCGCCGACGGCCTGATCGCTGCAGGGGATCAAGTGACCGAGACGCAGCTCCAACTCCTCGTCGGGATGGGCCGGAACCCGATCACCGGCGAGGCATTGGGGAGGCCATACAGCCAGTTTCAGACGCTCGACCAGCGGGTCGCGGCACGCGTCCGCAAACTCGACCGCTCGCTGACGCCGACCGCGCTGGCCGAGGCCGTCGCGCTGATCGAAGGGGAAGAAGCGGGGAAGAAGCCGCGCAAGGCCGTTGCCGCGTATGACTTTACGTTCTCGATCCCGAAAAGCGCGTCGGTGTTGTGGGCTGTTGCGGATGCGGGTACGCAACAACTCATCTGGGAGGCGCACCAGGCCGCTGTTGCGGAGATGTTGAAGTTCATGGAGCGAGAAGTTGCCGCAACACGCGGCGGTGCGCTCGGCCCGGACGGGGCCACCGTGCAACTCGACGTTGCTGGTCTCGTCGCTACCGCGTATGACCACTACGACTCCCGCCTCCACGACCCGTATCTGCACACGCACGTCGTCGTCTCGAACAAGGTGCAGGAGGCGCAGACCGGGCGATGGCTCGCGCTCGACGGCAGGCCCTTACACGCGGCGACCGTCGCACTGAGCGAACTGCACGAAGCTGTGTTCGCCGACACCCTCACTAGGCTGCTCGGAGTGGACTGGGAGATGCGTGATCAGGGGGCGGGCCGAAACGCATCCTGGGCGATCACAGGGGTGCCCGAGGAACTCATCAAGGAGTTCTCGAACCGTGCCCGGCACATCGAATTGGAGAAAGAGCGACTCATTGCCGAGTACGTCGAACGGCACGGGCGTCGCCCGAAGCCCGCGACCGTGATCAAGATGCTCCAAGAAGCAACCCTGAGCACCAGGCCGGAGAAGGACGTGCGATCGCTCGACGACCTCACGACCGAATGGCGCAACCGTGCAACCGGGCTCCTCGGAGAAGACGCAACAGCGTGGGCGACCCGTGTTGCGTGGCAACACGCCCCTGTTGCGGGGCGCAGCACCACGGTGTTGCGCGCCGATGACATTCCGCTCGACCTCATCAGAGAAATCGCCGCGACCGTGATTGAGACGATTGGTGAGAAGCGCTCGACCTGGCGGCGCTGGAACCTCGTAGCTGAAGCCGCACGACAGTCGATGTGGCTCAGGCTCGCGTCGACCCAGGATCGGGAAGCCATCGTCGGCATGATTGCCGACGCCGCCGAGCAGCAGTCGCTGCGCCTCACCCCACCAGAACTCGCTCTCACGCCCGCCCAGTTCCTGCGCGAAGACGGCAGCACAAGATTCCGGCCGAAGCACTCGACCCTGTACTCCTCAACGGAACTCCTCGCCGCCGAAGACCGGCTACTCGCACGCTCCCGGCACATGGCCGGCCCCCGGCTCGCGCTCGCCACGATCGAGCGGATCGCCGCGCAACCCGATGCTGGGGGCCGCATGCTTGGCCCAGACCAGTTCGACGCACTCACCCGGATCGCTGTCTCAGGCCGCACGCTCGATGTGCTCGTCGGCCCTGCAGGAACCGGCAAGACGACCGCTCTCGGCACGCTCAGGCGGGCGTGGGAGTGGAAGCACGGTGAGGGCTCGGTCGTCGGGCTTGCCCCGTCCTCAGTCGCCGCCGACGTGCTCGCGGCTGATCTCAGTATCTCGACCGAGAACACCGCGAAATGGCGGGAGGTCTTCGAGCGCACCGGGCAGGGGTTCACGAAGAACCAGTTGGTGATCCTCGATGAAGCGTCGCTCGCGGGCACCCACTCGCTCGACTTCCTCACCCGGCAAGCCGAGCTCGCGGGTGCGAAAGTGCTGCTCGTCGGAGACGCCTGGCAACTCCAATCCGTTGACGTCGGTGGAGCGTTCTCCCTCCTCGTGGGCGACCGCGCGGCCGAGGCCCCGGAACTGACCGAGGTGTGGCGGTTCGCCGCCGACTGGGAGAAGCTCGCCTCGCTCGAACTCCGTCATGGACGCCCCAAAGTCATCGACAGCTACGCACAGCACGGGCGCCTCCGTGGCGGCACCACCGAAGAAATGGCGGAGGCCGCGTATCGGGCATGGTGGGCTGACCGGCGTGCCGGGCGCGGCACGATCCTCATCGCCGCGACGACCGAGAACGTCACCGACCTGAACGAGCGCGCCCGCCGCGACCTCATCGCCGTAGGCTACGTCGACGCCGAACGCGAAGTCGCGCTCGCAGACGGCACCCGTGCAAGCGTCGGAGACACGATCATCACGCGCAAGAACGATCGCCGCCTGCGCTCCGCTCACAGCTGGGTGCGCAACGGCGAACGCTGGATCGTCACGAACGTGCGCGACGACGGAGCCGTGTTCGTGCGACCCCCGACCATGCGACACGGAGGCGGCATCATGCTCCCCGCCTCCTACGTCGCAGAAAACGTCGAACTCGGCTACGCTGTCACCGCTCACCGTGCTCAGGGAGTCACCGTCGATACTGCGCACACGCTCGTCGAAGCGACCACGACCCGCGAGGTGCTCTACGTCTCCATGACCCGAGGCCGCTACTCAAACATCGCTTACGTCGCCACGGACAAGCTCGACCCGGCGCATACCGTTGACCTGCCCGGCACCGACCCGGACGTTACTGCCCGCACCGTGCTCGAGGGCGTACTCAGGCACGTCGGTGCCGAACTCTCTGCGCACGAGACCATTTCCGCCGAGCAGGAACGCTGGGGCGGCATCTGGCAGCTCTCGGCAGAGTACGAGAGCATCGCCGCCGCCGCGCAGCAAGACAGGTGGGCGCGACTCCTCGCAGCCTCGGGCCTCACAGACGCGCAAGCTGCTGAAGCCGTTGGTGCGGAGACCTTCGGCGCGTTGGCGGTCGAGCTTCGCCGTGCCGAGGCGGACGGGCATCAGCTCGACAGGCTCATGCCTCGACTGATCGCGGCTCGCGGCTTCTCCGATGCTGACGACATCGCCTCCGTGCTCCACTACCGGCTCGAACGCGCTGTTGCCGGACTCGGAGCCAGAACCGGCCAGCGCCCCCGCCTGATCGTCGGCCTGATCCCCGAAGCGAGCGGCGTCACCGATGCTGAGATGCGGGCCGCACTCGACGAACGCCGCGACCTCATCGAAGCACGCGCGGCCGCGCTGCTCGATACTGCGCTCGCCGATCCTGCGAGTTGGGCTGCCGGGGTCGGCGCACCCCCGACGCAATTGGGCGCGGCCTCTGACTGGCGAAACCATCTCATCACCGTCGCGGCGTATCGCGACCGCCACGGTATCGACGCCCCTGACCCGCTCGGTGCCAAGCCTGAGCAGGTCTCGCAGAAGATTGACCACGAACGTGCCGCCGCCGCGCTCACCAGGGCGCGACAAGTGGCCGCCCGAGCGCCGCAGCCCGGCTCGTCACGTCCTGCACCTGCGCGGGAGCGGCGGGGGCCGATCCGGTGATGGAACTCGGACGAGGCCTGCGCCGGGCTACTGCAATCCGTTGGTGCTCCGAAGCGCAGATCGGTTCGGAGAGCGCACCTCGTCACCATCAGCCGAGGCAACGTGAGCGGAGGGCGTCGTGGTCAGCACGAAACGGGTGCAGCCAGAGCAGTTCGAGACAACCGAGTGGCACACTGCTGAACGTAAGTCCAGGTTCGTCAACACTCTGCTGCGTTTCATCAAAGATGACTGCCCCCGCGAGAAGTTCATAAAGCAGCTCTACGACGGCCTCTACAACGATGGCCACTTCGGGTTCATCGCGCACTACGACATCCACGGTTTCTACGACGAACAACTCTCGACACCCGAGCGACGATCTCTGTTCATTGCCGAACTTCGACGCGGCTGCGAACAGCACAGCCACCTCGACCGGCCAGACCTCTGGAGCGACGTGAAAGCCGTGCTCGCAGAACGCCTCAGCCCCCGGGAACCCCGAACCGCTACTCGGGCTCGCACCGCCACGAGCGCGCGACGGGCCGCCCCCAAATACGACGGGCCGACCCTCTTCTAAGGCGTTGAATGTACACGCTCAACGCGAGAGCGTGAGGACTCCACTCGTAGGCGTATGCTGTGGCCGCCCTGCTGGTGCCTCGGGGCTCGGGTTCGGTGAGGTCGCACGATTCGCCTGCGGCATCAGATCAGAAAGCGCGGCAAGCGGCTTGACGGTCAGGAGCGTCGCCACATCATCCCGGTTCCGCACCGGGGTCGCTCCGTACTCCTCGAGCAGCAGCCGGGGGCCGAGATTGCCGATCGAACCGGGCTCACCTTCGACCACGGCGACCTGCCGGTGCAGTGCGCTCGCGATGCGTGCGGTCTGCACTGCCTCACCCTGCGGCCCCGACTCGATCACCGTCGTGACCGCCGAGAGCGCCGCAACGATCCGCCGCTGACTCTGTAACGAGTCTCGGCCGGGCGCTCTCCCCGGCGGGCACTCGCTCACGAGCAGCCCGTTCTCCCCGATAGACGCGAGAAACCCGTTCGGCGTGATCGCGTCCGGGTCTTCTAGCGCATGGGTCAATACCGTGATCGCGCCGCCAGGCCCACGCTGCGGGCCAGAAAGCGCAGCGCGAGCGATCCCAGGAGAAGCGGTCGAGACGATCGTAACGTCCTGCAAGCTGAGCCCGACCGCAAGCCGATCGGCGTCGTACATGCCACGGCCCGACGCGGAACGTACCCCGATGATCGAGACCCGCTCAGAGAGTGGACGCGTCAGCAGTTCGGGCCGGGAGCCCTTGATCCAGAGCGCGTAAGGCGCCCGTGACCCGAGCGCGTCGAGCGCGGTCGGCCAGTCGGCATCATCGGGAGTGACGAGCGTGAGCCCTTGCTCTCTGGCGAACTGCACACTCCGGTCGACATGCGCAGGATTGTAGGCGGAGAAGTAGTTGCGCCAGTACGCCAGTGCCGCCGCATCGAGACCCCTCGGCTGCTCGCCGAGTGCAAATCGCAGCGTCTGCACGGCCCCGTGAGCCTGGAGCAGGCCGCCGGTGATCTCGTGTCCGAGCGGAATGATGTAGCTCAGCGCGACCCGTGCCGTACGCTCGTCGTCGATGCGGGCAAGGGCAAACCGTTCAGACATGGTGGCCTCCAAGGGTGCTCGATACACCCCAGAGGTATGGTTCGGGCAACTGATCCGCAGGAACTCACGCGGTTCAGCGGCTCAGCACGGCAGGCGACTTATGCGTGCCGGCCGGTCTCCGTGGCGGTGCTGCTTCGAGCGCGGTCGCGCCCGCGCGGTGGGGTGGAGGCTCAAGGCGCTCGAGTTCGGGGTCGGAGCGGTCGAGGGCAACCGAGGCGATGTCGTAGCCGCCCCAGGGGGAGCGCCCATTGACATGCCGAGTCGCATATCGGGCTCGTTCAGTGATGATCGGAGCGCCAGGAATCTGCATGTGTGTCGGGTAGTGCTTGGCGATCCAGGCCCTCGCAATCTTGGTGAGGCCACCGCTCCCGTCGCTCACCCGGATTTGCGCTGGGATGATGGGGAGTTCTCGCCAGCCCGGTACGCCATGATCGTGCCAAGCCTCGACGACATCGTTCTCCGTATTGCTCACGGAATGCCACCCGCAGGGCTCGCAGTTCGCTTGATAGAGCAGATCTCCAGGCCCCAGCTGGCCGTGATCGGGTCGGAGCTCGGCCGAGAACGTCGCGATGGAGTGGTCTCCGAAGCTGGTAGCGTTCCCGACTGCCGCGGCTCGATGACATATGACTGTGCGGGATGGAGGCGAAGTTGCCGTAGAGAAACTGCCAGTGCTGGAAGGCACGGTCTAGCTCTGCCGGAGGATAGTAGTCCGTGGTGAAGTGCAGGGGTGCGCCCTGCCATGAGGCGAGGTTGTTGCGTGCGTCTTCGCGCTCGAACTCTTCGAAGTCGAATGCGAGCTGGCCGTTGAGCTCCATCACCTCTCCGTTCTGCTGCTGGTCGCGTTGCTGCCCATTTCAACGTGGTTCTAGGGCAGTACGAGACGGGCCGCGAGCAATCTCGGCGGGACTTGATCGGTGTTGGAGCTGATCTGACCGGGCAGTCGTGGCTGTCTGCACCGATGTGCTCGGCCCTGCAAGAACCGCGGTGATGAAGGCTTGCTTCCTGCCGAATGCTTCGAGGCCGCGCAGGATGTCGGCTGGTGTCGTGACATCCCGCACCAGACCTCCACTCAGGAGTTCGTTTGAAGCGTCTGCACCGATCGAGCCTTCTTTGCCGGGTACGGCCCCGACTACCCGGCGGAGATTCAGCGCGATTGCAGCGACTTTCATGACTTCGCTCCGGGGTGCTGTCTCGACCACCGTTGTCATCGCGGAGAGCGCGGCCAGTAGGCGAAGTTGTCCGCGAAGTGTGTCTCTTGAAGCGGTGCGGCCAGGCGGGGTTTCGCTCAGTAGCATGCCGTTCGCCGCAACCCGATCAAAGAAGCGATCCGGGAGGCGCTCATTGCGCATATCAAGACCTTTGGCGAAAGTCGCTATCGCTCCACCTGGTTGTCCGAGCGTGCTTGCAAGTGCCATGCGCCCGATTCCAGGCAATGAGGTCGCCACAACGGTCACTCCTTCTTGTGACATACCTGTAGCGAGGCGATCAGTGTTGAAGAGACTGTGGCTTGACGCAGCTCGCCAACCGGTAAACGTAGCTCGTTCCGGGAGCGCCCGCGTGAGCATCTCTGGATTGCCGCCTCGAGCCCAGAGTGCGTAGGGCGCTTGCCGATCAAGGTCGTTCAGACCCGACGGCCATTCTGAGTCGCCGGGAATCAATACACGAAGATTGTGCCTCTGTGCGAGTTCGATGCCCTGCCCCAGTTCAGCAGGATCGTAATGGGCGAAATGGTGTCGCCAGACACGAAGCGTCGTCTGATCGTATCCAGGTGGCCGCTCACCCAGACCGAACCGCAGCGTCTGCACCGCTCCGTACCCCTCAAGGAGTGCGCCGGTCATTTCATTGCCGCTGGGCATGAGGTGACACAGGGCGATCCGCGCGAGACGTTCATCAGTGATGTTCTTGAGCTCGTACTTAACGTGGCTCCGTCGGTTCTCGATCATTTGGGCTCCTCAGCGCCTCGGCCCGGATGCTGCCGATACTTCGCGGTGCGGTGCTCCGCTCATGAGTGCGTACATGTCAATCCGGTAGGAGTTCCTGTCGAGGAGGTCGGCGATGTCCGAGCCGTCAGCGACCAGACGCGCCCCGCCTTGACGGAGAAGCTCGTTGTTACCCGCGCTGGCTTTGTCGGTGACTCTGCCGGGGACTGCGCCGACTTCGCGGCCGCAGTCGCGCGCGATCGACGCGGCCATCATCGCATCGGATCGGGGCTGTGCTTCGACCACGGTGGTCACCCCTGCGAGTGCCGCGAGAATCCGGTGGCTCCGCGTCGACAACGGCGCACCGGGAGGACGGTCGGTGACCAACAGCCCGACGCCTGCGACCTTATTGCGGAGGTAGTCAAGGCCGTCCGTCTCCTGATCTAGCCCGTGCGGCAGCACCGTAATCACCTTGTTGGTGTTACGAAGCCCGCCGAGCGTGACGGCTTCTGCGATCCCGGTCTCGTGCATGGCGACCACGGCACGGCCATCGGCCCCGATCCACTCGGCCAGATCGGATGCGACCTCGAACCCATACGGAGAACATTCGGAACCGCCGACGAACGCGGCACGACTCGCAGGAGGATCTGCAAGCAGGCTCGTATCGCCCTGTGCCCAGAGCGCAATCGGGGCCAAGCGGCCCAGGACGGCGAGCGATGCGGGCCAGTCCGGGTCGCCAGGAATCAGAACCTGTTGGCCCTCTGCTTCTCCGTGATCGAGGTTGGTGCGGATCGTGTCGATGTCTGCGATGTCAAAGCGTCGACGCCAGAGGAGCGCATGCGGTGCGCCAACCGAGGGAATCGGATCATCACCGACCGCGAGGCGCAGTGCCTCCAGTCCGTTCCCGGCATGGTGGAGCGCGGTGGCGGTGGTGCTGTCCTCGGACGGTACCACTGAAGCGATGACGGCACGGGCCATGCGCTCGCTTGTGATGCTCTCGTAGAACTCGCGGTTCTCCATCGTGCTGCTCCAATCGCGTGTGGAACAGAGGTGAGGGTGGAGAACCGAGAACTAGATTCAGCGATGCTCAGGAGCTACCTTGCGCATCACCCGACGAGCGCGGACGATCAGACGTCGCACCAAGTCGAGGGGCCAGTATGAGATGAACTTCATCCCGTTCCAGAACAGGAGAAGGAACAGCAGGTGGAACCATCCCGGCCCGCCCGCTTCGATAGCGAGACGAACGATCCACGCGCCGAAGAAGTAGGGCAGCGAGTACAGCGAGACCCTGAGACTCCAGTAGCGGTCGGTGCGCTGCAGGAGGTCGAACAGGAGCCGGTTCGACGGCGCGTACTTCTTGAGAAGATTGTGGGTGCCGATCGAGGTAGCGGCAGTAAGGTTGAGCAGCATGAGAAATCCTTGTTCACTCGCGGCGATGTGAGTTTGAGTAAGAACTTCTCGACTTGAAACCGATCAGCCACACCCTCTACGGGGCAAATAAGCCAAGATGAAAACATCTTGTACTGCATTAGTATACCGCCGCGCGGTGGTCTCGACAGAAGATACCCGAGACGCTGGTAGATTTGGGGATCATGATCCCCTCGTTGACGACTGACGGGCACCTTCCCTTGGGGAGACATCGCTGTGATCTCACAGAGTTTCAACAGTCCTTTGTCGCAGATGCCGCATTCAAGACGTCTGCCGTGCGTCAAGAGATCTACGACGATCTCACCCAGGTAGTCGAGCTGTTCAGGTCGTTCGCGAACGATCTGATCGAGGTTGTCTGGATCGGTGGCAGCTTCACTTCCAGCAAGACTGATCCGGGTGACATCGACTGTCTTTTCGTTCTTGACCAGACAGTGTTCAACGGACTGAGCAAGACTCAGCAGGCCAAACTGCTCAAACTGAAGCGCAAAGACTATGTGCGTGAGAAGTTTGGGTTGAAGGTCGAACCGTTCATCCTCGTCCGCGAAGAGTTCGAGAATCCGTGGGAGAAAGATTGGGTTGCAGATAAAGCCGTCCACTATCTTGCTGCACGAGGTGCGTGGGATGATTGGTGGCAGAGGATTCGAAACAATAACGGCGGCTTGAGCAGCAAGCCGGTGAGAGGCTACTTGGAGGTGACTCTTTGACGACTTCAGAAAAGAAGCGCATGTCTGTAGAAGACATGCTCAATGCCCTGGAGGATCCGGAACTGGAGTCCGCCCTCGAAGGTCAGGACATCACCGCTGAGTCATTCAATGCTCTGGGTGCGGCCGTTGACCCGATGCTCAGCCCTGCCCGGAAGAAGCTTCGCGCACGGTTTTTTGGTGCCGCAACCGATCATCACTCAATGGATGTAAAACCTGCGGCAAAGGCTCTGATTGCGATCCAAGATGCGTTGAGCACTATCGGGGCAACGCTGAGCGATCATCAAGGCCTGGTGGGTCAGCTTCCTGCACACATCATCCAGTCCACACGGCTCACGCTGTCTCCGGCTGTTGCGCCAGGCTCAGTGGTCTTCACTTTGCAGTCACCTCCGCCCTCAGAAGGCGCGTTTCCTGAAATGGCGCATGAAGGCTCGCTGCTGGATAGCTCAGTAACTCGCCTCATCGAGATTCTGAACTCAGCTCAGTCCTCTGAAGACGACCCCGAGAAGCTCTCAGAGATGCTGCAACAGGTCGGTCCCCGCACGGCAAGTCATCTGTTCAACCTCACGGAGACACTCTTGTCCGAAGGCGTTGGTCTGGGGCTGGAATGGCTGAACGGCAATGGAGGGCAGCGTTCGGCTCAGATCTCGTCAAGCGCGGCACGGTTCCTCCGAGGTCTTGCAAAAGAATCAAGCGTTCAAATCAAGGACATCACCGTGTCTGGAACGCTGTCGACCGTGAGCCAGGATCATCAGCAGGAGCTGACCCAAGCCGACGACACCCGCTTGCGCTTCAAAGCCACTGATGACCAACTGCGTGAACTCGCCCCTCATACCCTTTCTCGAGTTGAGCTGCATCTGTCCGAGAAGACAGCAGTCAAGCTTGCGACGGGGAAGGTGACGCGCACCTACACGTTGATCGGCCTTCGCGAGAACGACCAAGACCAGAGCGACGAGAAAATAACGGCAGACACCGTTGGATAAGGCTGTGGCAGGCTTCTTGTCCGACCACGTTTTACCCATCTCAATGACCCGTGAGCGACCGGAACTGACCGGCTATACTCGGAGGCAGAGGTATCACCCGATGCCTTATATCGTCTAGGAATCGGTCGGAATAGAGCCGGTTTGCTGGGTCGGGCATCGTAGCTTTGATGCAAGACGGGGTCGCAGGTTCAAATCCTGTCATCCCGACCAGGAAAGTCGCGGAAACCTCACGGTTTCCGCGACTTTTTAGGTTGTAGAACTTGAACCGGCCACGTAAAACCCATGTAGAACTGCTCCTCGTAGACCTATCGGCAGGTCAGCCTTCTGGCTGTCTGCGGTTGCTGCTCGTTGATCGTCGTCGGTGCCGACGCAGTGCACCTGATCTTCATGGCAGCCACACCGCCCCCGCACCCCCGTCTCGAACCGCTCCTCGACATCACGGAGCTTGCCGACTATCTCGGCGTGCCGCTCTCCACGATCTACGACTGGCGCACTCGCGGGCTCGGGCCCCGCGCCTATCGCTTCGGGAAGCACCTGAAGTTCGCGCTCTGCGACGTGCGCTCCTGGATGGAGGAACAGCGCGAAGCCACGTCAGGTACTCCGAGTCAGGATCGGAGGTAGCGCGATGAGCCGCCCCCGTCTTCCCATCGGCACCTTCGGGGACATCTGGTTCGTCGTCGGCAAACGCGGGAACGTGCAGGCTCGCGCGAACTTCCGCGACTGGGACGGCGCCACGCGCCTCGTCCAGGCCACGGCCGCCACGCAGAAGGCTGCCGAAACCGCGCTCAAGACGAAGCTCGCTGCCCGAAGCGAATTCCAGCCCACATCGACGCTCCTTACCCCGGACAGCCCGTTCCCGGCGCTTGTGACGTACTGGCTCGATGACCTCGCACTCGACGACCACCTGTCGAGGGGCACGAAGGATCTCTACGAACGCAACATGCGCACGCTCGTGACGCCGGCATTCAAGGACTTCACGCTCCGCGAGATCGGGGTCGCCCGCTGCGACCGCCTCATCAAGGAGCTTGCACGCAAAAGCCATAACCGGGCGAAGCAGGCCCGCAACGTACTCCGGCTCGCGTTCGGGCTGGCTGTCCGGCACGAGGTGCTGCCGCGCAACCCCATGGATAGCATTGCACGATTGCGCCGACCGCAGGCACCCCCGACGCAATGACGCCGACCGAGGTGAACGCCTGCCGCGCGGCCATCGCACACTGGGAGACGGACCTTTCCTTTTCCGGGCCGAAACCGGACGGACAGCTGGGGCAGATCGTCGAGGTACTTCTCGGAACCTCAGCACGTATTGGTGAGGCACTCGCGTTCCGCCGCATGGACATCGACATGACCGCCACAGAGCCGTTGATGTCGATCACCGGCACGATCATCACACCCAAAGGCGAACCCGTTCAACGGCAAGATCACCCGAAGACCTCGAAGTCCCAGCGCACCACCGCGGTGCCCTCATTCACCGCCGAAGCGGTGCGCAGCCGCTTGAGCAAGCTCACCGATCCATCTCCAGAAGCGCTGCTCTTCTGCAGCAGGGAGGGCACCCCACTCACGTCTGCGAATGTGCGACGCCAGCTTCGGCAAGCGCTCTCACTCGCGGGACTGAGCGGGATCACCCCGCACACCTTCCGGCGCACCGTCGCCACTGCGATCAATGACGAGGCGAGCACCGAACTCGCAGCTGAGCTGCTCGGTCACGCTGACCCGCGCATCACGATCCAGCACTACATCCGGCGAAACGAAATGGTCGACCCTGCCACAGCGCGGATTCTCGAGCGGGCGTTTGCGAAACCGTAGAAGTCAGCGTCACGGTTCAAGTCTGCTGACCGGAGCAGTCTTAGGCGGGTGGTGCTCGGTGGGCTTTTGCTCTAGCAACCCTCGTCAATCGGGGTTAGAGTGTCGAATCATGTCGATAGCAGTGGCCGCGGGAAAATGGGACCTTTGCCAGGATTCCACGGTGGTGCCGAATCGGCACCACCGTATTCTGGGGCACACGGTGGAGTCGATCCGACTCGACCGCATTGCCGGGCGATCAGCTGTCGTGACCCGCTGAAGCGATATGACCCAATCTCTGGTGCCGTCGATTCGACGGCACCAGAGATTTCCCGATTCACACGCATCGTTGGAACAGCGCGGCCAGAAGCCGTCGCTTGCAAAAGTGTCATCGTGGCTCCCTACTCGGCGTGGTCGCTATTGGCGCCAGCAGATAGGTGCGCAGGCCAGTCCATCACCGTAGATTGCGGCGGTGCCCAAGCCAGAATGGGTGCCCGCTCGTCTGTCAAAGCACGAGTGAGAACACAAGCATCGCGATAGAGAGCGCCAGGAAGCCGAGGCAGTTCAGCCAGAACGCCGACCCCATGAAGCGAGCACGAATGTGAGCGACGGCGGCACATGCGAAGTACGTGATCACACCGATATTTGCGGCGAAAGCGACGCCCGGAACCCAGATCCCCAAGATGAGCCCGATCACGGCGAGCGTCTTGATTACGATGAGAGTCCACCACCACTCGCGTGGGAACCCTACTCCGTCGAGGCAGTCGCGAATGAACTTGGGCGGACGCACCGACATCGCCGCATCGCTGAGCAGCACGAGCGCAAGAACAGCCGGAGGCCACCACTGGTCGGGCATGAGGATCATTGGGTTACTCCTTGCAATTGCAGATTGTGGCGAACGTTGCCCCGAGACTTGAGAGAAGTTCCGCAGCTTCAGACGAGTTCTTGGCCGACCAGGTGAATAGCGTGCCGATGTAGGCAAAGTACAGTGCACGGGCTTTCGGTGCAGCAGCAACAGGCGTGGTACATCCGTGAAGTGTTATTGCTGCATGAAACTCCTCGTTGAGTCGAGCGGCGAGTTCAGTGAACAGGATTGATTCGTGAGTTCCGGAAACCAGGATCGACGCGTAACAACGAGCCAAGACGGGGTTAGCTGTGAACAGCGTGACGAATGGTCCAACTAAGACGAGTAAGCGATCGCTGCAAGTACTGCGTGCAGCGGCATTTGCCTGAACAATAGAGTCCGCCCGTTTCGCATGCTCTGTCGCAATCATTTCGTCAAAGACATGGATCAGCAGGTCATTCTTATCTCCGACCACCATCACCCTGCCGACGCTGACACCGCTGGTTTCCGCGATTTCTCGGATCGTTGTTTCGGCAAAGCCATACTCTCGGAATAGCTGCCCCGCAGCGTCGATGATTCGTTGCTGTGTCGCTTGTTTGAGTTGCTCGCGTTTCGACATCATTTGAAGTGACCCTTAAGTGAATATGTTCAGTGAACATGTTCACTCTATCATTGATCACTGTAGACCTAAGCGGTCCGGATACCCAGCCTCTCTCGTCGCCTCGAGCACGCCCTCGGTCTACATCAAATCTTGACCGGACCACAGCTCTGCGATCACCCCACCCAAGCCGCTCGCCAACCACTTCCCAGAGCTACCACGCGTCTTGCAAACGAGGTTTGAGAGTCAGGCTCGTGGAGGTTGGGGGTCCGCAGCTCTGAGGAATGTCGGTGGTCACTGCCATCATCAACTCAGCGGCACCACTGTGGCGTCGCAGGAAGGGTGAAAATCATGGCTATTGAGATCACACACGTTCGGTTCGGAAGTACGTCTAGGACAGAAGATCAGTTCGTCCGGTACAAATGGAAGAACGTAAGCGATGGCAACACCGGGGATAGTGACAAGCCGACATTGGTCGACTGGATCGATAACAAGAACGGAACTGCCTACGTTGGCAGCGGGCCCAGCCGCGTGAATGTTGGGGCTGTCCGTCCGCAGTCTGGGCAGCCGCATTTGCGGACCTATGCGGATGGCAAGTGGACGAACAACTTGCTGAATCTTCCGATCTTCTAGGCCCCTGCTCTGGCTCCAGAGCGGCCAGTTTTCTTCTGAATCTCTCGTATCGCTGGCGCGGTCATCCCTGAGTTGTCGAGCGCCTTAGGCATTACCATCAGCCTCGACTTGCAAGAAGGGTGGCGTCTCAAAACGAGGTTTGCGAGAAATGCACTCGGAGCCTCCGCTTTAGGTGCCCGGTGCGGCAGTATCCGACAGACTGTTGCGGGGCGATTCGGGGGCCGGTAGGTTCGCGCGCATCTATTGAAAGACGTGTGGTCGCTCAGAGAGCACAGGTGATGCGATTCTGATCCAGTTCAGTAGGCACTTGCAATGTCGACCGTCACGCGGTCTACATGGAGGACGTTTATTTCTACCGGAGAAGCGAGTTCGGGAAAGAAGAGAGCCAAGTTGACCCCCTCGCTAACGGAGCTCCGGTAGATAACGCCTTGATATCCACGCTTCTTGATGAACTCGCACAAGTACTGGCTTGGTATGTACTCAAACGCAGCGCTGCTGGGTTGCACCGGCTTCGTAAGTTCTTCGCCAAGTCGTTCCAGCAACGGCAGACCAGAGCGGAGTGCTGCGATCTGCTCTGCGTTCTCGAGTATGAAAGGGGAGGCGCTTCGTCGAGGGTCTCGGAGGTCGACAGCGAGGATGGAAGGCACCTTGAAGATCGCGACGCACGCCTTCTCTCCGGTGTGGGGACGTACTTCGGCAACTGCCGTCTTAGCGGTCGAGCCGAGATACAGATACCGGATTCCTGCTGGATTCGCGCGTCCGTGTCCTGCGAGGTGAGGAGGCGGGGCGCCCATCTTGTCGAGAGGAAAAGGCTCGTCGTCAGAGAGTAAGCGCGAGCGATGCCACGAATTGGTGATCTCCGTGAGCGCATCTGGTGGCGCGATTAACTGTTCCAGTAGTTCAGCCAGGCGGTCGAGATCAATTGGCTCATCAAGGAACCAACGGTTACGGTGCATCATCTCGTCACGGAGGTCATCCCAGCGTTGAGGCGTCTCATTGAACAGTAAGTCGATGGGGACGAAGGGCTTCCGAACGATCTCACCATCATTGAGGATCTCCGCGAGAAGCTCCTTGGCGTGCGCCTCATCCATTGCAGGGTGATCAAAAAGTCGCCAGTCGTCTGCGAGCAGAGCCGCCAGAGACCTACCTCCGTCGTCAGGAACATAGCAATCGAGAACCATCTCAAACCACTGACTCAACGCGGAAGGGTCGATAGTAGTGGTGTTCTTTGTTCCGCAGTAACCGCAGTCGCCTTGACGGGGCTGACCCGTACCGTCAGCGATAACCTTGGGGATGATGCTCCGGGTCAGGCCTGGATCCCCGAAACATTCTGCACAACAGTACTTCTTAACCATTGCTGTTGGCAGAGTGAAACTCGGCAAGTGTCTCTAGGTGGTGCTTAATAGAGAGCTTCTTGACATATCCCAATCCTGGGAAATGACCTCTCTCATGCAGGTCTCGGAACTCAAGAACCGCGCTAGTTTCGAGCAAGTTTGAATTGCCGGAATCGAGTTTCGCGACCAGCTTGCCCAGGGCCTGAGCGAACTTTCCCGCGGGATCGGTTGGGGTATCGTTTGTGTCGGACTTGAAGTGATAGACGAACATTGCGTCATCCTGATCCGGGTCAATGAAAGTCAGGTGGATGGCAACCGCATAAGCGGGGCCGCCGCCCTCACTGTAGTTATCACCGACCGTGAGAAAATCGCCATATCCGTCCATACCTTGCTCTGGGTACGTGATGTGTAGGTCTGAGAAGGTCTCGACTGGTGGGTAGTCTGCGTTCTTCATCTGAACGAATCCATCGCCAACCAGAACCCTTGGTTTTCCGACGAAGTGTCTCCTGTAGAGGCGATTCGCTTGGTCTTCTAAGAAGATGTTGCGGAAGCGTGTTGCATCACTTGCAAGCTGATCAGACAATGCCCGAGATTCGGTAAATCCTGCATGTATCAAGGTGGTTCCAGCCGCGCTGAAGTTTCTGGTCAAGCTCAACGCGCGACTCGCGTTTGTTTCACTCGTGAGGAGGATCCCGGCGCTTATCGCATCGTTCCCTCGATATTCCTGTTCAAGAAGACCCGCAATGTTCTCACCGTTCTCGCGATGGTCACCGTGGCGTGGGTTAACCACCACGACCGCCTCAGCACCGACATCAGCCAAAGCCTTAAGAGCCTTTTCCAGGCCTCCCAGCGACTCGCGCACCGGCTCGATGATCGGAACAAAACCCGAGTCGGCGATCAGATTCGCCGACTCACGAATGGCTATCAGCTCGAACTGCTTACCTCGGAAATACGGGTAGTACATCTGGTCCTCACTTCCAGGCAAGAGCCTCAGTTAGCGGAGTATCAACGGCTTCCTTGATGCGAGCTCTGCTTTTAGGGGTTGGTTTTGCGGCCAGGGAGGCCGCGCGAATCGAAGCGGGTATGGAACCGATGAAGGTTGCTAGATTGGCCTGGGAGCGACTTGCTCTGAGGATCTTGACCATTTCCTCGTGGACGGCAGCCGGATCTAGCTCTGCAAAGATCCGGTCAAGTTCGGAGCGAATCTGAGTGTTCGGCACGGCAGGAATCTCCTGCCCGAGACCCGTCAGGACCGCAGCAGCTTCATCAACACGTAGGACTTCAAGGACCATGCTGGGGACAATACGCTCAGGGCGATTCTGCGCTTCGCGTGACGTTTGGAACCTGAAACGCTCGGATAGCGTGATAACTCCAACATCCTCGGGTGTGGCCTTGAGAACTTCGGAAAGGTGCGACGTGCTGACCACCACGTTCACGGTCGCGAAAACCTGCCGGTAGTTGAATACTTGGTTTCGTAGCCGGGCTAGAGAGTCTCGCTCAGACTTTATTTCGTATGCTGTCGCAGTTCCGTTGAGAACGACAACATCGGCTTTGCACGATCCCGCGCGAACTTCGTTCAGTAACGTTGCGGTATTTAGGCTGTGCCTGCCCAGAAGAATCTTCTCTGTGATCGCGGCGCGATAGACATAGTCATCACGAAACCTGGACTTGCTCAGCAGTTCGAATGCCTCGTCGAATACGGTTCCGACCGTCGCCTCGGGTGACATGTAGGTGGCGAAGCGGGTGTGATCGAGCAGTCGCGTGAATAGCGGAGAACGGGCCTGCTTACCAAGATCTCGGAGGACCGTTGCGGAGAAAAGGCGGCTCAGCGCCGCCGCTTCACTCTTGTCAAGACTCATGTGCTGTTCCTCCTTTGCTACGACGATGTGCCAATCTTCTGACCCTTCCAAGGGTATCGTGCTACGACAGTCCTTATCTTGACGGCTAGTCTCTTCTGAAGCCGGTTGTCGGACACGGCGCAGGTGGTGGGCCGTATCGACGCTGAACGCACCTCAGGGAGCAGCCATCTCCCTGAAGCTCACGTCTCCTTCCGGGCTGTCATCCGGCACGCATCGAACCGCCTGGCGACTAACATCACGCTCTTACCCTCTGTCACTGATCGCATGAATAGCGCCTGCCTGGCTAGGCGTCAGAGGAGATCGACTCCGTCTTGAAGTCCCCGCCACCGCCCACGGTGGCAAGAAGCCGCGAGCTTGATTCTTGGATGCCGAAGCGTAGTCGGGATACCCGGCGCAACGGGTGCTCGCTCGGCTACGGGCCACACAAAAGCCATGGAAATCAACCGTGACCACCCCGAATCGACCGGCTACACTCGGAACTGGCGTAACGCCACACCCCTAACCAACAATAGGGAACCGTAGTCATCCGCATGGTCTCGAAATTAATCGTGATCAGGACTTTTTACGGACGGGGTCGCAGGTTCAAATCCTGTCATCCCGACCACTGTGATGTCTCCGCACATCGCGAACGCCCGGATCCACAGCGAGTGGATCCGGGCGTTCTTGTTGGGGAGACCGTGGCGGGCTCGCGGGCGCGGTCCGCGAGCAGACGTCGACGGCGTTCTGCACCTGCCGGGTACGATGGGCGCATGAGCGGCTTCACGGTGGACGAGCTCCTCGCGGTCGAGAACGCCGGGTGGCGTGCGCTCAGCGAATCCCGGGGCGGGACCTTCTACGGGCCGCTCATGACCGCGGAGGCCGTCTTCATTCTCGTGAACGGTGCGGTGATGACCCGTGACGATGTCGCGAGTTCGCTGGATGGAGCACCCGGCTGGGACTCGTATGCGATCGCCGATGCGCGGCTGATCCCGGTCGGAGACGATGGGGCCGCCCTCGTCTATCGAGCCGAAGCGACGCGCGCAGACTTGCCGGAGCCGTTCGTGGCGCTCATGTCGAGCGTCTACCGCCGCATCGACGGCAGGCCCAGGCTCGCGCTCTATCAGCAGACCACCATCACGCACTGAGGCGATGCGGCCTCAGTTGAGCGCGATGATGCCGATGTTCAGCGTCGTGGCGAAGAGCAGCCAGGCGAGGTAGGGGAGCATCAGCCAGGCCGCGGCCCGCGACCTCGCGCGCGCCGCGAGCGCGAACGCCCCCACCGCGGCGATGAGCGCGATGATCACGGCGAGCGCGATCCACCAGGCGGGCGGGCCGAGGATCGGATACGCGGTGAAGAAGGCCGGGGCCCAGAGCCCGTTCAGCACGAGCTGAGCGACGAACAGCGCGAGCGCGCCGCGCGCGGCATTGGGGCGACCAGCCCGGTAGCCGGCGCGCCAGACCAGCCACCCCGCGAGCGCGATCACCAGGTACAGCGCCGACCACACGGGGCCGAACACGGAATTGGGCGGATCCCACGGCGCCTTCTCCACTCCGGCGTACCAGCCGTCGACGTTGGACGCCGATGCGAGTGAGCCGAGCGCGGCGACGATCGCCACGATCGCGACGAACGCGATCAATGCGAGGATCTGACGGGCGATGCTCGGGCGGGTGTCCATGGGTCTCGTCCCTTCGTCGTGGCCTGCCACCGGTTCACGGTGGCCTGCCACCGTATCAATCCGGATCCCGGCCCGTCAGGGGCTTGCGCGTCGACCGGCCGGCTCGAACCGTGTGCGGTCGACCGGTCGGCTCCTACCGCGGAGCGGCCGGGCGGCCGGGCGGCCGGGCGACCGGCGATGCCGCGGTCCGGAGGGGGCGCCGGCGTCAGCGGCGCGTGGACCACCAGGCGAGGGCGACGAGAGCCGGTTGGAAGAACAGACGCGCCAGCCGCTTGTCATCGGTGTCGAGGCCGAACGCCGTGCGGCGGTGCACGTACTGGGAGACGTTGCCCGGGAACACCGCGATGAAGAACCCGGCCGCGAGGGCGCCGACGCGGCGGGCGCGCGGCCCCTGAGCGACGGCCACCGCGGTGCCGAGCGCCACCTCTGCGATACCGGAGGCCACCACGGTGGTGTCGGGATCGAGCGGCACGAACTCGGGGACCTGCGCTCGGAACTCAGTGCGCGCGAACGTGAGGTGCGCGACGCCGGCGAACACCAGAGCGGCGCCGAGCAGAGTGCGGGTGACGTGTCTGCCGCGATGGGAGCTCATGCCCCCAGTATGCAGCGGTGCGCGTCGCGGCACCAGGGGCGCTGCTCAGCGCACGAGGCGGCCGATGGCCTGCGAGGCCTCTCGCAGCTTCTCCTCCGCGACGTCCCCGCCGACGCGAGCGGCGTCGACGACGCAGTGCCGCAGGTGATCCTCGAGCAGACCCACCGCGACGCCCTGCAGGGAGCTGGTCAGCGCGGAGATCTGCGTGAGGATGTCGATGCAGTACTGCTCGTCGTCGACCATGCGGTGGATGCCCCGCGCCTGCCCCTCGATGCGCTTGAGTCGCGCCAGGTAGCGGGCCTTGTCGGAGATGTAGCCGTGCTCGCTGTGATCGCAGGCGGTCGCATCCTGAGTGTCCGCAGGGGGCGTGGTCGAGATGGGGGTCATGACTCCGGCTTCCTTCACTGCTGAGAGCGGGCGAGGATCGTCCGCGTACTGGTCTCGGGGCGCAGATCGAGGCGGCGCAGCAGTTGCGCGTTGAGGGCGACGATGAGCGTGGACAGGGACATCAGGATCGCTCCCACCGACATCGGCAGCACGAAGCCGATCGGCGCGAGCACGCCGGCGGCCAGGGGTACCGAGACGAGGTTGTAGCCGGCCGCCCACCAGAGGTTCTGGCGCATCTTGCGGTACGCGGCGCGCGAGAGCTCGATCACCGACAGCACCGAGCGGGGATCGTCCCCCGCGAGGATGACCCCCGCGGAGGCGATGGCCACGTCGGTGCCCGCGCCGATCGCCAGACCCACGTCGGCCTGCGCGAGCGCGGGCGCGTCGTTCACGCCGTCCCCCACCATCGCGACCCGGCGGCCCTCGGCCTGCAGATCGCGCACCTTCGCGGCCTTGTCCTCCGGGCGCACCCCCGCGAAGCAGCGGTCGATCCCGAGCTCGCGCGCGACCGAGCGGGCGACGGCTTCCGCGTCGCCCGTGATCATGACGACCTGGGCGTCGAGCGCGTGCAGCGCTGCGACCGCCTCGCGGGATTCGGGGCGCACCTCGTCGGCGAGTCGCAGGGCGCCGATCACCCGTCCATCCTGCAGCACGTGCAGAATGATCGCCCCATCCGCCCGCCACCGCTCCGCCGCCGGCAGCTCGTCGACGCGCGCCTCGGCAAGGAGATGGGGCCCTCCGACCCGCACCGTCGTGCCGTCGACGCGCGCGGTCACGCCGACGGCCGGCGATGAGGAGAAGTCCCGGCTCTCCGGAAGGCTCAGCCGCCGCTCCTTCGCCGCTCGCACGATCGCCCGTGCGAGCGGGTGCTCGCTGTCCGACTCCGCCGCGGCCGCCAGTGCGAGCACGCGATCGGAGTCGATCTCCGGCGCGGTCGACACCTCGGTGACCGTCGGTTCGCCCTTCGTGAGCGTGCCGGTCTTGTCGAACAGCACGGTGTCAACGGTGCGCATGCTCTCGAGCGCCAGACGGTCCTTCACGAGCACGCCTCCGCGCGCGGCCCGCTCCGTCGCGATCGACACCACGAGCGGGATCGCGAGGCCGAGCGCGTGGGGGCAGGCGATCACGAGCACGGTGATGGTGCGCACCACGGCTGTGTCGGGCTGCCCGAAGAGCGACCACGCGGCAGCGGTCACCACGGCGGCGCCGAGCGCGAACCAGAACAGCCACCCGGCCGCGGTGTCGGCGAGCCTCTGGGCGCGCGAGGAGGACTGCTGCGCCTCGGTGACGAGACGCTGGATCCCCGCCAGTGCGGTGTCGTCGCCGATCTCGGTCACCTCGACGCGCAGGCCGGAGTCGGTGGCCACGGTGCCCGCCGTGACACGGTCGCCGGTGCCGCGCGAGACCGTTCGGGACTCGCCGGTGATCATCGACTCGTCCATGGCGGCGCGGCCGTCGACGATGCGGCCGTCGGCGGGCACGCTGCCTCCGGGGCGCACGATGACGGTGTCGCCGACCACGAGGTCCGACGGCGACACCGTCACCACCCGATCCTGCTCGAGCCGCTCGGCGGCATCGGGCAGCAGCGCGGCGAGAGAGTCGAGCGCCGAGGTCGTCTGCGCGAGCGAGCGCATCTCGATCCAGTGCCCGAGCAGCATGATCACGATGAGCAGCGCGAGCTCCCACCAGAAGTCGAGCTCGTGGTGGATGAGCCCGAGGCTCGCGGCCCAGGACGCGAGGAACGCCACGGTGATCGCGAGTGCGATCAGCAGCATCATGCCCGGCCGGCGGGCTCGGATCTCGCTCACCGCGCCGGTGAGGAAGGGGCGGCCGCCCCAGAAGTACATCACCGTGCCCAGTGCGGGGGAGATCCAGTCGAGGCCCGGAATATCGGGGAGGGGATAGCCGAGCAGCGTCGCGAACATGTCGGACAGCGCCACCGTCGGCACCGCGAGCGCCAGCATGATCCAGAACATGCGGCGGAACTCGCCCGCGTGATCGCCGTGCCCGTCGTGCCCGTCGTGCCCGCCGTGCTCGCTGCGGTCCGCGTGCTCGCTGTGGTCCGCGTGCCCGTCGTGCTCGCTGTGCTCCGCGTGCCCGTCGTGCCCGCCATTCCCCGCGTGCCCGCCGGTGCCGTCGGGCTCGCCTCCGGAGGCGGGGGCGTCGTGGCTCTGGGGGTGCGCCGAGTCGTGGGGGTGGGTCATATTCCTCTCCTCAGTCCGTCTCGCGGCCGATCCGCCCGCGAGAGGTGCTGGATCCTGCAACGATATACCCCTCTGGGGTATTCCGCATCCCCGAGCGCGGCGGCCGGCTCCCTGCCGTCGAGCAGGCGGGATCGCTAGGATGTGGGCACGTCCATTCGGAACGAACGTACAGGGAGAGCATCAGCACGTGGGGAGCACCGCGGTTCAGGGGTCGTCGTCAGACGGCCCCGGTGACAGTTGCAGCGCAGTCGACAGTCCGCATCCGGGTCGTGAACGGCCCCGCACCCTCGAGGGGGTGACCCCGGCGTGGTCTCCGCAGTGCTGATGCTGCTGCTCGGCATCGTCCTGATCCTCGTGATCATCGCTGCGAACGGGTACTTCGTCGCGCAGGAGTTCGCCTACATGTCGGTCGATCGCTCCCGGCTCGCAGCGCGCGCCGACGCCGGCGACGCCGCGGCGAAACGCGCGCTCGCGGTGACGCGGCGCACGTCGTTCATGCTCTCGGGCGCGCAGCTCGGCATCACCGTCACCGGCCTGATGGTGGGGTACGTCGCCCAGCCCATGGTCGGCGAGTCCCTCGGCGTGCTCCTCGGCGGCCTCGACATCCCGCCCGCGATCACCGTCTCCATCACCACGGTGGGCGTGCTCGTCGCGGCCACGATCGTGCAGATGATCCTCGGCGAGCTGTATCCGAAGAACCTCGCCATCTCGGCGCCGGAGCCGCTCGCGCTCCGTCTCGCGCGCTCGACCCAGGCCTACCTCACGGTGTTCGGCTGGCTCATCGCGGTCTTCGACGTCGCAGCGAATCTCTTCTTGAAGCTGTTGCGCGTCGAACCGGTGCACGACGTCGACTCCAGCGCTTCGCCGCAGGATCTCAAGCGGGCGGTCGCCGACTCGCGCGAGAGCGGCGATCTGCCCGACGAGCTGTCGATCCTCATCGATCGCGTGCTCGACTTCCCCGACGACGACGTGGATCACGCGATGACGCCCAGTGCGCGCGTGGCGACGGTTCCGCGGAGCGCGACGCTCGGCGAGCTGCGCGAGCTGATGGCGCACGCCCACAGCCGCTACCCGGTCGTCGGGGAGTCCGGCGAGCCCGTCGGCGTGGTCGAGCTGATCGATCTGCTGCGCACGGACGAGCCGGACGAGGCCGGGGTGACGCGGATCATGCGGCCGCCGCTCGTGGTGCCGACGCTGATGGCGCTGCCCGACGCGCTGCGGGAGATGCAGCGCGCGAGAGCGCAGCTGGCCTGCGCGATCGACGAGTACGGCGGCTTCGCCGGGGTGCTCACCACCGAGGACGTCGCCGAGGAGCTCGTCGGCGAGATCACGGACGAGCACGACGCGGCGAGCCCGTCCGGCATGGCGGCCGAGGCGCCGAGCGTCTGGCTCGCCGATGGCGGCATGCCCCTCGACGAGGTGAGCCGGGTGATCGGGTACGACCTGCCCGGCGGCGACTACGAGACCCTCGCCGGTCTCGTGATCGCGGCTGCCGGCGAGTTCCCCGCGGTGGGGGAGACCGTCGTGGTACCGCTTCCCGGGGATCCCGCCGACCTCGTGCGCGACGAGCCCGTGCGCCGGGAGCTCGCGATCGAGGTGCGCTCGGTCGTCAGATTCGTCCCCGGGACCGTGCGCGTGGAGCTCGTCGAGTCGCCCGCCGCCGAGCGCGAAGAAGCGGAGGGGGAGCGATGACCGACTCACCCGTCTTCGTCGCCGTCGCGACCGCGCTGCTGATCGTGCTCAGCGCCTTCTTCGTGGTGATCGAGTTCGCGCTGCTCGCGGCCCGTCGTCACCGTCTCGAAGAGCAGGCCCGCACACGGCGCAGCGCACGTGCGGCGCTCCGGGGCATGAACGAGCTGACGATCATGCTCGCCGTGGCTCAGTTCGGCATCACGATCTGCACGTTCGCCCTCGGCGCGGTCACCAAACCGGCGGTGGACGCGTGGCTGGGCCCCGTTCTCGCGGGGTGGGGCGCCCCGGCGTGGCTCGCCGACACCGGCGCATTCCTGCTGTCGCTGCTGTTCGTCACCTTCCTGCACCTCGTGATCGGCGAGATGGCGCCGAAGTCGTGGGCCATCGCCCACCCCGAGCTGGCGGCGAACATCATCGGCATCCCCGCGCGCGCCCTGGCCTGGGTGCTCCGGCCCCTGCTGGTGTGGGTCAACCGCATCGCGAACCGACTCGTCGCCGCGAGCGGGTTCGTTCCCGCCGACTCCCGCGGGCCGGGCGGGCAGGACATCGATACGATCCGGCAGCTCGTGGAGCACTCCGCCGCCGTGGGCACGCTGGACGACTCCTTCCGCACGCAGCTGGCGCACGTCTTCGAGCTCGAACGGCTGCGGGTGGCCGACCTGCTGCCCGGGGGCGGCTGGCATCCCACCGCGGTCGACGAGGCGTCGACCGTCGCCGACGTGCGCGCCGCCGCCGCCGGCTCGGGCCATCTCCGCATCCTGGTGGACCGGCCCGGCGTGGCGCCCGGGGTCGTCCATGTGCGCGACGTGCTGCTGGAGCCCGGCGATCGCGGGATCGCAGCCGCCGCGCGCGACTGCTTCGTGCTCGACGTCGCGACCCCCGTGTACGAGGCGCTCGGCCGGATGCGCGCCGCGGGCGAGCAGTTCGCCGTGGTCGCCCGCGACGGCGAGTTCGTCGGAGCGATCACCATGTCAGACGTGCTCAGACGGGTGCTGCCCGGCGGAGCCGGGCTCAGGCTCTAGGCCGGGTGCGGATCGGGGTCGTCGAGCGTGCGGATCACCCGGGCCGGCACCCCGCCGACCACGGTGCGGGCCGCGACATCGCGGGTGACCACCGCGCCCGCGGCCACGACCGCGCCGTCGCCGATGGTGACGCCCGCGAGCACCGTCGCGTTCGCTCCGATCCATGCGCGCGAGCCGATCACGATGGGCTGCGGCACCGTCGTCGCGCGATCCTCCGGGGGCAGCGCGTGGTCGAGCGTGGCGAGCACCACGTTGTGCCCGATGAGCGCGTCGTCGCCGATCGTGATCCCGCCCTGATCCTGGAAGCGGCAGCCGCTGTTGACGAACACCCGTTCACCGATGCGGAGGTTCTTGCCGCAGTCCGTGGTGAAGGGCGGGAATACGGCGAACGAATCCGGAACGCTCCGCCCCGTGATCCGGCGCATGATCCCGACCCGTTCTTCCGGCGTCGCGTAGCGGGAGTTCAGAGCCATGCACAGGCGGATCGCCTCCTCCGCGAGTTCGTGCATCTTCGCGGCGAGTTCGGTGCCCGGACGCGCGGGCTCCCCGGCGTCCATCCGCTGCAGGAATTCCTCGGTGTGCATCGTGCCCTCCAACGCGCTGGTGAATCGAGGATCGCGGGTCGATCCCGAATGGCGATCGTACGCGAGTGCGCGCTGTGGATCCGCGGTGAGGCGGCGGCGAGTTGCGGCTCGTGTCACGGGGTCACCGCAGCGAAACACGGGATCGATAGACTGCGGGGGAGAGCCGCAGGAGGTGCCATGACCGATTTGAGGAACATGACCGGGGGGCGCGAGCTCGTGATGGTCTCGAACCGTCTGCCGGTCGATCGCGTCGTCAACGAGGACGGCAGCACGTCCTGGCGCACGTCGCCCGGCGGGCTCGTGACGGCGGTGGAGCCCATCGTCGAGCAGCTCGGCTGCCTCTGGGTCGGCTGGGCCGGCAGCGCCGACGAGCGCGTCGATCCGTTCGAGATCGGATCGATGCGGCTGGCGCCGGTCGAGCTGAGCGAGGAAGACGTCGAGCTCTACTACGAGGGGTTCTCCAACGGCACGCTCTGGCCGCTGTACCACGACGTCATCGCACAACCCGAGTATCACCGCGAATGGTGGGACCGCTACCGGCAGGTGAACCGGCGCTTCGCCGAGCGCGTGGCGCAGGAAGCCGCGGAGGACGCGATCGTGTGGGTGCACGACTATCAGCTGCAGCTCGTGCCCGCGCTGCTGCGGCAGCTGAGGCCCGACCTCACCATCGCGTTCTTCCTGCACATCCCCTTCCCCCCGAGTCGTCTGTTCGCGCAGCTGCCCTGGCGCAAGCGCATCGTCGAGGGGCTCCTCGGGGCCGATGTCATCGGCTTCCAGCAAGTCACCGACGCGGTTGCCTTCCGCATGACGGCCGAGCGCTTCACGCGGGCGCCCGCGCTCGGCAACACCGTCGTCGTGCCGGCCACCGCCGACCGCCCGTCCCGCACGGTGCTCGCGCAGGAGTTCCCCATCTCGATCGATGCCGCCGCATTCGCGGCCGTGGCCGAGCGCCCCGAGGTGCGCCGTCGCGCGCAGGAGATCCGAGAGGAGCTCGGCAACCCGAAGACCCTCATGCTCGGCATCGACCGGCTCGACTACACGAAGGGGATCAGGCACCGGCTCAAGGCGTACAACGAGCTGCTCGCCGACGGCGAGATCGACGCCGCCGACATCGTGTTCGTGCAGGTCGCCACCCCGAGCCGCGAGCGTGTGGAGGCCTACCGGCAGCTGCGCGACGAGGTCGAGGTGACGGTGGGCCGCATCAACGGAGAGCACGGGGCGATCGGCCGCGCACCGCTCGTGTATCTGCACCGCGGCTATCAGCGCGACGAGATGGTGGCGCTCTATCTGGCGGCCGACGTGCTGCTGGTGACGCCGCTGCGCGACGGGATGAACCTCGTCGCCAAGGAGTACGCGGCGTGCCGGGTCGACGAGCAGGGCGTGCTGGTGCTCAGCGAGTTCGCCGGGGCGGCCGACGAACTGCGCGACGCGCTGCTCGTCAACCCGCACGACATCGAGGGGCTCAAGGCCGCGATCGTGCGCGCAGCCCACATGCCGAAGGAGGAGCAGCGGCGGCGCATGCACTCGTTGCGCCGCGCGGTGCACCACAACGACGTGTCGCACTGGGCGGCGGGGTATCTCGGCGCAGTGCAGGCCGCCGCGGAGTCGCGGCAGGTCGGGCCGAGCGGTGAGCGCACCGAGCCGATCCAGGTGGGGGCCTCCTTCGTGCCGCGCAGCATCGACGACCGTGTGCGCAGGCTCGCGGCCTTGCCCGGGCTGATCGTCGCGACCGACTTCGACGGCACGCTGGCCCCCATCGTGCCGCGGCCGCAGGACGCGAGGATCCTGCCGCGCGCGCAGCAGGCGCTCGACGTGCTGGCGGCCTCGCAGGGCACGAGTGTCGCGCTGCTCACGGGCCGGTCCCTCGAGGGACTCGCCGAGACCGGCCTGAGCATCGACGCCTGGATCGTGTCGGGTTCGCACGGCTCCGAGCTGGTGGGGATCGACGCGGGATCCGGGGCCCCGGGCGGATCCGGCGCCGAGGGCGGCGGGCTCACGGAGGACGAGGAGCGGCGGCTCGACTGGCTGGCGCGGCGCTTCGCGCGCGTGCTGGGAGACGAGGCGGGGGTGCGCCTCGAGCACAAGCCCTTCGGCCTGGCGGTGCACACGCGCGAGGTGCCCGATCGGGAGCAGGCCGTCGAGCTGCTCGCCGCCGCGGTCGAGCTGGGCGCGACGGCGGGCATGCACGTGCGCGAGGGCAAGGAGGTGCGGGAGTTCTCGGTGCGGGCCGCCGACAAGGGCTCGGTGCTGCGACGGATCCGCGACGTCCTCCCGCCGGGGCCCGTGCTCTTCCTGGGCGATGACGTCACCGATGAGGACGTCTTCACCACCCTCGGCCCCGACGACCTCGGGATCAAGGTGGGGCCGGGCGGGACCGCCGCGAGCGAACGAGTGCCCGATCCTGAGACCGCAGCAGCGGTGCTGGCACTCCTCGCCGAGCTGCGCACGGGGATCGTCGTCGGTTCCGAGTAGCCGTTCGCGGCCGTGTCAAGCCCGGTGCGTTCGCGCGTGCGGCGCGGCACACTCGAAGCTGAGCGCCGTGCGCGCAGCCGCGGCGGGAGGGGGGACCGGTGCGGGGCCGACGTCGGAGGAACGCGGCGATCGCCGCCGTGCTGACGCTGCTGCTGGGCGGCGCGCTCGCCGGGTGCGGCCTCGTGGTCCCCGCGGATCCCGACGGCACCCTCGACCGCGTGCGCGGAGGCGAGCTGCGCGTCGGGCTCTCGCCGGAGCCCGGGCTCGTCGAGATCGATGACGACGAGGCGTCGGGTGCGCTCGTCGATATCGCCGAGGATTTCGCCCGGAGCATCGACGCCGACCCGCGCTGGACGGTGCGCGGAGAGGAAAGCCTGGTCGCCATGCTCGAGGACGGGCGGCTCGACGTCGCCATCGGCGGCTTCACCGAGCGCACCCCCTGGGCCGACCGCGTCGGTGTGAGCCGCCCCTATCCGGGGGTGCCGGGGTCGGACGGCCGGCCGCTCGTCGTGCTCGTGCCGCTGGGCGAGAACGCCCTCCTCTCCGAACTCGAGCGCTTTCTCGACCGGGAGGTCGGTTCATGACTCGCGCAGCCTTCCGGCAAGGCGACCGCGAGCATTTTCCGGCGGCGCAGCAGCGGGCCCTGCGCAGCGCGATCCGTTGGCAGCTGTTCACCATCGGATACACCGTCTGCACCATCGTCGTGATCGCGTTCGTGCTCGGCAATTCGCAGGCGATGCGGACGGCCTGGATCGAAGACATGCTCTCGCTCCTGCCGCAGCTCGCATTCTTCGCGGCGCTGCTGCTCGTGCGGCGCAAGCCCTCGCTGAAGCATCCGTACGGCTGGCACCGCGCCATGGGCGTCGGTCACCTCGTCGCGGGCGTCGCGCTGCTCGTCGTCGGCACGCAGCTCGCGATCGAGGCCGCTACCGGGCTCGTGGCCGCGGAGCATCCGACGATCGGCACGCTTCGCGTGCTGGGGCACACCGTCTGGCTCGGATGGATCATGATCGGAGTGATGGCGGTGATCGTGGTGGGGCCGGTGCTGCTCTACGGCCCCGCGAAGGCCCGCATCGCGCCGGTGCTCCACAACAAGCTGCTCCTCGCCGACGCCGATATGGCGCAGGCGGACTGGCACACCAACGCCGCCTCAATCGTCGGCGTGCTGGGGGTGGGTCTCGGCCTGTGGTGGCTCGACGGGGCGGCAGCGCTCTTCATCGCTCTCGGCATCGTGCGCGACGGTCTGCACAACACGGGCGCCGCCATCTCGGACCTCATGGATCAGCGAGCCCGGACGGTCGACGGAGCGGAGCCGCATCCGCTGGGCGCGGAGATCGTGACGCGCCTCCGAGAGCTGGAGTGGGTGGCCGATGCCGCGGTCAGGATCCGGGACGAGGGGCAGGTGCTGCACGTCGAGGCTTTCGTGCAGCCGCGCGAGGCGTCCGTGCGGCTCGAGGGGCTGGCGGCGGCGGCCGAGCTGATCTCGAGTCTCGACTGGAAGGTGCACGACGTGGTGGTGGTGCCGAGCGACCCTCTGCCGGAGTACGCGGACCGCGGCGACTGATCGCTGCGCTACCCTGCGCGCGCCTGGGAAATCAACCCCGCAGACACCCGGACGCCAGGCCCATACGCTCGGAACCGACCCTGCAGGCAGATGCGAAGGAGACGACATGCACACCGTGACGAGCGACATCGATATCGGGCTCCCCGTGCGCACCGTGTACAACCAGTGGACCCAGTTCGAGGACTTCCCGGCCTTCATGTGGGGCGTGGAGGAGGTGCGCCAGGTCGACGACACCCGGCTCGCCTGGCGGGTGCGGGTGGCGGGCGTCGAACGGAGATTCATCGCCGAGATCACCGAGCAGATCCCCGATGAGCGGATCGCGTGGAAGAGCGTGGAGGGGCCGCGGCACGCCGGAGTCGTGACGTTCCACCGTCTCGACGACGACGAGACCCGGGTGCGGCTGCAGCTGGACTGGGAGCCCGAGGGGCTCGTCGAGCACGCGGGCGCGGCCCTGCAGCTCGACGACGCGCAGGTCGGAGCGGACCTGCGCGAGTTCACCCGGCTGCTGGAGACGAACGGCTTCGAGACGGGGGCGTGGCGCGGCACCGTGGATCGGCCGGGGGGAACGGTCGGCGGTTGAGGGCCGGTGCCCCGCTGACAGCGCAGGGCCGGGGGCGCGGGCCCGTGTGAAGGATCGTGATCGGGCGACCAGGTCCGGTCCGGGGAGGAGAGGGGGAGAGATGGTGAACGGGAACGCGCACGATGCGCCCACCTTCGGAGTCGAGGAGGAGTACCTGCTGCTGGACGCGGAAACGGGGCTGCCGAGCGACCGCGCCGCGGAGCTGATCCTCGCGGTTCCGCAACTCGGAGCCCGGGCCGAGCGGGAGTTCTTCTCGAGCCAGCTCGAGACCGCGACACCCGTGTGCCGGGAGGCCGAAGAGGCCGAGCAGTCGCTCGCGGGCTTCCGATCCGCCGTATCGAGAGAGGCCGCGAACCGCGGCATCGTGCTCGCCGGCACCGGCCTCCCGCCGGTGGGCGGGGAGGAGGCGGGCACCGTTACGCCCCGTGCACGCTACCGCGCGATCGACGCGGAGCTGCGCAGCGCGTCGGCGCACCAGTACGTCACGGGGACGCACGTGCACGTGGAGATCCCGTCGCCGGATGCCGGGGTCGAGGCTCTGGCGCGGCTCGCGCGCTGGGCACCGATGCTGCTCGCCCTCACCGCCAACTCGCCCGTCTGGCTGGGAGCGGAGACGGGCTTCGCGTGCTGGCGGCAGATCATGAACCGCTCCTGGCCCGTGACCGGGTATCCGCCGCCCTTCGCCGACGGGGAGGAGTACGCGGCGTCGGTCGAGCAGCTCGTGAGCAGCGGCGTGCTGCTCGATCCCGGCATCGTGACCTGGGAGGCGCGCCTCTCGCAGAACTACCCGACGCTCGAGCTGCGCATCGCCGATGCCCAACTCGAGGTGGCCGACGCGGTCGCCTTCGCCGCCCTGGTGCGCGCGCTCGTCGCACGCTGCCTGCGCGACGCGGAGGCCGGTGAGCCGCGGCCGCGGATCGCGCCGGGGCTCGTCGACGGCGCGATCTGGATCGCGGCGCGCAACGGGCTGTCGACCGAGCTGGTCGATCCGCTCTCCGGGTCGTCGGTCCCCGCCCTGGAGTTCGTCGAGCGCACCGTCGAGACGGTGGAGCCCGAACTGCGGCGCTTCGGCGATCTCGAGCGGGTGCACGCGTATGTCGAGCGGAGGCGCGACGGAGCCCCGGCGCGCCTCCAGCTCGACCGGTTCCGCGCGGCGGGCATTCCCGGCCTGCTCGACCTCTACCGTTCGTGCAGCCAGGGCCTCGGCGTGGAGGCGAGGGTCGATGCCGAGCCGGCGCCGCAGACTGCCGATCACGCGTGAGGTCGAGCACGGCGCCTTCGTCTATCGGCTGGGCGGGCGCCGCATCCGTGCGCGCCGCGAGATCGAGCGACTGGACGCGCTCGCGATCCCGCCCGCCTGGACCGATGTCGAGATCGCACGATCTCCGTCGGCGAAGGTGCTCGCCCGCGGGCACGACGCGGCGGGGCGCACGCAGACGATCTATCATCCGGCCTTCCGACGGCGCATGGAGCGGCGCAAGTTCGACCGGATCGCGCGCTTCGGCGAGGCGCTTCCGAGACTGCGCGCCCGGGTGGACCGGGATCTCCGACGGCGGCGGCTGAGCCGGGATCGGGTGACGGCGTGCGTCATCCGGCTCATCGATCGCGAGCTGTTCCGCGTCGGCAACGCCGAGTACGCGCAGCGGCACCGCAGCTACGGGGTCACGACCCTGCGCACGCGGCACGTGCGGGTATCGAACGGCTCGGTCGAGTTCGACTTCACGGGCAAGAGCGGTCGACGGCATCGCAGGAGCGTGCGGGATCCGCGCGTCGCCCGGCTGCTGGCCCGGTTGGGTGAGCTGCCGGGGCACGAGGTCTTCCACTTCCTCGACGACGACGAGGCGGTGCACACGCTGCGGGCGAGCCACGTCAACGCATACGTGAAGCGGCATGCGGGTGCCGAGTTCTCGGCGAAGGACTTCCGCACCTGGGGCGGCACCCTCATCGTGGTGCGTGCGCTGCTGGCGGCGGATGCGGAGGAGCTGTCGGATCCGCGTGGCTCCGCAGCCGCGGCGAGGGCTGCAGTGCAAGAGGCGGCCGAGCTCCTCGGGAACACCGCGGCGGTGACCAGATCCTCGTACATCGACCCGCGGGCGCTCGCGGCATTCGAGGATCCGGAGCTCGTGAGGCGTCTGCAGCGGGCGCGGGCGCGGCTGCGCGCGCGCCGCTCCCTCAGCGCCGATGAGCGGTGCGCCCTGCTCCTGTTGAGCGGGAGCAAGCGGCGCGGCTGAGCCGGAACGCGGACGCCTCCGCGATCGCCGGGCTCCGTCGGGACCCCGTGAGGCGAACGCGGGGGTCACGCCGCGGGCGGTGCACCCCACGTCGACGCGGCAGCGACGCGCACGGCCTCGCGGAGCTCTCCGCCCCGCGCGAGCACGGTGGCGGCCGCCGCGGCGAACCGGCAACGCTCATCGCCGAGGCCGCCCGCGGAGGCCCCGGCCCCGTGCACGCGCAGCGGCGCGCGGTCGAGCTCTGCGAGCATCGCGCTCCCGTCGCCGAGGGGGATCGCGATGGCGCGGCAGCCGGAGCGGCGCTGGAGCTGCTCCGCGGCCTCGACGGCGACCGCGGGGCGCTCGGAGATCGCGGCGGCCGCGATCGCGGCCCCGGGCGCGGGGACGACGAGGCGGCAGGAGGGCACCGGATCGGAGCCCTCCGGGTGCGGGAGCCACACGAGGGGGACGTCGAGGCCTCTCCGGTGCACGGCCACCCGCAGCTCCGGGTGATCGGCGAGGCGGTGGCCGCGATCCACGACGACGAGGGCCTCCGCGAGAGCGACGGCCCGGACCATGCGCGCGGTCACGCGAGGCAGCGGCGGTCGCGTCGAGGGATCCGTCGCGCACGCCCCGGTGCTGTCCGGGCGCCGCGGCACAGCGGCCTCGCGGGAGATCGGGATCCCGGAGGAACAGGCGATGACGGTGATCCCGGCGAGCAGCTGCAGCAGGCGCCGCGCATCGCCATCGGCGGTGACAGCGGTGAGCAGCTCGACCTCGTGCCCGTCGTCGCGCAGCAGGGTCGCGACCCGAGCCGCGCCGCCCGCGAGCGGGTCACCGGGTGCCCGGCGACCCTCCTCGAGCGGCACATCTCCGATCACGGCGAATCGCATGGCCCCCTCCTGACCCCGAGCGTCCGGGATCAGGCCGCCGGGTGCCCCACGGGCGGGAAGCGGTTCCGGTAGCGCTCCTCGGCCTCGTCCAGCACCGCTTCGGAGAGTCGCGCCACCGGCACCACGTCGGCCAGCAGCGGTTCGCCCTCGGGACCCCGCGCGGTCACCGATCCGGTGAGCACCCAGGCGAAGCGAACCGGATCTCGCGGCGTCGGCCGGGCACGGCGGAGTTGCCGGGCGATCCAGTCGGCGACGGGTCGGTACCACCAGTCCTCCGGAGCCAGCGGACGCCCGGGCAGACCGGGGAGGCCGAGGCCGGTCTCCGGATCCACCGGCGGGTGCAGCGCGTCCGCGACCGGTCCGTCTGAGGTTCGCAGGTGGAGCGCGGGGTAGCGACGCAGCGTCCCCTCGAGCTGGTCGAGCGTCGCGAGCGGCTGCAGCTCGAAGTCGCTGCTTGCGGTATCGAATGGTGCGGACACGGCGATTCTCCCTCTGCTCTCTCACTCGTCCGAGCGGCGCGGCACATTCCCGAATCGATTCGCCGGACGACGTCCGTCGGGGCGATCCGTCGGGGCGACTGTTCTGAGAACAGCGTAGAGTCGGGGCCGCGGACCACGACAGGGCCTTGCGAGAGCGGATCGCCTGTGGCAGAGCCGCGATCGGCGGCCGCGCACTCGGGTCGGATGCCGCGCCGCGCGCAGCGTACCCGCTCGTTCGGCGGCTGTCGAGGGGCTCATCCTCCCCGCTGCGGGGGCGTACGGTGGGAACCGTTCACCGTTCATGCGCGCACGCGCGGACCCGAGGGGAGTGCCTCACGATGCCCAGAGAACAACGACCCCAGTTGAAGGATCCCGAACTCTACGACCGACTCCGAGACGACGGCGCATCCGAGGAGAAGGCCGCCAGGATCTCGAATGCCGCGGCGAAGGAGGGGCGCTCCGAGGTGGGGCGTCGCGGAGGCGACGCCGAGGACTACGAGGATCGCACCGTGCCGGAGCTGCGCGAACGGGCGAAGGAGCTCGGGCTCACCGGGTACTCGAAGCTCAGGAAGAGCGAGCTCATCGACGAGCTGCGCAACCACTGACCCGATTCTCGAGACCGACCCCTGCAGGAGGCGCCCGCCGATTCGCAGTCGGATGCCGGCGTCATCGCGACGGCACCCGTCACCGCGTTGCGCGTCTGGAGGACCCCGCTACCAGATCTCGTCAGCCGACGTGGCGAGCACCGTGATGAAGATCGCGAGCGGCACGACCCAGATCGCACCGAGCAGCGCGGCTTCGACGCGCAGGCGCGCGGGGCGCGAGAGCCCGGTCGCCCGCACCGCGAGCATCGCGAGCAGCGCCACGAGGGCGAAGCCGATCCCGATGCTGCACCAGAGCGGATTCCAGGGGTAGAGCGCGAACAGAGCCGCCGACATGAGCACCGCGGCGATGATCGCCGCGACCAGCCAACGGGTGGTGCTCGTGCTCGTGAGCGCCGGCTGTCGATGCTCCAGCGCAGGGTCGATCTTCCCGCGATGCGGGTTCGGCACCGATGCCTCGGCCTCGGCGCTCATGGTGGAGCCGTCGAGGATCGGCCGCTCCAGCTCGTCGATGTCGTGCGGCGGTCCGCTGACCGTGCCCTGGCCGGTTCCGGCGTCGAATCGCGTCGCGGGGTGCGGCGCATCGGGGTGCTCCTCGGCCAGACGCTCCTGGCCGTCGGGGTCCACCGTCGGCTCCAGTTCCTCGCCTGCGTCCGCGGCGGCGCGCTCCGCGTCGTCCGAGACGCTGTGCTGCTCGGCGCCGCCCGGTCGCCGCCGAGCGTTGTGATCCTCGTGCCGCATCGGAACCTCCCTCGCGCACGTGCTCCCGGGGCGGTGCGCGCCCCGCTGACACCTCGACCGTATCCCTGCACCGGCGTGCGCCCGCAGAGGGTGGACACCGCATCGGGCGGCGCGTATCATTCCGGGCCGAGCACCCCCGAGCTCGCGACGAGTTCGCGCGTGAAGGGATCCTTCGGCGCCCCGAGCACATCTTCGGTGCCGCCCTCCTCGACGATCCCGCCGTCGCGCATGATCAGCACGCGGTCGCAGACCGTGCGCACCGCGGCGAGGTCGTGCGACACGAAGACGATCGCGACTCCGCGCCGATGCTGCAACTCGCGCAGCAGGTCGAGGATCCCCGCCTGGGTGGACACGTCGAGCGCAGAAACCGGCTCATCGCACACCAGCACGTCGGGCTCGGCCGCGAGCGCGCGGGCGATCGCGACCCGCTGCCGCTGCCCGCCCGAGAGCGTGGCCGGGTGCCGCCGCAGCAGCTCGGGGCTGAGCCCCACCTGCTCGAGCAGCGCCGCCGGGGTGGTCGGCGCAGAAGCACCCGGGGAGGGCCGGATCGAGGCGCCGATGATGCGCTCCACGCGCCACCGCGGGTCGAAGGTGGCGATCGGATCCTGCGGGATCAGCCGGACGCGGCAACCGGGATCGGCGAGCTCGACGCTTCCGGCGTCGGGTCGCTCGGCACCCACGAGCAGTCGGGCCAGGGTGCTCTTGCCCGCCCCCGACTCGCCGACGACGCCGACCGCCTCGCCCCGGCGCAGCGCGAGATCGACACCCTGGACCCCGGTCGTGCCGCCGTCCGGCGCGGGGAACGTGCGCGCGGCTCCCCGCAGCGCGAGGAGCTCCGGGCCGAGTGGCCGCGCGCTCGGCGCGGCGGGCTTCGGACCGCGCGGGATCGCCTCGACGAGGGCTCGGGTCGCGGGGTGCCTCGGACGTCCCAACACCTGTTCCGCGGTGCCCGTTTCGACGATGCGTCCGCGGTCGAGCACGGCGATGCGGTCCGCGATCCGTGCGACGCTCGCTAGGTCGTGGCTGATGAGCACGAGCGCGGTGCCCCGATCCTTCACCTCGCCGAAGAGCCGCAGCACCCGTGCCGCGGTCGTGGGATCGAGCGCGGTGGTCGGTTCGTCGGCGACGAGCAGCTGGGGCGAGTCGACGAGCGCCGAGGCGATGAGCGCGCGCTGCCGCATGCCGCCGGAGAGCTCCGTGGAGCGCTGGCGCAGCCGGCGGGCCGCGTCGGGGAGCCCCGCGGCATCGAGCGCGTCGATGACGGCGGCTCGGCGCTTGCGGCCGCGCACGCCGCGGAGGGCCAGCGTCTCGCCGACCTCCGCCTCGATGGTGCGCAGCGGGTCCAGCGACTGCAGCGCGTCCTGCAGCACGAGCGAGACCGTGCGGCCCCGGAGTCGGCGCCACCGGCGCTGGGAGAGCCGGCGCGCATCGCGATCCGCCACCGTGAAGCGCTCGGCCGCCACCCGCCAGCGGGGGTCCGCCTGGATGAGTCCGAGCAGCGTGCGGGCGAGCACCGATTTGCCGGCACCCGATTCCCCGACCACCGCGAGGCACTCGCCGGCCTCCACCCGCAGCGACACCCCCTCGAGCACCGCCCGTGCGACCCGCTTCCCACGCCCCGCCCCCGAGCTCGTGAGGGAAACCGTCACCCCCTCGACCTCCAGCACCGCCGCCCGGCGATCCCGCTCCGAGGAACGATCACTCATGCGACACCCCTCCGATCCGCCGCCCGATCACGGTCAGCGCGGCGGCGGTCACGACGATCGCGAGACCGGGGCACACGGTCATCCACCACGCTGTCGTCAGGTACACCCGTCCCGCGTTCAGCATCGCACCCCACTCGGGCGAGGGCGGCAGGGCGCCGAGCCCGAGGAAGCCGAGGGCCGACACCCAGACGATCGCCTGGCCGATCCCGAGCGTCGCCGCTGCGACCAGCGGCCACAGCGCATTCGGCGCGATGTGCCTGCCGAAGACGCGCAGCGGCCCCGCGCCGTCGAGCCGGGCCCACTCCACGTAGCCGCTCGCGGCGATCCCGCGCACCCGCGCACGCAGCATCCGGGCGTACCCGGGGATGGTCGCGAGGCCGATCGCGATGATCGACGCCGTCGGGCCGGGACCCATGACGGCGATGAAGAGCAGCGCCATCACCAGTGTGGGCAGCGCGAACAGCACCTCGAACACCCGGCCCAGCGCGGCGTCGAGCAGTCGCGGCCCCAGGCCGGCGGCGAAGCCGAGCGCGGCGCCGATCCCGATACCGATGCCCGTCGCGGCGATCCCGATCCCCACCGAGGCTGCTGCCCCGTGCACGACGCGCGTGTAGAGATCGCGTCCCGATTCGTCGGTGCCGAACGGGTGCGCGAGCGATGGGGGAGTGAAGGCCTTGGTCGGGTGCACCGCCAGCGGGTCGCCCGGGGCGAGCAGCTGCGGTGCCGCGACGGCGAGCAGGGCGAGCAGCAGCACGGCGGCGCTCGCCGCGCCGGCCCAGCCGAGCGAGCGACCGGCGCGCGCGATCGCCGTCACGATCCCGCCACCTCGGTCGAGGCGGAGCGCGCCGAGCGCTCCGACACCGGGTCGCGGGAGGGCGCGTGCTGCGCGCTCCCGCGTCGCAACCGCGGGTCGATCACGGTCTCGAGCAGGTCGGAGAGCAGCATGATGAGCACGTACAGCAGCGCGATCACCACGACCGCGCCGATCACCACGGGCACGTCGCGCACGGTCGCGGCCTCGAGCAGCAGCCGTCCGAGCCCTTGCCGGGCGAACAACGCCTCCACCACCACTGCGCCGCTGAGCAGCGACCCGTAGGCCCACCCCGAAAGGGCGATCCCGGGCAGCGCGGCATGCCGCAGGGTGTGGCGCAGCAGCACTCGCGTCTCCGACGCCCCGCGGGATCGAGCGGTCGTGGCGAAGGGCGCGTCGTCGGCCTCGGCCAGCGCGCCCTGGAGCACGTGCGCGAGGTATCCGGCGATGGGCACGGCGAGAGTGATAACGGGCAGCACCAGGCCGGCCGGCTCTGCGCCCGAGCTCGTGGCCGGCAGGATCCCGAGCCCGCCGGCGAACACCAGGATGAGCACCGCGCCGACGAAGAACTGCGGGGTGACCGAGGCGACGGTCTCGATCCCGGAGAGCGTCGCGCGAACGACGCGCCCGGGCCGGCCGCGGCTCACCGCGGCGATGAGAGCGCCGACCACCGCGAGCGCCCAGGCGAGCAGCAGTGCGAGGGTCGCGATGAGCAGGGTCGGAGGCAGATTCGCCGCCAGCAGTTCGGCCACGGGCTGCTTGCGGGCGTAGGAGTCGCCGAACTGCAGCGTCGCCGTGCGCCAGAGCTGCGCCAGATACTGCACCGCGAGCGGCTGATCCAGCCCGTAGGCCGCCTCCGCCCGGGCGACGGCCTCGGGGCCGGCCTGCGATCCTGGACCGCCCATGATCGCCTCGAGCGGGTCGCCCGAGATGCGCAGTGCGAAGAACACCACCGTGGCGGTGATCCACACCACGAGCAGCGCCGCGCCGATCCTCCCCGCGACGGCGCGCGCGATCCTCGCGCCTCTGCTCCGCCCGCCCATCGGAGGGAGTCTACTGCGTCAGCTGCGCGTTGACGAAGGTCGGCGTGGCCACCGTGCCGAGCGTGGTGACGCCGGTCGCGCCCCGCACCAGGAAGTGGTTCTGCTGGTCGTAGAGCGGCAGCACCGTGAAGCTCTCGAGGATGCGCTGCTGCGCGTCGGCGTAGAGCTCGGTGCGCTGCTGCTCGTCGAGCGTGGCGGCGGCCTCGTCGAGGATCGCGTCGAGCTCGGGATCGGACAGCTGCGCGTTGTTGGCGAAGTAGCCGGAGGGCGCCGGGACGATGCTGTCGGAGTGGTAGACCGTGCGCAGCACGGCCGGGCCGACCTTCGTGTAGGGGGCGCTCACGGCCTCGTACTCGTGCGCGGCGAGGGCGCCGTACCAGCTGCTCAGATCGACGGGCGTCAGGACCACGTCGAAGCCGACCGCCGCCGCGTTGGCCTGGATCTGCTCGAAGAGCGACTGCTCCGCCGCCGTGGACTGATTGGTGCTGACGGGGAAGCGCACGGTGAGGGCCTCGCCGTCCTTGATCCGCACGCCGTCGGCGTTCTGCTCGGTCCAGCCGGCCTCGTCGAGCAGCTCGTTCGCGGCGTCGGGATCCGTCGCGAACAGCGACTGGTCGCTCACCGCGGTGGGCTCGACGCTCGACAGTACCGAGTACGAGCGCAGCGCGGTCCCTTGGAAGAGCGCGTCGATGCCGGGGCCGGGATCGGCGGTGCGGATGAAGGCCTCGCGCACGCGGGCGTCGTCGAAGGGGGCCTGGCCCGAGTTCAGCTCGATGCGGTTGGAGGCGCCGGGGCGGGGCGCGTCGACGTGCTCGATGTCCGTACCCTCTGCGGCGACGATGTCGCTGGGCAGCGGGTTGTCGATCACGTGCACCTCGCCCGAGGCGAGCGCGGCGTTGCGGGTGGCGGCATCGGGGATGAAGCGCCACTCGATGCGCTCGAGGTGCGCGGGGCCGTCGTGATCGGCCTCGGGGCCGGGGGTGCGGTAGTCGTCGTTGCGCGCGAGGTCGATCTGCTGCTGCGGCGTCCAGCTTTCGACGACGAAGGGGCCGGTGCCGATGGGTGCCTGGCAGTTCTCCTCCATGCCGCGCGCGATGCCGGCGGGCGACTGGATCGCGGTCCACTGCTGGCTCAGCGACTCGAGCAGTGCCGAGTCGGGCTCCGAGAGCCGGAAGCGAACGTGCGTCTCGTCGACGGTCTCGATCTCGGCGATCTTCTGCACCGCGAGGTACCCGGTGGACGACTGCGTCTCGGGATCCTGCAGGTGCTCGATGTTGGCCTTGACGGCTTCGGCATCGAGCGGGGTGCCGTCGGTGAAGGTCACGCCCTCCTCGAGGGTGAAGTCCCAGGTGAGTCCGTCTTCGCTGGTCTCCCACCCGCTCGCGAGCCAGGGGGTGATCGCACCGCTCGCGTCGCGGCCGACCAGCGGCTCGAGGTACTGCGTCGAGATGAGCGCCTGAGGGTAGTTGCCGCCGACGTGCGGATCGAGGCAGGTGGGCTCGGCGTCGCCGGTCGCGTAGACGAGCGTGCCGCCCTCCTGCGCCGCGGCCGATCCCGCGTCGCCGCCGTTGGGGCCGGGCCCGGCGCACGAGCTGAGCGCGAGTGCGGCGGCTGCCGAGAGGGCGACGAGGCCCAGGCCGCGGGTGGATCTGTCGAGGGACGACTGCCGGATCATGGGTGCGCGGGGCTCCTGCCATTTATTAGATCGAGTCAAACAACGAGAGTCTACTGTATCGCGGGTGATGGGCGCGAGCGCGGGCAGCATCTGCGTGCGGCGGTAGGGTGGGGGTATGTCGTCTCCCGCCCGCGGCCGGCCGCACGCGTCCTCGCGCGAGGTGCTCGCCGACGCGGCGTGCGAGCTGTTCCTCGAGCAGGGCTACGAGTCCACCTCGGTGACCGAGATCACGCGCCGCGCCGGCGTGAGCCGGTCGAGCTTCTTCAACTACTTCTCGGGCAAGTCGGAGATCCTCTGGTACGTGCTCGACCGCCGCGTCGACGCGCTGCTCGAGGCCCTCGCCGACGCGGCCGTCGAACTGGGTGACGCCCTCGCGAGTTTCGCCGCGGGAGACAGTCCCGACACTCTCGCCCTCGCGATCGTCGACGCCCGCACGATGGGCGTCGAGGAGGAGCTCGCCGCCGGACGAGCGGCGCGTCAGGCCCGTATCGCCGACGCGATCGCAGAGCGTCTGGTGCGCGGGGGATCGCAACGGATCCGGGCCGAGATCCTCGCCGCAGGCTATGCCGCCGCGCTCGTCGCAACGGTGTGGCGCTGGGCCGATCTCGGAGCTGGCCGGCATCGCCTCGACGAGCTCCTCGGCGAGGCGATCGGGATCGCCCGCGAACTGTTGGCCTGATCGCGCCCGCGCGCCCCGGCCCGCCCGCGCCCTGCGCGGCGACGCCGGCCGTCAGTGCGGGATCGAGACCGCGGCGCGGTCCTGGAACGCGTGCTTGGGCACGATGAAGAGCAGGGTCGCCGCGGCGACGAGCGCCGATCCGCCGCACACCAGCCAGACCGTGACGTAGCCCTCGAAGGATCCCGCCGTGCCGCCGTCGGCTGCGCCGGTCGTGCCCTGCATCAGCGCGATCCCGAAGATCGCCGACGCGACCGCCCCGCCGAGCGTCTTCGTCGAGTTCGTGAGCCCGGTCGCCACCCCCGTGCGGTCGGCCGGCGCCGCGGCCGCGGCCGCGGCCGGCAGTGCGGCCACGAGCGCTCCGGAGCCGAGACCCACGACGACCATGTTGCCGACCACCTGCAGATAGCTGTGGTGCAACGGGAGGAACATCAGGTATCCGACGCCGATGAGGATCGCCGCACCCGCGAGCGTGAGCCGCGGTGTCAGCAGGCGGGCGCAGCGCGGGAGCGCGAGCGCGCCGATCACCATGGCGATGAGGTACACGCCGATGGCGAGCGAGGTGACGAAGCCGCGGGTCCCGAGCCCATAGCCGTAGACCTCGGGATCGGTGCGCATGAACGTGGAGAGCGGGGCCTGAGCGCCGAGCACGCTCATGCCGAAGAGCGTAGCGGTGAGGAACACCGGCGCGAGCGCTGGGGAGCGGAAGAGCCGCACATCGATGAGCGGATCCGCGTGGCGCAGTTCCCAGAGCACGAACGGCACGAGCAGCAGCAGGCCGAGCAGCACGACTCCCCAGGCCAGCGGATCCGCGGTGCCGCCCAGGCGCAGCAGGCTGAGACCGCCGGTGAAGGCGATGATGGCGAAGGAGACGAGCACGAGCCCGACGAAGTCGAGTCGGCCGCCCAGCTGCACGGGCGACTCGGTCACGCCGATCGCGATCACCGCGTAGCAGGCTGCGACGAGCAGCCCCGGCACGAGCAGCACAGGGAGGATCGGGAGCGCGTCGATGAGCAGTCCGCCGAGCAGGGCCCCGCTGATCGCGCCGGTCTCGAGCGCTGCGACGAGCAGCCCCGCCGCCTTCGCCGTCACCGCGGCCCGGTTCTCCTGGTCGGCGGTGCGCGACCAGATGAGCGCGATCTCCAGCGGCAGCCACACGACGTAGACGCCCTGCAGCGTCCATGCCGCGAGGAACAGGGGGAAGGTGTGCGCGAAGGGCAGTGCGAGCGTGGCGACGGCCGTGATCGCGGTCGACCAGAGCAGGATCCGCCGGTGGCCGACCATATCGCCGAGCTTGGCGAGCGCGGGGACGACGAGCGCCGAGAGCATGAGCTGGGACCCCTCGAGCCAGTTCACGTCGGCGTCCGTGACCCCGAGATGGCGTGCGATATCCGAGAGCATCGGCGTGTAGTAGCCCTGGATGAACCCGCTGGTGAACTCGACGAAGGCGAGGAATGCGACCACGCCGGTGAGGGCTCCGAGCGATCGGCGTGCCATTCGCGCCCCGTTTCTCCTCGCGCCCGCGTCGGTGCGGAGCGCTCCTGGAGCAGAGCCTACCGGCCCTGGCTCGTCGTGCCGCGCGAACGGAGCGAGTCGCGGTGTGTTCTGCGTGGGATCCTGCGACTTCGCGCAGGATGACGAGCGCGCGGCGGTGCGACGAGCATGCTGCGGTGCGACGAGCGCGCTGCGGCGCTCGAGCCACGAGGTGGTTGCGCCCGCAGCGGGGTTCAGAGCCCCTGCAGGAGCGCCCGGTGGAAGCGCGCTCCCCGCGCCAGTTCCGAGACCGCCACGCGCTCGTCCACGCCGTGGATGGTGGCGCGAAGCTCCGCCGACATCGCGAGCGGAGCGAAGCGGTAGCAGGCCGGCGCGAACGCGTGGAAGTGGCGGGCGTCCGTCGCCGCCAGCATCACGTACGGTACCGTCTGGGCATCCGGGTGGGACCGCCCGACCGCCTCGGCGATGAGGGCGAACTGCGCGTTGTCGGTCGCGGACTCCGGCGTGGGATCGTCGCCGTCGACCACCTCGACGGTCACCCGCCGGTCGGCGATGCGGCGCCGCACCCGGCGCGTCGCGCTCGCGACGGTCTCGCCGAGCGCGATCCTCAGGTTGACGATCGCCTCGGCCTGAGAGGGGAGCACGTTCGCGGCGGTTCCGCCGGAGAGCATGGTCGGCGCCACGGTAGTGCGCACCAGTGCCGCCGGTTCGCCGCCGAGCAGACTGAAGACGCGCGCCGCGAGCCGGGGAGCCGCCGCGAGCAGGCGGTAGAGCGCGCGCCCCGGCCCCCGCCCGCGCTGCGCGAAGAGCTCCAGCATGCGGGTGACGCCGTCTGGCGTGCGCGCGGGGAACATGCCCGGCGAGAGCCGCCCGACCGCGCGAGAGATCCTCCCGACCGCGGTGAGCGAGGGCGGGGCGGAGGCGTGCCCGCCGTCGCCGCGAACGCTGAGCCGCAGGGTGGCGATCCCTTTCTCGCCCACGCCCACCATCGCGGCCCGTCCGCGCACGAGGGGGAGCGGTGCGTCGACCACGGCGCCGCCCTCGTCGAGCACGAGCCACGGGGTGATCCCGCGCTCCCGGAAGCGCTCCGCGATCGCCTGTGCGGCGTCGCCGAAGGTCTCCTCGTTGCCGCCGAAGGAGAGGGAGACGTCCCGGGCGGGGGTGTACCCCTCGGCGAGCAGCCCCTCCACCGCCTCGAGGATCACGAGCAGGGGCCCCTTGTCGTCGAGGGCGCCGCGGCCGTAGACGAAGCCGCCCTCGATGACGCCCGCGAACGGCGGGTGGGTCCAGTCGTCGCTCTCATCGACGGGCACCACGTCGAAGTGGGCCATGAGCACGGCCGGCTCCAGATCCGGATCCTCGCCCCGCCAGTGGAAGAGCAGCCCGAGATCGGTGATCCGCTCGCGCTCCAGCCGCTCGTGCACCAGGGGGTAGAGCTCTTCGAGCAGCTCGATGAAACGCTCGAAGGGGTCGTGCCCGCGCTCCGCGATCTCCGCAGAGACGGTGGGCAGCTGGATCATGCGCGAGAGCCGTTCGGCGGCTCCGGTGCCGGGGGCGGTGTCGCTCATGCCCCCACCGTACCGCGCGGTGGGGCGGCGGCGGCAGGGGCGATGCGGCGGGAGTTCCAGCCTGTCACAGCGCCGCCGCGAGCCTCGTGCCCTGGTCGATGGCGCGCTTCGCGTCGAGCTCGGCCGCGACGTCGGCCCCGCCGATGAGGTGCGCCGCGATCCCGAGCTCCGCGAGCTCCTCGTGCAGTTCGCGCGCGGGATCCTGCCCCGTGCAGACCACGATCGTGTCGACCTCGAGGGTGTGCTCCTCGCCTGCGAGGCTCAGGTGCAGCCCGTCGTCGTCGATGCGCCGGTACTCGGCGCCCGGCACCATGCGCACGCCGCGGCGGGCGAGCTCGGTGCGGTGGATCCAGCCCGTCGTCTTGCCGAGGCCGGCGCCCACCTTGCTCGCCTTGCGCTGCAGCAGCGTGACCGCGCGCCGCGGGCGCTCCTCGGCCGGCTCGGCGAGTCCGCCCGCCCGGGCGTAGTCGGGATCGACGCCCCAGTGCGCCAGGAATCCCGCGATGTCGGCGGGATCCTCCGTCTCATCCTGCTCCGGCCCGCTCGTGAGGAACTCGGCCACGTCGAAGCCGATGCCGCCCGCGCCGAGGATCGCGACGCGATCGCCCACCGGGGCGCCGTCGCGCAGCACGTCGAGATAGCCGACCACGCTGGGATGGTCGAGCCCGGGGATCTCGGGACGACGCGGATGGACGCCCGTCGCGAGCACGATCTCGTCGAAGCCCGCTCCCGCGAGCTCGTCGGCCGTGACGCGGTGCCCCAGACGCACCTCGACCCCGGTCTCCCCGAGTCGGCCGCCGAAGTAGCGCAGCGTCTCGCCGAACTCGCTCTTGCCCGGCACCCGCATGGCGACGTTGATCTGACCGCCCACCCGATCCGATGCCTCGTAGAGCGTCACCTCGTGCCCGCGGGACGCCGCCGTGGTGGCGCAGGCGAGACCCGCCGGCCCCGACCCGACCACCGCGACGCGCTTGCGCGCGACGGTCGGCGCGATGATCAGCTCGGTCTCGTGGCCGGCTCGCGGGTTGACCAGGCACGACGTGAGCTTGCCCGCGAAGGTGTGGTCGAGGCAGGCCTGGTTGCAGCCGATGCACGTGTTGATCCGTGCGGCCTCTCCCCGCGCCGACTTGCCGACGAACTCCGGGTCGGCGAGGAACGGGCGGGCGAGCGAGACCAGATCGGCGCATCCCTCGGCGAGCAGGCGCTCGGCCGTCTCGGGCGTGTTGATGCGGTTGGTGGTGATGAGCGGGATCGACACCTCGCCCATGAGCTGCTTCGTGACCCACGCGAACGCTCCGCGCGGCACCGAGCTCGCGATGGTCGGGATCCGCGCCTCGTGCCAGCCGATCCCCGTGTTGAGCAGGGTGGCTCCCGCGGTCTCGATGAGTCGCGCCAGTTCGATGACCTCGTCGAGCGTGGCCCCGTCGGGCACCAGATCCAGCATGGATAGACGGTAGACGATGATGAAGCGCTCGCCCACGGCCGCCCGCACCCGCCGCACGATCTCAACCGGGAAGCGGGCGCGGTGCCCGAAGGATCCGCCCCAGCGGTCGACGCGGTGATTCGTACGCCGCGCGGTGAACTCGTTGATGAGGTAGCCCTCGGAGCCCATGATCTCGACGCCGTCGTAGCCGGCGCCCTGCGCGAGCACGGCCGTGCGCACGTAGTCGTCGATCGTGCGCTCGATCTCGGCGTCCGTGAGCTCGCGCGGGACGAAGGGGGAGATGGGGGCCTGGACCGGGCTGGGGACGACGATGTGCGGGTGCGCCCCGTATCTTCCGGCGTGCAGGATCTGGAGTGCGATGCGCCCGCCCGCCGCGTGCACCGCGTCGGTGACGGTGCGGTGGGGCTCGGCGTCGGCCTCGCTCGCGAGCGTCGCGGCGCCGGGCTTCAGCCGCCCCTCCGCGTTGGGTGCGATGCCCCCCGTGACGATCAGAGCCGCGTCGGCGCGCTCGCGGTAGAACGCGGCGAGGCGGTCGAAGCCGCCGGGTACCTCTTCGAGCCCGAGGTGCATGGAGCCCATGATTACCCGGTTGGGAAGGGTGGCGAATCCGAGGTCGAGGGGTTCGAGGAGATGCGGATAGGTCTGCGCTGACATGCCTTCACCGTTCGGGATCTGGGGGTGTGGGGGGGCGGATCGGGCTGCCGTCGGTACCGGGCCGCGGGGCCGCAGCGCCGCGGCGCCGTTCGTGGATGTCACGAATGTAGTGCGACCTCTAAACGCGTGTCGAGTTGGCTGTGGTGAAGATACAAATGCGTGTGTGTGCGTGTGTGTGCGCGTGTGTGCGCGAGTGCGTGTGTGTGCGCGAGTGCGTGTGTGTGCGCGCGTCGTCCGTGCGTGTTCTCGTGCTCCCGCCCGGATGCTCGCGCGCCAGTTGTTGTCGCCTCCCGACGGGAATGGCAGCAACAAGTGACGCCCGTCGTCCGTGCGTGTTCTCGTGCTCCCGCCCGGATGCTCGCGCGCCAGTTGTTGTCGCCTCCCGACGGGAATGGCAGCAACAAGTGACGCGCGTTGCGGGGTGTGGGGCGCGGGAGAGTACGAGCTTCGGCGCGCACAAACGAGGGGGTGCGGGGCCGAAGCCCCGCACCCCCTCGGTGTCGCGTGCGACTTAGAGCGCGCGGATGTTGCTCGCCTGCAGGCCCTTGGGGCCCTGCTCGACGTCGAACTCTACACGCTGGTTCTCGAAGAGATCGCGACGGCCGCTGCCCTGGATCGCGCTGAAGTGCGCGAAGACGTCGGATGCTCCGTCGTCAGGGGTGATGAAGCCGAAGCCCTTTTCGGAGTTGAACCATTTCACGGTGCCAGTGGTCATGCTGTGTTTCCTTCGTGTTGCTGGCCGCTGCTGCGACCGGGGTACCACGGCGACGGCGCCGACGTGGAGACTGGTAGCGTGCCGGGATCCCGGGGGAGCTCGGCGAATAAAACGTGCTGGAGTGTTCCTACGTTCGGCATTACTGGTCTTACGCTCGAGCCTAGCCCACTTGCCCGAGATATGCCGACGATCGTGACCGTCTTGTGTCTTTCCGGCCTCGGGTGCGGCTTGACAGGGTCGGGATCCGGCGTATTCTTACTTATGGTCATTCTGACCATAAGGCGCACCCGACGGAGAGGCGGTGGACGTGCAGTACGACAGCATCAGCGCGAGCGAGCGGCGCTACCTGCCTCCTGCGGTGGCCGTCTCGGTCGTCGCCTTCGCGCTGCGCCCGCCGGGCGGCGCCGTGCTCGGAGAGCGGGCGGAACCTGCTGATGGCACGACGCTCTGGATCCCGCTTGTGCGACGCACCAGGGCACCGTTCCAGGGGCGGTGGGCGCTGCCCGGCGGGCCCACCCAGTGGGATGAGACTCTCAGCGACACGGCGCTTCGCACGCTTCGAGACGCCGTGCAGTGCGGTCCGGGGTACCTGGAGCAGCTCTATTCCTTCGGCGGCGTCGAGCGTTCGGCCGAGGCGCAACGCCTCGTGACGATCGCCTACTGGGCGCTCTACGGCGAGTACGAGCTCGAAGCCGCGCCGCCGACGGTGCGCGCTGACCGGCCCGTGCACTCCGACCACCCGGCGCAGCTTCCGCGAGATGCCGGTCCGCCCGCTTCCGGGGTGCGGCGGCCGCGACCGGCGCGGCGCTGGGATGATGCGATCGAACTTCCGCCGGCGCGCTTCGATGCCGGCCGGCATCCGCTCGATACCGGCTCCCAGCGCGACGCGAACGTCGCCTGGTTCTCGGCGGACTGGCTTCCCGAGCTCGCGTTCGACCACGCCGAGATCGTGGCCTACGGGCTCGCGCGTCTCCGCTCCAAGACCGAGTACGCCGCGGTGGCGCATCGTTTCCTGGGGCCGGTCTTCACCCTCGCCCGCCTGAGAGCCGTCTACGAAGCCGTGCTCGGCGAGTCCGTCGACCCGGCGAACTTCCGCAGGCAGGCGCTCGCGCAGGGCAATCTCATCGATACCGGCGAGGTCGAGACCGGCACTCCTCACCGACCTGCTCGGCTCTACCGCTTCCGAGGCGATCCCACAGGCACCGGGGATCCCGATCGCCCGGACATCCCCCGTCGTCCCCATCACACCCCATCGAGGAGCGCATCATGACGAGCGTGCACGAACTCATCCGGGCCGCCGCCGAGCGCGAGGCCGCCGCGCGGGCGCCGCGCGGACGGCCGGCGGGTAGGTCGCACCGCCGGCCCATCGCCCTGCGCGCGACCGGCGCCTCGAGCTGCGACTCCGGCCTGGTGAACGATCCGTGGGCGATCGACCGCGCGCCCGGGTACGGCCCGGGGGCCTCTGTGGCCGATGCGATCCCGGGCGATGCCCCGCGGCAGGGGCCTCTGCCTGCCCGGTACACCGATGCCTCCGAGGAGCAGCTGCACGACTGGATCGTCGCTGCGAAGGCCGAGCTCGGGCAGCGGGTGCAGATCCTCGGGCACTTCTACCAGCGCGACGAGATCGTGCAGCACGCCGACTTCGTGGGCGACTCCTTCATGCTGGCGCAGGCCGCGAAGCAGCACCCGGAGGCCGAGGCCTTCGTGTTCTGCGGCGTGCACTTCATGGCCGAGACGGCCGACATCCTGTCGGGGCCCGAGCAGGCGGTGATCCTGCCGAATCTCGCCGCGGGCTGCTCGATGGCCGACATGGCCACGATCGACCAGGTCGAGGCGTGCTGGCGAGAACTGACGACATCACTGGGTCCCACGGAGGACGGACTGCAGCCCGTGATCCCCGTCACCTACATGAATTCCTCCGCGGCGATCAAGGCATTCTGCGGTCGCAATGGAGGCATCGTCTGCACCTCCTCGAACGCCCGCACCGTGCTCGAGTGGGCGTTCGAGCGCGGGCAGCGCGTCGTCTTCTTCCCGGATCAGCACCTCGGTCGCAACACGGCGAAGGCGATGGGGATCGCAGAGGATCGGATGCCGCTGTGGCGCCCGCACCTGCCACTCGGCGGCAACACCGAGGAGCAGCTGCGCGACGCCCGAGTGATCCTGTGGAACGGCTTCTGCTCCGTGCACAAGCGCTTCACCGTCGCCCAGATCGAACAGGCGCGCGCCGACTACCCCGGCGTGAAGGTCATCGTGCATCCCGAGTGCCCCGCGGCAGTCGTGGAGGCCGCCGATGGTGCGGGTTCCACCGAGTACATCCGCAAGGAGATCGAGGCCGCCGAGCCAGGCGCCGTGATCGCCGTGGGCACGGAGATCAACCTCGTCAACCGGCTCCAGCAGCAGCGTCCCGACCTCACGATATTCTGCCTCGACCCCGTCGTCTGCCCCTGCTCGACGATGTACCGGATCCACCCGGCCTACCTCGCCTGGACGCTCGAATCGCTCGTGGCCGGGGAAACCCCCAACCGCATCGCGGTCTCCGAGGAGGTGGCGGGCGACTCGCGCATCGCTCTCGAGCGGATGCTCGCGGCCCGACCGTGATCCTCGTCATCGGCTCCGGCGTCGCCGGCCTCGCCTGCGCGGTCGCCGCGGCGACCGGCGGAGCGGACGTCACCCTGGCCACCCCCGGTGCGCTCTGGGCGGGGGACGCGGGCGATGCGGGCGATCGCGCAGATGATCGCGTCAGTGGTGGTCGTGCCGCCGACGCGCTCGCCGGCGGCAGCACCGCTCTGGCGCAGGGCGGGATCGCGGCCGCGCTCGGCGCGGGGGACACCCCCGCGCAGCACCTCGCTGACACGGTGGCGGCCGGAGTCGGGCTCGTCGACGCCGAGGCGGCCGAGGTGCTCACGACGTCCGGCGCCCGCGTGGTGCGCCGGTTGATCGCCGAGGGGTTCGCCGCGGATCGCGGAGGCGATGGCGGCCCCGCGCTCGGCCTCGAGGCGGCGCACGGGCGGCACCGCATCGTGCACGCGGGAGGCGACCGCACCGGGGCAGTGCTGCACGCGTTCTTCGTCGAGCGGTTGCGCGCGTTGTCCGCGGCGCGTCGGATCCTGGTGCGCGAGCGCTGCACTGCGATGTCGCTGCGCACCGAGTCGGGAGCCGTGGTCGGCGCCGTGCTGCGCGGCCCCGACGGTATAGAGACCATTCGTGCGGAGGCCATCGTGCTGGCGACGGGCGGCTATGCCGGCCTCTTTCCGCGCAGCTCGAATTCCGCATCGTCGCGTGGAAGCGGCGTGGTGCTCGCGGCGCGCGCGGGAGCCCTCGTGGCGGACCTGGAGTTCGTGCAGTTCCACCCCACCGTGCTGCACGGCAGCGGTGCGCTGATCTCGGAAGCGGTGCGCGGCGCCGGGGCGGTGCTGCTCGACGGATCGGGATCCCGCTTCATGGTTGAGCGTCATCCGCTCGCGGAACTCGCGCCCCGCGACGTCGTATCGCGGGAGATCGACCGGCTGTTGCGGCAGCGCGGCGAGGATGCCGTGCGGCTCGATGCGACTGTGATCGAGCGAGCGGAAGGGGCTGGAGCGCTGGCGCGGCGATTCCCGGGGATCTCCGCCGCCACCGCCGCACTCGGCTACGACTGGAGACGTGAGCCGATCCCGGTGTCGCCGGCTGCGCACTACACGATGGGCGGAGTGGTCAGCGACCTCGACGGCCGCAGCAGCGTGCCCGGGCTGTTTGTCGCGGGCGAGGCGGCGTGCACCGGGGTGCACGGCGCCAACCGCCTCGCGTCGAACTCGCTGCTCGAAGGCCTCGTCTTCGGGGAACGAGCGGGGCGCGCCGCCCGGTCCTTCGTTGCGGGCGGGCCCGGGGAAACGGGTCGATGGGAGCCGCGCGGCACAGGATTCCACGCGCTCGAGCGCGATTCGTCCGTCGTGGGCATCGCGGCTCCGTCCGCGACGAGAGTCTCTGCCGCGGTCCCCGCATCGGCCGGAGAATCGCGCGCCGAGATGATCGCGCGCCCCGGAACGGCCTCGCGTGCGATGACCTCGCACGCCGAATCGGCATCTTCGATTCGGCAGGATGCAGCTGCGGTGAGCCCGGCCGTCGCGGCGCTCCGCGGCGTGGGCGGCGACGATGTCGAACTCGTGGAGATGATTCGGGTCGCGGCATCCGAACGCACGGAGTCGCGCGGCGCCCACCAGCGGTTCGATCATCCGGACACCGATCCCGCGCAAGCGGTGCGGCGCGCGTACCGCTTCGTGCTGCCCTCGGACGGAAGATCCCTCCCCGAAGCCGGCTCCATCCACGCCCCCGTTTCCACCTCGATCTCCGAGCAGAGGAGCCTCACATCGTGCTGACCCGCCGCATCATCGAGACCGTCGTGCGCAACGCGCTCGACGAGGACGCACCCTGGGGCGACCTGACGGCCGAGCTCGCGATTCCGGAGCGAGCGCGTGTCGACACTCGCCTCGTCGCGCGAGAACCGGGGGTGTTCGCCGGTGGCCGACTCGTCGTCGAGGCCTTCCGGCAGACGGAGCCGAGCATCGAGGTGACCCGACTGATCGCCGATGGTGCGGCGTTCGAGGCCGGCGACATCCTCGCCAGCGTGTCGGGGCCGGCCAGAGGGGTGCTCACCGCCGAACGGGTCGCCCTCAACCTGAGCCAGCGGATGAGCGGAGTCGCCACCCTCACGGCTCGCTACGTGGCCACCGTTGCGCACACGCGGGCGCGGATCGCGGATACGCGCAAGACCACCCCCGGGCTGCGGGCGCTGGAGAAGCACGCCGTGCGCGTCGGCGGCGGCTCCAATCACCGCTTCGGGCTCTCGGACGCCATCATGGTGAAGGACAACCACCTCGCTGCGCTGGGGGCCGTCGATGACGCCACGACCACAGCGGCGCTGCGCGAGTTGCGCGAGCGCGCGGGGCACACCACCTCGATCATCGTGGAGATCGATCGTCTGGACCAGCTCGATTCCGTGCTGGCGGCGGAGGTCACGGGGATCCTGCTCGACAACTTCTCGCTCGAGGACCTCGCGACCGGTGTGCGCTGGATCGACGGTCGTGCGGTCGCGGAGGCGAGTGGTGGGGTGACGCTCGACACGGTGGCGGCGATAGCTGAGACGGGGGTGGACGTGATCTCGGTCGGGCAACTGACCCACGGGGCGCGAGCACTCGACCTCGGGCTCGACGCGGCGTGACGGCGGTGCGCCACATGCAAGACGTGCAGGACGTGCGCGACGTGCGTGAGATTCGAGACGCGCGGCTTTGCGGCGCGAGTGTGGCCGGGTCGTGAGCACCACCGAGCCGACACGGGCCCCGCACGCGCCACGATACCTCGATGCCGCCGCGACCGCGCCGTTGCGCGCGGAGGCTCGTGCGGCGCTCATCGACGCGCTCGATGCTGGAGCGGCGAACCCGTCGAGCGTGCACTCCGCCGGGCATCGCGCACGAATGATCGTGGACGAAGCGAGGGCGCGTGTGGCGGCGGGTCTCGGCGCCCGCGCTGGAGAGCTCATCTTCACCTCCGGTGGCACGGAGGCGAACAACCTCGCCGTCATCGGCCTCGCGCTCGCGAATCCGCGCGGGCGGCACGTGGTCACCACCGCGGTCGAGCACCCCTCCGTGCTCGAGAGCTGCCGGTATCTCGAGCGGGTTTTCGGGTTCGAACTGACCGTGCTCGACGTCGACGGGACCGGCCGCGTCTCGGCCGAGGCGCTCGCCGCGGTGCTGCGGCCCGACACGACGCTCGTGTCGATCGGCCTTGCGAACGGCGAGGTGGGAACCGTGCAGCCCGTTCCCGAGCTCGCGGCGGTCGCGAGACTCCGCGGGGCGCTGGTGCACACCGACGCCGTCCAGGCGGCGCCCTCGCTGCCGGTCTCCTTCGGCTCCGCCGACCGCGCGTCCGGGCCTGATGCGACGATCGCCGGGGATGGGTGGCCGGGCCCGGGCGTCGACGCCATGACTGTGGCGTCCCACAAGTTCGGGGGCCCGCAGGGCGCGGGGGCGCTGCTGCTGCGCGGGCACCTGCGGCTCGAACCGCTGCTGCACGGCGGCGGGCAGGAGCGCGGCGCACGATCCGGCACCGAGAACGTGGCCGCGATCGCGGGATTCGGAGCCGCGGTGCGCGCGTGCGCGGCCGATGTCGGCTCTCGAGCGCTCGAGCTCATGCGCAGCCGAGACGCGTTCGTCGAACTCGTGCTCGCGGAGGTGCCCGGAGCGCGTCTGACGGGACACCCGAGCGAACGACTGCCGGGGCACGCGTCGTTCGTGATCGAGGGGGTCAGCGGAGAATCCCTGCTGGTCGCGCTCGACGCCGCCGGTTTCGCGGTCTCCTCCGGCTCGGCCTGCGCCGCCGGCAAGGATGAGCCGTCGCCCACGCTGCTCGCACTCGGTCTGTCGCCCGAGATCGCGCAGACGGCGATCCGATTCACGTTTCCGGCGCCGCTCTCGGAGACGGATCTGGCACGCGTCGTCGCGGTACTGCGCCTCGAGGCATCGGCCGCCGGGGCTGCGCGTCCACGGCGCATGTGAGCTGCGCAGTGCGGCCAATCGGCACCGGGCACTATGCCGCACGGTTCTCGAACCGCGGTCGTGGCACGTAGCGCGGGAACGAGACCAGACGTTCGACCATGCGTGCGATCTCGCAGGCGGGATCGAGGGCGGCGGCGTGTCGTGCCTGCCGCTGAGCGACCGACTGCGTGCCGCCCAGCCACCACACCCACGCGCTCAGCGCGAGCAGACCCGAACGCAGCTCCTCGGGGCTCTCCGAGACCGCGGTCAGGAGTTTTCGGCGGAGCCCGGGGAGACGCTCGAACTCGATGAAGTCGGGACTGATCCCGGCGAGCACCCCGCGGATCGACCAGCCTGTGTCAGCGCTCCGCGGCGGGTCATCCTCGAGGCCGACGGGGATCCCCTCGAAGCGCGCCGACCCCAGTTCGCGAGCCAGCTCCTCGGCGAAATCCGGTCTCGTGAGGATTCCGAGTGCGAGCAGCAACCAGCGGTCGGAATGCTGAGCGCAGCGGATCAGTCGAGCGGTCATCGGCGGATCTACTGGATGCTCCGTGTTTCTGAGCGCACGCACCACATCGGCGGTGTCGGCCATCCATTCGAACGCCACGCTGGCTGGGAAGGGCCGCTGCCGGTCGGCGCCGCCGATCGCGTCGTCGTTGCAGCCGCCGCCGATCGCGTCTCGGGCGTCGACGCCGGAACGGGGCACGGCATCGCCGCCGTCCGCACCCTCCAGCCGTCCCTCTGCGGAGCCGAACGGAGCGATCCGTGCGAGCGCGGTCGCAACCTCTGCACGCCTCACGGGATCGGGCTCGGGGATCGCCCCGAGATCTGACAGCGCCGGCTGGGTATCGCCGCGCAGTCGCGCCTCGAGCGCGATCGGGCTCTCGGCGATCTCGCCCAGCGGGCGTCCACGCCTCGGGGGCGCGGGGTCGAGATAGCTGACCCAGCCATCGGGGGCGATGCAGCACAGTTCGCGCGGTGCGAGCCCGACGCCGCGCAGACGCCGCTCGAGGCGCTCGGCGAGTCCGCGCCAGGGCGGCCCGCCGGTCTCGGCGAAGGTCTGTTCGCTCGACACCACGATGGCCGGTGCCGACGGGGTCCCTTCGGTTGCGCCGAGATCGCGGACCGCATCGCAGATCAGCTCGATGAGCCCGACCGAGTCGCCGGGGTCGTCGGATGCCGGGAGATCGATGCGCATCGCACGCCCCGCTCGGCTCCCCGAGAAGAACACCACGAAGATGCTGTTCACCGCGGTGAACCCGACGAGCTGGGGGAGCGCGGCGAGGAAGTCGGCCGTGCTGCGGCAACGGATCACTTCGGGCGTGTCTCGGGTGGAATCGTTCATGCCTCGATCCTGCGTTGTCACGAAGACTGAATCGGGGTTGCTCACATGCGGCGACGAATCTTCGCGCCGAATCGCCGAGATCACCCTGCTGTGAGCGAAGCTTCGCGCACGCGACGGCTTGCTGCAATACGTGGATCGACGCCCAGGAGGACGATTTTCGGGGAACGTCCTTCTGGGCGTCGATCGCCTGCCTGGGGCGTCGGGGCCCAGCCCACTACTCCACGAGCTTGCCCTCGACCGAGGTGTCGATGGCGTCTCGGGCGAGGTCGCGGAACGAGTCCGGCGCCTCGGCCACCCGCTCGAAGGTCACGCCGCCCTCTGGCGTCCACACGAAGCTGCCGCGCAGCTCGTCGTTCTGCTCGGGGAAGTCGGAGCGGTTGTGGCAGCCGCGGGTCTCGCGGCGCTCGACGGCGCACTCCAGCGTCGCGCGCGCGGCCAGCAGCGAGCCGTAGAGGTCGAAGGCGTGGGCGAGGTCGTCGAAGCCGGCGATGTCCGGGTGCACACCGAGATCGCCGGCGCGATCCTCGATCGCTCCGAGCTTCTCGAGGCCCTCGCGCAGGCCCGCCTCGCTGCGCACCACGCCCGCGTGCTCGGTCATGAGGTTGCGCACCTCGCGCTGCAGCAGGCGCGGCGTCTCCGTGCCCGTGCTCGAGAGCAGCCGGCGCATCTCTGCGCGGGCCTCGCCGACCGCGTCGGTCGAGCGGGTCACCTGCGTCAGCCCCGATACGTACTCGGCGGCGTCGGCGCCCGTGATGCGGCCGTACACCAGCAGCTCGATGAGGGAGTTGCCGCCGAGGCGGTTGGCGCCGTGCAGGCCGGAGGACGCCTCGCCGATCGCGTAGAACCCGTCTACGCCCGTGCTGTGGCGCTCGGCGTCCACCCAGACGCCGCCCATGGAGTAGTGAGCGGTGGGAGCGATCTCGATCGGCTGCTCGGTGATGTCGAGCATCTGCAGATCGATGAGCGTGCGGTACACCCGGGGGAGCTTCTCGAAGATCGTCTCGCGCGGCAGGTGGGAGACGTCGAGGAACACGCCGCCGTTCGTGGTGCCGCGACCCTCGACGATCTCGGTGTAGCTGGCGAGGGCGACGCGATCTCGGGTCGAGAGCTCCATGCGCTCGGGATCGTAGCGCTCCATGTACCGCTCGCCGAGCGCGTTGCGCAGGATCCCGCCCTCGCCGCGCGCCGCCTCCGACACCAGCGTTCCGGCGGCGTCGGCCGGCTCCAGGATGCCCGACGGGTGGAACTGGACGAGCTCGGCGTCGCGGATCCTGCCGCCCGCCAGCGCCGCGAGGCGGAACGAATCGCCGGTGTTCTCGTCGCGGCGTGAGGAGGTGTTGCGCCAGATGCGGTTGTGGCCGCCGGCTGCGAGGATCACGGCGTCGGCGTGGATGAGCACCGGCGTGCCGTCGACGATGTCGAAGCCGTAGGCGCCGAAGATCCTGCCGTCGGCGGCGAGCAGTCGGGTGATGTAGATGGTGTCGACGATGGGCACGTCGAGCTCGCGAGCGCGGCGCAGCAGGGTGCGCTGGATCTCGAGACCGGTGTAGTCGCCCGCGTAGCAGGTGCGGCGGTACTTGTGGGCGCCGAAGAAGCGCTGGCTGATCCGCCCGTCCGCCTCGCGCGCGAAGGGCATGCCCCAGCGCTCGAGATCCTCGATTCCGCGGGCGGCGTTCCGGGCGACGACCTCGATGATCGCGGGATCGCCGAGGAAGTACGACTCGCGCAGCGTGTCGGCGGCGTGCTGCTGCCAACTGTCCTCTGGATCGATCGTGCCGAGCGCCGCGTTGATGCCGCCGGCGGCGAGCGTGGTGTGGGCGTCGTGCTTGCGGCGCTTGCCGACCGTGAGCACCTGCACCCCGCGCTCGGCGAGCTCGATGGAGGCTCGGAGGCCCGCGCCTCCGGTGCCGATGACGAGGACCGAGGTGGAGAGCAGGCGTTCGCGAGTGGCGGTGTCGGTGGTTGCTGCGATGGTGTTCATGCGGACCACGCTAGGCATCCGCGTTCGATTACTCCAATGAATAGTCTGGATGGTGATGATGCGACTACGCTATGCATATGAATCTTGAGCAGCTCCGGGGTTTCGCCGAGATCGCCCACACCGGGCACTTCACCCGCGCCGCTGAGCGCTTGCATCTCGCGCAGCCCTCGCTGAGCCGGCAGATCTCGAGTCTCGAACACGAGCTCGGGGTCGAGCTCTTCCATCGCGCACGCGGCAACGTCACGCTGACCGCGGCGGGGGAGCGGCTGCTGCCCATCGCACGGCGCATGCTCTCCGACGCCGAGACGGCGCGCGGAGAGATGGCCGAACTGGCGGGGCTGCGTCGCGGCAGGGTGCGGCTGGGAGCGACGCCGACGCTGTGCACGAGCCTGGTGGCCGAAGTGCTGGCCGAGTTCCGAGCGCGCCATCCGGGGATCGACGTCGAGATCCTCGAGCGCGGGTCGCGCAGTCTCATCGCCGCGCTCATGGAGGGGTCGCTCGACCTGGCGCTCATCGTGACGAGCGTGTCGTCGGGCGCGGCCCGCGCGGTGCTCGAGCGCGAGCCGATTCTCAGCGAGCGGCTCGTGGTGGTCTCGTCGGCAGCGGCGCCGGATCCGTTCGCGCGCGAGGGATCGGGATCCGCGGCCGTCGAACTGCGCGAGCTGGCCGAGGTGCCGCAGGTGCTGTTCCCGGAGAACTACGACCTTCGGGTTGCGGTCGACGCGGCGTTCGCTGCAGAAGGGCTCGCTCCCGCGGTGGCTGTGGAGGGCGCAGAGATGGACGCCGCGCTGAGCTTCGCGGAGCGGGGGATCGGCGTCGCGGTCGTGCCCGCGATGGTGGCCGTCGACCGACCGCAGCTGCGCGCGGCGCCGCTCGCGGGCGGCTCGATGATCCGCACGATCAGCGTCGCCCGACGCTCGGACATGGCGCCGACGCACGCGAGCGCGGCCCTGCAGGCGCTCGTGCGCGAGACCGCGGACCGGCTCACGGAGCCGGGCAGCGCGATGGCGCGTCTCGTGGAGCGGGCGTAGCCTCGCCCTGGCCGATGCTCGCCATTCTGCGCGTCGAGGTGCGCGGGCCGCGTGTTCGTCATTCTGCGCACTGCGACTCGCAAGCTCGCGCAGCACAGGCTCCGTCGCAGAATCCAGCGCCTGGATCCTGCGACTCGCTTCGCTCGCGCAGGATGACGAGGAGGGGGAGGATCCTGCGACTCGCTTCGCTCGCGCAGGATGACGAGGAGGGGATCCTGCGACTCGCGAGCTCGCGCAGGATGACGAGGAGGGGATCCTGCGACTCGCGAGCTCGCGCAGGATGAAGAGGGGTCAGGCCCGCCGGGACACGAGCTCCGCGATGGCGATCGGCGCGTAGGGCGACGTGCAGCCGGGCGAGGTCGGGTAGTCCTCGAGCACGCGCAGCCGCTCTCCGATCTCGAGCGCGCGGGCCCGGTGCTCCGGGTGGCAGACGCCGATCTGCGTGAGGCACCAGTTCATGGCCCACTGCAGGCGATCCGGAGCGTCGCGCATCTCGGCCTCGATCGTGTCGAGCAGCCCGGACAGATCCAGCCCGTCGGGGGACTTCGCCACCCGCTCGGTCGTCAGCGCCCACCCCGCGCTCGCGACCACCGGATCCGGATCCGAGAACCACACGCGCCTCAGCGCCTCGGCGTGGGGGCTCTTCTTCACCACGTAGTTCACGAGCCAGTCGTGCACCTTCGGGATGCGCGCCTCGCGCAGCATCGAGTCGAGCTGCGCCTCCTCGAAGGCGCGGGGCTTGCAGATGAGCAGGGTCACGAGTCGCGCAGGAGTGTATCCGGTCGCCCACAGCTCGAGCGCGAGATCCTGATTCGACTTCAGTGCCTTGGCGATCGCCCGCAGCTTCGTCAGATTGACCCCGTGATCGTCGCCGTGCTTCTCGTTGACGGTGCGGGCCTGCGGATCCTCGAGCGCCTCGAGCGCCGCGACCACGTCGGCCGCGCTGCTCTCCAGGGTGATTTCACTGGACATTGCGGCCTCCTTGCCGGGTCTGCGGGGGATCGTTCGGACGGGGCCGATCCGCGCGGTCTGGATCGACGACGCGGGCTCAGCCGCGCTGCGCCTCCACCTGCGCCAGGTCGGCCTCCAGAGCCACCCACCCCAGCATGGCGCACTTCACGCGCATCACGAACTTCGAGACGCCCTGCAGCGCAACGGCGTCGCCCAGCAGATCCTCGTCGGGCTCGCCCTCGCCTCGTGCGTGGATCATCTCGCGGAAGGCGCCGATGCGGGTGCGCGCCTCGTCGACGGTGAGCTGCTCGTCGCGCACGAGCTGCGCGAGGATCGAGGCCGAGGCCATCGAGATCGAGCAGCCCTGCCCCTCCCAGGCGAGCCGCTCAATGCGGCCCGTCGCGGCGTCGACGGCGATCGACAGGTCGATCTCGTCGCCGCAGCTGGGATTGAACTCGTGATGCGACGCGGTGAGCGCGCCGGCGGGCGCCTCCAGGGAGCCCTTGCCCACCGGACGCTTGGAGTGGTCGAGGATCAGCTCCTGGTACATGCTGTCGAGCGCGCTCATGCGGCCACCTCCACGCCGAAGTACCGCTGGGCGCCGCGGATCGCGTCGAGGAACCGGTCGACCTCGTCCTCCGTCGTCGTCAGGTGCACGCTCGCGCGTGTGCTCGAGGTGATCCCGAGGGCGCGGTGCAGCGGCTGCGCGCAGTGGTGCCCCACCCGCACGAGCACCCCTTGCTCGTCGAGGAACTGGCCGACGTCGTGCGCGTGCAGACCCTCGATCGAGACGGCCGCGAGCGCGATGCGATGGGCCGGATCCGAGGGCCCGAGCAGCCGCACGCCCGGGGTTGCCGCTATGCCCGCGACCAGGCGCTCCACGAGCTCGTGCTCGCGGGCGGCGGCGCGCTCCATGCCGACGGCCTCCAGGAAGGAGACGGCGGCGCCGAGCCCGACGACCTGCGAGACCGGCTGCGTCCCGGGCTCGAAGCGCATGGGCGGGGGCATGAAGTCGGCGCGCTCCATGGTCACCTTCGTGATCGCCGACCCTCCGGTGCGCGAGGGCGGCAGCGCCGCGAGCAGCTCCGGGCGACCGTAGAGCACGCCGATGCCGTTGGGGCCGAGCATCTTGTGGCCGGAGAACGCGGCGAAGTCGACGCCGAGCGCCGCGAAGTCGACGGGGATGTGCGGCACCGACTGGCAGGCGTCGAGCACGGTGAGCGCGCCGACGCTGCGCGCCAGTTCCGCGAGCTCGGCGACGGGCGCCACGTACCCCGTGGCGTTCGAGACGTGCGCGAACGCGAAGATGCGCGTGCGCTCGTTCAGGGCCGCCCGCGCGTCGTCGAGGCTCCACGTGCCGTCCTCGCGCGCCGGGATGTAGCGGAACGAGGCGCCCGTCTTCGCCGCGAGCCGCTGCCAGGGGATGAGGTTGGCGTGGTGCTCGGCCTCGGTGACGAGGATCTCGTCGCCCGGCCCGAGGGCGAAGCGCTCGCTGCCCGCGAGGCCCAGACCGGCGTTCGCCTCCGCGATCCCGAGCGCCACGATGTTGAGCGCGTCCGTGGCGTTCTCGGCCCAGACGATCTGCTCGGGCGCGGCTGCGCCGACGAAACGGGCCACTGCGGCGCGGGCGCCCTCGAAGGCCTCGGTGGCCGTGCCGACGGCTCCGCTCGTGCCGCGATGCACTGCGGCGTTCGCCGTCTCGAGGAATCGGCGCTCGGCGTCGAGCACCTCGGCCGGGCGCTGGGACGTGGCTGCTGCATCGAGATAGGCCGGCGTGGGTGCGCCGGTGCGCGCGGCGGACGCATCGTGGGCGGCGAAGTAGGGGAAGGCCGCGCGGAGTTCGGCGACCTCCGCGGGGGTGAGCGCGAGAGCAGGCATGGTCTCCATTCTTCCACCCGAAGCGGTGCGCCGGGTGTGCGGGTCGTGCGTCCACCCCGTGCAACATCCTCCCGGGCGGCGATATTCCGCATGCAGGCTCGGCTTCGCCGGGGAATGCGAGAGAGAGGTACCTTCGCGCGTCAGTAGTTGCTGCCTCATCTCGGTTTTGATGACAACAACTGGCGCGCGAGGAATGGGGCGTGGGCCGGGTCGGGATCAGGCTGGGCCGGGTCGGGATCAGGCTGGGCCGGGTCGGGATCAGGCTGGGCCGGGTCGGGATCGCGGGCGCGGGTGCCGGATCGTGACCCGGCGGGGTGCGCGGAGCAGGACGAGCGGGAAGCGCGTGAGGGCGGCAGTGCGGCGGCTCAACGGGCGGTGGGCGGCGTAAGCAGCCAGTTCACGAGACCCGCGAGCACCGCCACCAGGCCGGCGCACAGCGGGAGGATCATGGCGGCGGGCACACCGAGGTTCTCGGCCACGGCGCCGGCGGCGGCTGCGGCGAGCGACTGCCCCAGCATGATCGCCGAGCCCAGCATCGTCATCACCGTCGCGGAGCGCCCCTCGGGGCTGCGCGCCGCCCCGAACCCGTAGAGCGTCACCAGGAGTGGCCCGATCCCGATGCCGGTCACCGCGAGGCCCAGTGCCACCAGACCGATCCCGCTCCCCGGATCTGCGGCGCCGGCAGCGGCGAGGATCGCCTCGCCTGCCACGATGAACACGGCGAAGACCAGCCACCGATAGCGCAGCGTGAAGCGCGGTGAGAAGAGCGCCACGCTGATCGCGAGGATCGCCGACCCAACGCCCATCACGCCGTAGAAGAGCCCGGCCGCCTCGGCGGCGCCGCGCGCCTGCATGAACGCGGTGAGCGAGGTGAGGGTGGTGCCGAAGACCATGCCGACCGCGAAGATGCCCAGCACCACGATGAGCAGCGAGGGCCGAGCGAGTTCCGCAGCCGGGGCAACCGTGGCGGCGCGCTCCTCGGGGGTGGTTGCCGAGGAGCTCGTGGGGTGCAGCGCGAAGGCGGTCACGAACACGAGCGTCAGGGCGGCCGCCCCCGCGATCGGCGCCCAGGCGCCCAGGGTCGTCGCCAGCAGGCCCACGATGACCGGGCCGAACACGAAGACGACCTCGTCGGCCGCCGACTCGTACGCGAGCACGGTCGAGATGGTGCGGGGGCGGCGCTCGGTCGGCAGTTCGGTCTTGATGATCGTGACGAGCCGCGACCGCGACATCGGCGACGTCTGCGGTATCGAGGCGCCGACGAGGAACGCGGCGGCGAAGACCGCGAACGACGGAAGCGGGCTGTAGGCGATCCAGGCCAGCAGCCCCATCGCCGCACTGTTGACGCACGCAGTCGCGAGGAGGGTGGGGCGCTGCCCGTAGCGATCCGCCGCCGCGCCGATGAGCGGGCCGAAGACCGCCGAAGCGATGCCGACCATGGCCGACCCGAGACCGGCGATCTCGACCGATCCGCGCACCGAGACGAGCAGGGTGAGCACCCCGACGACGCCCATGGCGAAGGGAAGCCGGGCGACGAGCGCGAGCGGGAAGTAGACGAAGCCGGTGCGCGAGACGAGGGTGTCGCGATGCGCCGGGGTGCTGCTCGATGAGTGCATAGCCGACCAAGCCTAGCAGTGCCGGATCGGGCTGTGCCGGATCGGGCTGTGCCGGATCGGGCCGTGCCGGATCGGGCCGTGCCGGATCGGGCTGCAGCGCCCCCGGATCCCGCGTGGCGCGCCGCGCCCAGCCGGCTAGGAGCGGTCGGGAACCTCGATGCCCTGCTCGACCAGGAAGGCGCGGAACGCATCGCCGTCGGCGGGGGCGCCGGGGTAGGGCACCCCGTCGACCACGACGAGCGGCGTGCCGGTGACCATGAGCGCAGGGTCGGCCGCGAACGGCACGGGGTTGGCGAAGACCCAGTCGTTCAGCGCGAGGGCGAACGAGGTGAACCGCTGCTCCTCGATGCAGGATCGGGCGGCGCGGTCGAGTCCGCCCGTCGCGCGGTCCAGCTCGGCGAGGATCGTCGCGTCATCCTTGCCCGGCTCGCTCTCCGACGGCTGGAACGACGGATCGAGCAGCGCCGTGTGGGCGTCCCAGGCGGCCTCCGGCTGCTGATCCGCCATGCAGGCCATGGCCCCCGCGACGCGCGAGGAGTAGGCGTCGGGCGAGATGCGGTCGAGGAAGGTGAGCGGGATCATCTCTACGGCGGCCGATCCGTTCGAGATCACGGACTCCAGGGTGTCGGCGTTGGCCGCCTCGAACTCCGCGCAGTAGGGGCAGCGGTAGTCGATGTAGACCTGGATGTGCGCCGGCTGCTCGAGTGCTGCGGCGTCGCGCGGCTCGGGAAGGGCGTTGTCCTGCGGCGCCTCGGAGCGGAAGAGATCGATGTCGCCCGAGCCGTCGTTCACGAAGGCGAGGCCGCCCGTCGCCATATTGGCCGGCCACTGCACCGCCGTGCTCTCACCGGGATCCGAGGGATCCGCCGGTGCGGTCGGCGCGCCCTCCTCCGACTCGACCCCGATCTCCGTGCTCGGCTCCTCGGCGGCGATGAGTGTGCCGAGCGCCAAACCGCCCACCGCGACGGCCGTGAGGATCGCGAGCGCGCCGCTTGCCACGCCGACGATGCCGGGCGCCCGCAGCTGCCGCAGGGCGAGAGCGACGACGCCGAGGACCACGGCGACGAGGCCGAGGATCGCGCCCACGAGCACGAAGGCGTTCACGGAGAACGCGCCTACCACGGCGGTGAGCAGCGCGATGAGGCCCAGAGCCATCGCCGCGATGGCCCAGCCTTTGCCGCGCCGGCCTGCGGGCTGGGCGTAGGGGTGGGGTGGCGGTGCGGACGGGGTCAGCTGCGGATCGGTCATGCGGACCATCCTCGCAGATCGTGCCCGGCTTCGCGTGGGCGGTGCCCGGCTCGGCGTCGGCGGCGGCGGGCGTAGCATGGGAGGCATGATCCTCCTCGCGGCGACGCCCATCGGCAACCTCGGGGACGCCTCGCTCAGACTGCGCGAGACGTTCGAGGCGGCCACGGTGATCGCGGCCGAGGACACGCGGCACACCGCGCAGCTGCTGCGCCTGCTCGGGATCGAGAACCGGCCTGAGCTCGTCGCGCTCCACGATCACAACGAGCACGAGCGCGCCGCGTCCCTGGTGGAACGGGCGGCGAGCGAAGATGTCGTGCTCGTCAGCGACGCCGGGATGCCCACGGTGTCGGATCCCGGCTTCCGGGTGGTGCAGCTGGCCGCGGAGCGAGGCATCGAGGTGAGCGCCGTTCCGGGGCCGAGCGCCGTGATCACCGCGCTCGCAGTCGCGGGCCTGCCCACCGACCGTTTCGCCTTCGAGGGCTTCCTGCCGCGCAAGTCCGGCGAGCGATCCCGTACCCTCGGCCAGCTCGCCGCCGAGCGCCGCACGCTCGTGTTCTTCGAGGCTCCGACCCGGGTGGCCGCGACGCTGCGGGAGCTCGCCGGGGCGTTCGGCGAGGGCCGGCCCGCGGCGGTCTGCCGTGAGCTCACGAAACTGCACGAGGAGGTGCGGCGGGGGTCCCTGGGCGAGCTCGCCGCGTGGGCCGACTCGGGAGTGCGCGGCGAGGTCGTGCTCGTGGTCGGCGGCGCGCCGCAGGTGGACGCCTCGCCGGACGCCGCGCTCGAGGAGGTGCAGCAGCGCGTCGCCGAGGGCGAACGGCTCAAGGACGCCACCCGGGCGGTCGCCGAGGCGACCGGGCTGTCGGCTCGCGAGCTCTACGCCGCCGCGCTCGCCGCGCGCACCCCGTAATCATCTCGGTGAGCGCTGTCCGCGCGAGCCAAGGCCCGCGGCTGCTCACCATACCCAGTCCACGACACACCGAGGAGGACGCATGCCCGAGCAGAGGTCGGCCCAGCGCCGCAGAATCGCGATCGAACTCTGGCGGTTCGCGCTGCCGGTTCTGTGGTTCGGCATGATCGCGGCGATCTCCTTCATCGAGGCTCCGCTCAAGTTCCAGGCGCCCGGCATCACGATTCCTCTGGGGCTCGGGATCGGTCGACTGGTGTTCGCGGTGCTCAACCTCGTCGAGGCCGCGATCCTGCTCGCCTACACCATTCTCAGCTTCTGGCCACTCGCAATCCGCATCAGCGGCCGGCGGCTGTGGCTGTGGCTCGGCCTGCTGCTCGTGTTCACGTTCAAGGTCGCGGCCGTGCGGCCGCCGCTCAACGCGCGCACCGATCTGGTGCTGCAGGGCGCGGATCCGGGGCAGTCCGTCTGGCACTACGTCTACATCGCGTGCGATCTCGTCACGATGCTGCTGCTGGTGGTGCTCGCGGTGAGCTCGGCCCGGGCGCTGCTCCCGGCGAAGCGCTGAGGATCACGGCACCGGATCCCGCGATGCCCGGGCGCCCCGGGTCGGCCACCGCGGCCCGGCCCCCGGTCGGCTCCCAGGAGACGGGCAGTCGAGTGCGGAATACTCGGATCGGCCGCATCGCCCCCTCTTCCCCTCTCGTAAGGACCCAGACCATCGTGAAACTCTCCCGCACTCTGCTGCCCGCCGCCCTTGCGGGGGCGCTGCTGATGACCGCGTGCTCGAACGGCGGTGCGCCGACCGCGGACGCCTCAGGAGTCGACTGCGTGGCCGGCGGCGACGCGAGCGACGCCGTTCAGGTGTCGGGCGAGGTCGGAGCGGGGCTCGAGCTCACCTCGGAGACGCCGCTCGAGACCGACGAACTGCAGCGCACCGTCCTGGAGGAGGGCGACGGTACGACTCCGAAGCAGGGTCAGCAGGTCGCGGTGGCCATGACCATGTTCAACGGCACCAGCGGCGAGATCATCCAGGAGGCTCCCGAGAGTCCGACGCCGTTCGCGGAGGAGTCGCTGTTCGGGTGGGCCTACGAGGGCCTGCGCTGCGGTGTTTCCGGACAGCAGGTGGCGCTCGTGACGCCGTTCGCAGACGCGTTCGGCGACTACACGCCGGAGCAGCTCGGTTTCACCGACGTGTCGGCGGAGGACTCCCTCGTCATCGTCATGCAGATCGGCGAGATCACCGACGCGCCCGAGCAGAGCGCAGAGCCCGGCACCCTGGGCGAGGATGAGCTCCTCAAGAAGGCCGAGGGCACCGCGGTGGAGGCGCCTGCCGGGTTCCCCACTGTCGAGCTCGCCGAGGACGGCTCGCCCACCATCACGATGCCGGAGGGGGTGGAGGCGCCCACCGAGCTCTCGATCGCCACGCTCATCGAGGGCGACGGTGAGGAGGTGCAGCCCGGCGACCGCGTGTACGTGAACTACCGCGGTGTGATCTGGCGCACGGGTGAGGAGTTCGACTCGAGCTGGAGCCGCGGCGCTCCGACCGACTTCCTCACCACGCAGGTGATCGGCGGTTTCCAGGAGGCGCTCGAGGGCCAGAAGGTGGGATCGCAGATCATCTCCGTGGTGCCGGCCGAGGACGGCGGCTACGGCGCCGCCGGCCTCGAGCAGCAGGGACACCAGCCGGACGACGTGATGGTGTTCGTACTCGACATCCTCGGCACGGTGCACGCCGAATAGCGGAGCGGGCCGAGGAGCGGTGCAGGCCGAGCACTCCTCGACGACGCGGGATCCGCGGCCGACGCAGCCCCGGCGCTCCTCTGAGCGGCGGGGCTGCGTCGTTTCCGGGGACCCGTCAGAATGGAGGGCATGAAGCGCGTCGTCATCCTCGGGTCCACCGGTTCCATCGGAGAGCAAGCGCTCGACGTGATCCGCAAGCGCCCGTCGAAGTTCCAGGTGGTGGGCCTCGTCGCGGGGTCGCAGGCCGAGCGGATGCAGCAGCAGGCCGACGAGTTCAACGTCGAGCACACGGCGCTCGGCGCGGATGCGGCGGCACGGCTGATCCGCGACGTCCCGGCCGACGTCGTCCTGAACGGCATCACCGGGTCGGTCGGGCTCGGGCCGACCATCGCCGCGCTCGAGGCCGGCCGCACCCTGGCGCTCGCGAACAAGGAGTCGCTGATCGTGGGCGGCGACCTCGTCACGGGGCTCGCGCGACCCGGCCAGATCGTGCCGGTGGACTCGGAGCACTCGGCGATCGCGCAGGCGCTGCGCTCGGGCAGCGGCGACGAGGTGCGCCGGATCGTGCTCACGGCCTCGGGCGGCCCGTTCCGAGGCCGGAGCCGGGAGTCGCTGCGCGACGTCACGCCGGATCAGGCGCTCGCGCACCCCACCTGGAACATGGGCCGGGTGGTCACCACGAACTCGGCCACGCTCGTGAACAAGGGGCTCGAGATCATCGAGGCGCACCTGCTCTTCGGCGTCTCCTACAGCGACATCGACGTCGTGGTGCACCCGCAGTCGATCGTGCACTCGATGGTGGAGTTCGTCGACGGGTCCACGATCGCGCAGGCGTCGCCGCCCGACATGCGACTGCCCATCTCGCTCGGGCTCGGCTGGCCGGATCGGCTCGCCAACGTCGGCGCACCGCTCGACTGGACGAGCGCGTCGACGTGGGAGTTCGAGCCGCTCGATACGGCGACGTTTCCCGCGGTGGACCTCGCGAAAGAGGTGGGGCGCGCCCGGCGCACGTATCCGGCCGTGTTCAATGCTGCGAACGAGGAGGCGGTCGAGGCGTTCCACGCGGGCCGCATCGGATTCCTCGACATCGTCGACACCGTGCGGGAGGTGCTCGAGGCGCACGCCGCCCCCGAGAGGCTGACGCTCGAGTCTCTGGCCGAGGCCGAGCGCTGGGCTCGGGAGCGCGCCGAGCGGGTGATCGCCGCGCGCTCCGCCGGGTGAGCGAGTTGCGCCCCGCCGGTGGAGCGTGCGGGGCGAGTCGAAACCGAACGTTCGGAGGCCGCCTGCTTGTGAGCCCCGGGTGTCGACTCGCTCGTTCGACCGGCGGGTGCGGCTCCCCGAAACTCCCCAGCGCGGCGCACTAGCCTGAGTGCGTGACTGAGGTGCTGCTCTACGTGCTCGGGATCGTCATCATTCTGGCGGGTCTCGCGCTGTCCATCGCGCTGCACGAGATCGGCCACCTCGTGCCCGCGAAGCTCTTCGGCGTCAAGGTGACGCAGTACATGGTGGGCTTCGGCAAGACGCTCTGGTCGCGCAAGAAGGGCGAGACCGAGTACGGCGTCAAGGCGATCCCCCTCGGCGGCTATGTGGCGATGACGGGCATGTACCCGCCGAGCAAACCGGGTGAGGCCCCGCGCGCGTCCACCACGGGTTTCCTCAACTCGGTGGTCGAGGAGGGGGCGGGCACTGCGAAGCGGCCCCCCCGCGGCGACGTGGTCGCCGAGCTCGAGCGCATCGGCGATCCCGACTCGCCGGCTGGCGTCGACGACGCCGGCATCGATGCCGTCGGCCCGGAGGACACCGCCGGCGCCGACGAGCCGCGCCGCGGCATCGCCGGAATGGTCGACGACGCCCGCCAGGCGAGCGCCGAGACGATCGAGGCGGGCGAGGAGCACCGCACGTTCTACCGCCTGCCGATGTGGAAGAAGATCGTCATCATGCTCGGCGGGCCGTTCATGAACCTGGTGCTCGCATTCGTCTTCTTCGGGATCGTGCTCGTCGGTTTCGGCCTGCCGCAGAGCAGCACCACTATCGGCGGCGTCAGCGAGTGCCTTGTGCCCGCCTCGAGCACCGTGACGGCGTGCGGCAGCGAGGATCCGGCCGCGCCCGCGGCCGAGGCGGGCCTCCTCCCCGGCGACCGCATCGTCGCGGTGGACGGCGCCCCCATCGAGACCTGGGACCAGTTCCGCGGGATCGTGGGCTCCGCGCCCGGCCGCGCGCTGGAGGTCGAGATCGAACGGGACGGCGCGCAGCAGACGCTGCGGCTCACCCCGGTCGCCAACGAGCGGGCCGTGGCCGATGCCGACGGGCGGCTCGTCACCGATGCGAGCGGGGCGCCGCTCACGGAGACGGTCGGCATGATCGGCGCGACCCCGGCGTCCGAGACGGTCTCGCAGCCCATCACGGAGGTGCCCGCATTCGTCGGTGAGAACGTGCGGCAGGTCGTCGGGGTGATCGCGCGCCTGCCCGAACGCATGGTCGACATCTGGAACGCCGCATTCGGCGCCGAGGAGCGCGATCCGAACGGGCCCATCAGCGTCGTGGGCGTCGGCCGGCTCGCGGGAGAGATCGTCAGCCTCGACGAGGCACCGGTCGCCGCTCGCGCGCAGACGATGTTCGGGCTGCTGGGATCCCTCAATGTCGCGCTCTTCGTGTTCAACCTGGTGCCGCTCATGCCGCTCGACGGCGGGCACATCGCCGGCGCCCTCTACGAGGGGGCGAAGCGCGGGATCGCGCGGCTGCGTCGCAAGCCGGATCCCGGTCCGATCGACACCGCGCGAATGGTTCCGGTGACCTTCGTGGTGATCATCGTGCTCGGAGGCATGAGCGCGCTGCTGATGTACGCGGACATCGTGAAGCCGGTGCAGTTGTTCGGGTAGGGGTTCCGGGTGCCGTGCTGCGCGGGGGCCCGGCGCCGGGCCCCGGGCCCCGGGCGATCGACTCCCAGTACGTGCGGGTAGACTCGTGCGCGTGGCAGCAGTCAATCTAGGTATGCCGTCGGTGCCCGAAGTGCTCGCCCCGAGGCGCAAGACCCGCGAGATATCGGTCGGTTCGGTGCGGGTGGGCGGCAGTGCGCCGATCTCCGTGCAGTCGATGACCACCACGCCCACCACCGACATCAACGCGACGCTGCAGCAGATCGCCGAGCTCACGGCTTCCGGCTGCGACATCGTGCGCGTCGCGTGCCCGAGCCGGGACGACGCCGAAGCGCTGCCGATCATCGCGAAGAAGAGCCAGATCCCGGTCATCGCCGATATCCACTTCCAGCCGAACTACGTGTTCGCGGCGATCGACGCCGGCTGCGCCGCCGTGCGCGTCAACCCCGGCAACATCCGCAAGTTCGACGACCAGGTCGGCGAGATCGCCCGGCGCGCGCAGGCGGCCGGCGTGTCGCTGCGCATCGGCGTGAACGCCGGGTCGCTCGACCGGCGCCTGCTCGAGAAGTACGGCAAGGCCACCCCGGAGGCCCTCGTCGAGAGCGCCGTCTGGGAGGCGTCCCTCTTCGAGGAGCACGGGTTCCACGACTTCAAGATCTCGGTCAAGCACAACGATCCCATCGTCATGGTCAAGGCGTACCGGCTGCTCGCCGAGCGCGGGGACTGGCCGCTGCACCTCGGCGTGACCGAGGCCGGGCCTGCGTTCCAGGGCACGATCAAGAGCGCGACCGCGTTCGGCATCCTGCTCTCGGAGGGCATCGGCGACACCATCCGGGTCTCCCTCTCGGCCCCGCCGGTCGAGGAGGTGAAGGTGGGACTGCAGATTCTCCAGTCGCTCAACCTGCGCGAGCGCAAGCTCGAGATCGTCTCCTGCCCCTCGTGCGGGCGCGCCCAGGTCGACGTCTACACGCTGGCGGATCAGGTGACCGCCGGACTCGAGGGCATGAGCGTGCCGTTGCGCGTCGCCGTGATGGGCTGCGTGGTGAACGGTCCCGGCGAGGCGCGCGAGGCCGACCTCGGGGTCGCCTCGGGCAATGGCAAAGGTCAGATCTTCGTGAAGGGCGAGGTCATCAAGACCGTTCCCGAGAGCGAGATCGTGGCGACGCTCATCGAGGAGGCGAATCGGATCGCCGCCGAGATGCCCGCGTCTGCGGGAACGGGAGCGCCCGAGGTCGTCACCGCCTAGCGGGGCGCCGGTCGCGGAGTCGCTCTGCGGCGGGACGGCAGGCGACTGCTCCGACGGGTGCTCCGGCGACTCGGATGCCGGCGTGCTAGCGTGCGGGGATGCCGAGAACAGATACCGCCGCCCGCGAGATCGCCGCTGCTCCGGACCGCGTCTACGCCGCGTTCATCGACCCCGATGCGCTGCTCGCCTGGCTGCCGCCGGAGGGGATGCGCGCAAGCCTCGAGCACTTCGATGCCCGACCCGGCGGCTCGTACCGGATGGTGCTGCGATACGCCGACCCGGCGGCCTCCCCGGGGAAGGCCGGCGACGGCTCCGACGTCGTGGAAGCGAGGTTCGTCGAGCTCGTTCCCGGGACGCGCGTGGTGCAGGAGATCGACTTCGTGTCGGACGACCCGGCCGTTCGCGGCCCCATGCGGATGACGTGGAGCGTCGCGCCGAGCGCGACGGGGAGCCGGGTCGAGATCCGCGCCGAGAACGTCCCTCCCGGCATCTCGGCGGCGGATCACGCCGTGGGGCTCGCGTCGTCGCTGCAGAATCTGGCGGCGCACCTGGAGCAGTGAGCGATGAGCGATGAGCGCTGAGCGGGGAGCGGGGCACGTGGAACGGGGAGGGTCGAGGGCCCCGCACGACACGCCCGGGATGCCGCGGGTGCCCGTCCTAGACTGGGGAACGTGAAGCCCTCGCCGAACGCCGAACAGCCGAACACCGATCTGCTCGCGAGCACCGACCTGCTCGATACGGCGGGCGGTGCGGAGCCGTCAGACGCGCCGACGCCGGCCGCGGATCTCGACGCGAGGATCGCCGAGCTCGTCGTCGAAGCGGGCGTCTCGGGGCAGCGCGGCCTGATCCGGCGCATCCTCGCGACCGGGATCGGGCTCGGGCAGGACGGCACGAGCCGCCTCAACCTCAAGATCACGGCAGCGGCCGTGGAGGAGATGCGCACCGCATTTCGCCTGTTCGCCCCCTACGTCGACACTCCCAAGGTGTCGATCTTCGGCTCGGCGCGCACGAGCGCGGGGGACCCGCTGTGGCGCGCGGCCGAGGCGGCGGCCCGCGGCCTCGCCGAGCAGGGCTGGATGGTGGTGACCGGGGCGGGCCCGGGCATCATGGAGGCCGCCGCGACGGGCGCAGGGCCGCAGCGATCGCTCGGCGTGTCGATCCGGCTGCCGTTCGAGGAGCGGCCGAACGCGGTCGTGGCCGACGACGACCGCCGGGTGGCGATGAAGTACTTCTTCACCAGGAAGCTGATGCTCGTGAAGGAGTCGAGCGGCTTCATCTGCCTGCCCGGCGGCTTCGGCACGATGGACGAGACCTTCGAACTGCTCACGCTGCAGCAGACGGGCAAGATGGTGCCGATGCCGATCGTGCTGCTCGATCGCCCCGGCGGCACGTTCTGGCGGGGCTTCGCGCGGTTCGTGACCGAGGAGCTCGCGGGATCGGGCCTCATCGCGGTGAACGACCTCGACCGGGTGCTCGTCACCGACTCCGTCGAAGAGGCGATCGCCGAGATCGCCGGCTTCTGGCGCAACTACGACTCGTTGCGGTGGTTCGACGAGGAGCTCGTGCTGCGGCTGCGCTCGGAGCCGAGCGACGCGGAGCTCGCGGAGCTCGACGAGCGCTTCTCGGGTCTGTGCCTGCGCGGCCGCATCGAGCGGACCGAGGCCCGCAGGGCCGAGATCGCCGAGCAGGACCGTCCCGAGCTGCCGCGGATCGTGCTCACCCCGCGGCAGCGCGCTGTCGGCGACCTCTACCGGCTGATCCGCGCGATCAACGAGTTGCCGAGCGCCCCGTAGCGGATCCGCGGGATCGGCCGGGTGTACCGCCTCTCACGCCAGCGGTGCCAGCAGCGGCCAGGGCTGCAACTGCTCGATGGCCGCTCCGACGCGGAACACCGACTCCTCCGCGTAGGGGTGGCCGACGATCTGCACGCCGATCGGCACCCCGGTGCTCGCGATGCCCGCCGGTACCGCGAGCACCGGGCAGCGGTTGCCGACGTTGAAGGGCACCGTCATGTGCGCCTGCCAGTAGTGCTCGAGGTGCACGCCACCATCACCGCCGCCGCCCTCACCGCCGCCATCCGCGGCGTCGGGATCCGGCACCGTGATCCCGTCGAGGTAGCTGGCGTCGGCGACGAGGCCGTCGACCGCGCTGACGGGGGTGAGCAGCACATCGAAACCCGCCATCGCCGCGGCGAGCTCCGCCTGCATGCGGGCCTCGCCCTCGAGGGTCTCGACGAGGCTCATCCGCGCGCCGGCCGCGCGGGTGTCCGCGATGAACCGCTCGGTGTAGTCGGCGAGCGCCGGCATCCCCGCGGTCAAGCGGGACATGGCCGGGCCGAGGATGTGTCCGAAGTGGCCCATGGTGATGTCACGGATCCCGGAGCTCGTCCATGGCAGCTCCACCTCCTCGACGATGGCGCCGGCGTCGGCGAGGAGTGCCGCGAGCCGCAGGACCGCCCCCTGCACCTCGGGGTGCACGGGGTAGTCCCCGAGGCGCATCGAGACGGCGACCCGCTTCCCCGCGAGCCGCTCCGGTGCATCGGGATACTCGAGCGGGAGCGGGCCCTCGCCGGGAACGGTGCCGTGGTCTGCCGGGTGGATCCCCGAGAGCACGTTCGTCAGCAGCGCCGCATCGGCGACCGAGCGGGCCATGGGACCGTCGCCGCGGTACCAGTCGGCCGACAGGGGCGGCAGCCCCGGGATCCTGCCGTAAGGGGCCTTGTACCCGACCACCCCGCTGAAGCCCGCGGGGATGCGGGTGGATCCCGCGATGTCGGAGGCGGTGGCGAGCGGTGCGTACCCGGCGGCGAGCGCTGCGCCCGCGCCCCCGGAGGAGCCCCCGGGGGAGAAGGCCCGATTCCAGGGGTTGCGCGTCACCCCCCAGAGGCGGGAGTGGGTGACCGTGGCGCAGCTGAACTCGGGCGACGTGGTGCGGGCGTGCACGATCCCGCCTGCGCCGCCGATCCGCTCGACCACCGGATGATCGACGCCGACGAGCTCCTCGCGCAGCGCGACGAGGCCCTGGCTGAGGGGCTCGCCCGCGATCCCGTGCTTCTCCTTGGTCGCGATGGGCAGCCCGAGCAGGGCCGTCGATCCGGTGCCGATCGGCTCGTCGACCCCCGAGCGGTAGCGGCGTTCGGCCCGCACCGCGGCTTCGCGCCCCCCGGGCAGGGTCTGCATCACGGCGTTGATCGCCCCCGATCCGTCGGGGTCGGCGCGATCCACGGTCTCGATCCGCTCCACGACGGAGTCGAAGAGGTCGACCGGCGACAGCGCTCCGGAGCGGAAGGCGCGCAGCGCCTCGAGGGCGCCGAGCGAGTACGGCTGCGGCCCGGTCATGGATCACGCCCCCACTGCGACGGCCGGACGGCCCGGGTACGGCACCCCGTCGAGCGCGCCGGTCAGCATCTCAGAGACCACCCTGGTGAGTGCGGCCAGGCCGTTCACCAGGTCTTCGTCCCTCGTGAGCTCGCGCTCGCAGTGGGAGACGCCGTCGACGGAGGGCACGAACATCATCACGGAGGGGGTGACGGTGTTCAGCGCCACCGAGTCGTGACCCGCCATCGTCTGGATGCGGCGGATGCCGAGGCCGAGGGAGTCCGCGACGCGCTCCTGCAGTTCGACGCCCTCCCGCGGGTAGTACCGATTCGGGCGGACGTCGAAGTCCTTCGCGACGATCTCGAGGCGCTCCTCCTCGGCGACGGTGCGGAACCGCTCCAGGAGGGCGTCGCGCGCCCCCCTGACGATCTCCGGGTCGTTCGCGCGCAGGTCGGCGACCAGGTGCACGCGGCTGTTGACCACGATCGGGGAGTTCGGCTCCACTGTGATCTGCCCGACGGAGGAGACGAGCGCCTCGGCGGGGTATTCGGAGCAGATGTCGCGCACCAGCAGCGTCACGCGCGACGCGCCCACGAGCGCGTCGCGACGGTCCGCCATGGCGGTGGCGCCCGTGTGCGACTGCTCGCCGAGGATCTCGATGTCGAGCTTCTGGGTGTACCAGCTCGAGTCGACCGCGCCGAGCGCGACCCCCTCGCGCTCGAGGATGCGCCCCTGCTCGATGTGCACCTCCGCGTAGCCCGCGAGCTGCTGCGGGCCCCGCGCGGCGCCCAGGTATCCGATCCCCTCGAGCGCCTCGCGCACCGTGGTGCCGCCCGAGTCGCGCACGGCGAGGATCTCGTCGCGGTCCATGAGCCCCGAGAACACCGAACTGCCCATGATCGACGGCGCGAATCGGCTGCCCTCCTCGTTGAACCAGTCGACGACGATGAGATTGTACTTCGGCGCGAGCTCGCCGGCCTCGACTCGTCGCTGGATCTCCGCCGCGGCGTGCAGGGAGGCGAGCACGCCGTAGGCGCCGTCGAAGCGGCCCCCGCGCGGTTGCGAGTCGAGGTGCGATCCGCTGAGGATCGCCGGCGCGCCGGGCACGAACTCCACGGTGGCGAACACGTTGCCGATGCCGTCGACCTCGACGGACCAGCCGCGGGAGCGGGCGAACTCGGAGAACCAGTCGCGGGTGCGGCGATCCGCGTCCGTCGCGGCCTGGCGCTCCACGCCGCCGCGATCGGTGGCGCCGATCGACGCGACGTGATGGAAATCCTGCAGGAACGCCTCCGCGGACGTTTGGTGGAAGGGCGAGGCCTGTTCGTTCATGTTCGTACGTATTCTCCGGTGAGTGGATGGTGGGATCGATGCGTCGGGGGTTGCCGAGGACGCGGCTACTTGGTCCAGCCGCGCGTCTCGGGCACTCGCGTGATGGCCATCACGATGAGGGTGAGCACGGCGACCCCGATGACGTAGTAGGCAGGGGAGTAGGGCACCGCGGTCGATTCGACGAGTGCGGTGCCGCCGAGGATCGCGTAGCCGAGGTTGTAGCTGAACGCTGCCGAGGTGAAGCGGTTCCTGGTGTCGAAGACCTCGATGAAGAAGGTGTAGCACCCGCCTCCGTAGAAGCAGATCGCGACGACGAAGATCAGCTGGCCCAGGAGCGCGAGGCCGACGCTGCCGCTGGTCACGAGCGAGAATGCGGGGATCGCGAGCACTGCGATGGCGATCGCCCCGCCGATGAGCATCGGCCTGCGACCGACGCGGTCGCCGATCGCGCCGGCGACCGGCAGCAGCACCGTGTAGGCGAGCATGGCTGCGCCGTTGAGGAGCAGCGACTGATCCCGGCTCAGATTGCCCGTGGTCGAGACGTACGAGATGAAGTAGCCGGAGAGGAAGTAGAACCCCATCGCGGTGAGGCCCATCACGAAGACCACCTGGATCATCTGCAGCCAGTTCTTGCGGAAGGCCTCGCGGATCGTGGTGTGCGCGGCGAGCTCGGCGTCCCCGCTGCGTTCGGCCCGCTCGGCGCGCTCGACCTGCTCCCGCATCATCTCTGTGAATGCGGGCGACTCCTCGGTCTTCGCGCGGATCCAGAGCCCGACGAGTGCGAGCGGCAGCGCGATGATGAACGGGATCCGCCAGCCCCAGGACATGAACGCCTCATCGCTCATGGAGGTGGAGAGGAAGAGTACGAAGAACGCGGCGCAGACGGAGGGCAGCGCGGTCGCGGCGAGTGTGATGTTGACGAACAGCCCGCGGCGGCGGACGGGGGCGTGCTCGAACACGAACGAGGGTGCGCCGGCCGATTCGCCGCCCGCGGAGAGCCCTTGCAGCAGGCGCAGGAGCACGAGCAGGATCGGTGCCGCCATGCCGATCGTCTCGAACGAGGGGAGGAGGCCGATGCCCGTGGTGGCGACGCCGATCGTGAGCAGCGTGATCACGAGCACGTTGCGGCGCCCGATCCGATCGGCGAGCGAGCCGAAGAAGAGCCCGCCCAGCGGGCGGATGAAGAACGCGACCCCGAACGTCGCGAAGAGCACGAGCAGTCCGGTGAGCGGATTGTCGGAGGGGAAGAAGAGCTGGGCGAGCACGACCGCGGAGACGCCGTAGAGCGCGAAGTCGTAGAACTCGATGAACTGGCCGACGCTCGCCCCCGCGAGCACCCGGCGCTGCATGGGTGTGATGCCGGCGCCCGGGCGCTCAGCCGTGTCGGCGGTCAGGAGTGGAGACTGAGCTTCATTGCTAGGAGTCATGGATCCAGAATCTAAGGAGTTCGCATAGTTTCTGTCAATGACAGGGTCTGCCGTGGAGGCGCGGCAGGGCCGATGCTGATGGCGTGTGTCGCGGTGACGCGGCCGAACGAGGCCCCGAGCTATCGCGTAGAAGCGGGCCTGAGATCGCCGTGATCGTGCCGATTCGCGCGGCGCTGTCGAGGGATGACCGAGGCTCCGGAAGATTGTTTCGATAGATTCTGATTATGTGAATGACCAACTTATTCCCGTGCTCCGCGGCCCGGTTCGAGCGCGGTGTCGGAGCCGGAGAACAAGCGGCGGCAGACATCGATGAAGGCTCGCATGCGCTGCGACTCCTCCTCTCGGCGACGCACGAGCAGCAGCGTGAGGCCGGGGAGATCCTCGGCGAGCTCGATGGTGCTGACCTGCGCGCCGCCGTACGTGACGTCGTGCCCGATGCGCTGGTTCAGCAGAGCCACGCCGAAGCCCCGGCCCACCAGGCCGCGCACCGTCTCGAAGCCCTGGATGCGATAGCGCACCTCCGGAGTGAGGCCCAGCGACCGATAGAGGGTGAGGTAGTAGTGGGCCGTGTGCGGCAGGTCGAGCAGCACGAGCGGGTCGGCGGCGAATCGGGTGAGGCTGACCGGCGCGTCCGAGCCCGCCAGCGGGTGCTCGGGGGCCACGATCATGTGCGGGGCGATGGTCTCGAGCGCCTCGGTGTGGTGCTGCTCGAACGGTGCCATGTCGTAGGCGATCGCGAGGTCGATCTCGCGATTGTCGAGCAGGTCTACCAGCTGATCGTGGTCGGCCTCCCAGAGCTCTACCGCGATGTTCGGGTGGCGCCGCACGAAGGCCTGGAGCAGCGATGGGGCCCGGAACGGTGCGAGCGGCAGATACATGCCGACGCGCAGCGTGCCGCTGAGGGTCTGCGAGAAGCTCCCCGCGCGCTCGCGCACTCCTTCGGCGTGCGAGAGCAGGCCTTCGGCGTCGACGTGGAACTGGCGCCCCGCCGAGGTCAGGCGGATCCCTCGGCGTGGCACTCGCTCGAAGAGCTGCACCCCCAGGTCGCGCTCGAGTTGCGTGATCGCCGACGAGAGCGCGGGCTGGGAGACGTGCAGCCTGCGGGCGGCCTCCGTCATGCTGCCCGCGCGGGCGGCCTCGGCGAAGTACCGCAGCTGCGTCAGCGTGAAGCCGGGATCGACCATCGTTCGTGCACCTCCATCGGCTCCGCGGGATCGGGCTCGGGATCGGACTCGAGCTCAGGAGCCCGCGGCCGTGTACTCCGCGAGATGCTGACCGGTGAGCGTGGATCCCGCCGCGATCAGATCGTGCGGGGTGCCCGCGAATGCGATCGTGCCGCCCTGCTGCCCGGCGCCGGGCCCGATGTCGATGATCCAGTCGGCGTGCGCCATCACGGCCTGGTGATGCTCGATCACGATGACGCTCTTGCCTGCGTCGACCAGCCGGTCGAGCACCCCGAGCAGCTGCTCGACGTCGGCCAGGTGCAGGCCGGTCGTGGGCTCGTCGAGCACGTAGACGTCGGCGTCCTCGATCATGTGGATGGCGAGCTTCAGGCGCTGGCGCTCGCCGCCGGAGAGCGTGGAGAGCGCCTGCCCGAGCTTGATGTACCCGATGCCCACGTCGACGAGGCGCTCGAGAATCTTGACCGCCTTCGGGATCCGCGAGTCGCCCCCAGAGAAGAACTCGAGCGCCTCCGCCATCGACAGATCGAGCACCTCGGCGATGTTCTTGCCGCCGAGGGTGTAGTCGAGCACCGCCGCGTCGAAGCGCTTGCCCTCGCAGACCTGGCACACGCTCTCCATGGTGGCCATCATGCCGAGGTCGGTGTAGATGATGCCGGCGCCCGCGCACTCGGGGCACGCGCCCTCCGAGTTCGCGCTGAAGAGCGCCGGCTTCACGCCGTTGGCCTTCGCGAACGCGGTGCGCACGGGGTCGAGGAGGCCGGTGTAGGTGGCGGGGTTGGATCGGCGCGACCCCTTGATCGCGCCCTGATCCACCGCCACGACGCCCTCGCGCTTCGAGACGTAGCCGTGGATCAGCGAGCTCTTGCCCGAGCCCGCGACTCCGGTGACGGCGCACAGCACGCCGAGCGGCACGTCGACGTCGACGTCGCGGAGGTTATGGAGATCCGCGCCCCGCACCTCGATCGTGCCCGTCGCGCTGCGCACGGAGTCCTTGAGGCGCGCGCGATCGTCGAGGTGCCTGCCCGTGAGCGTGCCCGAGGCCCGCAGCCCCTCGACCGTGCCCTCGAAGCAGATCTCGCCGCCGTCGGCGCCCGCCCGGGGTCCGAGGTCGACCACGTGGTCGGCGATCGCGATCATCTCGGGTTTGTGCTCGACCACCAGCACCGTGTTGCCCTTGTCGCGCAGCCTGAGCAGCAGCTGGTTCATGCGCTGGATGTCGTGGGGGTGCAGCCCGATCGACGGCTCGTCGAACACGTAGGTCGCGTCGGTGATGGCGGATCCGAGGTGGCGGATCATCTTGGTGCGCTGCGACTCGCCGCCGGACAGCGTGCCCGTCGGGCGATCGAGCGAGAGGTACCCGAGCCCGATCTGCACGAACGAGTCGAGCGTGTCGACGAGCTTGTCGATGAGGGGCGCCATGCCGGGGTCCTCGATGCCGCGCACCCACTCGGCGAGGTCGGTGATCTGCATGGCGCAGACGTCGGCGATGGAGCGTCCGTCGATCCTCGAGGATCGCGCCGTCTCGTTGAGCCGCGTGCCGCCGCAGTCGGGGCAGGCGTGGAACACGATCGCGCGATCCACGAACGCCCGGATATGGGGCTGCATGGCCTCGCGATCCTTCGACAGGATCGACTTCTGGATGCGCGGGATCAGTCCCTCGTAGGTGAGATTGGTGCCCTCGACCTTGATCTTGGTGGGTTCCTTGTGCAGCAGGTCGTCCATCTGCTGCGCCGTGAACTCGCGGATCGGCGTGTCCATCGGCAGCAGCGCCGAGAAGAGGCGCCCGTACCAGCCGTCCATGCTGTACCCCGGCACCTTCAGCGCGCCCCCGCTCAGCGTCAGCTCGGCGTCGTAGAGCTCGTCGAGATCGAAGTCGCTCACGCTGCCCCGGCCCTCGCAGGTGGCGCACATCCCGCCGAGGATCTCGAAGCTGCGGCGCTCCTTGACCTTCTTGCCGCCCTTCTCGAGCGTCACGGCGCCCGCGCCGCTGATGGAGGCCACGTTGAACGAGAACGCGTTGGGCGAGCCGATGCGCGGCCGGCCGAGCCGGGAGAAGACGATCCGCAGCATCGCGTTGACGTCGGTCGCCGTGCCGACGGTGGATCGCGGGTTGGCCCCCATGCGCTCCTGGTCGACGAGGATGGCGGTCGTCAAACCCTCGAGCACGTCGACGTCCGGTCGCGCCTGCGAGGGCATGAAACCCTGCACGAACGCGCTGTAGGTCTCGTTGATGAGGCGCTGCGACTCTGCGGCGATGGTGCTGAAGACGAGCGAGCTCTTGCCGGATCCGGAGACCCCCGTGAACACGGTGAGCCGCCGCTTCGGCAGGTCGACGCTGATGTCCTTGAGATTGTGCTCGCGCGCGCCCCGCACGCTGATGCGATCGTGGCGGTCGGCCGGGTGTCGTTCGGAGGAGGCGGCGCCGGCAGCGGCGGCGTGTGCGTCGGTCATGGAGCCAGGGTAGCGCGGGGGTCGGACATCGCACTTCTCGATTCGTGATCCGATGATCGGCCGCTGTCCGAGCCCAGTCGCACGCGCCCGACGCCCGTCCATCGCTACGCTGGGGGCATGAGGGAAGCACCCGGGCACGTGCGGCCGCTGCACCTGACCGCGGCGCTGCTCGTCTGCCTCGCGGCCCCCGCATTCTTCGTGCTCGAGCAACCGGTGCTCGGCTTCGGCATGCTGGTCGCCGGCCTCATCCTCGCCTGGGGCGCCGAGCACAGCGGCGGGCGCGAGATCCCCAGAACACCGTCTCTGCTGCGCGACCTCTCCCTCATCGCGATCGGTCTGGCGATCGTGCGCGCGATCCCGCTCGCCGCCCATCTCGACAACCGGTCGATGCTCGCTTTCACCCTGGCGCTGGGCGGCGCGGTCGCGGTGCCCTACCTCGTGTCGCGGTTCCTCTACCGCGATCGGGCCACCGCCTTCCCATGGTTCGGTTCCGGCCGCTGGGGCCGGCTGCACTGGAGTTGGCTGATCGCGGTGCTGGTGCTGGGGTGGCTGATCCTGCCCTGGTACTTCATCTCTTCGGGCGTGTACCGCAACTGGCCCGTCGTCGACGACCCCGATCTCATCGCGCGGCTGTTCGTCGGGGTCGGCGCGGTCGGGATCTGGGACGAGCTCTTCTTCATCTGCACCGTCTTCACCGTGCTGCTGCGGCACTTCCCGCCGTGGGTCGCCAATGCGCTGCAGACGATCGTGTTCGTCTCGTTCCTGTGGGAGCTCGGATACCGGTCCTGGGGGCCGCTGCTGACGATCCCGTTCGCGCTGATGCAGGGCTACATCTACCTGCGCACGCACTCCCTGGCCTACGTCGTGACGGTGCACCTGCTCTTCGACGCGGTGGTGTTCGCGGTGCTCGTGCACGCGCACAACCCCCGCCTCTTCGACGTCTTCATCACGGTGCCGTAGCGGATCGCGCGCGGGCTGCCGCGCTCGCCGCCGTGGGGGCGCATCGAACTCGACGGTCGAGGCCCGGCCCGATACCCCCGGACCACCATTCGCGCGTCAGGAGATGTCGCCACAGCGGAGAAATGGCAGCACCTACTGACGCGCGTAGCGGAGGAATTGCGGGGTGGGATCAGCCCGCGATGATCGCCGCGAGGCGGCGCACCGCGAACTCGTAGCCCTGCACGCCGCAGCCCACGACCACGCAGTCGGCGATGTCCGAGATGTAGGAGTGGTGGCGGAACGGCTCGCGCGCGTGCACGTTGGAGATGTGCACCTCGGCGACGGGCAGCGCAACACCCGTGAGCGCGTCGCGCAGCGCGATCGAGGTGTGCGTGAAAGCGCCCGGGTTGATGACGATTGCCGCGCAGTCCTCGCGCGCGGCGTGGATCACGTCGATGAGCACGCCCTCGTGGTTGCTCTGCACCGCGCGCACGTCGAGGCCGAAGTCTCCGGCCACGCGCACGACCAGCGCCTCGACGTCGGCGAGGGTGTCGTCGCCGTAGATCTCGGGCTCGCGGGTGCCCAGCAGGTTGAGATTGGGGCCGTTCACCAGCAGGATCCGTCTGGTCATGGTGCGTTCCCTCCGTCCGTTGCCGTCTATCGTATCGTCGCGGCTCGAGGGGTGGATCGCGACTCAGGATGACGCTTTCCCTCGGCGGTACAGAGGGTCGTGTGAACACCCCTGAGCCGCGATCGCCTGCCTGGCGCGAGGAGCGCGGCGCCCGGTGGGAGGCTTCCGGCCCGCGAGGGTCGGGAAGGAGGGGGTGGGATCGGCTACCGTAGACGGGTGAACGACCAGCAGCCCCTGCCGCACAAGAGCTTCGATCCCAGCACCTTCAGAGACAAGCCGGTGTCGTTCGTGCGCCGCAGCGGACGCATGACCCCCTCGCAGGAGCGCGCGTGGGAGCAGCACCACACCGAGTACGTGCTCGACATCCCGCACGGCCGGGCGGCGACGAGCGTCGCCGACGACGCGACCGGCGACCCCGAGCGCATCTTCGGTCGCCGCGCGCCCCTCGTCGTCGAGGTCGGCACGGGGCAGGGGCACGCGATCCTGCACGCGGCGGAGGCGCATCCCGAGACGAACTTCTTGGGCGTCGAGGTGTTCCGCGCGGGGCTGGCGCGCACCATCATCCGGGCCGAGCTCGCCGGGCTCGAGAACCTGCGCCTCGCCGAGGTCAACGCTCCCGAGCTGCTCGAGAAGTTCCTGCCCGCCGGATCGGTCGACGAGGTCTGGGTGTTCTTCCCCGACCCGTGGGCCAAGGCGCGACACCACAAGCGTCGCCTGGTCAGCGCCGACTTCGCGCGCATCGCCCGGCTCTCGCTGCGCCCGGGAGGAGTGCTGCGGCTCGCCACCGACTGGGAGGACTACGCCGAGTGGATGCGCGAGGTGCTCGACGCCGCCCCCGGCTTCGAGCGCGACTTCGCGGGGGACTGGGCGGAGCGCTTCGAGGGACGCGTGCTCACCGCCTTCGAGAAGAAGGGCGCCGAGAAGGGCCGCGCGATCCGCGATCTCGCCTACCGCCGCGCGTCGTGATCGCCGGCCTCCCCGCGCCGCGGGAGTAGAGTCGGGGCATGAGCGAGGATCCCGAGGCCGCCGACCGGGGCGCTGACGCGAAGCGGGCCGGCCACAGCTCATCGTCCGCGCCGCCCGCGGCCGTGGAGCGGTGGGAATTGTCGGGCGGAGCGATCCGCGTCGCCCGCGTCGGCGACCGCGGCGCCGTGGTCGAGCTGCTGCGCTGCGACGGCGGCGAGGTGGTGGAACTGCTCGAGCTCCACGACCCGCGCGAGGTGCGGTGGGCGCGGGATCGGCTGGCGGCCGATGGTCGGCGGCGGGACTGAACCCGAAACCGGTGGCGGCTCGGAATCCGCGGGGAAACCGCCGGATCCGGGATCGCGCACGACGAAGGGAACGACGATGACGAACGGATCGCAGGCGGAGTGGGCTGCGGGGCTCGGGCTCGCGGTGCCGGTGGTGTGCGCCCCGATGGGCGGTGCGGCCGGCGGGGCGCTCGCGAGCGCGGTGTCGCGCGCGGGCGCGCTCGGCATGATCGGCATGGGCAGCGCGGGATCGGTCGCGGCGCTCGAGCGGGAGCTCGCCCTGCTCGACACCGGCGGCCGGCCGTTCGGGATCGGGCTCGTCGCCTGGGGGATCGAACGCGATCCCGCGATGCTCGAGCGTGCCCTTGCCGCCGGGCCCGCGCTGGTCTCGGTGAGTTTCGGCGACTGGGAGGGGGAGGATCCGCGGCCCGCGTGGATCGAGGCGGTGCGCGCCTCGGGCGCCCTGGCCGTGACCCAGGTCGCCACGGTCGCCGAGGCCCGCCGCGCGGTCGACGCGGGCGTCGACGCCGTCGTGGCCCGCGGCCTGGAGGGCGGCGGACACGGCGATCATCGCGAGCCGCGGGACGAGCTGCTGGCCGCCGTGGTGGACGCGGTCGACGTGCCGGTGCTGGCCGCCGGCGCGGTGAGCACGGCCGAGGACCTGGCGGGCGTGCTCGCCGCGGGAGCGGCTGCGGCCTGGGTCGGCACCGCGTTCGCGGCCTGCGAGGAGGCGCTGACCGGTGACGCCGCCCGCGCCGTGCTGGTCGCGGCCGACGGCGCCGACACCCGGGTCTCGCGGGTACTCGACGTGGCGCTCGAGCGGCCCTGGCCGAGCCGCTTTCCGGAGCGCCTGCTGCGCACGCCGTTCGTCGACCGCTGGCAGGGGCGCGAGGACGAGCTCGCCGCCGACGCCGAGGCCCGCGCCGCGTTTCGCGCGGCGGTGGCGGCGGCCGACTACTCCGTCGTGCCGCTCGACGCCGGCCAGGGCGTGGGATCGGTGACCGCGGTGCGCCCGGCGGCGGAGGTGGTGGCGGCCCTGGCGCACCGCTGAGGTCCGCGGGCCGCCGGGGCTGGTACACTGAGCGCACTCGTGAATATCGGCCATCAAGCTGTGGCGGGAGAGCTCGGGATCCGCGTGACTGCGACCCGGCGCCGTAGGAGCAAACCCTCCCCGGGAATCTCTCAGGCCCCCGTACCGCTGCAGCGCGGCAACTCTGGAAAGCAGCGCGGATCCCGCGGATCCGCGCTCACCGACGGTGCAAGGGCGCCCCGCGTGCAACACGCAGAGCGCCTGAATCTCTCAGGTTTCGCAACAGAGCGGGGAGGATCCCACGTCACTACGCGCTCCCGCGCGTTCACCAGATGGAGATCCTCGTGAGCATTGCCCCCTACGCAGCCGACTTCGCCGACCGACACATCGGGGTGACCGCGAGCGCCGATATCGAGCGGATGCTGGCGCAGCTCGGATTCCCCAGCGTCGAGGCGCTCGTCGATGCCGCGGTCCCGGCCGACATCCGCGTCGACCGGCCGCTCGACCTCCCGGCTCCGCTCTCCGAGCAGGGAGCGCTCGCGCGACTGCGGGAGATGGCGGACCGCAACGTGCTGAAGACGCAGATGATCGGCCAGGGCTTCTCCGGGACGATCACCCCGCCGATCGTGCTGCGCAAGGTGCTCGAGAACCCCGCCTGGTACACCGCCTACACGCCCTACCAGCCCGAGATCTCGCAGGGCCGGCTCGAGGCGCTGCTGAACTTCCAGACGATGGTCTCCGACCTCACCGCGCTGCCCATCGCCAATGCGTCGCTGCTCGACGAGTCGTCGGCCGCGGCAGAGGCCGTGCTGCTCATGCGCCGCGCCAATCGGGCCCAGGGATCGGCGAAGACCGTCGTCGACGCGAACCTGTTCCCGCAGACGATCGCGGTGATCCGCGGCCGCGCCGAGGCGCTCGGCTTCGAGGTCGAGGTCGCGGATCTCTCGCGGGGGCTGCCCGAGGGCGACATGTCGGGCATCGTGCTGCAGCAGCCGGGCGATGACGGGGCGGTCGTCGACCACACCGCCATCATCGCCGCGGCGAAGGAGCGCGGGGCGATGGTCACGGTCGTCGCCGATCTGCTCGCGCTCACGCTCATCACCCCTCCCGGCGAGCAGGGCGCCGACATCGCCGTGGGCAACACCCAGCGCTTCGGGGTGCCCCTCTTCTTCGGCGGCCCGCACGCCGCCTACATGGCGATCCGCGCCGGCCTCGAGCGCTCCATGCCCGGCCGCCTCGTGGGCGTCTCGAAGGACGACGCGGGCACCCCCGCCTACCGCCTCGCCCTGCAGACCCGCGAGCAGCACATCCGCCGTGAGAAGGCCACGAGCAACATCTGCACCGCTCAGGCGCTGCTCGCGATCACCGCCTCGATGTACGCCGTCTACCACGGCCCGGAGGGGCTGAAAGCGATCGCCGAGCGCACGCACGCGCACGCGCGCACCCTCGCCGCGGCGCTGACCGCGGCCGGCATCGAGCTCGCGCGCAGCGAGTTCTTCGACACCGTCGTCGCGAGGGTGCCGGGCCGTGCCGAGCGGGTCATCGCCGACGCCGAGGCGGCCGGCATCAACCTGCGCCGCATCGACGCCGACACCGTCGGCGTCTCCACCGACGAGACCACGACGGCCGAGATCATCGCGACCGTCGCCGGCGTCTTCGGGGCGTCGGTCGCCGAGACGGTCGCGGAGGGCGACTACGGCTTCGCCCCGGGACTCGTGCGGGAGAGCGACTACCTCACCCACCCGATCTTCCACTCGGTGCGCTCCGAGACCCAGATGCTGCGCTACCTGCGCCGCCTCTCGGGCCGCGATCTCGCGCTCGACCGCACTATGATCCCGCTCGGATCCTGCACCATGAAGCTCAACTCGACGGCCGAGATGGAGGCGATCTCCTGGCCCGAGTTCGCCGGGATCCACCCCTACGCGCCCGAACACCAGACCGCGGGCTGGCGCGAGCTCATCGCCGACCTCGAGGGCCGCCTCGTCGAGATCACCGGGTACGCCGGCATCTCGCTGCAGCCGAACGCGGGATCGCAGGGAGAGTACGCGGGCCTGCTCGCCATCCGCGGCTACCACCGGGGGAACGGCGACGCGCAGCGCGACGTCTGCCTCATTCCGGCCTCGGCGCACGGCACCAACGCTGCCTCGGCGGTGCTCGCGGGCATGCGCGTGGTGGTCGTGAAGAACACCGACGCCGGCGCGATCGACCTCGACGACCTGGATGCGAAGATCGCCGAGCACCGAGACGCGCTCGCCGCCATCATGATCACCTACCCGTCCACCTACGGCCTCTACGACGTCGACGTGCGTGAGGTGTGCGATCGGGTCCACGCGGCCGGAGGGCAGGTGTACATCGACGGCGCGAACATGAACGCGCTCGTCGGGCTCGCGAAGCCGGGCGAGTTCGGCGGCGATGTGTCGCACCTCAACCTGCACAAGACCTTCGCGATCCCGCACGGGGGCGGCGGCCCCGGTGTCGGCCCGGTGGCGGTCGCCGAGCACCTGCTGCCGCATCTGCCGGGCGACCCGACCGGCAGTGCCGTCGCCGCGAGCAGCGGCACCGGAGACACGGTCGCGGTGCGCGACGGGATCCCCGTGGTCGCGACGCTCTTCGGCTCGGCGGGCGTGCTGCCGATCTCGTGGGCGTACATCGCGATGCTCGGCGCCGACGGGCTCACCCGGGCCACCCGGCACGCGCTGCTGGGCGCCAACTACATCGCCTCCCGGCTGCGGGATCACTTCCCGGTGCTGTTCACGGGCGAGAGCGGTCTCGTGGCGCACGAGTGCATCCTCGACCTGCGCGAGCTCACCGCGAAGACGGGCGTCACCGCCGAGGACGTGGCCAAGCGCCTCATCGACTTCGGCTTCCACGCGCCGACCCTCGCGTTCCCCGTGGCCGGCACACTGATGGTCGAGCCGACCGAGTCGGAGGATCTCGGCGAGCTCGAGCGATTCATCGAGGCGATGATCGCGATCCGCCGCGAGATCGACCAGGTCGCCGCAGGCGACTTCCCGCTCCTGGAGTCTCCGCTGCGCCGCGCGCCCCACACGGCCGCCGCCGTCGTGTCGAGCGACTGGGATCGGCCGTACCCCGTCGAGCAGGCCGCGTTCCCCGTCCCCTCCCTGCGCGTCGACAAATACTTCCCGCCGGTGGGCCGGATCGACGGCGCGCACGGCGACCGCAACCTGGTCTGCTCCTGCCCGGCCCCCGAGGCGTTCGAGGGGTGATGGTCATGCTGCGCGACGAAGGAGAGAGGCCCGTCATGCTGCGCGAGCGGAGCGAGTCGAAGTACGCAGGATCTCATGAGCTGGATTCTGCGACTCGCAGGCTCGCGCAGAATGACCCGGAGAGAGCCGCGCAGCTGCGTAGCTGAGTTGCAGACGAGAAACGAGACATGATGACTGACCCCAAGCGCACCGCGCTGCACGAGGAGCACACCGCGCTCGGCGCCTCGTTCACCGACTTCGGCGGCTGGGACATGCCGCTGAAGTACGGCTCCGAGCTGGCCGAGCACCGGGCGGTGCGCGAGGCCGCCGGCCTCTTCGATCTCTCCCACATGGGCGAGGTCTGGGTGAGCGGCCCCGACGCCGCGGCCTTCCTCAACACGGCCCTCGTGGGCAACCTCGCGGCGGTCGCGGTGGGGCGGGCCAAGTACTCGCTCATCTGCGACGCGGGCGGCGGGATCGTCGACGACCTCATCGTGTACCGCATCACCGACACCCGCTACCTGGTGGTGCCGAACGCGGGCAACGCCGAGACGGTCGCGGGGCTGCTCGCGGAACGTGCCGAGGGCTTCCACGCGGAGGTCTCCAATGCCTCGGCCGAGACGAGCCTCGTGGCGGTGCAGGGGCCCGCCGCCGAGCGCATCCTGCTCGACCTGCTCGACGAGCGGCAGCACGAGGCCGTGACCGGCCTGCGGTACTACGCGTGGGCCGCGGCATCGATCGGCGGATCCGGATCGGCGACCGCATCAGGGCCCGACACCGGATCCATGCCCGATAGGGGATCCGGAGCTGACACGGGATCCGGCATCGCAGCCGGCGCGCCCATCGACGTGCTGCTCGCCCGCACCGGCTACACCGGCGAGGACGGCTTCGAGCTGTTCGTTCCGAACGACCGCGCCGCCGAGCTCTGGAGGCTGCTGCTCGCGGCGGGGGCGCCCCACGGGCTGATCCCGGCAGGCCTCGCGTCGCGCGACTCGCTGCGCCTCGAGGCGGGAATGCCGCTCTACGGCAACGAGCTGAGCCGCGAAGTCACGCCCTTCGAGGCGGGCCTGGGCCCGGTCGTCTCGTTCGCGAAGGAGGAGCGCTTCGCGGGGCGCGATGCGCTGGAGGCCCGCCGAGAGGCGGGTCCCGGCATGCGCCTCGTCGGCCTCAGGGGCTCCGGTCGGCGTGCGGGCCGGGCCGGCTACTCGGTGCTCTCGGGCGGCGAGGTGGTCGGCCGCATCACGAGCGGTCAGCCCAGCCCCACGCTGGGGTACCCCGTCGCGCTCGCCTACGTCTCGCCCGAGCATGCGGAGATCGGCACCCGGCTGGAGGTCGACCTGCGCGGCAGGCCGGAGCCCTTCGAGGTCGTGCCCCTGCCGTTCTACCGCCGACCCGCCACGGGTTGAGCGAGCCCGCGCCGGCTGAGCGAGGAGCGAAGCGACGAGTCGACACCTTCGGCTCCTCGGGTTCGGCTCGCCGGTGCTCGCTCGACCGGCGAAACCCTCACCCAGAAGAACCGAGATCCTGCGACTTCGCGCAGGATGACACCTCCAGACAAGGAATACACATCATGAGCAAGGTACAGACCGGACTGCGCTACTCCGCCGAGCACGAGTGGATCGACGGCGGCACTCCCGCGACGATCGGTATCAGCGAGGTCGCCGCCGACGCCCTCGGAGAGATCGTCTACGTCGATCTGCCCGAGGTCGGAGCGAGCATCGCCGTCGGACAGGTCGTGGGGGAGGTCGAGTCGACGAAGTCGGTCTCGGAGCTCTTCTCGCCCGTCGCCGGCGAGGTCGTCGCGGTCAACGAGGCCGCGGTGGGGGATCCCGCGCTCATCAACTCCGATCCCTACGGCGAAGGCTGGCTGTTCCGCGTGGCGGTCTCCGAGGAGGGCCCGCTCCTGAGCGCCGAGCAGTACGCCGCAGACAACGGGGCCGAGATCTAGCCGCGCCGCGAGATCCGGATCCACGAGGGGCGCACCCGCAGGGCTCTACGATGATTCCATGAGCGGAACACCGGCGAGCCAGAACTCGCTCTCCCAGCGCCTCGATGCCCTGCCCTTCACGCGCAAGCACGGTCGCGTGCTCACCGGATCGGGGATCGGCTGGGCCCTCGACGCCATGGACGTCGGACTCATCTCCTTCATCATCGCGGCGCTCACGCAGCACTGGGGCATCGGCCGGGCCGAGAGCGGCCTCATCGCGTCGATCGGCTTCGCGGGCATGGCGGTGGGCGCGAGCCTCGGCGGCCTGCTGGCCGACCGCTTCGGGCGCCGCCAGGTGTTCGCGCTCACCCTGCTGGTCTACGGGATCGCGACGGGAGCGAGCGCCCTCGTGGGCGGCGTGGCCCTGCTGCTCGTGCTGCGCTTCTTCGTCGGTCTCGGTCTCGGGGCCGAGCTGCCCGTCGCTTCGACCTACGTCAGCGAGTTCGCGCCGGCCCGCATCCGCGGCCGCCTGATCGTGATCCTCGAGGCGTTCTGGGCCGTGGGGTGGACCGCGGCGGCGGTGATCGGCTACTTCGTCGTGCCGGTCGACGAGAACGGCTGGCGCTGGGCCTTCGCGCTCGGCGCCGTCCCCGCCGTCTATGCGCTCGTGGTGCGTTGGGGCCTGCCCGAGTCGCCGCGGTGGCTCGTGAGCCGGGGGCGCGGCGCCGAGGCCGCGCGCATCGTCGCCGAGTTCGAGCGGTCGGCCCGCGGCCCGGTTGCCGCAGAACCGACGGGCGACGCCGCGCGCACCCCCGCGCGCACCCCGGCGACCCGGCCCGACGCCGCGGGTCGGGCCGGGTTCGCCTCCTCGGCCGGCGGGCGCCTCGCCGCACTCTGGTCGGGCGAGTTCCGCGGGCGCACGGTCTCGATCTGGGTCGTGTGGTTCTGCGTCAATTTCGCGTACTACGGCGCGTTCATCTGGATCCCGAGCATTCTCGTCGAGGCCGGGTTCAGCCTCGTGCGCTCCTTCGGCTTCACGCTCATCATCACGCTCGCGCAGCTTCCGGGCTACGCCGTGGCGGCCTGGCTGATCGAGGTGTGGGGCCGGCGCCTCACCCTCTCGGTGTTCCTGGCCGGATCCGCGGTTTCTGCGATCGTGTTCGGCACCGTGCACGCCGAAGCCGCGATCATCGGCGCCGGGATGGCGCTGTCGTTCTTCAATCTCGGCGCATGGGGCGCCCTGTACGCGGTGACTCCCGAGATCTATCCGACTTCGTTGCGGGCCACGGGGGCCGGGTGGGCGGCCGGGGTCGGGCGCATCGCGTCGATCGTGGCGCCGCTCGTGGTGCCGGTGCTGCTGACCGCCGGGGGAGCCGGACTCACCTTCGCGGTGTTCTCGGTGTTCTTCATCGTCGCCGCGGCTGCCGCCTGGGGTCTCGTCGATCGCCGCGGAAAGGCGCTCGACGACCGCTGAGCCGCGGGGCTCCGCCGCGCTCCGCTGGCCCCGCTGGCCCCGCTGGCTTCGCTGGCCCCGCTGGCCCCGCCGCGCCCCGCTGGCTTCGCTGGCCCCGCGCGTCAGGTGGGAGTATCATACTCCCAGGAGTATCCGGAACCAGCGGCTCGGCCGAGGAAGGGGCGACGACATGACCGAGGGAGCAGCCGACCTCGCCGTCGCGGCGCACGATCCCGAGGCGAAGCGGAAGGTGGTCAACCGCCTGAAGCGCGCTCAGGGCCAGCTCGCGGCGGTGATCGACGCCGTGGAAGGCGAGGCGCACTGCCGCGACGTGGTGCAGCAGCTCGCCGCGGTGTCGAAGGCACTCGACCGCGCCGGGTTTCTCGTCATCTCGACGGCGCTCAAGGAGTGCCTGACGGACCCCGAGGCGGAGGGCAACCCGCAGCCCGAGGAGCTGGAAAAGCTCTTCCTCTCACTCGCCTAGCCGTGTCCCCGGCGGCGGCGCGCGCCGATGAGGCGGGCCGCGCGCGGATCAGAGCTCCGCGGCGAGCCCGTCGATCACCTCGACGCCGGGGAGTGCGCACAGGGTCTCCCCGGGCAGTGCGATCTTCGCCGCCCGGATCCCGGCACCGATGACCGCCTCGGGCACTTCCCGCACGCGCGAGTCGACGAGCACGCGCCAGGCCGCGGGCAGGCCGAGCGGGGTGATGCCGCCGTACTCCATGCCGGTGAGCGCGACCGCCTCATCCATCGGAGCAAAGCTCGCCTTGCGCGCACCGAGCAGCTTGCGCACGGTCTTGTTGACGTCGGCCCGCGTGGTGGCGAGGACCACGCACGCGGCGTAGGTGATCTCCTCGCCGCGGCGGCCCGCCACGACGATGCAGTTCGCCGAGGCTGCGGGATCCACGCCGTAGGCCGCGCAGAATGCTGCGGTGTCCGCCAGAGCCGCATCGATCCCGGCCACCCTGATGCTCGCCGAGAGCTGCGGATCGAGCTCCGCGACCGCGTTGCGCACCGGGGCGGCGAGCAGCTCGGGCGCATCGGCGGCGGGAAGCAGGTCCAGCGGCATGGTCACACTCCGGGTTCGGCGGCTCGGGGACGGTTCGAGCCTACTCGAGGTGCGGTGCTGCGCGATGCGACTCCGAATGTGCGCTAGGCTAGTCGCTGTTGTCGACGTGCTCGCCTCCGTAGCTCAGGGGATAGAGCGCCGGTTTCCGGTACCGTAGGTCGGGGGTTCGAATCCCTCCGGGGGCACGGACAACACGCAGAGGCCCCCACCGCGTCGGCGGTGGGGGCCTCTGCGCATGCGCCGAGGCGCACGGCGGATCCGGCGAGGCCGGCCGGAGGGCCGTCAACCGGTCACTGCGTCGACGGGGCGGTAGCGCAGCAGCATCGCGCCGGACCTGAACTCCCTCCGGCCCACGAGTTCGAGGCGGATGCGCCGGTGCAGACCGGCCAGCAGGGTCGGTCCGTGCCCCGCGAGGACCGGCTGCACCAGGAACTCGTACTCGTCGATCAGTCCCAGGTCGGCCAGCGCCAGCGGCAACGTCACGCCACCGACCCAGAGGCCCTCGCCCGGTTGCCGCTTCAACCGCCGCACCGCCGTCTCCAGGTCTCCCCGGATCGGCTCGGCATTCCAGTCCGGGTCGCTCAGCGTGCGCGACACCACGTGCTTCCGCGCGCGGTCGATCGCGTCGGCGAACGGCGTCTCCCACGTCTCCATCCGATCCGGCCACGCGCCGGAGGCCGGCCGCCGCCAGGCCGAGGCCATCATCTCGTAGGTCGCCCGTCCGAACAGCAGTGCGTCGGCCCGCCGCATCTGCGCGGTCCAGTAGGCCATCGACTCCTCGTCGGGGGCGATGCCTGCCTCGTGATGGCAGCATCCGTCGAGCGTCACGTTGATCGAGTATCGCAGCGGTCTCATCGCGGTCCTCTCCCTCGAGGTGCGCGGGGGATGGCCCGGCGAGACCCACACTACTGCGACAGCGGCGCGGGGATCGAGCACCCGCGCCCCGCCGACGAGCCGCGGCGCCCCCGTGGTGCGATCCCGCCCCGAGGGGGCGGCGAGGGGCGCCGTCGAGCGCGAGTAGACTGGGTCCTCGTGACGCCTCAAGAACTCGCCAGCGCCCTCGCCCGTATCCTGACCGAACTCGTCGCCGAGCGCGGCGCCGACATCGCGATCACCGAGCAGGACACGCAGCTGGAGCGACCCAAGAACCGGGAGCACGGCGACTGGTCGTCGAACGCGGCGATGAAGTTCGCGAAGCGCCTCGGCACGAACCCGCGCGAGCTGGCGCAGGAGATCGCAGAGCGGGCCGCCGCGATCGACGGCGTCGCCCAGGCCGAGATCGCGGGCCCGGGCTTCATCAATCTCACCCTCGACGCGGCCAGCGCAGGCGAGACCGCGCGCCGCGTCGTGGAGCAGGGGGAGGCCTACGGGAGGGGCGACGCGCTCGCCGGCCAGCGGATCAACCTCGAGTTCGTGAGCGCCAATCCCACGGGCCCGCTGCACATGGGGCACACCCGCTGGGCCGCGCTCGGAGACTCCACGGCCCGCGTGCTGCGCGCCGCCGGCGCCGAGGTGACGAGCGAGTACTACATCAACGACGCGGGCGCGCAGATGAACAAGTTCGGGCGCTCGGTCCTCGCCGCCGCACTCGGCGAGGACGCGCCCGAGGACGCCTATCCCGGCGAGTACATCCAGGCGCTCGGCCGCCGCGTGCGCGAACAGCTCCCCGACCTCGCCGAGCTGGCCGGGACCGATCGCGAGGCGGCGCTCGAACAGGCCCAGGAGCTCGGCTACCAGCTGCAGCTCGCCGAGATCAAGGACTCGCTCGAGCGCTTCAACGTGCACTTCGACGTCTTCTTCTCGGAGCGCAGCCTGCACGCCGCCGGCGACGGCGGGGCCCCGAGCCCCATCGCGGCCGCTGTGGATCGTCTGCGGGAGCAGGGACACGTCTTCGAGGAGGACGGCGCGATCTGGGTGCGCACCACCGACTTCGGCGACGACAAGGATCGCGTATTCACGCGCGGCAACGGCGTCTACACCTACTTCGCCGCAGACGCCGCCTACTACCTCTCGAAGAAGGATCGCGGCTTCGGCGAGAAGATCTACCTGCTGGGCGCCGATCATCACGGCTACATCGGCCGTCTGACCGCGATCGCGGGGGCCGCGGGCGACGACACGGAGACCGACATCACCGTGCTGATCGGCCAGCTCGTTAACCTCGACGGCGCGCGGCTCTCGAAGCGCGCGGGCAACATCGTCGAGCTCGACGACCTGCTCGAGTGGCTGGGCTCGGACGCGCTCCGCTACTGGCTGGCCCGCTACCCGGCCGACTCGCCGCTCGCGCTCGACGGCGAGAAGCTGCGCAGCCGGTCCAACGACAACCCGGTCTTCTACGTGCAGTACGCGCACGCGCGCACCTGCGCGGTGGACCGCAACGCCGCGGACGCCGGTCTGGACCGCAGCGCCTTCGCCCCCGAGCTGCTCACCCACGAGACCGAGACCGAGCTGCTGGGCAAGCTGCAGCAGTACCCGGGGATCGTCGCGGGGGCCGCCGAGCTGCGCGAGCCGCACCGCATCGCGCGATTCCTCGAGGAGCTGGCCGCGGCGTACCACCGCTGGTACGACAACTGCCGGGTGCTGCCTCTGGCCGGCGAGCAGATCGGCGATCTGCACCGCACGCGCCTGTGGCTCAACGACGCCGCGGGTCAGGTGCTGCGCAACGGCCTCGACCTGCTGGGGGTCTCGGCCCCCGAGCGACTGTAGGGGCCGCGTGGCGGTCCGTACGACGCGCCGGTGGCGCCGCCTGCTGGCGGTGCTGCTCGGCATCGCGCTGCTCGCGGGCGCGGCCGAGTTCGCGCTGCGGCTGATCATCCCGGGGGTGATCGGCGGCATCGTGCGCGACGAGCTGCACCTCACGGAGGATCATCCGGTCGACGTGAGTCTCGGCGGATCGGCGCTGCTGCACGCCCTGCGCGGCGGCATCGGCGATGTGAGCGTCGAGATCCCGAACGCACCGCTCATCGAGGGCGTCGTGCTCGACGCGAGGGTGCACGCCGACTTCTCCCCGTTCGACCCCCAGACGGGCGAGATCAGCGGCGGCACCGCCTCGCTGACGGTGCCGAAGGATCAGCTCGGCCCGGTCATCGCCCTGCTCACCTCCGGCGTCGCGCAGACGGGCGAGGTGCGCGGCGACGAGCTCGCGGTCGGGCGAACGGTGGAGGCGTTCGGTCAGCAGCTGACCATCACGGCCCGGATCGCTCTCGACGTGCACGGGGGAGATGTCGAGATCGAGCCGCGCGGGGTCGAGGCCGCGGGCCTCGAGCTCAGCGCCGAGCAGCTCTCGCAGGCCACGGGCTCGCTGCTCGATCCGATCCTGCAGCCGCAGACCGTCTGCGTGCGCGACCGCATTCCGGCGGGCGTGGTGCTGACCGGCATCGTGCTGTCGAGCACCGGATCGGTGCGGATCGAGGCGGATCTCGACCCGCGGATCCTCTCCGACCCCGCTCAGCTCGAGCCCGGCGTCTGCGGCTGATCCCGGCGAGCGGGCAGCGCCGCCCGCGGGGCCGTTCTCCCGCGGGCGGTCGGCAGGCCACGCTCGGTCGGCAGCGCAGGAGTCCTCAGAAGCCGGCGGCCCGCAGCGCCAGCCACGCGGCCGCACGATCATCGGCGCGGTCGAGGGACAGGCCCGTCAGGTCCTCGACGCGTCGAATGCGGCTGACGAGCGTTTGGCGGTGGATCCCGAGCCGAGCCGAGCTCGCGCGATGGGCGCCGTGCTCGGAGAGGTAGACCCGCAGGGTGCGGGTGAGGTCGCCGTGCGCCCCTGAGGGGTCGCGCAGGGGATCGAGCACGGTCGCGAGCTCTTTGCCGGACGCGTCGCCGAGCGTCGACAGCACGAGGTCGACGGTGGGGAGCGCGGCGTAGGAGACCACCTGCTGCCCGTCGTCGAGCGCGGTGCCGAGGGCCTGCCGCGCCTGCACCGCGCTGCGCGAAAGGGTCTCGACCGGAGCCGGCGCCCCGAGTCCCAGGTGCACGCTGCGTCCCGCGACCGGGGCGAAGGCCTCGACGCGCGCGGCCAGTTCTGCCGCCAGGTCGTCGCGCACGAAACCGCGCACGCGGTCGTGCGCCTCGGCGAAGACGTGCTCGGCGCCGAGCTCGTCGCACCAGCGCCGCAGCAGGCGCTCGAGGTCGATCGTGCGGGTCTTCGCCCCGAGCTCGAAGCCCGTCAGGCTCGGCTCGTGCACGCCCCAGCGGCGCAGCAGCTCGCGGGCGCCGCTGCCGCCCGCGAGCAGGGTCGCGAGCAGGGCTTCGCGCCCGAGGTGCTCGGTGAGCGAGGGATTGTGGGTGCGGAGCAGCAGATCGAACAGCGCGGCCGCCAGCGAGGCCAGGTCGCGCGAGTGGCTGGTGCGACTCGATCGCGTGGCGATGACGAGATACCCGGCCAGGTCGCGATCCGATCCCACCTGGTGCAGCTGCAGCCCGTCATGGCGCACGCGGACGGGGCGGCCGAGCGCGAGCGCCGCGGCGTCCGAGATGTGCAGCCGCCCGGCGCCGGCGCTCGCCACCAGCTGGCCCTGCGCGTCGAGCAGCACCGCCCAGCCGTCGATGCGGTGGGCGAGCTCGGCGATCACCGCGGTCGCCCCGCCCCGCCGGGCGACCTGGGTCAGTACGTTCATGCCCGCGGTGACCAGGCGGTCGGCTGCGGCGCGGTCGTCGGCGATCAGCGTCGTCAGGGTGGCGTGCAGCGCGGTACCGCCGAGGCGGGTGCCGAGAATCGCGGTCATCCCGTGGCGGGCGAGGGCCTCGCGCAGCTCGGGCTCGTCGCTCGGGCCCACGTAGACGGCACCCGTGAGCTCCGGATCGCCGTGGGCGCGGTCCGTGCGACGCGCGTCGCGGGGCGACCCCCGTCCCGACGATCCGGGTGCGGCTGCGGCGACCGGGCCGCCGGATGCGCCGGCGCCCAGCGCCTCGAGCAGCGCCTCGGGGTCGCCCGTGACGAGCGTCGCGTAGGCGGGATTGCCGATGACGACGAAGTCGTGCAGGCGAGAGACGCCGTCGACGGGAGTGCGCTCGGAGAGCCGGTGGGAGATGCAGGTGCCGCCGACCGCGCGGGCGATCGCGGCGAGGTCGAGAGACATGCGCCGAGTGTACCAAGTGGTGAAGCTGTTCAATCGTAATCATCATCTGGCGCAGTGACAGGCGCGGCCGCGGGTCCGTAGCATCTCCTGAGTCGCCACTCTCCGGCGCCGGTCGGGCACGGGGCGACGGCAATGCGAATCGAGCAACGAGGGAGTGCACATGAAGGCCGTGGTGTTTCGCGATCCGGGGACGCGGGTAGAGGTTGCGGAGGTCGATCTCGCGGCTCCGAAGGCCGGCGAGGTGCGCGTGAAGATCGCGGCCGCCGGCGTCTGCCACTCGGATCTGCACGTCAAGCGAGGGGAGTGGGTCGCGCCCGCTCCGATGATCATGGGGCACGAGGGCTCCGGCGTGGTCGTCGAGCTCGGAGCGGGGGTCACGTCGCTCGCGGTGGGCGACCACGTGGTGCTGAGCTGGGTGCCGCCGTGCGGCGAGTGCCGCTACTGCCTGCAGGGGCATGAGGCGCGCTGCCAGAAGGTGGCCACGGTCGTCGCGCCGCAGGGGGTGCTCTTCGACGGCACGTCGCGCCTCAGCCGCGACGGCGAGGAGCTGCACCACTACCTCGGCGTCTCCTCGTTCGCGGAGGAGGTCGTCGTCCCCGCGTCCGGTGCCATCAAAGTGCGCGACGACGCACCGCTCGATGTGATCGCCGTGGTGGGCTGCGCGGTGGCGACCGGCGTGGGCGCCGTGCTGAACACGGCCGCGGTCGAGCCCGGCGCGACGGTCGCGGTCATCGGCTGCGGCGGTGTCGGCCTGAACGTGGTGCAGGGCGCCAAGCTCGCGGGCGCCGAGCGCATCGTGGCGATCGACGTGGTCCCCGAGAAGACACGCATGGCGCTGCAGTTCGGCGCGACGGATCGCATCGACGCCTCCGAGCGCGACGCCGTCGAGCAGCTGTTCGAGCTCATCCCCGACGGGGTCGACTACGCCTTCGACGCGATCGGGCGCACCGCCACCACCGAGCAGTCGATCCGCATGCTCGGCCTCGGCGGCGCCGCTGTCGTCGTCGGCCTGCCGCCGACCGGGGCCAAGGCATCGTTCGAGCCGCTGGTGCTCGCCGAGGCGGATCAGCGCATCCTCGGCTCCAACTACGGATCGGTGCGTCCCTCGATCGACATCCCCGCGCTCGTGGACCGGTACATGGACGGCCAGCTGAAGCTCGATCCGCTCATCTCGGGCCGCCGTCCGCTGGACGACGCGGCCGAGGCCCTCGACGATCTCGAGGCCGGGGGCGTGCTGCGCACCCTGCTCATCCCGTAACCGCACCACCACGCTTCCACTCGAAGGAGAGAACATGACTCAGACCACGGAACGGAAGGTCGACGCCGGCCTGCGCGAGGGGGTGATGTCGGGCCCCGAACTCGCGGCCCAGGCCATCGCCAGCATCGCGCCGAGCGCGGTCATCGCCTTCACCGCCGCCGCCATCTTCCTCGGCGCCGGCAACGGCACCATGATGGCCTTCGGGCTCGCCACGGTCGTGATCCTCTGCGTCGGCTACATCGTCTCGGTGTTCGCCCGCAGACACGCATCGGCCGGCTCGCTCTACACCTATGTCGCGAAGGGCCTCGGGCCTACGGGCGCCTTCGCCGCCGGCGTCGCACTGCTGATCGGCTCCTGGGGCATCGCGGCGGGGTCGCTCGGCGGCGCGGTGTCGTACGCCTCCGACCTCTTGCAGCTGTTCGGGATCCCGGCCACGGGTACGGTCTGGCTGATCGTGCTCACGGTGGTCATCGGCGGCCTCGCCACCTTCTTCACCATCCGCGGGATCCGCGTCTCGGCACGCGTCTCCCTGGTGCTCGAGCTGGTGTCGGTGTTCATCATCGTCGTGCTGCTCGTCGCCGCACTCGTCTGGCTCGGTCCGGACGCGTGGGATCCCTCGCAGTTCTCGTTCGAGGGCGTCCCGTTCCAGGGCGTCGCCGCGGGCATGGTGCTCGGCATCCTCGGCTTCGTCGGGTTCTCGTCGGCCGACGCCCTCGGGCGCGAGGCACGCAACCCGCACACCGCGATCCCTCGCGCAATCATGTGGAGCGCCGTCGTGGTGGGCGTGCTGTACGTCTTCGCCGCCTACACGCAGATCGCCGTGCTCGGCGATGAGCTGGGCGAGGTGGCCAGCCCGCTGCAGGCCATCAACGACCGCATCGGCATGCCGGTCTGGTTCGCCCCGATCCTCGTGTTCGGCGTGGCCGCATCGTTCTTCGCGGTCGTCGTCGCCCCGCTCAACGTGGTCGGGCGCATCATCTACGTGATGGGCAAGGAGGGGATCGCCCCCGAGCGCTTCGGCCGCACCCACGAGACCCACCTCACCCCCCACCGGGTCCTGCTCATCGCGGGTCCCGCGGCGATCGTGCTCGACATCATCCTGCTGCTGCTCGGCACGCACCCGATGGACATCGTGGTCTGGGTCGACACCTACGGCACCTACGGCTACATGGTGGCCTACGCGCTCGTGGCGATCGCCGGTGTCGTCTACACCCGCCGAATGGGGATGCCGAGCACCCTGGTGCGCATCTGCGCCCTGGTCGCGGTCGTCGCGATGGCGTACGTCTTCTTCGCCAACGTGTGGCCCGTTCCGGCCTTCCCGCTCAACGTGATCCCCTACCTCTTCATCGCGACCATGCTGATTGCGTTCTCGCGGTTCTGGTGGATCCGGGCCAAGCGGCCGGACGTGCTGCAGAACGTCGGCAACACCCACACCGAGATGCTCGAGGGCGTCGGCTGACCGGTGCGCCGCTCGCACGGGCCGGTCGCGTGAGTCGCGGCCGGCCCGTGCTGCGTGTCGGTCCGTCGATCGCGTGCGTCCGCGGCCGTGCGCAGACCTCGCGCATATGCGGCACGCTACACTGATCTGGTTCGTACCGGGCCTCGGCCCCGTTCGCACGGCTTCAGGGACCAATCCGGGTCCGCTCGCCAGGACCGCCCCGGTGGCGGCGCTGCGGGCGCGCACGAACACCATCAGATCGTGGACCGGATCCGCGGCCGCACCCACCGGCCGTCGCGGCGCGGCCAAGTACCCGAACAGGAGCGACCGATGACGCGTGCGCACCCCGCAGATCCCAATGCCATCGACTCGCGCGTCTTCCCGCCGACGGCGCGCCGGGGGAGCGAGTGCCGTCAGCTGAAGGTGGGGGGCGTGCGCGCCACCGATCTCACTGCGGAGTTCGGATCGCCGCTCTGGGTGATCGACGAGCAGGCGGCTCGGGATCGCGCCCGCGAGGTGCGCACTGCGCTGCAGCGCGAGGCCGAGCGGATCGGCACCTCCGCCACCGTGTACTACGCCGGCAAGGCCTTCCTGTGCGTGGAAGTCGCGCGCTGGATGGCGGAGGAGGGACTCGCCATCGACGTGGCCAGCGGCGGGGAGCTCGCCGTGGCCCTCGCAGCCGGGGTGGATCCCGCGCGCATCGGCTTCCACGGCAACAACAAGTCGGAGCGCGAGATCGCCCGCGCCGTGGAGGCCGGCGTCGGCACGATCATCATCGACAGCGAGATCGAGACCGAGCGCGTCGCGGCCGCTGCGGCGGCTGCGGGGGTGCGCCAGCGCGTGCGCCTGCGCGTCAACAGCGGCGTGCACGCCTCCACCCACGACTTCCTCGCGACATCGCACGAGGATCAGAAGTTCGGTCAGCCGCTCGCGGAGGCTCCGCGCCTCGTCGCGGCGATCCTCGCCCACGACAGCCTCGACTTCGTCGGCCTGCACTGCCACATCGGCTCCCAGATCTTCGCCACCGACGGCTTCCGCGAGTCCGCCAGGCGGCTGCTGAGCAGCTACCCCGAACTCGAGCGCATCGCCGGCCGGCCGATCCCCGAGCTCAACCTCGGGGGAGGGTTCGGCATCGCCTACACGAGCTCCGAGGCCGATGCGGTTCCGGCGATCGCAGACGTCGCGCGCGAGCTCGCCGACATCGTCGCCGCGAGCGCGGAGGAGTTCGGGATCGCGCTGCCCCGGCTCGTCTTCGAGCCGGGGCGCGCCGTGATCGGCCAGGCCGGGGTGACCCTGTACACGGTGGGGACGACGAAGGCCGTGCACCTGGCCGGCTCGGATGCCGATGCCGATCCCGACGATCTCGGCTACGCCGAGCGGCTCTACGTGAGCGTGGACGGCGGCATGAGCGACAACGCCCGGCCCGCGCTCTACGGCGCCGACTACCAGGTGCGCATCGCGAATCGAGAAAGCGACGCCGTGGCGGCGCTCGTGCGCGTGGTCGGCAAGCACTGCGAGGCCGGCGACATCGTGGTGCAGCGCGACCTGCTTCCCGGCGACGTGCGCCCGGGGGATACGCTCGCCGTAGCCGCCACCGGCGCCTACTGCTGGTCGCTCTCGAGCAACTACAACTACGTGCCGCGACCGCCGGTCGTGGCGGTGCGCGACGGCGGCGCGCGGCTCATCGTGCGCGGTGAGACCGAGGACGAGCTGCTGGCGAAGAGCATCTTCGGACAGGACGAACACACGAACGGAGCAACCAAGTGAACGGGTACCGTGACCTGCGTGTCGCACTGCTGGGCTGCGGCTCGGTCGGAGCACAGGTGGCCAGGCTGATCCTCGAGCACGGCGACGAGCTCGCCGCGCGGATCGGCGCGCGTCTGACGCTTTCCGGCATCGCCGTGCGCAATCTCGATTCCCCCCGCGATGTCGAGTTGCCGCGCGAGCTCTTCACCACCGATGCCGAGCGGCTCGTGCAGGGCGCCGACATCGTGATCGAGCTCATGGGCGGCATCGAGCCCGCCCGCGCGCTCATCACTCAGGCGCTGCAGGGGGGCGCCGACGTCGTGACCGCCAACAAGGCTCTGCTCGCGGAGCACGGCCCCGAACTGTTCGAGGCCGCCGAACAGGTGGGCGCGCAGCTCTCCTACGAGGCGGCCGTCGCGGCGGCGATCCCGATTCTGCGCCCGCTGCGGGAGAGCCTCGCGGGTGATCACATCACCCGGGTGATGGGCATCGTGAACGGCTCGACGAACTACATCCTCGACCGCATGGACCGCTTCGGCGACAGCGCGGAGGACGCGGCGCGAGTGGCGAGCGAGCTCGGTTTCCTCGAGGCCGATCCGACCCTCGACGTCGAGGGCTACGACGCAGCGCAGAAGGCCACGATCCTTGCGAGCATCGCCTTCCACACCGAGGTTCCCGTCGACGCGGTGCATCGCGAGGGCATCACCGGCATCACCGCCGCGCAGGTCGAGGCGGCGAAGAGCGCCGGCTACGTGATCAAGCTCCTCGCGATCGCCGAGCGCATCACCTCGAGCGACGGCGTGGACGGCGTCTCGGCCCGGGTCTACCCGGCGCTCATCCGTCGCGATCACCCTCTCGCGGCGGTGCACGAGGGCAAGAACGCCGTCTTCGTCGAGGCCGAGGCGGCCGGTGAGCTGATGTTCTACGGCGCCGGTGCGGGCGGTGCGGAGACGGCATCGGCCGTGCTCGGCGACCTCGTCTCAGCCGCGCGCCGGCACGTGGTCGGCGGCCCGGGCATCGCCGGCTCCCTGCACGCCGAGCTGCCGATCCTGCCGGTGGGCGAGGTCAATACGGCCTATCAGATCATGCTCGACGTGCGCGACGAGCCGGGGGTGCTGGCCGCCATCGCCGGTGTCCTGGCCGAGCACGGGGTCTCCGCGGCGAGCGTCGAGCAATCGGTGGCGCAGGGAGGTGGCGCACGAGCGTCGCTGGTCATCGGCACGCATGTCGCGCGCGAGGCCGACCTCGCGGCGACCGTCGACGCGTTGCGCACGGCCGACCGCGTGCTGAGCGTGACCAGCGTGCTGCGGCTGGAGGGTGCCGAGTGAGCGCGGAGCCCTCCGCGCAGCCGGTTCGCTCCGTGCGCGTTCGAGTGCCCGCGACCAGCGCCAACCTGGGCCCCGGCTTCGACACGCTTGGAATTGCGCTCGCGTACGGCGACGAGCTCGTGGCGACGACCCGTGAGAAGCCCGGCGCGATCGTGCGGGTCACCGGGGTCGGCGCGGGCGAGGTGCCCACTGACGAGTCGAACCTGGTGGTGCGGTCGGCCGCCCACGTATTCGAGCGTCTCGGCCGTGCCGTTCCCGGGCTCGAGATCACGGCGCACAACCGCATCCCGCACGGGCGGGGGATGGGATCCTCGGGCTCGGCCATCGTCGCGGGGGTGATGATCGCCGCGGGGCTGCTGCAGAGCGATCCCGCCGACCCGATCGAGGTGAGCGAGGACGAACTGCTGGCCTTCGCGACCGAGCTCGAGGGGCATCCCGACAATGTCGCACCGGCGCTCTTCGGCGGACTCACGATCGCGTGGACGACGCCCGCGGGTCCGCGGTTCAAGAAGCTGATGGTGCACCGCGGCGTCGCACCGCTGGTGCTCGTGCCCGACTTCACCATGTCGACCGAGCTCGCGCGCAGTCTGCAGCCGAAGCACGTGCCGCACGAGGACGCGGTGTTCAACGTGTCGCGGTCGGCGCTGCTCGTGGCGGCGCTCACGCAGAGCCCCGAGCTGCTGCTCGAGGCCACCGAGGACCGTCTGCACCAGGACTACCGCGGCGACGCCATGCCCGCCACGCGCGACCTGATCGGCGAGCTGCGCGCGGCCGGTCACCCCGCCGTGGTGTCCGGCGCGGGTCCGTCGATCCTCGTGCTGGCGAACAGCCCGGCTGAGCGGCTCGGCGCAGCGGATCTCGTGGCCGAGCGTCACGCTGATTGGCGGTCGCTGATCCTGGCGGTCGACACGAAGGGTGCTACAGTGGAGCCGATCCCGTCATAACCGCGTCAGTTCGCGTCGCCGAGACCCAGACGGTTGCCGAGCGAATCGCGAGCGAAGGGTTCGGGCAGTGAGCAGTCGCCGCTCGCCCGACCAGCGTGGGATGTGGGTCGATTTCCTCACCGCGACCATTTCGTCCGGTGATCCCGATACGCACATCTGTGCATGAGCGCGGGAAGGCGAGGCCGAATGCGCCCGCTGTTCCGGCGCCGTTCCGAGAGGAAGAACGTGGAAACGAACGAAGAGACCACCAGCACGCCCGCCGAGGAGACCGCGCCGGTGCGCCGACGCGCCTCGCGACGTGCGACCGCCGCAGCCGGCGCGACCAGCGAGACCGTGGGGGCCGAGGCGGCTCCGGCTGCTGACGCTGCTCCTGCTGCCGACACGGCTCCGGCCGCTGAGGCTGCTCCGGCTGCCGAGGAGGCGCCGAAGAAGCGCGCCACGCGCAGTCGCAAGAAGGTCGAAGAGCCTGCGGCCGAGGCGGCGTCGACCGCGCCCGAGGCGGCGTCGACCGCGCCCGAGGCGGCGTCGACCGCGCCCGCGCCCGCCGCTGCCGCGAGCGAGGATGCCCCGGTGGAGGCGCCGAAGAAGCGCGCCACGCGCAGCCGCAAGAAGCCCGTCGAGGCACCGGCCGACGAGGCTCCGGCCGCGAAGACTTCGGCGGCTGAGTCTCCGGCCGCGCAGACTTCGGCCGCTGAGGCTCCGGCGGCGGAGTCCGGCGAAGCCGCGTCTGCCACCGAGTCGACCGGCACTGCTCCGACGAAGCGCGGCCGCAGTCGCCGCGCCCAGACCGTGGAGACCGCGGCCGACGCCGGTGATGCAGAGGGCCAGAAAACCGAGGTCGGTGGTTCCGAAGGATCGAAGAACCAGGCGGCGAAGACGCAGGCGGAGAAGCCCGAGCGCCAGAACTCCGAGGGCCAGAAGTCGGAGAACCAGAAGCCCGCCGAGGCGAAGGCCTCGGCGACCAAGTCCGAGGGCGAGCAGGCCTCCGGCGACGGCGACAAGCCCGGCCGCAACCGTCGTGGGCGCGGCCGCGGGCAGAAGAGCGACGGTGCCGATACGACCGAGGCCGCAGAGCAGAGCGCCGGGGGCGATGACGGCAAGAACCGCGGTCAGTCGCAGAACGGCGACAAGAACGGCGACAGGAACGACAAGAACGGCGACGCCTCGTCGCGCTCCAGTCGCACGCGGCAGCGCGATCGCAAGCGCCGCGGCCAGAACGACGATCTCGAGCCCGAGATCACTGAGGACGACGTGCTGCTGCCGATCGCGGGCATCCTCGACGTCCTCGACAACTACGCCTTCGTGCGCACGAGCGGCTATCTGCCGGGGACGAGCGACGTGTACGTCTCGCTCGGCCAGGTCAAGAAGTACGGCCTGCGTCGAGGCGACGCCGTGGTCGGTGCGATCCGTCAGCCGCGAGAGGGCGAGAGCGGCGGGCGCCAGAAGTACAACGCGATCGTCAAGATCGACAGCGTCAACGCACGACCCGTCGAGGAGAACGAGAAGCGCACCGATATCGCCGAGCTGACGCCCCTCTTCCCGCAGGATCGCCTGCGCCTCGAGACCACGGCCGACCGCGTGCTGGGCCGTGCGATCGACCTTCTCGCTCCCGTGGGCCTCGGCCAGCGGGGACTGCTCGTGCTGCCCGCCCGCCAGGCCGGTGCGCCCGTACTCGCCGAGCTGGCCCGAGCCGTGAGCACGAACGCGCCGGAGGCGCACCTCATGCTCGTGCTGACCGACGCGCAGCCGGAGGAGGCCACGCAGCTCGAGCGCACGATCGCGGGTGAGGTCGTGGCCGCCACCTTCGACCGTCCGGCGGAGGATCAGGCCACTGTTGTGGAGCTTGCGATCGAGCGCGCCAAGCGCCTCGTGGAGCTCGGACACGACGTCGTCGTTCTCGTCGACTCTCTGAACCGTCTGGCGCGGGCCTACGCGCAGGTGCAGCACACGCCCGCCCGACTCGGCCTCGACGAGATCGACGAGTTCGCTCTCGGCCAGATCAAGCGTCTGCTCGCTGCGGCTCGCAACGTCGAGAACGGCGGCTCGCTCACCGTGCTCGCGACGGTCCACGCCAAGACCGGCATCGCGGCTGACAAGACGCTGCTGCGCGAGGTGCGCGCCGTCGCCAACAGCGAGGTCCGCTTCGAGAAGTCGCTCCCCGGCCTGGCCCCGGTCGTCGACCCCTCCGCCTCGCTGACCCGCAACGCCGAGGCGATGCTCGGCAGCGCCGAGCTCGCGGCGCACGCGACGATCCGCGAATCGCTGAGCGAGGACGACGCCTCCGACAAGGTGCTCCAGCGTCTCCGCGGCTCGGCGTCGAACGCGGCGCTGCTCGCCGAGGTCCAGCGCACCGGCACGTTCTGATGTTCGAGCAGGTCGAGCAGCTGCTCGTCGAGCACGGGCAGCTGCAGGAGGAACTCGCCGATCCGGCGCTCCACGCCGACGCGGCGCGCGCGAAGAAGGTGAACCGGCGCTACGCCGAGCTCAGCAAGATCAAGGCGGCCTACGAGCAGTGGCAGCAGCTGGGCGACGACCTCGACGCGGCGCGCGAGCTGGCCAGGGAGGACGAGGGCTTCGCCGAGGAGATCCCGCTGCTCGAATCGGCGTTGGCAGAGGCGCAGGAGAAGGTGCGGCGGCTCTTGATCCCGCGCGATCCCGATGACGCACGCGACGTGATCCTCGAGATCAAGGGCGGCGAGGGCGGTGCCGAGTCGGCCCTCTTCGGGGCCGACCTGCTGCGCATGTACCTGCACTTCGCCGAGGCGAAGGGGTGGAAGACCGAGATCCTCGAGAAGGACGAGAGCGATCTGGGCGGCTACAAGAACGTGCAGGTGGCGATCAAGTCGAACGCGAACGACCCGTCGCAGGGTGTCTGGGCGCACCTGAAGTACGAGGGCGGCGTGCACCGCGTGCAGCGTGTGCCCGTCACCGAGTCGCAGGGGCGCATTCACACGTCCACCACCGGCGTGCTCGTCTACCCGGAAGTGGACGCGCCGGAAGAGGTGGATATCAGCCAGAACGATCTCAAGATCGACGTCTACCGCTCGAGTGGCCCCGGCGGGCAGTCGGTCAACACCACCGACTCGGCCGTGCGTATCACCCACCTTCCCACCGGCATCGTGGTCGCCATGCAGAACGAGAAGTCGCAGCTGCAGAACCGTGAAGCCGCGATGCGCGTGCTGCGCGCCCGGCTTCTCGCCCGGCAGCAGGAGGAGGCAGCAGCCGAGGCCTCAGCGCACCGGTCGAGCCAGATCCGCACCATGGATCGTTCGGAGCGCATCCGCACCTACAATTTCCCGGAGAACCGCATCGCGGATCACCGCACGGGGTACAAGGCCTACAACCTCGACGCCGTGATGAACGGCGCGTTGGATCCCGTGATCGAGTCCTGTGTCCGCATGGACGAGGAGGCCCGGCTCGCCGCGATGTAGCGGGCGCCTCGGCGTCGCTGGTCTTGCCTTGGCGCCGTCGGGGACCTAGCGTAGGAGTCACACTCGGCGAAAGGTCCTCCCCTGACCACCATCACGATGCTCGGGCACTCCTCGGTCGCGGTCGCGCACGAGGGGCGGACGCTCGTGATCGATCCCGGAATACTGAGCGACCACGGGCCGCTGGCGGCGGCCGAGGCCGTGCTCGTCTCGCACGGGCACCCGGACCATCTCGAGGCCGAGGCGTTGGCCGGTATCGACGCCGAGGTCTGGGCGCCCGAGGACGTCGCTCCGATGCTTCGCGACTCGGGAATCGACCAGGCGCGCATCCATGTCGTCGGGCCGGGAGCAGCATTCCGCGCTGCGGGGATCGACGTGCGGGTGTTCGGCGGCGAGCACGCCGAGGTGCACCCCGAGCTGCCTCGGGCGCGCAACAACGCCCACCTGATCGCGGGGCGCATTCTGCACACGGGCGATGCGCTCCCCGAGGTCGAGGCTCCCGAGGAGGTGCGCGCGCTGCTGCTCCCGATCGCCGCCCCCTGGCTGCGGCTGGCCGACGCGATCGCCTACGCGCGCGGCTTCGGCTCAGCGGTGGCGCATCCGATGCACGACGGTGTGCTCAGCGAGGCGGGGCAGCACATCTTCGACGGCGTGCTGAACGCGACTCTGGGGCCGCAGAGGTACCGCCGGCTCGCTCCGGGAGTGCCCGAACCGGTCAGCTGAAGGTCACGAGCCCGGCGCGTGCCGCCGCGACGAGCACCTGCACCCGGTCCCGCACGTGCCACTTCGACATGATGCTGCCGAGGTGCGACTTGACGGTTCCCTCGGAGACGTGCAGCGATTCAGCGATCTCGGCATTCGACATGCCGCGGGCGAGACGCTCCAGCACCTCGTGCTCGCGCTCGCTGAGCCCGGCGAGCGCGTCGCTCGATGCCGTGGGGTGCGCTTCGCGCACGTGCTGCACGAGCATTGCCGCGATCCGCGGCGACAGCGAGCTCGTTCCCTGACGAGCCTGTCGCAGCGCCGCGACGATCTCATCTGCGCTCGAATCCTTGAGCATGTAGCCCGAGGCCCCCGCGCTCAGCATCGGGATCACCGTCTCCCGACCGTCGAGAGTGGTGACGGCGAGGACGCAGGTGTCCGGCCAGCGAGCGGTGATCGCTCCCGTCGCTTCGATGCCGCCCATGACGGGCATCTGCACATCCATCATGACGATGTCCGGCTGGTGCCGCTCGACCGCGTCGATGGCCTCGACACCGTTCTCGGCCTCCGCAACCACGGTGATCTCCGGAGCCCGCGACACGAAGTGGGCGAGCGCTACCCGCACCAACGGGTCGTCGTCGGTGATGAGCACCCGGATCGCGTCCATGGAACCGATCCTACTGCGGCAGAGCTCGCCGACCGCTCGACGCCCGGTCCGGTCGCTACGGTTCGATCCATCATCCTGGACCTTTAGCCAGGGATGTCTGGCCCTTCGTGGGATGTGCGTAAATGCATGGCCCGAAAGGATGGTGCTCAGGTAAGACGTTTAGCTAGAAACGGAGGTGCGATCGTGACATTCTGGAGTCAGCTCGCCAAGCTCTTCGGCATTCGCTAATATACCCGCGAAATGGGGGATACTGGAAGCATGTCGAGGCGCGCGGAAGCGAAAGATGAGACTCGCCGCTTCCATCTCGGACGTGCCGAACGGTTGAACCGCGCGGAGCGGATCGCGCTGCTGATCGTCGTCGCGGGCAGTGTCGCGCTCGACCTTCTCGGGCTCATCTCCGCGCCCGACGCAGATCCGGTGCTGAGCGCGATCAGCATCGCCACCACGCTCGCCTTCGCCCTGTACCTCCGCTCGCCCCTCATGGCAACCTCGGCCCTCGGCCTCGCCGTCGCGCTGGCGTTCGTGATCGGCGATCCTACGGCAGGCCTCATGGCCGGTGCTATCGCGGCCGGTCTCGTGCTGCGGTTGGCGACCACACCGCTGGTCATCGGCTACGCCGGAGGATTCCTGCTCTGCAACGCCCTCTACGTTTTCAGATACGGCGACGGCGAGGCTGCACCCACCAATGTCGCGCTGTTCCTCATCCTCGCCACGGTCGCGGGCGCCGTCGGGCTCGCGCTGCGCCTGGCCTACACCCGTGGACGGCGGCTCGAGCACCAGCTCGCGGAGCGCGCCGAACTCGAGCGCCAGGCCGTGCTGGCCGAGCGGCGTTGGATCGCGGGGGAGCTGCACGACAGCATCGCCCATCATCTGACCGTCGTCGCCATGCACGTGCAGCTCCTCGACGATGACGACGCGCGACCGGGGTCGCAGGAGGCCATTCGGGTCGCCGCCCGGAAGGCGCTGAGCGACCTCAGATTCGTCATCGAACTCGCCGAGGAGGCGCCGCGGGGCACCACTGTGCCCTCCGGAGATCTCGCCGCGGCGATCGAAGAGGCCCGAGAGGAGTTCGAGGCGACGGGTCACCCGGTGGTGTGCGACGGTGATCCGAGCGACGAGGGGATCCCCCGCGGGGCCGATCTCATCCTCGCCAGGGTCGTGCGCGAATCCGCGACGAACATCCTCAAGTACGCGGGGCCGGGTGACGTGCGGTTCGTGCTGGAACTCGATCCCGAGTCGATCTCGCTGCGGATCCTGAGCCCGCTGCCGACCGCGCCGCGCCGAGACCTCCCGTCGACCGGAACGGGCCTCAACCGCATGGCCGAGCGGGTACTCGGAGTCAGCGGCGAGTTCAGTGCCGGCCCCAGCGGGGCGGCGTGGCTCGTCTCGGCCCGGCTGCCGGTGGCGTGACGGGCGGAGCGCGACTGGCGGAGCGCGTGTGCGGAGGAGCGCGTGTGCAGAGGAGCGCGTGTGCGGAGGCACCGGGTGCGAACTGGACGGGAGTCCATCGATTTCCTAGACCTTCGGGGGTCTTCATGAGCGGTGGACCGGGGTACCTTGAGGAGTGGGCCGTCTCCGCCCAACACACACGGACCGGGAACCCCGCCAGGTTCATATCCGGCCGAAGCCTCGCAACGGACTGTGTTCTGGGGGATGGGGGATGCGCCGCAGATCTGAATGCGGTGCTCACACAGTCCGTTGCGGCACCCGAAGCGACCACCATCGATGCGCTGCTCATCGTGAGTGGTCTCACGAATCCCTCATGCGGGGTGGCTCGTCGCCGACACACTGCGCACCTCGCGCGTGAGCACGGATTCGCGCGGCCCGCAACCCGTTGACGGTGCGGTCTCGATTGCGAAACGGTGGACGGGTCTCGGCGATCGGCCGGGAAACGCAGCTGCGGAAAGGGAGACCGATGAGCGCATCGCACGGCACGCCGAGGGATTCGAACCCGAAGGACCGATTGCAGGTATCCGTCCCGTCGGGGTCGGAACAGGGAGAAGACGGGGCTCAGGGCGAGCGAGAAGAGACGTCGGCCGAGCGCCCGGACTCTGGCACGCGCGAGCAGGACATCGCCGAGACGCCCGGCTCGGACGCGGTGCCTCACGAGCACGCGGACGCTCTGGCCGATGAGTGGGGCGAGGAATCGTTTCCCGTCAGCGATCCGCCCGCGCACTACTGAGGCGGAGGTCGGCCGGGCCCGGCGGGCCGCAGCTCCGTCCGGTGCCCGGTATGCGCAACTCGTCTGAATTCCCGGGTGAATCGGGAGAATCGCGCATACCAAGCGAGTGACACGAGCCGCCGATCCGCGCAGCGGGGTCGCGGAAGGCCGCGGCGCGAGCGGGCTGCGCCTACTCGGCGAGCGCCGAGGCGATGGCCTGCCGGGGCGTGCGGTGCACGAACTCGAAGCCCGACCGTTCGAGCACTCCGGGCCGCACCCGGGCGTCCGCCAGCAGCAGCGCATCGGCCGCGTCCCTGCCGAGACCGAGGCGCAGCGCAGGCGCAGGCGCGGGGAGCAGGAAGGGGCGGCGCATCTGGTGTGCAAGCTCCCGGCCGATGTCGGCGGCCGATGCGACTGCGGGACCCGCGAGATTCACGGGTCCGGCTATCTCCGAGTCGATGAGATGCCTGATGGCCCGAATCTCGTCGTCGAGCGAGATCCACGGCCAGATCTGCGTGCCCCGGCCGAGCGGCCCGCCCAGACCGAGTCCGGTGAGGGCGATCAGGGGCTTCAGCACGGCGCGCCGGTGCAGGAGCGGGGCCGTGCGCAGGTGCACGATCCGGCACCCGGGACCCGCGCCCGCTGCTGCCTGCTCCCACTCCTCGCAGAGGCCGGCGAGGAACGTGCGTCCCGGACCGCTCCGCTCGTCGAGATCCTCGCCCGGGCGGTCGCCGTAGTAGCCCACGGCCGAGGCGCAGAGGAACGCAGGGGCGTCGGTACCGAGTTCGTGCAGCGCGGCGGCGATCGCGCGGGTCGGCACGAGCCGCGACTCGCGCAGCTCGGCGCGGTAGCCGCGGGTCCAGGGGAGCCGGCCGATACTCGCTCCGTTGAGGCAGACCACGGCATCTGCGCCCGCCAGCACCACCGGGTCGAGCGGGCGGGATCCGGTGAGCCACTCCACCTCGTGTGCTGTGCGCGGACGCCGCCGCACGAGGTGCACGACATCGAATCCGTCGGACTGCAGGGACCACGTGAGCGCCCCGCCGATCAGGCCGGATGCTCCGGCGATCACCACTCGTCTGCTGCTCATCGTGCTGCCTCCTGGGTCTCGGGATCGCCGCCGCCTACGGCCGCTCCCACGATTCGATGTCTCCCGGGACGACCCGGAAGAGCGGATGCGCCGTCGGGGTCTCCGCCTCCCAGCGGACCGCCTGCTCCGGACTCCGCTCCCGCAGCTTGCGTCCCAGGTGCGCCCACTCGAAGTCGAGCTGCCCGCGGGTCACCGGGATGGTTGCCGCAGCGCTCGGGTGCGATGCTCCTCGTCCCGACACGGGTGCCGCCCCGGCGCCATCTCCTGATGCGTGCGCTGATTCCCCGGGGTCGGCGACCCTGGCGCGAGTCACCGCGCCCTGCGCTGCGCCTGCGGGCGTGCCCGCCGCCGGGCTGTCGTCTGCGACGGCCGCCGTGCCCGGCGCTCGCAGGATGCGCGAGGCGTCGAACCGGTAACCGCGCGCCCGCGCCTCGTTGGCCACCGCGCTCAGGTAGGCGCCGACCGCGTCGAGCGGCTCGGGCTGCGCGCGGAACCGATCGAGCTGGGGGTGGTTGCGGTAGCCCTTCGTGCGCCCGGCGAGTACGGCTTGCGCGAGCAGCGTCTCGCGCCAGCAGGCCACCAGTCCCATCCGGTCGAGGTGCGATGGGTGCAGCGACCAGATCCTCATGCGCGGTCCTTCTCGTTCGGCGGGGAGCTCGGCAGCCGGTCTGCGGCAGAGCGGTGTGCGGCGTCGCGGGACCCGGCGCTGTCGCCGGAGCGGTACCCGATCCGGCGTTCGGTGCCCGCTCCCGGGAGCGGGCGGCCCGTCGGCAGCGGGCGGCCGTCGAGGCCCATCGGCCCCCCCGATCGTCCTGCCCAGTGTATCTCGACCGGGCGGGAGACCGGGGCCGGCGAGCGGGGTGCCGCGAGCGGGCTGCCGAGCTGCGCTTCGCGCAGGGCGCCGAGCAGGGCGCCGAGCAGGGCGCCGAGACCGATCCCGTTGTGCGAGACCGAGCCGTTCAGCGGCGCTGGTCGAGTCGGATTCGAACAAACGGCTCAGGTTCGGGCTCGGGACGGCCGGGTTCGGGGCCGGGCACGGCCGGGCTCGGCTCCGGCCGGCCCCGGCCGCCGCGAAGCTGAACGCCCGCTGAGGCGCGCGGCGTACCCTCGGGGCATGACCTCCCGTGGACTCCAGACCGGTGCGCAGCTCGGCGACGCATTCGCGCGCGCCGTGCCCGAGCTGGCCGTGCCCTGGCGTGCGGTGCGCCCCGAGGCGCCCGAGCTCCTCGCGCTGAACGAGCCGCTGGCGCGCGAGCTCGGCCTGGATCCCCTGTGGCTGCGCGACGCGGCAGGGGTGCGCTTCCTGCTGGGGAACGAGCTGCCGGAGGGGGCGGCGCCCGTCGCCCAGGCGTACGCGGGACACCAGTTCGGCGCCTATGCGCCTCGCCTCGGGGACGGGCGGGCGCTCCTGCTCGGCGAGCTCGTCGACGCCGGCGGACGGCGGCGCGATCTGCACCTGAAGGGATCGGGGCGCACACCCTTCGCCCGCGGGGCCGACGGTTTCGCTGCGGTGGGACCCATGCTGCGCGAGTACCTGATGGGCGAGGCGATGCACGCTCTCGGGATCCCCACCACTCGTGCGCTCGCCGTCGTGGCGACGGGGCAGCGCGTGCTGCGCGACGACGCCCTCGACGCCCTGCCCGGCGCCGTGCTCGTGCGCACGGCGAGCAGCCATCTGCGCGTCGGCAGCTTCCAGTTCGCGCGATCGCTCGGCGAGATCGACGTGCTGCGCCGCCTCGCGGATCACGCCATCGAGCGGCACTTCCCGGAGCTCGCCCAGAGCGAGTCGCCGTACCTCGGGCTGCTCGAGGCGGTGATCGCCGCGCAGGCTCGCCTCGTCGCCGCGTGGATGCTCGTCGGCTTCGTGCACGGCGTCATCAATACCGACAACACGACGATCTCGGGCGAGACCATCGACTACGGTCCGTGCGCGTTCGTGGACGCCTACGATCCGGCCGCGGTCTTCAGCTCGATCGATCATCGCGGACGATACGCGTACGGCAACCAGCCCGGCGTCGTGCTCTGGAATCTGACTCGCTTCGCGGAGTCCCTGCTGCCGCTGCTGGCGAGCCGCGGGCCCGGGGAGCCGGGAGCCGGGGAGTCGGGATCCGGGCCCGTCGATCCGGAGCCTGCGAAGCAGCTCGCCCTCGGGGCGCTCGATCGTTTCGCGGAGATCTACAGCGCCGCGTGGAGCGACGGCATGCGGGCGAAGCTCGGGATCGCGGGGACCGCCGACGCGCGCCGGCCGGTCGGCGACGAGACGCTGGCGCGGGTGACCTCGGGGCTGCTCCAGGAGCTGCACGACCACGGGATCGACTACACCTCCGCCTTCCGCGCGCTCGGCGCGGCGGCGAGGGGCGACGAGGCGCCCTACCGCGCCCTGGTGGGCGGCGAGCCCGGCGCCTGGTTCGCCGAGTGGCGGACGCTGGATCCCGATGCCTCGGCCATGGACGCCGCGAACCCCCGCTACATCCCGCGCAATCACCTCGTCGACGAGGCGCTCGAAGCCGCGACGGCCGGGGACCTCGGGCCGTTCGCACGCATGCTCGACGCGGTGACCCGCCCGTTCGAGGCACGCCCCGGCTTCGAACGCTACGAGCAGCCGGCCCCGCCCGGATCCAGCCGGCACGTCACCTTCTGCGGCACCTAGGTCTGGGGCGACCGGGCGGCCGGCGGAGAACCCGGCTGATTCACGGGAATCGCCCGAGATATCCGCCTCTCGGAGGGCCCTGCACCGCGGCCGCATCGAGCACGCACGGCCGCACCCCGCGACGTCCGCGCGTCGCGCGCGTAGGGTGGGGGTATGGCACGCATCATCATCTTCGGTGGACACGGCAAGATCGCACTGCTCGCGGAGGCGCTGCTCGCGGAACGCGGCGACGAGGTGACGGCGGTGATCCGCAACCCGGATCATGAGGCGGACGTGCGGGCGGCCGGCGCGCGCCCGCTCGTCGCCGACGTCGAGCGGCTCGACACGACGGGGATCGCGGACCTCGTCCGAGGGCACGATGCCGTCGTGTGGTCGGCGGGCGCCGGCGGCGGCGATCCCGCCCGCACGATGGCCGTCGACCGCGACGCGGCGATCCGATCGATGGACGCATCGCTTCTCGCGGGAGTCTCGCGCTACGTGATGGTGTCGTACTTCGGCTCGTCTCCCGAGCACGGAGTGGATCCGCAGCAGCCCTTCTTCTCCTACGCCGAGGCGAAGGCGGCGGCCGACGAGCATCTGCGCGCGACCCGTCTCGACTGGACGGTGCTCGGCCCGAGCACGCTGACCTCCGACCCGCCGACCGGGCGCGTCGACACCGGGGCCGCGGCGTCGAGCCGGGTCTCCCGCGGCAATGTGGCGCGGGTGATCGTCGCGGCCCTCGCCGACGACGGCACGATCCACCGCACCATCCGCTTCAACGACGGCGAGCAGCCCATCGCGCAGGCACTGGCCTCGTGAACCGCGCGGCGATCGTCACCGGGGCGGCCCGGGGCCTCGGCAGGGCCATCGCGCTCGAACTGGCGCGCCGCGGCGAGCGGGTGGCCCTCTTCGACCTCGACCTCGCGGGCGCGGAGGAGACCGCGCGGCTCGTGCGCGACGCCGGGGGAGCCGGACGAAGCGACGGGGCGGCCGGGGAAGCCGAACGGATGGCAGCGGCCTTCTCAGTCGACGTGAGCGACGAGACGAGCGTGCGCGCCGGTGTCGCCGCCGCGGCCGCGCGGCTCGGACCGCCGCTGATCCTCGTCAACAACGCGGGGGTGCTGCGCGACGACCTGCTGTTCAAGATGAGCGAGCAGAGCTGGGACACGATCATGGACGTGCATCTCAAGGGCGCCTTCCTCATGACGCGCGAGGTGCAGTCGCACATGGTCGAGAGCGGCTGGGGGAGGATCGTCAACCTCTCGAGCACCTCGGCGCTCGGCAATGCCGGTCAGGCGAACTACGCCACCGCGAAGGCTGGGATCCAGGGCTTCACGAAGACTCTTGCCCTCGAACTGGGCCGGTTCGGGATCACGGCGAACGCCGTCGCCCCCGGGTTCACCGTCACCGACATGACCCGATCGGTGGCCGAGCGACTGGGGATCGGGTTCGACGAGCTCGTCGCGCGCGAGGCCGCGGCGACGGCGGTGCGACGGGTCGGCGCGCCCGAGGACATCGCGAACGCGGTCGCGTTCTTCGCGTCCGAGGCGAGCGGATTCGTCTCGGGACAGGTGCTGTACGTCGCCGGAGGACCGCGCGGCTGAGCGGTCCCTCGGCGGCCCGGTTCAGACCGTCTGCCCCGAGTGCTTCCCCTCGGCGATCTCCTCGACGAGCTTCGCGTTGAACGCCGGGAGATCGTCGGGCGTGCGGCTCGTCACGAGCCCCTGATCCACCACCACCTCTTCATCGACCCAGGTCGCGCCGGCATTCTTCAGATCGGTGCGCAGGCTCGGGTAGGAGGTCACGGTGCGCCCGCGCAGCACGTCGGCGTCGGTGAGGATCCAGCCGCCGTGGCAGATCGCCGCGACCGGTTTGTGCTGCTCGAAGAAGCCGCGGGTGAAGTCCACCGCGTGCTGATCGAGCCGGATGTGGTCGCCGTTCACGACGCCGCCGGGGAGCACGAGTGCGTCGTAGTCCTCGGCGCGCACCGCGGAGCTGGCGCGCGCGACGTGCGCCTCGTGCCCGTTCTTGCCGCGGATGGTGCCGGTGTTGGTCGAGACGATCTCGATCTCGGCGCCGTGCTCGCGGAGCGCCGCAAGGGGCTCGGTCAGCTCCGAGTCCTCGAACCCGTTGGTCGCGAGGATCGCCACGCGCTTGCCTGTCAGATGGGTCATCTTGCTCTCCTGCCTGTCTGGTCGGTCGTTGCGAAACAGCCGGTCGTTTCGAACATGTCCAGCCAAGCGCGCTCGGAAGGGTTGCGTCACCCCGTTGCACGAACACGGGGGAGCCGCTACGCGGTCCGAGGTGCATGCAGCCGTGGGGGCCCCGGCCGGCGGTCCAGCCGCAAGTCGCTCCGTCGATGTCGGTGGGGGCCGATACCGTAGAACGCGATGAACACACAGGCGAGCAAGGCGCGAAGGAGGCTCGGTGCCGCGCTCGGCACGGCGCTGCTGGTGACGGTGATCTGGGCGGTCGCCGCGATCGGTCTGGAGTCCGCTCCCGGTTCAGCACCCGAATCCGGTCGTGCGGGAGGCGCTGAGCCGCACGAGGGCGTCGAAGCCGGCACCGCGGCCGCGTTGCTCGAAGAGCTGCCCGTGAAGGGGCGCGCGCCGCGCACCGGGTACGATCGCGAGCAGTTCGGCGCGGGCTGGAAGGATCCGGACCGCAACGGTTGCGATGCGCGCAACGACACCCTGCAGCGGGATCTCGACGGGGCCGTGCTCGACGGGCCGTGCACGGTGCTCTCCGGTGTGCTGTCCGACCCGTACACCGGCGCGCGCATCGAGTTCGTGCGCGGGCCGTCCAGCTCGCAGGCGGTGCAGATCGACCACGTCGTCGCGCTCTCGGATGCGTGGCAGAAGGGCGCGCAGACGCTCTCGGACGAGCGTCGCGTGGACTTCGCCAACGACCCGCTCAACCTCCTCGCGGTCGATGGGCCCACCAACAGCCGGAAGGGCGACGCCGATGCCGCCAGCTGGTTGCCACCGCAGCGGGGCGTTCGCTGCGCCTACGTGGCGCGCCAGGTCTCGGTGAAGGCGGCCTACGGGCTTTGGATCACCGGCCCCGAGCGGGAGGCGATGCGGCGTGTGCTCGCGGGATGCCCCGAACAGCCGGCTTATGCGCCCGACGGCTCGCCCATCGGGCTCTCGCCGTCCGGCCACTCCACCGCGGCGACGAACTCCGGGTGACGCCGCAGCCACGCGGCGACGAACGGGCAATGGGGCACGATCGTGTGCCCGAGTTCCCGCGTGTGCTCCAGCGCCCGCGAGACGAGCGTGCTGCCGAGGCCGCGGCCCTCGAACGCGGGGTCGATCTCGGTGTGGACGAAGTCGTACGTCGAGCCGTTGTCGAGCCGCCGGTACCGGGCGAATCCGGCGACTGCGCCGTCGACCTCGATCACGAAGCGATGGGCGTCGGCGTCCTCGCGAACCGTCACGTTCTCCTGGTCGTTCATGGGGGCCTCCTCCGAGTCGGGTGCGGTGATGGGCGCTGGGCCGGCGCGGCCGCGGCGCCGGGAGCCCCACTCTCTCATTGCTTCCGGGGAAGCAGCCGTGCGACGGGCAACGCGGGAGCAGAAAGCGGCGGTTCCGGTTCGTCGCGGGGGAGGTCGAAGCGGTCCGGGTCGGGCGGCGGCGCGTCGCCGCCGGGGCGCGCGGCCGGCGCGGGCGCCCGGCTCGGGCCGCCCGCCACGCCCCGCTCCGCGGGTTCCGGCACTCCGATGGCCGCGAGTCGCGCCTGCCAGTCGATCCGCGCCTGCGCGATCTCGTCGTGGTCCCGGCCGATGAAGTTCCACCACATCACGATCCGCTCGCCGAGCGGCTCGCCGCCGAGCAGCAGCAGGCGCGCGCCTTCGGCCCCGGCGGTGAGGCGCAGCCGCGCGATCCCCGCGGGCAGGAACGCCAGGCGATCCTTCTCGACGGTGCGGCCCGCGCCCGCGACCGTCCCGCCCGGCGACTCGACGGCGACGGTGCCGAGATCGACGAGCACGCCGTGCTCGAAGACGGTGTCGAGCCCCAGGTCGAGCACGGCGCCTGGATCGAGCCCGATCTCGGCACCGAGCAGCGGCGTGTGCGTGCGAATGGGTGAGCGGTCGCCGAGCAGCGATCCCAGGAATACCTGTGCGCGCCACCCGGAGCCCTTCAGCTCCGGTGGGCCGTAGTGCTCGAACCCCGCGGCGATGCCGCGCCGGCGCTCCGGCAGCGCGATCCACAGCTGTGCGCCGTGCAGCGTCGTCGTGGCCGGTGTCGAGCGCTCCGAGTGGCTGATGCCCCGACCCGCGGTCATGAGGTTCAGCTCGCCGGGCCGCACGATCGCGTGGAAGCCTGCGCTGTCGCGGTGCTCGATCTCGCCCGAGAACAGCCAGCTCACCGTCTGCAGGCCGATATGCGGATGCGCCGCCACGTCCATGCCGCCGGTGGTCGCGACGTCGTCGGGGCCGTAGTGGTCGAGGAAGCACCAGGCGCCGATGAGCGAGCGTTCGCGCTGAGGCAGCGTGCGGCGCACGCCCATGGCGCGCAATCCGCCGAGCGGCACCTCGCGAGGCTCGAGGATTTCGAGTGCGCGATCGGGTGTGAGAGCGGCGGCGGGGCCGGGCCCGGGACCGGGGCCGGGGGAGACGCAAACGGTCTCCTCGGGGGCGCGTTCGGGGTTGCTCATCGGTGCCTCCTCGCCTGCGGACGCCCGCCCCTCACGGGAGCGTCATCCCAGTCTCGCACGCCCGGGCGGACGCCTGCCGTCGTGCGCCCGGAAGTGGGAGTCCCGATGTGCCGCTTCGCCCGAGGAGAAGCGGCACATCGGGACTCCCGTTCGCGGCGCGGCGCGGCGCGGCGCCGCGCCGCACCGCAGCGCACACGGTGTTGCGCGCTACGCCGGGCGGTTGACCGGCGAGTCGGGCGCGCCCGACTCGACGAGCGAGACCGCGTTCTGCGCCTGGATGCGCACGTACTCGATCTCCGTGCGACCCGAGAAGTAGGCGATATGCGGCGTGAGCACCACGTCGTCCCGTCCGAGCAGGGGATGCTCCGGCGACGGGGGCTCCTGGTCGAGCACGTCGAGCGCCGCGCCCGAGAGCTGCCCGGCGTCGAGGGCCGCGGCGAGCGCCTCGGCGTCGATCAGCCCGCCGCGCGAGACGTTCACGAGCACCGAGCCGCGGGGCATCTCGGCCAGGAACGCGGCGTCGATCATGCCCGAGGTCTCCGGGGTGAGCGGCAGGTGCAGCGAGAGCACGTCGGCACTTCGGCGCACGTCCTCGAGGCTCGTGCGGGTGATCCCGAGCGCATCGAGTTCGGCGCGCACCTCGGGAGTATCCGGCAGCAGAGGATCGTAGCCCACGATCGAACCGAACAGGGGCCCGGCGACTCGGGCCAGCTCGCGCCCGATCTTGCCGAGGCCGACGATGCCGAGTGCGGTCTCGCTCAGCCGCGGCGGCGCGACCGGGGCCCGGTCGTTCCAGTGCGCGGGGGTGGCCGATCCGGTGTAGAACGCCAGCTGGCGCACGCTGCTGAGCAGGATCGCGAGCGCGTGCGTCGCCACCTCCTCGGTCGCGGCGCCCGGCACGTTGGTCACCCAGATCCCGCGCTCGCTCGCCGCCGCGACGTCGACGTAGTCGAAGCCCATCGACATGAGCGACACGAGCCGCAGATGCGGCAGTGCCTCGATGATCTCGCGGGTCACGGACGCGTACCCGGGGAGCAGCACGACGGCGTCGCGCGCACCGGCGATGATCTCGTCGGCGTCGCGAGTGCCGAGCACCCGCACCTCGAACCCGTGCTCCTCCAGGAGGCGGATCCCGATCGCGGGGTCGGTGTCGTCGACGTCGGTGTAGACCGCGAGCGGTCGTGGGGCGGCGGCGTTCACGCGGTCACGCTCCTTCCGCGAGCGCGAAGCCCGCCTGGTCGATGTGGATGAGCTGCAGGCCGCCGTCGCGGACGGCGGTCTCGACGGCCGCGGACAGTTCGCCGGGGGTGGCGGCGCGATGCCCGGTGCCGCCGAACGCCGCGGCGACCGCGACCCAGTCGGGCTGCGCCAGGTCGACGCCGATCGGGGCGATCCCGGCGTCGGCCTCGTTCTGCTTGATCTCGGCGTAGCCGCCGTTGTCGACCACGATCACGGTGACGTCCTCGCGCTGCTCGACCACGGTGATGAACTCGTTCATCGAGAACATGAGCGCACCGTCGCCGATCACCACGAAGGAGGGGCGCTCGGGGCGGGCGATGCGCGACCCGAGGGCGGCCGGCAGGCCGTACCCGAGGGTGGCGTACGTGGTCATGTAGGGCGTGGAATTCGGCTCGGAGACGCGCAGCACGTTGAGCAGCCCCCAGTACGCGATCTGGGACGAATCGGTCGACACGATCGCGTTCTCGGGCAGCGCCGCGGCGATGACCTCCGCGAGTGCGGTGTTCTCGGGGGAGAGCTCGGCGCACTCGGCGCGCGCAGCGGCGAGCGTCCGCGCCACCCCGGGAGCGCCGTCGCGCGGCGCGCCCTCGCCCAGCTCGTTCAGGATGGCGCTCAGCGCCGTCGTCGCGTCGCTCACGATGCCGATCGTCGCCGGCTGGTTCTTGTCGATCTGGGAGGCGAGCACATCGATGCGGATCACCGTGCCCCGTGCCTCCAGACGCTCCACCCAGAGTTCGGCCTCGCCCAGCTTCGAGCCGACGACGAGCAGCACATCGGCGTCGCGGGCGCGGTTGCGGGCGGCGGCGAGGCGCAGATTCGCGCCGAGGGCGAGCGGGTGGTGCTCGTCGAGCACGCCCTTCGCGTTGCCGGTGGTCACGACCGGCGCACCGAGCCGCTCGGCGAGGGCTCGAAGCTCCGCGGCCGCGCCGCGGGATCCGCCGCCCGCGAGGATCACGGGATCCTCGGCGGCGGCGAGCAGCGCGGCCGCTTCGACGACGGCCGCGGGATCCGGCTTCGCAGACCGTGAGAACTCGCGCGCCTCGAGGGCGGTGGCCGAGATCTCGGTAGTCTCCTCCAGCAGATCGAGGGGGACCTCGATGTAGACGGGTCGCGGCCGCGTCGTCGCGAAGAGCTCGAACGCGTCGTGGACGGCCTCGACGGCCTCCTCTGCGGTCTGCACGCGGCGGCCCCACTCCACGATGGCCGAGGCGGCGCCCAGCTGGTCCTTCGTCTCGTGCAGGGTGCCCACATCGGCGAACTCCGCGCCACGGGCCGGGCCGGGGGAGAGGATGATCATCGGGCGCGACTCGCAGTACGCGGTGCCCGCCGCCGAGAGCGCGTTCAGCAGGCCGGGGCCGCTCGTCGTGATGACCACGCCGGGCTTGCCCGACTGCAGCGACCAGCCGTCGGCCGCGTACCCGGCGCCCTGCTCGTGGCGCGAAGTGATGGCGCGGATGCCGAGCGCGCCGAGCGGACGGTAGAACTCGAGGTTGTGCGTGCCGGGGATCCCGAACACGGTATCGATACCGTAGCGGTGCAGGGCCTCGATCATCACCCAGCCGATGGTGCGCTTGTGGACGGTTTCCATGATTCCTCTCGGAGTGATTCAGCGGTGCGGCACCGCGGGGTCGGACCCGGGCCCGCGCGTGCGGTCGTGCCCGCGCGGGCCCGGAGCGGGGACTACTTCCCGGGGTTGTCGATCGCCGTGGTGTCGAGCCGAGGCGTGAACGAGCCGGTCACCGGCGCCGCGTCGGAGTGCTGCGGTGCGAAGCGCACGCCGATCCAGGCCACGACGGTGAGCAGGCCGAAGAACGCGACCACCGACCAGAAGTTGCCGTCGGTGACGACGAGCAGCAGGGAGGCGATGGCGGGGGAGAGGCCGCCCCAGACCGCTGCTCCGATGCCGTAGGAGAGCGACATCGACGTGTACCGGGACTGCGGGCGGAACATCTGCGCCATGAGGGTGGAGAGCGGTGCCCAGGCGCCGCTCAGCGTGACGCGGATGAGGATCACGAAGACCCAGATGAGGGCGACGTTCTTCGCCTGGATCGAGAGGACCAGCGGGATGATCACGAGGAACGACGGGATGATCCCGAGATACATGACCATCTTCGGCCCGATCTTGTCGCCGAGCGCCGCGATCGGCAGGGTCACGAGCATCTCGACGAGCGAGGCGATGGTCAGCGCGCCCAGGATGATGGTCGGATCGAGGCCGATCTCGGGGGAATCCGCGTAGTTCTGCACGAAGGTCGTCGCGATGACGTAGCCGCCCGAGGACATTGCGATGATGCAGAAACCGAGCAGGATGGGGCCCCAGTTGTTCTTGAGCGCGAACAGGAGCGGGGTGGACTGCTCGTGGCCCTCGACCTTCTCGGCGAAAACGGGGGTCTCCTCGACGCGGTAGCGCACCCAGAAGCCCACGCCGATCAGCACGATGCTGAACAGGAAGGGCACGCGCCATCCCCAGCTCAGCAGGGCATCCTGCCCGAGCGCGGAGAGCGCCCAGAAGGCGCCGGTGGCCATCAGCGCGCCGAGCGGGTTGCCGACCTGGGTGAAGCCGCCGTAGAAGGTCTTCCACTTCTGCGGGGCGCTCTCGACGGCCATGAGGCTCGCGCCGCCCCACTCGCCGCCGACCGCGAGGCCCTGCGCCATGCGGCACAGGATCAGCAGGATCGGACCCCAGATGCCGATGGTCGCGTATCCCGGCAGCACGCCGACGAGCGTCGTGGCGACGCCCATCAGCACGAGCGTGATGGTGAGCGCGGGCTTGCGGCCGAGCTTGTCGCCGACGTGCCCGAAGATGATGCCGCCGAGCGGGCGCATGAAGAACGCGACCGCGTAGGTGCCGAACGAGGCGAGCGTGGCGAGTGCGGGATCGAGATCCTCGGGGAAGAAGACGTGCGGGAAGATGATGGCCGCGGCAGTGGCGTAGACGTAGAAGTCGTACCACTCGATGGAGGTGCCGACGAGGGCGGCCATGCCGCCCTTCAGCGCTCGCCGGTGCGAGTTCGCGCGCGGCGCGGTGCCGCTCGGTGCGGGGGTGGACATGCAAAGCTCCTTTGCTCGGTGACTGGTGGGGGTGTCTGCGGGCGCTGCCGGGGATCGAGAGGATCGGCCCCCGGCAGCGCGGCGGATGGGGGTGCGGGAGGGTCAGCGCGCGTAGACGCGCTCGCCGCCGACCCAGGTCGAGACGACGTCGATGCCGGAGAGGCCGCTCGTCGGGGTGGTGTAGGGGTCGCGATCCAGCACCGCGAAGTCGGCGCGCTTCCCGGTCTCGATGCTGCCCAGCTCGTCCTCTCGCCCGAGCGCGCGGGCCGCCGAGATGGTGTGGGCGCGCAGGGCGGTGTCGACCGACACGGCGAGATCGTCGGATCCGAGCTGGGTGCCGCGTCGGGTGATGCGCGAGACGGCGGCCTGGACGGCCTCCATCGGGCGCGGATCGGCGACCGGCGCGTCCGAGGAGATCGTGACCGGCACGCCGGCCCGCTCGAATTCGCCGAGCGGGTTGAAGCGCTCGCCGGGGGTGCCGACGGCCTGCTCGACGCCCTCGCCCCAGTTGTAGTGGTGCTGCGGCTGGTTGACCGGGTAGATGCCCGCGGCGGCCATGCGCGCGATCTGCTCGGGGGTGGGCAGGCCGCAGTGCTCGATGCGATGCCGGGCGTCGGCGTCGGGGCGGTCGGCGAGGGCCGCCTCGATCGCGCCGATCACCATCTCCAGGGCGGTGGGCGACTGGGAGTGCGTGGCGGTCTGCAGGCCGACGCTGTGGGCCCTGCGGATCAGCTCGGCGTAGTCGCGGGGCTCGTGGTAGAGCTGCCCGGTGCGGCAGGGATCCCCGACGTAGCCGTCGGGGAAGTAGGCCGTCCAGCCGCCGAGGGTGCCGTCGGAGTAGAACTTGATGCCCGCGAAGCTCAGGTGCTCGTTGCCGAACTGACCGTGCAGCCCCATCTCGATGGCCTCGTCGAGCAGGTGTGAGAGCAGATACATGCTCACACGCACCTTGAGGTCGCCGGATTCTGCGAGGCGGAGGTACATGTCGAACTCTCGGCGGCTGACCTGGGCGTCGCCGATCGTGGTGACACCTCCCGCGAGGAAGTTCTCCTGCGCCGCGGCGAGTTGCCGCTTGTGCTCCTCCGGCTCATCGGCGAGGTGGAAGTTCGGGCCGTGGTGCCCGATCTTCACCCCCTCGAGCCCGGTGAGCACGTTGCAGGCCGCGTCGGAGAGCTCGCCAGTGAGCTCTCCCTGATCGTCGCGGAAGAACTCGCCGCCCTTCGGGTTGGGCGTGTCTCTCGTGACCCCGTGCAGTTCGAAGGTGTAGGAGTTGACGACGCCGCCGTGACCCGAGGCGTTCATCAGGTAGACCTCGCGGTCGGTCGCGACCTGATCGAGCTCGAAGCGGGTGGGGTGGCGCTGCTCGGCGAGGTTGCGCTGCTCGTAGCCGTACCCGCGAATGGGGCGGCCCGCGGGCAGGGACGAGGCCGCGTCGCGCAGCAGCTCGATGATCTCGGGGATCGAGCCGGCCCGCTCGGGGCCGCAGTCGACCCAGCTCATCATCTGACCGAGCATGAGGGGGTGCGCGTGGGCGTCGATGAACCCGGGGAGCACGACGGAGTCCCCGAGATCCAGGATCTCGGGGGCGAGGGCGCTCACCTCGGCGGCGGCGGCGAGGCACGCGTCGATCGTGCCGACGTGCCGGATCCGGTCGCCGATCACGAGGAACGCCTCGGGGGCGCTCCCCGACGCGTCGAGGGCATGGATCTGGGCGGCGGTGATGATCTTCGGCGCGGTCGGGGTGGGCGCCTGGGTGAACGCGAGCTTGCGCACGGGGGAACTCCTTCGTCTCGAATCGATACGAGGGTACGCCGACATTTCCCGCGGCGCGAAGCAGAATGTGCGTAGGATTCGATCCAAACGCGGATATGTCGGCGTGAGCGGGCAGATATGGCCCCGGATGAGCCGAGTATTCGTATTCTGCAGTGTTTTTGTCAATCGTTGCGAGTGCCGTTCTGGCATGATCGTGGCATGGATGAATTCGATGAGGATCTGATCCGGGCCCTGCAGCTCGACGGTCGGGCGCAGTTCTCGGCGCTCGCCGCCGAACTCGGCGTGCACCGCACGCTCGTCGCGCAACGGGTGCGCGAGCTGCTCGATTCTGGCGAGATCCGCATTCACGCGGCGGTGCACCCCAGCGCGGTGGGGCTTCCGATCCAGGCGAATCTGCAGCTGCGCATCAGCGGGCCGACCTCTCCCGTGTTCGAGCGGCTGAGCACCTTCACCAACGTCGTCTTCCTATCCGAGATCAGCGGCCAGAACCAGGCCGTGGTCGAGGTGTGGGCGGCGGATCGCGAGGACGTGGCCCGCTCCGTCCGGGCGATTCAGGCGATCGAGGGGGTCGAGGAGATGCAGTTCTCGCTCTACGACCGCGTGCTCCGCCGCCTGCGGCTCGGCGAGGATCCAGAACTCACCGACCTGGTGTTCGACGACTTTGACATCGCGCTCATCGCAGAGCTGCAGCTCGACGGCCGCTTGACGTTCGGCGAGCTCGCACGGCGCACGGGGTGCTCAGCCTCCGCCTGCCGCGCTCGCGTGATGCGGCTGCTCGGCTCGGGGGTCATGCGCATCGGCGCGGTGCGCAGCCGGCGCAGCACGACGAGTTCGGTGCTGTCGGGAGTGGGCGTGGTGCTGCACGCCGATCCCGAGCAGGCGGCGGCCGCGGAGGAGGTGCTGCTCGGCATTCCCACCATCGAGTTCGCGGCGCGCACGCTCGGCCGCTACGGCCTGATCGCGACGATCGCCGCACGCTCTCTGGCCGACTACACGGACATCGTGCGGAGGATCCGCTCGCACCCGGGCGTGTACCGCGTCGAGACCTGGGTGCACGCCTTCGTCTGGCTCGAGCGCTACGAGTGGAGTCTCGACCGTCTGGCCCGCAGCCGCACGGTGTGAGCGCGTCCGATCCCGTCCCGCGCGTTCCCGGCCCGTGCTCCGACCCGAGCCCGTGCTCCATCCCGCGCGCGATCCCGTCCCGTGCCCCGTCCCGCACGCTTCCCTCGCCTCGCCTCGCCTCGCCTCGCCTCGACCTCGCCCGATCCCGCGCCCGACCTCGCCCGATCCCGCGCCCGACCTCGCCCGATCCCTCGCCTCGACCTCGCCCGATCCCGCGCCGGCCCTCGCCCGATCCCGCGCCCGCCCCGCGCAACTCGCTCGCCTCTCGCTCGCCTCTCCCGCGTCCGTGCCGCGCGCCCTCGAACTCCTCAGCGTGCTCCTTCGCGCGCCAGGAGTTGCTGCCATTCTGGAGGTTTGGCGACATCTCCTGGCGCGCGTCGGACCGGCGGGGTCGAGGTGGGGCGCGTCGCGGGCGCGTGGGCGGGGACGGGCGCGGCGCAGGTGGGTCAGGCGGGCGAGGCGCGAGTGTCAGTGGCGCAGGGTACTGTCACCGGCATGGGACGCATCATCTTCGACACCGCCACCACGATCAACGGCTTCCTGGCCGACGAGCACCACTCCCTCGACTGGCTCTTCGCGGTCGAGAACGGCGACGATCCGGCAGAGGGCTTGTATCCCGCCGACGCCGCCGTGCTGGTCGAGGGATCCTCGACCTACGAGTGGGTGCTGCGGCACGAGCAGCTGCTCGAGCGGCCCGAGCGCTGGCGAGAGCTGTACGGCGAGACGCCCACGTTCGTGTTCACGTCTCGCCGCCTCCCGGTGCCGGCGGGGGCCGACGTGCGCCTGGTGTCCGGTGACGTGTCGAGTGCACTGCCCGAGATTCGGGCCGCCGCCGGCGACGGCGACATCTGGGTGGTCGGCGGTGGTGATCTCGCGGGGCAGTTCCTCGACGCCGGCGCGCTGGATCGCGTCGAGCTCTCGGTCGCGCCGGCCGCGCTGTCCGCCGGCGCGCCGCTCTTCCCGCGTCGCGTCGGCCCGGATCGCCTGCGGCTGGTGTCCGCGCGAGCGGTCGGCCAGTTCGCGCGCCTCGTCTACGACGTGCTGCCGGCGTAGCTTCATGCTGCCGGCCCAGCTTCGTGCTGCCGGCCCAGCTTCGTGCTGCCGGCCCAGCTTCGTGCTGCCGGCCCGAACGGACGGATCTCCCGGCGGGCGCGCGCGAGATCCCGATTTCTGCCCGTGCCTGAGCCTGGGAGCGACCAGAATCGGGATCTCGCGCTCGATGAGGCCGGGGGTGCGCGCGACCTATCCGCCGATGTCCGCGGCGATGGCGCGCCCCGCGGCGCGGCCGGAGAACAGGCAGCCCCCTAGAAACGTGCCCTCGAGCGCGTTGTAGCCGTGCACGCCGCCCCCGCCGAAGCCGGCGGCTTCGCCCACCGCGTAGAGACCGGGGATCGGATCGCCGCCCGCACCGAGCGCGCGCGAGCCGAGGTCCGTCTGGATGCCGCCCAGCGTCTTGCGGGTGAGCACGTGCAGTTGCACCGCGATGAGCGGTCCCGCCGCGGGATCGAGGAGCCGGTGCGGGGCGGTGGTGCGCGTGAGGCGATCGCCGAGATATCGCCGCGAGTTGCGGATGCTCATCACCTGGGCGTCCTTCGAGAACGGGTTGCGGATCTCGGCGTCGCGATCCCGGATCACGCGTTCGACGCCGTCGGCACTCAGCAGGGGCTCGTCGGTGAGATCGTTCATCTTGGCCACGAGCTCGGGCACGCCATCGGCGACGACGAAGTCGGCGCCGCGGTCGACGAACGCCTGCACGGGGCCGGGCGCGCCTCGGCCGAGCCGGGTCTTGAGCAGCAGCGTGCGGTCGCGGCCGGTGACGTCGGGGTTCTGCTCGGAGCCGGAGAGCGCGAACTCTTTGGCGGCGATGCGGCTCGTCACGATGAACCACGAGTGGTCATGCTCCGCGAGCCCGTCGCGCGTGCGCAGCATCCGCAGCGTTGCGAGCGTGTCGTGTCCCGGCAGGCCGGGCGGCGGCAGGCGCCGGCCGAGCGCATCGAGCCAGAGCGGGGAGGGGCCCGGCAGGATCCGGATCGCGTGCCCCGGCCACACGGGATTCCAGTTGCGCACGCCCTCCGTGTAGTGCCACATGCGATCGCGGTTGACGAGCCGCGCTCCCGCGGCCTCTGCGATCCCGAGCATGCGCCCGTCGACGTAGGCGGGTACGCCGGTCACCATCCGTTGCGGCGGAGCGCCGAGGCGATCGGGCCAGAACCGGCGCACCAGCTCGTGGTCGCCGCCGATGCCGCCGCTCGCCACGACGACGGCGCCCGCGCGCAATTCGAAGTCGCCGACGATCTCGCGCGACGAGACCGCCCCGCGTGCGTTCGTGTCATCCGCGAGGATGCTGCCGCTCACACCGGTGACGCGCCCGTTCTCGAACACGATCGCGTCGCAGCGGTGCCGGTGCAGGATCCTCGTGCGCCCGTCGTCGACGGCGTTCCGCGCGGCGGCGATGAACGGATCGACGACACCGGTGCCGGTGCCCCAGGGCACGTGGAACCGCGGCACCGAGTTGCCGTGGCCGCCCGCGGTGAGGTCGCCGCGCTCGGCCCAGCCGACCACCGGGGTGAGATCGATGCCGACCGCCCGGATCCACGCGCGCTTCTCCCCGGCGGCGAACTCGACGTAGGCCCGTCCCCAGCGCTTCGCCCAGCCGTCGTCGGGGTGCTCGCCGTCGAGGCGATCCCACTGCGCGCTGCCGCGCCAGTCCTGCCAGGCGAGATCGAAGGAGTCGCGCACGCCCAGGCGCCGCTGCTCGGGGGAGTCGACCAGGAAGAGCCCGCCGAACGACCACCAGGCCTGGCCGCCCAGATCCTGCGGTCCCTCCTGGTCGATGATCACGGTGCGCAGCCCCGCGCGGTGCGCTTCGCGTGCGGCGGCGAGCCCGGAAAGCCCGGCACCCACGATGATGACGTCGGCGTCCATGCCCACCAGTGTAGGGTCGGCATCCCGCTTCCTCGCCGGATCAGCGTGAGCGGCGGAAGCCGGCGCCGGGTCAGGCGCCCGACGCCGCGGCGTGCCCGTCGGCCAGTTCCTGGCCCGTGAGCGCCTGGATCGCGGCCATGATCCGCTCGGTCGCCGCGTGCCGAGCCCGCCCGCCCGGGATGCCCGCGAGATCGTCGAGCGGGATGGGCGCCCCGAATCGCACCTCGACGCGATCGCGGCGTCCGGTTCTCGGGTTGCGCAGCGCACGGTTCGTGCCGATGAGGCCGACGGGCACCACGGCGGCCCCGGTTTCGAGCGCCAACCATGCCGCTCCGCCTCGCCCGCGGTAGAGGCGGCCGTCGCGGGAGCGGCTGCCCTCGGGGAACACCGCGAACACGCTCCCCGCCGCGAGCACCTCCCGGCCGGCCTCGAGCGCGGCCTGTGCCGCCGACGAGGCCCCGCGGTGCACTGGGACCGCGCCGATCCGCCGGAAGAACCAGCCCCCGATCCGCGTGCGGAACAGCGAGGCCTTCGCGAGGAACTGCACCTTGCGCGGAGAGAACGAGGGGATGAGGATCGTGTCGAGCCCCGAGAGGTGGTTGCTGACGAGGAGCACGGGGCCGGTCCGCGGGAGGTGCTCGCCCCCGGAGACGCGGGGTCGGAACCGTAGTCTCAGCAGCGGTCGCAGCACGGCGCGCCCGATCGTGAAGACGGGCCCGGGACGCGCGAGGGGCAGGGGTGCGGAGCTCACGACTCCGAGCCTAACCCCGAGGTCGTGCGACCCGGGGATGAAGGACTCGTCCGTCGTCCTGCGACCGTCCATCGTCCTTTCTGCACCCGTTATCCTGTGCGCACCACCCCGTCATTCTGCGCGCAGTCGCAGCATCCACTGGCCTGGTGGATCAAGTGGGGTGCCGCGAGGTGGATCCTGCGACTCGTTCCTCGCGCAGGATGACGGCGGGGGTGCTCGTGAGCCGATTCGGTGAACGCCTCAAAACAGTATTTTGAATTCCTCAAAACAGAAGGTAGGGTTGCAGGTATGGAAGCCGGAATCGATACGACGCTGCGCACTGCCGGCCTGCGGGCCACTGCGGGTCGCGTCGCCGTGCTCGAGGCACTGGCCTCCATGCCCCACTCGGACGCCGAACGGGTGTTCCGAGTGGTCGCTCGCGAGCTGCCGACGACGTCGATCCAGTCGGTGCACAACATCCTCGCGGATCTGACGGCGGCGGGGCTCATCCGCCGGATCGAACCGGCCGGATCCGCGGCGCTCTACGAGCGGCGCATCGAAGACAACCACCACCACGTCGTCTGCTCCGGGTGCGGGGCAGTGGCCGACGTGGACTGCGTCGTCGGACACGCGCCGTGTCTCGATCCGTCCTCGACGACGGGCTTCACCATTCAGACGGCCGAGGTCACGTTCTGGGGCCTCTGCTCCGACTGCCAGGAGCCGGCCGCGTAGACGACGCCGCCGCAACGCCGCCGAATGGGGGCGTGATTCGTCGTACCCGAAAACCGAAGGAGAACCATGTCCAGCACCCCTCCCACTACCACTCAGACCGGAGCACCGGTCGCGAGCGATGCCCACTCGCTCAGCGCCGGCCCCGACGGCAGCATCGGGCTGCACGACCGCTATCTGGTCGAGAAGCTCGCGCAGTTCAACCGCGAGCGCATTCCCGAGCGCATCGTGCACGCGAAGGGCGGCGGGGCGTTCGGCGAGTTCGTCGTCACCGGTGACGTCTCCGCGTACACGCGGGCTGCCGTATTCCAGCCCGGTGCCGTCACCGGCACGCTGCAGCGCTTCTCGTCCGTCGCTGGCGAGCAGGGATCGCCCGACACCTGGCGCGACGTGCGCGGCTTCTCGGTGAAGTTCTACACCGCCGAGGGCAACTACGACATCGTGGGCAACAACACCCCGGTCTTCTTCATCCGCGACGGCATCAAGTTCCCCGACTTCATCCACTCCCAGAAGCGCCTTCCGGGATCGGGCCTGCGCGACGCCGACATGCAGTGGGACTTCTGGACCCTCTCACCCGAGTCCGCGCACCAGGTCACCTATCTCATGGGCGACCGCGGGCTGCCGCGTTCCTGGCGGCACATGCCCGGCTTCGGCTCGCACACCTACCAGTGGATCAACGCCGACGGCGAGCGCTTCTGGGTGAAGTACCACTTCACGGCGCTGCAGGGCAACGAGGAGATCGACGGTGCGGAGGCCGAGGCGATCGCCGGAGCCGACGCCGACTACTACCGGCGCGATCTCTTCGAGGCCATCGAGCGCGGCGACCACCCCGCATGGAAGCTGCAGGTGCAGGTCATGCCCTACGACGACGCCAAGACGTACCGCTTCAACCCCTTCGACCTCACGAAGGTCTGGCCGCACGCCGACTATCCGCTGATCGAGGTGGGCGTGCACACCTTGAACCGCAACCCCGAGAACTTCTTCGCGCAGATCGAGCAGGCCGCATTCTCTCCGGCCAATACCGTGCCCGGGATCGACATCAGCCCCGACAAGATGCTGCAGGCGCGCGTGTTCTCGTACCCTGACGCGCAGCGCTACCGGGTCGGCACCAACTACAACGAGCTGCCCGTCAATGCCCCGGTCGCCCCGGTGCACAACTACTCGCAAGACGGTGCGGGCCGGCACGGCTTCACGCCGGCCGATGCCCCGGTCTACGCGCCGAACTCGACGGGCGGGCCGGTGGCCGACGCGCAGCTGGCGGGTGCCGGCTCGTGGGAATCGGACGGCGAGCTGATCCGATCCGCGGTCACTCTGCACGCCGAGGATGACGACTTCGGCCAGGCAGGCACCCTCTATCGGGAGGTTTTCGACGACGCGGCGAAGGAGCGGTTCCTCGCGACGATCACCGGGGCCGTCGGTGCCGTGCAGAGCGACGAGATCCGGGAGCGCGCGATCCAGTACTGGACGAGCGTCGACGCCGGTCTCGGCAGCGCGCTGCGCACCAGTCTCGCGGGTGCGCGGTAACCCGTGCACGACGAAGGAAGGGAGACACCCATGAAGAGCGAACAGCAACGATACGGCCATCGCCGACCCGGTCCGATGCAGCGGGCGATGGGCGGGGGTGCGCACGAAGACATCCTCCGGGAAGCGCTCTCGCGCGTCGACGGCGCCCCCACTCCGGCGATGGGTGCGATGCAGGCCAGTATGGGGCGGGAGTCCCGCGTGCGATCCGCTCACGCGGTGATCCGCTCCTACCTCGACGAGCACCGCCTCCACGACACGCGGGCGTGGGCGCAGCGCGTCGCCGAGCGGACTCAGGGGGAGTCGAACAGGGCCGTGGACGCACGCTGAGGGACGGGGGATCCGCCAGCGGATCCCCCGTCATCCTGCGTGCGCGGAATGCCGAGGCGGGATGCGTCAGCATTCCGCGCATTCCGCGGTGGCGCTACCGCGCCAGGCGAGTCGCAGGATCCATCTGCTCAACCGGCGGTGCGCTCGTACCGTCGCGCGCGCCCCTGCAGGCCGGCGAAGCGGAACGGCGCGCGCGTGATCCGCGGCGTCTCGACATCCGCTGCGCTCGGGTATGCGCGGGCGTGCAGCTCGCGGTACTCCGCCACCTCGAGCGGCACGCGAGCCTCGAGCGCCGCGGCCACGCGCTCGGCGCCTCTCCGCGACGCGTACCCGGGCTGGACGATGCCGGTGATGAACTCGCTGACGCTGCCCGAACCGTAGCTGAACATGCCGATGCGCCGCCCCGCGAGATCGGCGTCGTGGTCGATCAGTGCGGCGAGGGCCGCGTAGAGCGATGCGGTGTAGCTGTTGCCGAGGCGTCGGTTGTAGATCGAGCCCGTGACGAGGCCGGTGTCTCGCGCGGCGCCTGCCGCGGCCTGCTCGGCCGCGGTGAGCGCGGTGCTCAGTGAGGCCCCGGTGTGCTCGACGAGGCGCTGCTGCCCCTTCTTCGCCATTTTGGTGAAGGGCTGGTGGTAGAGAATGCGGTCGACGTCGTCGATGCCGGGGCCGCCCCGGGCCTGCAGGTCGTCCCACGATCCGGTGAGCGCGTCGAGGTACGCGGACACCGAGAGGGCGCCGTCGACCACCGCGGTCGATGAATCGTTGGGCCGCCAGAAGTCGTCGACGTCGTCGGTGAAGAGACCCGTGGCCGGCTCGATCTCGACGAGCGCGGGATCGGCGCTCACAAGCATCGCCACGGCGCCGGCGCCCTGCGTGGGCTCGCCGGGGGAGTCGAGCTCGTAGCGCGCCACGTCGCTGGCGATGACGAGCACGCGCTCGTGCGGGAAGCGGCTGACGATGCCGATCGCCGCCTGGAGCGCCGCGGTGCCGCCGTAGCAGGCCTGTTTGAACTCGGTGACGCGCACCTGCCGCGGCAGGCCGAGCAGGTGGTGCACCGAGACGCCCGCGGCCTTCGACTGGTCGACGCCCGACTCGGTGGCGAACAGGATGGTGCGCAGCCCCTCGATGCCGTTGCGCTCGAGGAGCGGCAGGGCGGCGGAGGCGCCCATCGTGATGATGTCCTCGTCGGGCGCGGGAAAGCTCATCTGATCCTGGCCGAGGCCGAGGTGGTACTTGGCCGGGTCGGTTCCGCCCGCCTCGGCGAGCCGGGTCAGGTCGACCACGTGGTGCGCGGTCGCGAGTTCGAGATCGTGAATGCCGATCGAGGTCATGCGCTCGGCGTCTCCTTCCGCTCCATGAGCAGGTGCGCTGCCATGAGCTCACCGGGGTTAGTCTGGGCCGCGAGGAGCGAGAGCTCCCCGCAGAGAACGGTCGCCGCCATGAGTGCGGCGAGGCGGCGCGCGTTCGCGCCGGGCTCACGCTCGTCCCGGCAGCCGAGCCGCTCGAGGTTCGCGTTCACGTGCGCGAGGTGCTTGCCGTTGCCGACGGTGCCGACGATGAGGTGGGGCAGCGTGCACGAGAAGTACAGGCCGTCCTCGCGCTCCTCCGCGTAGGTGATGCCCTGCGATCCCTCGACGATGTTGGCGGCGTCCTGACCCGTGGCGAGGTAGAAGGCCAGCAGCATGTTGGCGTAGTGCGCGTTGGCCGAGCGGATCGCGCCGGCGATCGTGCTGCCGACGAGGTTCTTGCGCACCGAGAGGTCGGCGACCCTGCGGGCGGTGGTGCGCAGCCGGCGCTCGACGACCTCGTGGGGGAGCAGGATCTCGGCCACGACGTTGCGGCCGCGACCCAGGATCCCGTTCACCGCGGTGGCCTTCTTGTCGGAGCAGAAGTTGCCCGAGATCGAGCCGTAGTCGATCCCGAGGCCCCACGAGAGGATGCGCTGCATGAGCGCGTCTGAAGCATTGGTGACCATGTTGTGCCCCGAGGCGTCGCCCGTGAGGAAGGCGAAGCGCACGAAGAGCAGATTCCCCACGACCTCGGGGTGTGCCTCGAGCAGTTGCGCGTGGCGGCTGCCCGCCGAGACGACCTCCTGCAGTTCGGGCAAGCGCTGCTGGACGGCGCGCGCGGCGGCGTCCGCGCCGACGGCTCCTTCCGCGACGAAGAGCACGGAGCGGGTCATGCGCTCGCCGATGACCACGGTGCGGATCCCGCCGGGGATCTCGCGGGAAATGCTGGCGCCGCGCCCCACGGATGGCCACAGCGGCGTCTCGTAGGTGGCGAGGGGGACCGCGATCTCGCTGTGGGGCGCTTCGGTCGTGATCGCGTCGCCGCTCACGCGCAGCGGGCCGACCCAGCGGGTCGGGATCTCGGTGACGATGGTGTCGGAATCGTTCACGGCGTCTCTCTTCTGGAAGGGGGTCTGCAGGGTCCGGGAGGGCGGGGCGCGGGGAAGGCGCCTGCGGGTCAGGGCCCCGATCGCGTCGCGAGCGCGGTGAGGTCGATCCCGCGCAGGCGGCAGAACTCGGCCAGCCGGCCGCGCACGAGCAGGTCGGTCGAGGTGAGTTCGGCCGGTGCGGCCGCCCCGAGGAGCGCGAGGATCGCCGTGGTCTGGGCGACCCAGCGCTCGATCAGCGGGACGAGCGTCTCGGCGCCGCCGTCGAGCAGGGCCTCGAGGAAGCTGCCCGCCACGCCGACGGCGCCGGCACCCGCGGCGAGGGCCTTCACCACGTCGAAGGGGTTGCGCACGCCGCCGGATGCCAGCAGAGCCGGGCCGCCTTCGGGCGCGTCGAGCAGACAGGCGAGCGCCGACTGGCCGAAGCCCGACAGCATCGAGAAGTCGTGGCCGCTGCGACGGGCGTCGGAGTCGTGCCGGGCGTTCTCGATGCGCAGGAAGTCGGTGCCCCCGGCGCCGCTCACGTCGGCGATGCGGACGCCGAGTTCGGAGAGACGCAGCAGCGTGCGGCGGCTGAGACCGAAGCCCACCTCTTTCACGATCACCGGCACGGGTGACGCGGCGACGACCCGCTCAACCGAAGCCTCCCAGCAGGAGAAGTCGCGCGTGCCCTCGGGCATCGCGGTCTCCTGCACGGCGTTGAGGTGCAGCTGCAGTGCGTCGGCGTGCAGCAGCTCGACGGCGCGCACGGCGTCGTCGGCGCTGCGCCCGACGCCCAGGTTCGCCATCACGAAGCCGGTCGGGTTCTCCTCGCGGATCACCGCGAAGCCGCGCGCTGCCTCGGGGTGATCGAGCGCGACCGACACGGAGCCGCACGCCATCGGCATGCCGGTCTCGCGGGCGGCGATGGCGAGCTCGCGATTGATGCGGGTAGTCCACTCGGTGCCGCCCGTCATACCGTTGGCATAGAACGGGGTGCTCCAGCGCCATTCGCCGACCCGCACCGCGAGGTCGACCCGGCTCGCGTCGACCCCCGCGAGCGCGTGGTGCACGAACTCGACGTCGTCGAATGCGTTGGCGCCGGGGGCGTCGCCGCGCTGCTCGTGGGCGAGACGCACGTGGTCGTCCTTGCGCGATGCGCGTTCAGAGTTCACCGGGGCCTCCAACGATCGTGGGTCGATCCAGCGGAATGCGCTCCGAGGGGTGCACCGACAGCGGCAGCCTCAGAATGCCGTGCGCCTCCCACTCCCGCAGGAGCGCGCTCGTGTCGAGACGGGCGGGGGCGAGCACGATGCCGCAGTCGCCGCCGCCGGCGCCCGAGGGCTTGGCGGCGGCACCGTGCCGCTCGGCGCTCTCGCAGAGCGCCCGCAACTGCTCGGTCTCGATGCGGATGCCGGACGTCGCGCCGAGATCCTGCAGCAGCCCGCGTGCCCGGCGTACGGAGTCGAGCGCCAGGGCGTCGCTCTCGGCGAGGCCGCGCACGAGCTCGTCCACGCAGGAGCGGCTCGCATCCAAGAACGAGGCACGGTCCGCCTGCCCGTCGCCGTCTCCAGCCGTCTCCGCGCCGACGCGCGTCGGGCGCCCCACCTCCGCAACGAGCCGCTCGGTCGAGGCGGGCGATCCCGTCCAGCCCACCAGCAGTTGCAGTCCGGCGGGCCGCGGCAGGCGGGTCACGCCGAAGCCCTGCCACGCCTCCTCCGACTGCAGCGCCGCCGCGACGCCGTGCCGGGCACGCGTCGCGCGCAGCAGGTCGCGATCGGGCGACGTGTAGCGGATCCAACCGCCGAAGGTGCTCGCCGCGAGGTCGCCTCCCGATGCGCGGGGAGCCACCTCGATCGTGGCGAGCAGCGCGAGCTTGAACCTCTCGGTGGGGCTGAGGCCCAGTCCGGTGAACTCATCGATCGCCGCGATCACCGCCACCGTGACGGCCGCAGACGATCCCAGTCCGAACTTGCGGCCGTGCTCGTCGTCGAGCTCGCTGTCGATGTCGAGGTCGAAGTAGTGCGGAGGGAGCCCGCGCTCGGCGCGCAGCTCCTCGACCGCGGCGATCGCCGAGAAGACGTAGTCGCGCGGATCATGCGTCGGCACGATGCGCCCGCTGTCGCGGTCGCGCACCCACACCAGCGGCGATCGCTCGTAGGCGCTCGACCGCACGCGGCCCTCGCCGCTCGCCGCCGTCAGGCGCACCGAGAGGTAGCGGTCGACCGCCACGAGCACGGCGGGTTCGCCCGGCTCGACCACCGCGTACTCGCCGGCGATGTAGAGCTTGCCCGGAGCGCGGGTCTCGATCACGCGCCGGCTCCGGTCGCGGCGGGATCCCCGCCTGGGGATGCGTCGAGCGGAGCCGAGAGACGGGGATCCGCGTCGATCAGCTCGGCGCCGGCACCGGGCCCGACCACGCGCACGCGCCCGAACCCGCGCAGCTCGTCGGCGACCGCCTCGGCCTCGGCGGGCCGCACGACGACGCAGACGTTGGGGCCGGCATCGGCGGTCGCGTACGCCTCGACGCCGCGATCCCGCAGCGCCGAGACGGCGTCGAAGACCGCGATGCTCGTGGGAGCCAGATAGCGCACGGGCGGGTCGGCCGACTGGATCACCGCGTGCATGCGCAGAGCGTGCGATTCGGTGATGCGGCCGATGCGGGTGAAGTCGCCGTCGCGGCAGGCCTCGAGCATCGCCTCGAGGCTCTGCTCCGTGCTCGCGACCCAGGCCGGGTAGAACGGCGAGGTGAGCGCGGTGAGACGCATCGCCTCACGGCTCGAGATAGCCTTCTGCCGCTCGTCGACCGTGACGATCACCATGCGCATCTCGGGAGCCGGGACGGGCTCGGCGAAGGAGGTCTCGTCGCCGTCGCCGGCGTGCCAGACGGAGACGCCGGGAATGATCGAGCGGGCGGCCGATCCGGATCCGCGGCGCGCGAGCCTGCTGAGCGAAGCGGGGTCGCCCGGCAGGCCGTAGGCCGCGGAGGCGGCGGTGGCGAGCGCGGCGAAGCCCGACGCCGAGGAGGCGAGGCCCGCGCCCGTGGGCGCCTCATTGTGCGAGCGCACGAGCGCGCGGGCGGTGGACCCCGAGCGCTCGCGCACGAGGTCGAGGAAGCGGGTGACGCGGCGCAGACGATCGCCCGCCTGCGCTTCTCCGTTCAGCTCGAAGCGGTCGCTCGCGGCGCTCGCGTCGAGCGTCACGGCGGTGGTCGTTGCGTATGCGTCGAGCGTCAGCGAGAGGCTGCCGGCCGCCGGCAGCATGACGGCCTCGTCGCGCTTGCCCCAGTATTTCACCAGTGCGATGTTCGGGAACGCCCGTGCGGTCGCAGTGCCGCCGGCGGTCCCATTCGCCGCGGTGCCGGCCCGGGTCATGCGGCGGCCACTGTGGTCGTCCAGGTGCGGGGCGCGCCCGTGGAGCGCAGCGCGAGCGCGATGTGCTCGGCCTGCGCCTCGGACTCCGCCAGCGCGAGCACGCAGCCGCCCAGGCCGCCGCCCGTGAGCTTCGCCCCGTGCGCGCCCGCCGCGCGCGCGGCCTCGACCAGCGCGTCGAGCTGCACGGTGCTCACGCCGATGCGGCCGAGCAGTGCGTGTGCCTCGAGCATGCGCGAGCCGAGCGCCGAGCGGTCACCGAGTTCGAGATCGAGCACCGAGCCCTCGGCGATATCGGCGAGCTGCGAGATGGCCCGATCCATGCGCACCGGATCGGCCGCGCGGCGCTCGCGCACGCCTGCCACGGCTGCCGCGGTCGACCCGGGCACTCCGGAGTCGGCGAGCACGAAGGTGAGCGGGGCGCCCACGCCCGTGGGCCGGGCGCTGCCGCCGTGGAAGCGGATCGGCCCGGCCGCGGAGACGGCGCGGGCGTCGATCCCGCTCGGGTTGCCGTGCGCCACGCGCTCAGCGCGCTGCACGATCTCGTGGAACGCATCGGCGTCCAGCTCGGTTCCGAAGAGATCGGCCGCCGCCCGGGCGATCGCCGCTGCCACCGCCGCGCTCGACCCGAGCCCGCGCCCGTGGGGGATGGCGCTGCGCACCCGCAGCTGCGCCTGCATCTCTTCTGCGCCGACCGCGCCGACTGCGCCGAGCGCCGCCCGCACGGCGGTGATGACGGGGCGCAGCACCTCGGGCGCCGACGAGGCTGTTCCCGCGAAGAGCTCGCTCTCGATGCGCAGCTCGGAGCCCGGCGTCGGGCGGATCATGGTCTCGACCTCGAGCTGATGCAGCGGCACGGCGATCGCGGGCGCACCGTACACGACCGCGTGCTCGCCGAACAGGATCGCCTTCGCGTGCGCGGTGCCGGTTCCGACGGCGCGCTCGCCCGCCGGCCCGGCTTCGGACGGCCGGGGGCGCGTCGGGAGGGAGGAGTTCATGCGGGTCCGTTTCGATCGTTTCCGCCACGGCTCGCGGCGGCGGGCACGCAAGAAGAGGGACGGACATCGCCGTCCCTCTTCCGCCAGTTCAAAGGTCCAGTTTACGCCAGGCCGTCTGCGGGTCGCCACATATTCCCCGTACACCATGACGCTGCGAGCGGACAAGCCCGTCCCCGCAGCGCTCCGTGCCTCGTTAGGGTGGTGCATGGAGCATCGGTGCCGGCAGAACGGGAGGACGTCGTCGACATGATCGAGTTCGAGCATGTGTCGAAGGAGTACCCGGGAGGCGCGATCGCCGTCGCGGAGTTCTCGTGCGTCGTCCCCTCCCACCGCACGGTGGTGCTGGTCGGCTCGTCCGGATCCGGGAAGACCACCCTGCTCCGGATGGTCAACCGCATGGTCGATCCCACGTCGGGACGCGTGCTCATCGACGGCGAGGACGTGCGCGAGCGCGACCCCGTCGAGCTGCGCCGCTCGATCGGCTACGTCATGCAGCACGGCGGTCTGCTGCCGCATCGCACAGTGCTCGACAATGTGGCCGCCGTGCCGCTGCTCACGGGTGCGCCGCGGCGCGCGGCGCGTTCGGCCGCGGCCGGTCTGCTCGAGCGGGTCGGGCTCGACCCCGCCCTCGGCCGGCGCTACCCGAGCCAGCTCTCGGGCGGCCAGCAGCAGAGGGTCGGCGTCGCCCGGGCGCTCGCCGCCGATCCGAACATCCTGCTGATGGATGAGCCGTTCGGCGCGGTCGATCCCATCGTGCGGCGGGAGCTGCAGCGCGAGCTGCTGCAGCTGCAGTCCGACCTCGGCAAGACGATCGTCTTCGTCACCCACGACGTCGAGGAGGCGTTCCTCGTGGGCGACGAGGTCGTGGTGCTCGAGGCGGGCGCGGGGATCGCGCAGCGGGGCGCTCCGGCCGAGATCCTCGCCCACCCGGCGAACGAATTCGTGCGCGACTTCGTCGGTGCCGATCGCGCCGAGCGCCGCCTCCACGCCGTGGACATGGACGGCCGCACCGTCGCCGTCGACGGCGAGGGCCGAACCGTCGGGGTGTTGGAGCCGTGAACTGGGCGATCGCCAACTGGGAGACGGTGGCGGGTCTCGCGATCGACCACCTGCTCCTCAGCGTTCCGGCGATCCTCATCAGCGTGCTCGTGGCGGTGCCGCTGGGGCGGCTCGCGTTCCGCAGGCCGCGCCTCGGCGGGCCCCTCCTCTCCGCGGCCACGCTCGCCTACGCGATCCCGGCCCTGCCGCTCCTGATCATCATCCCGGCTGTGCTCGGCACCGCGCTGCGGTCGTGGCAGACGATGGTCGCGGCTCTGACGGTCTACGGCGTGGCGCTGCTCGTGCGCACCGCCGCCGACGCGTTCGCCGCCGTCGACCGGCGGGTGCGCGATGCCGCGGTGGCCACCGGGTACGCGCCCCGGGGGCTGTTCTGGCGGGTCGACCTGCCGCTCGCGGTCCCGGTGCTCGTCTCGGGCGTGCGCGTGGTCACGGTGTCGACGATCAGTCTCGTGACGCTCGGTGCGCTCATCGGCGTCCCGAGCCTCGGCACGTTGCTCACCGACGGATTCCAGCGAGGGATCGCCGCGGAGGTCTGGACCGGGGTGCTCGCCACGGTGGTGCTGGCGCTGCTGCTCGACGCCGTGGTGCTCGGCGTGGGGCGCGCGCTGACTCCGTGGAACCGGCCGGCACGCGGATCCCGCCGTTCGCGGCGGTCGCAGGGTTCGAGGCGGTCGCAGCGCGCACGGGCCGCACGGGCCGCACGGGCCGTGTCGGGTGCGCGGAGCGGTGCTCCGCGGGCGAGGGGAGCGACGGGGGCGCAGGGAGCGACGGGGGCGCAGGGAGCGACGGGGGAGGCGTCGTGAACCTCTTCGCCGAGGCACTGGCCTGGCTCGCCGACCCCGCCAATTGGGCGGGGCCCGGGGGCATCCCCACGCGCACGCTGCAGCATCTCGGGGTGACCGCGCTCGCGCTGCTGGTGGCGGCCGCCATCGCGATTCCCGCCGGGGTGCTGATCGGGCACACCCGCCGCGGCGCCGCCCTCGTCGGCGGGTTCACGGGTGCGGCGCGGGCGCTGCCCACGCTCGGCCTCCTGACGCTCTTCGGCCTCGCACTGGGCATCGGCCTGGCGGCGCCCCTGCTCGCGCTCATCGTGCTCGCTATCCCGTCGCTGCTGGCAGGCGCCTACGCGGGCGTGCAGGCCGTCGATCCCTCGGTGCCCGCGGCGGCGAAGGCGATCGGATTCACCCCCGCGCAGGTGATCCTGGGCGTCGAACTGCCCCTCTCCCTCCCCGTGATGATCGGCGGGGTGCGCGCCGCGGCGCTGCAGGTCGTTTCGACGGCGACCCTCGCGGCCTACACGGCCGACCTCGGACTCGGGCGCTACCTCTTCGCGGGGCTGAAGTCCCGCGACTACGCCCAGATGCTCGGAGGCGCGCTGCTCGTGATCGCACTGACCCTGGTGCTCGAGCTGCTGCTCGCGGCGTGCCAGCGCGCCGCCGTGCGCTACGCGCGCCCGAGCGGCGAGCCGAGGCGCCGTGCCGCCCGCGCGAGCAGCGCCGGGCCACCCCGCCGCACCGACCCCAGACCCCAGACCATCGACCGAGAGGAACCCTGATCATGCTCCGTCGCACTCCCGCACCCCCCGCGCCCTCCGCCCCCGCCTCGCGCCTGCGCGCGGGTGCGCTCGCCGCCGGCGCGCTCGCGCTCAGCGCCGCGCTCCTCGCCGGCTGCTCGAGCGCGGACCCGCTGGACGCCCCGGACGCCTCCGGAGGCGGGTCCACAGACACGATCGTCATCGGCTCGCAGGACTACTACTCCAACGAGATCATCGCCGAGATCTACGCGCAGGCCCTCGAGGCCGGCGGGTACGAGGTCGACCGCCAGTTCCGCATCGGCCAGCGCGAGGTCTACCTGCCCGAGATCGAGGCGGGGTCGATCGACCTCTTCCCCGAGTACAGCGGCAATCTGCTGCAGTTCTGGGATCCCGAGACCGAGGCCAGACTCTCCGATGACGTCTACGCCGAGCTGCAGGACGCGACCCCGGAGGGACTCCGCGTGCTCGAGCAATCGCCCGCCACCGACCAGGACTCGTACACGGTGACCCGCGAGTTCGCCGAGACCTGGGACCTCACGAGCATCGACGATCTCGCCGAGGTCGAGGAGCCGCTCACCCTGGGGTCGAACTCCGAGGCCGAGACCCGTCCGTACGGGCCGGAGGGGCTCGCGGAGGTCTACGGCATCGAGGGCGTCGCGTTCACCCCGATCGAGGACGGCGGCGGGCCCCTCACGGTGAAGGCGCTGCGCGACGGCGCGATCCAGCTCGCCATCATCTACACCGCCGATCCGACCGTGGCCGAGAACGACCTCGTCGCGCTCGAGGACACGCGCGGCATCTTTCTCGCCTCGCACGTCGTGCCGCTCGCGAGCGACCGCGTCGACGAGGGCGCCGCCGAGATCATCGACGAGGTCAGCGCCGCCATGAGCGCCGAGGATCTCGTCGCGCTCAACGCCCGCAGCGTCGGCGAGGAGCTCCCCGCAGACCGGATCGCGAGCGACTGGCTCGCCGAAGCGGGGCTCGTCTGACAGCATGGGCCGCATGCGCACCATCACCGCCGACCTCGCGATCATCGGTTCGGGCTCGGGGAACTCCCTCATCACGCCCTTCTGGGACGACCGGCGGGTGGTGATCGCCGAGCGCGGCGTCTTCGGGGGCACCTGCCTCAATGCGGGCTGCATCCCCACCAAGATGTACGTGCGCCCGGCGGCGCTCGCCCGCTCGCCCGAGGAGGCCGCGCGCCTCGGCGTCGCCATGCGCACCGAGGCCGTCGACTGGCCGGGCATCCGGGACCGCATCTTCTCGCGCATCGACGCGATCTCCGCCGCGGGGGAGCGCTATCGGGCCGAGGATCTCGATAACGTCGAGCTCATCTCCCAGGAGGTGCGGCTGACCGGTGCGCGCTCGTTCGTCGCGGCGGACGGCACGCGGGTCGAGGCCGAGCAGCTGGTCATCGCAGCGGGATCGCGCCCGGTGATCCCGGACATCCCCGGCATCGGGCTGCCGCAGGTGCACACCTCCGACACCGTGATGCGCCTCGCCGAGCAGCCCGGGCGGGTGCTCATCATCGGCGGCGGGTACGTCGCGAGCGAGTTCGCCGGGATCTTCGCGGGGCTCGGCTCGGAGGTCGTGCAGGTGGTGCGCGGCGAGCGCCTGCTGCGCGGGCTCGACGCCGAGATCTCGGCGCGCTTCACCGCCGAGGCCGGGCGGCGCTGGGACGTGCGGCTCGGGTGCGAGGTGCGTGGGATCGAGGCGGCGCGCGGGGGCGTCGCGCGCGGGGGCGTCACCGTCGAGGTGGGGCCTACCGCGCGCGGGGCGGGCGACCCTGCCGAGGCGGCCGATCGTGCCGGGGCGGCTGACCGGATCCCGGCCGATGTCGTGCTCGTCGCCATCGGGCGGATTCCCAACTCCGATCTGGTCGGCGCCGCGGCGGCCGGGCTCGATCTGCACGCGGACGGGCGCATCGTGGTCGACGAGTTCCAGCGCGTGCGGTCGGGCGGCGCACCCGTCACCGGGCTCTACGCGCTCGGCGACGTCTCCTCGCCGCACCAGCTGAAGCACGTCGCCAATCACGAGGCGCGCGTGGTGGCGCACAACCTCGAGCATCCCGACGATCTGCGTCGCTCGCGGCAGGAGGTGGTTCCGGCGGCCGTCTTCAGCGACCCCGAACTCGCCCAGGTGGGCCTCACAGAGCGCGAGGCGGGCGCCCGGATCGGCGCCGAGCACGTCACCGTTGCGACGCAGCGCACCGGCGATACCGCGTACGGCTGGGCGATGGAGGACTCGACGGGCGTCTTCACGATAGTGGCGGATCGCCGTGACGGTCGCATTCTCGGCGCGCACGCGATGGGGTATCAGGCCTCCAATCTCATTCAGGTCGTGGTGATGGCGATGAGCTTCGGCATCGACGCCCACGCGGCCGCCAGGGGCCAGTACTGGATCCACCCGGCTCTCATGGAGGTGGTCGAGAACGCGCTGCTCGGTCTCGACGTGCCGCGGGGGCCCGAGCTCTAGGGGCGGCGAGGGAGGCGAGCCCCGCCGAACCCGAGCCCGTTCGTCGAAACCGACCCTTCCAGCGCCGAGAATTCGCTCGGTTTCGGAGAATGAGCTCGGGTTCGGCGGAAGTGCCCGCTCAGCGAGCGGCGCGCAGCAGGGGGAACACGAGCTCGGTGTTCAACGGCGCCATGTCGGCCCGCGCCACCGCGGGGTCGACCCATTCGAGGTGCTCGATCTCCGCGCGCGCCCGCGCCGACACGGCGGCAGCGAGGTACGGATGCTCGAATACCGACGCCTCCACGGCGTGCCCGGGCTCGTTGGCGGCCGCGGCGCGGAACACGCCCAGGGCGTCGAGCCGTTCGCGGTCGAGCGCGATCCCGAGCTCCTCCTCGAATTCCCGCACCGCGGTGTCGCGCGGATCCTCGCCCTGCTCGTGCTTCCCGCCCGGCAGCATCAGCGCCGCGGTTCCCCGTTTGCGCACGGTGAGCACGTGCCCGCGCGGGTCGCGCATGACGACCGCGCTGACGCGGATGACGGGCTGGGTCTCGGGGGTGCGTGTCACGCCACGAGCCTACTCCGCGTACCCGGGCGCCGCGGGGAGGCCGAAGAACTCCTCGAGGGTGGTCACCCCGGTCGCCCGCATCTCCTGGGCGAGTTCGGTGCCGACGTAGCGGAAGTGCCACGGTTCGGGCATGAAGCCGGTGATCTCCTGCTTGCCCTCCGGGTAGCGCAGCACGAAGCCGTGCTCGGCCGCGTTCTCGGCCAGCCAGGCGCCGGCCGGCGTCTCGCCGAAGCAAGAGGCGAGGTAGCAGGCGCCGTGGTCGTCGAAGTCGACGGCCAGGCCCGTCTGGTGCTCGGAGTGCCCGGGCCGGGCCGAATACGTGTCGGCGGCCGCCTGCCCGTCGCGCGCCACATACCCGTCGTACAGCCCGACTTGCGTGGCGTAGTCGCGGTAGGCGCTGATGATGCGCACGGTCAGGCCCTCTGCCGCGGCCGCGGCGACGAGCGACTCGACCGCGCGCGCGGCCGGTTCGCGCAGCGGCTGGGAGAACTCGTTCTCGACGCCCTCCGGCATCGAGAGGTCGGCGGGAGCGAAGTCGGCGGGGGAGAGCGGGCGCAGCTTGTTGCTGACGACCCAGATCGAGGCGGGATCGTCGATCGAGTGCGCCTGCCGATCGAAGGCGGGTTCCTCGGGCTCGTCCGGAGCGGCGCTCGGCTCGGTGGTCGGCTCCGGAGCGGGCGTCTCCTGCGCCGGGGACGGGGCGGGCTCGGGAGCGCATGCGGCGAGCAGCGGCAGGCAGGCGCAGAGCAGCAGGGCCGCGGCGCGAGTGCGAGGGCGGATCATGCCCCTCAGCCTAATCCTCCTCGCACCCGCCGACTGCCGGTCGGCGCCCCGTCGGTGCCCGGTCGCACGCGCACCGAGAGCTCGCCCGTCGTGCAGGAGATCCTCGCCTATTCGGGCGGGATCACGGCGTGTCGGCCCGCACGAGCGGTGATCTCCTGCACGAATGGCGCAGATCCCGATCCGCCTCGACCGGGCGCGGGAGTGCGTAGGCTGGACTCCATGAGCGACGAACCCCGCCCACGGCTTCCGCGCAGGACGCGGCTCTTCATCACGATCACGGCGGCGGCGCTCGTGCTCGCGGGTGCCGGGGTCGCCACGGCGATGCTGCTGGGCGGGGGCCCGGATCCCGCACCCACCGCGACACCGAGCCCCGAGCCGCCCGCCGAGGAGGGCGCCGACGAACCCGCCATCGCCGAGCCCGAGGATCCGCAACCGCTGCAGGTCATCGCAATGGGCGACATGCTGCCGCACGATTCGGTCAATGCGAACGCTGAGCGCGACGGCGGCTACGACTACGCCCCCTTCTTCGACGGCATCCGCACGCAGCTCGACGCTGCGGACGTCACGTTCTGCAACCAGGAGGTGCCGAGCGCCGGGGTGGAGTTCGGCATCAGCGGCTACCCCACGTTCAACGCGCCGGTCGAGTTCGCGCGCGATCTGCAGGGCGCGGCCGGCTGCGATCTCGTCAACCTCGCCACCAACCACACCGCCGACAAGGGGACGGCCGGGGTCGCCGCCACCCGCGCCGCCTGGGACGGCCTCGCACCCGCGGTGGTCGCCGGCGCCAACCGCAGCGCGGAGGAGCAGCGGGCGCCGACCGTGCTCGAACGGGACGGGGTGCGGATCGCGCTCGTCTCGTTCGCGGAGTACTCGAACGCGCCCATCGACGGCGTCACGCTCAACATGATGGGCGACGACGCGCTGGTGAATGACCTCATGGCGCAGGCGCGGGATCAGGCCGACGTGGTGATCGTCTCGGCGCACTGGGGCACCGAGGACTCGCACGACGTGAACGGCCAGCAGCAGGCCTTCGCGCAGCGGGTCGCCGATCTCGGCGCCGATGTGATCATCGGCACGGGGCCGCACGTGCTGCAGCCGGTGGCCTGGCTCGACCGCGCCGACGGCGGCCGCACGCTCGTGTGGTACTCGATCGGCAACATGCTCAGCACCCAGCTCACACTCGACCAGCGCACCGGCGTCATCGCCGGCTTCGAGCTGGCGCGCGACGACGCGGGGGAGGTGCGGGTGGAGCGCCCCAGCGCGATCCTCACCTACATGCACTACGACTGGACGGCCGAGGAGGAGGCCGCGGGTGATCTGCCGGCGAGGCACGGCCTGTCGATCACCCCGCTCGCCGACTCGGCCGAGCTGCTGCAGCGCACGCGCTTCGGCGTGACGCCCGAGCAGCAGATCGCAGCGTCTGCCGCGATCCTCGGGCCCGACGTCACAATCGTCGAGCGCTAGAGCTTCAGGTGGCAGCCGCGTGCACCGCGGTGCCCTCGCCCGGATCCGAGCCGAGCGCCGCGTAGTCCGCGGTGCTCAGACGGTCGGCGATGACCGGGAACTCGGCGCGCACCTCGGCGACGCGCGCCGGGTCGAGGTCGACCACGAGCACCTCCTCGCCGTCGCCGCACTCCGCCACCACGCGGCCCGACGGGTCGACGACGCGGCTGAATCCGCCCAACTGCACCGGCGCGTCCGGGTCGCCCTGGCTGCCGCAGGCGTTGCAGGCGAGCACCCACAGCTGGTGCTCGACGGCCCGGGCCTGGGTGAGCAGGCACCAGTGCTCGCGGCGCGCCGCGGGCCACGCCGCCGGCACGATGACGGCTTCCGCGCCGCGGGCGCTCAGCTCCTGCCAGAGGCCGGGGAAGCGCAGGTCGTAGCAGGTGGTGCCCGCGGTGGGACCGAGCGGGCCGGCGACCACGCTGAGCGAGGTTCCCGGGGTGAGCAGCTCGGACTCGAGCGACTGATAGCCGAAGACGTGGATCTTGCGGTAGGTCTGCGCGATCCGGCCCGTCCCGTCGATGAGCACGGCGGTGTTGTGGAGCGCCCCGTCGCTGCCGTGCTCGACGATGCTGCCCAGGTGGATCGAGGCCCCGAGGTCGCGGGCCACGCGGCGGGCCATCGCGACCGTGGGGCCGTCGAGGGTTTCGGCCAGCTCCTCGTAGCGCTCGAAGGAGAAGTACCCGGCGCTCCACAGCTCGGGGAGCACGAAGAGATCGACGTCGGGGTGCCGTCGCAGCACCTGCTCGACCCGCTCGATGCGGGCTTCGCGCGACTCGTCCGAGGGGCTCGCGACCTGCACGAGAGCGACGCGGCGAGTGGGGGTGTCGGTGCTCGCATTCATGCGTTCAGCCTACCCACGTGCTGCGGACGGCGCCGGAGCGCGCCCTCGCCGAACGTGCGGCGTGTGCCGCCGACTCGCCGCGGGCCTCCGGGAGACCGGGGAATCCCGGCGGGTGCAAGAATGGCAGCATGAGCATCGACACGGCCGAGCTTCCCGATCCCGAAGGGCCCGAGGATCGCCCCGCACCCGCGGGGAACCCGGGGTGGTTGAGCGACGACGAGTTGAGCTTCGTGCGCGGGCGGCTCCCCGTGGTCTACGTCGAGGCGGTTCCGGTGCGCCTCGACGGGCTCGGCCAGGTGATCGAGGTGGGGCTGCTGCTGCGCAGCACGCCGGACGGGGTGATGACGCGCGCGCTCATCTCGGGGCGGGTGCGCTACGGGGAGACGCTGCGCGAGGCGCTGTTCCGGCACCTCGAGAACGATCTCGGGCCGATGGCGTTCCCGCAGATGCCCACCGCTCTCGTGCCGGCTCAGATCGCCGAGTACTTCCCCATGCCGGGGATCTCGTCGTTCGTCGACGAGCGGCAGCACGCGGTGTCTCTCGTCTACGTCGTTCCGGTGACCGGCACGTGCAACCCGCGGCAGGACGCGCTCGAGGTCAGCTGGATGTCGCCGGAAGAGGCGCTCGCGCCGGACACCCTCGATGAGCTGCCCGGTGGGCGGGGCGCTCTGCTGCGGCAGGCGCTGTCGACGGTCGGCTACTGACCGGGCCGCGGGATCGCGACGACGCGCGTCCGGAACGTCGTGCGTCGGATCTCGCCCGTCGCCCCGGGAGCGCACCGTGCGGCGCCGGATCCTGCCCTATGGGCCGCCGCCCGGGGAATCAGAGCTCCGGGCGCTTGCGCCACTCGATGAGGTGGGCGTCCGAAAAGCCGCGAGCGCACCGTCCGCATGAGGCAGCGCGGGTGGGACGCCGGAAGCGGTAGTGCGCGTGCCCCGCGGGGCACGCGCCGATCCACGGGGCGCGCTCGTGGGCGATCTCGCCGTCGTGCGTGCGTCCGCCGACGTATCCGATCTGCGCCGCGATCCGCTTCCAGCGCGGCCCGTGCCCGGCCGCAGCGCCGGCCATGGCATGCGCGACCTCGTGCAGCAGCACCTGGTGGATCTCGTCGTCGTCGAATTTCTCGGCCAGATAGCGCGATACGGTGATGCGGCGCTCGGTGTAGTTGCAGAGCCCCGCGCGGCGCTTGGCGTGGTCGAAGCCGAAGCTCCACGTCTGCGGATCGAGGTGCAGGCGGATCAGGGCCTCGGCCCAGATCCGCACGCGGGCGAGCTCAGCCACGGGGCGCCCCGTGCACGGCGGGGATTCCCTGCGTCACGTGCGTCACGCGCTCCCGGTGCTTCCGGCGCTCGGCGCGGCCGGCGCGCGCTGCGACGACGCGCACCTCAGTTCCGCTCGAACAGTTCGCGCGCCGGCGCGGGCGAATCCGCGGCGGTCGCGTCCGTCACGGGTGCCGCACCGCGCAGCAGCTCGTCGAACTCGCGCCCCGCGAGCATGCGCGCCGGGTGCGGACCCCCCGCGAGCAGGCGCGGCAGCCAGTCGAGCGGGGCGCCGCGGCCGGCAGCGGCGACGAACACGACGTTGCCGAAGCGGCGGCCCTTCAGCACCTGCGGCTCGGCGATCGCGACCACCTCGGGGAACAGGCTGGCGAGCGTCGCGGCCTGTCCGCGCACGAACGGCAGTCCCTGACCGTCGGCGGCGTTGACGACGACGAGGCCGTCGGGGGAGAGCAGCGGCCGCACCAGCTCATAGAATTCGACGCTCGAGACGTGCGCGGGAGTGCGCGCCCCCGCGAAGATGTCGACGACCACGAGGTCCATCGCGCCTCGCATGCCCTCCGGCAGGCGTGCGAGCACCTCGCGCGCATCGCCGCGCCGTACTCGGATGCTCGCACGCTTCGGCAGCGGAGCGGCCTCGCGGACGAGGTCGACGAGCGCGCCTTCGATCTCCACGACCTGCTGCCGACTGCCCGGCCGGGTGGCCTCGATGTAGCGAGGCAGGGTGAAGGCGCCCCCGCCGAGGTGCAGCGCCGAGACGGGCTGCGCCGCGGGGCGGAAGAGGTCGATGACGTGCCCGATGCGGCGGATGTACTCGAAGAAGAGCTCCGAGGGGTCGCGCAGGTTCACGTGCGACTGGGGGGTGCCGTCGACGAGCAGCTGCACGGCGCCGGGCACCCAGCGGTCCTCCTCGATCTCGGCGGTGAGGCCCGAGCCCAGCGTGATCGGCTCGGGCAGTTTCACGCCCGGGGCTCCGCCGGGGAGGCGAGTCGCAGCTCGTCGATCTTTCGCAGCATGTCGGCGTTTGAGGGTTCGACCTGATGGCTGCGGTCGGGGTAGAGGATCACCGGGATGTTGGTGCGGCCGCTGATGTCGCGGGCGACCTCCGCCGCCGCGGGATCCCGGACCAGATCGACATAGGTGTATGGCGCGCCCGCGCGATCGAAGACGAGCTTCGCCCGGCGGCAGTCGCCGCACCAGTCGGCGCCGAAGATGATCGTGCTGCCGGCGGGGGCACCGGCGGCAGAGGTGCCGGCCTCAGGGGCCCGGTCGTGCGTCGCCTCGGATTCCATGGCACCCGACTCTACGCCATCGGAACCGGGATCGGCGGGGCACGCGGGGCGTTCCGGATCCGCCGCACCCGCCGCACCTGCGTCCGCACCCGGCGCACCCGGATCCGCCGCACCCGCGTCCGCACCTGCCGCACTCGCACCCCCACCCGCCGGATCCGCCGCGCACGGGACGCTCGGGTGAGCATCGTCGGCGCCCCCGGTGCCGCCCACGCGGTCGGGATCGAGACTGCCGAGCACCGCATAGGCGAGCTCGGAGAGCGTGTCGACGCCGTCGCCGGGGAGCGCGGCGAGGCCGTCGAGGATCAGCGCGCGCACGGCCTCGGCATGGACGTCGTGCGCACGCTCGAAGGTCTCGGCCCCGTGCGCGGTGAGCACCGCGTTCGTCGCTCGACCGTCCTCCGAGCACGATGCGCGCTCGATCAGGCCGCGGCGCTCGAGCGACGACGCGACCCGTGAGATGCGCGGGAGAGAGGCGTTCGTGCGCGATGCCAGGGTGCTCAGGCGCATGCGTCGCCGATCCTGCTCGGCGAGCCGCTCGAGCAGAGTGTACTCGAACGCTGTGATTCCGGCTGGTGCGAGCCGCTTGTCGAGGGCCGCGGGCAGCAGCTCGAGCAGCGCCTGCAGTCGCGCGACGGCGGTGCGTTCGGGGTGGGTGAGCGACGGGGCCATGCCGCCATCGTATCGAAATAGTTGCACCCGCAAGTAAATAGCGGCTATGATTTGGTTGTACCTACAAGTAATACCGATGCCCCACCGTTCGATCACACGATCCTTCCGGGGCGCACGACACTCAAGGAGAGCAGCGCAATGACCGCATACACCATCTTCGGCACCGGCAACATGGCCCAGGCGATCGGGGGCGTCCTCGCGAAGGGCGGCGCATCCGTCGAGCACATCTCGCACGAGCAGGGTGTCGGCGCGACCGTGACCGGCGACGTCGTCGTGCTCGCCGTGCCCTATCCGGCGGTCGCCGAGATCCTCGGCGCCTACGGCGACCAGCTCGCGGGCAGGATCGTCGTGGACATCACCAACCCGCTCGACTTCGAGACGTTCGACGGCCTGGTCGTGCCCGACGGCAGTTCGGCCGCCGCCGAGATCCAGCGGGCCCTGCCCGACGCGCGGGTGCTGAAGGCCTTCAACACGAACTTCGCCGCGACGCTCGCCTCGGGGACGGTGGGCGACAGTGCGACCACCGTGCTGGTCGCGGGCGATGCGGCCGAGGCGAAGTCGACGCTCATGGCCGACGTCGTGTCGGGCGGGCTCCGTGCGATCGATGCCGGTTCGCTCGCCCGCGCGCACGAGCTCGAGGCGATCGGCTTCCTGCAGCTCACGCTCGCGGTCGGGGAGACGATCTCCTGGACCGGCGGATTCGCGGTCGAGGCCTGAGCGCGAACGCCCGAAACCACGGAACGGAGGGGAACCCATGTCACCGGACAACGCGTCGGTCTCCGAGCGCACGCTTTCGGCCGACCTCGCCATGGACGCCGTCAGTCTGCGCGTCGGCGATCTCGAGCGGATGAGCTCCTACTATGAGCACGCGCTCGCGCTCGTGCCGATCGAGGAGCGCTCGCTCGGCCGCGAGGTGCACCGGGTGCTCGGCCGGGGGACCACCCCGATGGTGCGCCTCGTGCACACGCCGGACCTGCCCGCGACGAATCCTCGCGACGCCGGCCTCTTCCACACGGCGTTCCTCTTCGACGATGCTGCGAGCCTGGCGGCGACGGTGTACCGCGCCGCCAGGGATCCTCGCAGCACCTTCGCCGGATCCAGCGACCACCTCGTGAGCGAGGCGTTCTACTTCACGGATCCCGAGGGCAACGGGATCGAGCTCTACGTCGACCGGCCCAGAAACGCGTGGAGCTATGAGAATGGCGAGCTCCGTATGGATACGCTGCCCCTCGACCCCAACGCCTACCTCTCCGCTCACCTCGACGAGGCCGTACTGGCGCACGCGGAACGGCAGTCCGGCGGGGTGGGGCACGTCCACCTGCAGGTGGGCGACCTCGCCCGCGCCCGCGACTTCTACGTGGGCGTGCTCGGCTTCGAGGCCACCGTCACGGGATACCCCGGCGCGCTGTTCGCCTCGGCGGGCGGCTACCACCACCACGTGGCGATGAACACCTGGAACAGTCTGGGCGCCGGCCCGCGCGGTGCCCGCCTCGGGCTCGGAGACGTGGCGATCGCGCTGCCCGCGCGCGAAGATCTCGACGCGCTCGCCGCACGACTGCGCGGTCGGGGAGTGGCGTTCGCGGATACGGGCCGCTCGATCGTCGTGGACGACCCCTGGGGAACGCAGGTCACGCTGTCGCTGGCCGGCGCGACGACGCAGGAGCTGCTCGCGGGTTGACGGCCGTGTGCTCGGGTGGGCGTATCGCCACCGCGAGTGATCTCCGCCGCCCGGTCTCGTGACCGGCGAGCGTTGACCCCGCGGTGCGGGGTCAACGCTCCGAGAGCAGACGCTCCATGAGCCGGATCTCGCTCTCCTGGGAGGCGATCACACTGCGGGCGAGATCGTCCACCGCCCGGGTCGTGCTGCGATCCAGCACGGCCTCCGCCATGTCCACGCCGCCCGCGTGATGCGCGATCATCAGCTCGAGGAACCTGCGCTCGGCCGCGATCCCCGAGTCGGCGCGCAGCTCGTCGAGCTGTTCCCGGGTGGCCATGCCCGGCATGACCGCGGGCGCCCCTTCCGGGTCGTCCACGGGCTCCGCGTGCCGGTGGCCGTCCCCGCCCCCCGGGGCGGGACGGTGCATCCAGGTCATCGCGGGCTCGGGCGACGCCTGGGGCAGCCCCCAGACCGCGAGCCAGCCGAACATCTGCCCGCTCTGCCTGGCCTGCGCGGTGGCGATGTCGTAGGCGAGCAGGCGGATCTCCTCGTCCTCCGTGCGATCGCGGATGATCATCGACATCTCCACCGCCTGGTCGTGGTGCACCTGCATGTCGCGGGCGAACCCGGCCTCGGCGCTGCGGGATCCGGGGGCGGCGTCGACGGGCGCCGAGACCCGCCCCGCGATCAGCGACACCGCCACGAGCACCAGGGCGGTGGTGGTGGCGACGAGCGCGGCCACACCGGGCGAGCGTCTGCTAGGCGACACGTCCGGATCCCTCGAGGGCGCCCGTGCAGGACGCGCCGGGCTCGGGGGCCGAGGGCGACTTCCAGTACGCGTCGATGAACTGTCCGAGTCGCTCGTCGTCCGCACCGTCCAGGGCGACCTGGGCGCCCCACGCCGACGCGACGACCGGCGCCGGAAGGCCGGGATAGGGCGACAGGATCGTGTAGGTGTTCGGGATCGAGCTGCGGAGCGCGGCCACGTCCGCTTCGCTCGTCGAGTCCGGATCGTACGTCACCCAGACGGCGCCGTGCTCGAGCGAGTGGACGGCGTTCTCGTCGGGCTGCGGCTCCGTGTAGACCCCGCAGTTCAGCCAGAACTGCGAGTGATCGCCGCCCGCGGGCGGGTGCATGCCGTACGCGGCCTCGTAGTCGACGGGGTTGGGGTCGATGTGATTCGCGGTGATGCCCGGGAACTCCTGCAGTCCCCGGATCGCGAGGTCCTCGGGTTGCCCCGAACGCGCGCCGGTGACGATGAACGTCGTGATCAGGCCGAGCACTGCCGCGCCGCCGACCACCGTGCTCGCGATCCCGATGCGCCGATTGCGCCGCTGGGCGGCCTGCTCGCGCTGGTAGGCGGCCACCTGCTCGGCGCGTCGTCGTTCGCGCTGCGCCTTGCGCGAGTGCGCCCCGTCGGGTGTGTTCGTCATGAGTGCTCCTGCCCGCTCCCGAAATAACTTGTCGCAACAATCATTCGGGTCTCGGCTGGGAAATCGCTCGATCGGAGGGGCGCGACCCGCGGCGCGGGGATCGGCGGGCGCCGAAGGCGCTCAGCCCGCGGTGGAGGATCGTCCCGGCGTCGGGTCCGCGCCGCGCCGAGCCGCATCTGCGGTGAGGCGCGGCTCGATGGCGCCGGTGATGCCGATCAGCGCGTCGAGCTGCTCGGGCGAGAGCGCGTCGATGACGAGACTGCGCACCAGCTCGATGTGCTTCGGAATCGCGTGGATGAGCTTCTGGCGGCCCTGGGTGGTCAGCCGCACGTCTGTCGCCCGTCGATCCGTGGGTCGCGGTGTCCGCTCGACGAAGCCCCGCTGCTCGAGCCGGGAGCAGACGTGAGAGAGTCGGGGGAGGGTGGAATCCGTGCGCCGCGCCAGCTCGGTCATCCCCGTGACGGGTTCGGGCGCCGTGTACAGCGTCGACAGCACGGAGAACTCGAAATGGGTCACGCCGGAGTCGCGCAGCAGCTGGGCGTTGAGGGCGTTGGGGAGGAGCTGGAGCACGGTGATGAGGCCGAGCCAGGCCCGGGCCTCGCGCTCGTCCATCCGGGGGACAGTGGTCTGCATCCCCCCATTCCATCACCCTCGGCGACGTCCGGCGACACGGCGATGCGGCGCGAACCAGGCGTACCGCACGACGACGGCGATGCCGGCGCCCAGCACGGCGCCGGCGAGCGTGTCGGTCAACCAGTGCACGTGCAGCGCCGTGCGGCTCCACATCATCAGCGCGATCCAGCACGTCGCGGCGGCGGCCGCCCACCGGGCCGCCGCCCGCGGCAGCGCCCGGACTCCGGCGACGACGAGCGCGAGCGATACTGCCAGCGCCGCCGCTCCCATCGAGTGGCCGGAGGGGTAGGATCCGCCGTGCGCGGTGTAGAGCTGGTCCCAGGGGCGCGGTCGCAGCACGAGCGCCTTGATCGTCTCCGAGGCGAGCACTCCGAGCAGCAGGGCGGACGCCACGGCGACCGCGTCGCGCGGCCGGCGCACGGCGATCAGGAGTGCGACGGCGATCGCGGTGCACGCCGCGGCGCCGATCCCGTCTCCTGCCTCGGCCATGAACACCGCGATCGCGTAGGCCGCCGACCCGCGGGTGGCGGTCGCGACCCCGTGCCACCACGCGTCGATGCCGAGCGGCCCGCGCTCGGCGAAGCGCAGGTAGGCGCCGAAGGCGAGCACCCCGAGCATCCCGAGCACCGCCCACGGCAGCGCCCTGCGCAGGCGGGTGGGCGATCCGGTCGCAGCCGGGGTCATCGACATGTCGACCACGCTACCCAGTCCCGCTGGGCGGGGGCGGAGCGTGCGGGGCGGCCGGAGCGACCCTCGCGAGCACCCGGCACCGCGATCCGGGCTGGACAGCCGATAACAATGGTGTTACAGTTGATAGTTGCACTACGGACACCAGTGTGCCTTCATATAGCGGTAGGCCCCGGGAGCTGGCGCGAAAGCGCAGATGAGCCTCGCGCGCGTGATCCGATGCAATTCTCGCAAGACCAGGTCAACCGGCCCGACGGGGCCCACGGAGGTAGTTTCCTTGGCTGCTGCGCGCAACGCATCGTCAACCACCCAATCGAAGAACGGTCGCAACCACTCGCGCCTCTCCTTCGCCAAGATTTCCGACACGCTGTCGGTGCCGAACCTGCTGGCGCTCCAGCTCGAGAGCTTCGACTGGCTCGTCGGCAACGAGGCGTGGAAGGAACGCGTCGTCGAGGCGCAGGCCGAAGGGCGCGACGACATCGCGCTGAAGAGCGGCCTCGAGGAGATCTTCGACGAGATCTCGCCGATCGAGGACAACGCCGGCACGATGCAGCTGTCGTTCGAGAACCCGATCCTCGACGAGCAGAAGTTCACCATCGAAGAGTGCAAGGAGCGCGGCAAGACGTACGCCGCTCCGCTGTACGTCGAGGCGGCGTTCTACAACACCGAGACCCAGGTGCTGAAGAGCCAGACGGTCTACATGGGCGATTTCCCCATCATGACCGACAAGGGCACGTTCATCATCAACGGCACCGAGCGCGTCATCGTGTCGCAGCTCGTCCGCAGCCCCGGCGTATACTTCGAGCGAGCGCAGGAGAAGACGAGCGATAAGGACGTCTTCACCGCGCGAGTGATCCCGAGCCGCGGCGCGTGGCTCGAGTTCGAGGTCGACAAGCGCGACCAGGTCGGCGTGCGCATCGACCGCAAGCGCAAGCAGTCGGTCACGGTGTTCCTCAAGGCGCTCGGCATGACGAGCGAGGAGATCCTCGAGGAGTTCGCCGGCTACGAGTCGATCGCGCTCACCCTCGAGAAGGACGGCATCCTCACGCAGGAGGATGCGCTCAAGGACATCTACCGCAAGCAGCGGCCGGGCGAGCAGGTGGCCATCGAGGCGGCGCGCGCGCTCCTCGACAACAGCTACTTCAACCCGAAGCGCTACGATCTGGCCAAGGTCGGTCGCTACAAGATCAACCGCAAGCTCGGCGTCGACGCCCCCATCACCGAGTCGGTGCTGTCGCTCGAGGACATCGTGGCGACCATCAAGTACCTCGTCGGCCTGCACGCGGGCACCGAGACCCTCCCGGGCCTGCGCGACGGCAAGGAGATCGAGGTCCGCCTCGACACCGACGACATCGACCACTTCGGCAACCGTCGCATCCGCGCCGTGGGCGAGCTCATCCAGAACCAGGTGCGCACCGGCCTCAGCCGTATGGAGCGCGTGGTCCGGGAGCGCATGACCACGCAGGACATCGAGGCGATCACGCCGAACACCCTGATCAACACCCGCCCCGTGCTGGCGGCGATCAAGGAGTTCTTCGGCACCTCGCAGCTGTCGCAGTTCATGGATCAGAACAACCCGCTCGCGGGCCTGACCAACAAGCGCCGTCTGTCGGCGCTCGGCCCCGGCGGCCTCTCGCGCGACCGCGCGGGCGTCGAGGTGCGCGACGTGCACCCCTCGCACTACGGCCGCATGTGCCCGATCGAGACGCCCGAAGGTCCGAACATCGGCCTGATCGGCGCGCTCGCGACCTTCGCCCGCATCAACGCCTTCGGCTTCATCGAGACCCCGTACCGTCGCATCGTCGACGGCAAGGTCACCGATCAGGTCGACTACCTGACCGCGCACGAGGAGGACGAGTACCTCATCGCTCAGGCCGGCGCCCCGCTCACCGCGGACGGCCGCTTCGCCGAGCAGCAGGTGCTCGCCCGCCCCCGCGGCTCCGAGGTGGTGCTCGTCGACTCCGAGCGCGTCCAGTACATGGACGTCTCGCCCCGTCAGATGGTCTCCGTGGCCACGTCGCTCATCCCCTTCCTCGAGCACGACGATGCGAACCGCGCGCTCATGGGCGCCAACATGCAGCGTCAGGCCGTGCCGCTCGTCATGAGCGAGTCGCCGGTCGTCGGCACCGGCATGGAGGGCTACGCCGCGGTCGACGCGGGTGACGTGATCACCGCCCAGAAGTCGGGCGTCATCGCCGAGGTGTCGGCCGACTTCGTCACCGTGCAGCAGGACGAGGGCGGCACGAAGAGCTACTTCATGCGCAAGTTCGACCGCTCCAACCAGGGCACGAACTACAATCACCGCGTCATCGTGAAGGCGGGGGAGCGCATCGAGGCCGGCGAGGTCATCGCAGACGGCCCCGCCACCGAGAACGGCGAGCTCGCGCTCGGCAAGAACCTGCTCGTCGCGTTCATGTCGTGGGAGGGCCACAACTTCGAGGATGCGATCATCCTCAGCCAGAACCTGGTGAAGGACGACACCCTCTCCTCGATCCACATCGAGGAGTACGACATCGACGCCCGCGACACCAAGCTCGGCAAGGAGGAGATCACGCGCGATCTCCCGAACGCCAGCATGGAGGCGCTGAAGGATCTCGACGAGCGCGGCATCATCCGCATCGGCGCAGAGGTCAAGCAGGGCGACATCCTCGTCGGCAAGGTGACGCCGAAGGGCGAGACCGAGCTCTCGGCCGAGGAGCGACTGCTCCGCGCGATCTTCAACGAGAAGAGCCGCGAGGTGCGCGACACGTCCCTGAAGGTGCCCCACGGCGTCTCCGGCACGGTCACCGCGGTGAAGGTGTTCGACGCCGAGAACGACAACGACGACGAGCTGGGCTCGGGCGTCAACCAGCGCGTGGTCGTGTACATCGCGCAGAAGCGCAAGATCACCGAGGGCGACAAGCTCGCCGGCCGCCACGGCAACAAGGGCGTCATCTCGAAGATCCTGCCGGTGGAGGACATGCCCTTCCTCGCCGACGGCACCCCCGTCGACGTCATCCTCAACCCGCTCGGCATTCCCGGTCGCATGAACTTCGGGCAGGTGCTCGAGGTGCACCTCGGCTGGATCGCGAAGCAGGGCTGGAAGATCGAAGGCGCCCCCGAGTGGGCCGCCAAGCTGAAGCCCGAAGCGCTCGAGGCCGCCCCCGGCACCAAGGTGGCGACCCCGGTGTTCGACGGCGCGTCGGAGGCGGAGATCGCGGGTCTGCTCGACTCGACGCTCGTCACCCGCGACGGCGAGCGACTGATCGATTCGAGCGGCAAGACCCGTCTCTTCGACGGACGCTCGGGCGAGCCGTACCCCTACCCGATCTCGGTCGGCTACATGTACATCCTCAAGCTGCACCACCTCGTCGACGACAAGATCCACGCGCGCTCGACGGGACCGTACTCGATGATCACCCAGCAGCCGCTGGGCGGCAAGGCGCAGTTCGGCGGCCAGCGCTTCGGTGAGATGGAGGTGTGGGCGCTCGAGGCGTACGGCGCTGCGTACGCGCTGCAGGAGCTGCTGACCGTGAAGTCGGACGACATCCTCGGCCGAGTCAAGGTGTACGAGGCGATCGTGCGCGGCGAGAACATCCCCGAGCCGGGCGTGCCGGAGTCGTTCCGCGTGCTCATGAAGGAGATGCAGTCGCTCTGCCTGAACGTCGAGGTGCTGGGGGCCGACGGATCCGTCGTCAACCTGCGCGACAACGACGACGAGGCCCACCGCACTGCGGAAGAGCTCGGCATCAACCTGTCCACCCGCTTCGAGACCTCGTCCGTCGACGAGATCTGAGCTCAACACGAATTTCACCACCCGTCATCCTGCGCGAATCGAATCGCGGGATCCATCCGGATCACGAGATCCTGCGACGTCGCGCAGGATGACGCGGGGTAGAACCTAAGGAGACACATTGCTCGAGGGTACGAGTTTCAACGAGCTGCAGATCCGTCTGGCGACCGCCGAGGACATCCGCAGCTGGTCGTTCGGCGAGGTCAAGAAGCCGGAGACCATCAACTACCGCACGCTGAAGCCCGAGAAGGACGGGCTCTTCGGCGAGCAGATCTTCGGTCCCAGCCGCGACTGGGAGTGCGCGTGCGGCAAGTACAAGCGCGTGCGCTACAAGGGCATCGTCTGCGAGCGATGCGGCGTGGAGGTCACCAAGTCCAGCGTGCGCCGCGAGCGCATGGGCCACATCGAGCTGGCCGCCCCCGTCACGCACATCTGGTACTTCAAGGGTGTGCCGTCGCGCCTCGGCTACCTGCTCGACATGGCGCCGAAGGACCTCGAGAAGGTCATCTACTTCGCGGCGTACATGATCATCGACATCGATGAGGAGGGCCGTCACGAGGATCTGGCCGAACTCGAGGCCGAGCTGCGTCTTGAGCTGAAGGCGCTCGAGGATCAGCGCGACATCTCGATCGCGCAGCGTCAGCAGCAGGCCGAGTCGGACCTCGCCGCGCTCGAGTCCGAGGGTGCGAAGGCGGACCAGCGCCGCCGAGCCGAGGCCTCGGCCGAGAAGGAGATGGCGGCGATCCGCAAGGGCTTCGACGACGACATCGCTCGTCTGCAGCGCGTGTGGGAGGACTTCCGCACGCTCAAGGTGGGCGATCTCCGGCCCGAAGACGCGGTGTTCGCCGACCTCATGGACCGTTACGGCGACTACTTCGAGGCCTACATGGGCGCCGAGGCCATCAAGAAGCGCCTCGAGAACTTCGACCTGGCCGCCGAGAGCGACACGCTGCACCTGCAGATCGCCGAGGGCAAGGGCCAGAAGAAGATCCGCGCGATCAAGCGCCTGAAGGTGGTCAACTCCTTCCTGCAGACGGGTGCGAGCCCGGCCGCGATGGTGCTCGACGTGGTGCCGGTGATCCCGCCGGAGCTGCGTCCCATGGTGCAGCTCGACGGTGGCCGCTTCGCGACCTCCGACCTCAACGACCTCTACCGCCGGGTGATCAACCGCAACAACCGCTTGCGCCGTCTGCTCGATCTCGGCGCGCCCGAGATTATCGTGAACAACGAGAAGCGCATGCTGCAGGAGGCCGTCGACGCGCTGTTCGACAACGGCCGCCGCGGGCGTCCCGTCACCGGCACCGGTAACCGCGCGCTCAAGTCGCTCAGCGACATGCTCAAGGGCAAGCAGGGTCGATTCCGTCAGAACCTGCTCGGCAAGCGCGTCGACTACTCGGGCCGCTCGGTCATCGTCGTCGGCCCGCAGCTCAAGCTGCACCAGTGCGGTCTGCCCAAGCAGATGGCGCTCGAGCTGTTCAAGCCGTTCGTGATCAAGCGACTCATGGATCTGTCGCACGCGCAGAACGTGAAGGCGGCGAAGCGCATGGTCGAGCGCGCCCGCTCCGAGGTGTGGGACGTGCTCGAGGAGATCATCCGCGAGCGCCCCGTGCTGCTGAACCGAGCACCGACCCTGCACCGTCTCGGCATCCAGGCGTTCGAGCCGCAGCTCGTCGAGGGCAAGGCGATCCAGCTGCACCCGCTCGTCTGCGCGGCCTTCAACGCCGACTTCGACGGCGACCAGATGGCTGTGCACCTGCCGCTCTCGGTCGAGGCCCAGGCCGAGGCCCGTGTGCTCATGCTCGCCTCGAACAACATCCTGAAGCCGTCGGACGGCCGCCCGGTGACCCTGCCCTCGCAGGACATGATCATCGGTCTGCACCACCTCACCACCATCAAGCCCGACGCCACCGGAACCGGCCGCGCGTTCGGCTCGGTGGCCGAGGCGATCCTGGCGATGGACGAGGGGTCGCTCGATCTGGGCGCTCAGGTGAAGATCCGTCTGACCGGGTACACCGGCGCAGACGGCGTCACGCACGAGAAGCCCGTGCTCGTGGAGACCTCGCTCGGTCGCGCCATCTTCAACGAGGCGCTGCCGGCCGACTACTCGTACTTCGAGCGCGTGGCCGACAAGGGCAGCCTCTCCGGGCTGGTCAACGACCTGGCCGAGCGCTACCCGAAGACCGAGGTCGCGGCGACGCTCGACCGCATCAAGGACGCCGGCTTCTACTGGGCCTCGCGCTCGGGGGTGACGGTTGCGCTCTCGGACGTGGTGACCCCCGCCAGCAAGGGCGAGATCATCGCCGAGCACGAGAAGCGCGCGGCCAAGGTGCAGCGCGACTACGACCGCGGCATGATCAGCGACGTGGACCGTCACAAGGCGCTCACCGAGATCTGGACGGAGGCCACCGACGAGGTCGCGACCGCCATGCGCGAGTCGTTCCCGGCCGACAACACCATCTTCCGCATGGTGTCGTCGGGCGCTCGAGGCAACTGGCTGCAGATCCGCAACATCGCCGGCATGCGCGGCCTCGTGTCGAACCCGAAGGGCGAGATCATCCCGCGTCCGATCATCAACTCGTACCGCGAGGGCCTGTCGGTGGCCGAGTACTTCATCGCCACCCACGGTGCGCGCAAGGGGCTCGCCGACACCGCGCTGCGCACGGCGGACTCGGGCTACCTGACGCGTCGTCTTGTCGACGTCTCGCAGGACGTGATCATCCGCGAGGATGACTGCGGCACCCGCCGCGGTCTCGATCTGGTGATCGCCGAGGCCGACGTCAACGGTGTGCTGGTGCGCGACGAGAACGTCGAGAACTCGGTCTACGCGCGTACGCTCGCCGCCGAGGCCACCTCGCCCGACGGCGCGGTCGTCGCCGCCGCGGGGGAAGACGTGGGTGACGTGCTCATCGACCGTCTCGTGGCGGCCGGGGTCACCGAGATCAAGGTGCGCTCCGTGCTCACCTGCGAGTCGGCGGTCGGCGTCTGCGCCACCTGCTACGGCCGTTCGCTCGCCACGGGCCAGCGCGTCGACATCGGCGAAGCCGTGGGCATCATCGCCGCGCAGTCGATCGGCGAGCCGGGCACGCAGCTCACGATGCGCACCTTCCACACCGGCGGATCGGCTTCGGCCGATGACATCACGCAGGGTCTGCCTCGCGTGCAGGAGCTCTTCGAGGCGCGTACGCCCAAGGGTGCGTCGCCCATCGCCGAGGCCGCCGGTCGCATCACGATCGAGGACACGGAGAAGAGCCGCCGCATCCTGCTCACGCCTGACGACGGCACCGAGGAGAAGGCCTACCCGGTGCTGAAGCGCGCCACGCTGCTGGTGGAGGACGGCGACCACGTCGAGCTCGGCCAGCCGTTCCTGGCGGGAACGCTCGATCCGAAGGACATCCTCCAGGTCGGTTCCACCGAGAACGGCAAGCACATCCCGGGCGAGCGCGCGGTGCAGAAGTACCTCGTCGAGGGCGTGCAGGGCGTCTACCGTTCGCAGGGCGTTCCGATCCACGACAAGCACATCGAGGTGATCGTGCGCCAGATGCTGCGCAAGGTGACCGTGGTGGATCACGGCGAGACCGAGCTGCTGCCCGGTGAGCTGGTGGATCGCTCGCGCTACCAGCGCATCAACCGCGAAGCGCTGCTCGAGAGCAAGCGTGCCGCGACCGCGCGTCCCGAGGTCATGGGCATCACCAAGGCCTCGCTCGCGACCGAGTCGTGGCTGTCGGCGGCATCCTTCCAGGAGACCACGCGCGTGCTGACCCAGGCGGCGATGGAGGGATCGAAGGATCCGCTCATCGGCCTCAAGGAGAACGTCATCATCGGTAAGCTCATCCCGGCCGGTACGGGCCTGAGTACCTACCGCGATGTCGACGTCGAAGCGACCGAGGAGGCGAAGGCGGAGCGCTACCCGAACCGCCTGTTCGCGACCGAGGGCACCTTCGACGAGAACGATCTCTCGTTCGTCGACTTCGACAGCTTCACTGCCGACGAGTTCAACCCGGGCAACTACAGCTGATGCCGAGGCGATAGCCTCAGCATCATCCTGCGCGCGGCGAAGCCGGCCATGCTGCGCGAGCGAAGCGAGTCGCAGTACGCAGGATCCAGGCAGGCAGAGAACGGGCGCCCGTGCTTCGGCACGGGCGCCCTTTTTTGCGCCGTGCCGCGCGCGGGACGCGCGGAATCGGGGCCGCGGCTTGTAGTGTGACGATGAACTATGGTGCTCTGCAGGGAGCACGCCGCGTCGCTACGAGAGGTGAAGCCATGAGCGAGGACCGCGAGACCCCCGCGTCGAGAGCCTCGGAGACTCCGGAGACCCCGGGCAATCCGGGCGCCCCCGTCGAGGAGACGGAGGCCAGCCGCACCGAGATCCTCGAAGCCGTCGAGCGCTCGAGGGGCGCCGCCGTGGATGCCGAGCCCGTGCAACAGCAGCTCGCCGAACCCGCCGCCGAAGAGACTCCGAGGCCCGGAGAAGCGCCGCGGGTCGCCCCGACGTCGTCGACCGCGACGTCGTCTCCGGCCGTGCCCGACGACGCGGAGTTGGCGCGGCGCCGGGCCGTCTCCGAGATCGACACCCAGCTCGACGTCGACGTGTCCGCTGACGCCGCGAGCGACTCCGCTCGTGCCCCTATGCTCGATGAGCTCCCGAGCGCTGCCGCAGCGGAGTCGCCGGTGCGGGACGGCGAGATCCGGATCAGCTCCGAGCACCCGATGGCGGCCCTGTACATGCAGACGCCGATGCCCCCTGAGATCAAGGGGAACCGCGGTGCCGGCGTGCTCATCGCTCTCCTCGGCACGCTCGGCTTCGCCGGAATCTACGCCGGCGTCATCGCGCTGTGGCTGGCCCCGGTGCTCGCCCCGTCCCAGTTCATGGACGGGTTGCTCGAGTACGTGCTCTCCTGGGGATACATCGCAGCGGTCGCCGCGTTCCTCCTCGGCCTCATTGTGCTCGTGCTGATCGTCGGGAGGGCCGGCTGGTGGGCGTACGTGCTCGGCGGCTTCCTGGTCGGCGTGCTCGTCTGGCTCGCGGCGACCGCCGGGTACGCGGCGTCGGCTGAGGGTGTGCGGGCGCTCTTCGAGCGATCGCCGCTCTCTCTCGCGGAGTCCTTCGGGCTCGCGGCTCCCGCGATCGGCGCCGGCATCGTGGCGCGCGAAGCCACGGTCTGGTTCGGCGCCTGGATCGGAGCCCGTGGCCGACGCATCAAGCGCCGCAATGCGGAGGCGCTCGCCGAGTACGAGGCGGCGCTCGCCGAGGTGCAGGCGAAGAGGCCATGAACTCCGGCTCCCGTCGCGAGGTGACTCGCGGGTACGTCGGGGGCCTGCTCCTGGCCGCCGTCATCGTGGCGGCCGCCCTGCTCGTCGCGACCTGGGGCCTGCTCGCGCTCGCGCTGCAGCGCGATCCGATCTCCAGCGCCGGCGTGCCGAGGTGGATCGCGCCGCTCCTGCTGCTCGCCGTGCTCGCCGCGCTCGGCGTGGTGCTCTGGCAACAGGCCCTCGTGCTGCTGCGCGGCAGACGTTCCCCCGCCTGGGGGCTCCTCGTGGTCATCTCGGGTGGCTCCTATCTCCTGTGGTGTCTCGGGGGCGTGCTCGCCGGGCTCTCGATCGACGAGACCTGGACGAGCCCGTTCGCAGCGGCGCTCGCGCCGATCTGCGCGGTTGCGTCGCTGCTGTTCTGGGCGGTGCTCGCGCGTCGCGTGTACACCGATCGCCCCGCACCGCGTTGGCCCTGGGAGGGCCGCGACGAGCCCGGCCCCGATTGGGCGATCAGGGGCGATGATCCCTGGAGTGACGGGTCCGATGAACCCGGGGGTGCCGACGATCCGGATTCCCCCGATGATCTCGGCACCTCGGACCGCGGAGGTCGCTGACCGTGGCGGGTGCGATCGAGAAGCGCGTCGACGCCGCAGTCGACGCGTGGTTGCGGTGGGTGCCGGGGTGGTCTCCCGGCACGCATCGCGGGCGTGCCAGGCTCTGCCGCAGGTGCACGGGCTCGCCGATCCTCGCTGCCGCGGGGGTGAGCAACGACGTTCCCCACCAGGTCACCCACGCGCTCGTGTCTCGCATGCAGCGGATCATCGATCGCCGCGTCGATGAGTTCACCGAGCAGGAGCTGCCGGCGCTGCACGCCGAGCTGACGGGAGCCGAGCTGTGGCAGAGCGGGGGATACGACCCCGCTGCCGGGCTGGCGCCCGAGTACGAGGGGCTGGATCCGGATCCCGAGCCTGCGGACGGTGAACAGCCGTTCCTCTTCACGCTCGCGGGGCTGGCGGAGGAGACCCGGCCCGAACCCCCGCTCCCGCGTCCGCCGCTCAGTGCGGAGGAGAAGCAGCGGCTGCGGCGGGAGATCGAGCTGGCGGATCGCTGCGCGGAGGAAGCGGGGCGGGAGGTCTGCTTCGCGCTCGTGACGCACCGGCCCCGGATCCAGGCCGCGATCCAGCGCTTCGTCGAGCCGCAGATCCGCGCGATGCTCGACGACCTCAGCCGCAATCTCGAACCGCCGCAGTAGGCGGAGGAAGCGCTGCCTGTGCGGCGCCGCCACCGCGCCGGCACACCGGTCATCCTGCGCGGCGGTGTTCCTGGTCATCCTGCGCGAGGCGGTTCCCCGTCATCCTGCGCGAGGCGGTTCCCCGTCATCCTGCGCGGGGGTGTTCCCGGTCATCCTGCGCGAGGCGGTTCCCGGTTATCCTGTGCGGGGGTGTTCCCCGTCATCCTGCGCGAGCTTGCGAGTCGCAGGATCCACACGCCCGATTTCTGCGACAGACCCTGTGCAGCTACCGCATCCCGAAACGACCACGCGCTGCGGATGCTCGAGAAGGTCAGGGTCTCCGGTGAGCACTCGAAGCCGATGTCCGCGGGGCGGCGTGTCGCGGGGCTCCGCGGCGTGAGCGCGGAGACGGTGCACGAGCTGGGCATGGGCGCCTGGAGTGCGGACGGCCCGGTGGACGAAGCGGAATGGGAGTCCATGGGGACGATCAGCCGCTTCCTCCGGAGTCCGGTGCTGAGCATCGGGCGAAGCTCGAGGAGGAGACGTCTGAGTGGGAGCTGCCTGAGGGGCGTCGCCCGGAGCGGGGCAGCGGAGCCGACGGCGAGCACCACTGCAGCCTTGCAGATTGTTACGTCAGCGCGTAAAGTTGTTGCTTGGTGTGCTCCAGCGATTGAGTCGTGCCCGCACGGCACCGATCGGGGGAGTCCGCCGAGGGTCACTCGCCCCCAGGGCGATACCCCCACGGCATAGCTGCACTCGGTCCTCCGCACCTCGTTCGCGCGGGGCGGGCGACAGCAGCTCAGCGGCCGCGCAAGCGGTCGCACATGCTTGACCATGAAAGCATTCCTGTCACCGTGCAGGACGAATGAGGAGAATCAGTGCCTACTATTCAGCAGCTGGTTCGCAAGGGCCGGTCGCCGAAGGTCTCCAAGACCAAGGCGCCCGCACTGAAGGCGAACCCGCAGCAGGCCGGGGTCTGCACCCGTGTCTACACCACCACGCCCAAGAAGCCGAACTCGGCGATGCGGAAGGTCGCTCGTGTGAAGCTCCGCAACGGCACCGAGGTCACCGCCTACATCCCGGGCGAGGGCCACAACCTGCAGGAGCACTCGCTGGTGCTCGTGCGCGGTGGTCGTGTCAAGGACCTCCCCGGTGTCCGCTACAAGATCGTGCGCGGCGCGCTCGACACGCAGGCGGTCAAGGACCGTCAGCAGGCTCGCAGCCGCTACGGTGCGAAGAAGGTGAAGTAATGCCCCGTAAAGGTCCTGCCCCGAAGCGCCCCGTCGTCGCCGATCCCGTCTACGGCTCTCCCGTGGTGAGCCAGCTGGTCAACAAGATCCTGCTCGACGGCAAGAAGGGTCTCGCCGAGCGCATCGTCTACGGTGCGCTCGAGAACGTGGCCGAGAAGTCCGGCCAGGATGCCGTGACGGTGCTCAAGAAGGCGCTCGACAACGTGCGCCCCACCCTCGAGGTCCGTTCGCGTCGCGTCGGCGGCAGCACCTACCAGGTGCCCGTCGAGGTCAAGCCGCACCGCGCGAACACGCTCGCGCTGCGCTGGCTGACCAGCTACGCGAAGGCCCGTCGCGAGAACTCGATGACCGACCGTCTCACCAACGAGATCCTCGACGCATCCAACGGCCTCGGCGCCGCCGTGAAGCGTCGTGAGGACACGCACAAGATGGCCGAGTCGAACCGCGCGTTCGCTCACTACCGCTGGTAGCAGCCGCCGCTCGTCGAGCGGGCGGAGCGGATCGACGCGCTCTCCGAGGGCGCCGATCCGCCGCCGCCCGCTCGACCTGCGGGGGATGCCCCGCAACCCGACACTTCCACCCCCACTACGGAGGAGACCCCTGTGGCACAAGACGTGCTCACCGACCTGAGCAAGGTCCGCAACATCGGCATCATGGCGCACATCGATGCCGGCAAGACCACCACCACCGAGCGCATCCTGTTCTACACGGGTGTCAACCACAAGCTGGGCGAGACCCACGACGGCGCTTCGACCACCGACTGGATGGAGCAGGAGAAGGAACGCGGCATCACCATCACCAGCGCCGCGGTGACCTGCTTCTGGAACAAGAACCAGATCAACATCATCGATACGCCCGGCCACGTCGACTTCACCGTCGAGGTGGAGCGCTCGCTCCGCGTGCTCGACGGCGCGGTCGCCGTGTTCGACGGCAAGGAGGGCGTGGAGCCCCAGTCGGAGACCGTGTGGCGTCAGGCCGACAAGTACGGCGTGCCGCGCATCTGCTTCGTCAACAAGATGGACAAGATGGGCGCCGACTTCTACTTCACGGTCGACACCATCGTCAGCCGTCTCGGCGCCAAGCCGCTCGTGATGCAGCTGCCGATCGGCTCCGAGTCCGACTTCATCGGCGTCGTCGACCTGCTGTCGATGCAGGCGTTCGTGTGGGAGGGCGACTCGAAGGGCGACGTGACCCTGGGTGCCGCCTACGAGACCCAGGAAATCCCGGCCGATCTCCAGGCGAAGGCCGAGGAATACCGCGCCAAGCTGGTCGAGACCGTCGCCGAGACCGATGACGAGCTGCTCGAGAAGTACTTCGGCGGCGAGGAGCTCTCGATCGACGAGCTCAAGACGGGCATCCGCAAGCTGGTCGTGAACAACGAGATCTACCCGGTCTACTGCGGCTCCGCGTTCAAGAACCGCGGCATCCAGCCCATGCTCGACGCTGTCGTCGACTTCCTGCCGAACCCGCTCGACGTCGGGGCCATCGAGGCGCACGACCCGCGCGACGAGTCGGTGGTCATCGAGCGCCGGCCCACGTCCGAGGATCCGTTCTCGGCGCTCGCGTTCAAGATCGCGGTGCACCCCTTCTTCGGCCGTCTGACCTACGTGCGCGTCTACTCGGGCCGGGTCGAGTCGGGCGCCCAGGTGGTCAACTCGACCAAGGGCAAGAAGGAGCGCATCGGAAAGATCTTCCAGATGCACGCCAACAAGGAGAACCCGGTCGACGAGCTCACCGCGGGCAACATCTACGCGGTGATCGGACTGAAGGACACGACGACCGGCGATACGCTCAGCGATTCGGCCAATCAGGTCGTGCTCGAGTCGATGACCTTCCCGGAGCCCGTGATCGAGGTGGCCATCGAGCCCAAGACCAAGGGCGACCAGGAGAAGCTCGGTGTCGCGATCCAGAAGCTCGCCGAAGAGGATCCCACGTTCCGCGTGAGCCTCAACGCCGAGACGGGCCAGACGGTGATCGCCGGCATGGGCGAGCTGCACCTCGACATCCTCGTCGACCGCATGAAGCGGGAGTTCAAGGTCGAGGCCAACGTCGGCAAGCCCCAGGTGGCCTACCGCGAGACCATCCGTCGCGCGGTCGACAAGTACGACTACACCCACAAGAAGCAGACCGGTGGCTCCGGTCAGTTCGCGAAGGTGCAGATCGCACTCGCACCGCTCGAGACCGAAGAGGGCTCGGACAAGACGTACGAGTTCGAGGACAAGGTGACCGGCGGTCGCGTGCCGCGCGAGTACATCCCCTCGGTCGACGCGGGTATCCAGGACGCCATGCAGTACGGCATCCTCGCCGGGTTCCCCGTCGTCAACGTCAAGGCGACGCTGCTCGACGGCCAGTACCACGACGTCGACTCCTCGGAGATGGCGTTCAAGATCGCCGGTTCGATGGCCTTCAAGGAGGCCGCGCGCCTGGCGCAGCCCGTGCTCCTGGAGCCGCTCATGGCGGTCGAGGTGCGTACTCCCGAGGAGTACATGGGCGACGTCATCGGCGATCTGAACTCGCGTCGCGGCCAGATCCAGTCGATGGAGGACGCCAGCGGCGTCAAGGTCGTGCGCGCACTCGTGCCGCTTTCGGAGATGTTCGGATACATCGGCGATCTGCGGTCGAAGACCAGCGGCCGCGCGGTGTTCTCGATGACCTTCGACTCCTATGCCGAGGTCCCGAAGGCCGTGGCCGACGAGATCGTGCAGAAGGCCAAGGGCGAGTAATCCCGCCCGGAGGTCGGCGGCGGGCGCGCTCCGCCGCCGACCGCATGGCTCAGGTCGCGATCACCGACCGGAGCTTGTAACATAAGTACACACCCCGTACTCGTGCCCTTCGAAACCGTCGAAGGGGGAGGGTACTCGACGTCCTGAGGAGGACCATAGTGGCGAAGGCCAAGTTCGAGCGGACCAAGCCGCACGTGAACATCGGAACGATCGGTCACGTCGACCACGGTAAGACCACCCTTACCGCGGCGATCTCGAAGACGCTTGCCGACAAGTACCCGTCGGATACCAACGTCCAGCGCGACTTCGACACGATCGACTCGGCTCCGGAGGAGCGCCAGCGCGGCATCACCATCAACATCTCGCACGTCGAGTACGAGACCCCGAAGCGTCACTACGCTCACGTTGATGCCCCCGGTCACGCCGACTACATCAAGAACATGATCACCGGTGCCGCCCAGATGGACGGCGCGATCCTCGTGGTCGCCGCCACCGATGGCATGATGGCGCAGACGAAGGAGCACATCCTGCTCGCCAAGCAGGTCGGCGTGCCCTACCTGCTCGTCGCCCTCAACAAGAGCGACATGGTCGACGACGAGGAGATCCTCGAGCTCGTCGAGATGGAGGTCCGCGAGGAGCTCTCCAAGCACGGCTACCCGGGCGATGACGTCCCCGTGGTGCGCGTCTCGGGCTACGAGGCGCTGCAGGGCAACGAGAAGTGGGTCAACGCCGTTCTCGAGCTCATGGAGGCCGTCGACGCCTCGATCCCGGATCCCGTGCGTGACAAGGACAAGCCGTTCCTCATGCCCGTCGAGGATGTCTTCACCATCACCGGCCGCGGCACCGTGGTCACCGGTCGCGCCGAGCGTGGCACGCTGAAGATCAACTCCGAGGTCGAGATCGTGGGCCTGCGTCCGACGCAGAAGACCACCGTCACCGGCATCGAGATGTTCCACAAGCAGCTCGACGAGGCCTGGGCCGGCGAGAACTGCGGCCTCCTCCTCCGCGGCACCAAGCGCGAGGACGTGGAGCGCGGCCAGGTCGTGGTTCAGCCCGGTTCGATCACCCCGCACACCAAGTTCGAGGGCACCGCCTACATCCTGAAGAAGGAAGAGGGCGGCCGCCACAACCCGTTCGAGACGAACTACCGTCCGCAGTTCTACTTCCGTACGACTGACGTGACCGGTGTCATCACCCTGCCCGAGGACAAGCCGATGGTCATGCCCGGCGACACCACCGACATGACGGTCGAGCTGATCCAGCCGATCGCCATGGAGGAGGGCCTCGGCTTCGCGATCCGCGAGGGCGGCCGCACCGTCGGCGCCGGCACCGTGACCAAGGTCATCGAGTAAGTCTCCGACGCAGTCCCGCGGCATCGCCCGCAGTGACGCGCTGAAGAACCCCCGGGAGCGATCCCGGGGGTTCTTCGCGTCTCCGGCCGACCGCTCCGCTCCGGGCCGCCTCGCGCGGCACCGCCCGGCTCCGCTCGGCCTCGCGCAGCACCGCCGCTCTGCGCACGACCGCTTCGCACACCCCGGAGCGCCGTTCCGACGCGCGTCAGTAGTTGCGGTCAAAACTTGCGCGAGGCCGCGTCTTATGGCGCGCGTCGACGGGTCGGGGGGCGGGTCGGGGATGCGGGTCGGGGCGCGGGTCGGGGCGCGGGTCCGGGGAGCGGGTCGGGGTGCGGGTCCGGGGTGCGGGCGCGGGCGTGCAGGCGGTGCGCACGGCGCGGGGCGGGCATCCCGTGCCCGTGGAGCGGTATTCTCGGAGGGGGATCCCGCCGGGGTCGCCGCAAGTCCGAGTTCAGTGAGCAAGGGAGGCCGAGTGCCGCAGACGTCCGGAGCGCGTATCGCGCACTTCGTGCGCCAGTACGGTCTGCTGTTTCTGCTCGACGCCACGGCATGGGCGATCGGCATTCTCGCCGCCCTGGTACTCCGGTTCGACTTCAACCTCGCTCGCATCCACCCCGGGTGGACCCTCGCGGTGATCGGCGTCACGATCGTGCTGCAGCTCATCGCCGGCTGGGTGTTCTGGCTGTACCGCAACCGATACGAGGTCGGCAGCTTCGACGAGGTTCGGGCGCTCGTGCTCGACATCACCGCGGTGATGGTGGTGGCGTGGGTGTTCGCGTTCCTGGTCGGATACGGCAACGGCATCCCCAGGAGCACCCTCATCATCGCGGCTCCCATCACCTTCAGCCTCATGGGCGTTGCGCGCTACCTCGTCCGCCTCTACAACGAGCGTCTGCTCAAACCCGGTGACGAGGCTGAGCGCACGCTCCTGTACGGCGCGGGGTACCTCGGCGTGCAGACCGCGAAACGACTGCTCACCGATGCGAAGGGTTCTGCGCTCCCGGTGGGGTTCGTCGATGACGATCCGGCGAAGCGGCACCAGGAAGTGCGCGGGGTGCGCGTGCTCGGCTCTCTCGACGATCTCTCGAGGATCGCGCGCGATACCCGGGCCACCAGACTGATCGTGTGCATCGGCGATGCCGACACGGCGCTCATGCGCAGGGTCGACGACGCGGCCGATCACGCGGGGATGACCGCGATGGTGCTGCCGCCGCTCGAGCAGATCCTGCAGAACGCCTCGGTCATCTCGAATGTCCGCGAGCTCTCGATCGAGGATCTGATCGGGCGGCATCCGGTGCGGCTCGAGACCGAATCGATCGCGGAGTACCTGCAGGACAAGCGCGTCCTCGTCACGGGCGCCGGCGGGTCGATCGGTTCCGAGCTGTGCCGGCAACTGGCGAGATTCGCCCCGCGCGAGCTCATCATGCTGGATCGCGATGAGACCGCGCTGCAGGAGAGCCAGCTCTCCATCAGCGGGCACGGCCTGCTCGATACGAATGACGTGGTGCTCGCGGACATCCGCGACGAGGCGACCGTGACGCGGATCTTCACCGAGCGCCGGCCCGAGGTGGTGTTCCACGCTGCGGCGCTGAAGCATCTGCCCATGCTCGAGCAGTACCCCGATGAGGCCTGGAAGACCAATGTGCTCGGCACCCTCAACGTGCTGCGCGCCGCTGAGGCGGCAGAGGTCGGAACGTTCGTGAACATCTCGACGGATAAGGCGGCGAACCCTACGAGCGTGCTGGGTCATTCCAAGCGTGTGGCGGAGAAGCTCACCGCTTGGATGGCGGAGCGCACCGGGCAGCGGTACCTGTCGGTGCGCTTCGGCAACGTCATCGGCAGCCGCGGTTCGATGCTGCCGACCTTCCGCAAGCTCATCGACGCCGGCGGGCCGATCACCGTCACCCACCCGGACGTGACGCGCTACTTCATGACGATTCCCGAGGCCTGCCAGCTCGTCGTGCAGGCCGGCGGGATCGGCCGCCGCGGCGAGGTGCTGATCCTCGACATGGGGGAGCCGGTGCTGATCCTCGATGTCGCGAAGCGCATGATCGCGCAGTCGGGCAAGGACGTGGAGATCGTGTTCACGGGGTTGCGGCACGGTGAGAAGCTGCACGAGGAGCTGGTGGGCGAGGGCGAGGGCGACGAGCGTCCGTTCCACCCGAAGATCTCGCACGCGCACGTCGACACGATCTCGCCGGAGGTGCTGGATCACGAGGGGTGGGTCGCCCGGATGGATCTGACGGAAGCCGCCGAGGAGCGGGTCCAGTGAGCCCCTGGGCGCTCGGGTTCGTCGGGGGCGCGCTCACGCTCAGCCTCAGCCTCGCGCTGCCGTTCGCGGTCAAGCCGCTCCTCACCCGTCTGGGCATCATGGACGTACCGAACGAGCGCTCCTCGCACGCCCAGCCGGTGCTGCGGGGCCTCGGTCTCGCCGTGCTGATCGCGATGGCGTGCGGGGGAGGCCTCGCGACCGTGCTGACAATCGTGAGCAGCCCCGCGCAGCCGGGCTGGCCCTTCTTGCTCACGATCGGGGCGGGATCCCTCGCCGCGGGGCTGCTGGGTCTGCGCGAGGATCTGAAAGGCCTCAGCGTGCCGGTGCGCAGCGGGATCCTGCTGGGGATCGCCGCCCTGTCGTCGATCGCGCTGCTGTGGATCGCCCGGAGCGGCTCCGGCGGCGCGGGGCTCGCGTGGCAACTCGGCATCGATGTGACGGGTGCCCCCTGGTGGGCGCTGATCCTGCTCGCCCTGTACGGCATCCTCTTCATCTCGAGCTACATCAACGTCGCCAACTTCATGGACGGTCTCAACGGCATCAGCGGCCTGCACGGCGTGATCGCCGGGGGGACCTTCGCCGCGGCGGGCTGGCTGTTCGGAGCCAGTTGGCTGTTCGTGGCGGGCGTCGTGCTCGCGGCCGGCTTCGCCGGCTTCTTGCCTTGGAACCTCAGCCGGCCGGGAGCATTCCTCGGAGACGTGGGGAGCTACCTGCTCGGGGGCGCGACCGCCATCATCAGTTTCGCGGCGTTCGCGGACGGCGTGCCGTTGCTCGCGGCGATCGGACCCATGGTGATCCCGTTCGGCGACGTCGGCGTGACCCTGGTGAAGCGCGTGCGGGCAGGCCGGCGCTGGGACGAACCGCATAAGGAGCACACGTACCAGCGGATCCAGCAGATGGGGTACTCGCACGTGCAGGCTTCGGGGATGGCGGCGTGCGCTACGCTGCTCGCCTCGGTGCTCGGGCTCGCTTCGCTCTTCACCGGTCTGCTCGGCACGCTCGCCCTCCTCGCGGGCGGCATCGCCGTCCTCGGACTGTATCTGCTCCTCCCGCGCATCCTGCCGACCCGCGCCTGAGCAAACGAACGAATGCGAACCGCGACACGCCCGGGTTGCATCGAAGCGGGTGGGCGTGCGAGAATATACAGGTTCAGTACTCCGCGCTTCGGCGCGGTCACTGCCAGGCAGTGCATAGCCGCCCCGGGCCACCCGGGGTTCGGGCTAGGCCGCGGGTAGCGAACAATACCTGCACGCCAGTCGGCGGCCAGACGCGAGTCCGGCCGTCTTCGTGTGTGCGGGGCCGCGCGAATGCGCGTTTGACAGGTGAACAGAGACCCAGCACGTGATGCCCTTCCGGCATCTCACTGCCAGGGCGCTGATACGCAAGACGTCCAATGCCGCGGGCCACGAGCTCGCGGTACGACGCAAGTAGAAAGTAGAGAGTCACATGGCGGGACAGAAGATCCGCATCCGACTGAAGTCGTATGACCACGAGGTCATCGACAGCTCCGCACGCAAGATCGTCGACACGGTGACCCGCGCGGGCGCCACGGTGATCGGCCCCGTGCCGCTCCCCACGGAGAAGAACGTGATCGCAGTGATCCGTTCGCCCCACAAGTACAAGGACAGCCGCGAGCACTTCGAGAAGCGCACGCACAAGCGCCTGATCGACATCGTCGATCCCACCCCGAAGGCCGTCGATTCGCTCATGCGTCTCGATCTGCCTGCCGACGTCAACATCGAGATCAAGCTCTAAGGGGGGATCCGCAAATGTCTGCAGTACGCAACGTGAAGGGTCTTCTGGGCACCAAGCTCGGCATGACGCAGGTGTGGGACGAGAACGGCAAGGTCGTTCCCGTGACGGTCATCGAGGTGGCTCCCAACGTGGTCACCCAGATCCGCACCCCCGAGGTCGACGGCTACAGCGCCGTGCAGATCGCCGCGGGCCAGATCGACCCCCGCAAGGTCAACAAGCCGACCGCGGGTCACTTCGAGAAGGCCGGAGTCACGCCGCGCCGTCACCTCACCGAGGTGCGCACGTCGGACGCCGCCGAGTACGCGCTGGGCCAGGAGCTCACCGTCGACGGCACCTTCGAGGCCGGTCAGAAGATCGACGTCGTCGGCACCTCGAAGGGCAAGGGCTTCGCCGGCACCATGAAGCGCCACAACTTCAAGGGCGTGTCCGCGTCGCACGGCGCTCACCGCAACCACCGCAAGCCGGGTTCGATCGGCGGCGCCGCGACCCCCGGTCGCGTGTTCAAGGGGCAGCGCATGGCGGGCCGCATGGGTGGCGAGCGCGTCACCGTGCAGAACCTCACCGTGCAGGCGATCGACGCCGAGAAGGGCCTCATCCTGGTCAAGGGTGCGGTTCCCGGTGCGCGCGGTCGTCTCGTTTTCGTTCGCAACGCAGTGAAGGGGGCGTAGTTCATGGCTACCGCTACCAAGCTCGAGGTGCTCGACGCCAAGGGCAAGAAGGCCGGGTCGGTCGACCTTCCCGAGTCGATCTTCGCCGTCGAGACCAACGTCCCGCTGATCCACCAGGTGGTCACCGCTCAGCTCGCAGCTGCGCGTCAGGGAACGCACAAGACCAAGAACCGCGGCGAGGTCTCCGGTTCGGGTGTCAAGCCGTTCAAGCAGAAGGGCACCGGCCGCTCCCGTCAGGGTTCTGTGCGTGCTCCTGAGCACCGCGGCGGCGGCGTCGTGCACGGCCCTGTGCCGCGCGACTACGCTCAGCGCACCCCGAAGAAGATGATCGCTGCGGCTCTCCGCGGCCTGCTCTCGGATCGCGCCCGCGCGAATCGTCTGCACATCGTCGAGTCGTTCGGCATCGGTGACAAGCCCAGCACCAAGACCGCACGCGAGTTCCTCGCCTCGGTCGCACCGGGTCGCCGCGTGCTCGTGGTCGTCGACCGCGAGGACGAGCTCACCACGCTCAGCGTGCGCAACCTGCAGCACGTGCACGTGCTGTTCCAGGATCAGCTCAACGCCTACGACGTGGTCGTCAGCGACGATCTCGTCTTCACCAAGGCAGCCTTCGACGCATTCGTCGGCGGCCGCACGGGTGAGGCCAACACCGCTCAGGAGGACACGAAGTGAGCCTGCCGAAGTCCGCACACGACGTCATCATCCGTCCCGTCGTCTCCGAGAAGAGCTACGGGCTCATCGATGCGAACGGCCAGTACACCTTCGAGGTGCAGCCGACCGCTTCGAAGACCGAGATCAAGCTCGCGATCGAGCAGGTGTTCAACGTGAAGGTCGCCAAGATCAACACGCTGAACCGCAAGGGCAAGACCCGCCGCACGAAGTTTGGCATGGGCAAGCGCAAGGACATCAAGCGCGCCATCGTCACGCTGAAGTCGGGCTCCATCGACATCTTCACGGCTGCGCTGTAGAAGGGGCGAAGAGGAACACAACATGGCTATTCGCAAGTACAAGCCGACGACCCCGGGTCGTCGCGGGTCGAGCGTCGCTGATTTCGCAGAGATCACGCGCTCCACGCCCGAGAAGTCGCTGCTCCGCCCGCTCCCCAAGACGGGTGGCCGCAACAACCAGGGCCGCATCACCACTCGCCACATCGGCGGTGGCCACAAGCGTCAGTACCGCGTCATCGACTTCCGTCGCAACGACAAGGACGGCGTGAACGCCAAGGTCGCGCACATCGAGTACGACCCGAACCGCACGGCGCGCATCGCGCTGCTGCACTTCGAGGACGGCGCGAAGCGCTACATCATCGCGCCGAACAAGTTGAAGCAGGGCGACATCGTCGAGTCGGGTGCCGGCGCCGACATCAAGCCCGGCAACAACCTGCCGCTGAAGAACATCCCCACCGGTACCGTGATCCACGCGATCGAGCTGAAGCCGGGCGGGGGAGCGAAGCTCGCTCGTTCCGCCGGGGCGTCGGTGCGTCTCGTGGCGAAGGACGGCCCCTACGCCCAGCTGCGCCTGCCCTCGGGTGAGATCCGCAACGTCGACGCGCGCTGCCGCGCGACCGTCGGCGAGGTGGGCAACGCCGAGCAGTCGAACATCAACTGGGGCAAGGCCGGACGTATGCGCTGGAAGGGCGTGCGCCCGACCGTGCGCGGTGTCGTCATGAACCCCGTGGATCACCCGCACGGCGGTGGCGAGGGTCGCACCTCGGGCGGTCGTCATCCGGTCAGCCCCTGGGGCCAGAAGGAAGGCCGCACGCGTCATCCGAACAAGGAAAGCGACAAGCTCATCGTGCGTCGCCGCACCACCGGCAAGAAGCGTTAATCGGCAGGTAGGAGAGAGTAGAAGATGCCTCGTAGTCTCAAGAAGGGCCCCTTCGTCGACAACCACCTGCTGAACAAGGTGGTTGCCCAGAACGAAGCCGGCACCAAGAACGTGATCAAGACCTGGTCGCGCCGCTCGATGATCATCCCGGCCATGCTCGGCCACACGATCGCGGTGCACGATGGTCGCAAGCACATCCCGGTGTTCGTCACCGAGACCATGGTCGGTCACAAGCTGGGCGAGTTCGCGCCCACGCGCACCTTCCGTGGTCACGTGAAGGACGACAAGAAGGGCCGTCGCCGCTAAGCGGGGACGTGAAGGAGGAAGAGAAATGGTGGAGTCGATCGCACGCGTGCGTCATATCCGCATCACCCCCCAGAAGGCCCGCCGCGTCGTTGACCTGATCCGCGGTAAGAACGCCCAGGAGGCCCTGGCCATCCTGAAGTTCGCCCCGCAGGCCGCGTCGGAGCCGATTTTCAAGCTCGTCGCCTCGGGCATCGCGAACGCGCGTGTCAAGGCCGACAAGGAGAATCTGCGTCTCAACGAGGACGAGCTGGTCATCGCTCGCGCCTTCGTCGACGAGGGTGCGACGCTCAAGCGCTTCCGCCCCCGTGCACAGGGCCGCGCATTCCGTATCAACAAGCGCACCAGCCACATCACCGTCGTCCTGCAGACGGCCGATGAGCTCGCCGCCGCCAAGAAGGGAGCCTAAGGTATGGGCCAGAAGATTCATCCCTACGGCTTCCGCCTCGGGATCACCACCGACCACGTGTCGCGCTGGTTCTCGGACTCGACCAAGAAGGGTCAGCGCTACGCCGACTACCTTGCCGAGGACATCAAGATCCGCCAGCACCTGACGAAGCAGCTCGATCGCGCGGGCGTCTCGCGCGTCGAGATCGAGCGCACCCGTGATCGCGTTCGCGTGGACATCCACTCGGCGCGTCCCGGCATCGTCATCGGCCGTCGTGGCGCCGAGGCCGAGCGCATCCGCGCCGACCTCGAGAAGCTGACCGGCAAGCAGATCCAGCTCAACATCCTCGAGGTGAAGAACCCCGAGGCCGACGCCCAGCTCGTCGCGCAGGGCATCGCCGAGCAGCTCGCCGCTCGCGTGGCATTCCGCCGCGCCATGCGCAAGGGCCTGCAGGGCGCGCAGCGCGCCGGAGCCAAGGGCATCCGTATCCAGGTCTCCGGCCGTCTCGGCGGCGCCGAGATGAGCCGGTCGGAGTTCTACCGCGAGGGTCGTGTGCCGCTGCACACGCTTCGCGCGAACATCGACTACGGCTTCTACGAGGCGAAGACCACCTTCGGCCGCATCGGCGTGAAGGTGTGGATCTACAAGGGCGATCTCACCAACAAGGAACTCGCTCGCGAGCAGGCGGCTCAGAAGCCGTCGCGCGACCGCGGCGATCGTCGCCGTGCGCCCCGTGGCGCTCAGGCAGAGGCTGCACCCGCTGCAGCAGGAGCGGAGAAGTAAGCATGCTGATTCCCCGTCGAGTCAAGTACCGCAAGCAGCACCACCCCAGCCGCAGCGGTCAGTCGAAGGGCGGCAACAAGGTCGCCTTCGGAGAGTTCGGTATCCAGGCACTCACCCCCGCATACGTGACCAACCGTCAGATCGAGTCCGCTCGTATCGCGATGACCCGTCACATCAAGCGCGGCGGCAAGGTGTGGATCAACATCTACCCGGATCGTCCCCTCACCAAGAAGCCCGCGGAAACCCGCATGGGCTCCGGTAAGGGCTCGCCCGAGTGGTGGGTGGCCAATGTCAAGCCGGGCCGCGTCCTCTTCGAGGTCGCCGGTGTCAACGAGGAGCTCGCTCGTGAGGCGCTCACCCGCGCCATCCACAAGCTGCCCCTGAAGGCCCGCATTATCAAGCGCGAGGAGGGCGACGCGTAATGGCGATCGGTACCAAAGAACTGGCCATCACCGAGCTCGATTCCTTCGAGGACGAGCGTCTGGCCGAAGAGCTCAAGAAGGCCAAGGCCGAGCTCTTCAACCTTCGCTTCCAGTCGGCCACCGGCCAGCTGGAGAGCCACGGCCGCGTGCGCCAGGTGAAGCGGGATATCGCCCGTATCTACACGGTGCTGCGCGAGCGTGAGCTCGGCATCCGGGTCACCCCGGCCGCCGCCCCTGCTCCCGCGAAGGCGAAGAAGAGCAGCAAGAAGACCGAGCAGGCGGACGCCGCCGCTGATGAGACGAAGGAGGCCTGAATATGGCTGCTGAGGTCCAGAAGGAACAGCGCGGCTACCGTAAGGCTCGCCGCGGCTACGTCGTCAGCGACAAGATGGACAAGACCATCGTCGTCGAGGTCGAGGATCGCGTGAAGCACCCGCTCTACGGCAAGGTCATGCGCCGTTCGTCGAAGGTGAAGGCCCACGACGAGCAGAACACCGCCGGCATCGGCGATCTCGTGCTCATCCATGAGACCCGCCCGCTGAGCGCCAGCAAGCGCTGGCGTCTGGTCGAGATCCTCGAGAAGGCGAAGTAAGCCCCGCGCTTACTGAGTGAAGGAGTAACAAGTGATTCAGCAGGAATCCCGACTCAAGGTTGCCGATAACTCCGGCGCCAAGGAGTTGCTCACGATCCGTGTGCTCGGGGGCTCGAAGCGTCGCTACGCAGGTCTCGGCGACACGATCGTCGCGACCGTCAAGGACGCGATCCCCGGCGGCAACGTGAAGAAGGGCGACGTCGTCAAGGCCGTCGTCGTTCGCACGCGCAAGTCGACTCGTCGTGCCGATGGTTCGTACATCAGCTTCGACGAGAACGCAGCCGTCATCCTCAAGTCCGACGGGGAGCCCCGCGGCACCCGTATCTTCGGGCCGGTCGGCCGTGAGCTGCGCGACAAGCGGTTCATGAAGATCGTCTCGCTCGCACCGGAGGTGATCTAGTCCTATGGGCGCAAAGATCAAGAAGGGTGACCTCGTCGAGGTCATCTCGGGCCCGTCGCAGGAGCGCGGCGGCTACAAGGGCAAGCAGGGACGCGTCATCGACGTGCTGTCCGAGACCGATCGCATCGTGGTGGAGGGCGTGAACTTCGTCACCAAGCACGTGCGCGTCGGCCAGTCGGAGCGCGGCACCCGCGAGGGCGGGATCGAGACCGTCGAGGCCCCGATCCACGTCTCGAACGTCGCCATCGTCGACCCCGAGACCAAGAAGCCGACCCGCGTCGGCTTCCGCGTCGAGGAGGTCGAGAAGGACGGCAAGAAGAAGACCGTTCGCGTGCGCTACGCCAAGAAGTCTGGGAAGGATCTCTCATGACCGACACGAAGGTTCAGCCCCGTCTCAAGCAGAAGTACCGGAACGACATCGTTCCGCAGCTGCGCGAGGAGTTCAGCTACGCCAACATCATGGAGGTTCCCGGCGTCGTCAAGGTCGTCGTGAACACCGGTGTGGGCGACGCCGCTCGCGACAGCAAGGTGATCGAGGGCGCGATCGCGGATCTCATCAAGATCACCGGCCAGAAGCCGATGGTCACGAAGGCCCGCAAGTCCATCGCGCAGTTCAAGCTGCGCGAGGGGCAGGCCATCGGGGCGCACGTCACGCTGCGCGGTGACCGCGCCTGGGAGTTCCTCGACCGTCTCATCAACCTCGCGCTGCCCCGTATCCGCGATTTCCGCGGACTCTCGGCGAAGCAGTTCGACGGAAACGGCAACTACACCTTCGGCTTGACCGAGCAGAGTGTGTTCCACGAGATCGATCAGGATAAGATTGATCGGGTGCGTGGTTTCGACATCACCGTCGTGACCACCGCGAAGACCGACGACGAGGGTCGTGCGCTGCTCCGCGCGCTCGGCTTCCCCTTCAAGTCGGAATAACTGAATAGTCCAAGCGGTGCGGGTGCCCGGGAGTTTCCCGGGCACCCGATCCGTGTGTCACCCAGGTCGCACTCCGTGTAACGGGGTGTGATACCAGGCGAGAAAGAAGAGTCACTCATGACGATGACTGATCCGGTCGCAGATATGCTGACCCGGCTGCGCAATGCAAACTCTGCGCATCATGACGACGTTTCGCTTCCCGGCTCGAAGCTGAAGGAGCGGATCGCTGAGATCCTCAAGCGCGAGGGCTACATCAAGGACTGGAAGGTCGAGGCCGCTCGCGTCGGCACGACCCTCACCATGTCGCTGAAGTACGGCCCCAACCGCGAGCGCTCCATCGAGGGCATCAAGCGCGTGTCCAAGCCCGGCCTTCGGGTCTACGCGCGCTCCACCGAGATCCCGAGCGTGCTCGGCGGCCTCGGCATCGCGATCCTGTCCACCTCCTCGGGGCTCCTCACCGACCGCGAGGCCGAGCAGAAGGGCGTCGGCGGGGAAGTCCTCGCCTACGTGTGGTAAGCCGTCATGTCACGTATTGGTAAGCTTCCCATCACCGTTCCCGGTGGTGTAGACGTCAAGATCGATGGCCAGAAGGTCACGGTCAAGGGTTCGAAGGGCGAGCTGGAGCTCGTCGTCGCCGAGCCCATCCGCGTCGCCCTCGAGGACGGACAGGTGCTCGTCACCCGTCCCGATGACGAGCGCGACTCCCGAGCGCTGCACGGTCTCACCCGCACGCTCATCAACAACAACATCATCGGTGTCACCGAGGGCTACTCGAAGCAGCTCGAGGTCGTCGGCACGGGTTACCGCGTGCAGCAGAAGGGCGCGGGCCTCGAGCTCGCGCTGGGCTTCTCGCACCCGGTCAGCGTCGAGGCTCCCGAGGGCATCACCCTCGCGGTCGAGGGCAACACCAAGATCACCGTGAGCGGGATCTCGAAGCAGGCGGTCGGCGAGGCCGCTGCGAACATCCGCAAGCTGAAGAAGCCGGAGCCCTACAAGGGCAAGGGCATTCGCTACGCGGGCGAGAACGTCCGTCGCAAGGCAGGAAAGGCAGGTAAGTAACCCATGGCCGCTTCAGTGTCTCGGGCTCAGGGCCGTTCGGCTGCGCGTGTGCGCCGCCACGTCCGCCTGCGTAAGAAGATTGTCGGTACGGAGGCTCGCCCCCGTCTCGTGGTGAACCGCTCGGCTCGTCACGTATTCGTCCAGGTCGTCGATGACTCCAAGGGCATCACCGTCGCCTCGGCGTCCACGATGGAGGCCGACCTGCGCGCCTTCGAGGGCGACAAGACGGCGAAGGCCCGCAAGGTCGGCGAGCTCGTCGCCGAGCGCGCGAAGAGCGCCGGTGTCGAGGCCGTGGTCTTCGACCGCGGCGGCAGCAAGTACGCGGGCCGTGTCGCGGCGATCGCCGACGGCGCTCGCGAAGGGGGGCTGACCCTGTGAGCAACGAAACGAAGGAGCAGCAAGTGTCTGCAGAGGCGACTGAGACCCGGGAGGCTTCGGCACCGGCTCAGGATCACCGCAACGAGCCGCGCGAGCAGCGTCGCGGCAGCCGCGACCGCGGCACCCGTGGCGAGCGCGGCGGCCGCGACCGCAGCGAGAGCCAGTTCCTCGAGCGCGTCGTCACCATCAACCGCGTCTCGAAGGTCGTCAAGGGCGGTCGTCGCTTCAGCTTCACCGCGCTCGTGGTCGTCGGCGACGGCAACGGTACGGTCGGCGTCGGCTACGGCAAGGCGAAGGAGGTGCCCCTCGCCATCTCCAAGGGTGTCGAGGAGGCCAAGAAGAACTTCTTCCGCGTGCCCCGCGTCGGCAGCACGATCCCGCATCCGGTGCAGGGCGAGGCCGCGGCCGGCGTCGTTCTCCTGCGTCCGGCTGCCGCCGGTACCGGCGTGATCGCCGGTGGCCCGGTGCGCGCTGTGCTCGAGTGCGCCGGTATCCACGATGTGCTGAGCAAGTCGCTCGGCTCGTCGAACACCCTGAACATCGTGCACGCGACCGTTGAGGCGCTGCAGCAGCTCGAGGAGCCCCGCTCCGTCGCTGCTCGCCGCGGGCTCGACTTCGACCGCGTCGCTCCGGCCCGCATCGTGCGCGCCGAGGCGAAGGCCGCGGCCGACGCTGCCGCGAAGGCAAAGGCAGGTGCGTAATGACCAGAGCTCTGAAGATTACGCAGACGAAGTCCGTTATCAGTGAGAAGCAGAATCAGCGCGATACCCTGCGCAGCCTCGGTCTCAAGAAGATCGGTCAGACGGTCGTCCGTGAGGACACCCAGGCCAACCGCGGGTATGTGCGCGCTGTCGCCCACCTTGTAGAGGTTGAGGAGATCGACGCATGAGCGAGAAGAACGAGGAGCGCGAGCCGGTGCTCAAGGCGCACCACCTGCGTCCGGCTCCGGGCGCCAAGAAGGCCAAGACCCGCGTGGGTCGCGGCGAGGCCTCGAAGGGCAAGACCGCCGGCCGTGGTACCAAGGGCACCAAGGCCCGGTACCAGGTCAAGGCCGGCTTCGAAGGTGGGCAAATGCCGCTGCACATGCGCACCCCGAAGCTGCGCGGATTCAAGAATCCGTTCCGCACCGAGTACCAGGTCGTGAATGTCGCGAAGCTCGCGGAGCTGTACCCGCAGGGCGGCGACGTGACCGTCGAAGATCTGGTGGCCAAGGGCGCCGTGCGCAAGAACCAGCCCGTCAAGGTGCTGGGCGACGGCGATCTGCAGGTCAAGCTCGTCGTGCAGGTCGACAAGGTCTCCGGCTCTGCCGAGCAGAAGATCGTCGCCGCCGGCGGAGAGATCAAGTAAGGACCGTCAAGGTCCGAATATCTCGAGGATGACTCGAGCAGCGGGGGTGGGGAGGAGCCGGCATACGTGCCGCTCCGCCCGCCCCCGCTTTTTTCTTCACACCAGGTCTACTTCGAGCTGAGCTCGCGCAGTGGCGCGAGGACGAAGCGCGGTGAACGCTTCGCGTCCACTCCCAGCCGGCTTCGTTCTGCTCGCGCAGTGGCGCGAGGACGAAGCGCGGTGAACGCTTCGCGTCCACTCCCAGCCAGCTTCGTCCGTGTAGGCTGGTGCAATCGGTTTCTCGTCGTCAGGCGAAGGCCCCTCACGACGTTTCCCAGGAGGCAGATTTTGTTCAGTGCCATCGGACGGATCTTCCGGACCCCCGATCTGCGGCGGAAGATCGTCTTCACGCTCGCGATCGTCTCGCTGTTCCGGCTCGGATCCTTCATTCCGGCACCGTTCGTCCAGTTCGACAACGTGCAGGCCTGTCTGGTGGCGAACCAGTCCGCGGGCACTTCCGGGCTCTACGACATGATCAATCTGTTCAGCGGCGGCGCCCTGCTGCAGCTGTCGATCTTCGCGCTGGGCATCATGCCCTACATCACGGCGTCGATCATCACCCAGTTGCTGCGCGTGGTGATCCCGCACTTCGAGGCCCTGCACAAGGAGGGCCAGGCGGGCCAGGCGAAGCTGACGCAGTACACGCGCTACCTCACCATCGCACTCGCCGTGCTGCAGTCGACCACGCTGATCACCGTTGCCCGCTCGGGACAGCTGTTCGGCGCCGCCGCGAATCAGGCGTGCCAGAACCTGGTCTCCCAGGAGTGGTGGGCGATCCTCATCATGATCATCACGATGACCGCCGGCACCGGCCTCATCATGTGGTTCGGCGAGCTCATCACCGAGCGCGGCATCGGCAACGGCATGTCGCTGCTGATCTTCACCTCGATCGCGGCGACCTTCCCCAGCGGTCTCTGGGTCATCCAGGAGGCGCAGGGCTGGGAGACCTTCTTCCTCGTCATCGCCGTCGGGCTCGTGGTCGTGGCGGCCGTGGTGTTCGTCGAGCAGTCGCAGCGCCGCATCCCCGTGCAGTACGCGAAGCGCGTGGTCGGCCGCCGCACCTACGGTGGCAGCAGCACCTACATCCCCATCAAGGTGAACATGGCGGGTGTCATTCCGGTGATTTTCGCTTCGGCGATCCTCTACCTCCCGATGCTCATCACCCAGTTCAACCAGCCCCAGATCGGCGAGGAGCCGAAGGAGTGGGTGGTCTGGGTGCAGAACAACCTCGTCTACGGCGATCAGCCCGTGTACATGCTGGTCTTCTTCCTGCTCACCATCGGCTTCACCTTCTTCTACGTGCAGATCACGTTCAACCCAGAAGAGGTCGCCGACAACATGAAGCAGTACGGCGGGTTCATCCCGGGCATCCGCGCGGGCCGACCCACCGCCGAGTACCTCAACTACGTGCTCACCCGCATCACCAGCGCCGGCTCCCTCTATCTGGGTGTCATCGCGCTCATCCCGCTCATCGCGCTGTCGTTCTTCGGCGCCAATCAGAACTTCCCGTTCGGCGGAGCCTCGATCCTCATCATCGTGGGCGTCGGCCTCGAGACCGTGAAGCAGATCGACGCCCAGCTGCAGCAGCGCCACTACGAAGGGCTTCTCAAGTGACCGAATCATCATCGGAGCGGACGTCCGCTCGGCTGCTCATCATCGGCCCGCCCGGCGCGGGCAAGGGCACCCAGGCATCGCGGATCGCCGAGCGCTACGGTGTGCCGGCGATCTCGACGGGTGACATCTTCCGCGCCAACATCACGGGCGGCACCGAGCTCGGCACGCGGGTGCAGCAGATCATCGAGGCCGGCGAGCTCGTACCGGACTCGCTCACCAACGAGATCGTCCAGGATCGCCTCGCGCAGGACGACGCGGCGCACGGCTTCCTGCTCGACGGCTACCCCCGCACCGTGGATCAGGTGCACGCTCTGGACGGCATGCTCGACGGCGCCTCCCTCGACGCCGTCGTGCTGCTCGAGGCCGATACCGACGAGGTCGTCGCCCGGCTGCTCAAGCGGGCCGAGCTCGAGGGTCGCGCTGATGACACCGAGGCGGTGATCCGGCACCGGCAGGAGGTCTACTCGGAGCAGACGGCTCCGCTCATCGAGCTGTTCTCGAAGCGCGGCATCCTCGTCTCCGTCGACGGTCTCGGCACTGTCGAGGAGGTCGCGGAACGGATCTCGGCCGGTCTGGACGCGCGGCTCGCCGCGACGGCGGGGCGCTAGCGCGTGGCTCGGAGGGGCGTGCTGCGTCGATCGATCTACAAGTCTGCGGCGCAGCTCAGGCTGATGGTCGAACCGGGTCTGGCGACCTGTGCCGCGCTGCAGGCGATGCGCGCGGCGGTGCGCCCGGGCATCAGCACCCTCGAGCTCGACTCCATCGCCGAGGACGCGATCCGTTCTCGCGGCGGCGAGCCCAACTTCATGCTCGAGCCGGGCTACCGGCACACCATTTGCGCCAATGTCAACCAGCACGTGGTGCACGCGATCCCGACGGCGCGCCCGCTCGAGCCGGGCGATATCGTGGCGCTCGACGCGGGAGCGGTCATCGGCGGCTGGCACGGCGACGCGGCGTTCTCCGCTGTTCTGCCCGATCCCGCGCGTCCCGAGCACACGGCCGCGATGCAGAAGCTCAGCGACGTCACCGAGCAGGCGATGTGGCGAGGGATCGCGCGGCTGGCGTCGGCCTCCCACCTGGGCGAGGTGGGTGAGGCGGTCTCCGGCTATGTGCGCGCCAACAGCGACTTCGGCGTTCTCGAGGACTACATCGGCCACGGGATCGGGCGCAGCATGCACGAGGATCCGCCGGTCTTCAACGTGCCGGTTCGGCGCCGCGGTCCCGAGGTGAAGCCCGGACTGGTGGTGGCTATCGAGCCGATCATCTCGGCCGGCGGCATCGACAGCTACGTCGAGGACGACGACTGGACGGTCACCATGGCCGACGGGTCGATGAGCGCGCAGTGGGAGCACTCCGTCGCGGTGCACCGCGACGGGATCTGGGTGCTGACCGCCGAGGACGGTGGGGCCGCGGGCCTCGCGCCGCTCGGCGTGACCCCGGTCCCGATCCCGTAGCCCATTCAGTGCGCGCATCCGGGAGTGTTGCGCGATCTGGGATTCGAGTGTACTCTTGATCTTTGGTGCTTTGCGCCTGTTTTCGCGTTCGCGAAATCGGACGCCGGGCATTCGCAAGACCAGCACACACCTACGCAAGCGATAGTGAGGCTATGGCGAAGAAAGACGGCGTCATCGAGATCGAGGGACAGGTTGTCGAGGCTCTGCCGAACGCGATGTTCCGCGTCGAGCTGACCAATGGACACAAGGTACTCGCTCATATCTCGGGCAAGATGCGTCAGCACTACATCCGCATCCTTCCCGAGGACCGCGTGATCGTCGAGCTGACGCCCTACGATCTGACCCGCGGCCGCATCGTCTACCGCTACAAGTAGGTCGCTGGAAAGTAACGGCTCGCGGCATCCCGTGAGTACGAGGACAGCGAACAACGAAGGAAACATCATGAAGGTCAAGCCCAGCGTCAAGCCGATCTGCGATCACTGCAAGGTCATCCGTCGCCACGGCCGCGTCATGGTGATCTGCAAGAGCAACCCGCGCCACAAGCAGCGTCAGGGCTGATCCGGAGCGCACCGCGACGGCGAGTCCGTCCGATGCGCGACGAAGCGGGACCGACCGGTCAGTGCCCGGCACGAACGGTCGAGCTTCGCTGCAGAGCACGACACAACTGAACACCCATCCAGCGCATCGAAGAACCCGAGCAGAATTCTCAAGGGCGAACGCATCGCGTTCAACCGAAATCTGCGGTGAGCCCACAGGCTCACTCCGGGGGACACCTCGGGTCGGAGGCCCGAACCCCCGATGCGCACCACACCTCCACTACCGCCAAGGAGAGCCAGAATGGCACGTCTTGCAGGAGTCGACATCCCGCGCGACAAGCGCGTCGAGATCGCACTCACGTACATCTACGGGGTCGGCCGCACCAGCGCGCTGAAGACCCTCGCCGACACCGGGATCGACGGCAACATCCGCGTCAAGGATCTCACCGACGACCAGCTCGTCGCGCTCCGCGACTACATCGAAGGCAACTTCAAGGTTGAGGGCGACCTCCGCCGCGAGGTCGCAGCCGACATCCGCCGCAAGGTCGAGATCGGCAGCTACCAGGGTCTCCGCCACCGCAAGGGCCTGCCCGTGCATGGTCAGCGCACCAAGACGAACGCCCGCACCCGCAAGGGTCCGAAGCGCACCGTCGCCGGCAAGAAGAAGTAACTGCCGGTCCTCTCGACCATCACACAGAGCTTTCAGGAGAACACTCAATGGCTGCACCAAAGACGGCGGCTCGCAAGCCGCGTCGCAAGGACAAGAAGAACGTGGTCGTGGGCCAGGCCCACATCAAGTCGACGTTCAACAACACGATCGTTTCGATCACCGACACCACCGGCGCCGTGATCAGCTGGGCCTCCTCCGGCGGGGTCGGCTTCAAGGGCTCGCGCAAGTCCACCCCCTTCGCCGCGCAGCTCGCGGCCGAGTCCGCAGCGCGCAAGGCGCAGGAGCACGGCATGAAGAAGGTCGACGTCTTCGTGAAGGGCCCGGGTTCGGGTCGCGAGACGGCGATCCGCTCGCTGCAGGCCGCCGGCCTCGAGGTCGGGTCGATCACCGACGTCACCCCGCAGACGCACAACGGCTGCCGCCCGCCGAAGCGTCGCCGCGTCTGAGCTGATGGCTTCGCCGCGTGTGCGCGGCGAACGCCGGCGGCCTCCGGCCGCGCCAGGGCTGAGCTCCTCACCTTGCGCGGCCGGGGCCGATCGCTCAGGACGCTTCTCGCCATCCCTGGGCCCCTTTCCACACAACGCATGAGTCATATAGCGGACTCCAGCGAAAGGACCACACACAGTGCTCATTGCACAGCGACCCACTCTGACTGAAGAATCGATCTCCGAGTACCGTTCGCGCTTCGCCATCGAGCCGCTCGAGCCCGGCTTCGGCTACACGCTCGGCAACTCGCTGCGTCGCACCCTGCTCTCGTCGATCCCGGGCGCCGCGGTGACGAGCGTGCGCTTCGAGGGCGTCGCCCACGAGTTCACGACCATTCCCGGCGTGACCGAGGACGTCACCGAGATCATCCTCAACATCAAGGATCTCGTCGTCTCGAGCGAGCATGACGAGCCGATCACCGCGTACCTGCGCAAGACCGGTGCGGGCGAGGTGACCGCTGCCGACATCTCCGCTCCCGCGGGGGTCGAGGTGCACAACCCCGAGCTCGTGATCGCCACCCTCGGCGATTCGGCGCAGTTCGAGCTCGAGCTGACGATCGAGCGCGGTCGCGGGTACGTCTCGGCCGTGCAGAACCGCAACGAGGACGCCGAGGTCGGCCGCATTCCGGTCGACTCGATCTACTCACCGGTGCTCAAGGTCACCTACCGCGTGGAGGCCACGCGTGCGGGTGAGCGCACCGACTTCGACCGTCTGGTGGTCGACGTCGAGACCAAGCCCGCGATCAGCCCGCGCGACGCGATCGCGTCGGCCGGCTCGACTCTGGTGGAGCTGTTCGGCCTCGCCCGCGAGCTCAACACGGCTGCCGAGGGCGTCGAGATCGGGCCCGCGCCCGTCGAGGTCGTGACCGAGGGTGAGCTCTCGATCCCGATCGAGGATCTCGATCTCTCGGTGCGCAGCTACAACTGCCTGAAGCGCGAGGGCATCAACACGGTGAGCGAGCTGGTGGCGCTCTCCGAGGCGCAGCTCATGAACATCCGCAACTTCGGTCAGAAGTCCGTTTTCGAGGTGCGCGACAAGCTCACCGAGATGGGCCTGTCGCTGAAGGACGCCGTGCCCGGCTTCGACGGCGCGCAGTTCTACAGCTACGAAGACGACAACAACTAACGATCCGGCATCGTCCCGCCCGATCGCACACTTACTGGAGTAAACAATGCCCAAGCCCACGAAGGGCGCCCGCCTCGGCGGCGGCCCCGCACACCAGCGCCTGATGCTGAACCAGATGGCGTCGCAGCTGTTCGAGCACAAGCGCATCCAGACCACGGAGACCAAGGCCAAGCGCCTGCAGCCCGTGGCCGAGCGTCTCGTGACCTTCGCGAAGCGCGGCGACCTGCACGCCCGTCGCCGCGTGATGCGTCAGATCCTCGACAAGTCGGTCGTGCACGAGCTCTTCACCGAGATCGCGCCGCTGGTCGAGAACCGCGAGGGCGGCTACACCCGCATCATCAAGACCGGCTTCCGCAAGGGTGACAACGCCCCGCTGGCCGTGATCGAGTTGGTTCTGGAGCCGGTCAACCCGAAGCCGAAGGCTCAGAAGGCTGCTGCTGCCGAGGCGCCCGCCGACGAGCCCCAGGCTGAGGAGACCGAGGCGGCTGTGGAGGCCGCGGAGGCTCCCGCCGAGGAGGCCGCCGAGGCCGCTGAGGCCCCCGCCGAGGAGAAGGCCGAGTAGGGCCCGCACCCGCGCATATGCGAAGCGCCCCGTGATCCGAGCTGGATCACGGGGCGCTTCGCGTCTGCGCGTCTGCGTATCTGCGGGTCTGCGGGTCTGCGTGTCTGCGTGTCTGCGGGTCTTCGGCTTCCTCCCTCGCTTCGGCCTCGGCAACGGCGCCGTATTCGCACTCGTCACCGTCGTCGTGGGGTGGGGTGGTGCGCGGGGCCGCGCGGGCGATCCGCATCGGCGCCCGGTGGATGTCTGGCCCGGTCTGCCTGCCCCGCCGCGCGCGGCCCTGCGGCGCGCGATCCCGCCGGGCGCGGTCCCGTGGTGTCTGGCTCGCGGGTCAGTCCCTCGTCGCGGGTCAGCCCACGGTTCGCGGGTCAGCCCACGGTTCGCGGGTCAGCCCACGGTTCGCGGGTCAGCCCCTCTTTCGCGCGTCACTAGGTGCGGCCTCCCGGCTGTTTTGGTGACAACTTCTGGCGCGCGAATGCTCGGAGATACGTGTGCGGCGTCTGTGGAGAAGTAGGGCGGGCCTGGGTCAGCGGCTCCGAGCGCGCGGGACTGCGCTGACGGGCCGGCGCGGACCGTCCGGTCCGGGTCCGAGCGCGCGGCCTTGTGAACGAGACACGGGACCGGGCGGAGGACTCAGCGACGGGGCAGGGCGAAGCCGAGAGCCTCGCCGGGCTGCTGCAGCTCGTCGAGTGCCCGCTGCACCGATGCGGCGTAGATCTCGCCTCCGCTCGGATTCGGGTGGATGTCGTCGCCCGCGAGCGCGTCCGGCACGCCGCTGACCGCCCCGTCCCAGTCCGCGAGCACGATGCCGCGATGCGCTGCGGCGAAGTCGGCGAGCGTCTGGTTGACGCCGGGGATCCAGTCCCGATCCGCGTGCGCGTTGACGAGCACCACCGGTCGAACTCCCGCCGTCTGCCGAATGGCCTCGAGGTCCTCCGGCTGTACCGGCCCGTTCGTCCCGAGCCCGACCACGAGCACCGATCTCAGCGTCCCCTGAGACGACAACTCGGACACGATCCCCACACCGGCCCCCATGCCGCGCGAGACCGCGGCATCGACGGCGATGCCGGGGAGGGCCTGCTCCAGTTCGGGGAGGCTCGCGAGCATGACCGAGTCGCCGACGGCGCTGATGTCGCGTCCATCCGGTGAGATCGGGATTGCAGCGGCGGCGTCCTCGCCCGCCGCCGGCGGGGAGGCGGGGCCGCGGTGGGCTTCGGGTTCGTCGCTCCCGGGTGCCGTCGCAGTGGCGGGCTTCTCCGGTGCGGAGCCTGCGTCGCGTTCGGCGTCGGTCGGTCCGGGTGTCTCCGCCGCGTCGGTCCCGCTCCGCTCGAGCGCCGCCTGCCCGCGAGCCACGGCCGCTGCCGCGGAGCTCTGCTGCGGCGCCGTGACCACGGCGTACGCGGTCGCCGGGACAGTCGCGGCGAGCAGGGCGCCGAGACCGATCGCGACGAGGCGCTGACGGCGCGAATGATCCCCGGTGCGCACCAGCAGTCGCAGGGAGCGGCGCAGACCGAAGCGTCGCACCGGCTGCTCCACGAAGCGGTACGACGCCGACGCGAAGAGCAGCGTGACGAGCAGCGTGAGGGCGGGCACGATCCACCCGGCGCCCGATCCGAACGCGGCGCCGAAGATGATGAGCAGGGGCCAGTGCCAGAGGTAGATCCCGTACGAGCGCTCACCGATCCACCGCAGCGGCGCCGCATCGAGTGCCCGGCCGGCCCAGGCCCCCGGCCGGGTGACACCCCAGACGATGGCGAGCGCGGCCGCAGTCGCGAGTTGGAAGCCCCCTTCGAAGCTCGCCGGGCCGGCCTCCGGCAGCGTCCACGCGAGCCACCCGAGCACGCCCATGCCGACGAGAGCCGTGCCGCCGGTGATCAGTTGACGGGAGCGGCTCATCTGGTCCGGGGCCGGCGACTGCGCCCCGCGGTGCAGCAGCACGGCCATTGCGGCACCGAGGAAGAGGCCGAAGGTGTGGCTGTCCGATCCGAAGTAGATTCGCGTGGGATCGACGCCGGCGAGCGACAAGCCCCACATGAGCGCTGCGGAGAGCAGGCCCAGGATCACGAGCGAGAGCGCGCGTGCACCGCGGCCGCGCGCCCGCACGAGGACGAGCAGGAGCAGCGGGAGGACGATGTAGAACTGCTCTTCGATCGACAGCGACCAGGTGTTGCGGAACAGCTCAGGGGTGTCGCGCGCGAAGTAGTCGGCTCCGGTCGCGATGTAGACCCAGTTGCTCACGAAGAAGGCCGCGCCGCCGAGCTGCCCGGCGATGCCGACGAGCAGATCACCGCCGACAAGCAGCGCGGCTCCGGTGCTCACGAGCAGCACCAGCGCGAGCGCGGGGAGCAGTCGGCGGGCGCGCCGCCGCCAGAACGCACCCAGCCGGATGCGACCGTGCTGCTGGATCTCGCGCAGCAGCAGCGAGGTGATGAGGAACCCGCTGATCACGAAGAAGACGTCGACGCCGAGGAATCCGCCGGGCAGTGCCGCAGGGAACAGGTGGTACCAGACGACCAGGCCCACCGCGATGGCGCGAAGTCCGTCGAGGCCGCCGAACCGCCGCGAGCGCGCGGGGGTCTGATCGGTCGAGGAGGAGGCCATGTAAGTCTTTCGTCGGCGCGGAGTCGGGGGACAGCGATGCCGGGCGCCGCAATCCAGTGTACGCCGCGCGCGGCGAGAAGGCTGCCGGGCTGCCGGGTTGGAGAGGGGCCTGAAACCGAATGCCCGTTCCGCGAGCCGCGTCGTGGACCGCTCGCAGCCGCTCGGAGGATCGATCTGGCAGGATCGAAGGGTGAACGCTGATCCGGATCCGGCCGAGGCGGCGCCCCGTGTTCGGATGCGCCTGGATCTCGCCTACGACGGCACCGACTTCTCCGGGTGGGCGACGCAGCCCGGCCTGCGGACGGTGCAGGGGGAGCTGGAGGCCGCCCTCGCCGTACTGCTGCGCGCGACCGAGCCGGTGCGCCTCACCGTCGGGGGGCGCACCGATGCGGGGGTGCACGCGCGGGGCCAGGTGGCCCATCTCGACGTGACCGCGGGACAGCTGGCGAAGTGGAGTTCTCGGCGCGCGGGCAATGCCGGATCGGACGCGACGGCGGAGGCGCGGATCCGCGCCCGCAAGGTCAACGGCGTGCTGAAGCGCAGCGCACCGGACATCGTGGTGCACGCCGCGAGCGAGGTTCCCGCCGAGTTCGACGCCCGCTTCTCCGCCCTGCGCAGGCGGTACGAGTACCGCCTGCGGGGAGGAGGGATGCGCCGGGATCCGCTCACCGCGCGCTTCACCGCAGAGGTGCCCAGCGCGCTCGATCTCGGCGCGATGCAGCGCGCCAGCGATGAGCTGCTGGGGCTCAACGACTTCACCAGCTTCTGCAAGGCGCGCGAGGGGGCGACGGCGGTGCGGGATCTCCGCTGCTTCGAGTGGCGCGAGACCGAGGACGGCGCCTACGCCGCACGGATCGAGGCCGATGCGTTCTGCCACTCGATGGTGCGCGCGCTCGTCGGCGCCGTCGTGGCGGTCGGCAGCGGCAGGATCGGCGAGGCCGAGCTGTCCGCACTGCGCGACGCGCGGGAGCGCACGAGCCGGTTCACAGTGATGCCCGCGCACGGGCTCTCGCTCGAGGAGATCGCGTACCCGCCTGAGGATCAGCTGGCGGCGCGCGCGGAGCGGACGCGGGCGCGGCGGGATCCTCTCGCATAGCGGGCTCCGGTGCTCGGGTGCTCCGGTGCTCGAGCACACCGCGGGAAGGGCGCGGGAAGGCGCGGATCCGGCGCGCGAGTCCGCGGTGATCCTGTGCTAAACTCGACCTTTGGTGCGCAAGCACCCGATTTGTTGAGCCCTCCAAGCGTTCGAGCACCCCCAGGGGACCGGGCACCGGAGTGGGATTCACGAACACCTCCAATTCGACAGAAAGCAGCACTCCAGTGACTCGCACATACTCGCCGAAGGCCGCCGACCAGAAGCACGACTGGCTCGTCATCGACGCCACCGACGTCGTGCTCGGCCGCCTCGCCTCGCACGCCGCGGCCCTGCTCCGCGGCAAGCACAAGCCCACTTTCGCCCCCCACATGGACATGGGCGACTACGTCATCATCGTCAACGCCGACAAGGTCGTGCTGACGGCGAACAAGGCGGCCAAGAAGCTGGCCTACCGCCACTCGGGCTACCCGGGCGGCCTGCGCTCGGTCAGCTACACCGAGCTGCTCGAGAAGAACCCCGAGCGCGCCGTCGAGAAGGCGATCCGCGGCATGCTGCCGAAGAACTCGCTCGGAGCCGATCTCTTCCGCAAGCTGAAGGTCTACCGCGGTGCCGAGCACCCGCACGCGGCTCAGCAGCCCACCCCCTACACCTTCGGCCAGGTCGCGCAGTAATCGCGGCGACGACGAGACATTCAGAGAGAGACTGCACAGTGACTGAAGAGCAGACCGTGGCCCCCGAGAGCTACACCACCGAGACGCCCGCCTCGCAGGCCGCCGTTTCCACCCCGCGCCCCGCGCTCACCGTTCCCGGTGCCGCCGTCGGCCGCCGCAAGCAGGCCATCGCCCGCGTGCGCCTGGTCCCCGGCTCGGGCAAGATGACCGTCAACGGTCGTGAGCTCGACGAGTACTTCCCGAACAAGCTGCACCAGCAGCTCATCACCGACCCGTTCACGGTGCTCGAGCTGAACGGCTCGTACGACGTGATCGCCCGCATCGTCGGCGGCGGCCCCTCGGGCCAGGCCGGTGCGCTGCGCCTCGCGATCGCTCGCGCACTCAACGAGATCGACGCCGAGCACAACCGCCCCACCCTGAAGAAGGCCGGCTTCCTCAGCCGCGACGCCCGAATCAAGGAGCGCAAGAAGGCCGGTCTCAAGAAGGCCCGCAAGGCGCCTCAGTACTCGAAGCGCTAATCGGAGCCAACCGTTCCATGGGACGCCTGTTCGGCACCGATGGGGTGCGGGGCCTGGCGGGGGTCGATGTGACCGCCGATTTGGCCCTGCACCTCGCGCACGCAGCGGCTCTCGTTCTCGGGCGTTCAGCCCGGAGCGAGAGCCGTCGCGCTACCGCCGTGGTCGCGCGCGACCCGCGCGTGTCCGGCGAGTTCATCTCATCGGCCGTGGCCGCCGGTCTGGCGTCGGTCGGAGTCGACGTACTCGACGCCGGGGTGATCCCGACCCCCGCTGCGGCGTATCTCGTCGCCGACACCGGGGCCGACTTCGGCGTGATGGTCTCCGCGTCGCACAACCCCGCACCGGATAACGGGATCAAGTTCTTCGCCGAGGGCGGGCGCAAGCTCGCCGACGAGATCGAGGACGAGATCGAGGCGGCCATGGAGGGGCCGGCGATCGCGGTCACCGGCCGCGAGGTGGGCAGGATCCGCCGCTTCGCGGATGCGGAGGATCGCTACCTCGTGCACCTGCTCGGCACGCTCGACGGTGCGCGGCTCGACGGCTTGCACGTGGTGCTCGACTGCGCCCACGGCGCAGCGGCCGGCATCTCGCCCGACGTCTTCTCGGACGCCGGAGCCAGGGTGACGGTGATCGGCAACGATCCCGACGGCTTCAACATCAACGACGGCGTGGGATCCACCCACCTCGAGCCGCTCATCGCCGCAGTGACGGCGCACCGCGCCGACCTCGGCATCGCGCACGACGGCGATGCGGACCGCTGCCTCGCCGTGGACGCCGAGGGCAACGTGGTCGACGGCGATCGGATCATGGCGATACTGGCGCTCTCGATGGCGGCCCGCGGCAAGCTCGAGCAGAACACGCTCGTGGCGACTGTGATGTCCAATCTCGGGCTGAAGCTCGCGATGGCCGACAATGGGATCGACGTGGTCGAGACCGCCGTCGGGGATCGTTACGTGCTGGAGGCGATCAACGCGCAGGGCTACTCCCTCGGAGGCGAGCAGTCGGGGCACGTGATCATGAGCGACTACGCGACCACGGGCGACGGGATCCTCACCGGGCTGCACATCGCCGCCGAGGTGAAGCGCAGCGGGAAGAGCCTCGCCGAGCTGGCGCGCTGCATGACGGTCTATCCGCAGGTGCTGGTGAACGTGCGCGGCGTCGACCGCGCCGGCGTCAGCGGCGATGCGGTGCTGCAGCAGGCGGTGCACCAGGCCGAGGTGGCGCTGGGCGGCAAGGGTCGTGTCCTGCTGCGACCGTCGGGAACGGAGCCCGTCGTGCGCGTGATGGTCGAGGCCGAAGCCGTCGAGCAGGCGCAGGGGCTCGCCGACGATCTCGCCGCGGTGGTGCAGGAGCGCCTCGCGGTCTAGCGCCGCTCCGCGCGCTCGGGTCATGGCTGCGGGGGAGTCCCGCATGCTCGGGCGACGTCGCGATCGCGGGGCCCATTCCGGGCGCTTGTTCGCGATGATCGCCGGTCTCGCCCCGGCACGGGAGTTCGTCGCAGGTCCGGTGGGACGGAAAATGCTGCGTACGACGCCGGAATTTCAACCCGCGCCGGCCTGGTTCTGAAGTTTCGCACATGAAACACTGTGGATGCGCTCGGTCGAGCGCACGGTTTGATATACCGCTCGATGAGGAGATCCACTGTGAATCACCGATTCCGCTATGTATTCGCCGCGGCCGGGACCGCCGCTGCCCTCGCCCTGACGGGGTGCGGGGGCGGGGGAGATGGCCCGGAAGCGGGCGAGCAGACGTCCGAGGTGCGCGTCGCGCTCATCGCGAACGCGAACAACCTTCCGCTGCTCGTCGCGGACGCGAACGGCTACTTCGTCGACGAGGGGCTCGAGGTGACGCTCGAGCCGGTGCAGAACCTCGGAGCGCTTGCGGGAGCGATGGGCAAGCAGTACGACCTGGGCTCGTCGACGATCGCAGACGTGATCCTGCAGCAGCAGCAGGGCCTCGACCTGGTGATCGCGACCGGCGTCGCCGAGGAGAGTGCGGACAATCCGACGGTCGGCGTTCTCGTGCCGGGCGACAGCCCGATCGAATCGGTCGAGGACCTCGAAGGCAAGACCATCGCGGCGGCCACCCTCGGAGGCAATCTCCACCCGTCCGTCGTGAATTGGCTCATCGGCGGCGGGGTCAGCGCCGATTCGGTGACGATCACCGAGATCCCGTTTCCGAACATGGCGGATCAGCTCGCGAACGGGCGCGTAGACGCCGTCGAATCCCTCGAGCCCTTCCGCGGTCAACTCCTCGCGAGCGGTGCTCGTGAGCTCGTGAACCCGCTCACGAGGATCTCGGACCCGGTGGCATTCGTCAGTCTCATGGCCACGGGGGAGTTCGTCGAGAACAACCCGGACGCACTCGCGAAGTTCACCAGCGCGCTCGAGCGGGCCGCCGAGTTCATCGCCGAGGACGAAGTCGCAGCGCGCGCCGTGCTCTCCGACAGCACTCAGCTGCCCGAGGAGGTCGTGAAATCGGTCACCCTGCCGACCTACACGACGAGCATCGATCCGGACGAGGTGGCGCTCTGGGCCAAGGTGCTCGAGGAGAACGGACAACTCCAGGGCTCGGCCTCGGACGTCGACCCGGCGAAGATCTATCCTGCCGGGAAGCAGGGCTGATCCGTTGACCGCTGAAGCCGATACTCTCGACGCGTACGATGAGGCTCCTGCGGAGGTCACGGGGGCGACCCTGTTCTCCGTGGAAGACGTCAGCGTCTCGTACCCCGCGAAGGCCGGTAGCACGACCGTGCTCGAGGGCGTGCGCTTGCGCGTCGACGCGGGGGAGATCCTGACGATCGTGGGCGGATCCGGCACCGGCAAATCCACGTTGCTGCGTCTGCTCGGTGGACTGGCCGCCCCCACGGGCGGTCTGGTACGGTACCGCGGAACCGAGGTGTCGGGGGCGCCCGAGGGCGTCGTGATGGTATTTCAGGACTACGTCAGCAGTCTGATGCCGTGGCGGACCGTTCGCGAGAACATCGAACTCGGATTGCTGTCTCAGTCGCTCACCAAGGAGCAACGGCGCGAGCGGGTCGAGCGGATGGTCGACCTGGTGAAGCTCTCGCACGCCGCCGATCGCTTTCCCTGGCAGCTCTCCGGGGGCATGCAGCAGCGTGTGCAGATCGCCCGGGCCATGGCGCTCGAACCGGACGTGCTGCTCATGGACGAGCCGTTCGGTGCGCTCGACGCGATCACGAGGGCGGAGCTCCAGGACGAGATCGCCCGCATCCAGTCCGTGCAGGGAACGAGCACCGTGTTCATCACGCACGACGTCGAAGAAGCGATCTACCTCGGTGATCGCGTGCTCGTGCTCGGAGGGTCGCCCGCGAAGGTCGAGGCCGAGTACGAGGTGCGCTTCGCTCGCCCGCGTGATCAGATCGCGACACGAGAGGACGAAGAATTCGTCAGGTTGCGCCATGAGGTGCACCGTGCCCTCGGCCATCCGAGCGAGTCAGAGGGATCGACGTGAGTGTCTGGCGCCGGATCAACCCGAGCGGCGTCCTGGTCATCGTCGGATTCGCGGTCGCATGGCAGCTGACCGTGTCGCTGCTCGCCCCCGGGCAGAGCACGGTGGCGGGACCGATCGATGTCGTCGCCGCTCTGGGCGATGACCGCGTGGTGCACGACCTGCTCGTCGCGACCGCGCACACTTCTCTCGCCGCACTCCTCGGGTGGACGCTCGCGCTCGTGTTCGGCGTGGGTGTCGGCGCTTGGATCGGATACTCGAAGGCGGCCTGGATTGCGTCCGCATCGTCCATCGACGTGCTGCGGGCGCTTCCGCCGGTGGCGCTCATCGCGCCTCTGGTGCTCATCTTCGGCTTCAGCATTTCGATGGAGGTCGCAGTGATCTTCTACGGCTGTCTCTGGCCGATACTCGTGAACACCGCTCTCGGCGTACGGCAGGTGCCGCGGCAGACGCACGAGGTATGCGCCACGCTCAGGCTGAAGCGGGCGCACACGCTCTTCAGGGTGACGCTGCCTTGGGCGGCACCGGTGATCCTCGTCGGTGCCAGGCTCGCGCTGTCACTCGCTGTCATCCTCGCCGTAGTCTCGGAGATGGTCGGCAACCCGGAGGGGCTCGGGTACCAGATCGTGTTCTCCCAGCAGGCGCTCAAGCCCGGAGCGCTCTACCTGTACATCGTGGTGGCCGGATTGCTCGCGCTCGCACTGAACGCGCTGCTGGTCGCGCTCGCGGGGAGACTGCGGCCCATTCGAAGGAGGACGGCATGACCGGAGTCGCGCGCGATCCCCGTTCCCCGCTGCGGCTGGCACTGATCGGCTTCACCCCGCTGATCGCGATCCTGCTGCTGTGGGAGGCCGTCGGTGCGATCGCGCCGAGTCCGCAGCTGCCGCCGCCGTCCTCCTGGTTCGTCGCTCTGGCCGCTCTCGGCCCGGGTCCGCTCGCTCTGGGGGCCGGGTCCACGCTTCTCACATTCGCCCTCGGCCTGCTGATCGCGATGGCGGTGGGGGCTGTGCTCGGGGTGCTCATCGGCGCATCGCCGCGGCTCGAGCGAGCGCTGACCCCGCTGCTCGAGTTCTTGCGCGCGTTGCCGGCCCCGGTCATCGTGCCGATCGCCGTGCTCGCCTGGGGAAGCGGGCTCACGACGAGTCTGGTCGCGGTGGCGTTCGCCGCGAGCTGGCCGGTACTCATGAACACCCTGCAAGCGGTGCAGGCACGGCCGGCGCAGTACTCGAGCGTGGCACGGACGCTGCAGCTGACGAAGACGCAGGAGATGGCGAAGATGCTGCTCCCGGCCGCCGTGCCCGGCATGCTCATCGGATATCGGGTGGCTGTTCCGCTCGCGCTCATCGTGACGATCCTGGTCGAGATGCTCACCTCGGCGCACGGGGTCGGCACCTTGCTGCTGACCGCGCAGCGTTCGTATCAGTCCGCGCAGTCGTTCGGGCTGCTTCTCGTCGCCGGCGTACTCGGATACGCACTCACACTGCTTGCGCAGAGGCTCGCGAATCGGGCTCTGCTGCGCTGGCCCCCGGAAGCGCGGGGCTGACCGCTGATCTCGCAGGCGGTGCCTCAGTGGCGCAGGAAATCCTGTTCGGCCCAGGGGCCCGACACGGAGGGATCGATGCGCATGTCGAGCACGAGCGGGCCGCGGGGATCCTCCATCCACGGCTTCACTCGCTCGAGCGCCTCGAGCGTCGTCACGGTGAGGCCGGTCGCGCCTGCTCCTGCGGCCGCGGCTGCGATGTCGACGGCAGGAAAGCGCACCTGATCGACGAACGGTTCGTCGGGGCCGAAGTGATGCACTTCGGCCCCATAGGCGGCGTCGTTGTATACCGCGACCAGGATCGGCAGCTGGAGACGAATCATCGTCTCCAGCTCCGAGATGGCCATCTGATATCCGCCGTCGCCCGTCGCCAGGACCGTGAGTCGGTCGGGCCGTGCGATCGCTGCCCCTACCGCGCTGCCCATGCCGAGTCCGATCGACTGGAATCCGGCGCTCGAGAAGATGAATCCGGACGGATCCGGGACCCGGATGCCGCGCACGGGCCAGCCGATGAAGTGTCCGCCGTCGACGACGAGGGTGCGCTGTTCGGGCAGCATGGTATCGAGCAGGACCGTAGCCGCATCGGCATCCACCCAACCGCTCACAGCCCGGGTCGTCCGCGTAGTCGGCGCGCCGGTCCGAGGTTCGGGGTCGCGGGACTCCGCACGAAGACGGAGCGCGGTGGATCTCGGCGTTTCGCCTCCGAGTCGATCCAGCAGTGCGCGCGCGGTCGCGTCAGCGTCTCCGTGCAGCAGCGTCTCGTGCGACACTCCGGCATCGATCGAGGTCGGGGAGGAGTCCACACGGATGATGCGCTGGTGAGCGGCGAACACCGATCCGCCGCGAGTGGTCCAGGAGGTGAGCGATGCCCCCACTGCGAGCAGCAGGTCCGCGGACTCCAACGTCTCGACGCCCTGCGGATCCGAGAACCCACCGCAGATCCCGCGGTCGCGGGGGTCGCCGGCGAACATGCCCAGCGCCATCGCGCTCGTCATCAGCGGTGCATTAAGCCTCTCGGCGAGCCGGGACAGCGTCGCCCCCGCACCGGAGAGCCAGGCTCCTCGGCCCGCCACGATGACCGGGCGAGTTGCGTGCCGCAGTTCGGCGACCGCCCGGTCGAGAGCGTCCGTCGCCGGCAGCGCGTGCGTCCGTTCGCGCGGTGCGGGGATGCCCGCGGGATCGAAGGCCACGCCTACTTCCTGCAGATCGATCGGCATGTTCAGGACGATCGGGCGCATCTCCTCGCGTGCGCGCTGATGCGCCCTGGCGGTGTCGGCGGCGGCCGTTTCCGGGCTGGTCAGCGTCTCGACGCCGGCTCCGACCGACACGGCGAGCGCCTCCTGGTTCACGAGGAAATTGGAGCGTCGCGCCGAGGCTGCCGCCGCGCCGGCGAGAACCACGAGAGGAACGCCGGACTTGGCGGCCTCGCCGAGGGCGGTCAGTGCGTTCGTCAGACCGGGACCCTGGTGCACGGTCACTGCTGCGATTCGCCCCGAGGCTCGGTGATGCGCATCTGCCATCGACACTGCGGCGCCCTCGTGGCGGGCCGCGATGAATCGGGCGCCACCGCCTCGAAGCGCCGAGGTCGCCTCGTAGTTGCCGCTGCCGACGACGCCATATACGGTATCGACGCCGCGCACCGCGAGGGTGCGCCCGACGATGTGAGCTACGGGGATCTCGGCGTGCATGGGATTCCTCTCCGAGTTCGGCGCTAGACCGCGAACAAGATGAGCGATGGCCAGATGATGAACGCGGCGATGGCGAGCGCGTATGGCAGATAGTAGGAGAGGCATCCCCGGAACACGTCGAGGATGCTCAGCTCCCGGTCGATGCCCGCGACGATGAACGCGTTCACGCCGACGGGTGGGGTCACCGCCCCGAAGGTGGTCACGAGGACGACGACGATGGTCGCCCAGATCAGGTTGTAGCCCAGAGTCTCGAGCAGCGGGTAGAACAGCGGAATGCTGAGTACGAGGAATCCGAGCCCGTCCATGAGCGCGCCGCCGACGAGATAGATTCCGAGCACGAGCAGGAGCACCACGACGGGCGCCACGGGGAGGTCGGCCGCCCAGCCGGCGAGTTCGAAGGGCAGCCTCGTCAGCGTCAGGAATCGTCCGAAGATCACCGCTGACACGATGAGCATGACCACGAACGCGGTGATGCGCAGTGTCTCGACGGTTGCGATCCGAAACTTCTCCCACGTGAGCTGCCGGGTGATGAGTCCGATGGCGACTGCGCCGAAGGCGCCCACACCCGCGGCCTCGGTCGGTGTGAACCAACCGACGAGCATGCCGATGACGGAGACACCGAAGAGGATCACGATCTCGACGGTCCCGTTCAGAGAGCGGAAGCGCTCGCCCCAGCCGTACTTCGGCCCGCGTGGCGCGAGCGAGGGCGTCAAGCCCGCCCGCAGAAATGCCGTGGCGACGAGTAGGGCGGTGACGACGAAGGCCGGGAAGAGCGAGGCACGGAACAGCGTCGCGATCGACTGCTCCGCCTGCACCGCGACGATGATGAGCGCGGTCGACGGCGGGATCAGGATGCCGAGGGTGCCTCCGATGGCGACGGTGCCGCTCGCGAAGCGCCGGTCGTAGCGGTACTTCTTCATCTCGGGCATCGCGATGGCGCCGATCGTCGCCGTTCCTGCGGAGTTCGAACCCGATACTGCAGAGAACATCGCGCTCGACACGAGCGTGGTCGCGGCGAGCCCGCCCGGGAGAGCGCCGAACCACTTGTAGGACGCGTCGAACAGCTTGGAGCTCATCCCCGTGTGGTAGACGATCTGCCCCATGAAGATGAAGAGCGGGACGACCGCCATGCTGAGCGTGCCGAACTGCCGGAAGACGTCGCCGGCGATGAGCTGCATCGACGCCTCTGCGCCGGTGAGCATGAACATGCCCAGGAGCCCGATTCCCGCCATCGCGAACGCGATCGGCATTCGGAGAGCGATCAGGAGGAACAGCAGAAGGATTCCGATGAGGGCGATGGTCTCGGGGTTCACCAGATCTCCTTCGTCCTGACCCCGGTGAGCAGCGAGGTGGCTCGGCGGGTGCCGTCGATGAGGAGCACGATCGCGAGCAGCGCGAACCCGAGGATGAGGGCGCTCAGCGCGGGCCAGGTGGGGACTCTCAGGATCTCGGAGGCAGCCGCCGCCGTGATCTGGAATCGTGCATATCGTGCGAGGGCCACCGCAACGACCGCGACCACGACGATCGAGAGCAGAGTCATTATGACGGCGAGTGCATCTTGCACGCGCTGCGAAAACTTCGACGTGAGGAGATCGATCGCGACGTGCTGCTTCTCCCGCTGGGAATCGCCGAGGCTCATACCGAGCATCACGACGGTGAGAGCGGTCAGGATCTCGTAGAGTCCGAGGATCTGAATGCCGAAGAAGCGCAGCACGACGTTGGAGACGAGGAGGAGGACGAGCAGGGTGAGGATGGAGCCCGAGAGCGCCAACGCCGCCAGCGTCGCCCCGCGAATCACGCGAGTGACGGTGTTCATCAGAAGGATCAACCGTTCTCGGCGGCAAGCTCGCGGGCTCGGTCGAGTACCGCCTGGGCGTCGAATGGTGCATCGGCATTCGCTTCGACCCACGCGGTCGCACGGTCCTCGAGGATGCTGTCCCATGCCGCGACGTCGGATGCGTCTACGTCTACCGTCTCGACCCCCTGCTCCTCGGCGTACGCCAGGGATGCCTCGATGCCCGCAGCGTGCTCCTCGGCGGCGAACTGCGACATCTCCTCTCGGAGATCGACGATGGCGTCCTGCACGTCCTCGGGCAGCGCGTCGAACTTCGCCTTGTCCATGACCGCGACGAAGCTGTTGCTGATCCCGATCGGGTAGTCGGTGATGTGGGTCACCGACTCCGCGAGGCCGAAGTCCTTCAGTACCTCGCGGGAAGAGGCGTAGCCGTCGATGACGCTCGTGTTGAGCTGTTCGCTGACCTCGTTCATCGGGAGCCCCACGGGACTGGTCCCGAGCTCCTCCAGCACCGGAATGGTCGCCGCGGTGCCTCGGAACGTGGTTCCCTGCAGGTCTGCGCGACGGGTGACGGGAGTCAGCGTCTGCAGGTAGGAGGCTTCAGTGGTGAACGCGGTGATGACCTCGTAGTCCTGGTACTCCTCCGGTGCGAACTCGGTGAGCAGGTCGAGGAACACGCGGGAGGAGACCGCCGGATCGGTGAGCCCGAGGGGGACGTTGATGACGGACGAGAGCGGGAAGCGGCTGGTGTCGTACGCGGGCGAGTCGAGGCCCACATCGACCACGCCCTGGCTCACGCCCTCGTAGATGTCGCCGGCACCGAGCAGGGTGCCTCCGACGAAGAGCTCGACCTCGACCTGACCGTCGGTCTTCGCATTCAGCTGGTCGGCCCACTCCTGCATCTGCACGGCGGGGAAGGATGCGGCAGGGGCGAAGAACGCGTAGGTGAGCTTGATCTCCCCTCCGCTGTCGCCGTCGGGGGATGAGCCTGCGCACCCGGTCAGTGCGAGCGCGCCGGATGCGATGAGCGCGAGGGCGGTGAGACGGCGTCGAGCGGACATGGCGTTCTCCTTCGAACTGTGTACCGGCACTGAGTACGACGCCGTCCGGTTCGCGGGGCGCTCCGGGATCTGCGGCGACGGGGGAGTACTGCGAACGGGCACGGGTCGTGCGCAAGGACATCGGAGGGTGACTCAGCGGCCGGAATTGATTGGGGGCCGAGGTCCTTGCACCGACCATAATCCAAAATGTCGACATTGAGGAGATATTTCCCTATGCGGAAGGAAAATTCGGCGTGTGATGACGCGAAAGCGATCATTCCGGATCCGGGCGCGCGTGCTGATGCAGCCGAGGAAATCACCGCTCAAGCGGCCTTTCATGCGCCGTTCTGCTCACGTCTTCGCTGATGCTCCCGATGCGCCGCTCGGCAGGCCTGGTACTCGATGAATGTCGACATTCGTGCGTTCCTGTGGCATGATAGCGCCCAGTGCGCCCCAGTCCACCGGGTGCAGAGAACATCGAGGTTCTGGAGATGCGCGGATCGCGCACTGATCCTCGGCTCGAGGTGGTCGGCAGTGCGGATCGGAGGACCCCGGTTGCTGAACTTCACGCTTCGGCAGATCGAGTACTTCCGTGCGGTAGCGCTGCAGGGGAGCATCAGCGCCGCGGCGGAGAAGGAGCGGGTCTCCCGCTCCGCGTTGGCGGCGGCGGTCTCGGACCTCGAGACCGCTCTCGGCTGTCAGCTGCTCACCCGCCAGAAGGCGAAGGGCGTCGTGCTCACGCCGTTCGGTGCGCAATTGCTCGAAATGAGCGGTGACGTCATCGATCGGGCGGAACGGATCGCGACCTCTCTGCAGGGGCGGGATCTTGCGGGGCGATTGGGGATCGGCTGTTTCACATCGCTCGGCCCGACCGTCGTGCCCGCGCTGTTCGACTTCTTCCGGAAGCGGCACCCCGATGTCACGCTGCAGTTGCACACGGGGCACGCGGATCGGCTCGTCGAGCTGTTGCGCACCGGCGAGATCGAGCTGGCGGTCGGCTACGGGCTGAGCTATGCGTCGGGGATCGAGACGGAAGAACTGTACATGGATCGCATGCACGTGATATTGCCGCACGGTCATCGGCTCGCATCACGTCCTCGCGTGCGGGCTGCGGACCTGCGCGACGAGACGCTCGTGCTGCTCGACGCCTCGCCGAGCCCGGAGAACGTCCGCAGCTACTTCGCGGGACAGGGCTTCCTTCCGAAGCCGGCGTTCCGTTTCCAGGACTACGAGGTCGTGCGGTCGCTCGTCGCGCGAGGCATCGGCTACTCGATCGTCATTCAGCGCCCGGCCTCCGAGCACTCCTATGAAGGCCTCGGAGTGGTCGCGCGCCCACTCGATCCGGTACCGTTCCCCACCCCGGTGTCCTGCGCCTGGCACGCCGGCCGAGCGTTGACGCCGCTTGCGCGCGGCGCGAGATCAGCCCTGCGTCTCCTCGCAAAGCCGCCGCATGAATCGTCCCTGTATCAGGACGGGGAGTCGTGAGCGGTCAGAGGCCGTGCTCGCGCGCTGCGAGTACGGGAAGTGTCGCTGCAGCGGAGGCCCGGATGTGTTCGATGCAGGCCGCCCTCGCCTCCGCGGGATCGCCGACGAGCACGGCGTCGACGATGTGCTGCAGGGCCTCGATGGTGGGCTGAGCGCGTTCTCGCATCGATAGCGATACGCGCCTGATCTGATTGATGCGGACGTGCAGCCGCTCGACGATCTCGTTCAGTTCGGTATTCCGAGCTCCCCGCAGCAGGTGCGCGTAGTAGATGTCGCTGGCGAGGAGTGCCTCCGTGATCTCGGAGTTCGTGATCGCCTCGCGCACTGCGACGAAGGATTCGGCGAATGCCTTCTTCTCGTCAGGTGTCCCGCGCACGGCGAAGAGTTCGCCGGCGAGCCCCTCGAGCACGCTGCGTACCTGGTAGATGTCGGCCGCCTCCGCATAGCTGAGCTCGCGGACGCGAGCGCCGCGGTTCTCGGTGAGTACAGTGATGCGTTCGGCCGCGAGGTGACGCAGCGCGTCGCGCACCGCGGTGCGGCCTGCACCGTACCGGAGGGTGAGCTCGCGCTCCACCAGCTTTGCGCCGGGCGCGTACTCCCCGCACGCGATGGCGCGCCTGAGTGCGTCGCGAAGATCCGAGGTGGATCCGCGGGTTCCTGCGGGCTCGGCGAGCGACATGGCGACGTGCCTCCTGACTGGACGAATCCTCTGGTGCACCGAGCATACCGAGTGCACGTCGAGTCGGCGCGCGGGGTGCACCACTTTGTCGACAATTGTGGGGATCTCGCGTTCGCTGCACGCGACATTCGGGGCGGGCGGGCGGGTTCATGGTGGCGTGACGCGGGGATCCTCTGCGTGCGCAGCGGGCCACTGCGGGGCACTGCTGCGGGCCATGCGCGTCGGAGCGGAGCATCGTCGTAGAACGAGCGTGATGTGCGTATTCGCGGGGGAAACCGAGCTGTCGGCAGTCGACGCGGCGGGGTGTTCCGCACCTTTCCTGGGTGGGGATTCCTCCGGCACCTGACGTCTTCTTCGGCATCGAATGACTGTTTTTCAGGAACTGCTCCACTTCTCCCGCAACGGCATTGCCTTTTGTCGACATTTGTACCTATGCTGACTGCACTGCTCGAAAGTCTCGCGGTCCAGGACGGTTCGATCCGCACGTCTCGAGCTCGCGCAGTTCGCACTCCGGCCGGGCCGGCGGCGATGCACTGGCGCCGCGCAGCGCCTGAACTGAGGAAGGAGGAGGTCCAGATGTACAGCCTGCACCAACTGCTGTGGGACATCCGCAAGGATCCCGCTCTCGCAGCACGGTTTCGCACGAATCCGTACCCGATTCTCGACGAGTACGGGGTGGAGGGGGAAGCCCGGTACGCGATGCTCGAGCTCGACTTCAAGAAGCTCCACGAGATCGGGGCGAACCCCTATCTGATCTACTTCTGCGCCATCCAGCTGAAAGTCGATCGCGCGGCATATTACGCGCAGATCCGTGAGGAGGAGAACTGATGGGCAAGATCGTAGGCGCATTCACCGGATCGCATTCCCCCGGCGTGACCGGCTGGCCCGAGCGGGCGGAGCAGGCGAAGCGCGAAGCCATCGAGGGTGCGTTCGCCGAGGCGCGGCGCCGCATCGACGCGCTCCGGCCCGACGCCATCATCGGCATCTCGGTCGAGCACTTCACCAACTTCAATTTCGGCAATCTGCCGGCCTTCGCGATCTCGACTGCCGACTCGCACCTCGGGCCGGTCACCCCGGAGATGGCCGAGTTTCTGAACGTGGAGCAGCACCAGTACCCGGGCAACGGCGCGTTGGGCCGCCACGTCTACGAGTTCGCGATCGCCAACGAGTTCGATCCGGCCCTCGTCGAGGGCGGCATGGCGTTCGACGAGAACTTCTGCGTGCCGTTCAAGCACTTCGACCCCGACTCGAAGTATCCGCTCGTGCCGATCATCGTCAACGGCGTCAACCCGCCGTGGCCCACGGCCAAGCGCAGCTATGAGTTCGGCGAGATGATCCGCCGCGCGGTCGAGGCGCAGGACGAGGTCGAGCGCGTCGTCGTCATCGGCACCGGTGGCCTGTCCCACTGGGTCGGCTTGCCCGAGTCGGGCACGGTCAACGAGGAGTTCGACCGCGATTTCATCGCCCGCATCGAAAGCGGCGATCCCGAACAGCTCAAGAGCTACTCGCCGGCCGAGATCGACGCCGCCGGCAACGGCGCGCACGAGGTGCGCACGTGGATCGCGGCGGCCGGCGCGATCGGAGCGCCGTTCGAGGTGCTCGCCTACGAGCCGGTTCCCGAGTGGCTGACCGGTACCGCCGTCGCCGCTGCGACTCCCGGCTTCGAAGGCCGATAGACCACCCCCCATTCGGCGCCGCACCCGCAGCCGTCGAACATCGACAAGGAGAACCACACACTATGAGCAAGCTTCCCAAGGTCACCGGCCGCGACATGCGCGGTGTCATGTCCTACCCGCCCACCCCCGCCCTGCCCGGCTCCGATCAGGTCGAAGCGCAGAACACGGTCGATCTCGCCGAGACCGAGCGCATGATCACGCAGCTGATGCGCGACGGCGTCGACGCGATCGCGCTCAACGGCACCCTCGGCGAGATGGCCACGCTGACGCTCGACGAGTGGAAGGCCTTCGCCGAGTGCGCCGTGCAGACGGCCCACTCGATCGATCCCGACTTCCCGATCTTCGTCGGTGCGACGACGCTGAGCACCCGCGAGACGGTATCGCGCATGCGCTTCCTGTCCGAGCTCGGCGCCACCGGAACCCTGCTGGGCCGACCGATGTGGGGGGAGATGGTGGCCCCGGTCATGGAGAAGTTCTACCGCGATGTCGCCGAGGCGGTTCCCGAGATGGCGATCGTGGTGTACGACAACACCGCGGCGTTCGGCGGCATCATCCCCCGCTCGGTGTATCGCACGCTGGTGCAACTGCCCCAGGTCGTCGCGGTGAAGTACGCGGGCGGCGCCTCGGTGGGGTTCCGCTACCACAACGACATGGCCCACACCGGCACGAAGTTTCCGCTCATGCCCATCGAGACCGACTGGTTCCCCGCGTGGGAGATGTACGGCGAGGAGCTCGTCGGCATGGCTTGGTCGTCGACCACGGCCATGGGCCCGGATCCCGTGCTGCACCTGCGCGACGCGCTGCAGCAGGGCCGCACCGAGGACGCGCGCTGGTTGACGGAGCGGCTGCGCTGGGCGCACGAGCCGTTCATCGTCGGCCAGGACTTCTTCGAGTTCGCCAAGTACAACATTCCGCTCGAGAAGATCCGTGTCAACCAGGCAGGGTACATCCACGTGGGTCAGAGCCGCGTGCCCTACACCGAGGACCTCGTGCCGCAGGTGCACTGGGACACCACCACTCAGCACGTCGAGCGGTACAAGCAGATCAGCGCCGAGATCGAAGCGCGTCTGGGCGCGCGCGACAAGTAGCCGTTCGCATCACCATCACCACATAGAGGAAGTCGGCAGGCAATCATGACAACGGAGTCCATACCCGAGAGCCCGACCCCATGGACCACCGAGCTGCGACCCACCCGCCCCAAGCGGTCGAAGGTCGCCTCGGAGGACGTGGTGGCGCGCCTCCGCGAGATTCGCAGTGATCTCGCGGAGGGGCGATTCCCGGCTCACGTGTTCAACGATCAAGAGATCTTCGATCTCGAGCAGGAGCACCTCTTCGGCAAGGCGTGGAGCTTCCTGGCGCACGAGACGGAGATCCCGAAACCCGGTGACTACGTCACCCGCTACATCGGCAACAACAACCTGATCGTCGCCCGCGACGAGCACGGTGAGATCCACGCGAATCTCAACATGTGCCGCCACCGGGGGAACATGATGTGCAAGTCGGAGATGGGGAACGCCTCACACTTCCGCTGCTCGTACCATGGATGGGTGTACAAGAACTCCGGCCAGTTGATCGGCGTTCCGTACATGGCCGAGGGGTACGAAGGCCGACTGAAACGGAAGGACTGGAGCCTGGTCCCGGCTCGCGTCGACAGCTATGCGGGCCTGGTCTTCGGTACCTTCGATCCCGATGCCCCGTCACTCGACGAGTACCTGGGCGGGTTCCAGTTCTACCTCGACCTCTATCTGAAGCAGGGCGTGGCGGGCAGCGAGGTGCACGGACCGCCCGATCATTGGATCACCGAGACGGACTGGAAGATCGCAGCGGAGAACTTCGCGGGTGACGGGTACCACACGCCCGTTGCGCATCAGTTCGGCTTCAACCTGGGCTATTTCCCCTCGTCGGGATCCACGCACAGCCAGGGCTGGGCCGCGAGCATCCCCGGAAAGGGACACGGAATCGGGCTCGGCCACACGCCGGGGTTCACCCCCTTCGCCGGCTTCCCGGAGGAGCTCACGGAAGAGATGAGGCGGAGCTTCTCGCCCGAGCAGATCGAGGTCTTCAGCAACACTCGGACCGCGGTCGGCACCGTGTTCCCGAACCTCTCGTTCCTGATGCAGCCCTTCAGCCTCACCCCGGGTGGCGAAGGCGTGCGGTTCGTCACGATGCGCCTGGGTCTGATGTCGGTTATGTTGACTCGGGTTTCTCTTCACGCCGCGAGTGCGACGCTGCCTACATTAACAACTTCAAACTCCACTGGGGTAAGTCTCCCTAGCCTGCGCTGGCGACGCTTCCGGTGATACTTCCCCTCAACCCAAGAAACAATCGCCAAACGAAGCTCTTCCCGGGTCTCCCACACCTTCCGATCTAGAACATTCTTCTGCAAAAGCGAGAAGAAACTTTCCATCGCCGCGTTATCCCCAGCAGCACCCACGCGCCCCATCGAGCCCTGCAACTGGTGCCGACGTAACGCCGATTGGAAGCTCTGGGAACGAAATTGACCGCCTCTGTCTGAGTGCACCACCGTCCCGACCGGACGACCGCGCTGCATGACCGCGTTCTCAAGCGCCCCCACCGCAAGCGATGCCTGCATGCGTGGCCCGATTGAGTAGCCGACGACTTTGTTAGACCAGACGTCTTTCACCGCGCACATGTACAGGCGACCCTCGTTCGTCCATTGCTCTGTAATGTCGGTCAACCACAACCGGTTCGGGCCCTGGGCGGTGAACTGGCGCTCGACGAGATCGTCACCCACCGGAGCACCAGCACGACTGGCACGGCCCTTCCGCTTCGTGATCACTGATCGAATGCCTGCCTGTTTGCACAGCCGCCACACACGCCGTTCAGTGACGGCATAGCCGAGGCCCTGCATCTCGTCAGCGAGGAACCGGTACCCAAACTCGGGATCTTCAGCATGAAGCGTACGCAGCACCCCGATGAGATGCCGATCATCAGCTTCGCGTTTCGAAACTGGCTGCTTTACCCACTGGTAGTACGCCTGTTTCGAAAACCCGAGTACCCGACACGCCACCACGACAGGCACCCGGATCGGGGCGTCCTTCGCGGCCAGTTCTTGGACGAGCGGGAACACTATTTTGGGGGCGTGATATGAATCTGCGACAAATACGCTGCTGCCCGCCTAAGCACTTCGTTCTCCTGCTCGAGGAGCCTATTGCGGCGTATCAACTCACGAATCTGCGCATCCTCCGCCGCGGTCACGTCTTTCGTCACGGGTAGGCCAGCATCACGCCGTTCAGCATCAGCCACCCATTTCGACAGCGCCGACTTTGAGACTCCAAGATCTCGTCCGACTTCTCGTTGTGTCGCACCCTGCCGCACTAACGCGACCGCGTCTTTTTTGAACTCCTCCGAGTATTTCGCCATGGTTCTATCCTCCCAGCCAGCACGTTCAGAACTGGCGGACAAGAGTCAACCAAACCGACATCAGACCCCCTGTACCACCCGATCGGACCGGGAAGGACTGAGATGTACTCGTGGTGCCTGGTCCCCAAGGACGCCTCCGACGAATACAAGGAGGCCGCGTACCAGGCCTACACGCTGGCATTCGCTCAGGCGGGCACCTTCGAGCAGGACGACCTCGAGAACTGGGCGCGCGTCACGCGCATGGCGAAGTCGTCGGCGGCGAAGGATCTCCGCTTTCCCTACATGATGGGCCTCGAAGCCGAGCGGGATCACGATTTCCCGGGTCCCGGCCACGTGGTGAAGCCCTATGTCAACGACTCCAACTTCCGCAACCTCTGGACGCGTTGGGCGGACTACCTGCTCGGAGAGGCCTGAACCATGAACGCAACAGCGCTGAGCCCCGTCGACCGGCATGTGCAGCTCGACATCCGCGAGTTCATGGAGCGGGAGGTCCACGCACTCGACGAGCGCCGCTTCCGCGACTGGCTGGAGTTCCTCGCGGACGACATCACCTACGACGTGCCGCTGCGGGTCGTCCGGGAAGACCTCGCCGAATGGGAGCTGTCTCCCAACGGTCGGATCTTCCAAGACACCAAGGACACGCTCGAAGTGCGCGTGCGGCGTCTGGAGACGGACTTCTCCTGGGCGGAGCAGCCCCCTTCGCGCACGAGGCACTTCATCACGGGCGTGCTGGTCGACCCGACAGAGGTGGACGGCGAGTTCGCAGTCAGTTCCTCCTGTCTCATTTACCGGAGCCGCGGCGACAGCATCGACCCCAACTTCGTTTCGGTGGCCCGCAAGGACCTGGTCCGCCGGGTAGGCGAGAGCTTTCAGATCGCGCGCCGCTGGGCGGCGATCGACCAGGCGGTCATCAACGCCCACAACCTGTCCATCTTCATCTGAGGGAGGGAGAACATGTCTGAATCATCAGCACAGCCCAGGGCCGAGAACCCGGACGAGGGCGAAGCCCTGGAGTTCCCGCGCGACGGGGGCAATGAAGGCCCCATCGTCATCGCCAACGAGTTCGCGGATGTCGTCGTCCGCAAGGTAGAGACGCGCAACGGCGTGCGGCTCGAGCTCTGGTCCCCGCGGCGGGGCACGTGCGTGCGCTACGACGCCGTCGCTCTCGACGCCCTGAGCTACCAGGAGCCCGAGTTCATCACCGACCTGCTGAGCCGGACGCCGGGCGCATGAGCGGCTCGCTCTCAGGGATGCACGTCCTCGTGACGGGCGGCGGGTCGGGTATCGCGCGGGCCGCGGCCGAGCGCTATCACCGCGAGGGTGCGGTCGTCACCGTGCTCAATCGCTCCCGGGCGGGGGCAGACGCCGTGCGTGCGACCTCCGGAGGCGGCATCCACGCGATCGTGGGTGACGCGACCGATCCCGAGGCCCTCCGCCGGGCGATTTCGGAGGCGGTGGACACGGAAGGGCGGCTGCACCATCTGACCTGCGGGGTCGGGGTGTTCGACGGATACGCGCGCGTGAGCGAGCTCAGCGCCGAAGCGCTGATGGTCGCCGCCGAGGAGAGCTGGCGCGTGAACGTGCGCTCGACGCTGCTCGCGGTCAACCTCGCCGCTCCGGCTCTCCGCGCTGCGCGCGGCTCCATTACGCTCACGCTCTCCGAGTCGGCGTTCAATGCGATCGGGGGAGGAGCGCTCTACGGCAGTTCCAAGTGGGCGCTCCGCGGGATCGTGGACCATCTCTCGGCCGAACTCGCCCCTGAGATCCGTGTCAACGGCGTGGCCCCGGGCGGCACCGGGGGCACTCGCTTCGGCGGCCTGCAGTCGATCGGGCAGACGGCGACCGCGGATCAGGTCGACGGGCGCGATGAGCGGATCGCGGCGCAGACGCTCCTCGGCGTCACGGCAATGCCCGCGGACCACAGCGGCGCATACCGCTTTCTCGCGGATCCGGTCGATGCCCGTGTCATCACGGGCGTCGTGATCCGGAGCGACGGCGGAAGGCGCCTGTAGCCCGCCGCCCGAACTCGGCGGCGCCCCCGGAGCGGGCGCCGCCCGACGACTCATGCATCAGTGAAGAACTAAGGAAGGCACCATGGCAGAACACACGATCGAGATCCGCAAGACCTTCTCCCAGATCGAGGAGGTCAGGACTTCGGCGGGAACCACCGACAGCGGCGGCCCATTGCGGAAGGTCGCCGTCTGCGCTGTGATCCGCAATCCCTACGCGGGGCGGGGATACGTCGAGGATCTGTCGGCCCTTATCGATGCCTCGGGCGAGGTCGGCACGCTCTTGGGAGCGGAGGCGCTGCGCCTGCTCGGGGCACCGGTCGCGAGCTATGGGAAGGCCGGTCTCGTCGGCAGCTCCGGCGAGCAGGAGCACATCAACGCGGCGCTCACATCGGTCTTCGGCAACGCGTTCCGCGCCGCGATCGGCGGCGGTGAGGCCTGGATCACATCGATGACGAAGCGCGCCGGCGCCGGCACGCTCATCGACGTCCCGACCGCTTATAAGGACGACGTCTGGGTGCGCTCGCACTACGACGGCATGGAGGTGCGCGTGCCCGACGCCCCGCAAGCCGATGAGATTGTCGTGATCGCGGCCGTCACCAACCGCGGCCGCATCAATGCTCGAGTGGGCGGTATGTCGGTGGCAGAGGTGCAGGAGAAGGGGCTGTGAGCAGCGGTTCGCTCGCGATTGTCGGGGCCGGTGCGATCCTCTCCGGCGACTGGCGCGCGCCCGTCGTTCAGGGAGCCGACACGGTGATCGTGCGGGACGGGATGATCTCTGCCGTGGGGCGCGAGGCGGATCTGCGCTCCGAGATCGCGGCCTCGGAGCAGACCGTCGATGCCGTGGGAACCACGGTCGCCCCGGGTCTCATCGATTCGCACTGCCACGTGGTGCTCGGCGACTACACTCCTCGCCAGAAGACGGTCGACTTCCTCGCCAGCTACGTTCACGGTGGCATTACGAGCGTGGTTTCGCCGGGAGAGATCCATGCTCCCGGGCGGCCCAGCAGCGCGATCGGGGTGAAGGCTCTGGCCATAGCTGCGAAGGAGTGCTTCGACAACTTCCGCCCGGGCGGGATGACCGTGCACGCGGGGGCTGTGGTCCTCGAGCCGACGCTCCAAGAACGTGACTTCGCCGATCTGCAGGAGGCCGGTGTGCGGCTCGCGAAGTTCGGATTCGGTCGCTACGCCGATCCGGCCGACGGCGTCGATCAAGTGCGCTGGGCCAAGCAGCACGGCATCACCGTGATGAGCCACTCGGGAGGTGCGAGCATTCCGGGCAGCAAGCCGATCACGCCGGAGCATCTCCGCACGCTCGCGCCGCATGTCTGCGGACACGTCAACGGAGGCCCGACGGCGCTGGACGAGGCCGGCGTCGACCTCATCATGGACGAGACGGATATGGCTTTGCAGCTCGTGCAGGCGGGGAACCTGCGATCGGCCGTGCGCATCATCAACCGGGCCGCCGAACGCGAAATCTTCGACCGCGTGGTGATCGGCTCTGATACGCCGACCGGAACCGGAGTGATGCCCCTCGGAGTGCTGAAGACCGTCGCCGAGCTGTCCTCGCTCTCCGAGGTGGACCCGGCGCGAGTGTGGGCGGCCGCGAGTGGCAGCAATGCTCGTGTCTGGAACCTGCCGGCCGGATTCGTCGAGCCCGGACGGGCTGCGGACCTGGTGGTCCTCGACGCGCCCTGGGGATCGACCCGCGAGGATGCGCTGGGCGCCCTTGCGGTCGGGGATATCCCGGGCATCTCCGCAGTCATCACCAGCGGGGTCGTGCGCACCCTGCGCAGTCGGAACACGCCGCAGGCGGCGCGCGCTGCCGAGGTGACACCGCGCATCGAGCACCTCGAACACGCGGGGCACTGAGCACCTCACGCCGAGGACCGAGCATCACGCCGGCCCACACGAAAGGAGAATCGGAATGACCTTCAAGATCACCGTCGATCTGGGAGCCTGCCAAGGCTATGCGAACTGTCTCATCGAGGGGCCCGCCCTCTTCGACATCGATGACGACACCAACAAGGCCGTCGTGATCGGCAGCGACGAGCACGATGAGTCGCTGCGCGCACAGGCGGAGGCGGCTAAACGCGGATGCCCGGCGCACGCGATCTTCATCGAGGACGTCTGATGCGCCGAATCGTCGTGGTCGGTGCGTCGCTCGCCGGGGTGCACGCCGCCGAGGCGCTCCGCGAGCGCGACTACGACGGGGAGCTGACGCTCGTATCAGCCGAAGCCCGGCTCCCGTACGATCGGCCGCCCATCTCCAAGGAACTGCTGCTCGGCACGATGGAGTCCGAGCAGCTCCTGCTGCGACCCGAGTCCTGGTACCACGAGCGCGGTGTCGAGTTGCGCCTCGGCGCCGCGGCCCGGGGCCTCGATCCCGCGGCGCGGACGATTGCACTGGCGGACGGCAGCGAGCTCGCGTATGACGGCCTGATCCTCGCGACCGGGTCGACCGCGAGACGATTGCCCGCCGTCCCCGACGGCCCGACGGTCCACGTGCTCCGAGACCTCGATCACGCGCTCGCGCTCCGTCCGGCGCTCCAGCCCGGCAAGCACCTCGTCGTCATCGGCGGCGGATTCATCGGGCTGGAGGTCGCCGGCGTTGCGCGCCGACTCGGCCTGGACGTCACGCTCGTGGAGAACTCCCCGATCCCGCTGGTGCGCGCGTTCGGCAGCGACACGGGAGACTGGTACCGGCGCCTGCATGAGCGCAACGGGGTCCAGTTCGTGCACGAGTGCGCGATCGACTCCATCGGGACGAATCGTGGCGGGACCGTGCTGGGCCTGAGCGACGGCTCGGCGATCACCGGCGATATCGTCGTCGCAGGGATCGGCTCCATCCCCTCGATCGACTGGTTGGCCGGCAGCGGCGTCGCGCTCTCCGGGGGCGTGCTCTGCACCCCGGATCTGGCGACCAGTGCGCCGGGGGTGGTCGCGGCGGGCGACATCGCCCGCTGGCACAATCCGATATTCGGTCAGGAGATGCGCGTCGAGCACTGGTCGAACGCAGTGGATCAAGGGCGTCACGCGGCGGCGACGTTGCTCGGCGACCGGTCCCCATTCGCTTCCGTGCCGTATTTCTGGACCGATCAGCACGACACGAAGATGCGATTCGTCGGCCGGGCGGCGGGGGCGACCGACACCCGAGTCGAGCTCATCTCCGACGACAAGCTGGTCGTGACCTATGGGCGCGACGGCGTGCTGATCGGAGCCGTCTGCGTCGGCGCCCCGAGGCAGCTCGCGAAGTACAAGGTAGCGATCCAGAATCGCGTCCCGTGGGAGGACGCGGCCGAATCGCAGCTGGCATCGACCGTCTGAACGAACCCGACACGACAACCACCACCCAGAAGGAGACAGATATGACTACGGTGAACAACGGCGATGCCCTGTCGCTCATCGAACTATTCCCGCAGGATGAGGACTGGTCGCTGCAGACCATGCGATTGCTCTCGCAGGTCGCCGTCGGCGGAGCCGACCTCTTCGAGTGCGCCCGGACCGCTGCGCGCATCGGTCGGGAGACGACCGACGGAGAGGTCTGGCAGCGCGAGTGGAGCCGCACCGGCCGGGAGATCTCCGAGGCCGCCCGGGCGGCGTTGGAGAGGGGCGAGATCACGACGGCTCGACGCGCGTTCTTCCGCGCCATGAGCTACTGGCGCCACTCGGAGTTCTTCCTCGACTCGTCCGATCCGCGCCGCACCGAGGCGTACAACGAAGGACGGAACAACTTCCGGAAGGCGGCTGAGCTCAGCGGCGGTCTGATCGAGCAGATCGCCGTCCCGTTCGAAGGCAAGGAGATGGACGGGTACATCGTGCGCCCGGACGACTCGGGAGAGGCCCGGCCGACCGTGCTCTTCCTCGGCGGCGCCGATTCCTGGGCCGAAGAACTGTACTTCCTCGGTGGCACCGAGTTCCCCGCTCGCAACATGAATGTCGTCATGGTCGACACACCTGGCCGGGGCAGCTCGCTTCGCTTCAAGGAGATGTACAGCCGTCCCGACTACGAGGTGCCCGTGGCCGCGATCCTCGATTTCCTGGAGGAGCGCAGCGACGTCGACTCCGACCGCATCGGCCTCGCGGGCGTCAGCTTCGGGGGATACTACGCGCCCAGGGCGGCCGCATTCGAGCCGCGGGTCAAGGCGGTCGCCGCGTGGTGCGGCACGTGGAGCATCCTGACCGACTTCTACGAGTTCTATCCGCCGCTGCAGCAGCAACTGCAGTGGCTGAGCGGCTCGAAGGACGATGCCGAGGCCCGAGCGAAGCTCGCGGAGTTCACGCTCGACGGCATCGCCGACAAGATCAAGATCCCGGTCTACGTGATGCACGGCACCGCCGACATCATCATGGACATCAAGGGGGCCCACCGCTTCGTCGAAGCGCTCACCTCGGACGATGTGACGGTGGACATCTACGATGCGGCCGGTTCGCTGCACTGCAGCTACGACTACATGTCGGTCGCCGGTGCGCGGCTCGGAGATTGGTTCCTGCACCGCATCTGACGCACCCCCTGCGGCCGCGGGCCGGGCGCTGACGCCCGGGCCCGCGGCGCACCCCCGCGCCCGGGCCCGCGGCTACTCGATGCGCTGCGGCTGCTCGGTGCGCTGCGGTGGGTCCGTGCGCTGGGGCTGCTCGGTCGCCTTGCGTCCCAGCTTCGCCCAGGAGCTGCGGATCATCTTCTGGATCGAGCTGTCGAGCGCCACCGCGACGATGAGCGTCGCGCCGACGAGGATGGTCTGCAGGAACGGAGAGGCCTGCAGGAAGACGAGGCCCGCGCGGAGCACGCGGAAGAAGAGCAGGCCGGCGACGACGCCGCTGATCCGGCCCACCCCGCCCTCGAACGCCACGCCGCCGAGCAGCACCACCGTGAGCGCCTCGAGCTCGAGCCCCGAGCCGATCGTCGGGTTGGCCGACTGCACCTTCGCCGAGAGGAAGAGCCCGGCGAGGGCCGCGAAGACGCCCGACGCCACGAAGAGGAGGAAGCGCGAGCGCCTCACGTCGATACCCATGAGGCGCGCGGCGCGTTCGTTGCCGCCGATCGCGCGCACCTCGCGACCGAACTTCGTGCGATTGAGCACGTACCAGCCGATCACGACGACCACGGCGAGCACCACGATCTGGATCGGGACCGGCCCCAGCTTGAGCGTGCCCAGCGCGCGGAACGCGTCGGGCAGCTCGGCGCGCGGAATCGTCCTGCCCCCGGAGAGCAGCAGCGCGAACCCTCCCCACACGCTCAGGGCGCCGAGCGTCACGACGAACGAGTTGAGCCCGAGATAGGACACCAGGAAGCCGTTGAGCGCACCGGCGACGACGCCGGTGAGCAGCGCCGCCGCGAAGCCGAGCGCGGTCGACCCCGTCGTGCTCATGGTGAGGCCCCCGGTGATGGCGGCCGCGGACGCGATGGCGCCGACCGAGAGGTCGATCGTGCCCGACATGATGAGGAATGCGACCGGGATCGCGATCAGGCCGAGCTCGCTGGCCTGCATCAGGATGTTCTGGGCGTTGCCGAGCGAGAAGAAGTTGGGGCGGAGAATCGAGAAGACGGCGATGAGCACGATCAGCGCGAGGAAGATGCCGTTCTTTGCTGCGAAGATCTTGAGGCGTTCGGTATTCATAGCGGTTCCTTCAGGTGGTCTGCGGGATCGAATCGGCGGCCGGCTCGGCCAGTGAGAGGAGCGAGGCCAGAAGCTCCTCGTTGAAGTTCTGAGTGCGCGGGATCTCGACCATCCGATCCCCGAGCACGATGTAGGCCCGGTCGCACATGCTGGCGATCTCGTCGGACTCGCTCGACGCCACGATGACTGCGGCGCCGCTGTGCGCCGCGGCGCGGACGCCCTCGACGATGTCGAGCTTCGCGCCGACGTCGACCCCCTGGGTGGGCTGGGCGAGCACGAGGAGTACGGGCTTCTGCGGGTAGAGCCAGCGGGCCAGGAGGTGCTTCTGGCGATTGCCCCCGGAGAACTGACCCACCTCGGCGTCCCCGGAGGGCCCGCGCACGTCGAGAGCGCTGCGCGCCCGCTCGTACACCTCCGCCCCGGTCTTCGCCGACACCCACCAACCGCGAGAGGGGCCGGTTCCGTACCAGGGGAGCATCACGTTGTCGCGACCCGATTCGGAGGCGATGAGCCCCTCGGTGTCGCGGTCCTGCGGAACGAAGAACACGCCGCGGCGGATCGCGCGTGCCGGCGAGGAGAACCTGACGCGCGCGCCGCACAGGGTGTACTCGTGCGGCGAGCCGGCTGCACCTGCGAGTCGCGCGGCGATGTCGAACTGCTCGCCGCCCGCCATGCCGAACAACCCGACCACCTCGCCCTCCCGCGCGTCGATCGCGCCGCCGGGCGCGTCGTAGCGCAGCACCTCGGCTCCGGCCTCGACGTGGGTGAAGTCGAGGGAGCGGAGATCCGGCACCAGCGCCTCGGCGAGTCTCGCGGGCGTGAACTCGCCGGCTGCGCCGTCGACGACGACGCGACCGCCGCGCAGCACCACGATGCGCGTGCAGACCTCGAGGATGTCGGGAAGCCGGTGGGAGACGTAGAGCACGGAGACCCCGCGGGAGGCGAAGTCGCGGATCAGCGCGTGCAGCGCCTCTGTCTCGGCCTTCCCGAGCGCGGCGGTCGGCTCGTCGAGCATCAGCACCTTCATCTCGCCAGCGAGCAGTCCGCGCGCCAGGTCGACGAGCTGCCGCTCTCCGAGGCCGAGGGCCTCGACGGGCATGTCGAAGGGCAGATCCGCGCCGACCGTTTCGAGCGCCTGCTCGGCGAGCGCGGTCCGTTCGGCGGAGCGGGGCTGCTCTCGGGCGAGGAAGAGGTTGTCGAGCACGCTCATGTTCGGCGCGAGTGCCGGCTCCTGGTGGATGACGGTGATGCCCATTCTCGCCGCATCGCGAGGGGAGAGCTTGCGCTCCACCTCGGCGCCGTCGACGGAGAAGCTGCCCTCGGTCGCGCCGATGACCCCGGTCGCGACGTTGAGCAGCGTGCTCTTCCCGGCGCCGTTGTGCCCGAGCAGGCCGATGATCTCTCCCGGCTGTACCTCGAATCGAATGTCGTCGAGCGCTCGAGTGGCGCCGAAATCTACCGTGACGCCCGCAAATGCGAGGCGCGGCTGCGAGTTCCCCATGTCGTGATCCTTCGATGTGGTTCGTGGGTGTCTGGGTGCGGGCGGCGCCCCGGCGCTCGCGGCACGCGTCGTGCGGGCCCGCCGCGCGGCCAGGGCCGACGGTGCCTGGCGACGGCTCCTGACGAGGCGCCGTCGGCGACGGCTCCTCGGAGCGCGCGTGAGCGGTGGTGAGGCACGCGGGTCCGCCCGGTCGAGCTGGTCGGGCGGACCCGCGTGCTGCGGTTACTGGTTCGCGAGGAGGAAGTCCTCTGCGTTCTCGCTCGTCACCTCGTTGATCTCGACGGTGACGTCCTCGACGGCCTCGCCGTTCGCCGCGGCGACGAGCATCTCGGCGTTGGCCTCGGCGAGCTGACGCGCCGGCACCATGAAGGTGTAGCGCCAGAAGGAGCCCTCCTCGGCGATGATTTCGAGCTCGGCGTCCGTCGCGTCGAGGTTGAGCAGCAGCATGCTGTCGTCGGTGGGGGAGATCCCCGAGTCGGTGAGCGCCTGGTATGCGCCGAGTGCGGGATCGTTCGAGATCGCCAGGTAGACCTTGGTGTCGGGCTTCGACTGCAGCTGGGTCTGAGCGGCGGCGTACCCGTCGTCGAGGCTCAGGGTCTTGTGCTCGGTGATGTCGAGGTTCAGGCCGGAATTGTCGAGCGCTTCCATGATCCCCTCGCCGCGCAGGCGGCCGAGGTCCGTGTCGGGCCAGCCGAGGAACGCGACATCCACCTGCTCGTCGCCGTAGGTGTCGCGGATCCACTCGGCCGCGCGTTCGCCCGCGGCGACGCCGTCCGCGTGGTGATCGAGGCCGACGGCCGCGACGACCCCCTCCCAGCTCGAACCGTAGCCGAGAACCGGGATGCCGGCGTCGTTCGCCTGGCTCGTGACCGCGACCATCGCGTCGGACTGGACCGGGTAGCCCATGATCGCCTTGATGTCGCCGCGCACGATCCAGGACTCCCAGTCCTGCACCTGGGTCTGGGCGTTCCACTTCGGATCGTCGGTCACGAACTCGTACCCCGCGTCGGTGACGATCTCCTCCATGAAGGGGAGCATGTCGTTCCAGATCTGGATGTCGAGACCCGCGAAGCTCATGGCGACGGCTCCCTGGGACTCTTCGCCCGAGCCGTTCGCGGTGGAGGTGCAGGCGCCGAGGGAGAGTGCGGCGGCTGAAGCGAGGGCGATGGCGCCGAGTGCACGATTGAGGCGTTTCATTGTGTAGTAGCTCCTTTGCTCTGGCAGGAATCGCGACCGCGCTCTCGATCGTGCACCCGAGGGAAGCGGGTCCGAGCGGAACAAGCGGGAACGTTCCTGCATCGGAGAGCGTAACATGCTCCGGGCCCCGGGGGAGCGGGGAATCTCAATTGTTACCAACGCGTCGCCGTGCCGTAGCATGCGCGGATCGCGAGGTGTCGGGCACCTTTGCTCGGCTTAGCGATCCGAGGTCTGGTGCTTCTCGAGCGGTGGGGCGAGCAGGTACTCGGGATCCCTGCCCGGCACCAGCAGCGCGACGTCGCGATTGACGCGCCACTCGAAGTCGCCGTCGTCGCGATCGATCAGCCCGGTGAGGAACCTGGCCGCGTTGCGGCCGAAGGTCTGCGCGTTGAGGTCCACGGCCATGACGCGTTCGAGGCCTTGCTCGGTGGCGGGATCGGAGGCCAGCGTCGCGACCCACAGTTCGCGCCCGTGCCGCGCGCGGTAGCGCTTCGCGAGGGGACCCGCGATGCCCTGCTGCACGACGAGCGCGCCGTCGATGTCCCCCTCGTCGTCGAGCGCGTCGAGGATGCGCTCTATCTCGTTCTCGGAGGGCCAGAACCCGGTCGGCAGCACGAGCGGCGGAATGCCCTCGCGCCGGGCCCAGTCCATGTAGATCTCCCGCGCCTCCGCGGCCCAGAGCGGCTCGAACTCCTCGCGCAGGGTGATGATCGCCGGCCGCGAGACCCCGGCCGCCCGGAGGCGGTCGAGCACGATGGGCGTGAACTCGTCCTGTCCGCCCGAGTACTGCCCGCGCACGAGTGCGCGCTGCTCGGGGGAGAGCGCGCCGACGGCGACGACCGGAATGCCGGTCTTCGCGGCCTGCTCGATGAAGGGATCGTTCGGCGCGGGGTCGAGCACCAGCATCCCGTCGGCCCACAGACTGCGCGGGCGCGGGTTGCGGTGATTCTCCGTGAGCAGCGTCAGGTCGAGGCTCATCTCCGAGGAGTGCTCCATCGCGCCGAACACGAACTGCATGTAGAACCGTCGCCCCTGGCTGTTGGGGAAGAGGTGCAGGCCGATGCTCTGCGACCGACTGCCCCGGAGCCGCTGCGCCGCACGGTTCGAGACGTAGCCCAGTCGTTCCGCGGTTTCGGCGACCAGGGTGCGGGTGGTCTCCGAGACCCGGCCGCTTCCGTGCAGGGCGGAGGAGACGGTCGTCTTCGAGATGCCCAGCTCGCGGGCGATGTCGACGATGGTAACGGATCTCGGGCTCACCCTCTCAGCTTAGGGTCTCGCGAGGGCCGTCGAAATGGGTTAGAGTGCGGGTGCAGGAACGTTCCTGCATACCCCTGGAGTGCTGATGGCATCAGAGAATCGAGCAGAGCTGCTCATCGTCGCCGACCGTGTCCGCGCCTTCGATCCGCAGCGCGCCGACACGGCGACCGCGATCGCCGTGCGCGACGGGGAGATCATCGACGTGGGGACGGAGCACGCGCTCGCGCGGCACGTCGGGCCCGGCACCGCGGTCCACCGCTACCCGGGCGCCACGGTGCTTCCGGGCCTCACCGACTGCCACACCCACATCGTGATGGGGCTGCCGCTCAGCCGGGGGATCCGGCTCACCGATCGCTCGCTCGACGAGGTGCGGCTGGCGATCTCCGAGGCCGTCGGGAGTGACGACGGCGAGGAGCGCTGGATCCTGGGTTGGGGCCTCGATCCCAACGTGTTCGCAGAGTCCGGCTTCACCGGCCGGATCTTCGACGACATCGCCCCGGATCGCCCGGTCTTTCTCCGCATGCGCGACGCGCACTCCGCCATCGTCAATTCGGCGGCGGTGCGGGAGCTCGGCCTCACGGGCCGCGAGCGCTTCGACGACGAGTCCCGGATCGACGTCGACTCGGCGGGGAACCCCACCGGCTACATCATCGAGATCGGGGCGATCGAACGTGTGCTCGCACAGATCCCGCCGGAGGGGTTCGACGCCTCGGTGGCGCGCATCGCCGAGCTGCTGCGCAGTATGGCGCAGAGCGGCCTCACCGCCAATCACGTGCTCGACTTCTCCGAGGAGGGCGCGAAGCTCATCTCCGCGGTGGAGGATCGCGGCGGGCTGCCGATCCGCCTGCGCTTCTCGCCCATGATCTTCCCGGGGATGACGGACACGGAGCTCTGGCGCATCGTCGAGCTGCAGGGGAGCGGCGGAGAGCGGTGGCGCGTCGAGGGCGTGAAGTTCTTCATCGACGGCACCGTCGACAACGGCACCGCCTGGCTGCACGAGCCGGACAGCGCCGGGCAGGGCACTCGCTCCATCTGGACCGATCCCGAGCGGTACCGGGCGGCGCAGCGCTTCTTCGCAGAGCGGGGGATCCCGACCACCACGCACGCCATCGGCGACCGCGGCGTCGATTTCGTGCTCGATGCGCTCGAGTCGCTCGGCGACGAGATCCGGGGCCGTGCCCCTCACCGCATCGAGCACATCGAGACGATCACGGATCGGACTGTGCGCCGCTTCGCCGAGCTCGGCGTGGCGGCGAGCATGCAGCCGATCCACGGCACGCGCCACACGCGCGCCGACCGCAGCGACAACTGGTCGGTGCGGCTCGGCGCGGAGCGGGCCTCCCACGGCTGGCGCTGCCGCGACATCCGCGATACCGGCGCGACCGTGGCGCTCGGCAGCGACTGGCCGGTGACGCCGTTCGACCCGCGACGCATGATCGCCGACACGATTCTGCGGCGCCCCGTCGAGCAGCCCGGGCTGGCGCCGGTGCAGCCCGAGCAAGCGCTCACGGCCCGAGAGGCGTTCGAGGGGTACACGCTGCACGCCGCCAGATCGGTGGGGCATGAGGACCGTCTCGGATCGATCGCGCCCGGCAAACGGGCCGAGTTCACCGTGTTCGGAGCCGACCCGTTCGAGTCCGCGCCCGAGGAGTATCCCCGACTCGACGTCGTCGCGACCTACCTCGACGGCGAGCGCATCGTCGGGGCCTGAACCGAGATCCCGCGAGCTGTTCCCGGTGCCCAGAGCTCGGCGCCGGGAGCATCCGCACCATGAGAATGAGAATGCAGAGGAACGCAATGCAGCGCAGAACAGGGTACGTATGGCACGAGCGGTTCGCGTGGCACGACACGGGCACGCACGCCGGGATCTTCCCGTCGGGCGGATACGTGCAGCCCTACCGCAACTTCGAGAACCCCGAGTCGAAGGCTCGTCTTGCAAGCCTCATCGAGGTCTCGGGCCTCGTCGACAGCCTCGTGCGCATCCCGGTGCGCCCGGTCGACGAGGAAGACCTCGCACGGGTGCACACCTCGGAGCACATCGAGCGGATCCGCGCCCAGTCCGACGACGGTGGCGGCGATGCGGGCGACGGATTCTCACCCTTCGGGGCGGGCAGCTACGAGATCGCGAAGCTCGCCGCCGGCGGCACGCTGGTGGCCGCGGAGGCGGTGCTCGACGGGACGGTCGACAACGCCTATGCCCTGGTGCGGCCGCCCGGGCACCACGCCGAACCCGATCAGGGCCGGGGCTACTGCCTGTTCTCGAACGTCGGGGTGGCGGTGCAGGCGCTCCGCGCGGCGGGCCGCGTGCGACGCGTCGCGATCTTCGACTACGACGTACACCACGGCAACGGCGCGCAGAAGATCTTCTGGGAGGATCCCGACGTGCTCACCATCTCGGTGCATCAGGATCGTCTGTTCCCGGTCGACTCCGGCCTCGTCGACGAGCAGGGCGCCGGCGCGGGGGCGGGCACGAACATCAATGTCCCGCTTCCGGCGGGTTCGGGCGACGGCGCCTACTGGTCCGTGGTCGAGGAGGTGGCCGGGCCGGCCATCCGGGCCTTCCAGCCCGAGATCATCATCGTGTCGAGCGGCTTCGACCCCTCCGCGCTCGACCCGCTGGGCCGCATGAGCGTCACCTCGCGCGGGTTCAAGGGCGTCGCCGAGCGGCTGCTCGCGATCGCCGACGAGGTCTGCGAGGGGCGCATCGTGTTCTCGCACGAGGGCGGGTACTCGCCGGTGCACGTGCCGTTCTGCGGCGTCGCGGTCATCGAGGCGCTCACCGGAGTCGAAACCGGGGTGGAGGATCCGTTCGAGATCTCCATCGGATCCTCGCCGACCCGTGAACTCACGGAGTGGCAGGCCGGAGTGATCGAGCGCTCGGCCGAGCTGGCCCGGGCGCTCCGCATCGTCGTGTAGTCGCCCGCCCCGATGCTGCCGTCGGCTCGGGTGGGCCAGAAAAGAGGACGCGTCTGCTGCATCATCCGGCCGATACCGCAGCAGACGCGTCCTCGAATTCGACAGGCTGGGGTGGTGTCGCCGTCACATCTTGCGCAGCAGCACCTTCTGCACGCGGTGATCGCGCTCCTTGCGCAGCACGAGCGTGGCCCGCGCACGGGTCGGACGGATGTTCTCGACGAGGTTGGGCTCGTTGATGTTGCTCCAGTACTCATCGGCGAGTGCCACCGCGGCGTCGTCGTCGAGCGTGGCGAAGCGCCGGAAGTACGAGCTGGGGTCGGAGAATGCGCTCTGGCGCAGCTGCAGGAAGCGATTGCGGTACCAGCGCTGGATGTCCGAGGTGCGCGCGTCGACGTAGACCGAGAAGTCGAAGAGGTCGCTCACCGCGAGCGGGTGCTGCATCGACGGCGGCTGCAGCACGTTGAGGCCCTCGACGATGAGGATGTCGGGGCGCCGCACGACCGTGCACTCGCCGGGGACGATGTCGTAGACGAGATGGCTGTAGTGGGGCGCCCGCACCTCGGCGACGCCCGCCTTCACCTGCGACACGAAGCGCAGCAGCGCGCGGCGGTCGTACGATTCGGGGAAGCCCTTGCGCGCCGTGATGCCCCGGCGCTGCAGCTCGGCGTTGGGGTAGAGGAAGCCGTCGGTCGTCACGAGTTCGACGCTCGGCGTCTCGGGCCAGCGGGCGAGCAGGTCGCGCAGGATGCGCGCCACGGTCGACTTGCCCACCGCGACGGATCCGGCGATCCCGATCACGAAGGGGCTCTGGCGCTCGCCGTCGAGCTGCAGGAACCCGCGGGTGCGCCGGTGCATCTCGCGGGCCGCGATGGCGTACTGGTTGATGAGACGGCTGAGCGGGCGGTACACCTCGGAGACCTCTGCGAGGTCGAGCGGCTCACCGAGGCCGCGGAAGGCGGCGATCTCCCGCTCGGTGAGCGGCATCGGCGTCTCACCGGCGAGACGCGCCCACTGCTCGCGGTCGATCTCGGTGAACGGGGAGGTGTACTCCGGGCGCACGAGCGCGTGGGTGTCGGTGCTCACCTCGTGGGGCGGTGCCGTCGTGCCGGCGCCCGCCTCGGCCGATTCGGCGCGCGCGTGCGAGGAGGGGTCTGGGGCGGTGCTGTACTCGGCCATCGTTCATCCATCGTGCCACTAAACTCATACCCATGTGTGGAATCGTCGGATATGTCGGCCCCAATGACACGGTCGAAGTGCTCCTCAACGGCCTGCGCCGTCTGGAGTACCGCGGATACGACTCGGCAGGCGTCGCGGTGATCGATGACGCGCACGAGATCTCCGTGCGCAAGCGCTCCGGCAAGCTCGCCCGGCTCGAGGAGCTGCTCGAGGCGAACCCGCTGCAGGCCGCCGGCACGGGCATCGGTCACACCCGCTGGGCCACCCACGGCGGGCCGACCGACGCGAACGCGCACCCGCACCTCGGCGACGGCGGCAAGCTGGCGCTCATTCACAACGGCATCGTCGAGAACTTCGCCGAGCTGCGCGAAGAGTTGGAGGGCGACGGCGTTGATCTGATCAGCGAGACCGACACCGAGGTCGTCGCCGCGCTCGTGGGGCGCGAGGTGGCGCGACAGGGAGACCTCGAGACCGCATTCCGCTCCGTCGTCACGCGGCTCGAGGGCACCTTCACGCTGCTCGCGATGCACCGCGACGAGCCGGGCAAGGTCGTCGCCGCCCGCCACCACTCGCCCCTCGTGGTGGGGTTGGGCGACGGCGAGAACTTCCTCGGCTCCGACGTCGCGGCCTTCGTCTCCTCGACTCGCCGCGCGGTCGCCGTCGACGAGGACAACATCGCGGTCATCACTCCCGAAGAGGTGCGCATCACCGACTTCGCGGGTCACCCCGTCGAGTTCGAGGAGTTCGAGGTGGAGTGGGACGCCGAGGCCGCCGACAAGGGCGGCTGGTCCTCGTTCATGGCGAAGGAGATCAACGACCAGCCCGACGCGGTGGAGAACACCGTGCGCGGCCGCGTCTCACCGTCGGGCGTGGAGATCCCCGAGCTGACCGCCCTCGGCGACGAGCGCCTGCGCGGCATCGATCGCATCATCATCATCGCCTGCGGCACCGCGTCGTACGCGGGCCAGGTGGGCGCCTACGCGATCGAGCAGTGGGCGCGCATTCCCGTCGAAGTGCAGCTCAGCCATGAGTTCCGCTACCGCGAGCCCGTGCTCTCCGACCGCACCATGGTCATCTCGGTGAGCCAGTCCGGTGAGACGATGGATACCCTCATGGCCGTGAAGTACGCGGCCGAGCGCGGCGTGACCACGGTTTCGGTCTGCAACACGCAGAGCGCCACGATTCCGCGCGAGTCGGACGCGGCGGTCTACACCCACGCCGGGCCGGAGGTCGCGGTCGCGTCGACGAAGGCGTTCGTGGCGCAGATCACCGCGCTCTACCTGATCGGGCTGCACCTCGGCCGCGTGAAGGGCGCACTGTCCGCGGAGGCCGCGGCGCAGGCCATCGCCCAGTTCGATGAGCTGCCGGCGAAGGTGCGCGAGGCCGTCGATACGCACGAGCAGATCGCGCAGCTGGCGCACTGGATGGCCGACACCCGGTCCGTGCTGTTCCTCGGGCGCCACGTGGGCTACCCGATCGCGCTCGAGGGGGCGCTCAAGCTCAAGGAGATCGCGTACATCCACGCCGAGGGCTTCGCCGCCGGCGAGCTCAAGCACGGGCCGATCGCGCTCATCGACCACGGGCAGCCCGTGTTCGTGCTGGTGCCGAGCCCCCGGACGTCCCCGCTCATGCACTCGAAGGTCGTCTCCAACATCCAGGAGATCCGGGCCCGCGGCGCACGCGTGATCGCCGTCGTGGAGAAGGGCGACACCGCGGTGCTGCCCTACGCCGACGACGTGATCCGCCTGCCGCTCGCCGATGCCTTCTTCGAGCCGCTGCTGCAGGTCGTTCCGCTGCAGTGGTTCGCGCTCGAGTTGTCGACGGCGAAGGGACTCGACGTCGATCAGCCGCGCAACCTGGCCAAGTCCGTGACGGTCGAGTAGTCCGCCGGGTGCGGAGGAGACCCCTTGCGGTGCGGCTGAGCCGGCGGGAACCGGAGACCACATGATCGTCGGGATCGGCGTCGACACCGTCGACATCGCGCGCTTCGAACGACAGCTCGCGCGCACGCCCGCGCTGCGCGCACGGCTGTTCACTCCTGCGGAGGCGGTACTGGGGACGCCGTCGCTCGCGGCGCGGTTCGCCGCGAAAGAGGCCCTCATCAAGGCGCTCGGCGGCTCCGCAGAGCTGCGGTGGCAAGACATGGAGGTGCAGCGCGACGAGGATCGCGCCCCGTACTTCGCACCGACGCCGGGGCTCGAGACCGCCCTCGCCGCGCGCGGCGCCCGGCGCGCGCACCTCTCGATGACGCACGACGGGGGAGCGGCGACCGCCTTCGTGGTGGTGGAATCGGACGGCAGCGCGGCGTCGGCGGGGACGGCTGCGGAGCGCGGTACGCTCGCCACGACGGCAGGATCGCACGACGGACGGGGGCAGGCATGAGGACAGGATCGATGCGGGTCGCCGAGATCTCGCTTCCTGCGATCCGGCACAACGTGACCCGCGTGCGCGAGCTCACGGGCGGTGCCGTGATCGTGGTGGTGAAGGCGGACGGCTACGGGCACGGCGCGCGCATCGCGGCCGAGGCGGCGCTCGCGGGCGGTGCGGCCATGGTGGCCACGGCCGATCTCGAGGAGGCGCTCGCGCTGCGCGACGCGGGGATCGAGGCCCCGGTGCTCTGCTGGCTGCACGGCGTGCACGCCGATTTCGAGCAGGCGGTGGCCGCCGACATCGAGATCGGGGTCAGTCATCTCCAGCAGCTCGAGGCGCTCGCCGCGGCAGCGGACCGTGCGGGCCGGCCGGCCTCGATGCAGTTCAAGCTCGACACCGGCCTCAGCCGCAACGGGGCCGCCCCCGAGGAGTGGGCTCCGCTCTTCGCTCGCGCGGCCGAGCTCGAGCGCGCCGGTCTGGTGCGGGTGCGCGGCGTGTTCAGCCACCTCGCCAACGCGGGCGAGGAGAACGACCGGGCCCAGGCGGCCCGCTTCGACGAGGCGGTCGAACTGCTGCGCTCCACGGGCATCGAGCCCGAGATGATCCACCTGGCGGCCAGCGCCGCCACCTTCTCCTCACCGCATCTGCACTACAACACGGTGCGCGTGGGCGTCGTAGCTTACGGACTCAGCCCGTTCGCCGACAAGACCTCGGCGCAGCTCGGCCTGATCCCCGCGATGACCCTGCGCTCCGAGATCGTGGCGCTCCGCGGCGTACCGGCAGGCGCCGGCGTCTCCTACGGCTTCAACCACGTCTGCGAGACCGCCACCACGCTGGCCCTGGTGCCCATGGGGTACGCCGACGGCATGCCCCGGGCACTGAACGGGGCCGGGGCCTGGGTCACCGTGGCCGGCGAGCACCGACCCATCGTCGGCCGCATCGGCATGGACCAGTTCATCGTCGACGTGGGCCCGCTGGCGGGCCGCCTGGGGTTGGGCGACCCCGTCGTGCTCTTCGGAGACCCGGAGTGCGGCCACCCGCCGGTGGAGATCTGGGCCGGGCTCATGCGCACCATCAACTACGAGATCGTGGTCGGCGTCGGCCCGCGAGTGCTCCGGGTGCCGTCGGAGGAGCTCGAAGGGGGCGGGGCGTGAGCGGCGCGGTCATCCGGCGAGTCGCGGATCCCGACGCGATGCACGATCTCGGGGTCGAGCTGGGGCGCCGGTTGTGCGCGGGGGATCTCGTGCTGCTCACGGGCCCGCTCGGAGCGGGCAAGACCACGTTGACCCGTGGCATCGGGGAGGGGCTCGGCGTGCGCGGACCGGTGCAGAGCCCCACGTTCGTGCTGGCGCGCACCCATCCGTCGCTCGTGGGCGGTGCGCCGCTCGTGCACGTGGACGCCTACCGGCTCGCCGGAGCCGACGAACTGGACGACCTCGACCTCGACTTCGAGGGGTCCGTGGTGGTGGCGGAGTGGGGCGCCGGCCTCGTCGAGACGCCCGAGTCGTGGGTCGAAGTGGTGATCGATCGCCCTCGCGGGAGCGACGATGCCGAGGCCGATGCTCCAGCCGAGGCCGCACGTGAAGAGGAGCAGGTTGATTGGTCGGAGACGCCGGTCGAGAGCCGCACCGTGACCGTCACCGGGCACGGGCCGAGATGGCGGACGGGAGTGCTGTCGTGATGCTGGAGGCGCCGGAACTGGGCGGCCACGCGCTGCTCGCGATCGACACCGCGCTCGGCACGAGTGTGGCCCTGGGGTGCCGCGGGCGGGTGCACGTCGCCGCGAGCGACGATCCGCGCGGCCACTCCGAGGCGATCGGCGGCCTGCTCGAAGAGGTGTTCCGCGCGAGCGGGGCCAGTCCCCGCTCGGTGACGGGCGTCGTCGCCGGCGTCGGCCCGGGGCCGTTCACCGGCCTGCGCGTCGGGATCGCCGCCGCGCACGCGTTCGCGCTGGGGCGCGGGGTGCCTCTGCTGCCGCTCCACGGTCACGAGGGCGTCGCCCTCGATGCGCTGGAGGGCACGGCGCTGACCGGTGTGCGGGTGGTGCAGGACGCGAAGCGGCGCGAGCTCTTCGTCTCCGAGTACGCCGGGCTCGACTGGGCGGGGATCCCGATCCGTGAGTCCGATCCGCTGCTGCTCGCTCGCGCGGACTACGAGGAGCGCGCGAATGATGTCTGGCCGGACCGGATCCCTGCGGCCGCGCTCGTGCGGCTGGCGGCGCGGCGCCTGGCGTCCGGGCGCGGCTTCGAACCCGATCGCGCCGTCTATCTGCGCGCGCCCGATGTCGCCCAGCCCGGCGCCCCGAAACGGGTCTCCCGGTGAGCGCCCCCGAGGGGCGCCCGGAGCCGAGCAGCTCCGCCGGTCATCCTGCGGGAGCGGACCCTGTTTCTCGTCATCCTGCGGGAGCGGAGCCTGTTTCTCGTCATCCTGCGGGAGCGGAGCCTGTTTCTCGTCATCCTGCGGGAGCGGACCCCATTCCTCGTCATCCTGCGGGAGCGGACCCCATTCCTCGTCATCCTGCGGGAGCGGAGCGACTCGCAGGATCCAGCACCGTCAGCCCGGTCGCCGAGCACCCGGACCGTACGGCGGAGCTGCGGCTCCGCGACGCGGAGATCCACGACCTCGACGCGATCTGGGCGATCGAGAGCGCGGTGTTCGGCGCGGAGGCGTGGAGTCGCGAGATGATGCGCGAGGAGCTCACGGCCGAGCATCGACGCTACCTGGCGCTCGTCGACGCAGCCGGAGCGGTGCGCGGATACGCGGGACTGCTCGCCGTGGGTGCCGAGGGCGATATCCAGACCATCGCTGTCGCCCCGGAGGCCCGCGGCGGCGGGAACGGGCGGCGTCTGATGGACGCGCTGCTCGATGAGGCGGTGCGCTGCGGCGTGCGCAGCGTGTTCCTCGAGGTGCGGGCCGACAACCCGGTGGCGCAGTCGCTCTACCGGTCGCTCGGATTCGAGGAGATCGCCGTGCGCCCGCGCTACTACCAGCCCGACGGGGTCGACGCGCTGGTCATGAAACTCGAGATGAAGGATCGCCGATGAGTGGAACCCGTCATTCTGGGCGAGGAGCGCAGATGGTGCAGAGCGGAGCGTCGCCGGCGCAGGACGCAGACCCGACGGCGCAGCGAGAGCCACTGGTGCTGGGCATCGAGACGAGCTGCGACGAGACCGGTGTGGGCATCGTGCGCGGGCGCACGCTGCTCGCCAACGCCATCGCCTCGTCGATGGACGAGCATGCGCGCTACGGCGGTGTGGTCCCCGAGGTTGCGGCGCGCGCGCACCTGGAGGCCATGACTCCGACGATCGAGCGCGCGCTCGACGACGCCGGTGTGGCGCTCGAGGATCTCGATGCGATCGCGGTGACCTGCGGTCCCGGTCTGGCTGGGGCGCTCATGGTGGGGATCTCGGCCGCGAAAGCGCTCGCGGTGTCACTCGGGGTGCCGCTGTACGCGGTCAACCACCTCGTCGGGCATGTCGGTGCGGATCTACTGCAGGGCCCCGGGCTGCGGGAGACCCTCGGAGCGGTGGGGGAGCTCGAACTGCCCACTGTCGCGCTGCTCGTCTCCGGCGGGCACACTTCGCTCCTGCTGGTGCGCGATCTCGTGAGCGACGTCGAGATGCTCGGGGAGACGATCGACGACGCCGCCGGCGAGGCGTTCGACAAGGTCGCGCGGCTGCTGGGGCTGCCGTATCCGGGCGGCCCGCAGATCGACCGCGTCGCCGTCGCCGGGGATCCCGGTGCGATCCGGTTTCCGCGCGGACTCACCCGCCCCAAGGATCTCGAGCGGCATCGCTACGACTTCTCGTTCTCGGGCCTGAAGACCTCGGTGGCGCGATGGGTCGAGAAGCATGAGGCGGAATATGGTGGCGCGTCACCGCTGCCCGTCGCGGACGTCGCCGCCAGCTTCCGCGAGGCGGTCGCCGATGTGCTGCTCACGAAGGCGCTCGCTGCCTGCAGCGATCTGGGTGTGCCCCGTCTGCTCCTGGGAGGCGGCGTGGTCGCGAATGCGCGCGTGCGCGACCTGGCGCACGAGCGTTGCGTCGCAGCCGGGGTGGAACTGCGCGTGCCGCCGCTCTCGCTCTGCACCGACAACGGCGCCATGATCGCGGCGATCGGGGCCAGGCTCGTCGCCGAGGGTCACGCTCCCTCCGGGCTCGCATTCGGGGCCGACTCGACGCTCCCGGTCACCGATATCCAGGTGCGCTGACCGCGGGCGCGGCTCCGCCGCATCGGCCCGGCGCGCGCGGCGGGTGCAGCAGACATTTGTGCCCGGTGAACATTAGTGTGGAGAGTGCAAGTGGGGAAAACCCTCCTCCGAGCACGAACGAAGGAGCATCATGTCCGAGAACCTGCCCAACGGCCAGCCGGCCTCGAATCCCGTACCGTCCGCAGCACCCGCAGCGCCCGGCTACGCGGCCGCGCCCCAGCCGGTGCCCGGCAAGACCCTCGGCATCGTCGGCCTCATCCTGGCGATCCTGCTGCCGATCATCGGCCTCGTGCTGAGCATCGTCGCCGTCGTGCAGTCGCGCAAGGCGGGGGCGGGCAACGTGCCCGGCGTGATCGGCATCGTCATCGGCGCGCTCGGCACCATCGGCTACATCATTCTGATCGTGTCGATCGCCAGCCTCGCGGGCGCGGGCATCGACGCGGCCCAGCAGTGCCTCGACGGCGCGTACTCCGTGACCGTCGCCGGGCAGGAAGTGCTCTGCTCGGAGATCATGACCCAGTAGCCGCCGCGCTCGTGCGGGCGCGGCGACGAGGAGCCATGGGGTCGGAAGCCCGCGGTCCCGTCGTTGCGCCCGCCGGCGCATCGCGGATGGGGACGCTCAGCAGCGTTCCGCGAGCAGCGCGACGTGCCTGCCCGCTGCACGGGTCAGGAACAGCGTCGCCGATGCGTCACCGCGCAGTTTCAAGCGACGCCGCAGCGCGGCGGGATCCGCATCGGCCCCGCGCTTCTTGATCTCGAGCGTGCCGATCCCGCGGGCTGCGAGCGCTCGACGCAGGTCCTTCTCACGCGCGGGGAGCTCCTCGACCACGCGGAACGCGCTCGCGAACGGGGTCTCCACGAGCCGATCCCCGGTGAGGTACGCGATGCCGCCGCTCACCATGCCGGCGTCGAGGCGCTGCGCGAGGGCCCCGATCAGACGCGCCCGGATCACCGCGCCGTCCGGCTCGTAGAGGTACGAGCCGAGCGCTTCCACCGGGGCGTCCTGCGCGTCGGCGTCGGCCGTCAGCTCGTGCGCGGCAGCGCCGCGCAGCACCAGCGCCGCGCGGCGAATGCCGGGACGGGCCGTCGCGCCGAACCAGAGACCGGTCTCCACGAGATCGCCGTCGACCGACACCCACTGCGCTTCGGCGCGATCCGGGATCAGATCGCGGTCGAGGCCCGGCCCCAGCTTCACGCCGGTCGGCCGCCGCTCGGCCAGCGCGAACGCGAAGCGCAGCGACGGCGAGTAATCGTCGGGCGACGCGACGCGCCGGGTGTCGCTGTGCCCCGCGGTGCGGCGCGCCGGGTCCAGGAAGACGCCGTCCGCGTCTTCCGCGCCGAGCTGCTCCGCGTCGCCCACGCGCACGCCGGGGATCGCGGCTCCGAGTCGCCCGGCCGCGACCGCCAGATTGTGCTGGGCGAACACTGCTGTCAGCGGATCGAGCTCGACGGGCAGCGGGGCGATTCCGGCGCGCAGCAGCGCGAGGGACTCGGCGCCGATGCCGCACCCGAGGTCTGCGACGGAACGGCACCCGGCCGCCCGGAACCGCTCGGCGTGCAGGTCGGCCACCCGCTCGCGCGTCGCCTGCTCCAGCGCCGCGCGCGTGAACAGCAGGTCGGCAGCGATCTCGCCGAACTTGGCGCGCGCCTTGGCCCGCAGCCCGGTCTGGGTCAGTGCCGCGGCGAGCAGTGCGGGCTCGACGCCTTCACCGCGCAGCGCGCGGGAGATCGCGTCGACACCGTGCCCGTCGCGCTGTCGCGCGGCGATGCGATCGAGCAGAGCGAGGCCCTCCGGGGAGGCGAGCTCGTGCCAGCCGGGGGAGGCGGACGCGGAACGGGGGCGCGGGGAAGTTCCCCGTGCCCCCGTTCCGCCGTGACGCGTGCTCATTCCCGGCGTGCGGTCAGTAGCTGTTGGCCGAGATGGCCACTCCGATGATGAACACGTAGAAGACGATGATGATGACCCAGACCGCGATGCCGACGTAGCCGATGATGAGGCCCGCCAGAGCCAGGCCGCGACCGCCCTCGCCCGATCGGGCGATCTGCTTCAGTGCGATGTGCCCGCAGATCACGCCGACCAGCGAGATGAAGAACGCGCCGACGAGCGCGATGATCGCGAGGGTGTTGGTGGGCGGCGCCGGCGCGTACGCCGGCTGCGCGGCTACGTAGGGCTGCTGAGGCTGCGCGTACTGCTGCTGCGCGTACTGCTGCTGCTGAGGTGCGGGGTACTGCTGCTGCGCCGGGTACTGGGGCTGCTGCGGCGCCGAGTACTGAGGTGCCTGCGGTGCAGGCGGCTGCGTCGCCTGGCCAGGATCCTGCGGCTCCGGAGCGCCGTTCACGGGAGGCTGATTCTGAGACACTGCGTGGTCCTTTCGTGGTGCAGAGTGCGCAGCGCTGACGCTGCGTGCTGGGCGGTTCGCGAGGGCGCGGCGCACTCGGCGGCGCGGTCTCGAGCCGCGGATCAGAAGGAATCGTACCCCGAGCCCATCGAGCCGAAGGAGCCGATGGCGCCGATCATGGCGAAGATGAACCCGACGTAGATGATGACGAACATAGCCAGGAACACGAAGTAGGCGTAGCTGATGATGAGCCCGGTGAGCGCGATGCCGCGCCCGGCGTCTCCCGTGCGCTTGATCTGGCCGAGGCCGAGGTGGCCGAAGATGATGCCGGCCAGCGGCGCGAGGAACGCGAAGACGATCGCCAGGAGCGCGTAGGTGTTGGTCTGGCCGAGCGTCGTCGCGGGAGACGGGACGGGCGCGCTCTGCGGACGGTACGGGGTGGATCCCGCCGGCGCGTACGGCTGCTGCGCAGCCTGCTGGTACGACGGTGCGGCGCCGCTGTACGCGGGCTGGCCTCCCTGCGGCGCGGAGTGCTCCGGCTGTCGCGGGGCCTCGGGCAGGGGGGTTGTGGGCTGGGCGTCTCCCGGTTGCGCGGCTCCCGGCCGTTCGCCCGGCTGCTGGGGTGTGCTGGGTGTGGACATGAGCCCTCCTCGAGGTCGTGGCGGTACGCCGACCCCGCGGGGCCGTGGGTTCTGCGGCACGCGTCTTGCTGTGCGCCACGTCCAATTCTAGGGGACGGTCGCGCGAGCGAGTCGGATTCTCCTGGGCCCTGCGGCAGCGCTCCGCTCCATCGGGGTCCCTCCCCGGTGGAGCCCGCTCGTTCGCTGTGCGCGATCCCGCCCCTGTCGGTTGGCACTCCCCTTGCGAGAGTGCCAACCGGAGTCATAGACTCTGCTGTAGGCGCGCTCGCACGGGGCGGGCGTGAGAACCCTTCAGACATTTGGAAAGAGGTCAACTGTGTCGGTTGCCATCAAGCCGCTCGAAGATCGTATCGTTATCAAGCAGGTCGAGGCAGAGCAGACCACCGCGTCCGGTCTGGTGATCCCCGACAGCGCGAAGGAGAAGCCGCAGGAGGGCGAGGTCGTCGCCGTGGGCCCCGGCCGCGTCTCGGATGCCGGCACCCGCATCCCGCTCGACGTCTCCGTCGGCGATCTGGTGATCTACTCGAAGTTCGGCGGCACCGAGGTCAAGGTGGGCGGCGACGACTACCTGGTGCTCTCGGCCCGCGACATCCTCGCAGTGGTCGAGCGTTAATCGCGCTCCCTCGCACGGGCCCGCCGATCCTCTCGATCGGCGGGCCCGTCGTCGTACCGGGGCTTCCGCTCCCCGTCTCCCGCGCCCCGGATGTTCTCCGACGGCCCCCGTGCGTCGCCCGCGCCGGGCGCGCACCGGGCTCCGCCGAACCCGCACCTCACCCGCAGCCGACCCGCATCTCACCCGCGCCGAGCACGCACCGTGACCGCCCCGAACCCGCGCCGAGTCCGTACCGGTGAGCGTGCGGCGAGAGCGGGGATAGACTGACGCGGTGACGCGAACTCGTGCGGGCCTGGGATACGGGCTGGGGGCATATCTGCTCTGGGGGACCTTCCCCTTCTACTTCGGCCTCATCGCAATGGTCGGGCCGTTCGAGGTGGTGCCCTGGCGGGTCGCGACCACGCTCGCCTTCTGCGCTCTCCTCGTGACCCTGACGCGGCGCTGGCGTCAGGTCGGGAGGATCCTCCGATCACCGCGCCTGTTCGGGTGGTTCGCGCTCTCGGCGATACTGCTGTACGCGAACTGGCAGATCTTCATCCTCGGTGTGATGACCGGGCACGTGCTCGAGACCTCGCTCGGCTATTTCATCAACCCGCTCTTCACCATCCTCATCGGGGTGCTCGTGCGCAAGGAGCGCCTCAGCCGCCCGCAGTGGATCGCCGTGGGGATCGCGGCCGTCGGGGTCGCGACCGCCGCCATCGCCTACGGCCAGTTCCCGTGGATCGCCCTGGGCCTCGCGGTCACCTTCGGACTCTACGGCGCCGTGCACAAGCACGCGGGTGAGGACGTCGACGGAGTGACGGGGCTCACCGTCGAGACGCTGGCGTCGCTGCCCGTCGCCGCGGTGCAGCTGGTCGCGGTGATCGGTCTCGTCGGGATCAATGCGTTCTCCTTCGGGCCGGGCGTCACCGTGCTCGTGCTGCTCAGCGGGATCATGACGGCGGTGCCGCTGATCCTCTTCGGGGAGGCCACCCGGCGGCTCCCGCTCTCGTATCTGGGATTCCTGCAGTTCCTCACACCGATTCTCGGGTTCCTCTACGGCTACTTCGTGATGCACGAGGAGATGCCGCTCAGCCGCTGGATCGGATTCATCGCCGTGTGGGTCGCACTCATGATCCTCATCGCCGACATGGTGGCGCAGCTGCGTCGTTCGCCGACGGCACAGACGAACACCGCCCCGGTTCCTTTAGACTGAGTGAGATGCTGGGGAGAGCTATCGGCGACCCTCGGCACCGACCAGGCTCCCACCACAACACAGATGAGGTTCCATGGAACAGCGTGACCCCTTCGCGTTCACCGGTCTGACTTACGACGATGTGCTGCTGCTTCCCGCGCACACCGACGTCATCCCCAGCGATGCGGACACGTCCACTCGGCTCACCCGCCGCATCAGCCTGAACATCCCGCTCATCTCGGCGGCGATGGACACGGTGACCGAGACGCGCATGGCGGTCGCGATGGCCCGCAACGGTGGACTGGGCATCCTGCACCGCAATCTTTCGATCCAGGATCAGGCCGAGATGGCCGACCGCGTCAAGCGCAGCGAAGCCGGCATGATCACGAATCCCGTGACCACCTCGGTCGACGCGACCGTGGCCGAGGTCGACGCCCTGTGCGGCGAGTATCGCGTGTCAGGACTGCCCGTGGTCGACTCGAACGACGTGCTGCTCGGGATCATCACGAACCGGGACATGCGCTTCATCGACCCGAAGGATCGCTCCCAGGTGCGCGTGTCCGACGCGATGACCCGGATGCCGCTCATCACCGGCCCCCAGGGCATCTCGCGGGAGGACGCCGCGGCGATCTTCCGTCAGCACAAGATCGAGAAGCTGCCGCTCGTCGACGGAGAGGGGCGCCTCACCGGACTCATCACGGTGAAGGACTTCGACAAGGAGGAGCAGTACCCGCACGCCACGAAGGACGACGCGGGGCGGCTGCGCGTGGGCGCGGCGGTCGGCTTCTTCGGCGACGCCTGGAAGCGTGCCGGTGAACTGGTCGACGCCGGAGTCGACGTGCTCGTGGTCGACACGGCGAACGGCGACAGCAAGGGCGTGCTCGACATCATCGCGAAGATCAAGGCCGATCCGGCGTTCGCCGCGGTCGACGTGATCGGCGGCAACGTGGCCACCTACGCCGGCGCGAAGGCGATCGCCGAGGCGGGCGCCGACGCCGTCAAGGTGGGCGTCGGCCCCGGCTCCATCTGCACCACCCGGGTCATCGCGGGGGTGGGCGTGCCGCAGGTCACGGCCGTCTACGAAGCGTCGAGGGCCGCGACCCCGCTCGACGTGCCCGTGATCGCCGACGGTGGCCTGCAGTACTCCGGCGACATCGCGAAGGCCCTCGTGGCCGGTGCCTCTTCGGTCATGATGGGTTCGCTGCTCGCCGGCACCGACGAGAGCCCGGGAGACCTCGTGTTCGTGGGCGGCAAGCAGTACAAGAACTACCGGGGCATGGGATCGCTGGGCGCGCTGCAGACCCGCGGCGAGCGCACCTCGTACTCGAAGGACCGCTACTTCCAGGCCGATGTGCCGAGCGACGAGAAGCTGATCCCCGAGGGCATCGAGGGGCAGGTGCCCTACCGCGGCCCCGTCGGCGCCGTGACGCACCAAATGATCGGCGGCCTGCGCCAGTCGATGTTCTACGTCGGGGCCCGGTCGGTCGCCGAGCTCAAGGAGCGCGGCAACTTCGTGCGCATCACCTCCGCCGGGCTCAAGGAGTCGCACCCGCACGACGTGCAGATGGTCGTGGAGGCTCCGAACTACCGGCGGTAGGCTCCGATCGCGAGTCCCCCCTCATCGAGATGAGCGGGGGACTCGCGCGTTGCGAACGGCCCCGACCCGCCGCTCGTCGACTGGCGGAGACCGACCGCTCAGGCGGCGGCCCGATAGACTGGTCCGGTGAGCAACGAGATCGAGATCGGCCGCGGGAAGCGCGCACGGCGCGTATACACTTTTGACGAGATCGGCATCGTGCCGACACGGCGCACGCGCGATCCGGAGCTTGTCTCGACGGCCTGGTCGATCGATGCGTTCCAGTTCGACATCCCGGTGCTGGGCGCCCCGATGGACTCTGTGATGTCACCCGCGACGGCGATCGAGCTGGGCAGGCTGGGCGGCCTCGGCGTGCTGAACCTCGAGGGGCTCTGGACCCGCCACGAGAATCCCGAGCCGCTGCTCGAGGAGCTCGCGGGCATCGACGACGAGATCGTCGCGGTGAAGCGCATGCGAGAGCTCTACTCGGCGCCGATCCAGCCCGAGCTGATCCGCGCTCGCCTCGGCGAGATCCGCGAGGCCGGCGTGACCGTCGCCGGCGCGCTCTCTCCCCACCGCACCGCGGAGTTCACGGAGACCGTGGTGAACGCGGGCGTCGACCTGTTCGTGATCCGCGGCAACACGGTCTCGGCCGAGCACGTCGCGGAGGAGGGGCGGGTGCCGCTCAACCTCAAGCAGTTCATCTACGAGCTCGACGTGCCGGTGATCGTGGGCGGCGCCGCCACCTACCAGTCTGCGCTGCACCTCATGCGCACGGGCGCGGCCGGCGTGCTCGTCGGCTTCGGGGGCGGCGCGTCCTCCACGACGCGCGCCACGCTCGGCATCCGTGCCCCGATGGCGACGGCGATCGCCGATGTCGCGGGCGCGCGGAGCGACTACCTCGACGAGTCGGGTGGGCGCTATGTGCATGTGATCGCCGATGGCGGTCTCGGCACCTCGGGCGACCTGATCAAGGCGATGGCGTGCGGCGCCGACGCGGTGATGTTGGGCGCTGCGCTGGCAAAGGCATCCGATGCGCCCGGCAATGGGTGGCACTGGGGGCAGGAAGCCCATCACGAGGACCTGCCGCGCGGCAAGCGCATGCCCGTCGGCTCGGTAGCGCCGCTCTCCGAGATCGTGAACGGCCCCGCGCACGTCGCAGACGGCAGCGCGAACCTCATCGGCGCACTGCGCCGCGCGATGGCGACGACCGGCTACTCGGAGCTCAAGGGCTTCCAGCGCATCGGCATCGTGCACGCCGAGCGCTGAGGAGCGCGAGAACCGTGTCACCGACCCTTCACGCGCCGGCGCGGCGACCGGAGTACCTGGGCGAGCCCACGCTCGGCCAGGTGATGCGCAGGCCGCGCTGGATCCTGGCGCTGCTGTTCGCGCTGCTGGTGGCCGCCGTGTTCGCGTGGCTGGGCCAGTGGCAGATGGACAACGCGATCCGCACGGATGCGCAGCAGGTGATCGACACCGAGACCCCGCGGCCGCTCTCGGAACTCGCCGAGGCCGGTTCGGGCGTGACCGATGTCGCGGCCGGAATGGTGGTGCGTGTGAGCGGGGCATTCGTGCCCGAGGATCTGGAGATCGTGACCCCCCGTGAGAACGACGGCGAGACCGGGGCGTGGGTGGTCGGCCACCTCGCGGTGGCGGCGGATCCGGGTACGCCCGAGACCGGTCTGGCGGTGGCGATCGGGTGGGCGCCGGGCGTCGCGGAGGCCGAGGCGGCCGCCGATGAACTTGCGCGGGTCTCCGGTCTCGGCGATGTGCGAGATCTCGAGGGGCGGTTCATGCCTCCCGAGGGGCCCGTCGTGCCGCGGGCTGACGAGGCGCCGCAGGTGATGCACGCGATGGTGCCCGCCCAGCTCGTCAACTCCTGGCAGCGGGTCCCGGGGCCGGTGCACTCGGGGTACCTGGTGCTGCATCCGGCCGACGGGGGAGCCGAGTTGCTCGCCGCAGTCGGGCTCGACGCGATCGACTCGGTCCCGCCCGAGCCGGCCGAGAGCGTGAACTGGCTCAACGTCTTCTATGCGGTCGAGTGGATCGTGTTCGCGGCGTTCGCGATCTTCCTGTGGTATCGGCTCGCGCGCGACGCGTGGGAGAAGGAGCACGAGCTCCAGCTCCTGCGGGCGGCCGAGGGCGAGTGACGCGAGTCGCGGGGTGGATCCTGCGACTGCGCGCAGGATGACGGGGTGCGGTCTGTCATCCTGCGGGAGCGGAGCGAGTCGCAGGATCCACGCGTCTGCAGTATGGATCCTGCGACTGCGCGCAGGATGACGGGGTGCGCGCAGGATGATGGGCTGCGGTCTGTCATCCTGCGGGAGCGGAGCGAGTCGCAGGATCCACGCGGCCTCGCGGACGATACCCGGCGGCTTCGGCCTCGCCGGGCTCGGCCCGGCCGACCGGCGCGGTGCCCGCCCCCGCATCGACCAGGTGCTCAGCATCGCTGAAATAGAATGGGACTCATGCAACTGCAGCCGAGGCCCACCGACTACCCGCGCATTCGCAAGGCGCTCGGATTCTACAAGGTGACGTCGGTCATCACCGGAGTCATGCTGCTGCTCCTGTGCGCCGTCATGGTCATGAAGTACGCCTTCAACGTGCAGCTCTTCCTCTTCACGCCCGACGGCTTCGCGCAGTTCATCGAGCTCGCGCCCGAGGGGCTCGAGAGCGAGTTCCAGGCGGAGGGCTTCAACCTCTTCCGGGCGATCCTCATCGCCCACGGCTGGTTCTACGTCGTCTACCTGATCTCCGACTTCCTGCTCTGGAGCCCCATGCGGTGGCACTTCGGACGATTCCTGCTCATCGCACTGGGCGGCGTGATCCCGTTCATGTCGTTCTTCCTGGAGGCGCGGATCGTGCGCGAGGTGCGAGGGTTCCTCGAGTCCCGCGAGGACGCCCCGGTCGTCGAGACGTCGGCGCGATCCGCCGGGTAGTCCTGGCCCAGTGCCCGCGGATTCGACTCGCTCTGCTCGCTCAACCGGCGGGCGGAATCTCGCTAGAATTGTTCCTCGAGCTTCTTGATCCGAAAGGCCGGTAATGGCAGAACAGACTGATACCGGGCATCGTCCCGTTCTCGTCGTCGATTTCGGTGCGCAGTATGCGCAGCTGATCGCCCGCCGTGTGCGCGAGGCCGGAGTCTACTCCGAGCTGGTGCCGCACACGATCACGGCGGCCGAGGTCGAGGCGAAGCAGCCGCTCGGCATCGTCCTCTCCGGCGGTCCCTCGTCGGTGTACGAGGAGGGGGCCCCTCGATTCGACGCGGCGGTCTTCGAGCTCGGCATCCCGGTGCTCGGGATCTGCTACGGATTCCAGGTCATGGCGCGCGCCCTCGGCGGCGAGGTCGGCAACACCGGCGACCGCGAGTACGGTGCGACCGAGGCGGAGGTGCTGGGCGGCGGCGGCGCGATCCTCGGCGGTCAGCCGGAGACGCAGAACGTGTGGATGAGTCACGGCGATGCCGTGCAGCAGGCGCCCGCCGGCTTCGATGTGCTCGCGCGCACGTCGGTGACCCCCGTGGCGGCGTTCGGCTCACCCGAGAGGAAGCTCTACGGCGTGCAGTGGCACCCCGAGGTGAAGCACTCCGACCACGGCCAGCGCATTCTCGAGAACTTCCTGCACCACGTAGCGGGTATCGCCCCCGACTGGAACGCGGGCAACGTGATCGCCGAGCAGGTCGAGCGCATCCGTGCTCAGGTGGGCGACGCCCGGGTCATCTCGGCGCTCTCGGGCGGCGTCGACTCCGCGGTCTCGACCGCGCTCGTGCACAAGGCCATCGGTGACCAGCTCACCGCGGTGTTCGTCGACCACGGGCTGCTGCGCAAGGGCGAGCGCGAGCAGGTCGAGCGCGACTACGTGGCTTCCACGGGCGTGCACCTCATCACGGTGCACGCGGCCGACACCTTCCTCGGGCATCTCGAGGGCGTCACCGATCCCGAGGAGAAGCGCAAGATCATCGGCCGCGAGTTCATCCGCTCATTCGAGCAGGTGCAGCGCGATCTCGTCGCAGAGGCGAAGGCCGAGGGGGAGCAGGTCAAGTTCCTCGTGCAGGGCACGCTCTACCCCGACGTGGTCGAGTCGGGTGGCGGATCGGGCACCGCGAACATCAAGTCTCACCACAATGTGGGCGGTCTGCCCGACGATCTCGACTTCGAACTCATCGAGCCGCTGCGGGCGCTCTTCAAGGACGAGGTGCGAGCGATCGGCCGCGAACTCGGGATCCCCGAGGCCATCGTCGGTCGCCAGCCGTTCCCGGGCCCGGGTCTCGGGATCCGAATCGTCGGCGAGGTGACGCGCGAACGGCTCGACGTGCTGCGCGAGGCAGACGCGATCGCCCGCGAGGAGCTCACAGCGGCCGGGCTCGACCAGCAGATCTGGCAGTGCCCGGTGGTGCTGCTCGCCGACGTCCGCTCTGTGGGCGTGCAGGGCGACGGCCGCACCTACGGTCACCCCATCGTGCTGCGGCCCGTCTCGTCAGAGGACGCGATGACGGCCGACTGGACTCGGGTGCCGTACGAGGTGCTGGCGCGCATCTCGAATCGCATCACGAACCAGGTGCCGGAGGTCAATCGCGTGGTGCTCGATGTCACGTCGAAGCCCCCGGGGACGATCGAGTGGGAGTAGCGGCGACGTGCCGCCGCTCGACGGCGCCCGGGTGTCTCACGAGGCGAACCACCAGGCGGCGACCCCTTCTCCGGTGATCATCCCCGCCCAGGCGCCGATGATCATCCAGGGCCCGAAGGGGATACCGCTGCCGCGACCCGCTCGCCTCGTGAGCAGCAGTGCTGATCCGTACATCCCGCCGAGTACGAACGTCGCGAGCGCCCCGATGACCAGTTGCCCCCAGCCGAGCCAGGCCGATGCGGTGCCGAGCAGAACGGCGAGCTTCACATCGCCCATACCCAGGGCGCCCGGGCGAATCAGGACGAACGCGCCGTACCACGCTGCGAGTGCTGCACCCCCGCACAGCGCGCGCAGCAGCGGCCGCGGTTCGGCATCGAGCAGCGATGCTGCGGCGGTGAGCGAGGCGAAGACCAGAAGCGACGGCAGCACGATCCCATTGGGTAGCCGCGAGGTGTCGAGGTCGATCCGCGCGAGCGCGATCGACACGGCTGCGAGGTGCAGGTAGGCGATCAGCATCACGGCTGACGCCCCGTCTCCGAGCGCGGGGTCTGCGCTGTCGATGAGCCACCACCAGGTCACGGCGGTGAAACAGACGCCGGTGGTGGTTACGACGAGCGGATCGCGGATCGGGCCGCGCCCGCACGATGCGCGTCGGGCGCGCCCGGGCACGCCCGACTTCTGCCCGGCGGTCGCGCGAAGGATCAGCTCGTTCAGTGATCCGCCGATCAGCAGCCCGAGCAGCGCCGTCGACGCGAGGAGCAGGCTCGGGCACGCCGTGCTCACGGCCGGCCCCGTCGGTCGAGGGTACGAGCCCAGCAGCGGGGGAGCGGGGATCCGGCGCTCGGTACGCAGCGCACTGCATGCTCGATGCCCACTGTGATCCCGCGGCTCCCGGCGCAGGGGCTCCCGGGAGGTCCGATCACACCTGGAGTGTAACCGACGACTGCGGCGGGGCGGTGGCCCGATCCATTCGGTGCTGGCAGACTGGACGGGTGCCGGATACTCAGAACGGCCGCGTGGCGGTCTACCTCGACTTCGATAACATCGTGCTCTCCTGGTATGACCGCGTGCACGGTCGCAATTCCTTCGCCCGGGATCGGCAGCGGATCGCCGAGAACCCGGGCGATCCCGAGACGGCGGCCCGATTGCGCGCAGCCATCGTCGACGTCGGGGCGATCATCGACTACGCCTCGTCGTTCGGCACCCTCGTGCTCACCCGCGCTTACGCGGACTGGTCTGCGCCCATCAACGCCGACTACCGCACGCAGCTCGTGGCCCGCGCGGTCGATCTCGTGCAGCTGTTCCCCGCGGCGGCCTACGCGAAGAACGGGGCCGACATCCGGCTCGCCGTCGACGCGGTGGAGGACATGTTCCGCCTCGACGACCTCACGCACGTCGTGATCGTCGCCGGCGACTCCGACTACGTGCCGCTGGCGCAGCGCTGCAAGCGCCTCGGGCGCTACGTGGTGGGCATCGGGGTTGCCGGTTCGACGGCGAAGGCGCTCACCGCGGCCTGCGACGAGTTCGCCTCCTACGATGCCCTTCCCGGCGTCGAGGCGATCGAACGCGAGCAGCCGGCGAAGCGGCAGCGGAAGGGCGCCGGCACCGCCGCGACGAAGGACGAGGCCGAGCGCGCCGCGGCCCAGTCGTCGACGGATGTGGGCGATGACGGCGAGCCGCTCGACACCGACGAGCCCGAGATCGCCGTGACGGGGCTGCTGATCCGCGCGCTCTGGTTGAGCCAGGACAAGGACGACTCCGGCTGGCTCTACAGCTCGGCTGTGAAGCAGCAGATGCGGCGCATGGATCCCTCGTTCAGCGAGAAGGCGCTGGGATTCCGCTCCTTCTCCGACTTCCTGCGCTCCCGCTCCGACGTCGTCGAGCTCGAGGAGTCGGGCCACGAGAGGCTCGTGCGCCTGAAGGACCAGTCCTAGGCGGCGCCCGGCGGGCGATACGTCGTCCTGGGTGCGGCTGCCGTGCGCCGTCGTCCTGCGTTGGGGGTCCGTGCGCCGTCATCCTGCGTTGGGGGTCCGTGCGCCGTCATCCTGCGCGAGTTTGCGAGTCGCAGGATCCATCGCGCATGGATTCTGCGACTGCGCACAGAATGACCGGGAGTGCGCGCCACCGTGGCGCAGACAGCAGAAGGGGTCCGGCATCAGCCGGACCCCTTCTGCAGCGGTCGAGCGGTGTCAGTCGCCGCGCAGGATCGCGAGGATGCGCAGGATCTCGACGTACAGCCAGATGAGCGTCACCATGAGGCCGAATGCGGCCGACCAGGCCCACTTCTCCGGCACCCGGTTCTGCACGCCGTTCTGGATGAGCTCGAAGTCCATGACGAGCGAGTATGCGGCGAGGAGCACCGCGAGCACGCCGATCGCCACGCCGATCCAGCCCGAGCGCAGGCCCCAGCCGTCGATGCCCGGCACGAACATCACCAGCACGAAGTTGATGAGCGAGAACGCCGCGTAGCCCACGATCGCCACGAGGAAGATCTTGTTGAGACGGGGGCTCGTGCGCACCTTGCCGCTGCGGAACAGCAGCAGGGTCACCCCGAAGACGGAGAGGGTGCCGATGACCGCCTGCGATACGATTCCCGGCCACTGCGCCTCGAAGATGCCCGAGATGCCACCGAGGAACACGCCCTGGAACACCGCGTAGAGCACGATGAGCGGAACGCTCGGCTCCTTCTTGAAGGCGTTGACGAGCCCGAGCACCAGGCCGATGATCGCCGCGGGCAGGGCGAGCGCCGGCATGAACCAGCCGACGGCCGCGGTGGCGAGCACGATGATGAAGAGCATCGCCGTCTTGGAGATGGTGTTCTCGTAGGTCATCGGCCGGTCGGACGGAGTGGCCGCGGGCGGCTGCTCGAAGCCGCTCTCCGTCGCCGGGGTATCGACGCCCGGCCGCTGCGTCTGCGCCGCGGGCTGCTCGTAGATGCGGCGCAACTCGTCGGCGGTGAGGGTCTTGCCGTTGAGTGCCGGGTTGTTGCTGAGTGCCGGATTGCTCATGCGTCGGAATCCTTTCCTGGCGTATGGGTCTGACACGATCCTAGTGGTCGAGGCTATGCCGACGCTGTGATTCTCGGGCCGGGGAGCCCGTGTCCCCGCTCGCTAGGGTGGGAGGCATGCCAGACCAGCCCGCGCCGATCGTCATCGGTCACCGGGGGGCCCCGGGGTATCGCCCCGAGCACAGTGCCTCCTCGTACCGGCTCGCCTGCGAGCTGGGAGCCGATGCCGTCGAGCCGGACGTCGTCGCGACCCGTGACGGCGTGCTGGTGGTGCGGCACGAGAACGAGATCTCGGGCACCACCGATGTGGCGGATCGGCCCGAGTTCGCGGGCCGGCGCACCACGAAGACCATCGACGGTGCGCGCCAGACCGGCTGGTTCACCGAGGACTTCACCTGGGCCGAACTCTCGACCCTGCGGTGCCGGGAGCGCCTCGCGAGGATCCGGCCCGAGAACCGCCGGTTCGACGGCCGAGAGCCGATCCTGCGCCTGCGCGACGTGCTGGCCATCGTCGATGAGCAGAGCTCGAGCCTCGGGCGGCCGCTGGGGGCCGTGATCGAGGTGAAGCACGCGGAGTACTACCTCGGCCTGGGCTGGGACCTGGGTGCGCTGCTGCTCGCCGAGCTGGCCGCGGCGGGCTGGGACGAGCGGCCGGAGCGCGTGGTGATCGAGTGCTTCGAGCTGGGTGTGCTCGACAGGCTGCGCGAGGCCGGCGCGCCCGCCCGCCTCGTCTTCCTCACCGAGCGTTTCGGTGCGCCGGCCGACGAGCCCGTGGGAGGAGCGCCGGCGCGCAGCTACGCCTGGTACCGCGGCGATGCCGGTCTCGACCTGCTCGCGCAGCGCGTGGACGGCATCAGCGTCGCGAAGGGCAATCTGCTGCGCGTCAACGCGCTGGGGCGGGCGGTCGGTTCCACGAGCCTGGTGCGTCGTGCGCACGAGCGCGGCCTGCTGGTCTACACCTGGACGTTGCGTCCCGAGAACCGTTACCTGAATCTCCGATTCCAGACCTCGCTGCGCGGTGCGGAGTGGGGAGACTGGCAGGGCGAGTTCGGCATGGCGCTGAGCTCCGGGGTCGACGGGATCTTCGTGGATCACCCGGACCTGGGGGTCGCGATCCGCGAGGCGCTCGCGCAGGCATAGCGGTTGTGGGAGCCGACGCCATGGATTCTGGGACTGCGCGCAGAATGACAGGTGCAGCATCGCGTGATGCTTCAGCCGTCATCCTGTGCGGGGTTGCGAGTCGCGGGATCCTTGCTCGAGGGCACAGGCCGCACTCAGACGGCGGGTGAACGGGTGGAGTATTTTTGCAGAAGTGCCGAATTGCACGACTGCAAGAATGAGCGGAGACCGCATGCCAACCACCGTCCTCGACGCCGTCGACATCCAGAAATCGTACGGCCACGGCGCCGGCCGATTCACCGCGCTGAAGGGGGTGTCGCTCGCCGTGCGCGCCGGCGAATCGGTCGCCATCGTCGGCAAGAGCGGCTCGGGGAAGTCGACGCTGATGCACATTCTCGCGCTGCTCGACGAACCAGACCGGGGCGCGGTGCTCGTGGAGGGCACGGACGCCTCGGGGCTGCGCGGCCGAGAGGTGAATCGGCTGCGCAACCAGGATTTCGGCTTCGTGTTCCAGCAGTTCTTCCTCATTCCGAACGCCACCGTGCTCGACAACGTCGTGCTCCCGCTGAAGATCGCCGGCGTCGGCGTGCGCGAGCGCACCGAGCGCGGCATGGCGGCGCTCCGGGCCCTGGAGCTCGACGACAAGGCGAAGAACCGGGCGACCGCACTCTCGGGCGGCCAGAAGCAGCGCGTGGTGATCGCGCGGGCGCTCGTGAACGATCCGAAGGTGATCTTCGCCGACGAGCCGACGGGCAATCTCGACACTGCGACCGGCGAGGTGGTCGAAGACATCCTCTTCGGGCTCAATCGGGATCACGGGATCACGCTGGTGATCGTCACCCACGACCCCGAACTCGCGGCGCGCTGCGACCGGCAGGTCTACCTGCGCGACGGCCTGGAGGTCGATGCTCCGCCGCCCGGCGCACACGACCATGCGAAGGAGGCGTCGGCATGAGGCTCGCAGACATCCTCGGCAGCGCGGTGCAGAACACGTTCCGCAGCAGACTGCGCACATCTCTCACCGTGATCGCCATCTTCATCGGCGCGTTCACCCTCACCATCACGAGCGCGATCGGCGCAGGCATCTCCCAGTACATCGACAGTCAGCTCGGCGCGATCGGCGCCGACGGGGTGCTGAGCGTCACGCACGCGCTCGACGAGGATGCGCTCGCCGCCGACGACGGGCCGACGCCCTATGATCCCGACAAGGCGACCGCCGGCGGCGGCTTCCCGGGAGGCGCCGCGCCGGGATTCGGGGAGCTCCTCACCGACGACGACATCGCGTCGATCGAGGCCGTCGACGGCGTGCTCCGCGTGGATCCGACCGTCTTCACGAGCGCCGACTACGTCGCCGCGGCCGGCAGCGATCGCTTCGAGATCGCGTTGAACCCCATGTCGGCCGCGACCGTGCCCGATCTTGCCGCGGGGGAGCCGCTGACCGACGAGGCCCGCAGCGAAATCCTGCTGCCGGACAGCTTCCTCGATGCGCTCGGCTTCGACGACGCTCAGGCCGCGATCGGCGCCGAGCTCGTGCTCGGGGTGACCGATGCCGTCGGAGAGTCTCACGAGGTGCTCGCCGTCGTCGCGGGCGTGCAGAACGCCTCGTTGCTCAGCGTGGGGGCGAGCATCAACGCGCACCTCACCGAGGAGCTCGTCGAGGCACAGGAGACGGGGCGGCTCGTCGAAACCCCGACCGGGTACGTGGCCGCGGTCGCGTTCTTCGATACCGACGCAACGGACGAGGAGATCGCAGCGATCAAGGCGAGTCTTGCCGATGAGGGTTTCCTCGCCCAGACCACCGAGGATCAGATCGGACAGTTCCAGACCGTCGTCTCGGGTATCATCGGGGTCTTGAACGCGTTCGCCGTGATCGCGCTCATCGCGGCCGGATTCGGCATCGTCAACACGCTGCTGATGAGCGTGCAGGAGCGCACCCGCGAGATCGGGCTCATGAAGGCGATGGGCATGGGCAGCGGTCGGGTGTTCGCGCTGTTCAGCGGCGAAGCGGTGTTCATCGGCTTCCTCGGCAGCGCTCTGGGCGCCGGGATCGCGATCCTCGCGGGATCCGCCGTCAGCTCGGCGCTCGCGAACTCGGTGCTCTCGGGTCTTCCGGGCCTGCAGATCATGCTGTTCGAGCCCGTCTCGATCGTCTCGGTGATTCTCGTGGTGATGCTCATCGCGTTCCTCGCCGGGACGCTGCCCGCGCGTCGTGCGGCCGCGCAGCGTCCCATCGATGCGCTGAGATATGAGTGACAATGGGTGTATGAGGGAGGCAGAGGGCGGCGGGCTGCGCGAGCGCAAGCGCCGCGCGACGCGGGCGGCGATCGAGCGGGGCGCGCTGGAGCTCGCCCTCGAGCACGGCTACGAGCACGTGACCGTGGAGATGATCTGCGAGTACGCGATGATCTCGCCGCGCACCTTCTTCAACTACGCCGGCTCCAAGGAGCGCGCGGTGCTCGGGATCGATCCGCCGCTTCCCGCATCGGATCGCCGGGAGGCCTACGCGGGGGGCCTCGGCGGATCCCCTCTCGAGGATCTCGTCGTCACGCTCGTCGAGGGCCTGGCCGACCACGGCGGGGTCGGCCCGGACACGCTTCGCGCACGGCACCGGATCCTGCGGGAGAACCCTTCGCTCGCGATGAAGGAGCTCGCCCGCATGGAGGAGGCGCAGAACTCCATCGTCGACCTCGTCCGCGCCCGGCTCGTCGGGGACGACCCCTCGCGCGATTCGGATCCCGCGCTCGACGATGAGACCCGGATGACGGTCTCGCTCGCCATGGGTGTCGTGCACTACCTCATGCAGGACTGGATCGCCGGCGGGCCCGCCGCGGGGGACGGCGGCGTCGTGCGCCGGGCCACCGCGCTCGCCCGGCGCGTCGCCGGAGGGTGAGGGACGCCGCTGCTGCCCCGCGCGCGAGATTCCGTGCTCGCGAGATCCCGATTTCCGTCGCGAGTCCCGCCGGAATGCGGCGGAAATCGGGATCTCGGACGGGTCAGGAGTGCGGGCGAGCCGCTCAGGCGCGCTCGCCCACGAGGTTGCGCTCCATGGCGACGCGCAGATCCTCGCCCCGATGCCCGCGATCCAACAGGAAGCCGAGCTTCGCCGTCGCGGCCTCGACGGTGAGGTCGGAACCGTCGATCACACCCGCTGCCGCGAGCTCCCGTCCCACCGCGTAGCGGGTGAGGTCGACGCCTCCTGTGGCGCACTGCGTGATCGCGACGACCGGCAGCGTCGCGCAGAGCTCGCGCAGCGTGCCGAGCATGCCCGGGCGCGCCACGGGCGCGTTGCCGCTGCCGTAGCACTCGAGCACCAGCCCGTCGGGGCCGGCGCCGACCGCGGCCCGTAGATCCTCCGCGGTGACGGCCGGTGTGAACCGGAATGAGAGCACGCGGGCCGGTGCGGCTGGGGCATCCTCGGTACTCGGAGCGGCCGGGATCCCGACGCCTCCGGGCGCGAGCGCGCGCTCGGCGCGGAACGCCGTGAGCGAGACGGCATCGTGCTTCGCGGCCCGCACCGCCGGCAGGATGGAGCCGCCGAACGCGATCGACACGGGCGCACTCGGCGCTGCCCTGACCGCCGCGCGGATGGCGAGACTCAGATTGTCGGCGGCGTCGGTCCCCCCTGCCCCGTGGGGGAGCTGACTGCCCGTCACGACCACCGGACTTCCGAGGCCGGACAGCTCGAAGGCGATCCGGGCCGCGGTGTAGGCGAGGGTGTCGGTGCCGTGCAGGATGACGACGCCGCGGGGCCGATGCGTGCGCACCCTGGCGCTGATCGCGCGAGCGATGCGCGGGGCCGTCTCGGCGTCGGCGTTGGCGCTGTCGATGGCGGGCAGTAGGTGGTTGATGCGGGCGTCGATCCCGAGCGGAGCGCAGATGCCGCTCACGAGGCGATCGAGCACCTCGGGGAAGTCGGGATCGGGCGCCAGGCCGCTGTCGGTCTGGTGCATGCCGATGGTGCCGCCCGTCGCGAAGACGAGCACGGTGGGGCGCTGGGGTGCGGACATTGCTCCATTCTCCCGTACCCAGGCGGTCTCCTGCGGCGGGGTCTGTCGAACCGGTGCGCGGATCCTCTGCGCCGGTGGGCCGCGCCGGGCGGGGAGACCGGTGTCAGGGGCGCAGCCTAGACTTGGGGGACGATGAGCGACTTTGAACTTCTGGAGCCCGGGGCTCCGATCGGCGGCTTCGACGCGGCGGGCGGCGACGGCTTCGACGGACGCGATCCGCTGCTCGACGGACTGAACCCGGCGCAGGAGCGCGCGGTGATCGCGCGCGGCCCCGCGCTGCTGATCGTGGCGGGTGCGGGATCGGGCAAGACCCGCGTGCTCACCCACCGCATCGCGCAGCTGATCCGGGGCCGCGAGGCCTGGCCCAGCCAGATCCTCGCGATCACCTTCACGAACAAGGCGGCCGCCGAGATGCGGGAGCGACTCGAGGGGCTGCTCGGCGCGGGTATCGAGGGCATGTGGGTCTCGACGTTCCACTCGGCCTGCGTGCGCATCCTGCGCCGCGAGGCGGAGCGGTTCGGGTACGTCGCCGGCTTCACGATATACGATTCGGCCGACTCGCGGGCGCTGCTCAAGCGCATCATCAAGGAGGTCGACGCCGACACCTACGGCTTCACCCCGGCGAACGCCGGCTCCAAGATCTCGCGGCTGAAGAACGAACTCACGGACGCCGACGGCTACGCGGCGACCATGAACGAGAGCGACCCGCGCGATCGCCTGTTCGTCGAGATCTTCAAGATGTACGAGCAGGAGCTGCGCCGCGCCAACGCCTTCGACTTCGACGATCTCATCGGGCAGACCGTGCACCTCTTCAGGGCCCACCCCGATGTCGCCGCCGTGTACCAGCGCCGCTTCCGGCACATCCTCGTCGACGAGTACCAGGACACGAACCACGCCCAGTACGCCCTCATTCGCGAGCTGACCCGGCCGATCGAGCCCGACCAGGTCGAGCGCCTCGTGCCGCCGGTGCGCGAGCGGGAGCTCGACGGGAGCGGGCGCGTGCCGGCGTCGAGTCTCACGGTGGTGGGCGACTCGGATCAGTCGATCTACGCGTTCCGCGGCGCCGACATCCGCAACATCGTCGAGTTCGAGCGCGACTTCCGCGGCGCCGAGGTGGTGAAGCTCGAGCAGAACTACCGTTCGACGCAGAACATCCTCTCCGCGGCGAACGCCGTCATCGGCAACAACTTCGACCGCCAGGAGAAGAACCTCTTCACCACCGAGGGCGATGGCGAGAGGATCGTCGGGTTCACGGGGTACTCGCAGCACGACGAGGCGCGCTTCGTGGCCGAGGAGATCGAGGATCTGCACCGCGCCGGGGTGGCGTACAGCGATGTCGCCGTGTTCTATCGCACCAACTCGCAGACCCGCGCCCTCGAGGAGCTGCTGATCCGCTCCGCGATCCCGTACCGCGTGCTCGGCGGCACCAAGTTCTACGAGCGCGCCGAGATCAAGGACGCGATGGCGTATCTCACGAGCATCGCGAACCCCTACGATCCGATCGCGTGGTCGCGCATGCTCGGCGCCCCCAAGCGCGGTGTCGGCCCGATGGCCGAGGCGCACCTCGCCAACTTCCAGGAGACGCACGCCATCTCGTTCCACGACGCGATGCTGCGGGCCGACGAGGTGGGCGCGCTCGGCCCGAAGGTGCGCGGCACGGTGCGGGCCCTCGGAGAGCTGCTGGTGCGTGCGGCTCGCATGGCCGCCGGGGGCGGCGCGACGGACGTGTCGGGCGAGGAGGCGACGCCCGCGCCCGTCGGGGATGTGCTGAAGCTGATCCTCGACGAGACCGAGATGATCGAGAAGCTGCGGGCCAAGCGCGACCCGCAGGACGATGCGCGCGCCGAGAATCTCGAGGAGCTGGTGGCCGTGGCCCGCGAGTTCGACGTGAAGCAGCCGGGCGCCGGCCTGCTGGCGTTTCTCACGGAGGTCAGCCTCGTCGCGGCCGCCGACGATCTCGACGACACGAGCGGCACCGTCTCGCTCATGACCATGCACACGGCCAAGGGGCTCGAGTTCAAGGCGGTATTCATCACCGGCGTCGAGGAGGGGCTGCTGCCGCACCAGATGTCGGTCGACGAGGTGGGCGGCATCAGTGAGGAGCGCCGGCTCATGTACGTGGGCATCACTCGGGCCCGCGAGCGGCTCTACCTCACGCTCGCGTCGACCCGCGCCACCTTCGGCGACGTCTCGGTCGCCATGCCCTCGCGCTTCCTGCAGGAGATCCCCGAGGGGCTCATCGACTGGCGGCAGTCGCCGGGCGAGGTCACGGGGCGCGGGGGATCGTCCTCGCGAGCGCTCAACGCGCCGCGCGGCTCGGGATCGGGGTACGGGGGTGCGGCGTCTCGCTCGCGCGGCGTGGACTCGTCGGTGTCGTTCTCTGGGGGGTCCGGTGCCGGGGGCGGCCGGTCCAGCGGTTCCGCTGCGGTCAGCGAGCCGGCGAGCGGCAACATGCAGTCGGCGCTCGACAAGTGGCGCGAGCGCAAGCGTCTCGCCAAAGAGGCGCAGGCGGCGGGCGGGGGCTTCCCCAACATGATCGGGGGCGCGGCGCGCGACAACGGCGACCTCGAACTCGCGCCGGGGGACCGCATTCGTCACGACGAGTACGGCGACGGCAGGGTCTCGGCGGTCACGGGATCCGGTTCGAAGCGGATCGCTCACGTCGTCTTCGACTCGGTCGGTGAGCGCAAGCTGCTGGTGAAGCTGTCTCCGATCACCAAGATCGATTGATCTCCTCGCTCAATCGGCGGGCTCGCAACCGGCGGGCTCGCAACCGGCGGGCTCGGCTGCGCTGCTGCGCCCCGCTCAGTCGGCCGGCGCCGATCAGCCGAGGATCGCGCGGTAGTCGTCCATGATCCCGCGCACCCCGTCTTCGGTGGCGGAGGTGTCGCCGCTTCCGGTGGACCACTCGTTCATCTGCGCTGCGATCAGACCATTCACCAGGGTCACGGCGAGTGTGGCCTCGCGCAACGGATCGTCGAGCCGAGCGTGCTCCGGGTGCGCAGTAAGCCAGGCCGTCGTGGTCGCCGTGAGCTGGTACGAGGACTCGAGGAAGGTGGTGAGGGAGAGCCGAGCGGCCTCGGGCTGCTCGGCGATGAGCTGCATCCGCAGGCGCGCCACGTCAGAGTTGACGTGGGAGTGACCGATCGCCGCGAAGTACAGGCGGAAGATGCCGAGCACCAGGTCGCCTGGAGCGCTGTCGAGCATGGCGAACGCTTCGTTGCCCTCGGGTATGCCGACGGCGCGGCCCACGATGGCGTAGTCGCGCGACGAGAAGTAGTTGAAGAACGTGCTGCGAGAGATGTCGGCCATCTCGCAGATGGCCTCGACAGTGACGTTCTCGACGCCGAGCTCGAGGGCGAGTGCGACCGCCGACGACTCGATGGCGTTCTCCGTGGCCCGGCGCTTGCGCGCTCTGAGGCCCTCCGGCTTCGGTTCTTCTGTGCGGTTCACCAGTCGCTCGATTCTCGTCATCGCCCGGCGGGGAGATCCCGCGCAATAACGAGACCAGCGTACTCGTCCAGTCTGAGAATCCGGGTCGGCGCACGAACCGTGCAGTGTGCGGTCAAGCTCCTAACCGGCGAATTGTGTACGCTAAGGATACGAACAGCCGGAGCGGGCGAATCCGGCACGAGGGGAAGTGCGCGATGGCCTGGCTGTCTCACCAGCTTCGACGTCAGAGCCCGCATTCTCTCTACCTCACCTTCGCGACGCTGCTCCTCGCGCTCACGCTCGTCATCGACCTGCTGTTCCATAGCAACCAGATCAGCCCGTGGCTCGTCTGGCTGCTGCTGATCGCCTGTCTCGTCGGGGGTGTCGCCGCGTTCGCGTTCGGGCGCAGCGTGCCGAACTGGATCGGGATCGTCGGGGTGATGCTCTTCATCGGCGCGCAGTCGTACTTCCTCAGCCTCGCCGATGATCCGCAATCGGTCATCTCATCGCTGCAGCAGATGCCGGTGATCGCGTTCTACCTCGGCTGGTTCGTGCGCCCCGCGTTCGCAGTGCCTCTGCTTCTCGTGAGTCTGAGCGCCTTCAGCGCGGTGATCGCGGGGAACCCGCTCCTGTGGCCCGACGGCGCTATCGGTACGCCCGTCGCGGTGCACGGACTCCTGAGCCTGGTGTTCTGCTACGGGGTCGGCTTCACGCTGTGGTGGCGGCAGCTGCGCGTGGCCGCCACCGATCCGCTCACCGGGGTGTGCAACCGTCGGGGGTTCGTGGAGCGGCTCGATTCCCGGCTGCGGCGCCTCACCGCGCGGCGCGGCGGATTCTGCGTCGTCGCCGTCGATTTCGACGACTTCAAGCGGTTGAACGACGCGCACGGGCACGCCGCGGGCGATGCGGCGCTCATCTCGACCGTCGAGTCCTGGCGCGAGGAGATGCGCTCGGGCGACGTGGTCGCCCGGATCGGCGGCGACGAGTTCGTGCTGCTGCTGCCCGGGGTGGACGCCGCCGGGGGCACCGCGGTGGTGCAGCGGCTGCAGCAGGGGTCCGTGAACGCGTGGTCGTGGGGGATCGCCGAGGCGGTGCCCGGGGATACGGCGGATGAGCTGCTGGCCCGCGCCGACAGCGCGCTCTACGAGCAGAAGCACCGCAAGCGGGGTGATCTGCGTGCATAGGCGGCACTCCGATCGGCCGAGTGCCTGGGCGCACGGCGTCGAGCGCGCACGCGTGCTCGCCTCGCGATTCGTGCGCTGGCAGACGCCCTTCTCGTTCGTCAGCTCCATGATCTCGCTGCTCCTGGCGCTGGTCTTCGCCGTAGACCTCGTCGTGGGGCATCCCGAGATCCAGCGCGACATCGTGACGTGGTGGCTCGTGCTGTACACCCTGGGCGCGGCCGTGCCCCTGGCCCTCGGGCGGCTCTACTCGCGGCAGCTGGGGCTGATCCTGGCGGTGGGGATCGAAGCGTGGTCGACCTACTTCCTCGTGTTCTCGCATCACACCCACGCCGAGATCAACGCGCTGCTCGCGCTGCCCCTCTCCGCACTCTACATCGGGTGGTTCTTCCCCGCGCGCATCGCCGTCCCCTTCATGGCGCTGAGCGCGCTGCGCGTCTGCTTGACGCTGGTGTGGAATCCCTCCCTCGGAGCGGGGGTCGGCTCGCCGCTCACGCTCGTGAGCTACGCAGTGCTGATCGCACTGTTCACCTTCGCCGGCGCGCGTCTCGTGCGTCGGCAGGTGCGCACGCAGGCCGCCACCGACCCGCTCACGGGCGTGCTCAATAGGCGCGGTCTCCGCGGGGCCGCGCAGCGCCTGCGCCAGCGCGCGGCGCGCCGCGGCCTCCCCGTGACCCTCGTCATCATCGACTTCGACGACTTCAGGCTGGTGAACGAGGAGGGCGGGCACTCGTCCGGCGATCTCGCACTGCGCGAATCGGCGCACGCGTGGCGCGAGCTGGTGGGGATGCGCGGCGCCTGGGACCGCTCCAACGGGATCGTGGCGCGGATCGGGGGCGACGAGTTCGTGCTGCTGCTGCCGTTGGGTCTCGACGCCGCCGAGTCGCTCCTGCGGCACGCGCAGCAGACGGCGCGTCACTCCTGGACCTGGGGAGCCGTGCTGGTCGAGCCGGACGAGGCACTCGAATCGGCGACGGGCCGGGCCGACTCGGCGCTCTACCGCAGCAAGCAGCGCCGCTGAACGCTGCGCCCACATCCTGCGGTGATAGAATTTCGGACTGGTCGACTTATCTCGACATCGAGACACTTTTCTGCCTCGGATCACCCCGACAAGCGAAGGACAGTACGTGGATCTGTACGAGTACCAGGCACGAGACATCTTTGAGCGATACGGAGTGCCGGTGCTCGCCGGCCTCATCGCGGATACGCCGGAGGAGGCGCGCGCCGCGGCCGAGAAGATCGGCGGCGTGGTCGTCGTCAAGGCGCAGGTGAAGACGGGCGGCCGCGGCAAGGCCGGCGGCGTGAAGGTCGCGAAGAACCCCGACGAGGCGTTCGCCGCCGCGCAGGCGATCCTCGGTCTCGACATCAAGGGGCACGTCGTGCAGCGCGTCATGGTGGCCGCGGGCGCCGACATCGCGCAGGAGTTCTACTTCTCCGTGCTGCTCGACCGCGCCAACCGGTCGTATCTGTCGCTCTGCTCGGTCGAGGGCGGGATGGAGATCGAGCAGCTGGCGGTCGAGAAGCCCGAGGCGCTCGCGCGCATCGAGGTCGACCCGCTCGTCGGCATCGACGCGGCAAAGGCCGAGGAGATCGCCCGGGCCGCGCGCTTCCCCGAGGAGCTCGTCGCGAAGGTCGTGCCGGTGTTCCAGAAGCTCTACGACGTGTACACGGGCGAAGACGCGACACTCGTCGAGGTGAACCCGCTCGTGCTCACCGGCGCCGGCGAGATCATCGCGCTCGACGGCAAGGTCTCGCTCGACGCCAACGCCGACTTCCGCCAGCCCGAGCACGAGGCGCTCGAGGACAAGGCGGCGGAGGACCCGCTCGAGGCGAAGGCCAAGGCGCAGGATCTCAACTACGTGAAGCTCGATGGCGAGGTGGGCGTCATCGGCAACGGTGCGGGCCTCGTGATGTCGACGCTCGACGTCGTCGCCTACGCGGGAGAGAACCACGGCGGGGTGAAGCCCGCCAACTTCCTCGACATCGGCGGCGGCGCCTCGGCAGAGGTCATGGCCGCCGGCCTCGACGTGATCCTCGGCGACCCGCAGGTCAAGTCGGTGTTCGTCAACGTCTTCGGCGGCATCACCGCGTGCGACGCGGTCGCCAACGGCATCGTGGGAGCGCTCGCCAAGCTCGGCGACGCCGCGAACAAGCCGCTCGTGGTGCGTCTCGACGGCAACAACGTCGAGGAGGGGCGCCGGATCCTCGACGAGGCCGCGCACCCGCTCGTGACGCAGGCCGCCACCATGGACGAGGGCGCCGACAAGGCCGCCGAACTGGCCAACGCCCGCTAACCGACGAGACTCACGGAAAGAAGCAACAGAATGTCGATCTTCCTGAACAAGGATTCCAAGGTCATCGTCCAGGGCATCACCGGCGGCGAGGGCACCAAGCACACCGCGCGCATGCTCGCTGCCGGCACGCAGATCGTGGGCGGTGTGAACGCCCGCAAGGCCGGCACCACCGTCTCGCACGTCGACGCCTCGGGCGCGACGGTCGAGCTGCCCGTCTTCGCGTCGGTCGCCGAGGCGATGGCCGAGACCGGTGCCGACGTGTCGGTCGCGTTCGTGCCCCCGGCCTTCACCAAGGACGCCGCGATCGAGGCCATCGACGCGGGCATCGGCCTGCTCGTCATCATCACCGAGGGCGTGCCCGTCAAGGACTCGGCTGAGCTGTGGGCGCACGCGAAGGCGACGGGCGGCACGACTCGCATCATCGGGCCGAACTGCCCGGGCATCATCACGCCGGGCGAGGCGCTCGCGGGGATCACGCCGGCGACGATCACCGGCAAGGGGCCGATCGGTCTCGTCTCGAAGTCGGGCACGCTGACCTACCAGATGATGTACGAGCTGCGCGATCTCGGTTTCTCGACCGCGATCGGGATCGGCGGCGACCCCGTCATCGGCACGACGCACATCGACGCCCTCGCGGCGTTCGAGGCGGATCCCGAGACGCAGGCGATCGTGATGATCGGCGAGATCGGCGGCGACGCCGAGGAGCGCGCGGCCGAGTACATCAAGGCGCACGTGACGAAGCCGGTCGTGGGCTACGTGGCGGGCTTCACGGCGCCCGAGGGCAAGACGATGGGCCACGCCGGCGCCATCGTGTCGGGCTCCGCGGGCACCGCCCAGGCGAAGAAGGAGGCCCTCGAGGCCGCCGGCGTCGCGGTGGGCAAGACGCCCACCGAGACCGCGGAGCTGCTGCGCCAGGCTTACGCCGCGCTGTAACCGCGCCGGCGCCGGTCGAGCGAAGCGGGCCGCAACCCACCATCCCGGTGAGTTCCGGCCCGCTCCGCTCGCTCTACCGGCGGAGAACGCCGAAACCGACTTGATTGTGCGAACCCGAGGCGTTCAGCACCGCTGAAGTGCTCGGGCTGGAACAATCGGCTCGGTCTCGGGAGACTACGCCCGGTTGAACGCCTCGCGCAGCGCGGGCTCGAGCTCGGGGTAGGCGAATGCGAACCCCGCGGACTCGAGGCGCTCCGGGAGCACCCAGCGGCTCTTGAGCACGAGTTCGGTCTCGGTGCGGATGCCGATGGCGCCGATCTCCAGCGCCCAGCGCGGCGTCGGAGGCCCGAAGCGCACCCCGAGCACCCGCCGCACCGCCGCCATGAACTCCCGGTTGTCGACGGGCCGAGGCGAGCTCGCGTTCACCGGACCGTCGAGCTCCGGATGATCTTCCAGGAAGTCGATGATCCGCGCCGCGTCCTCGATGTGGATCCAGCTGAAGCGCTGCCTGCCCCGGCCAGAACCCCGCAGGTGGAGCGTTCCGGCCTCGCGCCGGGACCGGGTCGTCGGCCACCACCCGTCGACCTGCGGCCCGCCGAGACCCAGGCGCGCGAGCCGGCGGATCGGGGCCAGCACGCCGCCGTGCCCCAGCACGATCGCGGTCCGCAGCGCCACCCGGCGCGTCGCGGGCAGCTCGTCGGCGAAGAGCGCGCACTCCCAGGCCTTCGCGACCTCGACGGAGAAGCCGCTGCCGATCTCTCCGCCCTGCTCCGTCATCGGCCGGTCCTCGGCATGCCGGTAGATCGTCGCGGTGGCGGCGTTGACCCACAGCGCAGGCGGCGTCGCGGCGGCCGCGATCGCCCGGGACAGCGCCGCGGTGGTGTCGAGCCGGGAGCGGAAGATCTCGGCTCGGTTCGCCGGGGTGTACCGGCAGTTCACGCTCTTGCCCGCGAGACCGACGACCAGCGCAGCGCCGTCGACCGCGGCGGCGATCCCGTGCGCGTCGTCCCAGCGCAGATCCGCTCCGGATCGCCCGATCGTCACCACCTCGCGCCCGGCGGCCCGTGAGCGCTCGGCGAGGTATCGGCCCATGAAACCGCCCGCACCTCCGATCACGATCCGGCCGCGCGTCGAGTGGTCCTGGGCATCCGAGGTCATGAGGCCAGCCTAGGGGTGCGATCCCGCCCGGGCTGCTCGGCGGGCTCGGATCCGGATCCGTGGTCACCGATCCCGGGGGCTCGCCCGCTGGGAGCCGTTACGCAGCGGTGACGCGCACGGTGTGCCAGCCGGTCGCACCGTCGGGTGCGACCGGAGACCGGGCCTCGGTCTGCACCTCGCCCGCCGCGCTGCGCGCCCGGCAGGTGAGCTCGTGCTCGCCGGGGCCGAGATCCACGCGGAGCATCCACTGCACCCACGTGTCATCAGATATCGCGGACGCGAGGTCCGTCGGCCGCCAAGGGCCGCCGTCGACGCGGACCTCCACACCGTCGATGCCGACGTGCGGCTGCCAGGCCACACCCGCGACGACGGTCTCCCCGGCGGGGACCTCCCGCCCGCGCGGCACGTCGATGCGCGACTGCAGCTTGATCGGACCGCGGGCCGACCAGCCGCGATCCGTCCAGTACGCCGTGGCCCGGTCGAAACGGGTGACCTCGAGCTCCACGACCCACTTCGTGGCCGAGACGTAGCCGTACAGGCCGGGCACGACCAGCCGCGCCGGGAACCCGTGCTCGAGGGGCAGCGGCTCGCCGTTCATGCCGATGGCGAGGATCGCGTTGCGCTCGTCGACCAGCGCCTCGAGCGGCGTGCCCGCGGTGAATCCGCCCTGCGCGCGGGAGAGCACCATGTCGGCCTCCGGCCTCACGCCGGCGCGGGCGAGCAGGTGCCGGATCGGGTACCCCAGCCAGACGGCCGTGCCGACCAGATCTCCTCCGACCTCGTTCGACACGCAGCTGAGCGTGGTCACGGACTCCTCGAGCGGAAGTGCGAGCAGCTCGTCCCAGGTGAGCACCACCTCGCGATCGACGAGTCCGTGGATGCGCAGCTCCCACTCCGACGGGTCGAGCTGCGGCACGATGAGCGCGGTGTCGATGCGGTAGAACTCGGGGTTCGGCGTGATGACCGGCTCGAGCCCCGGCACGGCGAGCTCGGCGCCCGCCGGCACCGCCGCGACGGCGGTCGCGGCCGGCAGGCGCAGTGCGCGGCGGATGGCGCGCACGGAACGGTCGGCCGTCCGCCCCAGAGTCGAGGCGACGACGGCCGCAGCGCCCAGGACCGCCGCGGAGCCGCTCGCCACGAGGAAGCCGCGGCGCGACACGGGTCCTGAGCCGCCGCGCGCACGCGGCCGGACGAACACGTGGATGCAGAGGATCCCGGTGGCTGCCGCGAGGATCGACGGGACCGCGGCGAGCGGGTCGGGCTGATCCCGGGTGAGGCTCGCCAGCAGTCCGAGTGCCCCGATCGACCCGACGAGCACGGCGCCCCAGGGCGGCCGTGCGCGCTGCAGGATGCCCGCCGCCGCGCCCAGAGCGGCGAGCGCGAGGCCGATCAGCGCGAGCAGGGCGAGCTTGTCTGCGGTGCCGAACAGCGCGATGACGAGATCCTTCGCCCACGCCGGAGCAAGATCGATGATCGCCGAGCCGATGGTCGCCACCGGGCTCGAGGCCGGAGCCAGCACCAGGGCGGCGACCTCGCCGGCCCCGGTGGCCGCGATGGCGGCCGAGATCCCCGCCCAGGCAGCGGCGCCGGTGCTCATCCGCTCCGTCATGCTCCGAGGATACGCCGCCGCTCGCGACGCCGGAAGGCTCGTAGACTGGGAGTCATGACTGCACCCCAGGGAGCGCACCTCGTCGGCAGCATCAACTTCGACGATGCCGAGACGACCATCCGCACCGCCGCCGAGCACCTCGGAGACCGACTCAAGCGCATCCCCGACGGCGAGGTGGGCGAGCGATTCCACTGGATCGTCTTCCAGGCCGATCGTCTGGGGCAGGCCGCCGGCATCGAGCGCGTGGGCGACACCCCGATCCCGCTGCGCACGCTCGACATGCGCCCGGTGCGCATCGCCGACGGAGTGCGGGCCGAGGATCTCGAGCTGCCGCCGCTCGGCTACGCCGACGCGGCGCTCGACTCCTGGGAGGTGTTCTCCCGGCTGAAGGCGGCGGGCGCCGTGCCCGCGGCGACGCGCTTCCAGGTCTCTCTGCCCACGCCGCTCGGAGTGGTGGGGAGCTTCGTCGCCGCGGCCGACCGCGCGGCGTTCGAACCCGTCTACGAGGCGGCGCTCGCCGCCGAGCTGGAGCGGATCCTCGCCGCGATCCCGCACGACGAACTGGCGATCCAGTGGGATGCGGCCCTGGAGTTCGCGATGCTCGAGGGGCTGCGGGGCTACACTGGCGAGCCCTACGAGTGGTTCGACGACGTGTGGGCCGGCACGAGCGAGCGGCTCGCGCGGCAGATCGACCGGGTGCCCGGCGACGTCGAGGTCGGGGTGCACCTCTGCTACGGCGACGTGGCCGAGAAGCACTTCGTCGAGCCGGCCGACACCGCCAACCTCGTGCGCTTCGCGAACCTCGCGGTCGCCGCTGCCGCACGCCCGCTGACCTGGGTGCACCTGCCCGTGCCGATCGAGCGCGACGACGACGCCTACTTCGCGCCGCTGGAAGAGCTGCGCATCCCGGAGACGACGGAGCTCTACCTCGGGCTCGTGCATCGGGAGGACGGCGCTGCGGGAGCGGGCCGACGAATCGCCGCGGCCGAGCGGCACGTCCACCGCCCATTCGGCGTCGCTACCGAGTGCGGCTTCGGCCGTGCGCCCGAGGGCGCGGCGGTTCCGCTCTTCGAAACCCACCGCGCCGTCGCCGCCGCCTGGTGACGGCCGGCGCCGGTTCGCGCGCCGTCGCTCGGCGCGTTCCGCACGAGACGTCTCCCAACGCCGCAGAGTAAGCTTCTGGTCGATGAGATCCATAGTGACGGCGGCGATCGCGGCGATCGAGGCGGCTGCCGTCGGGCTCGCCGGGCTCGTGATCGTCGCCGTACCGGCCCTGCTGCTGTGGGTCGTGACGTTCGAGCTCGCAGCCGAGCCGTCGACGGTGCTCTCCGCCATCGGCGGAATCTGGTTGCTCGCGCACTGGGTGCCGATGGGCTTCCAGCTCGACCCCGAGACGGCGCTGGGCCTGGGACAGCCGCCCGAGGATCTGAGCTTCGCGCTCTCGCTGGCGCCGCTCGGCCTCACCCTCATCACGGTGCTGCTCGCCGCCCGCGCCGGTTGGCGTTTCGGGGGTCGCGGGGGCACCGGAGCCGCCGGCGTGCTCGGCGGAGCCCTGGGATTCGGTGCCATCGGCCTGCTGGTGGTGTCGGTGGTCTCGCCGAGCACGGCGTGGCCGGGCTGGCTCGTGACGCTGGTGATCGCGTCGGTCTACGGAGCGGTCGCGGCGGTCGCGTTCGTCGCCCGTGCCGCGCGCGACGACCACGCGTGGTGGACCTCGGTGCTGCGTGCGGTGCAGCGCGGATCGGCGTTTCTCGGCTGGGGCGACGCGGCGACGCTCCCCGCCCGCGCCGCGCAGACCGTGCTGCTCGCCATCGCCCTGCTCGCCGCGGCGATCGGAGTCGCTGCGCTCGCGCTCGCCGTCGCCCTCGTCGTCGGCTATCCCGAGATCATCGGACTCACCCAGAGCCTGCAGCTCGACCCGCTGGGATCGGTGCTGCTCTTCCTGATCCAACTCGCACTGGTGCCGGTGGCGGTCGCGTGGGCGCTCGCCTGGCTGACCGGCGCCGGCTTCTCCGTGGGGGCGGGAAGCTCGGTCACTCCGTTCGAGACGCTGCTCGGACCGATGCCGGCGCTCCCGCTCTTCGGGGCGATCCCGCAGGGATGGGACGCACTCGGGGCGCTGGCACCGGCGCTGCTCGTACTGACAGGCCTGGGGGTCGGGATCCTCGCCTCGCGCCGACCCGAGGCGCGCCGAGCCCCGTGGAGCGCCGCCCTCGTGATCCCGGTCGTCGCCGCGGCGATCGCGGGGCTCGCGATCGCGGGTCTCTGCGCGCTGGCGAGCGGATCCCTGGGGCCCGGGCGTCTCGCGGAGGCCGGAGTGCACCCGTGGCGCACGGGAGGACTCGCCGCGGCCGAGCTCGGGATCGGCCTGGTGCTCGGCGTGGTGGCGGGCAGGGTGGACTACGCGCGGATCCGCACCGCGATGTCGCGCGGCGTGCCGGGTGCGGAGATGTTCGAGCGCGTGCGGGGCCGGCGCGATCCGCATGCCCGGGAGGCGGCCGGACAGGAGACCTCGCCGCTCGACGACGCGCTCGAGACGGTGCCGCTCGACGACGCTCTGGAGACGGTGCCGCTCGACGACGCGATCCGCGATGCGCGGGATTCCACCGGCGTCGACCCCGGCCCCGGCGTCTCCGACGGAGCCGATCGCGACGCGCGGGGTGCGGCGCCCGAAGCACCAGCTGCCGAGGAGCCCGACCGGAGCGATGCTTCGGGCGACGGCTCGGGCGGCTCGGGCGGCTCGGACGTCACTGCCGCGCCGGGGGAGCCCCGAAAGCCCAAGGATCCCGAGGAGGACGAGCTGCTGCGCGCGTTCGCGTGGGATCGCGATGACGTCGGCGGCGACCGCGACACCGCCCGCGCCCGGCGCACCGGTTGGCGCTGGCCGCGCAGGAGCGACTAATCTGGAGGGGCAATCCACGGGAGTCCGCACGCGGCGGGCTGAGAGGGAGCACGCGAGCTCCGACCGTTCAACCTGATCTGGTTCATGCCAGCGGAGGAAGGAAGCCTCGATGACGTCTGCACGCTTCTCGAAGAGTCTCGGATACCGGGCGGCGCCGCCGGCCGTCGCGCTCGCCGTCGCAGGGGGGCTCGCACTCGCGGGCTGCGCGGCGACACCGTCCGACGGGCCCGGCCAGGCCGGCGGGGACGCCGCCGGCACCGTCACCCTCGCCGTGCACGACTCGTTTCCCAACGAGGCGTTCGCGGAGGCCGCGAGCGAGGCGACGGGCTACGAGGTCGAAGTGGTCTCGGCGGGAGACGGCGGCGAGCTGACCAACACGCTCGTGCTCACGAAGGGGGCGCCCATCGCCGACGCCTTCTTCGGCGTCGACACCATCTTCGCGTCGCGCATCGTCGAGAACGACGTCGTCGTGCCGCACCGTCCCGTCGGCTTCCCCGAGAGCGGGAACGACTACGCGATCCTCGATCCCGAGGCGGAGGCGGAGGCCTCCGCTGACGCGGGCGGCGCAGGCGAGACGCCGTTCGCACTCGTGCCGGTCGATCTCGGGGCGGTCTGCATCAACGTCGACAGCGACTGGTTCGCCGCCGAGGGCGTCGCCGAGCCCCGGAGCTACGAGGATCTCGCAGATCCCGCGTACCGTGACCTGACCGTGCTGCTGGATCCGACCGCCTCGTCGACCGGGGCCTCGTTCCTCGTCGGCACGGTCGCGGAGTTCGGCGAGGACGGGTTCGCCGACTACTGGTCGCGTCTCGCGGACAACGGCGCGCGGATCGAGCAGGGGTGGAGCGATGCCTACTATGGCCAGTTCACCCAGGGCGGAGAGGGCGGCACCCGGCCGATCGTGCTCTCGTACGCGTCCTCCCCGGCGTTCACCGTGTCCGAGGACGGGTCCGCGTCGTCGACGAAGGCGCTGCTCGACACCTGCACGCGCCAGGTCGAGTACGCGGGTGTGCTCGCCGGCGCGGCCAACGAGGCGGGTGCGAGGGCGGTGGTCGACTACCTCGTCTCGTCCGAGTTCCAGCAGACGATCCCCGACGCTATGTACATGACGCCCGTCGACGACTCGATCGAAATGCCGGAGGCCTGGGCGCGCTTCGCCCCCGAGCCCGGGCCCGACCAGACCCACGACCTGCCCGCAGCGGACATCGAGCGCGGCCGCGAGGGCTGGCTGAAGACCCTGAGCGAGCAGATCGGGCTCTAGGTGCACCGCGGGAGCGCGTGGGGCGTCGCCGCCTGGACCCTGGCCGCGGCGATCCCGCTCGCGTTCCTCGCCGTCTTCTTCCTGTGGCCGGTCGCGTCGCTCGTTGCCACGGGATTCGTCGACGACGGGCGCTTCGATCCGAGCGGGATCCCCGAAGTCTTCGCTGCCCCGCGCACCTGGCGGGTCATCGGACAGACGCTGGCCCAGGCGGGCCTTGCGACGCTGCTCTCCATCGCGCTCGGTCTTCCGGCCGCCTACGTGCTCTACCGGCTCGATTTTCCGGGCAGGACCGCGCTGCGCGGGCTGCTGACCGTGCCGTTCGTGCTGCCGACCGTGGTGGTGGGGGTCGCTTTCTCCGCGCTGCTCGGGCCCGGCGGACCGCTCGCGCCGCTGGGGCTGGAGCGCAGCATGACCGTCATCGTCGCCGCGCTCGCGTTCTTCAACGTGACCGTCGTCGCGCGGACGGTCGGCAGTTTCTGGGCCAGGCTCGACCGCAGTTCGGAGCTCGCCGCCCGCGTGCTCGGCGCGGGCCGGGTGCGCGCCTGGGTCACCGCGACGCTGCCCGCGCTGACACCGGCGATCGCCTCCGCTGCGTCGCTGGTGTTCCTCTTTAGCTCGACCTCGTTCGGGATCGTGCTCATCCTCGGCGGCCGCGAGTTCTCCAACGTCGAGACGGAGATCTACCGGCTCACAGTGCAGTTCCTCGACCTGCGCAGCGCTGCCGTGCTCTCGCTCGCGCAGTTCGCCATTGTCGGCGCGAGTCTCGTCGTCTCGGCGCGACTGCGCCGATCGGGGGAGCGCGCGGTCGAGCTGCGCGAGGAGACCGATCGCGCCGCTCGGCCGGGGCGCGGAGACCTCCCCGTGCTGCTCGTGTTCGGGGCGACGACGCTGCTGCTGCACGCGGCCCCCGTACTCGCCCTCATCGCACGGTCCCTGCGCGATCGCGACGGCGCGTGGTCGCTCGCCAACTACGCCGCCCTCGTGCGGCCGCCGGAGGAGTGGCCCCTCGACGGCTCCGTGCTCGAAGCCATCGGGCTGTCGTTCCGCCTGGCGGTCGCCGCGGCGGCGATCGCGATGGTGCTCGGGATCCTCATCGCACTCGTGCTCTCGCGGCGGCCGGCGTCCGCGACCCTCAGGCGGAGCCTCGCGGTCTTCGACGGCCTCGTGATGCTGCCGCTCGGGGTATCGGCGGTCACCCTCGGATTCGGGCTGCTGCTCACCATGCACCGTCCGCTCGGCATCGGATTCGATCTGCGCACCTCGGTCGTGCTGATCCCGATCGCGCAGGCGCTCGTATCGCTGCCGCTCGTGGTGCGCACGCTGCTGCCCGTGCTGCGCGGCATCGACCCGCAGTTGCGCTTCGCCGCGGGGGTGCTCGGGGCGAGGCCGTTCGCGGTGCTGCGCACGATCGACCTGCCCATGCTCGGCCGATCGGCCGGGCTGGCGCTGGGCTTCGCGTTCGCCGTGTCGCTCGGGGAGTTCGGTGCCACCTCGTTCCTCGTGCGCCCCGGCGCGCAGACCCTCCCCGTGGTGGTGGCCGAGCTGATCGGGCATCAGGCTCCGGGCAGCTACGGAGCCGGCCTGGCCGGAGCGGTGGTGCTCGCGGTGATCACCGCTGCGGTCATGCTGCTTGCCGAGCGGCTGCGCGTCGACGGTAAGGTTGAGTTCTGATGCCTGGGTACGACCTCGAAGTCCTCGACGCGATGCTGATCGACGGCCGCTCCGGCGCGGGCAAGACCGATCTTGCCGCGCGGATCGCCAATCGGCTGCGCGAGATCGGACGCGAGCCGCAGCTCTTGCGCGTCGAGGATCTGTACCCGGGATGGGACGGACTCGCCGCGGGATCCCGCGCCCTCGCCGAGGCCCTCGACTCCGGCGCGTACCGGCGCTACGACTGGGCGGCCGAGGCGTTCGCCGATCGGGTGGCCGTGACGACGGATCGCCCGTTGCTCGTGGAGGGCTGCGGGGCCGTCACCGCGCGCAACCTGGCCGCCGCGCGACGGTGGGCCGATCGCGCGGCGGGGCCGGGGCGGGGCGCGATCGTGCGGAGCGTCTGGATCGAGTGCCCGGTCGAGGTGCGGCGATCCCGCGCGCTCTCGCGGGACGGGGAGACCTACGCCCCGCACTGGGAGCGCTGGGCGGCGCAGGAGGACCGTCTCTTCGGCGAGCATCAGCCGTGGTTGCTCGCCGATGAAGTGCTGCACTGCGCCTGAGGCTGGACTCGGACCTGCGCCTGAGGCCCCGCGCGGCAGTGCGCCTGAGCCCGAACCCGGCACTGCGCCTGAGCCCGCGCTCCGGAACGGTAGACTGGGGGAGTGCTGAAACTTGCGGTTCTGATCTCCGGCGGCGGCAGCAACCTGAAAGCGCTGCTCGACGCTGCCGCGGATCCGCAGTTCCCGGCGCGCATCGTCTGCGTCGGGTCCGACACCGATGCCCCGGGGCTGGCGCACGCCGAGGCGGCGGGCGTGCCGACCTTCGTCGTGCGCCCCGGCGACTCCGACTCCCGTGAGGAGTGGGGACAGGTGCTCGCCGCGGCTATCCAGGAGCACGGAGTCGGGACCGGCCCCGAGCCGGGTCTCGTGGTGAGCGCGGGCCTCATGCGCATCCTGCCCGCGGGGTTCGTGCGGGAGTTCTCGCCGCACCTCATCAACACCCACCCTGCGCTGCTGCCGCTCTACCCCGGCGCGCACGCCGTGCGCGACGCGCTGGCCGCCGGTGCGACCGAGACGGGCGTCACGGTGCACATCATCGACGAGGGGGTGGACACGGGGCCGGTGCTGCGGCAGGCCGCGGTGGAGGTGCGCGAGCACGATTCCGAGGAAGAACTGCACGAGCGCATCAAGCGCCTCGAACGCCCGCTGCTCGTGGAGACCGTGCGCGAGATCGCGCTCGGCGAGCTGGATCTCGCCGGCCTAGCATCTCGCTGACCCATCCCGTCATCCTGCGCGAGCGGAGCGAGTCGCAGGATCCAGAACCGAACCGAACAGACTCTGCGACTCCGCGCAGAACGACCCCCCACGAAGGAGCCCGATGGCAGTCCAGAGCCACGACCCCAGCCTGTACGAGCACCGCGACGTCGTCCCGGTGCGGCGGGCGCTCATCTCGGTGAGCGACAAGACCCGTCTGCTCGACCTCGCGGCGGCCCTCGCCGAGTCGGGAGTCGAGATCGTGTCGACGGGCTCCACTGCCGCGAGCATCCGGGAGGCCGGCCACGCCGTCACCGATGTCTCAGAGGTCACCGGATTCGCCGAGGCGCTCGACGGTCGGGTGAAGACGCTGCACCCCGCGGTGCACTCGGGGCTGCTCGCAGACCTGCGCCTCGCCGATCATCGCGCCCAGCTCGAGCAGCTCGGCTTCACCGCGTTCGAGCTCGTCGTCGTCAACCTCTACCCCTTCGAGCAGACCGTGGCCTCGGGCAAGCCGGCCGCCGACGTCATCGAGAACGTCGACATCGGCGGCCCCGCCATGGTGCGGGCCACGGCGAAGAACCACGCCAACGCCGCCATCGTGGTCTCGCCGCAGCGCTACGACGAGGTGATCGCGGCCGTGCGCGCCGGCGGCACGAGCCTGGCCCAGCGCCGCGCGCTCGCGACCGAGGCGTTCGTGCACACCGCGCAGTACGACGCCGCGGTGGCGAACTGGTTCCTGGACCAGGAGGATCGCGGCTGGGGCGACGCACCGGACGACGAGACCCCGGAGGGCGAGCCCTCGATCGACAGCATCTTCGAGAGCGCTGAAGGATACGTGGGGTACGAGATCTTCGGCCTGCGCGACGCCGTGCTGCGCTACGGCGAGAACAGCCACCAGCGCGCGGCGCTCTTCACCGAGAACGAGGGGGCCGGCATCGCCCAGGCGACCCAGCTGCACGGGAAGGAGATGTCGTACAACAACTACGTCGACGCCGACGCCGCGCTGCGCGCGGCGTTCGACCATGAGCGCCCCGCCGTGGCGATCATCAAGCACGCCAACCCCTGCGGCATCGCCGTCGCCCCTGCCGACGCCGATGACCCGATCGCGGCAGCCCACGCCCTCGCCCACGCCTGCGACCCGATGTCGGCGTTCGGGGGCGTGATCGCTGCGAACCGCGAGGTCACCGCTCAGATGGCCGAGACCGTCTCCGGCATCTTCACCGAGGTGATCGTGGCGCCCGGCTTCGAGCCGGAGGCGCTCGCCATCCTCACGCAGAAGAAGAACCTGCGACTGCTGGTCCTGCCGGCCGACTTCGCGCCGAATCCCGTCGAACTGCGGCAGGTGTCTGGCGGCTTCCTGCTGCAGGACGCCGATCGCTCGTTCGCGCCGGCGTCGGACTGGGAGCTCGCCACCGGAGCCCCCGCCGATCCCGAGACGCTCGCCGAGCTCGAGTTCGCCTGGCGCGCCTGCCGGGCCGTGAAGTCGAACGCCATCCTGCTGGCCGCGGGGGGCGCCTCGGTCGGAGTGGGCATGGGGCAGGTCAATCGGGTCGATTCCTGCCGCCTCGCCGTCGAGCGCGCCGGAGATCGCGCGTCGGGCGCCGTCGCGGCGTCGGACGCGTTCTTCCCCTTCGCCGACGGCCTGCAGGTGCTGCTCGACGCGGGGGTGCGCGCGGTCGTGCAGCCCGGCGGCTCCGTGCGCGACGCGGAAGTGATCGCGGCAGCGGAGGCGGCCGGCGTCACGATGTACTTCACCGGCGAACGGCACTTCTTCCACTGATCGTGGAGGCGTGAAAGAGAGGGAATATGGAAATCGTCAAGGGGATTCTGGTCGTTCTGCACCTCGTCGGCTTCGGTGCGGTCTTCGGCAGCACGCTGGCGCAGCTGCCCGCCGTGAAGGAGGCCAAGGCTCGCATCACGCCGGGGATCCTGCACGGCGCGTCGTTGCTGTTCGCAACGGGGCTTCTGCTGGTCGCATCGATCTACATGCTGGGCGGCGAGCCGAACAACGCGAAGATCGGTGTCAAGACGCTCGTGCTCATCGCGATGATCGTGGTCATCCTCGTCAATCGCAAGAAGGAGAGCGTCTCGGGCGGCGTGCTCGGCGCCATCGCCGGTCTCTCGCTGCTCAACGTGGTGCTGGCGGTGCTCTGGCGCTGAGTCGGCGAAGCAGCAGCAGGAAAGGGGCGGGGTCCACGGATCCCGCCCCTTCTGCGTGTGAGCCCGCCTCTCGCTGCTGAGCGAGGGCGCCGCTCTTCCGGAGGCAACGCTGTCTTGTGGCCGTGACGATGCGGCGTCTTGCGCTGTCGATTTCATGTGCTAATTCATGGCGTCTCTGATGTATTCAGTGATCATTGAATGAGATAACTATCAGCTTGCAGTTCGATATCGGTATGGATAGCATGAAGATCGCTTTGCTGATTCATGAATAAAAATCATGGCAATCAGGCATGATTACACAAAAAATCAAAGGAGATTATCATGAACAAGCGAATTGGTGCATTGCTGGGAGCGATCGCCATCGCGTCGACTGCGGTCGTCGGGTTCACTCTCTCCGACGCCGCACCGGCTGAGGCCGCCGGGTGCGCGACGGCATACACCTACAGTGCGACGAACCAGCGCTGCAACCAGGCCCGCCACTGGAACAGCGGCTCCTTCGGTACGAGCTACGCAGCCTGGGTTGTGAAGAGGAGCACCTCGTACCAGCCGTTCTGCTCCCCCGGCGTCAAGAATTACGGCTCTCAGGCGCGCTAGAGCGAGGGGGCAGCGGTGACGCATGTGCGGATCGCGCTGGTCGCGGTGTGCGGTGCTGTTCTGTTCCTCTCCGGGTGCTCGGGGGTGGATCCCGGAGGCTCCGCCTCCGCCGCGGGAACGGGCCCGAGCGCGGCCTCGGGAAGCGCCCCCGAGTTCGACGGCCCGTGGGCGTCGACGTTCTCGAGCATGTATGAGCGCGCGGGGTCGGACTTCGAGCGCCAGGTGCTCTCGGACGGGAAGGTCACCGACCAGGAGTATGCTGAGACGCTCGACCGTTTCACCGAGTGCCTCTCGGCATATGGGCACTACGACATCGACTTCGGCGACGACGGGGGTTTCACCTTCAACTCTCCCAAGGGATCGAACGACGATGAGGGTGTCGCCCAGGTGGAGCAGTGCTCCAAGGAATCGGGAGAGGGGGGCATCAACGCCCTCTACCACTGGATGAAGCGGAATCCCGAGAATCTCGACGAGTCCACCATCATGGCCGCGTGCCTGGTGAGGAAGGGGGCGGTCGACCCGTCGTACTCGGCTACCGACTTCGATCAGAACCAGGCCGTGGAAGACTTCCCGTATCTCAGCGGGCACGGCCGGAACGATCTCGTGGAGTGCTCCACCGATCCTCTGGGGCTCTTCGAGTGAGCCGGAGGAGGTCGATCTTCGGATGAGGCGACGACTCCCACGTCTCGGGCTCTCGGCTCTCACCCTGCTCGTCGCAGCGGCGGTGGGGGCCGCCACTGCACTGGCGATCACCGCAGGCCTGCTCTCCTCCGCCCACGGCACGCCCTCGACCCTGCGCGACGCCGAAACGGTGACCGCCGTCCCTGTCATCCAGCGGGAGTACGACGACGCCCGCGCCGTCGAGGTCGGTTTCTCGATGGGCGCCGATGGGGTGCTCCAGGCGCCGATGGCGGGCAAGGCGACCCGCTTCGTGTGCAGCGCGGGATCGGAACTCGCCTCGGGCGAGTCGGTGCTCTCAATCGATGGACGGCCCGTGCTGAGCCTCGCGACGTCGGTCCCGCTCTGGCGCGACATCCCGGTCGGCGCATCCGGCGCCGATGTCACGGCGCTGCAGCAGGAACTCGCGCGACTCGGCTACGAGGTCGCGACCGACGGCACGATGTGGCCCGACGCGATCGCAGCCGTCTCGGATCTGATCCACCGAGCAGGCGACACCGACTTCGCCGAACCGATCGTTCCCCTCGAGAGGGTCCTCTGGATTCCGGCCGCCTCCACGCCGATCAAGACCTGCACTGTCTCGATCGGGGCGAGCGTTGCACCGGGCGACGCGCTTGCGGATACTCCCGGCGCCCTCTCCAGCGCGGCAGTCGCACGCCTGCCGGCGGACCTCATCGAGGGCGCGCGCTCGCTGCTCATCGACGGTGAGAGCCTGAAGGTCTCCGAGAGCGGGGAGGTGACGGATGCGGCGGCGCTGCAAGCGCTCGCCCTCACTCCCTCGTTTACCGCGGCGCTCGGCGAATCGGCGACGTCGGTCTCAGCGAAGTTCGCGCTAGAGAACCCGATCGAGATCGCGGTGGTCCCGCCTCCCGCGATCTTCGCCGTCGAAGATTCGAACGGCTGCGTGCTGGACCGCGACGGGAAGCCTTACCGGGTGCGGATCATCGGCTCAGAACTCGGCCAGAGCTTCATCGTCTTCGATGTGAAGGAGGCTCCGGCCGAAGTGCTGCTGAAGCCGGACGGAGCCGCAGCATGCGAGTGAGCGCGTACCGGCTGGGGCATCGCTTCGGGGACGGGCACTGGCTGTTCCGGGGGCTGACTGCGGACTTCCTCCCCGGTCACGTCTACGCGCTCACCGGCCCATCGGGCTCGGGCAAGAGCACGCTGCTCAGCCTGCTCGCCGGATGGGAGGCGCCCCTCGAAGGATCGGTCAAGCGGATCGGCGACGGCAGGGTCGCCTGGGTGTTTCAGAACCCTCATGGCGTTCCGAACCGTACCGCGCTCGATCACGTCGCGCTTCCGGGTCTCGCCCGTGGTGAGGAGCCGGCCCGTGCCGACGCCGATGCGCGCCTGCTGCTCGAGCGGTTCGGGCTCGCGCGTGTCGCCGGTCGGCCGTTCAGCGCGCTCTCCGGAGGAGAGGCGCAGCGTCTCATGCTCGCGCGCGGCATCGCTTGCGAGCCGGCACTGCTGCTCGTCGACGAACCGACGGCGCAGCTCGACCTCGCCACAGCACGTGAGGTGAACGACTCGCTCGCGCGGATCTCCGCCGAAGACACGATCGTCGTCGTGGCGACGCACGATGAGCGGACGCGCGACGCCTGCACCGACATCGTGGACCTCCGGAAGTATCAGGTCGCCCCGTCTCGGGATGCCGGACCGTGAGGCTGCGTGCGATCCTTCGCGAGGCCGGCCGGAACATCGCGTCCGGGACCGCGCGCACGGTGCTGCTGGCCTCGCTGCTCTCTATCGTGACGACGGGCCTGGTCGCCGCGGAACTCCTCGCGGTACGCACCATCTCGGACGACGCTCTGCGGTATCAACGGTCCGGGGCCTCGATCATGACCATCACCGCCCCGGGGCGCATCGACGGTGCTGCATGCGATGCGCTTGCGACGGTTCCCAACGCGCGTGCGAGCGGCGCCGTCAGATCCATGGAGACCGGGATCGCCGCGTCCACGCTCCCATCCTCGACGATTCCGCTGTTCGAGGTCACCGGCGGCTTCCCCGACCTGCTCGATCCGCAGCGTGACGATGCGGCCGGCGTCTACCTCTCCCGGGACGCCGCGAACGCGCTGGGCGTCGAGTCGGGCGAGGAGTTCCCTGCGAGGTACTCCGCACCCGTCGCAGTGGCCGGCGTCTACGAGTATCCCTCGGACGGCAGACGTTCGGGCTTCGGGTATGCCGCCCTGGCGCCGGCCGGCTCGAACGGCCGGTTCGACGAGTGCTGGGTGGACGTCTGGCCGACCTCGGATGAGATCCCCGCGCTCATGCAGACCACCCTCGCGAGCGGAGGCGAGAACGCGGAGCCTCCAGCGCTGGCGCAGCTCAACCCCTCGCTCGGACGAGCATTCGACGGCGCGGAACGATTCGAGCAGCGGATCACCCGCTTCGCGGCCGGCGCTGCGGGCGCGACCGCCCTCGGGCTCGGCTGCGTCGCGATGCGAACGCGAAGGCTCCAGCTCGCGTCCGCGATGCACGCCGGAATGAAAAAGACCGATCTCGCGTGCATCTCAGGGCTCGAAGTGCTCTCCTGGGTCGCGCCCGCGGTGGTGTTCTCGGGAATGGCCGCCGCCGCGTTCGCCGCGAGCGGGATCCCGGCGGATGCTCCGTCAGCGGCCGTCCTCGGCCTGCGCATCATCGCCCCGGCTGCCGTGTTCGCATTCCTCGGATCGGGCCTGGCGCTCGCGGCGACTCGAGAGACGCACCTCTTCCGATACTTCAAGAACCGCTAGCTGCGCTCGCTCGACCGGCCGGGACGTCCTAGGAGCCGCTCTGGCGCGCGAGCGTTCCGATCTGCTGGCCGTCCTCGTCGAGGAAGGCCAGCGCATCTCCCTCGAGCGTCGCTGTGCGCGCCTCGGAGAGCCAGGTGTCGACGCCCTCGCAGAACATGAGGGTCGAGCGCATCATGCCGAGATCGACGGTGGTGCCGCTCACCGTGTAGGCGCCGCCGACGCGATTGCAGCCGTCGGTGCCGCTGTACTCGCCCTCGGCGTCGTCGGCGCCCGCGGTGAACTCCAGCGACGGGCTGCCCTCGTTCTCCGGGTCGCCCCAGACGCCGACGAGATCGGTGCTGGCCGCGGCGGCGCATGCGGACAGTCCGAGGAGCGCGGTCGCCAGCAGGCCCAGAACCGCAAGTGTCTTCTTCATAGCCTCAGCATAGAGCCGTCGAGCGGATTTCCGCAGTGATTTTCAGCGGGGCGTGTCAGTGCCAGCGGTGTCCCCAGCTCTTGGATTCTCCGGCGGGTGCGATGGATTGTGGCACGCTGAGGGGGTTGTCGTCGCGGAGGGGTGCGGGGAGGAATGCGGTGGGGGCGTTCTGGTAGGCGACGGGGCGGAGGAATCGGGTGATGGCGGCGGTGCCGACGGAGGTGCTGGAGTCGTTGGTGGTGGCGGGCCAGGGGCCGCCGTGTTGTTGTGCGGGGGTGACGGCGACGCCGGTGGACCAGCCGTTGAAGAGGACGCGTCCGACTTGCTGGGCGAGGGCGTCGACGAGGGCGTGCAGTTCGGCGGCGTTGGGGGTGTCGCCGGTGGCTTCGTCTGCGCTGAGGTGGAGGGTGCCGGTGAGGTTGCCTTCGGTGAACTCGGGCATGAGGGCGGCGTGGTCGGTGTCGGCGGGGGTTTCGACGAGGATGGAGAGGGGGCCGAAGGCTTCTTCGACGAGGGCTTCCTTGCTGTGGCGGAAGTCGTCGAGGGAGACGGCGACGATGGTGGGGGTGGCCCAGCCGTGCCCGTGCTCGTCGAAGCGGATGCCGCCGTCGATGACGGGGCGCACGCCGGGGGAGGCGAGGATCGCGTCGCGGCGCTCGGCGAAGCTTCGCGCGATGCGGGGGTCGAGGAGGCGGTGCTCGGGGAGTTCGTCGGCTGCGGCGCGGATCGCCTCGGGGAGGGCGGATCCTGCGGGGATGAAGGCGAAGCCGGGTTTGGTGCAGAGCTGTCCGGCGGAGCCTGAGACGCTGGTGAGGTAGCCGCTCGCGATCACGTCGGCGCGTTCGGCGATGGCGCCGGCGGTGATGAAGACGGGGTTGACGCTGCCGAGTTCGCCGTAGAACGGGATGGGGGCGGGGCGGTTCGCGGCGATGTCGGCGAGGAGGCGGCCGACGGTGATGGAGCCGGTGAAGGCGCCCGCTTTGATGCGGGGATCCTTGAGGACGGCGACGCCGGCTTCGCGGCCGTGGATGAGGTGGAACACGCCGTCGGGCATGCCGGCGGCGGCGAGGGCGGTCGCGGCGACCTCGGCGGTCGCGTCGGAGAGTTCGGGGTGGCCGGAGTGGGCTTTGACGATCAGGGGGCAGCCGGCGGCGAGGATCGCGGCGGAGTCGCCGCCCATGACGGAGAACGCGAAGGGGAAGTTGGAGGCCGAGAAGTTGATGACCGGGCCGAGGGGCAGGTGGGTGCGGCGGATGTCGGGGCGCACGCCGAGGGCGAAGTCGGGGTCTGCGGGATCGATGCGGGCGTCGAGGTAGCCGCCGTCGACGAGGGTGTCTGCGAAGAGGCGCAGCTGCACGGCGGTGCGGGTGACCTCGCTGGAGAGGCGGGCTTCGGTGAGGCCGGTCTCGCGGATGCCGATGGTGACGAGGTCGCTCTTCGCGGTTTCGAGCGCATCGGCGACGGCGACGATCGCGCGGGCGCGGTCTTCGGGGCTGGTCGCGGCGAACGCGGGAGCTGCCGCGGCGGCGCGCGCGACGACGGCCTCGAGCTCGGGAGAGAGGGTCTCGTGGGACATGCGGGTTCCTTAGTGTTCGGGTGCCGATGCAGCCGCTCTGTCGATGGAGCGGAGTATGAGGCCATCCTGGCATGAAGCGTTGTCGTCGCCTGTGGCAGAAACGCACACTCCCGCAGGCGTGAACCGTGCGGGAGTGTGCGTGCGAAGTGCTGGCAAGGCCCCCGGGCGACGGTGCGGCTCAGCCGACCTTCGGCTGCTGCTGGGTGATGCAGTGGATCCCGCCGCCGCGGGCGAACAGCGGGCGCGCGTCGATCCCGATCACCCGGCGTCCGGGATACACCTCGCGCAGGGTGGCGAGGGCCTGGTCGTCGGCCGGGTCGTCGAACGCGCAGGCCAGCACCGCGCCGTTGAGCACGACGTGATTGATGTAGCTGTAGTCGACGAAGCCCTCTTCGTCGCGCAGTGTCGTCGGCGCGGGGAGATCGAGGATCTCGAAGCTCGAGGCGGTGTCCGCGCGGTACCGCTCCGCCACCGCGCGGTTGGTCTGCGCGATCAGATGATCGGGGTGGGATTCGGCGTCCTGCCGGTGCATGAGCAGCACCTCGGGCGACGCGAACGCGGCGAGGATGTCGGAGTGGCCGCGGGTACCGAAGGTGTCGTGGTCGCGGGTGAGGCCGCGGGGCAGCCACATCGCGCTCGTGGTGCCGATCGTGCGGGCCAGCTCGGCCTCCACCCGCTCTTCGGTCCACCCGGGGTTGCGGCCCGGATCGAGCTGCACGGTCTTCGTGAGGATGACGTGCCCGGTGCCGTCGACCTGGATGCCGCCGCCCTCGTTCGTCATCTCCGAGTCGATCAGCTCCGCTCCGGCGGCCTCGGCGACGATGCGGCCGATGTGCTGGTCGTGCTCCCAGCTGGCCCAGTCCTGAGCGCCCCAGCCGTTGAAGACGAAGTTCACCGCACCGAGCCGGCCGTCGTCGCCGATCACGAAGCTCGGTCCGATGTCGCGCATCCAGGCGTCGTCGAGGGGCGCGGTGATGCGGTCGATCTGCGCCGAGAGGTACTGTGCCGCAATGCCCTCATCGCCGGGGTTCACGACCACGGTGACGGCCTCGAACTCACTGGCCGCATTCGCGACGGCCGCCCATGTGGTGCGCGCCTCCTCGACCTCGGCCTCCGTGTCGCCGAGCGTGTAGCCGCTCGTCGGCCACGCGAGCCAGAGCCGCTCCTGCTCGTGTCCTTCGATGGGCATGCGCCACGTCGTCATCGGTGCTCCTTATGATCCTGCGGGGATAGTGGGTGAGCGCCAGTCTACTGGCAGTATGACCAATAAGCACGCGCCCGCTCGGAGATCGGGTGTGGTCGTATATTTCTCCAATCGTAGATTCTTCTCGGCTATCATGGCGTCATGCACGAAGCAGTGAGAGCCGCGGTCCAGAAATACGTCGACGGTTGCGCGGCGGCCGATGCGGAGCGCGTGCGCGACGCCTTCGACGACCACGCGGTCATGTGGGGGTATCTGGGTGCGGACTACGTCACGATGAGCGGCGCCGACTTCGCCGCGAACGTCGTGGGCACCGCGCAGCCTGCGGGAAGCGGGTACTCCTCCGAGATCCACAGCATCGAGATCGTCGGCGACGTCGCCAGTGCGGTACTCGACGAGCGGGGCTTCCTGGGAGCCGACTTCCGCAACTTCTTCGGGCTGATCCGGCGGGGCGGCGAGTGGCGCATCACCAGTAAGGTGTTCACGACCGTCTGAGGTTGCGGGTAAGGTCATCTCGTGCGCGTCGATGGTCGACCGCATCTGAGGAGGTTGCAGTGACGCAGCATGCAGTGGTGGCAGAGGTCTTCGATCGAATCCCCGAGGCCGGAGATCTGGAGGCGCCGCTCGGCACCTCGACGACCGGGCCCACGCGCACGTGGCTCGAAGAGTTCACGAGCGACGCCGAGAAGGGTGTGCACACCGGCTTCTGGCGCTGCGAGCCGGGAGTGTCGGAGTGGAACTTCGTCGACATGGGCGAGGTGATCCACGTGCTCAAGGGGCGCCTCGTCGCGACGGAGGACGGGGGAGAGCCGGTCGAGCTGCTTCCGGGGAGCGTCGCCTCGTTCCCCGCCGGGTGGAAGGGCACCTGGGAGATCACGGAGGCGCTCGAGAAGTTCTACGTGATGCTCTGAACTCGAGTGTCTCCGCGCGGCGGGGCCGGGTGCCGCGGGCGCCGGGCCCCGCCGCGCTGCTGTGCGCCCGGGCGGACGCGACCGTCATTCGACATCTCGCTGAAATAATTCATTTACATATGCATGAATGAAAAGCTGATTTGGCAATTCTCTTCGCAGGATTCAAGTAAACACTTGCCTGAGAAAAACATCTAGATGTAGGTTGTATGTGCGGTGCTCGGCATCGAGCACCCGTTCCACTGGCGGATGTACAAGGGAGTACCAACGACCATGTCACACAACAACGACGTCGTGGAGCACGACGAGGACGCGGCACACCTCGCGTCGCTCGGCTACTCCTACGACACGACCTTCAAGCGCGAGATGAGCTTCTGGGGCAACGTTTCGCTCGGCTTCACCTATCTCTCTCCGATCGCGGGCGTCTACTCGATGTTCGCGATCTCGCTCGGCCAGGCGGGTCCGCCCATGGCCTGGGCCCTCGTGATCGCACTCGTCGGCCAGTTCCTCGTCGCGCTGATCTTCGGAGAGGTGGTGTCGAACTATCCGGTGGCGGGCGGGGTCTACCCCTGGTCGCGCCGTCTCTGGGGTCGCAAGTGGGCCTGGATGAACGGCTGGATCTACGTCGTGGCACTGGTGGGCACGCTCGCCGCTGTGGCCTACGGCGCCGCGCCGTTCGTCGCCTCGATCTTCGGCGGAGGAGTCGGTGCCGGCGGCACCGTGCTGATCGCCCTCGGCACGCTCGTGATCGCCACGATCCTGAACTTCTCCGGCACTCGTGTGCTGAGCCTCGCGGCCACGATCGGTCTCACCGCCGAGATGATCGGCGCGGTCGGCATCAGCCTGTACCTGCTGATCTTCCACCGCAAGCAGGACTGGTCGGTCGTCTTCGACAACCAGGGCATCGGCGACAACGCTCCGGGCGGGTACTTCGGCGCCTTCGCGGCCGCTGCGCTCATCGGCATGTTCGCCTACTACGGCTTCGAGGCGAACGGCGACGTGGCCGAGGAGATCAAGGATCCGAGCGCTCGCGTACCCAAGGCCATGCGGATGACGCTCTACATCGGCGGATTCGCGGCGAACGTGCTCGTCTTCTCGCTCGTGTTCGCGGTTCCCGACTTCGCCGCCGTCGCGAGCGGCGACGTCGCCGACCCGATCGGCGAGGCGCTGCAGAGTGCCTTCGGGCCCGTGTTCCCGATCGTCATGCTCATCGTGGTGATCGCGTTCATCTCGTGCATCACGAGCCTGCAGGCCGCGGCGAGCCGTCTCGTCTACTCGATGGCGCGCGACGGCTTCCTCCCGGCATCGAATTTCCTCGCCCGCTTCAATGAGAAGCGTCACGTGCCCAGCAATGCGCTGCTCACGGCAGCGTTTTTCCCCGCGGCCGTGGTCGTGCTCTCGCTGATGCTCGAGGACGCGCTGACCGCGATGGTCGGATTCGGTACCGTCGGCATCTACATCGGCTTCCAGATGGTGGTGCTCGCGGCGCTGCGCGCCCGGGTGCTCGGATGGAAGCCTGCCGGAAAGTTCCGTCTCGGAGCCTGGGCCTACCCGGTCAACATCCTGGCGCTGATCTGGGGTGTCGCCGCGGTGGCCAATATCATCTGGCCGCGCGAGACCGGTGGCGGCTGGGCCGAGGACTACCTGCTGATCATGACCACCGTCGGTGTGATCGCGGTCGGCTGGATCTACATGCTCGCCTCGAAGGCCTACCAGCGCGGCGACGCGCCGGCCGGCGACGCGAGCGGTCCGATCAAGACGACGACGGCCGTGGGCTGATCCCGAGAGTCTCGTCGCACCCGGCAGACAGGAGTCCCGCTGCGCTGCTACGCACCCGGCGTAGCAGCGCAGCGGGACTCCTGCTCCGTCACCCGAATCCCGTGCACATCGCACCGCACCCGAAAGGACTTCCGATGGCCGACCTCGCCGTGGATCCCGCACCCTTCCTGACGCCTGAGGCAGAGGACCCGAACGGGCCGCTGATCCCGATGGTGGTGTCGCTCACCTTCCCCGGGATGGACCGCGGGGCGCACGATCTGCAGGACGAGTTCACGAGGATCGCCTTCGCGGCGGTGCGCGAGGCCGGCGGACGGCCCCGGCTGGTCGATTCGGCGGCAGAGCGACTCGCCGCCTCCGACGAGGTGTTCGCCGACGCGCGGGGGATCGTGTTCCTCGGCGGAGGCGACGTGGATGTCGCCTGCTACGCGTACGATGGGCCCGTGCCGGCGAACCTCTACGGCGTCGACCGCCGAGGGGACGACTACTGCCTCGACCTGATCCGGGAGTCCGTGCGCAGAGATCTGCCGACACTGGCGATCTGCCGCGGCTCGCAACTGCTCAACGTGGCGTTCGGGGGCACCCTGATCCCCGACATCGCCGACTGGGAGATGCACCACGGCGGCGTCGGGGAGCCGCTGTTCATCGACGAGCGGGTGCGGCTGCAGCCCGGCTCCGAGATCGCGCGGATCCTGGGCCGCACCGACGTCACGGTGCGCAACGGCCACCACCAGGCCGTGGCCGAAGTGGCTCCCGCGTTGCGGGCGACGGCCCGCGCTCACGATGGCATCGTCGAGGGCACCGAGCACCGTGAGGCGAGCTGGGTGCTGGGCGTTCAGTGGCATCCCGAGGAGCCGCAGGCAGACACGCAGGACCGGGCTCGCCTCTTCGAGGCACTCGTCGCGCGCGCCCGCGGGTGAGCGGAGCGGGTTTCCGGTCATCCTGCGTGAGCTTGCGAGTCGCAGGATCCAGGCGTGTGGATCCTGATTCTTCTATGTTTGTCAATTCGGGGTCGGGGGTGTTGTTGCTGCGTTGAGGATCTTGTAGACGCGGCGTGCGAGGTAGCGTTTCAGGCAGCGGCGAATCTCTTTCGGGGTGCGTCCTTGCGCGGTCCGTTTCGCAATATATGCTTTGGTTTCTTCGTCGCAACGCGCTCTGGTGACCGCGGCGAGATGTAGTGCCCGGTTCACTCTCCGATCCCCGCCGCGGTTCAATCGGTGCCGGACGGTGTTCCCCGACGACGCGGGAACCGGGGACACCCCCGCCAGTGCCGCGAACGATGCTTCCGAACGAACCCGCCCCTGATGCGACCAGGCCGTGTAGATCACGGCCGCCCCGATGGGACCGATTCCTGTGATCTCGAGCAACTCGCTCGCTGGTGTGGCCTGGAGCAGGGTATGGATCTGGTCTTGGTTTGAACGGATCTCCAACGCGAGCTCGCTCAATCGTTTCGCAAGCCGAACAGCTTCTGCACGCGCGATCTGCAGCGCGATCTCTTCCGAGCGACATCGCCACTTCGCGATCTGTGCGACCTGGGTACGTGTGAGTGGGCGGCGGGCATCGATGCCGAGATCATGCACTCGCAGCAATGCCGTGAGCGCATTCATCTTCTGCGTGTGCTCGTGCGTGAGATCATCTCTCGCGGTCAATAGCACACGCAATGCCAGACGATACCCGTGCCCGGCCCGAGGACGACGCAACTCTATCTCCTGCAGCGGGAGTGCGGCAGCCGCGATCTGGCGGGCATCGAACGGATCCGATTTCCCTTTCCCGGCCCGCACCCGCCCAGGCGTCACCGGCGCTTCCACGACTTCGTATCCGGTGCTCGCGACGAGCATCACCAATCGTGCGCCATAGGAAGCGGTGCCTTCGATCACCCAGAGCGTGTCGAGATCACCACCAGTGCGGCGCGCACCCCACGAGATTGCTCGTTGCATCCCCGCGGTCGTCGTCGGGAACTGGGCGATGTCCAGGAGTTCCCCGAGCGGGGACAGGACCGCGTAGGTGTGCGTACGGGCGTGGGTATCGACCCCAATCACATACGGATGCTGATGCGCGACAATAGTCATGGCGGTGGTGTCTTTCTTCCAAAGGATCGGTACCGACCGTCACGCGGCCGGTGCTGACCTGGGGAAAATTCACGCCAAGACAACACTGTGACGAGCCACACCCCTTCTCACCCGGGGCGGGCGTTCTTCTGATCAAGTCATTGGAGTGGGCAGGGCAGCACCGACCGCGCCTCCGCCCACAGGGTGGACAAATCAGGATCCAGACACCCACCCGATCACAACAACGGGCCGGGGTCAGCGACTGAGAGAGCCACACACTCAGGGAAGTAACGGCCGATATCTACCCTGCCAGCCAGTCCCAGACCAGCCACCCCAAGACTCACAGCGACTGCGGCTCGTTCCTCGCCTTCGCGCAGGATGACGGGGTGCGGCTCGTTCCTCGCCTTCGCGCAGGATGACGGGGTGCGGTGCCTCCCCGCGGCGGGGCGTCAGGCCGGGATCGCGGCGGACTCGAGCACGCCGGGCAGCCACTCGAGCGCAGCGTCGCTGCCGAGCTCCCACGACGAGGCGTCGTGCCGGCCGTACTCGCCCACCCGCTCGGCGCCCTGCGCCGCGAAGCGGCGATCGATGTGCTCGCTGCCCTGGCTGTAGGTCTCCTCGTAGAAGGTGTCGCCGAGGCCGAACATGGCGTACCGCACCCCGGTGAGGTCCGGGGGAGTCGCGTCGAACGCCTCGGCGAACGGGATCGCCGAGTTCGGCAGATCGCCCTCGCCGTGGGTGGAACAGACGATCAGGTAGAAGGTGTCCGGCGAGAGTGATCCGGGATCGGTCTGCTGCAGATCGTGCACCGCGACGTCGTCGTGCTGCTCGCTCAGCGCGGCGCCGAGATCCTCGGCGATGAGCTCCGCATTGCCGGATTCGGTGCCGTACAGAATGGTGAACTTCACAGGGGGTGTCCTCTCGTCGAGTGTGGTCATCGCTCGGACTCCGCCGCCCCGCGGGCGATGGCGGCCATCCGTTCGTGGTCGGGAAGTTTGCGGCGCACCCGCCCCTCGGGGGCGAGCGCGCGCTCGTGCGCGTCGAGCGCGAGCCACTGGTCGTAGCCGACGGCGCGCGTGCGCACGGAGCCGGGCAGGCCGGCGAATCCCCGCCGCTCGGGATGCAGGGCGAGCGCGCCGGAGCGCAGATCGGCCGCGATCTCATCGGCGACGAGCTTCGCGTACGTGCGATTCTCCGGGATCGCGCCGCGCGGCCCGCGCTGGGCCCACCCCGCACGATAGAGGCCGGCCTCGATGCGTCCGGTCCCGGGGTCGGCCTCCAGATCGGAGATGAGGCGCGCGAGCGCATCGCCCCCCGTCGAGGCGAATCCGATCGCCGTCACGACGGAGGTCGCGGATACCACGACCTGTTCGTCGCCCCGGGCGAGCTCGACGCCCTCCACACGCTCGGCGCCGAGCACGCGCACGGGCGACCAGCCGAAACGGAGGGCGACGTCGGGCCCCGGACTCGTGGGGCGCTCTGCGGCGGTCATCTCGCCGATCGCGGCGACGCGCCCCTGCGCGGCTCGATCGAGCGCGGACTCGGTGGCGGATCCCGCGTCGCCGATCATCGTGTAGTTCGCCCGAGGCAGCTGCGCCAGCTCGCGCAGCATCTGCGGGTCGCCCTTCGACTGCGCCGCGCTCGATCGGCTCACGAGCGTCACCCGCGCGGCGGGTGCCGCGAGATACGCGTCGAGCGCCGGGTCGGCCACGTCGCTGTCGGCGTAGTCGTCGGCGCCCTTCACGAGGAATCGGAGCACGTCGAGCGCCACGTTGCCGGCGCCGATGATCACGACATCGCTTCCGAGCGCGGGAAGCAGAGCGCCGGCGTCCGGATGCGCGTTGAGCACCCGGGTCAGCGCGCCGGCTCCGACCACGCCGGGCAGATCACCGCCCGGAATGCCGAGGCCGCGGTCTGCGGAGAGCCCGGTGGCCAGCACCACCGCGTCGAAGTGCTCGCGCAGCTCGTCGAGACCGAGATCGCGCCCGATCTCGATGTCGCCGGCGAAGCGCACCGCCTCGTGCTGGAACAGACGGTCGAACTGCCGCGCGATGGCCTTCGTGTGCTGATGGTCTGCGGCGACGCCGTAGCGCACGAGTCCGAAGGGCGAGACCAGGCGATCGAAGATCGTGAGTTCGCAGCCCGGTGCAGCGCGCAGCAGGGACTGCGCGAGGTAGCAGCCGGACGGCCCGCTGCCGACGATGGCGATCTTCGGGCCCGAGGGAGTCGGCATCACAGCTCCTTTGCGTGATCGTGCGGATCCGATACGTCTGGATCCGGCGTGTGGCACCAGTGTAGCGTTAAAGATTGCTCAAGTGAATGTTTTATATCAATGTTGGAGAATTTTTCCCGAACTTCCTTGAAATAACTTGCTTTGTAAAACATTCATAGATAACTTATTTGCTAATCGACCGCTTGCAGCACGACGCGGGAACGGATTCGACGAAGGAGTACGAATGACCGGACAGGTGGCATCGGAAGCGGTGCCGTATCTCGACATCGCATCGCCGGAGTTCGCGATGAACTCCGAGGCGGTGCGCGATGCGCGCAGCGCGAGCTGGTACGCGAGGACCAACTACGGGATCGGCGTGCTGCGGTACAAGGAGGTCACCGAGCTGCTGAAGCACGCGAGCCTCAACCAGGGGAGCGCCAAGTGGCCCGATCACCACGGCGTCCACTCCGGCGTGTTCTACGACTGGTGGGCGAAGAACCTGCTCGTGCTCGAGGGCGACGAGCACGACCGCATCCGCCGGTTGCTCAACCCCGCGTTCTCTCCCGGGGTCGCGCGCAGGCTCGAACCGGAGTTTGCGGCGATCGCCGCCGAGCTGATCGCCGACATGACGGCCAAGCAGGCGCGCGGCGAGCAGGTGGAATTCGTCGCGGACTTCTCCGAGCCGTTCGCAACGCGTGCGCTCTGCGCGATGATGGGGCTGCCGCACGAGCACTGGCCCTTCATCGCCTCGCGGGCGAACACGGTCGGATACGCGCTGAGCGTGACGATCAAGGAGGACATCGCACGCGTCGACGTCGCGGTGCAAGAGCTCTACGACTTCGTCGAGCAGCTCATCGAGGAGCGGCGGGCGGATCCGGGCGACGACATGGTGTCCACCCTGCTCCAGGTATCGTCCCAGGACGGAGACACGCTCAGCGGCGAGGAGCTGCGCAACGCCCTCGTGCTCATGCTCTTCGGCGGCATGGACACGACTCGCAATCAGCTCGGCCTCGTCCTGCAGACCTTCATGCGCAATCCCGAGCAGTGGGAGCTGCTGGCAGAGCGGCCGAAGGAGCTCACCCGTCCCGCGCTCGAGGAGGCGCTGCGCGTCAACCCGACCACGCGCTGGGTGACCCGGGAGGCGAACGAGGACTTCGAGTTCAACGGTCTCCACATCGCCAAGGGCACGACCGTGCATCTGTTCACGATGTCGAGCGGCACCGATCCCGAGGCCTACCCCGATCCCGACATCGACATCCAGATCCCGAGCCGCAAGCAGCATCACACCTTCGGCGGCGGGATCCACAAGTGCCTCGGGCACTACATCGCGCGCGCCGACATGAGCGTGGCGCTGCCGATGCTGGCGCAGGCCATCACCGATGTGAGCTGCCCGGGCGGCGACGAGTGGCTGCCCGACTCCGGCAACCACGGCCCCGTCAAGCTCCCGATCGACTTCACCGTGCGCTGACGCGCCGAGCGCGGCGCGTCGACCCCGCGGGGTCGACGCGAGCGGCACGACAGACCTTCCAACGACGAAAGGAACCCCATGTCCGACCCTCAGAGCGGCGGAAGCTTCGGTGCTTCGCTGCGCGAGATCCTCGCCGATAAGATGGCGTTCGCGCGGCATCAGGAGGCGAACCTCGCACCCGACACCGTGGCGGCGCTCGGCGCGCGAATCCGCGAGACCGGCGTCAAGTACATCTACTACATGATCCCCACGCTCGGCGCCCGCACCGTTGCCAAGGTGGTGCCCGCCGAGCACTACGAGCGCATGCTGCGCAAGGGCATCGCCTTCCACCGCACCGCGCTCACCGATCTGCAGACCAGCAGGGAGGGCGAGCTCATCGGCGGCGGCGTCGAAGCGCACGAGTTCTGGGGGCTGCCCGAACCGGAGACCTTCCAGGTGCTGCCGTGGGATCCCGAAGTGGGCCGCATCTTCTGCACCGCCTACGACCCGCCCCACCTCGGCGAGGACGGCGGCCGCCTGATCCCGCTCGACACCCGCGCGCTCTTCACCGCGGCGCACCGCGCGTTCTCCGAGCGCACCGGGCTCGAGCTGCGCAGCGGTCTCGAGCCAGAGATGACCTGGGTCGGGCCCGGCATCGAGGTCGTCACGAAGGACGATCAGAGCCCCGCCTACCAGGTCGAGAACCTCGAGAAGATGCGTCCCGTATTCAAGAAGGTCATCAGCTACGGCCAGGCGCTCGACTTCGACATGATCCAGGGCGATTATGAGGACGACGGCCAGATCGAGCTGAACTGGAACTACGACCGGGCCGAGCGCACCTCGGAGCGCATGACCACCTACCGCCAGATCTGCAAGCAGGTGGCGCGCGAGCTCGGTCTGCAGGCCAGCTTCATGCCGAAGCCGTACAACGGCAAGATGGGCAACGGCTGCCACCACAACCTGAGCCTGTGGCGGCTCGCCGATGACGGCTCGGCCGAGAACGTGATCGAGGACGGGCGGGTGGAGCTGCACGCCACCGAGACCGCTCGTCAGGCGATCGCCGGCATGCTGCTGCACACCCCAGGATCGATGCTCGTCATGGGATCGACCGTCAACTCCTACAAGCGCTACTGGGACGCGGGCCAGTTCGCGCCGTCGGGGGCCGACTGGGGGCTCGACACCCGGGGCGTCGCGATCCGGATCTCGGCCAACGGCCGTATGGAGTACCGTCTGCCGGATGCCAGCGTCAATCCATATCTCTCGCACCTCTATCTGCTCGCCGCGATCGAGCACGGGCTCGAGGCGCAGATGGATCCGGGAGACCCGGGGGTGCCGAGCGACGCGATCGCCGGAGTCGTGGTACCCAACACGCTCGGCAGCGCGATCGAGGCCTTCGAGGCCGACGAGTACCTCATGGCGGCGATGCCGGAGGAGCTCACCCGGATCTTCCTGCAGCTGAAGCGGGATGAGTGGGCGCGCTACTGCGGCCAGATCACACAGTGGGAATTCGAACAGTACTGGGAGGCGATTCCGTGACCACCACCGATACCGGAGCACAGAAAGCTCGGACCATCCGTCTGGCCTGCATCGATTCGGAAGCGCTGCCGCTCTTCTCGAAGAGCACCGACGGCCGCACCCGCGGCGGCTACGAGCCGGAGGCGGCCGCGCTCGTCGCGGAGCGCCTCGGCGCCGACATCGAGTGGGTCATGGTGCCGTGGGAGGAGATGATCCCCGCGGTGCGCCGCGGTGATGCCGACGCCGTCTGGTGCGGCCAGGGCATGACGGAGGAGCGGGCGGCCCTCGTCGACTTCACGCACCCGTACGCCGTCTTCAACGAGACGCTCATCGTGCGCGCAGACGATCCCGCCCGTTCTGCCGACGAACTCGAGGGGTACCGCATCGGCGCGATCGCGAACTCCACCAATATGAAGCTCGCCGAGACGTTCGCCGGGGCGGAGCTCGTGAGCTTCGGTGCGAGCGATGACGTGTTCGGCGACATGATCGCGGCCACTCGTTCCGGTGAGATCGACGGGTTCGTCGACGACGACGTGGTGATGATCCCGCTGGGGCAGGAGGATCCCGACTTCGTCGAGGCGTTCACCGTGCTCACCGGCAATCGCTGGGGCATCGGGGTCGCTCCCGGCAACGATGCGCTGCGCGAGGAGATCGACGCCGCACTCGAGGCGATCATCGCCGACGGCTCCCTGGAACAGGTCTGGAGCAGGTGGATGCCGCTGCTGCCGTTCCCGCTGCAGAGCGAGGACTGACCGTGACCGATATCCGCGGCGGCGGGGCGACCCCGCGCATCGGAGTGACCGGGATGTGGTCGAACCGGATCCACGGCCTGCGCTTCGACGGGAGCGCCGTCGCGGCAGCGGTGCTGCGCTCCGTGATCCGGGCGGGTGGCGAGCCGCTGACGCTCTTCGCCGAGAGCGCCGCGCCTGCCGAGGAGCGGCTGCAGGGCCTCGACGGGCTGCTCGTGCCCGGCGGAGCCGACGTCGATCCCCGCCGCTACGGGCAGGCGCCGATCGATGCGACGGCCCCCGCGGATTTCGCCGCGCAGGATCAGTTCGAGGCCGACATGATGGAGGCGGCCCTGCGCCTCGGGATCCCGGTGCTGGCGATCTGCCGCGGCTTCCAGCTGCTGAACGTCGAGCACGGCGGCACTCTGGTGCAGGATCTTCCCGCCGACAGCCCGCATCGCAATGAGGTGCACGAGGTGACGCTCGAGCCCGATTCGGCGCTCGCGGGAGCGCTCGGGATATCCACGCTGCCGGTCTCGTCCTACCACCATCAGGCGGTGGATCGAGTGGGGGCGGGGCTGCGCGTCGTGGGGCGGGCCCCGGACGGAGTCGTCGAGGCCGTCGAGCGCGAGGATGCCGAACTGATCGCGGTACAGTGGCATCCGGAGGACACCGCCGCGATGGACGCGCGGCAGCAGGCCCTCTTCGATTGGCTCGTGGATCGGGCGCGGATGAGGACGAGTGCGGAGGAGCGGGTATGAGCGGCGCGAGAGTGCTCGTGGTGGAGCATCAGGAGAATGCCGGGATCGGGCTCTTCGGCGAGAGGATCGCCGCGCAGGGCGTGGTGCTCGAGACCGTGGGCCCCGATGCGGGCGCCGAGGTGCCGGCATCGCTCGACGGGTACGACGGCCTGATCGTGCTCGGAGGGTCGATGGGGCCGACCGATGACGGGGACGCGCCGTGGCTGCCGGCCACTCGGCGCCTGCTGGTGGAGGGCGTCGCGCGCGGCGTGCCGACGCTGGGGATCTGCCTCGGTGCGCAGCTGCTCGTCACCGCGACCGGCGGGCGCGTGCGCGAGGCGGTGGCGGGCCCGGAGGTAGGACTGCACACGGTCTCCTTCGCTGCCGACGCCGCGGGCGACCCGCTCTTCGACGGACTCGCCGCGAGCGATGCCGTCGCGGTGCAGTGGCACTACCTCGAAGCCGGCGAGCTGCCGGCCGGCGCGCGCCTGCTCGCGTCGAGCGGGCCCTGCCGCAATCAGGCGTTCCGCATCGGCGAGGCGGCCTGGGGCGTGCAGTTCCATCCCGAGGCACTCGGCGGCACCGCGCGGGACTGGGTCGATGAGGATCGGCAGGGGCTCGTGGATCTCGGTCTCGCAGAGGACGCGGTCGTCGACGAGGTGCTGGCCGCCGAGCCCGAGCTGCGCCGGGTGTGGGGCGCCGTCGCCGACCGCTTCGCTGCGCTGGCGGAGGCGCAGGTGCGCGCCACGAGCGCTCCCGCCTCGGCGTAGCGCGTTCAGCGGGCGCTGCGACCCTCGGTCATCCTGCGCGAGCGGAGCGAGTCGCAGGATCCATCCGCCCCCATCGGCGATGATGTCTGTATGAATCGGCATGCGTACGTCTATTTGCTCGCCAGCGGTTACAATGGCACGCTCTATGTCGGGGTCACCTCCGATCTTGCCCGCCGCGTGTACGAGCATCGGAACCACCTCGTTCCCGGGTTCACGGATCGCTACGACGTGACGAGCCTCGTCTGGTACGTCGCAGGAGAGAACATCGTCGACGCGATCGCGCTCGAGAAGAAGATCAAGAATCGCTCGAGGCGTTGGAAGATCGACCTGATCGAGCGTGAGAATCCGTCGTGGGAGGATCTCGCGGCCGGGTGGTACGAGTGAGGTGTGGATCCTGCGACTGCGGTCGCTGCGCGACCTTCGCGCAGGATGACGGGTGGGGGCGGAGCCCCTCGGTCATCCTGCGCGAGCTCAGGCCCTTCGGTCATCCTGCGCGAGCGGAGCGAGTCGCAGGATCCACCCCGGGTGTGGATCCTGCGACTGCGGTCGCTGGGCGACCTTCGCGCAGGATGACGGGTGGGGGCGCCGCTGGGCGACCTTCGCGCAGGATGACGGGTGGGGGCGCCGCTGGGCGACCTCCGCGGGGCGGTCAGTCTTCGGCGTAGAGCAACTGCACGCCCGCCTGTTCGGGAGCGATTCGCGCCCGGCGAAAGCCCGGCAGCGAATCGGGCACGAAGTCGCCGGGGAGGAACCGGGATGAATTGCCGAAGATGACGTTGCCGTGGCGCCCGATCAGCGCCATGGGGGAGCGATGCTCCAGCAGTACGGGGAGCAGCACCGCTTCGAGATCCGACACTTGGATGTCGTTGCCGACGGCGCCCACCCGCGATCCGCCGATCTCGGCCGGCACCGTGAGCGTGAGCACGTAGGCCTCCACGCCGAGGTAGTCGATGTAGGGCCCGACGAGCGCGGGGGTCCCCTCGTGGAACGAGCGGATGAACCACTCGTGATGCTCGTAGTCGTAGTAGCGATCGGCTCCGGGCACCACACCGAACGAGTAGCGCGCGAAGCGAGACTCGTCCTCGCGCACCCACCACTCGAGGTGGCCGTTCTCGGTGCCCAGCGCGGAGTGCGCGAAGATGAGGCCGCAGCCGTCGATGGTCTCGTCGTCGGCGAGGAAGCGCACCGCGGCCGACTTCAGGCGCCGCCGCGTGGAGTCGCTGATCTCGAGGTGACCGGCGTCGTTGAACCGCAGCGTCGAGATGAGCTCGTCGGCGAGGGCGTCGAGGCGTTCGAAGTGCTGCATGAACCACTCGCTCAGCCGGTCGACCGCCGACTGCACCGTCTCCGGAGTGCTCATCGGAACCCCTCGAGGGCGCCGGCGGGCCTGGTCGTGCCCCGCACGCGCCCGAGAGCGATCTTCCCGTCGATGATCAACCGCATGTTCCCCCTGACATGGTCGACCGCCAACTGCTGCGCCTCCTCGGCCCGCTGCTGCTCGATCGCGGTGGTGATGGCGAGGTGCTCGGTGAACGCGAGCTGTGCGGAAGCGTGGCAGACGCCCTCGCACCAGAGGAACGGCGAGAGCTCCGACTGCAGCCGCTGCTCGGCCGCCAGCAGTCGCTGCGAATGGCTGAGCACCGCGACCTCGAAGTGGAACCGGCTGTCGGCCATCGACCGTTCGCGCGCGTTCCGAGCCTCGCGCGCTTGAAAGGCGAACTCGGCGAGCCGGGTGCGACGCCCGGGCTCCGTGCGCTCGGCAGCGAGTCGGGCGGCCATGCCGGACACGGCGGCGTGCTCGTCGAAGAAGTCGCGCAGCGCCACGAGACTCGTGGCGTGCAACGAGGCCTGCAGCGCCTCTGACGACGGGAACGGCGCCTGCACCACGAACGTTCCGCCGTTACGGCCGCGCCGCGTCTCGACCACGCCCTGCGCGCGCAGCGTCGCCAGCGCCTTGCGCAGCGTCGCGACCGCGATCCCGAACTGGCTCGCCAGCTCGGCCTCGGGCGGCAGCCGCTCGCCCACGCTCAGCATGCCCATCGAGATGGCGGACGCGATGCGCTGTGCGATACCGCCGACGTTCGGCCCCGCGGGCGTGCTCTCACCCCGCGAAGGCGTCTGTCCGAGGAGCGGCTGCTGCACCTGCGCGCCGCCTAGGCGTCGAACTGCAGGGCGCGTGCGAGCAGGGCCTCTTGCTCGACTGCGTGCACCTTGGCGGATCCGGTGGAGGGCGCTGCCGACGCGGGGCGGGAGATCACGCGAATGCGGTCGTTCGCCAGGTGCTTCGACAGTTCGAGCGAGATGAAGGGCCAGGCCCCCTGGTTCTCGGGCTCGTCCTGCACCCAGACGAGTTCTGCGCCGGCGTACTGCGTGAGCACCCGCCCGAGCTGGGGGCCGGGGATCGGGTAGTACTGCTCGACGCGCACGAGCGCGACGCGCGGATCGGGGCGCTTCTCGAGTGCCGTGCGCAGATCGTAGTAGATCTTGCCGGACACGAGCAGCACGCGCTCGACGGCCTGCTGATCCTCGATGCGGGGGTCGTCGAGCACGGGCTGGAAGGTGCCGCTCGTGAACTCGTCGACGGACGAGGTGGCGCCTCGCAGGCGGAGCATCGACTTCGGGGTGAAGACGATGAGCGGCTTGCGCGGACGGGCGTAGGCCTGACGGCGGAGCAGGTGGAAGTAGTTGGCCGGAGTCGACGGGCGGGCGACGATCATGTTGTCCTCGGCGCAGAGCTGCAGGTAGCGCTCGATGCGGGCGGAGGAGTGGTCGGGTCCCTGCCCCTCGTAGCCGTGCGGCAGCAGCAGCACGACCGACGAGCGCTGCCCCCACTTCTGCTCGGCCGCGGCGATGTACTCGTCGATGACGGCCTGCGCCGTGTTCGCGAAGTCGCCGAACTGCGCCTCCCACAGCACCAGGGCGTCCTCCCGCTGCAGCGAGTAGCCGTACTCGAAGGCGAGTGCGGCGTACTCCGAGAGCAGAGAGTCGTAGATCCAGAACCGCGCCTGCTCGTCAGACAGGTTGAGCAGCGGGATCCACTCCTGCCCGTTCCTGCGGTCGTGGAAGACCGCGTGGCGCTGTGCGAAGGTGCCCCGGCGCGCGTCCTGTCCGACGAAGCGTACCGCGGTGCCCTCGACCAGCAGGGATCCCAGCGCGATCAGCTCGCCGAAGCCCCAGTCGATCCCGCCCTCGCGGCTCATCTCGACGCGCTTGTTGAGCAGCTGCTGCAGCTTCTGGTGCACGGTGAAGCCCTCGGGCTTGTTGCCGAAGGCGTCGCCCACTCGTTCGACGACGCTGCGGTCGACCGCCGTCTCGAGCGGGGCGGGGCCGGGGCCCCCGACCTCGCCGAGTTCGGCGATCCCGCTCGCGCCCACGACCGGGATCGATCCCGTCTGCGCGGCGTGCGTCTCCTGGAAGGCGAGCTCGAGGCGATCCTGGAAGTCCTGCTTCGCCTTCTCGTACTCCTCCTCGGTGATATCGCCGCGACCCACCAGCGCGCCCGTGTACAGACGACGGGTCGAGCGCTTGGCCTCGATCAGGTCGGTCATGAGCGGCTGGGTCATCGACGGATCGTCGCCCTCGTTGTGACCGCGTCGGCGGTAGCACACGAGGTCGATGATGACGTCGATGTGGAAGCGCTGACGGAACTCGTAGGCGAGCTTCGCCACGCGCACGACAGACTCGGGGTCATCGCCGTTGACGTGGAAGATCGGGGCCTGCACCACCTTGCCGACCTCGGAGGAGTAGACGCCGGAGCGGGAATCGATGGGCAGCGTTGTGAAGCCCACCTGGTTGTTGATGATGATGTGGATCGTGCCGCCGGTGCGGTAGCCGCGCAACTGCGACATCTGCAGGGTCTCGTACACGACTCCCTGGCCGGCCATCGCCGCATCGCCGTGCACGAGGATCGGGAGTGTGGTGAACGAACCGATCGGCTTGAGATCCTGCTTGGCACGCACGATTCCCTCGAGCACGCCGTTGACCGTCTCCAGGTGGGACGGGTTGGCGGCGAGGTGGATGGGCACCTGGGTGCCATTCGGGGCGGTGAACACCCCCGAGGTGCCGAGGTGGTACTTGACGTCGCCGGATCCGCCCTTCTGGGCCTGCGCGCCCTCGAATTCCCGGAAGATCTGGCCGTAGGTCTTGCCGGCGATGTTCGAGAGCACATTGAGGCGGCCGCGGTGCGCCATGCCGATGTCGACGCTGTCGACGCCGTCCTCCGCCGCGTCGATGAGCATCGCGTCGAGCAGCGGAATGACCGACTCGCCGCCCTCGAGGCTGAAGCGCTTCTGGCCGACGTACTTGGTCTGCAGGAAGGTCTCGAAGGCCTCGGCCTCGTTGAGCTTCTCGAGGATGCGCATCTGCTCGTCACGGCTCGGCTTGGCATAGGGCACCTCGAGCTGCTCGCGCAGCCAGAGGCGCTGCGCGGGATCCTGGATGTGCATGTACTCGATGCCGATCTTGCGGCAGTACGAGTCGCGCAGCACGCCCAGGATGTCGCGCAGCTTCATGGCGCGCTTGCCGCCGATGCCGCCGGTGACGAACTCGCGATCGAGATCCCAGAACGTGAGCCCGTGAGACTCGATCTCGAGGTCGGGGTGGGTGCGCTGCTGGTACTCGAGCGGGTCGACGTCGGCCATCATGTGGCCGCGCACGCGGAATGAGTTGATGAGCTCCTGCACGCGCGCAGTCTTGTCGACGGCCCCTGAGATGTCGACGTGGATGTCGGAGGCCCACTGCACGGGCTTGTAGGGGATGCGCAGCGCAGCGAAGATCTCCTCGAAGAAGCGGTGGCTTCCCGTGAGGCGCTCGTGCACGAGCTTCAGGAACTCGCCCGAACCGGCCCCCTGGATCACGCGGTGATCGTAGGTGCTCGTGAGCGTGATCGTCTTGCCGATGCCGAGGTTGGTGAGCACCTCCTGCGAGGCTCCCTGGAACTCGGCCGGGTACTCGAGGGCGCCCGCGCCGATGATGCAGCCCTGCCCCTGCATGAGGCGCGGCACGGAGTGCTCGGTGCCGATGCCGCCGGGGTTCGTGAGCGAGAGCGTCGTGCCCTGGAAGTCTCCGGCGGTGAGCTTGTTGTCGCGCGCCCGCTTCACCAGATCCTCATATGCCGCGAGGTACTCGTTGAAGTCGAGCGTCTCGGCGCGCTTGATGGACGGGACGAGCAGGGAACGCGTGCCGTCCGGCTTCGGCACGTCGATGGCGATCCCGAGCCCGATATGGGCGGGCGCCACGATCGAGGGCTTGCCGTCGACCTCGGCGTAGGCCACGTTCTGGCTGGGGAACTCCTTGAGGGACTGGATCAGCGCCCAGCCGATGAGGTGGGTGAACGACACCTTGCCGCCGCGGCTGCGGCGCAGGTGATTGTTGACCACGATTCGATTGTCGATCAGCAGCTTCGCCGGGACGGTGCGCACGCTCGTGGCGGTCGGGACCGTGAGGCTCTGATCCATGTTCTTGGAGAGCGTGCGGGCCATGCCGCGCAGCGGAGTGACCGAGTCCTCCTGCGTCTCGGCGGCTTCGGCGGCTTCGACACGGGGCGCGGTGCGCGGAGCGTCCGCCGGGATCGGCGCCTCTCGGGGAGCGGCGTTCGTGGTGCGCGCGGGCTGGGCCGGAGTGGTGATCGGAGTGGTGGAGGGGCCCGTGCTGACCTGCGGCTGCGATTGCTGCTGCGGCTGCGGGACTGTGGGGCTCGGCGCCGAGGCGCCGTACTTCTCGAGAACCGGCCACCAGGAGCGGTCCACGGAGTTCTTGTCGACCTGATACTGCTTCCACAGCTCATCGACGAGCCACTCGTTTGCACCGAAATCTTCTGCGGGACCAGCGTGTCCGGTGGTCTCCGTTCGCTCCGCCAAAGCGACGTCCTCTCGTTTCATGCCGGGTGAGGCAACAGGTGTAGTAGCCGGGGGTGAGGCTCCATAGCCGTACCGCACCCAAGCCTACGCCTTTCGGCATGGTGATGCCGCCATACTCACAGCCGAATCCGGGATCTCAGCTGCTAGAGTTTCGTAGCCTATGGACGCAGACTCTCGAAGACCGGCGGAGCCCCCGAGTACCGGCCGCGCTGCGGCGCGGCCCGACGCATCCACCCGGAGTCGCCGGTGAACGACTGGATACTCCTGCTCATCGGCATCCTGCTCACGGCGGGCACCGGCATCTTCGTCGCAGCCGAGTTCTCGCTCGTGGCGCTCGATCGCCAGGACCTCGAGCGGCGCCGCACGGCGGGCGAGCGCGGTCTCGACCGCGTGATCCGCGGCCTGTCCATCACCTCGACGCATCTCTCGAGCGCCCAGCTGGGCATCACTCTGACGACGCTGCTCGCGGGATACACCCTGGAGCCGGCCATCAGCGGCTTCCTCGACGGCCCGCTCGGGGCGCTGGGCGTGCCGGAGGGCCTGCGGCGCGCGATCAGCGCGCCCGTCGCCGTCGCCCTCGCCACGGTATTCTCCATGATCGTCGGCGAGCTCGTCCCCAAGAACTTCGCGCTCGCCCGGCCGCTCGCCACGGCGCGGCTCGTGATGCCGGCTCAGGCGGCGTTCACCACGACGTTCAAGCCGGCGATCCTCGTGCTCAACGGCAGTGCCAACGGCATCCTCCGCGGCATCGGCATTGAGCCCAAGGAGGAGCTCTCCGGGGCGCGGTCGGCCGAGGAGCTCTCGTCGCTCGTGCGCCACTCGGCGAGTGCGGGTCTGCTCGAGGCCGACACGGCGACGCTGCTCGATCGCACCCTCCGCTTCTCGGAACTCACGGCGGCCGACGTCATGACGCCCCGGCTCAAAGTCGAGAGCCTGCAGCGGCTCGAACCCGCGACGGCGGTGCTCGAGCTGTCGGGCCGCACCGGCTTCTCGCGCTTCCCGGTGATCGACGAGGATCGCGACGACGTGGTCGGGGTCGTGCATGTCAAGCAGGCGGTGGCCGTGCCGCGGGCGCGGCGCCCCGAAGTTCCCGTCGCTGCGCTCGCGGAGGATCCGGTCCGCGTGCCCGAGACGATGCGGCTCGACCAGCTGCTCGAGGAGCTGCGCGCCACCGGCTTCCAGCTCGCCATCGTCGTGGACGAGTACGGCGGCACTGCGGGCATCGTGACGCTCGAGGACCTCGTCGAGGAGATCGTCGGAGAAGTGGCCGACGAGCACGATCGCGCGGCCGCGGGCGTGGTGGGCACGGCCGAGGAGATGACCTTCCCGGCGGATCTGCGGCCCGACGAGGTGCTCGAGCAAACCGGCATCGATATCCCGGGCGGCGACGAGTACGACACGGTCGCCGGGTTCGTGCTGCGCGAGCTCGGGCGCATACCCGAGCCGGGTGACGAGGTCGTGCTCGCCGACGGCGGCACGCTGCGCGTCGAGCGCATGGACGGGCGCCGGATCGCCCGCCTGCGCTACACGAGCGCGCCGTTGCCCGACGGGGTCGAGGATCAGGCGCACCGGGAGGACGGACGATGAGCGACTGGTTGGGCATCGTCTGGCTCGTGCTGCTGCTCGTGGTCAATGCGTTCTTCGTGGGCGCGGAGTTCGCCGTCATCTCCGCCCGCCGCTCCCAGATCGAGCCTCGGGCCGAAGCCGGGTCGAAACGCGCGAAGACCGCGCTCTACGCGATGGAGCATGCCACGCTCATGCTGGCGACGAGTCAGCTCGGCATCACCGTGTGCTCGCTGCTGATCCTGAACGTGTCGGAGCCCGCGATCCATCACCTGCTCGAGGGGCCGCTCGCGTGGACGGGTCTGGCGCCCGAAGCGGTGAGCATCACGGCGTTCGTGCTCACGCTGCTCGGCGTCTCGTACCTGCACGTGGTGTTCGGCGAGATGGTGCCGAAGAACGCGGCGTTCTCGATGCCGGATCAGGCGGTTCTGCTGCTCGCGCCGCCGCTCGTCGCGGTGTCGCGGCTGCTGCGCCACGTGATCGCCGCGCTCAACGCGATCGCGAACGGTGTGCTTCGGCTGTTCGGCGTCGAACCGAAGTCCGAGACCACCAGCACCTACACGCTCGAGGAAGTCGCGAGCATCGTGAGCCACTCGACGAGAGAGGGCGTGCTGGAGGATCGCAGCGGTGCGCTGACCGCGGCGTTCGAGTTCACCACCAAGCGCGCCGAGGATCTGCTCGTGCCGCTCGATCGACTCGTGATGCTGCCGGCGGGCGCCACTCCGGGCGATGTGGAGGCTGCGGTCGCCAGGCGCGGATTCTCCCGCTATCCCATCGCGGGCACCGACGGCGAGCTCGACGGCTACGTGCACATCAAGGATCTGGTGCGCCTCGGGGAGGAGCGCATCGCGGAGCCGATCCCGCCGAAGCGCATTCGCGAGATGATCTCGATCCACGCGGCGACCGAGCTGGAAGACGTGCTCGCCCGCATGCAGGCGCGCGGGATCCATCTCGCCCGCATCCACGATTCGGAGGGTGCCGAGCTGGGCGTCGTGTTCCTCGAGGACGTGATCGAAGAGCTCGTCGGCGAGATCCACGACGCGACCAAGCGGCAGCGGTACGAGTAGTCGGCCGGCGAGCGCCTGCTCAGCGGGCGACGAGCACGAGGTGCGCCGAGATCTCGTCGATCGGGAGCTCGCCGCTCGCGATCAGCGGGTTGTCTGGCACGCTGAGCGTGACGTCGAACTCTGCGGCGTCCTCGCTCAGCGCCGTCGGCGTCAGTCGAACACTCGTGCCGTTGCGCACGGAGCCGTTCACCGAGAGCGTGCCCGTGACGGTCACGGTGCCGACCTCGCTGTTCGCCCGTCGCAGGGCCGTCGGCTCGGTGAGCACGAACTCGGCCCGGGGTAATCCCTCGGCGTTCACCTCGTATCTCGCCTCCGTGATCACGCCGTCGTTGAGCACCAGGTATCCCGCCGACGTGACGCGCTCGTCGAGCAGGGACTCCAGCACCGGATTGTCCCCCGGAGCGAGCAGGCGCGTTCCCGAGACGTCGTAGACACGCGTCGCCGGCACCTCGAGTAGATCGGAATCGACCGCGGCGCGCAGTTCGGCCGCCTGCACGCTCGCACTCGGAGCTGCGGCGCAGCCGACGAGGCAGAGGGGCAGCGCAGCAGACACCGTCGCGACGAACCCGATGGTTCTCGCAGAGCGACTCATCTCCACCACTGCCACAGCCCCGATCCCTCGTGTCCGGCGTACCCGCTGAGACTACGCCCCGAAGGTGGGAAGCGGCCCAACGTCGCGATCCGCCGCGCGATCAGCCGCTCGTCGGAGTCGCCGAGTCGGGCTGCGATCGGGGTTCGGGCGCCGACTCGGCTTCGGACCGGGTCACGATGCGATTGACCATTCCACTGAAGATCAGCCCGTGGAAGGGCAGCATCGCCAGCCAGTACAGTCGGCCGCTGAGACCTCGAGGGAAGAACACCGCGCGCTGACGGTAGGTGGACCCCGTTCCCTGCGGCTCGACGCCGAGTTCGAGCCAGGCTTCGCCGGGAACGCGCATCTCGGCGCGCAGCCGCAGCAGGCGCTCCGGCACCAGCGTCTCGACGCGCCAGACGTCGAGGGCGTCGCCGGCGGCCAGCCGTGCGCGCGACCGCCTGCCGCGCTGCAGGCCGACCCCGCCGAGGCATCTGTCGAGAAATCCGCGAAGCGCCCACAGTACCGGCGCCGAGTACCAGCCGGTCGCCCCGCCGATCTGGGTGATGGATCGCCAGACGGCCGCGGGATCCGCCGCCGACGTCTTCCGGCGCGCATCAACGAACACCGTCCGCCCCGCCCACTCGGGATCGCTCGGCATCGGGTCGCTCGGTGCGCTGGGCATTCGCGCATCCACCCAGCTCGTCTCCACCTCGTCGAGCTCGATGCGGCCGAGAGCGAGCCGCACTGCGCGGCGGTACCCGGTGAGCCCCTCCGGGGGCGGCGGGATCCACGCGTCGATATCGTGGTTCCGCATGACGCAGTCGTGCTGCAGCGATTCCACCAGCGGGCGCGCGATCTGGCGGGGTACGGGCGTCACGAGCCCCACCCAGTGGGAGGCGAGCTTCGGGGTGAGCACCGGGAGCGAGGCGATCCGCCGCTGCGGCAGTCCGGCCTCGACGGCGTACCCGTTCATCATCTGCCCGTAGCGCAGCACGTCCGGCCCACCGATGTCGAGCGCGGCGTTCAGCTCGGCATCGATGCGCGGTGCGGCCAGGAGGTAGTGCAGCACGTCGCGGATCGCGATCGGCTGGATGAAGTTGCGCACCCATCGGGGCGCCGGCATCACCGGCAGCACCTCCGTCAGGTGCCGGACCATCTCGAACGATGCCGAGCCCGAGCCGATGATCACGCCCGCCTGCAGCACGAGCGCCGGTGTGGACGCCCCGAGGAGGATCTCGCCGACCTCCCGCCGTGACGCCAGGTGCGGGGAGAGGCGCTCGTGCTCGGGATGCAGGCCGCCGAGGTAGATCACTCGTCGCACGCCCTGCTCGTCGGCGGCGCGCGCGACGTTGCGGGCGATCCGGCGGTCGGCCTCGGCGAAGTGCGCGCCGGAAGACATCGAGTGCAGCAGGTGATAGAGCACGTCCACGCTCGCGGCCGCCTCCAGCACGGCGTCGCGATCCGACGCGTCACCGACCAGGATCTCGACCCGGTCCGCCCAGGCGGCCGCCGATGCGCGCTCCCGCGTGCGGGTGAGCACGCGGACGCGGTACCCGCCGGCGAGCAGTCGCGGGATCAGCCGACCCCCGACGTATCCCGTTCCCCCGAGCACGAGTGCTCGGGGGGCCGAGCCATCGGGATTCGGTCGTGCTCGGAGGTACTCCTCGGAGCCCGCCGGAGTGCTGAACGCGACGGAACCCGTGCGCGTCGCCTCTTCGTCACCCGTCATGAGACCCCTCGCCTTCCGCTCGCGCCGGTATCGGACGTGCCGCCCTGTGCGCTCCGTGTTGCGTGCTCCGTGTTGCGTGTTGCGTGCTCCGTGTTGCGTGTTCCGTGTTCTGTGCGAACGATCCTAGGGGACGAGGCCCGCGATGGCGGGGCGGGGGGAGGCTCCGCCCTTCGCGCAGCAGCCGGGCCGGCACACGTCGAACCAGGGCCCGATGCCGGTGGTGTTCCTGCGGCGCCCGACGGGTCGGCCGACGACGCGCTCCTGGACCAGATCGACGAGCGCGGCGACGAAGGCGGGGTCGGTGCCGGGCGTGGGCACTCGGTGCATCTGCAGCCCCACGCGCTCCGCGGTCTCACGGGCCTCGTGATCGAGGTCCCACAGCACCTCCAGGTGATCGCTCACGAAGCCGATCGGCACGACGAGCACGGCCGAGCGATGCTCGAGGGCCTCGATGGCGTCGTTGATATCGGGCTCCAACCAGGGTGTGGACGGCGAGCCGGAGCGCGACTGGTAGACGAGCTGCCAGGCCACCCCGGGCGCGGCCTCGGCCATCACCCGCTCGGCGACGGCCAGGTGCTGCGCGGCGTAGGCGCCGCCCTCCACACCGTCGAAGAGGCCGGCCCCGGAGAGCCGGGCGTCGGCGGTGGGGATGCTGTGCGTCGAGAAGAGCACCTCCATCCGCGAGCGCTCGTGCCCTTCCGCCTCCGCGGCCTGGATCGCCGCGCGCAGGCCGTCGACGAAGGGCTGCACGAATCCCGGGTGGGAGAAGAACTGACGCACCTTGTCGATCTGCATCACCTCCTGCAGCTCGGCCGACTCGAGGGCGTCGGCCCAGTCCTCGCGATACTGGCGGCATGACGAATACGACGAGTAGGCGCTCGTCGGGATCGCGAGCATGCGGCGCACGCCATCGGCAGCGGCTTGGGCCAGCACGTCATCCAGGTAGGGGGCCCAATTGCGGTTGCCCCAGTAGACGGGGATCCGGATCCCTGCCGTCTGCAGGGCGGACTCGAGGGCAGAACGCAGCTCTCGATTCTGCTCGTTGATCGGGCTCACGCCGCCGAACGCGTGATAGTGGTGAGCCACGTCTTCGAGCCGCTCATCGGGGATGCCCCGCCCGCGCGTCACGTTCCTGAGGAAGGGCATGACGTCCTCGGGGCCCTCGGGGCCGCCGAACCCCGACAGCAGAATCGCGTCGTAGGCCATGGGCTGTTCCACGTGAGCGGGGCCCGCGACCGCGGCGGGGGTCGCCGAGGCGACCCGGGCGCCGGGTGCGAAGCGGGCGGCGGCCGCCTGCGGCGGCTTCGTCTCGCGCCGCTCGCCGGCGGCGCTCGCTTGCTTGGTCGAACGGGTCATCGTCATCTCCAGTCGTATTCCGCTGCGCGCCATTTCGTTAGCTTGGCTAATATTAAACCTAGCATAACAAATATATACTGGGACCATGAGCAGACGCAGCGAGACCGACGCCTCCGCACGACGCGCATCTCTCGATCCGACGCTCGTGGACACGCATGGTCTCTCCGCATCGGACACGGCCCAGGCCTTCGCCGTGATGGAGGCGCTGGCCGTGTGGCAGGAGTCTTGGCGGGCGCTGGCGAAGCTGTCGGCCCGGTACATGCGGCTGAACGAGACCGACATGCGTGCGATCCGCATGATCATGGGCGCGCAGCGCAGGGGAGAGACGATGACGCCCAAGGACATCGCGCGCGCCGTCGACATCTCGCCGGCCTCGACTACGAAGCTCATCGACCGTCTCGTCGCCGCCGGGCATCTCACACGCTCGGCCCACCCCACCGATCGGCGCACGACCGTCATCAGCGTCACCGAGTCGACGCGCAGAACCGCGCGGGACACCATCGGACGCCAGCACGCGCGTCGCTTTGCCGTCGTCGCGGCCATGGACCCCGAAGAGCGAGACACCCTCATCCGGTTCTTCACCGACCTCGCTGCCGCGGATCGGCCGCAGGCGGAGCTGCTCGAGGCGGAGTCTCCGACGGCGACGTAGCGCGCGGGCGGCGAGCCGCGGTGCGTCGCGCCGCCCGCTAAGCGTCGCGCAGCGCGTCCACCGGCTCGATCCGCGCCGCCTTCACTGCGGGGTAGGCTCCCGCTGCGAGACCGACGAGCGCGCCCACGACCACGCCCAGGGGAGCGGCCCAAAGCGCGATCACGGGGGTCCAATGCTGGATCAGGCACACCCCGATGAGCGCGAAGAGGCCGATGGACACCCCGATGAGCCCGCCCAGTACGCCCGTGGTGAGCGACTCGAGGATGAACTGGCGGGCGATGTCTCCTGTTCTCGCCCCCAGCGCTCGCCGCAGACCGATCTCGCCGCGTCGCTCCGTCACGGAGAGCAGCGTCACGTTGGCGATGCCGATCCCGCCGCCCAGCAGCGCCACGACGCCGATCGCGAGGAAGAGCACGTTGATGTCGGCTTCGACGTTCGCCTGGAGCTCGTTCGCGGTGCCTGGGGCCGACACGGTGAAGGATTCGGGGGCGTTGGGATCGAGTGCGAGCGGAGCCTGCCGCGCGACTACCGAGCCCGCTCCGATGTCGATGCGCAGGTCGAGGCTGTCGGCCGCGGCGAGTCCGAGCCCGGCACGGGCCGTGCTCACCGGAACGATCACGGAGTCGAGCAACCCGCTGCGCGTGCCCACGTCTCCGAGAATGCCGATGACCGTGTAGGCCCGGTCGCCGATGAAGACCGCGGGCTGTCCCGTCACGCGGTTGATCCCGAGCTGCTCGGCCGCGCCAGTTCCGAGCACCACGACGCGGTCCTTCCGCTCTTCGTGCCCGGCATCGAAGAAGCGCCCCGTCTGCACCGATCCGCGCACCACGTCGAGCAGCTCGGGCGAGGCCGCGATCACGGGTGGTGAGCTCCGCTGCGCGGCCGAGGGATCCTGCACCTGCACCGCGTCCACCCGGGGTGCGTTCGGCACCTTCGCGTAGAGCGCCGCGCGCTCGACGCCGGCGAGCGTCTCCGTGCGCTCCACGGCGTCCCACGGAATGCGGGATGTGGCGCGCTCCTTTCCGCCCGGAGTGCTCGTCGTTCCTGGCTCGACGGTGACACGTGTCGCCGCCAGCGCGTCGAACTGCTGGGCGATCTGCCCCGCGGCGGTCTGGGCGAAACCGATCGTCGCGACGAGCGAGGCGATCCCGAGCACCGTGCCGATCAGGGTGATCACGAGGCGCGACGGCCGTGCACCGACCCCCTCGAGCGACTCGTGCGCCAGATCGCGCAGCGAGATCGCCGGCTGTCGTGCGCGGTCGCGACCTCTGAACCGCAGCAGCGCACCGCGCCGACCGGCGCGCTCCCGGCGCGTCATGCCAGCTCCGAGAGCTCGCCGTCGTGCATGCGCACCCGCCGGCCCGCCGACGCCGCGACCGCCTCGTCGTGGGTGATCATCACGATCGTGAGGCCATCGGCGCCCAGCTCGTCGAAGAGTCGCATGATCGACGCGGAGTTCTCGCGGTCGAGGTTGCCGGTGGGCTCGTCGGCCAGCAGCAGCCTCGGAGAGGTGCAGACGGCCCGTGCGATCGCGACGCGCTGGCGCTCGCCGCCTGAGAGCGTTGCGGGGGAGAAGTCGACGCGATGCGAGAGGCCGACGCGCTCGAGAGCCGCCCGGGCCAGCGGTTCCCGCTGTTCCCTGCCTGCACCGGCGTACGCTCCCGCCAGCATCACGTTCTCGAGCACGGTGCGGGTGGACAGCAGATGGAACGACTGGAATACGAAGCCGATGGCCCGGCTGCGCAGCGCGGCGCGCTCGTCATCGCCGAGCTGCGAGACGTCGACGCCCTCGAAGAGGAAGCGGCCCGTGCTCGGCCGGTCGAGCAGTCCGAGCGTGTTGAGCATCGTCGACTTGCCCGAGCCCGACGGACCGACGATCGCCAGGTAGTCGCCGCGTTCGACCGTGAGATCGACTCCGCGCAGCGCAGCCACGGGAGGCGGGCCCGGGAAGAACCGCGTGACGTCGTCGAGACTGATGAGCGGGCCCGAGCCGTCGGGGGTGCAGATGTCCCCTGCGACGCCGGAGCTCGCCGCGCGGGCCCGGGCGCGCGCCCGGCGACGCGCTGCACGGACCACCCGACGGTCGGCCGCGCGGGATCCCGGAGAAGTGCCCTCGACGCTGCTCACCGGCCGACCACGACCTTGGCTCCCGCGACGAGTCGCGGCTCCTCTGAGATGATCTCCACATAGCCGTCGGCCGCCAGCCCGGCCTCGACCTCGACGATCTCGGTCTCGGCGTCGGCCCCGTTCTTCGCATCGATCAGCAGCTCGACGCGGTTCTCTCCGCCGGATCCCGCCGAGAGTGCGGCGAGCGGCACCGCCAGCACCTCTCCGTCGGTCGAGGCGATCGGCAGGCGCAGTCGCACGTTCGTGCCGCGCAGCGCCTCGATCTGCTCGGACGTGAGATCGCCGGGAGACAGCGTCACCGTGTAGCGGTCGCCGCCGCTCTGGCCGCCGCCCCCGTTCCCGTCGGATGCTCCCTCCTCCTGGCTCCCGTCCTCGGATTCGCCGCGCGAAGCGGGTGCCGCGATCCGCTGCACGGTCGCGTGCAGCTCCTCGCCGCCGGGCCCCGGGTAGAAGGCCTCGTCTCCCTCGCTCAGCAGCTCGGCGTCCTGCTTCGACAGTGATCCGATGATGGTGAGCGCTGCGCCGGAGACGCTCATCGGCGAGCCCGAGAGGATATCGCCGCGCGCCACCGAGACGTCGTCGACGCGACGCGGCAGATCGCCGAGGAAGAGCACCTCGCTCGACGGGAGCCGGGGCAGCACCCCTTCCTGGGCGGTGACGAGGGACTCCTGCGCGTCGGTGAGTTCGACCCACGCCGAGTTCACCGCAGCCTGCTCGCCGATCACGTTCCTGGCACCGCCGTCGCTCGCATCCTTCAGGTCGGCCTGAGCCTGCGCGACCGCGGTGTTGGCGTCGCGCACCGCGCGCTCGGCGTCGCGCAGCGCGAGCCGAGCCTCCGAGCCGCCGTCGGCCGCCTCGTAGCCGGTCTGCTCGTAGAGCGCGCCGAGCGCCGCGGCGGTGTCGTAGTCGAAGAGATCCGATCCGGGATCTCCGGCCGCGTAGCCCAGGGCGCCCAGCGCGTCCTTCAGCTGAACGACATCGGGGCCGCGCATGCCCACGCTGAGCATGCGGTAGGCGGGAAGCGTCCCCGGCAGCACGATGACGGGCCGTCCGGCCACCTCCAGCGCGATGTTGCCGGGCTTCAACACGGTTCCGATCTCGGGCACGTGCCCCGTGACGACGGGGCGCTCCTCCCCGGCCGCGGCGTCGATCGTCACATCGATCGCGTCGGCGTAGGTGACCTCGCCGCGCGCCACTATGGTGTTCTCGATCACCCGCTCCTCGACGGGTGCCGTGACCGGACCCGGCTCGGGCGGGGCGGTGCGCGCCGCGATCTCGGCCGGCGAGACGACGAACTGCATCACCGCGACGCCGGCGAGCAGGGACACGACCGCGACCGCCGTGACGAGGACGACCAGCCGCGTGCCCGACCAGGTGCGCCTCGGCCGCTGCGCCGCGGGTGGGTCCTGCGCCACGGGGTCCTGCGCCACGGGATCCTGCGCTGCGGGATCCGGCGCCGGTGGATCCGGCGCTGCGGGATCCGGCGCCGGTGGATCCGGCGCTGCGGGATCCCGCGCAACGTCGCCCCGGCGCCCCCTCCTCTGCAGCGCCACCGGCTACAGCTTCTTCTCGACGCCGTGCTTCGCCACCAGCGCTTCGAGCTCGGCCCGGTGCGCGTCGACGAACTCCTGCTCCAGTTCGACCTGGATCTTCCACATGCGATCGTCGTACTCGAGCTGCGTTTTGCACTCGAGATCCGCCAGTGCGAGCTCGATCTCGCGGTCCTGGAACTTCTTCACGTCGGCCGGGCTCGGCTCCTGCCACTCGCCCGATTCGTCGTCGGGCATGTGCAGCTCGTTGTACTCCTCCGTGAGCGCCTCCTGTGCCGCCATGGGAGATGCGAATCCGTCGTGACCCGCGTCGGCCACGCAATCGGCCCAGTCGCGGTCGAGTGCGAGAATGTCGTCGTTCGAGCCGTCCCCGCTCCAGAGCGCATCGTAGATCAGATTCATGGATTCGAAGAGCTCCGTGAACTCGGGATCTTCGTATGCGGCCATGCCCCCGCCGCTCTCGGACTGCACCTGGTGCTGCGCCGCGCCGGTGCAGCCGCTCGTCGTCCAGTCGTACTCGAACACCGCCTCGCCGTCCTCCATCGCCGCCAGCTCCTCCTCAGTGGGCTGCGGCCCGTGCAGCGCCTCGACGTAGGCCGTCTGCTCCGATTCGCTGAGCGACTCGACGTAGTCCTGATTGGGGTCGACGTACTCCTCGGGGTCCTCGTGCTGCGCGTCGTCCCGGCCCGGCCAGTCCACGATGCCGTAGCCGTGCTGCTCGATGAACTCCTCGGAGGTCCAGTCGATCTCGTCGCCCTCCTCGGAGCTGATGATCGTGCCGCCGTTCTGCACGTTGGGAACGTACTCGAAACCCTCCCCGCTCATGCACTCCGCGATGAGCTCCTCGGTCTGCTTCGTCTCGGCGTCGAGCTGCTCCTGGGTGTACTCCTCGCCGTCCCAGAGCGCGGACATGTACGCGTCGAGCGGCCCCGCTTCGGAGGCTTCGTCGCCGGGCCCGTCGACGACGGAGCAACCGGTCAGGATGAGGAGTGCGCCGGTGAGCGCACCGAACAGGGCGGCCGTGCGCTGCGAAGCGCGCTGCGAAGCGGAATGCTGCATTGCGAAAACCTCGATTCATGTGCATCGGCGAGGGGTCTGCGCCGCATGAATCGTTAAATTACCATATGTTGGCTATGCCAAGTATTGGCCACAATTGTGCTCATGTGTGTATTGTCCCGGCGGACGCTGTGTGCGCGGCCGTGGCGGTGGTCGCATCTGGGGTTGCCCGCGCGCCGCGGCGCGAAGTTCGCGGATCGGTATCGTCTCGCAACGGTTTGGCACTATGCCTGCACCGTGCTGGCTCCTGGCGAAGAGTATGAATTCACTGTTGATAGGACAGGTGATTCTGGTGTGAGTACTCGGCTCGCCGCACAGCGAACCTGGCCTTTGCCGGCGTGGCTCGAGGTGGGGTCGCCGCAAGCCGCTCGTGTCGTGCACTGGATGCTCGGTTCGCGCTTCGTCGATTTGCCGATCCGAGTGCTCGTGCTGCACGCCGCGGTCACCGGATTCGGAGCATCCTCACCGGACAACTCGGAATTCGTCTACCTGCTGCTGCACTATCTGAGCTGCGTGCTGATCGTTGCAGCCGCGTTCGTCCCCCGCTCCGCTGCGGTCGTGTCGCTCTGGCTGTTCCTGGTGTTCCTCGCTCTCTACCCGCAGCTGCCGAATCCGTTCGACACTCCGGTCGCCATCGGCGCCGCGGTACTGCTGAGCCTGGGGCAGTGGCGCTGGTGGCTCCTCTTCCTCGCCCTCATCGCGGGCGAATACTGGGTGCTGGTGAGCGCCGACCCGACGCACGTCCATGTCCTCGCGCAGGCGCAGGCCTCCTGGGCTCAGAATGCGCTGCTCGCAGTGACGGCGTTCTTGCTGGAGGCGCGTATTCGGCGGGAGACCGATCTGCGCAGGGAGTCGGCTGCGCAGAGCGAACGAGAGGTACTCCAGCTGCGCCTCGGCGTCGCCGCCGACGTGCAGGACTCGATCGCGCACTGCTTGACCGCGCAGGACGCGATCGTGCGGCGACTCGCGGTCGAACGGGATCGGGATACCACCGCGCGAATGCTGGGCGAGCTCGCCCTGGAGACCGGACGTGCACAGGCCCAGCTCGGGGGCTTGCTCGAGCGACTTCGCGATCCGCGGTCGCCGGATGCGTTCGCAGCGCAGGATTCCACGGAACTGCTTCGCCGACTCAACGAGATGCGGTCGGTCGCCGGCGCCGCTGGAATCGAGCTGTCGATGCATGTGGGGGAGCTCCCGAAGCAGATCCCTGCTCGAGAGGCTGAGCAAGCGCAGTTCATGCTGGGCGAGCTGCTGGCGAACCTCGCGCAACACGGCTCCGCGCCAGTGACCAGCGCACTCGGGATCGGGAGCGTCGTCGAGGATGGGCGGCGCTGGTTGGTGATCGAGTCGCGCACACCCGTCGAGAGCAGGCGGGCGAGCGCGCCTCGGCAGCTGGTGAAACGTGCCGAAAGTCTGGGGGGCAGCTGCACGGCCGTCTGCGCCGATGGCGAGTACCGTGTCACGGTGAAGCTGCCCTTGCGCGGCGAGACACGCCCCGACGAGCGCCGTGAGCCTGTCGCGGGAGGCGGATCGCTGACCGGGTAGCCCTTCGCGTTGCGGGCGGCGCGCGTCTATGCCGTCAACAGCCGCGTCAGCTGCGCACCGACCTTCTCGAACTCGATGAGGAATGCGTCGTGGCCGAACGGGGAGTCGATGCGCGTCGCGCGATCCCCGTCGAGACTCCCGGGCGTGTGGCGGGCGATCTCGTCCTGCCCGTCGAGGGTGAAGAGACGATCGCTCGGGATCCCGAGTACCAGCGTCGGCAGGTCGAGTGTCGAGAGCGCGGCGCGCACCCCGCCCCGGCCGCGCCCCACGTCGTGCGAGTTCATGGCCTGCACCAGTGTGATGTAGCTGTTGGCGTCGAAGCGGCGTGTGAACTTGTTGCCGTGGAAATCGAGGTACGACTCCACGGCGAAGCGTCCGCCGCCGCCGAGGGGACTGACCGCCGACTGCCAGGAGCGGCCGAAACGGTCGTCGAGCTCGGTATGGCTGCGGTAGTTGAGGAGCGCGAGTCGTCGCGCGGTCGCGAGTCCGTGGTGCGGGCCGATGCCATCGGGGGCGTCGTAGTAGTTGCCGCCGCGGTACGAGGGGTCGGACCTGATCGCCTCCAGCTGCACCAGATTGAGACCGATCTGGTCGGCCGTGGTGACGGGCGGTGCCGCGATGACTGCCAGCCGCGCCGTGCGATGCCGCTGGGTGAGGCTCCACTCAAGCGCATGCATGCCACCCATCGAGCCGCCGATCACGGCCGCGAAGCGGGCGATCCCGATCTCGTCGGCGAAGCGTGCGGTGGCGGCCACCTGATCCCGGATCGTGAGGTAGGGGAAGCGGCCGCCCCACTCCCTGCCCAGGGGGTCGAGGGATCCAGGGCCCGTCGAACCCTGGCACCCGCCCAGCACGTTCGGCGCGATGATGCAGTACCGGTCGGTGTCGAGCGCCCTGCCCGGGCCCACGATCTCGGTCCACCAGCCATCCGTGGGGTGGCCGGGCCCGGCCGAGCCGACGAGGTGGCTGTCGCCGGTGAGCGCGTGGAAGACGAGGATCGCGTTGTCGCGGCGCTCGTTCAACTCGCCGAAGGTCTCGTACGCGATGCGGACATCCGGGACCTCGATGCCGGCCTCGGTGGTGATCGATCCGATCGGCACGAACAGGCGCTCGCCCACAGGGTCACCGTCGCGCCAGCCGCCTGAGATCGGCGGACGCCCCATGAGCGCGCGCAACTGCGCATCCGTGATGAAGTCGGTGGGGAACGAGTCCTCGGGGGTCTGCCAATCCATAGTTCCCCATTCTGCCCGGGTGCGGCGCAGCCCGGGCGAATGTTACGTGCGGCCGATCCCGATCGTGCAGAGATCGGAGTCCCGAACTGCCGCTTCACCCCGGGAGAAGCAGCACTTCGGGACTCCGGCTTCTGCTGCCCGCCCCCTACGAGTTCGCGGCGGCGGCGACGACCGCGCGCGCCGCGGCGAAGCCCTGCTCGAGGTCGTTCCTGATGTCGTCGATGTGCTCGAGACCCACCGAGAGCCGCACCAGGCCGGGAGTGACGCCGGCGGTGAGCTGCTGCTCGGGGGTGAGCTGCGAGTGGGTCGTCGACGCGGGGTGGATGATGAGCGAGCGCACGTCGCCGATGTTCGCGACGTGGCTGAACAGCTCGACCGCGTTGACGAACGCCTTGCCCGCTTCGACTCCGCCCTTCAGCTCGAAGGAGAGCACCGCGCCCACGCCCTTCGGCGCATACGCGTTCGCAGCGGCGTACCAGGGCGACGTCGGCAGTCCCGAGTAGTAGACCGTCGCGACGTCATCGTGATCGTCGAGCCATTCGGCCACGTCCTGCGCGTTCTGCACATGGCGCTCCATGCGCAGCGACAGCGTCTCGATGCCCTGCAGCAGCAGCCAGGCGCTGTTCGGAGCGATCGCCGATCCCAGGTCGCGCAGCAGCTGCACACGCGCCTTGATGATGTAGGCGATCGCGTCTCCCACGGCGCCGGTGTAGCTGACCCCGTTGTACGAGGGATCCGGCTCGGTGAGCCCCGGGAACCGATCGACGTGCTTCGACCACTCGAAGGTGCCCCCGTCGACGATGACGCCGCCGAGGGTGGTGCCGTGACCGCCGAGGAACTTGGTGGCGGAGTGCAGCACGATGTCGGCGCCGTGCTCGAGCGGGCGTACGAGGTAGGGGCTCGCGACCGTGTTGTCGACGATGAAGGGCAGCCCGTTCTCGTGCGCGACGTCGGCGATCGCGCGGATGTCGAGCACGTTCGAGCGGGGATTGGCGATCGACTCGGCGAAGAAGAGCTTGGTGTTGGGTCGCACCGCGCGCTGCCACGAGGCCGGATCGTCCTGATCCTCGACGAAGGTGACCTCGATGCCGAGCTTCGCGAGCGAGTACTTGAAGAGGTTGTAGGTGCCGCCGTAGATGGAGCTGGACGAGACGATGTGGTCGCCCGAGTTCGCGATGTTGAGCACCGCGAACGTCGACGCCGCCTGTCCGCTGGCGAGCAGCAGTGCGGCGGTGCCGCCCTCGAGCGCCGCGATGCGCTGCTCGGCGACGTCTTGCGTCGGGTTGGTGATGCGGGTGTAGATGGGGCCGAGCTCGGCGAGTGCGAAGCGATTGGCCGCCTGCTCGGTGCTGTCGAAGACGAACGCCGTGGTCTGATGGATCGGCAGCGCTCGCGCGCCGGTCGAGGGGTCGGGCTGCTGGCCCGCGTGGATCTGCTTGGTCTCGAAACCCCAGGCGGTCTGGTCGGTCATGGGTGCTCCTCGCTGAGAGTGGTGGAGAAAGGGGGCGCGCGGTGCTGCGCTCGCCACCAGCCTACGGAGCGTGCGCGCCCACGACAACGACGACGGGACACGCCGCGTAACCTGGGCCGGGCCGGGCGAGGGCAGAAGGTGCGGCTCCGCGCTAGGATCGAATCCGGCGCACGGGCGGAGCGGGCATGGGATTGAATCTGCAGGAGCTGGCCTCAGACGGCCGCATCGCCGAGGACTGGGCCGACGCGCTCGAACCCGTGGGAGACCGTCTGGCCGAGCTGGGGCGCTTCTTGGACGCGGAGCGCGCAGACGGGCATCGGGTACTGCCGGATGAGGATCGGATCCTCGCCGCGTTCCAGCGTCCGCTGGCCCGGGTGCGCGTGCTGATCGTCGGTCAGGATCCCTACCCGACACCCGGGCATCCGATCGGGCTCTCCTTCGCCACCGCGCCAGAGGTGCGGCCGATCCCGCGCAGCCTGCGGAACATCTATCGCGAGCTGCAGGATGATCTCGGCGTTTCTCCGGCGCCCCACGGAGATCTGACCGCGTGGGCGGATCACGGCGTGATGCTGCTCAACAGGGTGCTGACCGTGCGCGCGGGGGTGCCGGCATCGCACCGGGGGAAGGGGTGGGAAGCGGTCACCGAGCACGCGATCCGTGCGCTCGTGGCCCGGGGCGGGCCGCTCGTCGCGATCCTCTGGGGTGCTGACGCCCGTTCGCTCGGACCGCTTCTGGGTGCGACGCCGCGCATCGAGAGTCCCCACCCCTCGCCGCTGTCGGCCTCGCGCGGGTTCTTCGGGACGAGACCGTTCAGCCGCGCGAACGCGGCGCTGCGGGAGCAGGGCGCCGCGCCGGTGGAGTGGGGGCTCGTGGGCGAGAGCGCGCCCGCCGGTTGAGGGAGCGGAGCGAGTCGAAGCCGCGGTGCTGCGAACGACCCCGCTCAGCGGCCGAGGCGCTGCGCGAGGCCCGCGGCGGCCTCGAGCACCAGAAGCGCCGCGAGGCGCACCGTGCGGCCGTCGGCGGCGTCGGCGGTCGCGTCGACCTCCGCGATATCGATGCCGCTCACTCGTGCGTCTGCGGCGAGCAGGCGGGTGAGGCGGCGAAGCTCATGCGCTTCGAGCCCTCCGGGGATCGAGGCCGGGCAGCCGGGGGCCACCGATCGGTCGCAGACGTCCACGTCGAGGTCGACGTGGATCGGCCCGCCACCCGCACCGGCGACGTGCAGCGCCTCCTGGGCTACCTCGCGCAACGGCCGGTCGTGCAGCTCATCGCGGTGGATGACCGTGATGCCGAGCTCGCGCGCACGCCGACGGTACGCCTGCGAATTGGCGAAGTCAGCGATGCCGATCTGCACGATGCGGTGCGGATTGAGGCCGGCTTCGACGAGGCGTCGCACGGGCGAACCGTTGCTGCGTCCCTCGCGCAGGTCGTGGTGGGCATCGATGGTGATGAGGCCGGCGGTCTCGAGCGAGCCGCCGGCCACGCCGAGCGCGGCCGGAACCGTCAGCGCGTTGTCGCCGCCGAGTGCGACGACGAGGTCGGAGCGAGCCGAGAGCTCAGCGATCCGCTGGGCGGCGGCGGCCTCGCCGGCGTCCGAATCCGGATCGGAGAGATCTCCGGCGTCGGCGATCCGCAGCTCCTCGTCGAGCACCAGCTCGGCCTCCGGGCCGCGGCCGCCGGGGTGGCCGGGAGCGACGAGGTGTGAGGAGTAGCGCCGCAGTGCGTGTCGGATCGCCGCTGGAGTCTCGTGCGCATTCGTGGGGGAGAGGGAAGTGCGCGACGTCGGCACGCCCACGATCGTCAGCTCGACGCGGTCACCCGCGATCTCGGGAGCCGGCCAGTCGCCGGTGCGCGGCCAGGAGGGGTCGTGCGACAGGGACGGGGTTTCGGCTGCAGCGCTCATGTGAGCGACGTTAGCAAGAGTTCGACGTGCTCTGCCAGGCTTCCTGGCGGTCGTGTGCGGGATTCCGGACGCGACCGCCAGGCCCTCGGCAGCCCGGATCACTCCTCGCGGTCGACGGGGATGACGGGGATCGGCTCGGTGTGATCGACCAGCTGGTGCGGTCTGCGCCCCGCACCGCGCACGAACGCGAAGTAGCAGAGGGTCAGGAGTCCGATCCAGACGAGACCGACCCAGAGCGCGGGTCGCGACTCCGGCACGATGCCGACCATGACGATCACGAAGACGATGAAGCCCACGGTCAGGTACGACGCGAGCGGCCACAGGGGCACCGGGAACTCGCTCGGGAGCCGGTGCTCGCGAGCGATCTCCGCCTTCATCCGGATGTGGGACACGAGGATCACGAGCCACACGAGCACCGTTGCGAAGGTGGCGAGCGCCCCGAGCAGGAAGAGCACCTGGTCGGGGTAGAAGTAGTTGAGCACGACGCCGATGAGCAGCGCGACGATCATCGTGGCCACCGTCATGACGGGCACGCCGTTGCGCGTCGTCTTCGTGAACGCCTGGGGCGCCTGACCCTGCTCGGCGAGCCCGTGGATCATGCGGCCCGCGCCGAAGATGTCTGCGTTCATCGCCGAGAGGGCCGCGGTGACGAGCACCACGTTGAACACCGCTGCGGCCGCCTGGAATCCGAGCGACTCGAAGATCGAGACGAAGGGGCTCGACTCGCCTGTGATGTCCACCCACGGCTGGATGCACATGATGACTCCGAGCGTGAGCACGTAGAACATGAGGATGCGGATCGGCACGGAGTTGATCGCCTTCGGCAGCACCTGCTTGGGGTTCTGGGCCTCTCCGGCGGTGATGCCGATGATCTCGATCCCGCCGAACGCGAACATCACGATGGTGAAGGAGGCCAGAAGCCCCCAGATGCCGTGCGGCATGAACCCGCCGTGGTCCACGAGGTTCTGGACTCCCATGTCCTCGTGCCCGGCAATGCCGAAGCCGAACACGATGATGGCCGCGCCCGCCACGATGAGCGCGATGATCGCGACGATCTTGATGAGGGCGAACCAGAATTCCAGCTCGCCGAAGACCTTGACGCCGATGAGGTTGATGGCCGCGATGAAGAAGACGACCGCGAGCACCCACACCCACTGGGAGACCTCGGGGTACCAGAATCGCATGTAGACGCCGATCGCGGTGGCGTCGAAGACGGCTACCAGGAACATCTCGAAGGCGAAGCTCCACCCCACCAGGAAGCCGGCGAAGGGGCTGATGTACCGCGAGGCATACTGGCCGAACGAGCCGGAGACGGGGTGTCTCACCACCATCTCGCCGAGCGCGCGCATCACCATGAAGACGGCGGCGCCGCCGATGATATAGGCGAGCAGTACGGCCGGGCCGGCGGTCTGGATCGCGCCGGAGGAGCCCATGAAGAGTCCGGTGCCGATCGCCGAGCCGAGCGCCATGAACCTGATGTGCCTGGCGGTGAGGCCGCGGTGGAGGCGGCCCGCGGGTGCATTCTCGGATGCGTTCTCGGATGCGTTCTCGGATGCGTTCTCGGGTGCTGCATCGTCGATGGCCGCCTCGTTGCGGCCGGTGTCGGTGGACGAGGTATTCATCGCAGTCCTTTCGTGGGGTGCGCGCGGAGCTGCATCGCTCCTGCCGGCGAAGCTAGCAACGCACGACAGGCGCCGGGCGCGGCTCCGCGCAGAATGGGTCCGGGATCCCAGAAACCGCGGGATTCCGGCGCGCTTGTCTTCGAGTCCGGGATACCGGACAATGGACGCGGCGGGGCTCTCGCCCACGGGCCCGCCGTCAGATGGAATCGACACCATGAGCAGTTCATCCTCCCGCACCCCCGTCGTTCTCGGCGCCGCACCGCTGACGGTCGGCGATGTCGTCTCCGTCGCCCGCCACGACGCGACCGTCGAGCTCTCCTCGGCTGCGCTCGAACGCGTCGCCGCGAGCCGCAGGATCATCGAGGATCTCGCGAACGACACACGCCCCCACTACGGCGTCTCGACGGGCTTCGGGGCGCTCGCGAAGGTGCAGATCCCGCTCGAGAAGCGGCAGCAGCTGCAGCGCAGTCTCATCCGTTCCCACGCCGCGGGCACAGGGCCCGAGGTCGAACGCGAGGTGGTGCGCGCGCTCATGCTGCTGCGTCTGAACACCCTCGCGACCGGGCGCACCGGCGTGCGGCCCGAGGTGGTGCAGACCTACGCGGCGATCCTGAACGCCGGCATCGCGCCCGTGGTGCACGAGTACGGCTCGCTCGGCTGCTCGGGCGACCTCAGTCCGCTCGCGCACTGCGCCCTCACACTGATGGGCGAGGGTGAGGTGCGGCTCTCGCAGGATCCGCACGCCGCGCCCGTGCCGGCCGGCATCGCGCTCGCCGAGGCGGGTATCGAGCCGCTCGTGCTGGCGGAGAAGGAGGGGCTGGCCCTCATCAACGGCACCGACGGCATGCTCGGAATGCTCTGCCTCGCGCTGCACGATCTCGCCGGGCTGCTGACCGTCGCCGACGTCGCGGCCGCGGCGAGCGTCGAGGCGCTGACCGGCACCGACGCCGTGTTCGCCGAGGATCTGCACGCACTGCGCCCGCACCCCGGTCAGGCCGACTCGGCCGCCAACATGCGCAGCGTGCTCGCCGGGTCGGGACTGGTGCAGCGGCCCCGCGAGGGCGAGTTCACGCGGGTGCAGGACGCGTATTCGCTGCGCTGCGCCCCGCAGGTGCACGGAGCGGCCCGCGACACTGCGGCCCACGCCGCCCGCGTCGCGTCGATCGAGCTGGTGTCCGCCGTCGACAACCCCGTGGTCACACCCGACGGCCGCGTCGAGTCCAACGGCAACTTCCACGGCGCGCCCGTCGCCTACGTGCTCGACTTCCTGGCGATCGCCGTGGCCGATGTGGCGAGCATCTCGGAGCGCCGTACGGACCGGTTCCTCGACGTGGCGCGCAACCACGGTCTGCCTCCGTTCCTCGCCGCCGACGCCGGCCTCGACTCCGGCCTCATGATCGCGCAGTACACGGCCGCCGGCATCGTCTCCGAGCTCAAGCGGCTCGCGGCCCCGGCGTCGGTCGACTCGATCCCGTCGTCGGCCATGCAGGAGGACCACGTCTCGATGGGCTGGCACGCGGGGCGCAAGCTGCGTCGCGCCGTCGACGGGCTGACGCGCGTGCTCGGCATCGAGCTGCTCGCCTCCACGCGGGCGCTCGACTTCCGCGCGGCCGCGGGGGAGGGGGCGCCCGCGCCGGCTACCGCCGCGGTGCACGCGCTGTTCCGCACCCGCATCGGCGAGCCTGAGACCGACTCGTTCCTGTCTCCGACGGTCGCAGCGGCGCACGACTTCGTGTCGAGCGGAGCGGTGCTGTCGGCTGTGGAGGGGGCGGTCGGCGCCCCACTGGTCTGAGGCGCCTCACGTGAACGCGAGCCAGCCGAAGGCCCCCGCAGCCGATCAGACGCTGCGGATCCTCGGCCTGCTCGCGGGCTCGCGGGGCCCGCTGGCGGCCAGCATGATCGCGAGTCGCCTCGAGCTGCCGCGCTCCACCGTCTACCAGCTGCTCGCCGCGCTGCAGCACCACGGTTTCGTGATGCACCTGCCGGAGGAGAAGCGGTACGGGCTCGGCATCGCCGCCGTCGAGCTGAGTTCGGCGTATGCGCGGCAGGAGCCCCTCGCTCGCCTCGGGCGCCCCCTGCTGCGGGCGCTCGTCGATCGCGTGCGACTGAGCTGCCACCTCGCGGTGCCGCACGGGCGCGACGTGCTCTACGTGATCGAGGAACGGGCGCCGGGTTCGCCGCACCTGGTGACCGACGTCGATGTGCGATTGCCCATGCCCGTGACCGCGAGCGGCAGGGCCGTGCTCGCGGCGCTCCCGAAGGCGCAGGTGCGCGCGCTGTTCCCGGATCGCGGCGCCTTCGTCCAGCGCGGCTCCGAAGGCGAGGAGCCCATCGATCGCTACTCGCGGCTGCGCGCCGTGCTCGACGAGACTCGCACTCGCGGCTACGCGATCGAGCGGGGATCGGTGACCGCCGGCCTCGCCTCCATCGGGGTGCCGGTGCTCGATCACCGCGGCTGGCCGGTCGCCGCGCTGGCGACGACGTTTCCCCAGCGGGATGTCCCCGAGGAACGACTCCCCGGCCTCGCCGCCGAGGCGCGCCGCACTGCGGAGCTCTTGTCGACGCGCATCCACGGCCGTGCCGCGCCGGCCTGACCGGCACCCGGCCGGGTGCCGCAGCGCGGGTTCGGCACCGGATTCGGCACCGGATTCGGCACCGGATCCGGTCGTGTAGAATGGTGAGCTGTACTTCGGCGAGGGGCGCATCTGCGCCCGTGATCGACGCGGGACGGACTGCCTCAGCGGGCCATCTTGCTGCGTTGCAACGCAAGTGCGAGACACCAATCCTGGCGGCACGGCCGCCCTCATTGGGCGAGAGCCCGCAAGGAGAGAACACTATGAGCGAGACCAATCAGCTGGTCGCCACCGCCCGCGAGAGCTTCGGCAAGGGCGCTGCCCGCAAGCTGCGCGCCGTCGGCCAGACCCCGGCGGTCGTCTACGGCCACGGCACCGATCCCGTGCACGTCTCGGTCGAGACCCACCCGCTGAGCCTCATCATCCGTCACGCCAACGCCATCATCGAGCTCGACATCGCGGGCCGCAAGGAGCTCGTGCTCGTCAAGGACGTGCAGAAGGATCCCGTGCGCCAGGTCATCGAGCACGTCGACCTGCTCGTCGTCAAGAAGGGCGAGACCGTCGAGGTCGAGGTTCCCGTGCACGTTGTCGGCGAGTCCTTCGCCGGCACCAACGCGCTGCAGGAGCTCAACACGATCCACCTCAGCGTTCCCGCCACCGACATCCCCGAGCACGTCGAGGTGAGCGTTGAGGGCCTCGAGGAGGGCGCGCACATCGTCACCGGCGACATCGAGCTGCCGAAGGGTGCGAGCCTGCTCGGAGACGCCGATCTGCTCGTCGTCAACGTCGTCGTGCCGCGCGGTGCGGCATCTGACGAGGAGGAGACCGCGGGGGACGCGGCCGCCGAGTAATCGTTCGCGGTTTCGGGCCCGTGGAGCAGCGTCTGCTCGACGGGCCCGTTCGCGTTCTGGGAGGATGAGCGATGTTCTGGCGCAAGCGCAGGCGCAGGAGTACGGAGGAGCACGTGTCCGGTGACAGCTGGCTGATCGTCGGCCTGGGGAATCCCGGAGCCAAGTACGAGGCGACGCGGCACAACGTGGGGCAGATGGCGCTCGACGTGCTCGCCGAGCGACTCGGCGCGAGCTTCTCATCGCACCGCACGGGTTCGCGCATCGCGGATGGCCGCTTGCGCCCGGGCGGCCCGAAGCTCATCCTCGCGAAGTCGAACGGATACATGAACACCTCCGGCGGACCCGTCTCGTCGCTCTCGAAGTACTTCGACGTGCCGCCGAATCGCATCGTCGTCATCCATGACGAACTCGATCTGCCCTTCGACAGCGTCAAGCTGAAGCAGGGCGGCGGGCACGGGGGGCACAACGGCCTGCGCGACATCGCCAAGGCGCTCGGAACCCCCGATTTCCTGCGCGTGCGCGTCGGCATCGGCCGGCCTCCGGGGCAGCAGGATCCCGCAGACTACGTGCTGCGGCCGTTCGCGACGGCCGAGCGCGGTGCGCTCCCCGTGCTGCTCGAGGATGCGGCCGACGCAGCCGAGTCGATCGTCGACGAGGGGCTGCTCGCGGCTCAGCAGCGTTTCCACGGGCGGGCCGCGAAGTGACGCTGAGCGGGATCGAACGCCTGCTCGAGGCGTCTCCGTCGTTCGCCCGGGCGCTCGACGCGAGCGGCTCCGACGCCGAGTTCTCGGTCGCCGAGGGCCTGCGGGCTCCGCTCATCGCGGGACTGGTGCGTCGGCGCCGTGAGGCGGGGGATCGCGGCGCGCTGCTGGTGATCGCCGCCACGAGCCGGGAGGCCGATGCGCTGCGCTCGGCGCTCGGCTCGCTCCTGCCAGAGGCGCAGACCGCCGAGTTCCCCGCCTGGGAGACGCTGCCGCACGAGCGCCTGAGCCCGAGCGCCGAGACCGTCGGGCGCCGGGCGGCGGCTCTGCGCGTGCTGCGCGAGCACGACGGATCCCGCCCGATGATTCTCGTGGCCTCGGTGCGGGCAGCCCTGCAGCCGGTGTCACCGCACGCGGCGCAGGCGGAGCCGCTCGTGCTGCGCGCCGGTGAGACCCCCGCCGTCGTCCTGCGGCCGCGCAGCGGATCGCAGGATCTCACCGACTCCAACGTGGATCCTGCGCACTGCGACTCGCTTCGCTCGCGCAGCATGACCGGCTTCGCCGCGCGCAGGATGACGACCATCGGCCTCGACGCAGTCGCGCGCGAACTGGTGCTGCGCGCCTATACCCGAGTGGACATGGTGACGCGCCGCGGCGAGTTCGCGGTGCGCGGCGGCATCCTCGACGTCTTCCCGCCCGAGGCGTCCCAGGCCGTCCGCGTGGACTTCTTCGGCGATGAGGTCGACCAGATCCGGCGCTTTGCGGTCTCGGATCAGCGCAGCGCCGGGGATCCCATCGACGCGCTCGAGTTGTGGCCCGCGCGCGAGCTGCTGCTCACCGACGAGGTGCGCGAGCGCGCGGCGGAGCTGTTGCCGCGCTACCCGGCGCTGTCCTCGTTGCTCGAGAAGATGAGCCAGGGGATTCCCGTCGAGGGCATGGAGAGTCTGCTGCCCCAACTCGTGCCGGGACTTCGTCCGCTCACCGCGCTGCTGCCCGACGGGGGAGCGGTGCTCGTGGCGTCGCCCGAGCGCGTGGCCGGGCGCGCCGTGAGCCTGGCCGAGACGAACCGGGAGTTCCTCGAGGCCGCCTGGAGCGCGGCGACGGCCGGCGCGGATGCGCCCGTGCCGACCGACGACAGCGGAATGCTCTCGGTCTCGGAACTGCGGGTCGCGTCGCACGGGCGGCCCTGGTGGACGGTCTCCACCTTCGTCAGCGGCGCCGATGACGCCGCTTCGCCGGTTGAGCAGAGCGCAGCGGAGGCGACACCCGAGTCCACGGATGGTCTCGACTCGCTGCGCCCGCTCAACCAGCGGGACGGAGCCATGGATCCTGCGACTGCGCGCAGGATGACGGACGCAGGTGACCCCCTCGCCGTCGAGGTGGCAGGCGGGCACTTCCCGCGCCCGGCGAGTGGTGCGGATGCCACGCAGTCGGCGATCCGCCTCTTCTCGGAGCGCCTGCGCGAGGGATGGCACGCGATCGTCAGCGCCCAGGGCGTCGGCCTGGTGGAGCGCGCCCGCGACGTGCTCGCGGAAGCGGGCGCCGCGGCGCGCATGGTGGAGCAACTCCCCGAACGGCTCGAGGACGGCGTCGTCTACCTCGTGGCGGGCACCGCGTGGTCGGGATTCGAGAGCACCGAGGCGAAGCTGCTGCTCGCCACGGAGGCCGAGTTCTTCGGCCGCTCGGCGGGATCGCAGGCGGCGAGCGGCCAGAAGCTCGCGAAGCGGCGCGGCAAGAACGTGGTGGATCCCCTGAAGCTCGTCGCGGGAGACTATGTGGTGCACGAGACGCACGGCATCGGTCAGTTCGTCGAGCTGACGCAGCGCATGGTGCCGACCGGTATCGGCAGGGACGCGACGAAGGCGCTGCGCGAGTACCTGGTGCTCGAGTACGCGTCGACCAAGCGCGGCATGCCCAAGGACAAGCTGTACGTGCCGACCGACCAGCTGGACCAGCTGTCGCGCTACGTCGGCGGCGAGGCGCCCGCCCTCTCCAAGATGGGCGGCAGCGACTGGGCCAATGCCAAGAAGAAGGCGCGCAAGGCGGTGCGAGACATCGCCGTTGAGCTGGTGAAGCTCTATTCGGCGCGTGTCGCCTCGAAGGGGCACCCCTTCTCGCCGGACACCCCCTGGCAGCACGAACTGGAGGAGGCGTTCCCCTACGCCGAGACGCTCGACCAGCTCACCACGATCGACGAGGTGAAGCGCGACATGGAGCGGGCGATTCCCATGGACCGGCTCATCGCCGGCGACGTGGGCTTCGGCAAGACCGAGGTGGCCGTGCGGGCGGCGTTCAAGGCGGTGCAGGACGGCAAGCAGGTCGCGATGCTGGTGCCCACCACACTGCTCGTGAATCAGCACCTCGAGACCTTCCAGGATCGCTTCGCCGGGTTTCCCGTGCGCCTGCGCGCGCTCAGCCGCTTCCAGAGCGACAAGGAGGCGAATGACACGATCGAGGGGCTCGCCGCCGGCACGGTCGACGTCGTCATCGGTACGCATCGGCTGCTCTCGGACAGCATCATCTACAAGGATCTCGGGCTGCTCATCATCGATGAGGAGCAGCGCTTCGGCGTGGAGCACAAGGACTCGCTGAAGAAGCTCAAGACCAACGTCGACATCCTCGCGATGAGCGCGACCCCGATCCCGCGCACGCTCGAAATGGCGGTGACGGGCATCCGGGAGATGTCGACGCTCGCGACGCCGCCCGAGGACCGGCACCCGATCCTCACCTTCGTCGGCCCGCGCAGCGACAAGCAGATCACGGCTGCGATCCGCCGCGAGATGCTGCGGGAGGGGCAAGTCTTCTTCGTGCACAACCGGGTGCAGTCGATCGGACGGGTCGCCGCGCACATCGCGGAGCTCGTACCCGAGGCGCGCGTGGCCGTGGCGCACGGGCGACTGAGCGAGCACCAGCTCGAGCAGGTCGTGCAGGACTTCTGGGAGCGCAAGTTCGACGTGCTGGTCTCGACCACCATCGTCGAGACCGGTCTCGACATCGCCAATGCGAACACGATCATCATCGACGGCGCCGACAAGTACGGTCTGAGCCAGCTGCACCAGTTGCGCGGCCGGGTGGGGCGCAGCCGCGAGCGTGCCTACGCCTACTTCCTCTACGACCCCGAGAAGCCGCTCACCGAGCACGCGCACGAGCGTCTCGAGACCCTGGCCGCCAACAACGAGCTCGGATCGGGCATGCAGGTGGCGCTCAAGGACCTCGAGCTGCGCGGTGCCGGCAACCTGCTGGGCGGCGAGCAGTCGGGCCATATCGCGGGGGTGGGGTTCGATCTGTACCTGCGCATGATCGGCGAGGCGGTGAACACCTTCAAGGGCGAGGAATCGACCGGTCCGGTCGAGCTGGTGCTCGAGCTGCCCGTCGACGCGCACATTCCCGAGGAGTACGTCGAGAGCGAGCGCCTGCGACTCGAGGCCTACCAGAAGTTCTCGGCGGCCTCGCACCCGCATGCGCCCGACGACCACGTATCGCTCGTGCTCGAGGAGCTGGCCGACCGCTACGGCGAGCCCCCGGCCGAGGTGCAGCGCCTGGCGGCGGTGTCGGCGCTGCGCCGGCGAGCCGCGAAGCTGGGGCTGTCGAAGGTCGTCGCGGCGGGGCCCGCACTGCGCATCGAACCCGTCAAGATGCTCGACTCTCGGCGCATGCGGATGAACCGCATGTACCCGGGTGCTCGGTACACGGAGGCCACCGGCGCGCTGCAGATCCCGCTGCCCGGCGGCACGGCATCGTCGCGCAGTCCGCTGGCCGGGGTGGGGCAGAAGCGCGTGGGCGACGAGAGCGACATCGTCGCCTGGACCGGTCGTGTGCTCGCAACGCTGCTCGAGGAGGACGCGGGAACGGGATCCTGACCCGTGCGCGCAAACGGGCCCCGGACTCGATGAGTCCGGGGCCCGTCCGACTTCGAGCGGAGCGACGCGACTAGTTCGCGTTGCAGAGCTCGCCGAGCTGGGCGCTCGCGTCGGTGAGCGACTCGGTCTTGCCCTGGATCTGCGTCTGCAGCTCCTCGGCCTGCTGCTGCAGCTCGGTGCTCTTCGCCTGGAGCTCCTCGATCTTCGCCATCGCATCGGGGTCGCTCGGATCGAGGTCGGACATCTCCGAGAGTTCCTGGAAGCCCGAGAGATCGACCTGCTCGATCACCTCGGCGAACGAGTTGTACTCGGACACGAAGGTATCGAGGGCGCCCGAGACCTCCTCGTTGGTGACCTTCTTCTGCGTCTCGCTCAGGGCGTCCTTGATGGGCTGGAAGATCGCACCGAAATCGACGTCTTCGCCCTGCAGCGCCCCCTGCAGCGCCTGCTGCGTGTCTGCCTGCGACTGCGTCACGACCTCCGTCATGGTCTCCTCGGCGATCGTGCACGCCTCGGCGACGCTCTGCCCGCCGGAGCACGATGCCAGCGCAAGCGCCAGACCTGCCGCGGCGACGACGGCGCCGGTGCGCCGAGTGATCGAGTTCATAGTGAGTTCCTTCCCCCTCTACTGCCGGCACCCAAGCAGGCGCCCAGGGAAGTCTACAGATTCGAGCGCAGGGATTCGAACCGCGCCCGCTGCCACGCTGGCGCTCTCGCCGGAGCGCGGGCGGCGACCCGGCCGCGAGCCGCGGCTCGATAGGCTGGAACGCATGGACAGCGCGAGCGACGATGCCGAAAACCCTCCGACCGAGCTGCACGCGGAGGGGGCTGAGGATCGGACCGCTGCAGCGCTGGCGCGGGTGGTGGAGACCGTGCGCACCATGGTGCAGCCGGGAGGCTGCGCCTGGCACGAGGCCCAGACCCACGAGTCGCTGACGCGCTTCCTGGTCGAGGAGACCGCCGAGTTCATCGACGCGATCGAGCGCGATCTGCCGGCGGGGGAGACGCGCGACGAGCTCGGCGACGTGCTCTATCAGGTGCTGTTCCACGCGGCCATCGCCGAGCGCGACGGCGAGGGCTACGACCTGGCCGCCGTGGCCGACGCCCTGAACGAGAAGCTCATCGCACGGCACCCGCACGTCTTCGGCGACCGCGGGTATCTGTCGGTCGACGAGCTGCATGCGGAGTGGGAGCGGCTCAAGGAGGACGCCGCGGGGGAGGACCGCGGATCCCGCAGCCCGCTCGACGGCATTCCCGCGGGCATGCCCTCGCTCGCCCGCGCGGCCAAGGTTGTCGACCGGCTGCGGCGCGCGGGGCTCATCAACCCGTCGGCGGCCGAACGCTCGCACGAGGATCCGCTCGCAGCGGTGATCGGCCCCGACGAGCAGCGTCTTGCGGAGTTCGGCATCGGTGACGCGATGCTCGCGCTCGTCACCCGGGCGAACGCGGCGGACGTCGATCCGGATCGCGCCCTGCGTCTCGCGGTGGACCGCCTCTCGGCCCGCGTGCTGCACGGCGAGAGCTGAGCGTGTTCGTCGCGGGTGGGTGTTGGGGTGTGGGGTCAGAGGTGGGTGAGGGTGCGGCGTCTGGTGGTGAGGGTGCGTATGAGGAGCGCGCCGCCTGCTGCGCAGAGGAGTGCTGCTGCCCATTGCACGAGAGCGGATCCTGCGCCGCCGGCTACGGGGAATACGAGGTTGGGGACGTCTCGTACGGTGACCTGCGGGACTTTCCCTGCGGGGCCGGCGTCGATCTCGCCGATCGTGATGGTGCCGTCGGCGATGTCGGTGGTGTTGAAGGACACGGTTCCGGTGGTGGTCACGGTCAGTTTCAGGGGTGCTGCCAGCAGGCTGAATCCTTCGGGGGCTGTGTGTTCGATGAGTGCGTATTCTCCGGGGAGCAGTCCGGTGACGAGGAACTGGGTGGCGGTGCCGGGGGCTCCTGCGCCGGCGGCGACGCCGTCGATCGGGGTGATGTCTACCCCTGCGGCGGGGGTCGGGGAGATGTTTCCGCCGGTGACGGGGTAGATCCGCCAGTCGGATCCGGGCATCGCCACCCAGCACGACGTGTCGGGGGGTGGGCAGTCGCCGGACTCGCCGACTTTGTCGATGTGGAAGGTTGCTGTCGGGGCGCGTGTTTCTGCCAGGTCGGCTTGGTCGGCGTCTTCTTGGACGGTCTCGTTGGGTTCGATGTCGGTGAGCGGACGCTGGGTGTCGTACGGGTTGGTCGGGTTGCTGACCGTGACGGCGTTGCGGTAGGTGGGGCCGTGGGGTGCGGCGGCCTGCGCGATCACCGTGGTGACGCGGGCGGTTTTCGTTTCGCCCGGATCGAGGGTGCCCACTTTCCAGGTCGTGCCCGTGGCGGTGGTTCCCGCGGGCAGTGCCTGCCATACCGCGTTCCCGGGTTCCAGGCCCGTATCGGGGGTGTCTGCGACCTGCACCTGGTAGGCGGGTTTGGTGTCGTCACCGTTGCGGACATCGATCTGCCACGTGATCGTGTCACCGGCACCCCACCCGGTGGCCGACACGAACTGCTTGTCGACCTGCAGCACCGTGTCTCCTTCTGCGTCCACGGGGTGCTCGGTCGCGCAGGCCTGGGCTGTGGCGCATCCGTGGCTGGTCACCTGGTTGCGCAGCATCAGATCCCCGTTGTGCGTCCCTCCGAGGAGGGTGGCGCGGTCTGTGACCGTCACCGAGTACGTGATCGTCAGTTTCTGTCCCGGCCCCCAGTTCGGTGCGGCACCGGTCACCCACGACAGTTTCCCGGTCGCCGCATCGAACGACACCGCCCCCATCATCGGTGTCACCGGTACGCCGCCCAGGCTGGCCTGGGCGTCGTTGTTGTAGCTCGCATCATCGAGCACACCGGTCAGGTCGTCGATCACCGTGGGCGCCAACTGTTTGGGGTCGAGGTACGCGTTCGTGGTGTTCTCCACCTCGACCGTGTACGTCACGGTCTCGCCCGCCCGCAGAATACCGCCACTGCCGGGCACAGCCGACTTCGTCACCGAATACGCGGGGAGCTTCACCTCCCGCGACGCACTAAACCTGGTGACCGCCCAATCATCGATGTACCGATTGTCACCCCATGGCGCTTTCCCGTTGACGTGATAACCGTCCCCGCAAGCCCAGCCGTGCACCCCGCCCGGGACCGCACTGTTCGCGCCCGACGCGCCGCTCTTCAAGACCGGCGGCAGACACGTCGGAATGCGATCGGCGGAGCCCAGGGCGCTGTCGTCCCAGTACAGCGTCGCATCGTTGGCCTCGGGCCCGTTCAGCTTCGTCACCGTGATGCCGTATCTCGACTCAGCATCGTGGAGCGTGAAGTGCACCTCGCCGCTCCCCTCCAGCAGCACCGACGCATTGACGCTGCTCGTGGTGGGCAGGGGCTGCCCGCCCGCGGTGGTGCCGGCCCACGGCACCACGGTCGTGTCGCCCTCGATCGCGAACTCCTGCTCACCGTCGGCGGCCTCGCCGTACACGCCGTTGCCGTTCAGGTCGAGCTGCAGAGTGGCGTTGCCGATGTAGTTGCGCGTTCTCACCGTGAACGCGCCGGCACGCGGAGTCGCCGACGCCGGCGCCGTCGACGCGTACGAGACATCGTCGATCGTCGGCGTCGCGAGCGGCGGCAGCACATAGTGCGTCTTATTGGCGTGATCGGTAGCAGCAGCCGGCAGACTCGCCGACGGCGGTTCGAAGAAGATGTGATACGGCACACCGCACGACGGATCGTAGCCCGAGTAGTCCGCATCGCTCTGGTCGATGCTGCGGTGCGCGGAGACGCAGGTGCCCTTCTTCACCACCCCGAACTGATTGGAACGGAACTGCGAAGACCAACCGTGATACGTGGTGTAGTCGGTTCTGTAGCGATTCCCGTACGGGCCGACGTACCAAAAACTGACGTCCTCGGTGCTCTGCTGGAACATGAAGTACGTGTCGGTCCACACACGTCCGGGCTGGTCCGCCGACGCGTCCTGCACCGTGATGTCCCACTTGAACCCGTCCTGGTAGCTCCCGCTATGTTCGGTGAACTTGATCGTCCACACCCCAGCCTGGGCGCTCGTGTAATCGAGCCGCTGGCAGGCCGTGTTCACCGCCGCGTTCCTCGGGATCGTGCACGTCCAGCTGCCCCCACCCGGGGGCAGGATCTCGACCTTCGCATACTCGCCGGCCATTGGGGAGGTACTAGGCACACGAAACTGGAGCGTCACGTCGACGTTCTCGCCCGCGCCCGCATAGGCGTACAAAGTCACCGGCAAGTCGATCATCGAGTTGCCTGGAGGCCCGGTCCGTGCGCCGATTCCGTCTTCGAGGAGGAACGGCTCACCGGTCTCGTGCGTCGGATCATCGTCGCCCGCGGCCTCGGGGTCCCCAGCCTCGGGGTCCTCAGCCTCGGCCTCGGCCTCAGTGTTCTCCCCTTCGGGGTCGGCGCTCTCCGCGTCGGGGTCGGTGTTCTCAGTGTCGGTGTTCTCAGTGACGGGGTACATTGCCGTCGCTTCTGCCGACGGCAACCGCCCCACCGTTCCCGCAGCGTCGGTGAAACGGTCGGCGAGCGGCACACCGTCCGGCCCGTCACCCTCGAACACCGCCGACGCGGTCACCGCGACCGTGCGCCCCACGCTCTGCACCGGGGTCGTGAACGTCGCCGCCGCAGTCGCCCCGACCGCAAGCTCCCCGAACGACGGAAACGAAACCCCCTCGAGCGGGGCAGCATCTGCCGTGAGCGTGACCACACGAACATCACTGAGCACAACATTGCCCATATTCGTGGCGACCGCACGCCACGTGAGCTCCTCCGGCACCGGCCCCGCACCCACCGCAGCCGGATCAGCCGCCCAATCGGCATCATCATCAGGATCACAGGCCGTACCCGACACGCAGGCCTCCAACGTCACCCCCAACCCCGGATCCACCACGAACACCCGCACCCCATCCCCACCATCCGCAGCAGCCCCGGCCGCCTCATCAGCCCCAGCCGCCTCATCAACCCCCGCAGACGCCTCATCAGCCCCCGCAGACGCACCCTCGAACCGCAACGGAGTCGGACCACCATCAGTATTCACACGCACCGCATCGGCCTCACGGATCCGCCACCGCGTATTCCCGACCCCCGCCTCCGACACCTCCTGCCCAAGCACCGACAACGCCCCACCGAGACCAGGATCAGGCACCCCACGCACCTCCGGAGCACCCACCACCCCACCCGACTCATCCCCCGCAGCACCCCACACCGCAGCACTCCCCGTGACCGTATCCCCCTGAAGCACACTGATCAGCCGCTCAGGAAGCTCCTCCCCAGTCATCGCCCCACCAGCCGCCGAGAGATCCCCCGCGTACTCCACACCCCACGCATACTCCACCGCCCCCGACGTCCCCGGCACCCCCGCAGGCGACGTCACCGCACCACTCACCGCGAGATCCGCAGACGACCACGTCCGAGGCACCTCGGCCCCATCCGCCGCACGCGACAACACCCCCACCTGCATTCCCGGCAACACCCCCACCAACAACGCCCCCGCAGCACCCGCCGACACCACACTCAACAACACCGACGTCGCGCTCCGCTTCCCCCGCACACCCCGCACACCCCGAGACGCACAACGAGTCTTCTCCGCACGCAAATCATCCATAATGACTCGCACGCTACACACGCACCCACCACCCCCACCGGCAAACAACACCGAATGAGCAACCCCCACCCCACAAACCAGTACACCCGCACCACAACACCACCGCACCGCCCCAAACCACACGAGGGCCGAGAGCGAAACGCACGGCGTAGGACGACGCAGGGGGATCCTCGGAGAAGACGACGAGGCGGCCTCAGAGGATGAGCCCGCGCATGCGCGCGGCGGACACGGCCGCGTGGCGCGTCGACACCCCGAGCTTCGACATGGTGGTCTGCATGTAGCTCTTCACCGTGCTCTCGGTGAGGCCGAGCGCCGCCCCGATCTGCGCGTTCGTGCGGCCGAGTGCCGCGTGGGAGAGCACGTCGATCTCGCGCCGCGAGAGCGCGACCGCGGGCGCGTCCGCCGACGCCACCCGGGGGAGCGGCCCGCCGATTCCGGCCAGCCGCTGCTCGAGCGTCGAGAGTCGTGCGCGCAGGGCGGGATCCGCGACCTCCGCCATGATGCTGCGCAACTCGGCGTGGCTGCCGCGCAGGTTTTCCAGCAGGGGAGCGGGGGTCTCGACCTGCGGCGCGCGTTCGCGGGCTGCGGCGATGCGGCGCTCGACCTCGTCCTGCACGCGGATCTCCTGCCCGAGCTCGCGGGCGACCGCGGCCCCGGCGTGCACGAACGACGCCCCGGGCACCGAGCCGCCGCGCGTGCCGCCGTAGAGCACGGCCCGCACCGCGCCGCCGACCAGCACCGGCATCGCGAAGAGCGAGACGATGCCCTCCGTGCCGATCTCGGCGTCGTAGTCGTGAGTGATGTGCCGGGAGCGGGCGTAGTCGGTCGTGAGGCGGGGGCGGCACTCGCTCATCGCTCGTCCGCCGAGACCGCGGCTGCGCTCGACGCGCAGGCCCTGCAGGCTGAGCGTGCGGTGCCCGGCGAGCGCGGTGATGGTGGAGATGCCGCCCGACTCGAAGCCGCCGAAGGCGAGCGGGAAGCGAGTGGCGCGCGCGAACTCCTCGACCGCGTCGTCGAGTGCGCGTCGGGCCGATGCGTCGGTGAGTGGCGTCATTGTTACTCCCAACTTTCGGAGGTGTTACATGCTAACCCGATTACCTAGCATCGGGAACGTTCACCGCAACGATGCGGTAAACGCACACGATTTCACAGGAGAAACAAGTGATTGCACCCGAACTACAGGAGTCCGGCGGCGAGTACCGTGTCATCGCGCAGCGCAGTCGAGACGACCGCGAGGGATTCTGGCTGGAGGCCGCGGCGCGGATCGACTGGAGTGTTCCGCCGAGCGCCGCGCTCGAGGAACGGAGCGAAACGGAGTGGCGGTGGTTCCCCGGCGGGCGGACGAACGTCTGCGCGAACGCGCTCGATCGGCACGTGGCGGCCGGTCGCGGTGACGACACCGCGCTGATCTACGACTCCGCGATGACCGGCACCCGTGCGCGATTCAGCTACGCTGAGCTGCGGGATCGCGTCGCCCGCTTCGCGGGCGCCCTGCGGGCCGTCGGCGTCGCGGCCGGCGATCGGGTGCTGATCTACTGCCCGATGACCCCGGAGGCCGTGATCGCGATGCTGGCCTGCGCCCGCATCGGCGCGATCCACTCCGTCGTCTTCGGCGGCTTCGCGGCGAACGAGCTCGCCGTGCGCATCCAGGACGCGAAGCCGAGAGCGGTGGTGACCTCCTCCGGCGGGATCGAGCCGAACCGCACCGTCGCCTACCTGCCGCTCGTGCGCAGCGCGCTCGACATCTGCGGGGGCGGTGCGTCGAGCGTGGAGACCGTGATCGTGCACGACCGCGAGGCGGTGCCCGGATCGGCGGCCGACTACGCCGAAGACCGCGAGATCGCGTGGCACGACTGGGCGTCGCTCGAGGCCGATGCCGCGCTCGCCGACCCCGTGCCGATGCGCTCCGAGGATCCGCTGTACATCCTCTACACCTCCGGCACGACCGGCAGCCCGAAGGGCGTCGTGCGCGACAGCGGCGGCTACGCGGTGGCCCTCTCGTGGGCCATGCGCAACATCTACGACTTCGGGCCCGGCGACACGATCTTCACCGCCTCCGACGTCGGCTGGGTCGTGGGCCACTCCTTCATCGTGTACGGCCCGCTGCTCGCCGGTGGCACGACCGTGCTCTACGAGGGCAAACCGGTCGGCACGCCAGACGCGGGCGCCTTCTGGCGCGTGCTCTCGGAGTATCGGGCCAAGATCCTCTCGACGGCGCCCACCGCGCTGCGCGCCATCCGGCGGGAGGATCCCGAGCTCGATGCGCTCGCGGGGTACGACCTCTCGTCGCTGCGCGCCGTCTACCTCGCCGGCGAGCGCATGGATCCCGAGACCTGGCACTGGGTGAACGACGGGCTGCGCGTGCCCGTGGTGGACCACTGGTGGCAGACCGAGACGGGCTGGCCCATCTGCGCGAACCCGCTCGGCATCGAGACACTGCCGGCGAAGGCCGGATCCACCTCGCTGCCCATGCCCGGGTTCGACGTGCGCGTCGTGGATTCGACGGGACGCGACATCACCGCGCCGGGCGTCGAGGGGAACATCGCGATCCGCCTGCCGCTGCCGCCCGGCGCGCTGCTCGAGATCTGGGGCAGCCGACAGCGCTTCGTCGACTCCTACCTCTCGGCGTTCCCCGGTTACTACGCCACCGGCGACGCCGGCCACTTCGACGAGGACGGTTACCTGTTCGTCATGGGGCGCACGGACGACGTGATCAACGTGGCGGGGCACCGTCTATCGACGGGACAGCTGGAGGAGGTGCTCACGGCCCACCCCGCCGTCGCCGAGTGCGCGGTGATCGGCGTGCACGACGACCTCAAGGGCCAGCGGGCCGCGGGCTTCGTCACGCTGAAGCACGGCGAGACCGTGGTGCGCGAGGAACTCGCCGGGCAACTCGTGCGGCTGGTGCGCGAACGCATCGGTCCGGTCGCCGCCTTCCGCGACGTGACGATCGTCGACCGCCTTCCGAAGACCCGCTCGGGCAAGATCCTGCGCAAGACCATGCGCCAGATCGTCGACGGCGAGCCCTATACGGTGCCTGCGACGATCGAGGATCCCGGTGTCGTCGACGCGCTGATCGAGGCCCTCGCCGCCACTGTTTCGGCGCCCGCGACGCAGACGGTGGCCGTGCCGCGCTGACGCGCGCCCGGCCGGCAGCGCTGATCGAGCGAGGCGGAGCCGAGCCGAAATCTCATTCCCCGAAATTCCCCATGAGGCAAGGAGGCCCCATGTCCACCGATTCCCGTGCGCTCGAAGAGGGTGCACCCATCGACTACGAGGCGTTCCAGGTGCGCCCCGAGTTCCAGGAGTACAAGCACCGCTTCCGGCGCTTCGTCTTCCCGCTCGCAGCGGCGTTCATGGTCTGGTTTCTGCTCTACGTGCTGCTCGCCGCATATGCGCACGATCTCATGGCGCGACCGTTCCTCGGTTTGAACATCGGTCTCTGGTTCGGCCTCGCCCAGTTCGTCACGACCTTCGGGATCACCATGTGGTACGTCTCGTTCGCGAATCGGAAGCTGGATCCGGCGACCACTGAGCTGCGAGCCGAGCTCGAGCGCATCGCCGACGGGTCGCCGGGAACCGTCCCGGGCGGCTCCGCAGAGACCGAGGAGGGCCCCCGATGAACGCGACGATCCTGCACCTCGAGCAATCCACCGGGCAGCAGAACCCGGTGCTCAACATCGCGATCTTCCTCTCCTTCGTCGCGGTCACCATGGTGATCGTGATCCGGGCCAGTCGCAGCAACAAGAGCGCTGCCGACTTCTACGCCGGCGGTCGCTCGTTCTCGGGCCGGCAGAACGGGCTCGCGATCGCGGGCGACTACCTCTCGGCCGCATCCTTCCTCGGCATCTGCGGTGCGATCGCCATCAACGGCTACGACGGGTTCATGTACTCCATCGGCTTTCTCGTCGCGTGGCTCGTGGCGCTGCTGCTCGTCGCCGAGCTGATGCGCAACACCGCGAAGTTCACCATGGCCGACGTGCTCTCGTTCCGCCTGCGGCAGCGGCCGGTGCGCATGGCGGCGGCGCTCACCACGCTCGCGGTGTCCTTCTTCTACCTGCTCGCGCAGATGGCAGGCGCGGGCGGGCTCGTCTCGCTGCTGCTCGGGATCGACGACACGCTCGGACAGTCGCTCGTGATCGCGGTGGTCGGCGTCGTGATGATCCTCTACGTGCTCATCGGCGGGATGAAGGGCACCACCTGGGTGCAGATCATCAAGGCGGTGCTGCTCATCGCGGGCGCCGGCGCGATGACGGTGTGGGTGCTCGCGCTGAAGGGCTTCAGCTTCGGCGCGGTGCTCGAGGCCGCTGTGGAGAACCCGGAGAACGCGAACGGCGCGGCGATCCTCGCCCCCGGCCTGCAGTACGGCGCGAACCCGATCGACTTCGTGTCGCTCGCCCTCGCGCTCGTGCTCGGCACCGCGGGACTGCCGCACGTGCTCATGCGCTTCTACACCGTGCCGACCGCGCGCGAGGCCCGCCGCTCGGTCGTGTGGGCGATCTGGCTGATCGGCATCTTCTACCTCTTCACCCTCGTGCTGGGATACGGCGCCGCCGCGCTCGTCGGGCCCGAGACGATCGCGTCGGCTCCCGGGGGCCAGAACTCGGCTGCGCCGCTGCTCGCGCTGCACCTCGGCGGGCCGCTGCTGCTCGGCTTCATCTCGGCGGTGGCGTTCGCGACGATCCTCGCCGTCGTCGCGGGCCTCACCATCACCGCTTCGGCCTCGTTCGCGCACGACGTCTACAACAGCGTGCTGAAGAAGGGGCAGGCCTCGCCGAAGCAGGAGGTGAAGGTGGCGAAGATCACGACGCTGGTGATCGGCGGGCTCGCGATCCTCGGCGGCATCGGGGTGCAGGGGCAGAACATCGCGTTCCTGGTGGCGCTCGCGTTCGCTGTGGCCGCGTCGGCGAATCTGCCGACGATCCTGTACTCGCTGTTCTGGTCGAGGTTCACGACGCGCGGAGCGGTGTGGTCGATGATCGGCGGACTGCTCTCGGCCGTGCTGCTCATCGCGTTCTCGCCCGTCGTCTCGGGCAACGAGACGGCCATGCTCGGGGCCGGCGTCGACTTCGCGATCTTCCCGCTCAAGAACCCGGGCATCATCTCGATCCCGTTGGGCTTCTTCCTCGGCTGGCTGGGATCGGTCACCGATCCCGGGCGGGAGTCGCCGAAGCTCGCAGCCGAGATGGAGGTGCGGGCGCTCACCGGGTACGGTGCGGAGCCGCCGGTGAAGCACTAGCGGCGCGGCGCGGTGCTGGCGGACCGGTGCCGCGCCGCGGTGCGGTCCTGCCTCGGATCCTCGTGCTCCGTCGCGAAACCGAGCCCGATGTTCCAAACCGCGCGAATTGTCGGCGCTGGAGATGTCGGTTTCAGAGAAAGGGCTCGGTTTCGCCGAGTACGCGGCCGGGTCTGCGGGGCGCGGGCTGGGTGCGGCCCGGGATCACTCCGCCGGGGCGGACCACACCGCGCGGAGCACCGCGACCGCGTCGTCGAAGCCGGTGCCCTCGGCCTGGGCCGCCTCGGCGAGCGCACGGGCGCGCTCGACCACGACGCCCGCAGCGCGCGAGGCGCCGGGAGCCACGCGGGTGCCGGCGGCGGTGCGGGTGGCGACGAGCCCCTCCTGCTCGAGCGCCCGGTAGGCCTTCGCCGCGGTGCCCTGCGCGATCCCGAAGTCCCGCGCGGTCTGGCGAACGGTGGGCAGGCGCTCGCCGTCGCCCAGCTGACCGGACCGGATCGCGCCGCGGAACAGTTCGGCGATGTCGTCGGCCGTGCGCGGGGCCGGGGAGTCCGGGTTCACGGGTGTCATCGCGCTGCCTCGGCCGCGGTGGGGGAGGAAGTCGTGGGATCCTCGTGAGCGCGTTCAGAGTCCTGCGCGTCTCTCCGACGGTTCGTGCGCCAGATGTCGACCGCGAGCCGCAGCAGCAGTGCGACGCCGATACCCTGCAGGAACCAGCCTCCGAAGCGGAAAATCCCTGCGAAGCCCGCGAAATCTGGGGTGAGAGAGATGAGTCCGAGTTCGTCCTGCGGCAGTCCCGGAGCTGAGTCGTTCGAGGCCTCGACTGTGACCTGCCAGCCGCCGAGGTAGCCCACGAACATCCACAGCATGCCGAGTGTGATGATCGTGCCGCCGAGTGCGAGCGCGACGAGTATCTTGGCGGTCGCCTCGCGTGACTCGCGGATGCCGGGTGCGCTGCTGCGCGCGGGGATCGGCCTGTTGGCGTCTTGGGCGAGCGCGGTGATGAGGATCGCGAAGAGAATGGCGAGCACGGCCAGGGTTACGCCGTTGTTCAGCCACCCACCGCCTGAGGGATTATCGACGAAGGGGCCGTCGGGCAGGATCCGATCCTCGGGGGCGACCGAGGTGATCAGTGTCCCGCCGTCTGAGGTCGGGCGGCCGATCATCTGCGCCCCGGTCGGCAGCAGAGTGGTGGTGAAGCCCTGCCAGACGGAGGTGAGGGTGAGCAGTACCGCCGAACCGATCGCGAGCCAGAGCTGTCCCTTCGGTGCGAAGCTCCACCAGTGGCGACGAGGCGTGATCGCTCGTTCGCCGGGGGCGGGAAGCGGTTCGCGTGCGAGGAGCAGGGCGGCGACCCCGATCGCCAGGGCGGCGGCGATGACGGGAGCGGGGCGGCGCCACCACCCGGCGACGCCGGTCGGATCGTATCCCGCGAACGCGGCGACAAGGCCGACCGTCGTGGCGACGGCGACGATGGAGAGCGAGCCCCAGATCCCGATCCGCGTCAGTAGCAAGCGGCGATGGGCGTCTCCCGGCAGGGTGACCCACGGGCCGCGGCTCAGCCAGGTGAGCGCGAAGAGCGCGAGGCCGATGAGGATCGGAGCCTCGATCACCGGCGTCGGGATGAACCCGAGCACGATGCGGTACCAATACGTGACGTCCATGAGCGCCTTTCCGATGAGAGATCTATCTTGTGTCGCAAACCTAGCACAACTTGTATTCCATGAGTGATACAAGTTGAAGTCTCTTGATGGTTGCAGCGGTACCGCCTCGAAGCGGAGTCCCAGATGGCTGCTTGATTTCAGCTGAAGCAGCCATCTGAGACTCCGCGTTCGCGCATGAGCCGAGAGCTGTACCTGGCCGCACGGCCGCGGGGGATAGCGGCATCTCCACGAGGTGGGAGTCGCAAATGGCCGCATCGCTTCGGGGAGAGCGGCACAACGCGACTCCTGGTTTGGCTGCGGAACGGGAGTGCGCCGCGGGCATGGCCGAGGAACAGGCATGCACCGCGGGCATGGAAGAATAGGTGACCATGGCCAACCCCGTGAACCCGCCGCGCGGCATGCGCGACTTCCTCCCCGCAGACAAGGCCCGCCGCGAGCACGCGCTCGGCATCATCAAGCGCGTCTACCGCGCCCACGGCTTCGACGAGATCGAGACCCCGGTGGTCGAGGACTACGCGCGTCTGCACGCCGGGCTGGGGGGCGACAACGAGAAGCTCAGCTTCTCGATCCTGAAGCGCGGCATCCGCCCGGAGCAGCTGCAGGCGGCCACCGAGGCCGGCAACGCCGAGCAGCTCGCCGATCTCGGCCTGCGCTTCGACCTCACCGTGCCGCTGACCCGCTTCTACGCGAGCCACCGCGCCGAGCTGCCGCCGGTCTTCCGCGCGATCCAGATCGCGCCGGTGTGGCGCGCCGAGCGCCCGCAGAAGGGGCGCTACCGCCAGTTCGTGCAGGCCGACATCGACATCATCGGCGAGCCGGGGCTGCTGGCCGAGATCGAGCTCATCACCGCGACCTCGCAGGCGCTCGCCGAGCTGGGGCTGCAGGGCTGCGTGATCCGCGTGAACGACCGGCGCATCCTCTTCGGGCTCCTCGAGCACTGCGGCTTCCCCGCGGACACCCACGATCGCGCGCTCATCACCGTCGACAAGCTCGACAAGATCGGTGCGGCCGGCGTGGTCGACGAGCTGCGCGAGATCGACGCGGCCTCCGCCGAGCGGCTCGGCGAGGTGCTCGCGGCCGTCGAACCGGCGCTCGAGGGGGGCGGGATCCCGCTCGAGCGCGCCGCGATCGAGGCGTCGCTGCCCGGCGCGGCCGAGAACCCGGGCGCGGCGACCGGCATCGAGAGCCTGGCGACCCTCGGCGACGCCCTGAACGGCGCCCTGCCCGAGGGCGTCTCGGTGCGCTTCGACCCCACGCTCGTGCGCGGAATGGGCTACTACACCGGCACGATCTTCGAGGTGGCGCACCCGGGATCGGGCAGCTCGGTGGGCGGCGGCGGCCGCTACGACGGCATGGTGGGGCGCTTCCTCGGGCAAGACGTGCCCGCGGTCGGCTTCTCCATCGGGTTCGAACGCGTGGTGGACCTCATCGACCTGCCCGAGCGGACGGGACCCGAAGCGGTCGTGCTGGTGCACGACGCCGACGTCGCCTTCGACGAGCTGTTCGCCCTCAAGCGCGAGCTCGTGGCGCAGGGGCACCGCGTGCGGCTCGAGAAGCGGCAGAAGAACATGAAGACGCTGCTCGCGCGAGTGGCGGGAGAGGGGTTCACGAGTTTCGCCACCGTGCGCGCCGGCGTGCGCGAGCCCGGCGAGCTCGAGTTGCGCGCGCTCGACGGCTGAGCAGCGACGCGAGATCCCCCGGAGCGCATTGACCTGCGCGGTCGATGGTGCGACCCTGTCGAGTGTGCCGCACACCCGAGGCGGTCGCAGCGGGAGGAATCGAATGAGTACGCAGATCTTCGTCAACATCGCCACCGACGACCTCGAGCGGTCCCAAGCCTTCTACACGGCACTCGGATGCGAGATCAATCCGCTCTTCACGGACGAGAACGCGGCCTGCGTCGTCTGGGATGAGCAGATCTTCTTCATGGTGCTCACCCGGGAGTACTTCGCCACCTTCACGGACAAGACCGTCGCCGACGCGAAGACCACGGCGCAGGTGCTGATCGCGCTCTCGCGCGAATCCCGGGAGGCCGTGGACGAGATCCTCGCCGCCGGGCTCGCCGCGGGCGGCAGCGAGCCGAAGGACCCGCAGGATCTCGGCTTCATGTACTCCCGCGACCTCGAGGATCCGGACGGCAACGTGCTCGAGTTCCTGTACATGGACCCCGCTGCGGCCGAGGACGGGCCCGACGCGTTCACCCCCGTCGACGCCTGATCGGTGTGTGCGTCGCCAGTCGCCCGGCCCGGCGACGGACGGCCGCTAGACTGGTGTGCGGCGGGAGAACCGTGCCCGTCGCACACTTCTGCTCGACATCCGAAGCACTGGCACAGACCCAAGGAGCGCATGGTGGCATTTATCGACGCGGTGATCGCGCGAGAGATCCTCGATTCACGTGGCAACCCGACCGTTGAGGTCGAGGTCGGCCTGACCGACGACTCCGTGGGCCGCGCCGCGGTGCCCTCCGGTGCCTCGACCGGCGCCTTCGAAGCCTACGAGCTGCGCGACGGCGACAAGGATCGCTACCTCGGCAAGGGCGTCACGAAGGCCGTCGACGCGGTGTTCGACGAGCTCGCCCCGGCCATCGAGGGCTTCGCCGCAGATGATCAGCGCATCATCGACACCGTGCTCAAGGAGGTCGACGGCACCGACAACAAGTCGCGCGTCGGCGCCAACTCGATCCTCGGTGTCAGCCTCGCCGTGGCCCACGCCGCGGCGGCATCGGCCGAGCTGCCCCTGTACCGCTACCTGGGCGGCCCGAACGCGAGCACGCTGCCCGTGCCGCTCATGAACATCATCAACGGCGGTGCGCACGCCGACACCGGCGTCGACATCCAGGAGTTCATGGCGGTGCCGCTCGGCGCCGAGACCTTCTCGGAGGGGCTGCGCTGGGGCGTCGAGGTCTACCACGCGCTCAAGGCACTGCTCAACGAGAAGGGCCTGTCGACCGGGCTCGGCGACGAGGGCGGCTTCGCCCCCGATCTGCCGACCAACGCCGAGGCGCTCGACCTGATCGTCGAGGCGATCCGCCGTGCGGGCCTCGAGCCGGGCCGAGACGTGGCCGTGGCGCTCGACGTCGCCTCGTCGGAGTTCTACGAGAACGGCGTCTACAGCTTCGAGGGCCAGGAGCGCACCGCGGCCGAGATGACCGCGTACTACGCCGATCTGCTCGACCGCTACCCGCTCGTGTCGATCGAGGATCCCCTCGACGAGAGCGACTGGGACGGCTGGAAGCACCTCACCGACGAGCTCGGCGCTCGGGTGCAGCTCGTCGGTGACGACCTCTTCGTCACGAATCCTGAGCGACTCGGCGACGGTATCGCGAAGGGCGTCGCCAACTCGCTCCTCGTGAAGGTCAACCAGATCGGCACGCTCACCGAGACCTTCGACGCCGTGCAGCTCGCGCAGCGCGCCGGCTACACCGCGGTGATGTCGCACCGCTCGGGCGAGACCGAGGACGTGACGATCGCCGACCTCGCGGTGGCCACCGACTGCGGTCAGATCAAGACCGGCGCGCCCGCGCGGTCCGACCGCGTTGCCAAGTACAACCAGCTGCTCCGCATCGAGGAGGAGCTGGGCGCCGCAGCGACGTACGCCGGGCGGGGCGCGTTCCCGCGCTTCTCGGCCTGACGCCGATCGGCCGGGCATCCCCGTGACCGAGCGCAGCGCGTCGCCCGCTGATTGAGCGAGCGCAGCGAGTCGAATCGAGGATCTCTGAATGACGGACAGGAACGGCACGGTACGGCGCTGGGCCGAAGACCTGGGCGCGTGGGCCTCGAGCCTGCGCTTCAGCGGCTTCACCGCGCTGGTCGTGGTGCTCGTGCTCGCCGGCGCGTTGATCGTGAGCCCGAGCATCTCCACCTACGTGCAGCAGCGCCGTGAGATCGCGGAACTCCGCGAGAGCGTGCGGCAGCATCAGGACGCGGTGAATGAGATCGACGCCGAGCGCGCGAAGTGGAAGGATCCCGTCTACGTGCGCTCCCAGGCGCGGGATCGCCTCTTCTACGTGATGCCGGGGGAGACCCAGCTGAACGTGATCGACGATGTCGTGCTGCCCGCCGAATCCGATGAGGAGACCAGCGCCGAGCTCTCGCGCATCGAGAGCACTTGGGCGCAGGGGCTCGCGTCATCGTTCCTGAGCGCGGGGCTGACCGACGCGACGCCCGAGGAGCTCGGCGGCGCCGATCCCGACGCCGCGCCCGAGGATCCCGCAGAATCCACCGATCAGCAGCCCGGCGGGTAGCCGGGCGCCGTATCCCGGGCACGGCACGCGCGCGAGAAGCGCTCGTGCCGTGCCGGAACATCAGAACCGAAGGAAGCACCGCATGACACGTCCGCCGTACGAACCGCCCACCCCGGCCGATATCGCCGTGGTGAGCGAGCAGCTGGGTCGCGAGGCGCGCGGCGTCGTCGGCATCGCTGCCCGCGCCTCCGACGGGAGCCCGGCCGTGGTGGCCACCGCACCGCGCCTGCCCGACGGGTCGCCGTTCCCCACGTTCTACTACCTCTGCCACCCGGACGCGGTAGCGGCTGCCTCGCGGCTCGAGGCCGCCGGGGTGATGGCCGAGTTCAACGCCCTCCTGGCCGATGACGAGAGCGTGCGCGAGCAGTACGCCCGTGCGCACGAGGAGTACATCGCGGATCGCGACAGCGTGGGCGAGGTGCCCGAGCTCGCCGGTGTCAGCGCCGGCGGCATGCCCAGCCGGGTGAAGTGCCTGCACGCGCTCATCGGGCACGCGCTCGCGGCCGGCCCCGGGGTGAACCCCATCGGCGATCTGGCGCTCGAACGGTGCGGCTGGAGCACCTAGGGCCGCAGGAGCTGCGGCGTCATGTCGGTTTCTCGATCGGATCGCGCGTTTTTTGCGGGGTTTCCGCTGAAGCGGCAGAACTCGCCGCCGAATACCGGTAGAGTTGAGGCCGTGGGTGCATGACGCCCGCTTTTTTCTGTGCCCGCGCGTCGGGCTGACATCACGCTCATTGCATCAAGGAGACCGCTTCGTGGCGAAGAAGATTCTGATCGTTGGCGGCGGCTATGCCGGCTTCTACACCGCCTGGAAGCTCGAGAAGCTGCTCCGTGCGGGTGAGGCCGAGGTGACGATCGTCGACCCGCTGCCCTACATGGCCTATCTGCCGTTCCTCCCGGAGGTGGCCGCGGGGTCGATCGAACCGCGTCACGCGGTCGTGGCGCGTCGCCGGCACCTGAGCCGCACCGCGAACATCGCGGGCAAGGTGACGGGCATCTCGCACGCGCAGAAGACCGCGACGATCACGCCGAACGTGGGTGAGGCCTTCGACTTCGCCTACGACCACATCGTGGTCACCACGGGATCGGTCTCGCGCACCTTCCCGATCGCCGGTATCGCCGACAACGCGATCGGCATGAAGACCATCGAAGAGGCCGTCGCAGTGCGCGACCGCCTCGTCGGCAACTTCGAGCGCGCCGCCTCGCTGCCCCAGGGCTCCGCCGAGCGGGCGCGGCTCCTCACCGTGACCGTGGTGGGCGGCGGCTTCGCCGGCATCGAGACCATCTCCGAGCTGCGCTCCTTCGCGACGTCGCTGCTGCGCCGCTACCCCGAGATCGCCTTCGACGAGACCGTCTTCCACCTGGTCGAGGCCATGGGGCGCATCATGCCCGAGGTCTCCCAGGAGACGGCGGACTGGGTGGTCAAGGATCAGACCCGCCGCGGCGTCGAGATCCACCTCGACACGCAGCTCTCCTCGGCCGTCGACGGCAAGATCGAGCTCTCGACCGGCGAGCAGTACGAGTCGGACCTCATCGTCTGGACGGCGGGCGTCATGCCCCGCCCGTTCCTGCGCGGCACCGATCTGCCCATCGGCCCCCGCGGCCACGTCATCGGCAGCCCCACGCTGCGGATCACGACGGAGGAGGGCGAGGCGCTCGAAGGGGCCTGGACGGCCGGCGACACCTCGCAGGTGCCCGATATCTCGCCGACCCCCGGCCCCGGCGGCTTCTGCGTGCCCAATGCGCAGCACGCCGTGCGCCAGGGCAAGCTGCTCGCGAAGAACATCGTCGCCGATCTGCGCGGCGAGGGTGTGCGCGAGTACAACCACAAGAACGCGGGCGCTGTCGCGGGTCTCGGCGTCAACACCGGCGTGTTCCAGTCGGGCAAGTTCGCCATGAAGGGCTACTTCGCGTGGCTCGCGCACCGCTTCTACCACGGCCTCGCGATCCCCTCGTGGGAGCGCAAGTGGCGCGTGTTCGGCGGCTGGGTCGGCCACTTCTTCCTGGGCCGCGACGTCGTCAACATTGAAGCGACGCAGCAGCCCCGCGCGATCTTCGAGGAGTTCGCGAGCCGCCCCAAGGGGTAGTCGATTCGGGATCGCGATCCGACCCCAGCAGCCCTGAGCGCGTCTCAGGAGTGAACCCCCGCGGCGGCGCTGCGGGGGTTCTGCGCGTCTCTGGGCCGCCCCGCGCGCCGCTTCGTCGTCCTGCTTCTGTGATCCTGCGCGAGCTTGCGAGTCGCCTGTCATCCTGCGCGAGCTTGAGCGTCGCCTGTCATCCTGCGCGAGCTTGCGAGTCGCAGGATCCATGCTGGTGGATCCTGCGACTTCGGCTCGTTCCTCGCCTTCGCGCAGGATGACGGGGTGGGGTTCTGCGCGTCGCCTGTCATCCTGCGCGAGCTTGCGCGTCGCGGGATCCATGTCGGTGGATCCTGCGCCTGCGCGCAGGATGACGGGGTGGGCATCCTGCGACTGCAGGCAGGGCGACCGTCGCCGCTAATCGCCCGGCGCATGCCGCGAGAGGAACTCGTACATCTCGGTGTCGTCCACCCCCGGGAAGGTGCCGGTGGGCAGCGGCGAGAGCACGTGCGCGTGCATGCGCGCGCTGGGCCATGCCTTGCCCTGCCAGCGGGTCAGCAGGTCCGGGCTGGGGGTGCGGCAGCAGCTCTCGTCGGGGCACGTCGAGACCCTGCGCTCGCTCGTGTCGCGCCCGCGGAACCACTTCGCGTCGTCGAAGGGCACCCCGCACGCGATCGCGAAGGGGCCCAGCTCGGCATCGCCCGTCTGCACGCTCGACCAGAAGGTGCCGGCCGGCGTGTCGGTGTACTGGTAGAACTCGCTCGTGCGGTTGGTGCGGTTGAACGCGGTGCGCCCGCCCCACTTGTGGCACAGCATCTCGCCCTCGATCGATCCGGAATCGTCGCTGGGGAACGGCAGGCCGTCGTTCTCGTAGCCGCGTACCAGTGCGCCGGCCCCGTCGGCGCGGTAGTGGTGCACTCGCAGGTCGAGGTGGCGAGTGGCGAGGTTGGTGAAGCGATGCGCGGCGGCCTCGTGCGTCACGCCGAACGCGTCGCGCAGATCCTCGATCGCCAGATTGCGATTGCGCTTCGCCTGCTGCAGCAGGTCGACCGCGCGCGCTTCGGGCATGAGGCAGGCCGCGGCGAAGTAGTTGATCTGCAGGCGCTGTTCGAGAAACTCGCCGTAGCTCGACGGCTCCGTGTGCCCCAGCACGCGGTGCGCCATGGCCTGCAGGGCGAGCGAGCGCAGCCCGTGCCCGCCCGGGATCGACGCAGGCGGCAGGTAGATGCGGCCGTTCTCGAGATCGGTGATGCTGCGCGTGTTCGACGGGAGCTCGTCGACGAAGATGAGGGTGAACCCGAGCAGCTCCGCCGCCATGGCCACCTCGCGGTGGGTGACGGCGCCAGTGGTGTGGCCGATGCGGCGCATGAGGTCGGAGGCGACGAGCTCGATCTCGTTGATGTAGTTGTCGCACTCGCGCATCTGCATGCGGATGGCCGTGTTCGCGCGGCGCGCCTCCTCCGATGTGGTCGCGGCGGCGCGGGATCGTCGGGCGAGCTCTCGGTGCAGGCCCACCAATGCCTCCAGCGTGTCGTCGCCCAGCGTGCGCGGCGCTCGCACGTGGGGAAGGCCGAGCCGCAGATAGCTGGGCGCGGTCTGCGAGCGCTCCAACTCGATCTCGAGTTCGCTGCGGCGATCCGGCGCTTCCCGTTTCAGCAGCTCCGAGGGATCGATCCCGAGCTCGCGGGCGGCGCTCTGCAGCAGCCCCAGTCGCGGCTCCCTGCGCCCGTTCTCGATGAGCGAGAGCTGGCTGGCTACGACACCCACCCGCTCGCCGAGCTGATCGAGGGTGAGCCCGGCCCGGGTTCTGAAGTGCCGGAGCCGCTTTCCGAGCAGCAGGCGGTCGAACTCGGCTTCGCTCTGCGTGGGAGTCACTTCGGGGGGCATGTTTTGACTATACGTCAAGAATAAGGATTTTTTCCAGCCGAATTGGTGAACGGAGGGTGAAGCCCTTGCCGAGAATGGATATGTCACCGATTCTTCACCGACACGGTGTGTGAAACCGAGGAGAACGAAACGTCATGAGCGCCATCCAGGTCATCGACGAGGAGATCACGATCGCAGATCTCGTCCGCGCCAACGCCACCACGGCCAACGAGGAGGTGCTGCAGTGGGTGACCGAGGTCGCCGAGCTGACGAAGCCCGATGAGGTGATCTGGTGCGACGGCTCGCAGGACGAGTGGAACCGCATCACCACCGAGATGGTCGAGGCGGGCTCCCTGATCCCGCTCAACAAGGATCTGCGCCCCGGCAGCTTCCTCGCCCGCTCCCACCCGGGCGATGTCGCCCGCGTCGAGGATCGCACCTTCATCTGCTCGGAGAAGGAGGAGGACGCCGGACCCACGAACAACTGGGTCGCGCCCGCCGAGATGAAGGCGGAGCTCATGCCGCTCTTCGACGGCGCCATGCGCGGCCGTCCGCTCTACGTCGTGCCGTTCTCGATGGGGCCGGTCGGCGGTGCCATCACGCAGCTCGGGATCGAGATCACCGACTCGCCCTACGCCGTGCTCAACATGCGGATCATGACCCGCATGGGGCAGACGGCGCTCGACGGGATCACCCCCGGGAGCGAGTGGGTGCGCACCGTGCACTCGGTCGGTGCGCCGCTCGCTGACGGCGAGGAAGACGCGGCCTGGCCCTGCAGCGACACCAAGTACATCACCCACTTCCCCGAGACTCTCGAGGTGTGGTCGTACGGCTCGGGCTACGGCGGCAACGCGCTGCTCTCGAAGAAGTGCTTCGCGCTGCGCATCGCCTCGGTGATGGGACGCAACGAGGGCTGGCTCGCCGAGCACATGCTGCTGCTCAAGCTCACCAACACCGAGAGCGGCAAGGCGTACCACCTCTCGGCCGCGTTCCCCTCGGCCTGCGGCAAGACCAACCTCGCGATGCTGCAGCCCACGATCCCGGGCTGGAAGGTCGAGACGATCGGCGACGACATCGCCTGGCTGCGCCCCGGGCCCGACGGCCGTCTCTACGCCATCAACCCCGAGGCCGGCTTCTTCGGCGTGGCCCCCGGCACCGGCGAGTCGACCAACCCCGTGGCCATGGAGACGCTCTGGGGCAACACCATCTTCACCAACGTCGCGCTGACCGATGACGGCGACGTGTGGTGGGAGGGCAAGACCGACGAGGTGCCCGCCCACCTCGTCGACTGGCAGGGCAACGACTGGACGCCCGACGCCGACCGCCCCGCCGCGCACCCCAACTCGCGCTTCACCGTGCCGATCCAGCAGACGCCCACCCTCGCGCAGGACTGGTACGAGCAGAACGGCGTGCCGCTCGACGCGATCCTCTTCGGCGGTCGCCGCGCCACGAATGTGCCGCTCGTGGCGCAGTCGCTGTCGTGGGAGCACGGCGTGTTCGTCGGCGCGACCGTCTCGTCCGAGAAGACCGCCGCTCAGGAGGGCACGGTCGGGGAGCTGCGCCGCGACCCGTTCGCCATGCTGCCGTTCTGCGGCTACAACATGGCCGACTACTGGGGCCACTGGCTCGAGGTGGGCGAGCAGCTGGGTGACAAGGCGCCCAAGATCTTCCAGGTCAACTGGTTCCGCAAGGGCGCCGACGGCCGCTTCCTGTGGCCCGGCTTCGGCGACAACTCGCGCGTGATCGACTGGATCATCCGCCGCGTCGAGGGCGAGGTCGAGGGCCGCGCCACCGCGATCGGCACCGTGCCCGTCACCGGCGAGCTCAACCTCGACGGCATCGAGGTGCCCGAGGCCGACATGGAGGAGCTGTTCGCGATCGATCCCGCGTCGTGGCTCGCCGAGGCCGACCTCACCGAGGAGTTCTTCGCCCGGTTCGGCGAGCGCGTGCCGGCCGCCCTGCGCGACCAGCTCGAGGGGCTGCGCGACCGCCTGAGCGCGTAGCCGCCCCCGCAAGCCAGTAGACCCCGCCGTCCTGCCCGACGGCGGGGTCTACTCTCTTCTCGCGAGGTTGGGGCAAGCCGGAAGGCATGTCCATTCTGGCAAGCCTCGGCCGGGGAAGAGCATTAGATTGATCTGGAGCGCCGCATTACTTTTAGCGGTATGCCGCGCACAGCACCTGAATTCCGCAACTTCATCGACAACGCGTTCGTCGACGGGCGCTCGACCTACGCGGACCTGAACCCGATCGATGGAAGCACCGTCGCCCTCGTGCACGAGGCCGACGAGCGCATCGTCGACGCCGCCGTGACCGCCGCGCGCGCGGCGCTGAACGGAGCGTGGGGCGACTGGACCGCCCCGGAGCGCGCCGCGCTGATGCGCCGCGTCGCCGACCTGGTAGAGGAGCGCTTCGAGGAGTTCGTACTCGCCGAGATCGCAGACACCGGCAAACCGCGGATCCTCGCAGAGCCGCTGGACGTGACGCGCGCCGTGGTCAACTTCCGCACGTTCGCCGACACTCTGCTCTCGGAGGGCACCCCCGCGTTTCTCACCCCGCAGGCGCTCAACTACGTGGCCCGCAAGCCGCTCGGCGTCGTCGCGGTGATCGTGCCGTGGAACCTGCCGCTCCTCACGCTGACCTGGAAAGCCGCGCCCGCCATCGCGTGCGGCAACGCCGTGATCGTGAAGCCCTCGGAGGAGACCCCGGCAACCGCGACGCTGTTCGCCGAGGTCATGCGCGACGCCGGCGCCCCCGCGGGGGTGTTCAACGTGGTGCACGGCTTCGGCCGCGACTCCGCCGGCCAGTACCTCACCGAGCACCCCGGGATCGACGCGGTGACGTTCACCGGTTCGACGGCAACGGGCAGCACCATCATGCGCGCGGTGGCGCCGCGCGTGCTGCCGGTCTCCTTCGAGCTCGGCGGCAAGAACGCCGCGCTCGTGTTCGAGGACTGCGACGTGGATCGCGCCGTCGCCGGCCTCGAGCGCTCAGTCTTCTTGAACACCGGCCAGGTCTGCCTCTGCACCGAGCGGGTCTATGTGCACCGCTCGATCTTCGATGAGGTGACCGAGAAACTGGTGGCCCGTGCCGAGGCGCTGCGGCTCGGGGATCCGCTGGATCGCTCGACCACGACGGGCCCGCTGATCTCGCAGGCGCACCGCGCCAAGGTGGAGGCGGCGGTCGCCGGCGCCATCTCGGAGGGCGCGCAGCTGCTCACGGGCGGCGGGCGGCCGTCGCTCCCCGCAGGCCTCGACGCCGACGCCGGGGCCTGGTTCGCGCCGACGCTCTGGACCGGGCTCGACAACTCCGCCGTAGCGATGCGCGAGGAGATCTTCGGCCCCGTCGCGGGCCTCGTGCCGTTCGACACCGAGGAGGAGGCCGTCGCGCTCGCCAACGACACCGACTACGGCCTTGCCGCGTCGGTCTGGACCGAGAACGTGGATCGCGCCCACCGGGTCGCCCCGCAGATGCGCGTCGGCCTGTCCTGGATCAACAGCTGGTACGCGCGCGAGCTGCGCGCCCCGTTCGGCGGGGCCGGGCGCTCCGGCATCGGGCGCGAGGGCGGCGGCTACTCGCTCGACTTCTACAGCACGATCACGAACGTGAGCGTGGCATCGTGAGCATCGAGCAGGCCGCCGAACGACTGCGGCGGGCGTGGGCGACCCGCACCCCCTGCGACCCGATCCGCTCCCTGATCTCCGAGGGCGGCATCGAGGCCGCCTACGAGGTGCAGCAGCGCCTGAGCGATGATCGGATCGCCCGCGGCGGCCAGATCGTGGGCCGAAAGATCGGGCTCACCTCGCGCGCGGTGCAGCAGCAACTGGGCGTCGACCAGCCCGACTTCGGATCGATCTTCGCCGACACGGTCCACCACGACGGCGAGCCGATCCCGCTCGGCGGCTTCCTGCAGCCGAAGATCGAGGCCGAGATCGCGTTCGTGCTCGGATCCTGCATCGAGCAGCCGACGCCGACCGTGGCCGATGTGCTTCGCGCGACCGAGTTCGTGCTGCCCGCCATCGAGATCGTCGACTCCCGCGTGCGCGACTGGGACATCACGATCCTCGACACGATCGCCGACAATGCCTCGTGCGGCGCGGTCGTGCTCGGCACGGTGCCCCGCAGGCTGGAGGGCCTCGACCTGCCGGGTCTCGGAATGTCGCTCGAGCACCGCGGCCAGGTCGTGAGCACGGGATCGGGCCGTGCCTGCCTGGGCTCTCCCGCGATCGCGGTGACCTGGCTGGCCAGGGAGCTGCGGCGGCGCAAGACGCCGCTGTGCGCGGGCGAGATCGTGCTCTCGGGCGCGCTCGGGCCCATGGTCCCGGTCACGGGCCCCGGGGCCTATCGGGCCGACTTCGGGGAGCTCGGAGACCTGACAGCTGTGTTCACAGGAGGTGTGACGGAATGAAAGCCGGAGCGGCGATCATCGGTTCGGGCAACATCGGCACGGACCTCATGATCAAGATCACGCGTCTCTCGGAGCGGATCGACCTGGCGGTGATGGTCGGGATCGATCCGGAATCGGACGGCCTCGCCCGCGCGCGCCGCCTGGGCGTCGCCACGACCCACGAGGGGCTCGACGGGCTGCTCGCGATGCCCGAGTTCGCCGACGTGCGGATCGTCTTCGACGCGACGAGCGCGGGGGCTCACCTGAGGCACGCCCGCGAGCTCGAGGCGCGCGGGCGGCTCGTGGTAGACCTCACTCCGGCCGCCGTCGGCCCGTACGTGGTGCCGGGCGTGCCCGACGCGCAGATCGCCGAGGGGGTCACCAACATCAACATGGTGACCTGCGGCGGGCAGGCGACGGTCCCCATCGCCGCCGCGGTGTCCCGCGTCGCCGATGTGGCCTACGCCGAGATCGTGGCCTCGATCGCCTCGAAGTCGGCCGGCCCCGGCACCCGCGCGAACATCGATGAGTTCACCGAGACGACCTCCGAAGCGCTCCGGCTCGTCGGAGGCGCCGAGCAGTCGAAGGCGATCATCATCCTGAACCCGGCCGAGCCCCCGATGGTGATGCGCGACACGGTGTACTGCCTCGCCACCGCACCCGGCGGCGGGCCCGTGGATCGCGAGGCCGTGACCCACAGCATCGAGCAGACCGTGGCGCACGTCGCGGGCTACGTCCCCGGCTACGTGCTGAAGCAAGAGGTGCAGTTCGATGAGGTGGACGAGGCGTTCGTGCCCGCGCTCGGTCGAGCGTTCGCCGGCACCAAGGTCTCGGTGTTCCTGCAGGTGACGGGCGCGGCCCACTACCTGCCCGAGTACGCCGGAAACCTCGACATCATGACCTCCGCTGCGCTGCGGGCAGCGGAAGCGCTCGTGGAGCGCGCCTCCGCGGGGAAGGAAGAAACCCATGACTGAGACGACCCTGTACCTGCAGGACGTGACCCTGCGCGACGGCATGCACGCGGTGCGGCACCGCTACTCCATCGACGAGGTGCGCACGATCGCGGCCGCGCTCGACGCGGCCGGCGTCGACGCGATCGAGGTGGCGCACGGCGACGGGCTCTCCGGTTCGAGCGTGAACTACGGGCACGGCGCGCACCGCGACGAGGAGTGGATCGCCGCCGCAGCCGAGGTCGTGCAGCGCGCGAAGCTCACGACCCTGCTGCTGCCCGGCATCGGCACCATCGAGGATCTGAAGCGGGCGCGCGGCCTCGGCGTGCAGAGCGTGCGGATCGCGACCCACTGCACCGAGGCCGACGTCTCGGCCCAACACATCGCCTGGGCGCGCGAGAACGGCATGGACGTCTCGGGCTTCCTGATGATGAGCCACTGCGCCGATCCGGCCGAGCTGGCGCGCCAGGCGAAGCTGATGGAGTCGTACGGGGCGCACTGCGTCTACGTCACCGACTCCGGCGGCAATCTCACCATGAGCGGCGTCGCGGAGCGGGTGAGAGCCTACCGGGAGGTACTCGACGACAACACCCAGATCGGCGTCCACGCCCACGAGAACCTCTCGCTGAGCGTCGCGAACAGCGTGGTCGCGGTCGAGAACGGCGTGTTCCGCGTTGATGCCTCGCTCGCGGGCATGGGCGCCGGGGCCGGCAACACGCCCATCGAGGCGTTCGTCGCGGTCGCGAATCTGCTCGGCTGGGAGCACGGTGCGGATCTGTTCGCACTGCAGGACGCGGCCGACGACCTGGTGCGGCCGCTGCAGGAGCGTCCGGTGCGGGTCGACCGCGAAACCCTGAGCCTCGGCTACGCGGGCGTCTACTCCAGCTTTCTGCGGCACGCCGAGCGGGTGGGCGCAGACCACGGCCTCGACGCGCGGACGATCCTGCTGGAGGTGGGCCGCCGCCGCATGATCGGCGGCCAGGAGGACATGATCCTCGACGTCGCCCTCGACCTGGTCGCGGAGCGGGGCGCCGCGTGAGCGCCGGGCCGGACACCCTCGACGAGCTGGCCACCCGGCTCGACCGCGCCGCCGTCTCGGGGAGCGCGATCCCGCAGCTCGGTCTGCACGAGCGGATGGACGAGCAGGCCGCCTACGAGGTGCAGCACCGAGTCGTGCGGCTCCGAGAGGAGCGGGGCGACCCGGTCATCGGGATGAAGCTCGGCTTCACGAACCAGGCCAAGGCCGCGCAGATGGGCGTGTTCGACGTCATCGCCGGATCGCTGACCGCCGGCATGCGGGTGGGCGACGGCGAGGTGCTCGACCTCGGTGGGCTGATCCATCCGCGAGTGGAGCCGGAGCTCGCGTTCCTGCTGCGGCGCGATGTCGACCTCTCGGGCGGCGCGGAGACGCCGTTCACCGAGGCGGTCGCCGCGGTCGCGCCGGCGCTGGAGATCATCGACTCCCGCTACCGCGACTTCTCGTTCTCGCTGCAGGACGTCATCGCCGACAACACCTCCGCGAGCCGCTTCGTACTCGGCCCCTGGGTGCCGCTCGGCGGCCCGGGCGACTGTGCCCAGAGCGGCGCACTCGACGCACGGGGCCTCGCGAACCTCGGGGTGAGCCTCGACATCGATGGCGAGGTCGCCGCGACGGGCTCGACCGCCGCGATCCTCGGCCATCCCGTGCGCGCTTACGACGCCTGCTGCCGCATGGCGCGCCGCTTCGGCTTCGCACTCCCGGCCGGATCGATCCTGCTCGCGGGGGCCGCGACCGTCGCGGTCCCGCTCGCCGGGGCGACCACCGCCGCCGTCCGCGTAGCGCGGGTCGGCTCCGCAAGCCTCCGAGTCTCGAAAGGCGATGAATGATGAATGACGCACTGGTGATCGAGGGAAAGGCTGCTCCGCGCGGACGTTTTCCGCACGTCAAGACCGTCGGCGACCTGGTGTTCGTGTCCGGCACGAGCAGCCGCAATGCCGACAACACGTTCCGGGGGGTGAACGTCGACGCGCTCGGCGTCACCGACCTCGACATCCGGGAGCAGACGCGCGCGGTCATCGAGAACATCCGGGACATCCTGGGGGCCGCGGGCGCGGGCCTCGAAGACCTCGCCCAGGCGACCTGCTACCTCGTCAACATGAACGACTTCGGCGGCTTCAACGAGGTCTGGGGCGAGTTCTTCGACGAGAGCGGCCCGACCCGCACGACGGTCGCGGTGCACCAGCTGCCGCACCCGCACCTGCTCATCGAGATCCAGGGCTTCGCGGTCCGTCCCCGGTAGAGCTTGGGGCCCGATGGCGGGCCCCGGACAGAGAAAGGAAACACATGTCTACTCCGGTACCCCCGGTCATGAACCTCCAGAAGTGGCTGGCCGAGAACGCGCACCTGCTCCAGCCCCCGGTCAACAACAAGCAGATATTCCCGCTCTCCGAGGACTACATCCTGATGCTGGTGGGCGGCCCGAACCAGCGCCACGACTGGCACAACGAGCCTTACGAGGAGTGGTTCTACCAGATCAAGGGCAACGCCCACGTCCTCGTCCAGGGCGAGAGCGGCGCCGAGCGCATCGACATCCGCGAGGGTGAGATGTGGCTGCTGCCGCGAAACACCTGGCACTCGCCGCAGCGTCCCGAGGCCGACTCGCTCGGCCTCGTCGTCGAGCGCGTGCGCGCGGCGGGCACGACCGAGAAGTTCGGCTGGTTCTGCGAGAACTGCAACTTCCTGCTCCACGAGGTGTCGGTGCAGCTCGAGAACATCGAGACGGACCTGCCGGTCGTCTACAACGAGTTCCACGACGACCTGAGCAAGCGCGAGTGCCCCGGCTGCGGCACGCTGCACCCCGGAAAGGGATAGCCCTCAGTGCGCACCATCGACATCCATTCCCACTCGGTCCCGCACGGATGGCCGGAGCTCGGCGAGGGGCTGCCCGCCCTGCGCATCGACTCCGAGCGCGAGGCGATGATCATGCTCGGCGACCGGGAGTTCCGCAGGATCGACGCGCGGTGCTGGGACGCCGAGCTGCGCCTGGCCGACATGGATCGGGATGGTGTCGCACGACAGGTGGTGTCTCCCACACCCGTCTTCTTCTCCTACGAGGAGACGGGTGTGGTCGCGGCCCGGGTCGCGAGGATCTTCAACGACAGGGCACTCGAACTCGCCGCTTCCGGCGGCGGCCGGTTGATCCCGTTCTGCCAGGTGCCGCTGCAGGACACCGACCTCGCCTGCGCCGAGCTTGAGCGGGCGGTCGCGTGCGGACACCGCGGCGTCGAGATCGGCAACCACATCGGCGACCGGGATCTCGACGACGCCGGGATCGTCACGTTTCTGCAGCACTGCGCCGAGCTGGACGTGCCGGTCTTCGTGCATCCCTGGGACATGCGGCCGTCGGTGCGCAACTCGCGCTGGATGGCGCAGTGGCTCACGGGAATGCCGGAGGAGACCCACCTATCGCTCGTCGCGATGATCCTGGGCGGCGTCTTCGACCGGGTCTCCGAGGAGCTGCGGATCTGCTTCGCGCACGGGGGCGGATCCTTCCCGCACTGGCTCGGCCGATTCGAGAACGCCTGGCACCGTCGGGGCGACCTCATCGCGACCTCGGAGCACCCGCCGAGCCACTACCTCGATCGGTTCAGCGTGGACTCCGTCGTTTTCACGCCGCAGGCGCTCAGACTGCTGGTCGACACCCTCGGCCACACTCAGGTGATGGTTGGCAGCGACTACCCCTACCCGCTCGGCGAGCGCCCCGTCGGCGCGGTGGTCGAGCGCTCCGACTTCCTCACGCGTGAACAGCTCGACGCGATTCTCTTCGAGAACGCGAGGCGGTTCCTCGATCTGCCCGGGACGTAGGCCCGGCGCGACCGCTGGGGCGTGAGAGTGCCCGTCTCTCGCCCCAGCATCCTCACCACCCACCCAGCTCAACGGAGAGAATCATGCGCAAGTCTTTGCGAACCATCGCGATCACCGCCACTGCGGCCGCAGCCCTCGCGCTCGCAGGATGCAGCGGAGCACCCCCGATCACCCCGGAATCCCCGGATGCGGAACGCACCCCCATCACCGTGGGCGTCATGCCGGTCGTGGACGTCGCGCAGGTGTACCTCGGGGATCAGCGGGACCAGCTCGGTGCCCGCGCCGATGCCGAGTTCGCGAGCCTCCGCACTCACGTCTACGAGCTCGTCCAAGCCGCGAAGAAGGGCGCGCGCACCGTCGAGGAGGCGCATCTCGCTCGCGGGTGACGCGTGGATGCGAGTGACTCGGGATAGCCTACGCACATGACCTCAGACGCCCTGCTCGACGGCAGGCTCAAGCTCAGGCACATCCGCATCGTGCTGGCAATCGCAGAGTGCGGCACCCTCATCCGTGCCGCCGAGGCGCTGTACGTGACCCAGCCCGTCGTCACACGAGCGCTGTCCGAGATCGAGGATATCCTCGGCGCCGAGCTCTTCACACGCGGGCCCAAGGGGGTGGCGCCGACCGAGTTCGGCAGGGAGTTCTTGCGGGACGCCGCGGTCGTCGCCGCCCGCCTGCGCGACGTGCAGCGGCGGATCGAGCTGCGCACCCGCGGGCAGCGCGGTCACCTCATCATCGGCAATCACCTCAGCGGTTCGACGACCGTGCTGCCGCAGGCGGTCGCGGCGCTCAAGATGCAGTGCCCCGAAGCGACCGTGACGCTGCGGGAGGCGGCCCCGGACCAGCTCGTCGAGCTGCTGCGCGCGGGAGCCGTCGACGTGGTGGTCGGGAGGCTGTCCGAGCAGTTCTTCGACGCCGACTTCGTGCTCGAAGAGCTGTTCCGCGAGCCGGTGCGCGTCGTCGCGCGCGCCGGGCACCCCCTCGCCTCAGCTGAGCGGCTCGAGCTGCATGAGCTGCGTGACGAAGCCTGGATCCTTCCACTGCCGCAGACCTCCCTGCGGAGGGAGGTCGAACGCTGCTTCGCGCAGGCGCGCGTGCCCGTTCCAGTGAACCTCGTCGAGTGCACCTCGGCCACGATCATGCGCGCGATCGTGTCTGTCGGCGACACGATCGCGGTCATGCCGGATCTCGTCGCTGCGACGGACCCGGGGCTGCGCATCCTGCCGGTCAGACTCAAGGTGGAGCGCAGCGTCGGGGTGATCACGCACGCCGCGCGCGAGCGCTCTCCGCTCTCCGAGCGCTTCCTCACCGAGCTGAGGCTGCAGTCGAGGTGCGGTGAAACGGCAACGGTCGACGAGCCTGCCGAGACGCCCGGCTGACCTCGACCCAGCTCATCGACCCTGTCGTGATGAGGGCCGTTCTCCGGTCTCGACGAGCTCGAGCCGCGGGTTCGGCTCATCGACTCGGTCGAGAGGAGGGAGGAAGCGCGAGCGCGGCGGTCCCCGCAGCGACTGCCCCGAGCAGGAACAGCCCTCCGAATCCCGCGGCGCCCAGGAAGAGCGCACCGAGCGGTGGAACGACTGCGGCCACCGCGTTCTGAGCGGTGTTCTGCGCGCCGAGCGCTCTGCCGGCCCAGCGCTGCCCGGCATACTCGGCCACGAGGGTGTAGCTGAGGCCGTTGTTGGACGAGCTCAGCACGGTCGCCATGAACAGCGCCGCGAGCAACGCCCGCTCCAGCACGAGGCTCGTGGGCTCCGGCGCGGCGGCTGCGGGTGCGTGGGCCAGCGCGCTCAGCATCCCGAGGAGGAGCAGCAGCGCGATGGCGATCCAGCGCAGCGGGTGCAGGCGCGATCCGAGGCGATCCGAGCACCACCCCATCAGCACCCGCATCACGGCTCCCGCGAGGCCGGTCGCCGTGAAGAAGAGCCCAGCAGCGACCGGATCCCAGTGCTGCGCCGACACGAGATACACGAAGCCGAAGACGGAGAGGAGGAACTGCGCGACGGTGAGCAGCGCGCTCGCGCCGTGCATGCGCCAGATGGGGGAGCGGGCGTAGGGGGAGCGAAGCGGGCCCCGCCCGGCCTCCGTGAAGTGCGCGGAAACCGACGCCGCCGCGAGCGCTGGAACGGTGGACACTACGAGCAGTGCCGCCCCCGCGCATCCGAGAGCGACCATGCCGAGCGGGGCATGGAATCCGGACCCCTGTGCAGCGAGGGGGAAGAGCGCGGCCGCAAACGCGATGCCCAGGGGTTGACTGGTCTGCCGGATCCCCATGGCGAGACCGCGCTCGTGCAGCGGGAACCAGGAGAGGATGAGCCGCCCGGACGCCGAGTTGACCGACGCGAGCAGCGCGCTCGAGAGGAACAAGCCCCACCAGACCACCGGAACAGGTGTGTACTGACGGGCGCCGAGCAGCAGGGCGAGCGAGCCGAGCGCCAGGGCCCCCGATCCCAGACCGAGCACCATCGCAGGGCGTTCGCCGTGACGATCCGCGACCCATCCCCATGCGAAGAGCGAGGCGACGAGACCGACGCTGGGGGCCGCGATGAGCAGGGCGGCGATCTCTGCCGAGGAGCCCGCGAGGGAGAAGAGCTGCGGGTGGAGAAACGGGAGCCCGAACTGCAGCATGCTCGTGAACGTCTGGGCGAGCAGGCCGACCGCGAGCACCCACCAGCGAACGCGGGAAGGAGCCACGGTTCGAGCGTAGCCAGGCGAGGCCGACGTCGTGCATTCCTATTTCCGGGGGAGGCATTGCCGCTCGAGCATAGGGGTCCGGCTCCGCCGGGCGGTCGTGTGGGAATATGGAGTGCCCCCCATAGCCCAATCGGCAGAGGCAGCCGACTTAAAATCGGCGCAGTCTGGGTTCGAATCCCAGTGGGGGGACCGTCAGCGGCTCGATCAGCTCCGGCCCGTCTCCGCGCAGCGGCCCGACGGCGTACTCCCGCAACCGCTCCGAGATCGGCAGCGCCGCCTCCGAGACCGCATCCACGAGCAGCTGATCTCCCTCGGTCTCGGGATCGAGCCACTCGAGCAGCAGCTCGTCGCTCATGAACACCGGCATCCGATCGTGGAGATCGCCCATCACCCCCGCCGACGCCCGGGTGAGGATCGTCGCGGTGAGGTGCCAGCCCCTTCCCTCGGACGCGCCGGGCTCGCGCCACCACGAGTAGAGGCCCGCCAGGGGGAGCAGCGGTTCGGGGCCGAAGACGGCGTGCGGGGTGCGGCTGCCCTTCGGACCGGTCCACTCGTAGAACCCCGACACCGGGACCACGCAGCGCTGCTGCTTGAGCGGTCCCCTGAACGTCGCCTTCTCCGCCAGCTGCTCGCTCCGGGCGTTGAAGGTCGGAAACTTCAGCCTGAGGTCCTGAGACCAGGGTGGCACCAGCGACCAGTGCGCGAGTTCGAACCGCTTCGCGCCGTCCTTCGCCGAGGTGAGGGCGATCGGGATCCGCTGCGTCGGCTTCACGTTCCAAGACGCCTGATAGCCGTCCGGTCTGCCCGTCAGCCACTGCGACAGCTCGCCCCCGCCCGCAACGTCCATGTTCTCGTCGTAGTCGACGATGATCCTCCCGCACATGACGCCAGCGTACGCGCCGCGCCGGCGCGCGAACAGCCCCTCGTGCGCGGCTACTCGGAGAACGCCAGCCCGGCCTCGGCGAGCGCCGTCTCGAGGATCCGCACCGCCTTCGGCCCCACGCCGTGCAGCGCGAGCAGCTCGGACCGGCGCATCTCGGAGACCTCGCGCAGTGTCGAGACGCCGATCGAGAGCAGCGCGCTGTTCGCCGGACGACCGATGCGCGGCAGGTCGCCGATCTGCTCGGGGAGGTCTCGTGTCGACATGAGGCCAGAATACCTCGCGGTGCGCGCCGCGTAGGCTGGGGGCGTGCTCTTCGCCAAGATCCTCCTCATCGTCGCGATCGCGATCGCGATCCTGCTGGCCGTGTACGTGCGCGTGCGGGCGTGGAGGACTCGTCGCGCGGCGGCGCGGGAGGCCTGGCGGGCGGAACTCGAGCGGGATCTCCGGCGGGACTGAGGGGGCGGGCGAGCCGCGTTCCCGCGATCCCGCGATCCCGCGATCCCGCGCCCCGTCGGCGGCCGCTGAGATCCCGATTTCGGTCCTTTCCGTCGCTGCCGAACGACGAGGATCGGGATCTCGGCGCCATCCGCGCCTGGGAGAGGTGCGCCCGGGAGGGGTGCGCCTGGGAGGGGTGCGCCCGGCACCCGCAGGCTCTACACTGCATCCATGACACTCGATCTCAGCGCCCCCGATGTTCGGGCCGCCGCGGACGATCGAGCCTGGATCCGGCCGGGCGACTACTGGCCCGCGTTCACCGATGCGACGCGGGAGCTGTCAGCCCCGGTCGTCGCGCTGAGCCTCGCGGCACTGCGTCGCAACGCCGATGACCTCGCCCGGCGGGCCGGAGGCCTGCCCATTCGCGTCGCGAGCAAGTCGATTCGGGTGCGCGGCGTGCTCGACGCGGTGCTCGCGCTGCCGGGGTTCCGCGGGGTGCTGGCCTACACGCTCGCCGAGGGGATCTGGCTCGCCGAGCGGGTCGACGACGTGGTGGTCGGCTACCCGACGGCGGACCGCGCGGCGATCGCGAGGCTCGGCTCCGACGAGCGCAGCGCGGCACGTGTCACCGTGATGGTCGACAGCGCGGAGCAGCTCGATCTCATCGACGCCGTGGCGCCGCCCGCGACGCGCGCCACGATCCGGGTCTGCCTCGATCTCGACGCGTCGTGGCGCAGTCGCGCCCTCGGGCACCTCGGGGTGCGGCGCTCGCCGCTGCACGAGCCGCAGGAACTGCGCGCGCTCGCCGCTCGTGTGGCGGCCCGCCCGGGGTTCGCGCTCGTCGGGGTGATGGCCTACGAAGCGCAGATCGCGGGGGTCGGCGACCGCCCGTCCGGGCGCGCGGCCCAGGGCGTGCTCGTGCGCGCGATGCAGCGCGCGAGCAGCGCCGAGCTGGCGGAGCGGCGCGCCGCCGCGGTGGCGGCCGTGCGCCAGGAGGCGCAGCTCGAGTTCGTCAACGGCGGCGGCACGGGATCCGTCGAGCGCACCGCCGCAGAGCAGGCGGTGACCGAGGTGGCCGCCGGCAGCGGACTCTTCGGCCCGCACCTCTTCGACCACTACGACGCCTTCGACGTGGCGCCCGCGGTGGGCTTCGCCCTCGACGTGGTGCGCAAGCCGTCGGCGGATCGCGCGACGCTGCTCGGCGGCGGGTGGATCGCTTCGGGCCCCGCGGCACCGGATCGCCTCCCGCAGCTCGTCTGGCCCGCAGGGCTGAGCTTCGAGCCCCGCGAGGGCGCGGGCGAGGTGCAGACGCCCGTCCGGGGCGCGGCCGCCCGGATGCTGCGCCCCGGCGACCGCGTGTGGCTGCGCCACACGAAATCCGGCGAGGTGATGGAGCACACCAACGAGGTCGTGCCGATCGGCGGCGATGGATCCGCGCTGCCGGCGATCCCGACGTATCGAGGAGAAGGGCGGTGCTTCCTGTGACGGCACGCTGGAGCAACTGGGCTCGCACCGAGTCGTCCCAGCCGGAGCTCGAGATCGCGCCGCGCTCGGTCGAGCAGATCGTGCTCGCGGTGCAGCGCGCCCGAGAGACGGGCCACCCGCTCAAGCCGATCGGCGCCTCGCACAGCTTCACCGGGATCGGGGCGACCGACGGCATCCGGCTCGACATGAGCCGGATGCGCGGGCTGGTCTCTGCCGACACCGCCCGAGGAAGAGTGACCCTGTGGGGCGGCACGCACCTCTGGGAGCTGCCTGCTATTCTCGGGCCGCTGGGACTCGCGCTCCCGAACATGGGCGACATCGACCGCCAGACGATCACCGGAGCCACGCAGACCGGCACGCACGGAACGGGCGTCGGCCTGCGCGGCCTGTCGGCCGGGGTGGTCGGGGCGCAGATCGTGACCGGCAGCGGGGAGGTGCTGACCATCGACGAGGATCACCATCCCGAGATGCTGCCGGCCATCGCCCTGGGGCTCGGCGCGCTCGGCGTACTGGTGACCGTCACTCTGCAGTGCGTCCCGCGCTACCTGCTGCGCGCCGAGGAAGCGCCGGAGGCGCTGGAGCGCGTGCTGGACGACTACGTGGAGCGCACGCGCGCGGTCGACCACTTCGAGTTCTACTGGTTTCCGCACACGCGGGGCACGCGCACCAAGGTCAATACGAGACTCCCGTGGGATCACGGCCGCGAGCCGCTCACCCGCCTCGCGCGCTTCGCCGACGAGGAGCTGGCGAACAATGTCGCCTTCGGGGGCTGCGTCGCACTCGGCCGGGTGCTCCCGGGCATCACGCCGCGGGTCAACCGGGTCATCGAGCAGCTCTCGAGCCGCCGCAGCTACGTCGACGTGTCGCATCGCGTGTATGTCACCCATCGGCGGGTGCGGTTCCGCGAACTCGAGTACAGCGTGCCGCTCGAGGCGGTGCCCGAGGCGGTGCGCGAGCTGCGCACGATGATCGAGAAGCGCCGGTACCGCGTGTCCTTCCCGATCGAGGTGCGCTCGGCGGCGGCGGACGAGCTGCTCCTCTCGACCGCGCACGGCCGAGACTCGGGGTACATCGCGGTGCACGAGTACTGGCGCGATCCGGATCGGGGGTATCTCCGCGATGCCGAGGCGATCCTCGCCGGTTACGAGGGTCGTCCGCACTGGGGCAAGATGCACACCCGCTCGGCCGCGACGCTGCGGGATCGGTACCCGGCGTTCGACCGGTTCCGGGAGACGAGGGATCGTCTCGATCCCGATCGGATCTTCGCGAACCCGTATCTCACCCGGGTGCTCGGAGAGTAGTCGCGGCACCCGGGCGGTGCGCTTGCAGCGCTTTCATGGCCGGGCCGGATAGGATGCACCCATGTCTGGTGGATTGATTGCCGCGCTCATCGCGGTCGGTGTTCTCGTCCTGCTGATCGGCTATGTCTGGATCACGTACAACTCGCTCGTCACGCTGCGCGTGCGCGTCGACGAGGCGTGGAGCGACATCACCGTGCAGCTGAAGCGCCGCGCAGATCTCATCCCCTCGCTGGTCGACACCGTGAAGGGCTACGCCGCGCACGAGAAGGGCGTCTTCGAGTCGGTGACGAAGGCGCGTGCCGAGACGATCTCCGCGCAGGGGCCCGCCGAGGCGTCGGTCGCAGAGAACCACATGCAGGAGGCGCTGAAGAGCATCTTCGCCGTGGCCGAGGCGTACCCCCAGCTGCAGGCGAGCCAGAACTTCCTGCAGCTGCAGGGCGAGCTGGTCGACACCGAGAACAAGATCCAGGCCGCCCGCCGCTTCTACAACGGGGGCGTGCGGGAATACAACACCAAGATCCAGGTGTTCCCCAACACCGTCTTCGTGCGCGCGATGGGCTTCACCGAGCGCGAGTTCTTCGAGGTCGACGACGTCGCATCGATCTCGGAGCCGCCGCGCATCCAGTTCTAGGCCGCCCGTGTACAGCGCCATACGCCGCAACAAGGTCAACAGCGTTCTCATCATTCTGCTGTTCATCGGCATCGTGGGCGGGCTCGGCTGGCTCGCATCGGCCATCTACAACTCGCCGGGCATCGTCATCACGGTCGTGGTGGTGGCCCTCGGCTACGCGGCGATCCAGTACTTCGCCGCGGGCCGGCAGGCCATCTCGATGAGCGGAGCCCAGCGCATCTCCGAGGCCGACAATCCGCGCCTCTACCGCATCGTCGAGAACCTCTCGATCACCACGGGCACTCCCATGCCGGAGGTCTACATCGTGCAGGATCCGGCGCCCAACGCCTTCGCCACGGGCCGCGATCCCGAGCACGCGATGGTGGCGGCCACCACCGGTCTGCTCGACATCATGACCGACTCCGAGCTCGAAGGCGTAATGGCGCACGAGCTCGGCCACGTGCGCAATTACGACATCCGGGTCTCCATGATCGTCTACGGCCTGGTCGTCGCCGTCGGCATGATCGCCGACGTGCTCATGCGCATGGCCTTCTTCGGGCGCAACAACAGCGGCAACCCGGTGGTGATGATCTTCGGGCTCGTCGCGATGCTCGTCGCGCCCCTCGTCGCGTCGATGGTGCAGCTCGCCGTCTCGCGGCAGCGCGAGTACCTCGCCGACGCGACCGGCGCCCTCACCACCCGGCACCCCGAGGCGCTCGCCAGCGCACTCCACAAGCTTTCCGAGCACGGCAAGCCGCTGCAGAAGCAGCAGTCGAGCATGGCGCACTTGTGGATCGCCGATCCGCTGAAGCCCGGCGTGATGCAGCGCCTCTTCGCGACGCACCCGCCGATCCCGGATCGCATCCGCAGGCTGCTCGACATGGGCGGAAAGTTCTGACCCCACCGTCATCCTGCGCGACTGGTGCCCTGCCCGTCATCCTGCGCGGCCGGAGGCATTGCCCGTCATCCTGCGCGACTGGTGCCGTGCCCGTCATCCTACGCGACCGGAGGGAGTCGCAGGATCCATGGCGGGTGGTGGATCCTGCGACTCCGGGCTGCGCCCTTCGCACAGGATGACGGGCGGGATCCGGGCATTGCCGGGGCACCCGCACCCGCGGAATAGCCCAATGCGCGAACGCGTTGTACCCTGAGGTGCCCGACAGGGCCTTCAGTGCAGCGCCAACCAGAGGAGGTCGCCCGCTTCGTGTCGAACATGTTCCGGTCGCTCGCCGTGCGCAATTACCGCATCTGGTTCGCAGGAGCGCTCGTCTCGAACATCGGCGCGTGGATGCAGGCGACCACCCAGAACTGGGTGGTGCTGACCGAGCTCACCGACAACAACGCCGCGGCGGTCGGCCTGACCATGGCCCTGCAGTTCGGGCCGCAGCTGCTGCTCGTGCCCTTCAGCGGTGCGGTGGCGGATCGCTTCGACCGGCGGCGGGTGCTGCTCGTCACGCAGTCGCTGCTCATGCTGCTCGCAGCGGGACTCGGCGTGCTGCTCGTGACCGGGCAGGCCCACCTCTGGCACCTCTACGGCTTCGCGCTCGCGCTCGGCATCGTCAACGCCTTCGACACCACCTCGCGCCAGGCCTTCGTCTCCGACCTCGTCGGCACCGAGCAGCTCTCCAACGCGGTGGCGCTCAACTCGGCCTCCTTCAACTCGGCCCGGCTCGTCGGGCCCGCGGTGGCCGGCGTGCTCATCGCCGTCGTGGGATCGGGCTGGGTGTTCCTCATCAACGCCGCGTCCTTCCTCGCGGTGCTCGGCGCGCTGCTGCTCATCGACGCGCGGCGCACCGGGCGTCCGAGGGGATCCGCGCGGGAGTCGCAGCTGCGTCAGCTCTCGGCAGGGTTCAGGTACGTGCTGGCCAGGCACGACCTGCTCGTGATCTTCGTGATGGTCTTCCTGGTCGGCGCGTTCAGCATGAACTTCCCGGTGATCTCCTCGACGATGGCGGTCGAGTTCGGCCGCGGGGCGGGTGATTACGGCCTGCTCTCCTCGATACTCGCGATCGGGTCGCTCTCGGGGGCCCTCCTGTCGGCGCGGCGGCCGAGCGCGCGCATGCGCGTGGTGATCATGTCGGTCGGCGGCATCGGGGTGGTCAGCCTCGCAGCCGCGCTCATGCCGTCGTTCTGGACGTTCGCGGCGACACTCGTGTTCTTCGGGCTCGCGATCTCCACGATGCTCACCACCGCGAACGGGTTCGTGCAGACGACGGTGGATCCCGCCGTGCGCGGTCGCGTGCTCGCCCTCTACATGGCGATCCTCATGGGCGGAACGCCCGTGGGTGCGCCGCTCGTGGGCGCCGCAGCCGATGCGCTGGGGCCGCGCTCCACGCTCGTCATCAGCGCCGTCGCCGGTCTGCTCGCGTTTGGCATCGGCCTGACCTGGCTCTTCACTGAGCGGGAGCTGCGATTCCATCGGGATCGCGGATTCCGCCTCACCGTGACGCACGCCGGCCGGCCGGGCGTCGCCGACGATCCGCGACGCCAGACCGAGACGCTCACCGCGCCGATCTCGGTGCTGCGCCGCGGCGGAGCCGCGATGGGGGCCGGGGAATCGGCCCCGGTCGAAGGTCCGGGGGTCGGGGCCACGGGGGCCATTCGGGTGAACGAAATCGACGATCCAGAGCCGCCTCGCAGATGATCCTTCGGATTGCGGGCCTCTTGGCCCGAATCTCTGCGTGATCCCGAGTAGGCTGGATCCCGTTGTGCGGCAGAGGCCGCTTTTCTTCGAGTAATGGAGCCTAGATACCGGTGAGTGACTTCTTGTCAGCGCAGACTCGTACCGAGACGGATTCGATCGGCAGCGTCGAGATCCCCGCGTCGGCCTATTGGGGGGTGCACACGGCGCGCGCTCATGAGAATTTCCCGATCGCACGTCGCCCCATCTCGGTGTATCCCGACTTCATCCGCGCATTCGCCTGCGTGAAGCAGGCGGCGGCCCGCGCCAACCTCGAGATCGGAGCGCTCGATGAGCAGCGCGTCACGCTCATCGACCGCGCCTGCGAGGAGATCAAGACCGGCATGCTGCACGACCAGTTCGTCGTGGGCGTGGTGCAGGGCGGCGCGGGCACCTCGACCAACATGAATGCCAACGAGGTCATCACGAATCGCGCGCTCGAACTCGCCGGCCACGCGAAGGGCGACTACGCCTTCATCAACCCCAACGACCACACCAACCGCAGCCAGTCGACCAACGACACGTACCCGACCGCGATCAAGATCGCGCTCGCCTTCTCGCTGGGCAGCCTGCTCGACGAGCTGGCGCTGCTCGCCGACTCGTTCGCCGCGAAGGGGCGCGAATTCTCGCACATCATCAAGGTGGGCCGCACGCAGCTGCAGGACGCGGTGCCCATGACGCTCGGGCAGGAGTTCAACGCGTTCGCGGTGACGCTGCGCGAGGACATCGAGCGCCTGCGCGAGGCCGTGAGCCTGCTCGGCGAGGTCAACATGGGCGCCACCGCCATCGGCACCGGGATCAACGCGCCGCGCGGCTACAAGGAGGCCGTGATCCGGCACCTCCGTGACATCACGGGCCTCGAGCTGGTCACCGCGGGCGACCTCGTCGAATCGACGAGCGACACCGGAGTGTTCATCACCTTCTCCGGGGCGCTCAAGCGCAGCGCGCTCAAACTCTCGAAGATCTCGAACGACCTGCGCCTGCTGTCGTCCGGGCCGCAGGCCGGATTCGGCGAGATCAACCTGCCCGCGCGCCAGGCGGGCTCCTCGATCATGCCGGGCAAGGTCAACCCGGTGATCCCCGAGGCCGTGTCGCAGGTCGCCTACTCGGTCGCCGGCGCAGACGTGACCGTATCGATGGCGGTGGAGGCGGGCCAGCTGCAGCTGAACGCGTTCGAACCGATCATCGCGCACTCGCTCTTCCAGTCGATCACCTGGCTCGAACGCGCCTGTCAGACGCTGCGCGTCAACTGCGTCGACGGGATCACGGCCAACGAGCAGCGCCTCGAGGACACGGTGTCGCGTTCGGTGACCGTGATCACCGCGCTCGCACCCGTCATCGGCTACGCCGCCGCGGCGAAGCTCGCCAAGGAGGCGCTCGCGACCAACGAGAAGGTCTCGGAGCTCGTGGTGTCGCGCGGCCTGCTCGACCAGGCGCAGCTCGACGACATCCTGCAGCCGCAGAAGCTCGCGGGCCTCGCGCCCGAGACCGGGACGATCGAGATCATCGATGGCACCGCCCCCGAGAAGCTCGAGGACGGCGAGGAGTAAGCCCGGCCTCGCTGGTTGAGCGAGCGGAGCGAGTCGAAACCGTCCCGGTTGGTGCGCGGGTGTCGACTCCGCTGCGCTTTGCTCACCCGGCGGGGTCGCTGGTCGAGCGAGGAGCTTGCGACGAGTCGAACCCCGGGTGCTCAGGTGTCGACTTCGCTGCGCTTCGCCCAACGGGCGGACACGATCCGCTCGCTCAGCCGACCAGCGCTCGGCTACGCCTCAGTGCAGTGCGAGGTGAGCGCCCCGATGCCCTCGATCGTCACGGTGACCTCGGTGCCTGGCCGAAGATACAGCGGGGGCTTGCGAGATCGACCCGCACCGCCGGGCGATCCGGTGGAGATCACCGTGCCGGGAAGCAGCGTGAGCGACTGCGAGATCGACGAGATCAACTGGGCCACAGTGCGAATCATGTACTCGGTGGTCGAGTCCTGTACGCGCAGGCCGTCGACGTCGGTCGTGATGTGCAGGGCCTGGGGATCGGGGATCTGGTCCGCGGTCACCACCACCGGCCCGATCGGCGTGAAGCCGTCGAACGACTTGCACCGCGACCACTGCGGTTCCTGGAACTGGATGTTGCGCGCCGTGATGTCGTTGATTGCGGTATACCCGAAGACGTAGTCGAGGGCGTCCTCCGGCGCCACGTTCTTCGCGGGGGCGCCGATGATCACACCCAGCTCGCCCTCGTAGTCGACCTCCTCGCTGAGGTGCGCGGTGAGCGGCACCTCGCCCTCGTGGGCGCCGAGCGAGTTGGGGAAAAGCGAGAAGAGCACGGGCCCCGAGTCGTTGTCGAGGCTGAGCTCGCTGGCGTGCTCGTCGTAGTTGAGGCCGACCGCCAGCACGATGGGTGCGCCGATGATCGCGGGGGCGTAGCTCGCGCCCGTGATGTCGATCCACGCATCGTCGGCGAGCTGCCCGGCGGCCTGGCGCAGGCGGTCGAGCTCCTCGGGTCCGGCCTCGATGAGCTGCTGCAGCGTCGTGTGCGCGGCGCCGAGGGCGTGCACGGGGGCGTAGCGCCCGTCGTGGACGACCACGAGCTCGGGTGCAGAACCGGGGGAGAGGATCAGGTGCGCGAATCTCACAGGCTCAAGGGTATCCGACCCCGTGTCGGAGGCGGGATTCGTGCGAGTCCCTCACGTGTCGACGCCGAATCTTTGTACGGTACGCACTGGACATGCGTGCGACCGGGTTCCCTCTGAGCGAACTCGCGTGCGTCGGGAGCCGGGGATCCGAGAGAATGGTCCTATGAGTGAAACACCGAGGACGAAGCCGGAGATCGAGTTCCCGGAGGGCCCCGCACCCACCGAGCTGCAGATCGTGGACATCGTGGAGGGCAGCGGCGAGGAGGCACTCGCGAGCTCGACGGTCGACGTGCACTACCTGGGCGTCGAGTACGAATCGGGCGAGGAGTTCGACTCGTCCTGGAGCCGCGGCGAGTCGATCAACTTCCCCCTGCGCTCGCTGATCCAGGGGTGGCAGGCGGGCATCCCCGGGATGAAGGTCGGTGGCCGTCGCAAGCTGGTCGTGCCCCCGGCTCAGGCCTACGGCACCGCGGGAGGGCACCCGCTCTCGGGCAAGACCCTCATCTTCGTCATCGATCTGCAGGGTGTCAGCTGACGCGCCACCCCGATCCCGCAGGGCCCGTTCGCCCGGTTCGATGAACCGGGGGACGGGCCCTCGTCATGTTCCGGGGGGTCTCGGCACACGCACGAGCGGGAGGACGGAGACCCCGTCGCCCCCTCTGCTCCCGTGCGCCCGGTGCTCCCTCCGTCCCCTGCGCTCATTGCCACGCGCGTCAGTAGTCGTCACCAGGACTGCGCCGAGGTGACGACTACTGACGCGCGTGGTTCGGGTGGGGCTCGGGTGGGCCGGGCGAGCCGGGTGAGGCGGGTGGGGTTCGGGTGGGGTTCGGGTGGGCCGGAAGGGCCTCGCCCGCGCGCAGCTCTTGCCGCGGGAGGGCGAAGGGCACGGCCGCCGGAGTGGTAGCGTACTGCTGTTCGGGCAACACTCAGCGCGAGGGAACGGAGCGGCCGGTGGCAGAGGCGCGGCAGGGGAGCAGCCAGCAGGGGAGCAGCCAGCAGAGGGCGAAGCGCGAGGTCGGCTCCATCGACCGGTACTTCCAGATCACCGAGCGGGGCTCCACGTTCGCCACGGAGATCCGCGGCGGCCTGGTCACATTCGTGACGATGGCCTACATCGTGATCCTCAATCCCATCATCCTCACGAGCGGCGTGGACGTCGAGGGCAACACCCTCGCGTTCCCCGCGGTGAGCGCGGTGACAGCCCTCACGGCGGGGGTCATGACGATCCTCTTCGGCATCGTCTCGCGGCTACCCTTCGGTTTCGCAGCGGGGCTCGGGATCAATGCGTTCCTGGCGTTCTCCGTGGTCGGACAGGTCACCTGGCCCGAGGCGATGGCCCTCGTCGTGATCAACGGCCTGCTCATCGTCCTGCTCGCGGCAACGGGCCTGCGTCGCATGATCTTCGACGCCGTGCCGGTCGAGCTGAAGCTCGCGATCACGGTCGGCATCGGTCTTTTCATCGCGTTCATCGGCTTCGTCAATGCGGGTTTCGTGACCTCGACCGGGCAGGGGTCGCCGCCGGTGGGCCTGGGCATCGGCGGCTCGGTCGTCACGATCCCGACGCTCATCTTCGTCATCACGCTCGTGCTCACTGGAGTGCTGCTCGCCGCGAAGGTGAAGGGCGGGCTGCTCATCGGCCTCGTCGCGGGCACGGTCATCTCGGTGATCGTCGAGGCGCTTCTGCACCTCGGCCCGCGCACCGGTGCCGACGGACAGGTCGCCAACGCGGGCGGCTGGGGGCTCACCGTCCCCGAACTCGGCAGCTCCCCGTTCGGCCTGCCCGATCTCAGCCTGATCGGCGCGGTCAGCTTCGATCTCGGCCGGGTGGGCGCGGTGACCATCGTGATGCTCGTGTTCACCCTGCTCTTCACGAACTTCTTCGACGCGATGGGCACCATGACGGGGCTCTCGCGTGAAGCCGGCCTGGCCGACGAGCGGGGGAACTTCCCGCGGTTGAAGTCGGCGCTCGTGGTCGAGGGCGTCGGCGCGATCGTCGGCGGAGCGACCTCGTCGTCGTCGAACACGGTGTTCATCGAGTCAGGGGCGGGTATCGGCGAGGGCGCCCGCACCGGGTTCGCCAACATCGTGACGGGGCTCATGTTCCTGCTCGCCATGTTCTTCACTCCGCTCACGCAGATCGTGCCGACGGAGGTCGCCGCCGCAGCGCTCGTGATCGTCGGCGCACTGATGATGGCGCAGATCAAGAACATCGATCTCAGCGACTTCCGCGTGCTGCTCCCCGTGTTCCTGACCGCGGCCGTGATGCCGATGACCTATTCGATCGCCAACGGCATCGGCGCCGGGTTCGTCGCCTGGGTGCTGGTCCACGCGCTGAGCGGGCGGGCGAAGCAGGTGCACTGGCTCCTGTGGGTCGTGGCATCGGGCTTCGTGGTCTTCTTCGCGCGCGGGCCCATCGAGGGGCTGTTCGGGGTCTGAGGTTCGCGCCGCCGCGCCCCGCCATCCTGCGCGCCCGGAATGCGCCGGCGTACCGCATGCACCGCGGTCGCGCCGTTGCGCGAGGCGCCTGCTGTCTTCCTGCGCGAGACGCTTGCTGTCATCCTGCGCGAGGAACGAGTCGCAGGCTCCCCCCCCGCGTGTTTCGTCGAGAGCCCGATATGTGTCGTTCACGGTCCGCCCGAGCGGCACTTTTCGCACTCTCGACGGATCGCGGATCGCGGATCGCGGCTCGCGGCTCGCGGTCCGGGATCGGGGACCCCGGTACCCCCGGTACCCCCGGTACCCCCGGTACCCCTGGGATCCCGGCCCAGCGGACTACCGTTCCCTGTGCGCGCCCGCCGCGGAACCGGAGCGCTGCGCCAGCACGTGCTCGAGCACGGGATCGAGCACGTCGAGGCCGTCGCGCACGCCGCCCGGGGAGCCCGGGAGTGTGATCACGAACGCGTCGCCGATGAATCCGGCCACGCCGCGCGTCAGCAGCGCGGTGGGTACGGTCTGCGCGCCTCGCCGGCGGATCTCCTCGATGAGCCCGGGCAGCTGCACGTCGAGCAGCGGTGCCACCTGCTCCGGCGTGCGATCGTCGGGCGAGACCCCGGTGCCGCCGGTGGTCACGATGACGTCCGGGGCGGCCGCGAGTGCGGCGCCGAGCGCGTCGGTCACGGCGCCGCCGTCCGGCACGACCACGGGCTCGTCTGCGACGAAGCCGCGCTGCGCCAGCCAGGCCGCGATCACGGGGCCGGTGAGGTCGCGCGTGGTGCCGGCGGCCGCGCGGGTCGACACGACGACCACGATCGCGCGCCTCACTCGAGCGACCAATCGCCGTTCTTGCCGCCCGATTTCGCCAGCACCCGCGTGTCGGTGATGGTGGCGTGCTTGTCGACGGCCTTGATCATGTCGTAGAGCGTCAGCGCCGCCACGCTCGCCGCGGTGAGGGCCTCCATCTCGACCCCGGTGACTCCGCGCGTCGTCACGGTGGCGATGATCCGGACTCGGTCCGCCGCCGGCTCGAAGTCGATGGCAAGCCGGGTCAGCGGCAGCGGGTGGCACAGCGGGATGAGATCGGAGGTGCGCTTGGCCGCCATGATCCCGGCGATCCGCGCCGTCCCCAGCGCCTCTCCCTTGGGAAGGGCTCCCGAGACGAGCAGCTCGACGACGTCGGTGCGCGTGACGAGGGTCGCCCCGGCCCGGGCGGTGCGTTTCGTGACGCCCTTCTCCGTGACGTCGACCATGTGCGCACTGCCGTCGCCGCGCAGGTGGGTGAGCCGTGATGCATGCGTCTCGTCGGTCTGTTCAGCCATCGATCCTCCAGATTTCGACCGGTGCGTTCTCGGGCAGTGCGGCGATGCCGCGCGGCAGATGCGCCAGCAGCTCGGCCTCGGCGAGGTCGCCGAGCAGGTGCGATCCCGGCGCGCTCAGCGAGACGCGCCCGTCGGCCTCGATCCGACCGCGCCGCACCTGGTGCTTGTCGGCCGGAGACTCCACGGAGTGGGCGAGATCGCGCTGCTCGCGGGGCCGCTCCTCGGGCATCCCTGCGAGACCGCGCAGCGTCGGCAGCAGGAACACCTCGGCCGAGATGAACGCGCTGACCGGGTTGCCGGGAAAGCAGATCACGGGAACCGAGCGGCCCGCGAGCGCGAGCCGTCCGAGACCCTGCGGGCCGCCGGGCTGCATGGCCAGAGCGGTGAAGGCGGCGCCGAGCGGAGCGAGGGCGTCGCGCACCACCTCGAACGCGCCGGCGCTGATGCCGCCCGAGGTGACGATGAGATCGCACGCGTCGGCCTCTGACTCGAGCGCCGATCGCAGCTGCGCGGCGCTGTCGCCGCTGCGAACCGTTCGTACTGCAGCGCCGGCCTCGCGGAGCGCCGCGGCGAGCATCGGCGAATTCGCGTCGTGGATCCGGCCCGGGGTCAGCGCGAGCTCGCGAGGCGCGAGCTCGTCGCCGGTCGAGCAGAGCAGCACGCGCGGCCGCGGCCGCACTGCGACGGTCGCCGCCCCGGAGAAGGCGATGAGGCCGATGCGGGCCGGCGTCAGGCGAGTGCCCGCCGGCACGAGCTCCGCGCCCTGCGGCACGTCTTCGCCGGCGCGGCGCACGAACCTTCCGACGGACGCGGGGGCCGCGAACGTCACCGTTCCCTCGGGCGCAGCATCACCGGATCTGCTGAGCGACGGGAATCGTGGCGGGAGGGCGTGCTCGACGGGCACGACCGCGTCGGCGCCGGTCGGCATCGCCGCGCCCGTCATGATCGGCGACGCGGTGCCTGCGGCGTGCGCACCCGGGGGGTCGCCCGCAGCGGTTGCCCAGCCCAGCCGCAGCGCGACGCGGTGCTCGGGGCCGGCAGCGGCCAGATCGGCCGCGCGCACCGCAAAGCCGTCCATCTGCGAGTTGTCGAACGGCGGCAGCGGGGTCCGCGCGTGCACCGCCTCGGCCGTCACGCGTCCGAGCAGTTCGGGGGAGTCGATCCCGATGCGCTCCGGGACCGCGCCCAGCAGACGCTCCACGACGGGCGCGAGCAGCGCGCGCACCTCGTCCCGGTGCTCCTCGACCGAGCGGCGCACCTCGGTCACCCCCCGGCGAAGGGTGGGAGGACGTCGACGAGCGCACCGCGGATCTCGCCGTCATCGCGGCGCACCGTCCCGTCGACCAGGAAGGAGCCGGATCGCAGCACCTTGCGCATGGGGTCGCCGTACCTGCGCCCGAGCTCGTCGCGCAGCGCATCGAGGGTGGCCGGGGGAGCGTCCCAGCGCTCCTCGTCCCGGCCTGCCGCTTCGGCGGCTGCGGCGAAGTAGCGAACGGTGATCTGGGGCATACCGCCATGCTAGCCGGTGCGGGTGGGGTTCGACTCGCTCCGCTCGCTCAACCCGCGGGGCGACCGCCGGTCGAGCGAGGTGCGCAGCGACGAGTCGAAGCCCCGGCTGCTCGCGGATGATTCGCTCCGCTCGCTCGGCGCGCAGACGCACGCCCTACAATGGCCGCATGAACGCGGAGCAGCAGGCGCGGCCGGGACCGCTCGTCGAGCCGGCCGGGGCGCTGGGCGACGACCGGCGGGCGCGCGCACAGCGGCAGATGCTGCTGCCCGGCTTCGGCGAGGAGGCGCAGCTCCGCCTCGCGGCCGCGCGGGTGCTGGTGATCGGGGCAGGGGGGTTGGGCAGCGCGAGCGTGCCCTATCTTGCGGGTGCGGGGATCGGCACGATCGGCATCGTCGACGACGACCGGGTGGAGCTCTCGAACCTGCATCGGCAGGTGTCTCACGGGACCGCGGACATCGGCAGATCGAAGGTCGCGTCTCTGGCTGAGACGGTGCACGCGCTCGATCCGGGCGTGCGCGTCGAAGCGCACGAGATCCGCGTGACCTCCGAGAACGCGCTCGACGTGCTGCGCGGCTACGACCTCGTCATCGACGGCAGCGACAACTTCCCCACCCGCTATCTCGTGGCCGATGCCGCGGAGCTGCTGGGCCTCCCGCTCGTCTGGGGATCGATCCTGCAGTTTCACGGTCAGGTCGGGATCTCCTGGCGCCCCCGGTATCCCGGGTTCCGTGATCTCTTCCCGGCCCCGCCGCCGCCCGAAGACGTCGTGGACTGCGGCACGGGCGGGGTACTCCCGGGGCTCTGCGGCACGGTGGGATCCCTGCTCGCGACCGAAGCGCTCAAGCTCATCGCGGGCATCGGGGACGCACTGATCGGGCGTGTGCTCGTCTACGACGCCCGTTCGGCCCGCACTCGCGAAGTCGCGTTCGGTCGGGATCCGTCGGCTGAGCCCGTGACCGGACTCATCGACTACGAGCGGTTCTGCGCCGGCTCGATCGCGGCCCCGCCCGCGATCGAGGCGCCCGAACTCGCCGAGATGCTCGCAGAGGGCGAGACGGTGCGCCTGCTCGACGTCAGAACCCCCGAGGAGCGCTCCCGACTGCGGATCAGAGGATCCGAGACGCTTCCGCTTGCCGAGCTCGAGTCCGGGAGCGTCGCGCTCGAGGGGCCGGTCACGGTCTACTGCGAGCGCGATCCGCGCTCAATCCGAGCCGCGCGCACGCTCATCGCGCAGGGGGCCGGAAAGGTGCGATTTCTCAGGGGCGGGATCCGCGCCCTCGAGCGCGTGGCACCGCACCTCCTCGAGGGGAGCGCCCGCGCCGACCTCGGTGCGCCCTGAGCCTCAGTCGGTCTCGTAGACGCCGGAGACCGTCGCGCTCACCGCGATCTCCTCGACGGTGATGCCCGCCGAGCCATCTCCGACCGCACCGGCTGCGGCGAAACGGGGCTGCGCCGGGAAGGCGGCGGGCTGCGCATCGGAAACGCTGACCACGGTGCCGATACGCGTACCCAGCGCCGTCGCGTAGTCCTCGGCGACGAGGCGGGCCTCGCCGACGGCTGCGGCCCGCACGCGCCGCTCATGCACTCGGCGCGTGGCCTCGGTGAGCGTCCAGGTGACCTCGGTCGACAGTCCGTCTTCGGCGAGCCCGGTGACCAGCTCGCTCACGAGGTCGAGGTTCGCGAGCTTGATGCGCACCCGGCTCGAGGTGGTGTGCTCGATGACGACCTGCTTCTTCGAACCCTCGGCGTAGGTCTTGTGCGCCCAGGTGCTGGTGGGGTCTGCAGCATGCCAGGTGGCGTCTCCGCTCGCGCGCAGCTGTTCGGCCCGCCGCACCGTGGCGTTGTGGAGGCGGGTCGCCTCGTCGATGCTCGCGGATCGGCTGCGCGAAGTCGCTGTGACGCGAGCCGTGATGGTCGCGCGCTCCGCGCGGAAGTGCATCGTGCTGGTGCCCGTCGCATGGATCGTGGTCATACCTCACGGTAGCACCGCCTGGTCGGTCGACTGGAGCGCTCGCGAGGCCGGACTCGCTGCGCCGACTGGCGCGTGCCGTGCATCCGGAGCGTCTAGGGTGAAGTGAGCGCTCGATCGAGCGGAAGGGAGCCCATGCAGCAGCCATATGCGCGCGTCTCCGCGCAACCGATCGACGAGACGGCGGTGCGCGCCGCCGTCGCATCACCGCGGTGCGGTGCGCTCGTGCTCTTCCACGGCGTGATCCGTGACCACGATGGCGGTGAGCAGGTGCGCTCCCTCGACTACAGCGCGCACCCCGAGGCCGAACGGATCCTGGCCGCGCTCGTGCGCGAGGAGGTCGAGCGGTCCGGCGTCCACCTTTCCGCCGCGCACCGCGTTGGATCCCTCGCGATCGGGGACGCGGCCCTGGTCGCTGCCGCGGCCTCGCCGCATCGTGCAGAGGCCTTCGCAGCGATCGAGCGCCTGGTGGAGCGGATCAAGCACGAGGTGCCGATCTGGAAGCGGCAGCACTTCTCCGACGGCAGCGCCGAGTGGGTCGGGCTGTAGACCGTCCCGCTGGTCGAGCGACGGGCCTGCGAGGAGTCGAAACGTGCGCGGCCGCGCTCTCGACTCGCTGCGGTCGCCGGACCGGCCGCTTCAGCCGCCGATGTACGACATCTCGATGCGGCGCCCGGTATCCGGCCCGGCGCCGCGGGCGCGCAGCTCGGAGTAGTGATCGTCGCGCGCGCGCCACACCCCCGAGAGGGTCTCCGTGATCCGGTCGTCATCGGAGCCGTCCCGCAGCAGCGTGCGCAGATCGGTCCCGGAGGTGGCGAAGAGGCAGGTGTAGAGCGTGCCCTCCGCGGAGATCCGCGCGCGGGTGCACGAGCCGCAGAAGGCCCCGGTAACGCTCGAGATCACGCCGATCTCCCCGGCCCCGTCGCGGTAGCGCCACCGCTTCGCGGTCTCGCCGGGGTGCGCTGCGGGGAGCGGATCCAACGGGTGCGCCTCGTCGATGCGGCGCACGATCTCGGCCGATGGCACCACGTCGTCGAGCGCCCAGCCGTTCGAGGAGCCCACGTCCATGTACTCGATGAACCGCAGCGTGCGCCCGGTCTCGCGGAAGTGCTCCGCGAGATCCAGCACCTCGTCGTCGTTGACACCGCGCTTGATCACCGCGTTGACCTTGATCGGCCCGAGGCCCGCCGCCTCGGCGGCGGCGATGCCGTCGAACACGCGGGAGAGCGGGAACCGCACGTCGTTGATCGCCTGGAAGCGCGACTCGATGAGCGAGTCCACCGAGACCGTCACCCGCTGCAGCCCGGCGCGGCGGAGCGCCTCCGCCTTCACCGGGAGCGCCGAGCCGTTCGTCGTGAGCGCTAGATCGAGCGGGGCGCCCTCCGGGGTCCGGAGCGCGGCGAGCTCGGCGATGAGCTCCTCGATCCCCTTCCGCAGCAGCGGCTCGCCGCCCGTCAACCGGAGCTTGCGCACGCCGAGCCCCACGGCGAGTCGCGCGATGCGCACGATCTCGGAGAAGCTGAGCAGCTGATCGTGCTCGAGGAAGCGGTAGTCCCGGCCGAAGATCTCCTTGGGCATGCAGTAGACGCAGCGGAAGTTGCAGCGATCGGTCACCGAGATCCGCAGATCCCGGAGCGGCCGGCGGCGCGCATCGCGCAAGCCGGTCGCGGGCAGACGCCGCGCACCCGGTATCGGAGCTGTCGACATCTCCGTTCCACCTCGATCCTCGAATGCGAACTGCTGGCTCGGTGCGCGCCGCACCCGTCCCCAGACCCTAACACCGCGCGCTGGGCGGGTTCACGGTGCAGGGACCTCGCCCGGCTCCGAGGCCCGTCTCGGGACGGCGTAGCGCACGTCGTCCGCCGAGAGCTCGAGACGCACGGGCGAGCCGGTGGCGAGCCACCGTTCGAGCGCGCCCGACAGCGGGAGCTCGGCCGCGAATCCGGGCCAGCCGGCGAACTCGAGGCGCACGCCCGCCGCGCCCGCGGCGCTCGCCGATACGGAGCGGATCGTGTCGTTCCAGCACGTGCGGCCCTGGGGCGTCCGTTCGAGCCTCCGCGGGTGAGCCGTGTCCGCGGGCCGGACGCGCACGGAGGAGGGCGCGAAGCTCGCCACCGCGGGTTCGCCGGGCGCCGGCAATTCGCCGCGTCCGTGCAGCTCGTCCAGCGGTGCGTCGGCGAGACGCAGCGTGCCCCGCTCCGAGGCGACCCCCTTGACGAGCACGCGACCGGTGAACTCGGCGGCGAACGGGCTCGACGGCGCGGCGAGCACGTCGGCCACCCGCCCGGACTGGCCGATCCGCCCCTGTTCGAGCACCAGCACGCGGTCTGCGAGCGCGATGAGATCGACCGGGTCGTGCGTCACGATCACCATCGGCACACCCGACCGGCTCAGCTCCGCCGCCACCAGTGCACGGAGCTCTTCGCTGCTCACGACGTCGAGCGCGGCGAACGGCTCGTCGAGCAGCACGGCATCCGGCCGCGCCGCGAGTGCGCGCGCGATCGCGACGCGCTGCTGCTGCCCGCCGGAGAGCTGATGCGCGTGCGAGCGGGCTCGATCCGGCAGTCCGATGCGCTCCAGCCACTCTTCGGCGACGACGTCGGCCGCGCGGCGGCGTGCGCCCTGCGCCCGAGGGCCGAACGCGATGTTCGCGCGCACATCGAGGTGCGGGAAGAGCCTGGCCCGCTGATCGAGATGACCGATCCGGCGCTCGGATCGAGGCATCTGGATTTCGGGTGCGCCCGCCGCGCGCGAGCACAGCACCCGATCGCCGAGCGCGATCCGGCCGGCCGTGATGCGATGCGTTCCGGCGATCGCCCCGATGAGCGTCGACTTGCCCGAGCCGTTCGCCCCGATCACTCCGAGCACCTCGCCGCGGTCGACGTGCCCGGTCGCGTGCAGCGCGAATGCGCCGCGCTGCACGCGCGCCTCGAACGAGAGCCGCCCGCTCACAGCCCCGCCCCGACCGGCCGCGAACGCATGAAGAGCAGTGCCACGACGGCGACCAGCACGAGCAGGAGCGAGAGCGTCAGCGCCGTGTCCTGAGATACCCCGGCGCCGTTGAACGCCGTGTAGATGGCCAGCGGCATGGTGCGTGTCGTGCCGGCGGCGTTGCCCGCGAAGAGCGCGGTCGCTCCGAACTCGCCGAGCGCGCGGGTGAAGCAGAGGATCGCACCGGCAGTGAGGCTGGGTGCGAGAAGCGGGAGCGTTACGCGTCGCAGCACCGTCCAGGGCCGTGCCCCGAGGCTCTCTGCGGCGCGCTCGTAGCCGCGGTCGATGCCGCGGAGGGCCCCCTCGACCGCGATCACCAGGAACGGGAGAGCGACGAAGGTCTGCGCGATGACCACCGCGACTGTGGTGAACGGGATCCGTACCCCGAGGCCCTCGAGCGCATCTCCGAGCACCCCGCCGCGGCCCAGCAGGGAGAGCAGGGCCAGACCGCCCACGAGCGGGGGCAGTACCAGCGGAAGCGTCGTGAGCGCGCGGAGCACTGTCGCGAGCAGTCCGTCGGCGCGGGCGATCACCAGGGCGAGGGGCAGACCGAGCACGATGCACAGCACCGTGGCGATCGTGGCGGTGACGAGCGACAGCCCCAGCGCGCTGAGCGCGGCGGGGGAGACGATTGTGGCGGGCACGAGCGCCCAGTCGACCCGCAGGAACAGGGCGCTGAGCGGCAGGAGGAGCACTGCGGCCGCGAGTCCCGCGGGCACGAGGAGCGCGGGGGGCAGCGCCGTACGCTCGCCGCCGTTCGAGCGGGTCACGCCGGCCGGAATCCGAGGTCGGCGAGCACGCGCTGCGCCTCCTCCGAGCCCATGAAATCGACGAAGGCCGCGGCCGCCTCCGGCGAAGCGGATCCGACGACGGGGGCGATCATGTAGGCCCCCGCAGCATCCTCCGCACCGGGGATCGGCACGCCCACGACCTCGTCGCCCGAGCGCAGCACGTCGGAGTGATAGACGAGCCCGGCGTCGGCCTCCCCGCCGCGCACCTTGGTGAGCACGGCCGTCACGTTCTGCTCTTCGCTCGCCGGATCGAGCGCGACCCCGTCGCGCTCGAGCAGTGTGCGCGACGCGGTGCCGCACGGCACCTCCGCGGCGCAGACCACCACGACCGGGAGCGCGCCGCCGGTCGCCGGTCGGGCGAGGTCGGCGAGCGTCTCGATGCCGAGCGGATTGTCCGGTGCCACCGCGATCACCAGCTCGCTGGTGGCGAATGTCGCCGGCTCGCTCTCGATGAGGCCGGCGTCGACCACCTTCTGCATGTTGGCCTCGTCGGCCGATGCGAAGACGTCTGCGCCGGCGCCGCTCTGGATCTGGGTCGCGAGGACCGACGATCCGTCGAAGGTCTGCGTGAGCGTGACGCGCGGATGCTGCGCCGTGAACCTCTCGGCCAATTGCTCGAATGCGGGTTGCAGAGATGCGGCGGCGAATACCGTGAGCTCGCCTTCGAACTCCCCGCCGGCGGCCGCCGTGCCCTCGGCCGGCGCCGACGTGCTCGGGGCGGAGGTGCTCGGGGCGGAGCAGCCGAGCAGCAGGAGCGCGGCGGCGCCTACCGCGGCGGCGGCTGCGATGCGGGTGCGTGCGCGGGTATGTGCGCGTCGAACAGCGGGCATGCCGACTTACCTCTTCTCGGTCTCGATGACGACGTTGGTCGCCTTGATGATCGCCGTCGCGCGGGAGCCCACATCGAGGTCGAGCTCGCGCAGCGCCTCCGCGGTCATCAACGAGACCACGCGATTGGGCCCGCACTGCAGCTCGACCTGGGCCACGAGACCGGAGCTCTCGACCGCCGTGACGATCCCGGTGAAACGATTTCTCGCGCTGCGGCGGATCGGCGAGCTCTCATCGGCCTCGGGCGCCAGCGCGAGCGACCGGGCGGCGAGCGAACGTCCCGAGACCACTTGCCGTCCCGACGCGTCGACGGCGGACTGCAGGAGCCCGTCGGCCGCCCAACGGCGGATCGTGTCGTCGCTCACTCCGATCAGGGCTGCGGCCTCGCTTATCCGGAAATGCGTCATGATATGCAGTCTAGATCCGCATCTGCGGAGATGGAACCGCGGGCTCGTTGACTTCCCTGTGAAACAGGCGTAGCGTCCAAAATACGTGCCGACCTTCGATCGCGACGCGGACGGGCCAGCACCACAGGGGAGTGTCCCACGGGTCGCACCCCCGATTTCGTCAACGCAATGGAGCGAGGGTGGAAGACCATGGGTCATGTCGGATTGCTGTACGTCGGAGCCGTACTGTTCGTGAACGGGCTCATGCTGCTCGGGACCGTTTCCGGGAAGTCTGCCGCCGCGATGAACCTCTTCGTGGGCGGGATGCAGGTCGTCTTTCCCACACTGATCATTCTGCAATCGGGAGGCGACCCGGCGGCGGTGCTCGGCGCGTCCGGTCTGTATCTCTTCGGATTCACGTACCTGTACGTGGCGTGGAATCAGCTCACGGGAGCCTCGGGGGAGGGGCTCGGATGGTTCTCCCTGTTCGTTGCGGCGTGCGCCGTGGTCTACGGGATCCTGCAGTTCACTGAGTTCGATGATCCGGTATTCGGGATGATCTGGTTCTCCTGGGCGGTGCTCTGGTTCCTCTTCTTCCTGGTGCTCGCGCGCGGCAAGGACTCGCTCACGCGGCGCACCGGTTGGTTCACTCTGCTGCTCGGCATCTTCACCGGCGCTGTTCCCGCGATGCTGCTGCTCACGGGCAGCTACGTCACCGGAGCGATCGAGGGGGCCGTCGCCGCGGTGATCGGGGTCGTGCTCCTGGGACTCGCGTGGGTGCTGGGAAAGCCGGCCGCGGTGCAGTCGCAGGAGGTGCCGGTCGAACGCTGAGTGCGCATCCCTCAATACCCCCAGAGAAAGGCCGATCGCATTGCCCAGTTACTCGTTCCAGTGCTCGGAGGGGTGCCGCTTCGACGCCCTGTATTCGATGTCCGAGGTTCCCGACGAGACGAGATGCCGAGCGTGCGGCGCGTCGGCGAAGCGCGCGATCACGGCGCCGCACCTGTCTGCAGCCGGAACGTCGGCGTATCGCCTCATCGACGGCGCAGCGCGCAGCGCGCACGAGCCGGCCGTCGTGGATCGGCTGCCGAATCGAGGGCCCGGCCGCCCCCCATCCGTCACCACCAACCCGCTGCACGCAAAACTGCCGCGGTCGTGAGTCCCGAAGCCCAACGAACACGGATCGGCGACGGAGCCGATCCCGAGGAAGCAAGGAGAGGTAACCATGCCGGAACACGTATTCAAGCTCGACTCGTCGAAGAAGTTCACCGAGCAGGAGAAGCTGGGGCACAATCGCTGGCACCCCGAGATCCCGCCCGTCGCGACCGTCAAACCGGGAGACAGTTTCCGGGTCGACTGCCGTGAGTGGTTCGACGGTGCGATCCGCAACGACGACTCGGCTCAAGACATCCTCGATGCGCCGCTGCTGACCGTGCACACGCTCAGCGGTCCGTTCCGCGTGGAGGGTGCGAAGCCGGGCGACCTGCTGATCGTCGACATCCTCGACGTCGGTCCGATCCCGCAGGAAGATTCCGGTCCCCTCGCGGGACAGGGCTGGGGATACACGGGCATCTTCTCACGGAACAACGGTGGCGGCTTCCTCACGGAGCAGTTCCCCGACGCCTACAAGGCGATCTGGGATTTCTCGGGGCAGACCGCCACTTCCCGGCACGTGCCGGGCGTCTCGTTCACCGGGATCATCCATCCCGGCCTCATGGGCACAGCGCCGTCGGCCGAGCTGCTCGCGAAGTGGAACGCGCGCGAGGGTGCGTTGATCGCGACGGATCCGGATCGTGTGCCGCCGCTCGCGCTGCCGCCCGAGGCCGAGCACGCGATCCTCGGCGGCGTCCCCAGGGATGAGTGGGGGCGTGTGGGCTCCGAGGCCGCGCGCACCGCGCCTCCGCGCGAGAACGGCGGCAACCAGGACATCAAGAACTTCACGAAGGGAACGCGGGTGTTCTACCCGGTGTTCGTCGACGGGGCCAACCTATCGATGGGCGACCTGCACTTCTCGCAGGGCGACGGGGAGATCACCTTCTGCGGAGCGATCGAGATGGGCGGGTTCATCGACCTGCGCGTCGACATCATCAAGGGCGGGATGGAGACCTACGGAGTGAGCGAGAACGCGATCTTCGTGCCCGGCAACGTCGATCCGCAGTACAGCCACTGGCTGGCCTTCTCGGGCACCTCGGTGACCCTGGACGGCGAGCAGAAGTACCTGGACTCGCACCTGTCGTACCAGCGCGCATGTCTGCACGCGATCGACTACCTGACGAAGTTCGGGTACAGCCCCGAGCAGGCGTACCTGCTGCTCGGCGCCGCCCCGATCGAGGGCCGGCTCTCGGGCGTGGTCGACATTCCCAACTCGTGTTCGACCGTCTACCTCCCGGTGGAGATCTTCGACTTCGATCCGCGGCCGTCGGCGGCGGGGCCGGTCCAGATCGATCCGGGGATCGGAGCACCCACCGCGGCGAACAAGTAGGACTGTGCTGAGCGCACCGCCGATTGAGTGAGGAGGAGGCGAGTCGAAGCCCGGGTGCACGTATCCGCGGTTTCGACTCGCCGCGCTTGCTCAATCGGCGGTGCCGCGCTCGCTCAACCGGCGGTGCCGCGCTCGCTCACACCACGGCGGGGCGGCCGACGCCGGCCGGGGACCGCGACGGCTCGAGTCGGATCACGACTGCTTTCGACACCGGAGTGTTGCTCTCGAGAGCGGTGCTGTCGAGCGGCACCAGCACGTTGGCCTCGGGGAAGTATGCAGCGGCGCAGCCGCGCGCCGTCGGGAAGGCCACAGCGCGGAAGCCGCGCAACACCCGGTCGGGCTCGTCGCGCCACTCGCTGAAGATGTCGACGCTCTGGCCGTCCTCGATGCCGAGCTCCGCGAGGTCGTCGGGGTGCACGAAGATCACGTAGCGGCCCTTCTTGATGCCGCGATAGCGATCGTTCAGGCTGTAGATGGTGGTGTTGAACTGGTCGTGCGACCGCACCGTCTGCAGCAGCAGGCGCCCGGGCGGGCACTCGACGTGCTCGAGCTCGTTGACCGTGAGGTGCGCCTTCCCGGTGTCGGTGTCGAAGCGGCGCTCGTCGCGCGGACCGTTCGGCAGCACGAAGCCGTCCCGGGTGCGGGTCTTCTCGTTGTAGCTCTCGCAGCCCGGTACCACGCGCGAGATGTGATCGCGGATCACATCGTAGTCGCGCATCATGGCGCGCCAGTCGATGCCGTGGCGATCCCCGAAGGTCGCGTGCCCGAGGCCGGCGACGATCGCGGTCTCCGAGCGCACCTGATCCGAGATCGGCGCGATCTGGCCGTGCGAGGCGTGCACGGCGCACACGGAGTCCTCGACCGTGACGTACTGCGGGCCGGATACCTGCATGTCGATCTCGGTGCGGCCGAGCACCGGGAGGATCAGCGCCTCCTCTCCGGTGACGACGTGGGATCGGTTGAGCTTCGTCGAGAGCTGCACGCTGAGCCGCGTCTTGCGCATCGCCGATTCCGCGAGATTCGTGTCCGAGATCGCGCCGAGCAGATTGCCGCCGAGGCCCATCCACACCTTGATCTTCCCCTGATCGAGGGCGCGGATCCCATGCACGGCGTCGACGCCGTGCGCGCGAGGAGGCTCGAAGCCGAACTCAGCGCCCAGCGCATCGAGGAACGAGTCGGGCATCTGCTCCCAGACGCCCATGGTGCGATCCCCCTGTACATTGCTGTGACCGCGGATCGGCGAGGCGCCGGCACCGGGTTTGCCGATGTTGCCGCGCAGCAGCAGCAGGTTGATGATCTCGCGGATCGTGTCGACGCCCTTGCGGTGCTGGGTAATGCCCATCGCCCAGCAGATGATGACGCGGTCGGCGTTGAGATAGCGCTCCGCGAGCTCGTCGATCTCCGAGACCGGGATGCCCGTGGCACGGGCCACCTCGCGCTCATCGACCCCGTCGATGTGCGCGGCGAAGGCCTCGAAGCCGTCGCAGTGCCGCTCGAGGAAGTCGTGGTCGAGCACCTTGCCCGGATCGGCCCGCTCGGCGTCGAGCACGCGCTTGGAGACGGCCTGGAGCAGCGCCATGTCCCCGCCCGAGCGGATCTTGATGAACTGGTCGGCGATCTGAGTGGGCTTGCCGACGTAGCCCCGCACCCGCTGAGGATCCTTGTACCCGATCAGGCCGGCCTCGGGCAGCGGGTTGACCGCGACGATGCGCGCGCCCCGCTCCTTCGCCTCCTGCAGTGCGGTGAGCATGCGGGGGTGGTTGGTGCCGGGGTTCTGACCCATGATGATGATCAGATCGGATTCCTCGAAGTCTTTGTAGGCGACCGTGGACTTGCCGATGCCGACGGTGTGAGTCATGGCGGTGCCGGTGGACTCGTGGCACATGTTCGAGCAGTCGGGGAGGTTGTTCGTGCCGAGCACCCGCGCGAAGAGCTGGTAGATGAAGGCGGCCTCGTTCGACGCCCGGCCGCTCGTGTAGAAGGCGGCCTCGTCCGGGGTGTCGAGCGCGTGCAGGTGATCGGCGATGAGCGCGTACGCGGCGTCCCAGCCGATCGGCTCGTAGTGATCCGAGCCCTTCGCCTTGTACACGGGTTCGATCAGCCGGCCCTGCATGCCGAGCCAGTACTCGGTCTTGTCCTCGAGCGAGCTGATCGAGTGCTCCCGCCAGAACGACCGTTCCACCTTCAGCGGGGTCGCCTCCCAGGTCACCGCCTTGCCGCCGTTCTCGCAGAACTCGGCGATCTTGCGATGGTCGGGATCCGGCCACGCGCAGCTCATGCAGTCGAAGCCGTCCTTGTGGTTGATCTTCGTCATGAGCTTCACCGTGCGGGCGAGGCCCATCTGCGTGAGCGCCGGCTCCATCGAGTGGAACACTCCGCCGAGCCCGGCCGCGTAGGTCTTCGGCTCGGACACCTCGATATCGGCGTCTGAGAAATCCTCTTCCGGGGCGTGGGGAGTCATGACTGGTCTGCTTCCTGAAGGTGGCGCGCGCGGTGCTCCGCGCGCGGGTCGGTACGGTCCGGGGGCGGTGCGGCAACATCGTCCGTGACACGATCGGGTCGGCTGTAGAGCACCATCGAGGGGCCGCGGACGAATCCGGCGAGGGTGAGACCTGCGTCGGCCGCGAGTTCGACGGCGAGGGAGGAGGGGGCCGAGACTGCTGCGAGCATGGGGATGCCGGCCATCAGCGCCTTCTGCGTCAACTCGAAGCTCGCGCGCCCGGAGACCATGAGCACGCACCCCCGCGCGGGGAGCCGGTCGTTCCGCAAGGCCCAGCCGACCACCTTGTCGACGGCGTTGTGACGACCCACGTCCTCGCGCAGCACGAGCAGGTCACCGCTGCGCCCGTCGAACAGCGCCGCCGCGTGCAGCCCCCCGGTGCGCTCGAAGACCGCCTGCCCGGCGCGCAGCGCGTCGGGAAAACCGATGAGCCGTGCCGCGTCGATGGTCAGGGGATCCGTATCGACGGTGTAGCGCGCGGCTGTGTGCACGGCCTCGATACTGGCCTTTCCGCAGAGCCCGCAGGCGCTCGTCGTGGTGAAGTTGCGCTGCAGACTCGGATCGGGCGGCGGGACGCCTGGGCCCAGGGCCACGTCGAGCACATTGTAGGTGTTGGGCTCGCCGTCGCTCGCGCAATGGATGGCCGCCATGAGGTCGCCGGAGCGGTGGATCACGCCCTCCGAGACCAGGAAACCCGCCGCGAGATCGATGTCATTGCCGGGGGTGCGCATCGTCACGGCGAGGGAGCGACCGGAGACCCGGATCTCCAGGGGCTCTTCTACCGCCAGGAAATCCGCTCGTTCCATCCTCGATCCGCCTACTGAGAGGCGGGTCACTCGGCGACGAGCAGCGATTCGGGACACACTCCTTGGATAGCATTGAATGACGGTCGGGGCAAGGCCGGCATCGGCCGGGTCCGCGGCTGCAGACGCGAAGAAGGGGGCTGCCGGCATGCGGATCTCTGTGGAGGAGCACCTGTCGTGGATCCTCGAGGCCTCGACCCCGCTTCCCGAGCGGGTCGTCGCGGTGCACGAGGCGCACGGCATGATCCTCTCGGAAACCGTGCGGTCGCGGCACCCCCTGCCGCTCTGGGACAACTCGGCGATGGACGGATATGCGCTCAGGGCCGCCGATCTCGCGACCGCGAGCGAGCGCGATCCCGTCGAACTGCGCATCGTCGGCGAGGTCGCTGCCGGCAGCGACGCCGATCCGACGATCGCGCCCGGGACCGCGGTGCGGATCATGACCGGCGCGCCCGTCCCCAGCACGGCCGACGCCGTGGTGCCGGTCGAGAGCACCCTGAGCGACCGCAGCGATGACGTCTGGGCGCATCGCGCGGTGCGGGTGCAGGCTCCCGCTCGAGTCGGCACGAACATTCGCCGCCGCGGCGAAGACGTCGCGGCGGGGAGCGCGATCGCGCACGCGGGGCAGCCGCTCGGTGCCGCGAGGCTCGCCGCGCTCGCCGCCGCCGGTGCGCAGCAGGTGCGCGTGCGGCGACGGCCCCGGGTCGCGGTGATCGCGACGGGCTCGGAACTGCGCGGTCCCGGGGAATCTCTCGAACGCGGCCGGATCCCCGAATCGAACTCGCTGCTCATCGCCGGACTGCTGCGTGAACTCGGCATCGAGCCCGTGGCGGTGCGCCGCAGCGCGGACGACGCGCCCGGCATCTCCCGGCAGCTGCGCGAGCTCGGGGCCGAGAGCGATGTCGTCGTGACGACCGGCGGGGTGGGGCCGGGGCGGCACGATGTCGTCCGGATCGCGCTCGAGCGCGAAGAGCGGGTGCGGGCGGTGCGGGTCGCGGTGCGACCCGGTCAGCCGCAGTGCGCGGGCCGGCTCTCGAGCGGCGCGCTCGTCTTCGCCTTGCCGGGCAACCCCGTGAGCGCGGCGGTCAGCTTCGAGCTCTTCGTGCGCCCTGCCCTCCTGGCGCTGCAGGGTCGCGACGATGTGCAGCGGATCCGTGTGCCGGCCCGAGCCGCGGCGGGGTGGCGCGGAGCCGCGGGACGCCTGCAGGTGCTGCCCGTCGTCGTGGCCGACGGACCGGACGGGCCGAGCTGCGTTCCAGCGGTCGACCCGAGCGGCGTCTCGCACGCCGTCGGCGGGCACGGCGCTGCGAACGGGTACGCGCTCGTCGGGGCGGACCGGGGCGACGTCGCGCCGGGGGATACGGTGCCCGTGATCCTGGTGGCGCCGTGACGGGGCCGGATATCGACGCCGTGGTGCTCGCGGGCGGCCGCGGGCGGCGCATGGGAGGACGCGACAAGGCGGTGCTGCGGCTCGGCGGCGAGCGGCTGGTGGACCGCGCGGTGGCGGCGGCTCGCGGGGCGGGAGCGCGACGCATCGTCGTGGTCGGTCCCGCGCACGCGGGCACGGGCGGGGTGGTGATCGTGCGCGAGGATCCACCCTTCACCGGACCGCTCGCCGCGCTCGCCGCCGCGCTGCCGCACGTGCGCGCCGAGTGGATGCTGCTGCTCTCCTGCGACCTCGTGCGCCCGGATGCGGTGTGCGCGTTGCTGCGCGCCCAGCTGGCCGACGCGCGCGATGAGGGCGGAATCGTGCTGCGGGACGACGCCGGTCGGGACCAGTGGTTGGCGGGGGTCTACCGCAGCGCGGTGCTGCGCGAGCGCGTCGACTCGCTCGACGGGCAGCTCGCGCACGCGCCGCTGCGAAGGCTCCTCGACGGCCTGCGTCTGCGCAGCGTCGCCGCGACGGGGGATACGACCGCCGACATCGACGAGCCCGCGGACCTCGAGCGGGCGGTCGAGGGCGGCGATGGGGTGTCGACTCGCTCCGCTCGCTCGACCGGCGATGGCGGCGGCAACGAACGGTCGGAGCCCGATCCGCCGCAGAACCCGACCCGTCCCGCAGACCCCGAACGAAGGAGACCGACATGAGCGACCCGAAGCACCTTCCCCCGCAGGCGCTCGACGAGTGGCTGATCGCCGCCGCCGCCGAGCTGGGGCTCGAACCGGGATCGGTGTCGATCGGCACCGTGCTCGACGTGGCCCGGGACGTGGCGCACGACGTCGCGCGGCCCGCGGCCCCCCTGTCCACCTTTCTGCTCGGCCTGGCCGTCGCGCGATCCGACGACCCGGATGCGCTGCGAGCACTCGCCGCCCGATTGACCGCCCGCGCCGCCGAGTGGAAGGCCGCCGCGGGCGACGCGGACCCCGCGGGCTGAGCGGGTCTACCGCGGGCCGCGCGGGTCCGGTCATTCTGCGCGAGCGGAGCGAGTCGCAGAATCCACCGGTGGGCCCTGCGATGCGGCCGTGTGGATCCTGCGACTGCACTCGCTGCGCTCCCTCCGCGCAGGATGACGGCGAAAGCGCGGAACGACCACGGACGGCGGCGTCTAGTTGCCGAGCACCTTCTGGTAGGCCTGCGAGTAGCGGTTGTCCTCCTGCGCCGAGAGCGCCCGCATGTCGAAGATGCGCTGCGACATCTCCTCGTCCGGGAAGATGAGGGGATTCTCCGCCAGCTCGGGAGTATCGCTCGCCGCCATCGCCTCGCGCGCCCCGGCGACCGGCGTCACGTACTGCACGTAGGCCGCGACCTGCGCGGCCACCTCGGGCTCGTAGTAGTAGTCGATGAGCTCGTGCACCTGATCGAAGGCCTGCGTGGCGAGCGGCATCGCGAAGGAGTCGACGAAGACGGACGCGCCCGAGTCGGGCACGACGAAGCGCCAGATCTCCTCGCCGGCCTCCTCGTTGAGGATCGCGATGTCGCCCGACCACGCCATGCCCGCCCAGACGGTCTCCTGCTGCAGATCCTGGGTGTACGAGTTGCCCTTGACCGTCGCGACCTGGCCGCTGCCGATCTGCTGCCGCACGACGTCGAGCGCCGCCTCGAACTCGTCGTCGCCCCAGTCGCCCTCGATGTCGACGCCCTGCTCGAGCATGATGAGGGCCAGGGTGTCGTCCTGCTCGGTCAGCAGATTGACCTTGCCCGCGAGTTCCGGGGCCCACAGGTCGGAGACCTCGCGCACGCCCTTCGGATAGCGCTGCGTGTTGTAGACGAGGCCCGTCATGCCGGCCTGGTAGGGGATCGTCCAGGTGCGGTCGGGATCGAAGGAGGCGTTCTGCACCATGTCGATCATCTGGGCGTCGACGTTGGGCATCCGGCTGCGCTCGAACTCCATGAGCTGATTCTGCTCGAGCAGCCGCACGATCGTGGTGTCCGAGGGGACGAAGACGTCGTAGCCCGTGTCCTGCTCGAGCTTCAGCTGATCCTTGATCTTGGCGACGAAGGTCTTGTTGTCGTCGATGTCCTCGAAGTACTCGACGCGGATGTCCGACTGCTCCATGAACTGATTGAGCGAGGGCCAGTCCCCGGCATCCTCGTCGTAGTCGAGGTAGTACGTCCAGTTCGCCCAGCGCAGCGTGCCGCCCGAGCCGTCGCCCGGCCCGCTGGGGCCGGCGCAGGCCGCGAGCGAGCCGGCGCCGAGCAGCGCCGCGCCGAGGGAGGCGCCGCGCAGCAACTGGCGACGGTCGAGCTGCGCGGACCGGGCCCGGCGGATGAGCTCCTGGACGACGGGGTCGGTCGGGTGACGGTGCATGTCTCCTCCTTTGGAAACGGTGCCGCTCCGCGGCGTGAGTCTGGATCCATCCTCACACACTCGACCCCTCCTGTAAACGCGAGTGTCAATGTTATTGACACGATTGCGCGCCGGGGCGCTCGTCAGGCGCCCAGCACCACGGTGCGCAGCTGCTCCACGAGGGTGGGCGCGCCGGCGAAGAGGAACGGGGTTCCCGGGCGGGTCGCGTCATCGCGTCCGATGATCGCGGCGCCGGCCTCCTCCGCGATGAGGACTCCGGCCGCATAGTCCCACGGCTGCAGCCCGAGCTCGTAGTAGGCGTCGAGGCGGCCGGCAGCGAGGCTGCACAGGTCGAGCGCGGCCGAGCCCATGCGCCGGATGTCCCTGGCGAGCGGCAGCAGTCGCGAGACCATCTGCGCCTGCTCGGCGCGTCGCTCGGCGGTATATCCGAATCCGGTGCCGACCAGGGCCGAGCTCAGGTCGGACAGGCCCGTCACCGCGATGGGGTCGCCGTTCAGGCGCGCACCGCCGCCCGCCCAGGCGTCGAACAGTTCGCCCGTGCAGGGGTTGTACACCGCACCCGCGATGGGGCGCCGTCCGTCCGCGTACGCGGTCTCGTCGCGCACGGTGGCGGCGATGCTGACGGCGTAGGCCGGGATGCCGTAGAGGTAGTTCACCGTGCCGTCGATCGGGTCGACCACCCACGTCACCGGGCTCCGGCCGTCGATTCCCGTGCCCTCCTCGCCGAGCACGCCGTCCTCGGGTCTGGCAGCGCGCAGCTCCGACACGATGAGGCGCTCCGCCGCACGATCCGCCTCGGTGACGATGTCGACCGAGCTGGACTTGCTCGCGGCGATCGCCACCCCGCGACCCCGCAGTTCCGCGATCAGCGCCCCGGTTTCCACGGCGACGCGGGCCGCGATCCGCGCGAGGGCGGCCGGAGAGGAGTCGGGGGCCGATGCGGCGGACGAGGATGCGGAGGAGGCGGGGGGCGAAGCGGTCATGATCCGAGCCTAACGGCACGACGGGGCGGGGGCCCGCGCGTGCGAGCCCCCGCCCCGGAGACGGGTCGTCCGGGTCAGCGCATCGGCACCGGCTCCGTCGTGGGATCGATGGCGTAGGCCTCCTCGCCGTGGGCCGCCGCGTCGATGCCTCCCTCCTCGACGGTCTGGGGCACCCGCAGCCCCGTGACCGCCTTGACACCGATCGCGATGACGAGCGAGACCACGAAGGAGTAGACCGCCACGGCCAGCACCGAGATCGCCTGCACCAGCAGCAGCCCGGCGTCGCCGCCCGTGAACAGGCCGTCGTCGAAGGCGAAGAAGCCGAGGTAGAGCGATCCGATCACGCCCGCGACCAGGTGCAGCCCCACGACGTCGAGCGAATCGTCGTAGCCCAGACGGTACTTCCAGTCGATGGCGAAGGCGCAGGCGATGCCGGCGATGAGGCCGAGCAGCAGCGCCCACAGCGGCGAGAGGTTGAGCGCCGACGGGGTGATCGCGACGAGCCCGGCGACCGCACCCGAGGCCGCGCCGATGACGCCGGGCTTCTTGCCGCGCAGCACGTCGACGAGGATCCACCCGACGATGCCGGCTGCGGGGGCGCCCAGTGTGTTCACCAGGATGAGGCCGGCGTCCGCCGGAGTCGCCGCGAGGCCGGAGTTGAAGCCGATCCAGCCGAACCACAGCAGGGCGGCGCCGATGGTCACGAGCGGCACGCTGTGCGGCTTGTGCGAGCCAGGAGCGAATCCCAGTCGCTTGCCGGCGACGATGGCGAGGGCGAGGGCGGCAGCGCCCGCGTTGATGTGGATCACCGTGCCGCCCGCGAGGTCGATGACGTCGGGCGTGCCGAGCGTGGCGCCGAGGTTCATGATCCAACCGCCGCCCCAGACCCACGCCGCCACCGGGAAGTAGACGAGGGTCGCCCAGACCCCCGAGAAGAGCACCCACGAGCCGAGGCCGACGCGGTCGGCGATCGCGCCCGAGATGAGCGCGGTGGTGATCATGGCGAAGACGGCGCCGAAGCCGACCCCGATGAAGTCGGCCGGCGGCGTGTTCATCAGCCCGAAGTCCTTGAACGGGCTTCCCGCGAACCCGCTCTCGCCCTCGGCGAAGTAGTTCATGCTGTACCCGAAGAGGATCCAGAGCACGCCGACGACGCCCATGGCGCTGACGCTGAAGAGCATCATGTTCACCACGGACCGCACGCGGACGAGTCCACCGTAGAAGAGGGCCAGGCCCGGGGTCATGATGAGGACGAGCGCGCTGCTCGCGAGCGTCCACACCTCCGGTGCAGTCATTTCTTCCATGTTGCTGCCTTTCTCTCGGGCCAGCCGGGATCGCTGTCGTGTGACCAGTGTGCGCCGGGGCTGTTTCGCCGCCGTCTCGTCAGGGTTTCTCCGGCGTCACATGTGTGTCACGGTCCTGTTTCGGGGCAGCGGGGGTCAGGCAGGGGCGGGAACGTGCGCGAGGTGCTAAGCTGTACAGGTTGCCGTTCGAACGGCCGCGGATAAAGAGAGCCCCAGCATCCCGCTGACGGCGCCGCGCAGCAAGAGAGAGGGGATCCCTATGGCACTGGATGCAGAGGTCAAGAAGGCGATCATCGAAGAGTACGCGACCAAGCCCGGCGACACCGGTTCCCCCGAGGTGCAGGTTGCCATGCTCTCCCAGCGGATCAAGGATCTGACCGAGCACCTCAAGACCCACAAGCACGATCATCACTCGCGCCGTGGTCTGCTGCTGCTCGTCGGCCAGCGTCGCCGTCTCCTGGGCTACCTCCAGGACGTCGACATCACCCGCTACCGTTCGCTCATCGAGCGTCTCGGTCTGCGTCGCTAACGACGTCGGGTCCGGTGATCGCCGGATAGCCGCTGCGAAGCGCCCCGTCTCCCACGTGGAGGCGGGGCGCTTCTGCGTCGCCGGCGCGCGCAGTGGATCGCGGTCGTCACGCTCCCGCGATGAGCTCCCGCGAGCGCGCGCTCACCTCGCGCGCGACCTGCTCCCGGGAGACCGTCGCCTCGCCATCGCCCGGCTGCACTCCGTACCATCCGAAGGCGGCGTGGTTGGCCCCGTCGATCACGACCATCTCGGCGGTCGGGGGCAGCAGGTTCGAGGCCGCGTCGATGTCGGCCGGGGTGGACAGTCCGTCGTTCGTGCCGGAGATGCTGAGGACCTCGGCGCCGCCGTCGCTGAGGTCGGCCGCGCAGTAGCTCGCGAGCAGGATCAGTGCCGCATCGGGGATCCGCGAGACCTCCTGGCACGCCCGCACGCCTCCGAGCGAGTGCCCGCCGATCGCCCAGCGGTCGACCTCTGGCGCGTAGGCCGCGAAGTCGTCCAGGTCGCGCGTCTCGAGGATTGCGAAGCGCAGGGGGAGATCCGGGATCACCACGGTCGTGCCCGCGGCCGCGAGATCCCGGAAGGTGGGGGCGTAGGCGATCGCGTCGACCTTCGCTCCCGGCAAGAAGACGAGGCCGGTGCCGTCGGCGCCCTCGGCCGGGGCCATGACCCAGGCGCCGTCCTCGTGGACCACGCTGATCGCTGGATCGGCGTCGAGCGCGGCGACCGCCGCCGGATCCGCGTCCATCCTGCCGATGCCGGCCCAGACGAGGAACGCGCCGATCGCGAGGATGAGGATCGCGCCGATCGACGCGGCGGTCCAGGCGACGATGCGGCGCAGGCGGGAGTGGCGGGTGTGGCGGGATCGGCGGGAAGCAGGCACGGGTTCAGGATATAGCGGTGCGCCGGAGCGCGGAACGGCCCCGCACACCGAGGTGTGCGGGGCCGTTCCGCGCTGCCGCGGGAGTCGGTGCGCTCAGATCTTGGAGGATGCGTCCTTGAGCACGCTGCGGAGGATGCCGCCGATCTCCGCGAACTCCGCCGGACCGATGGTCAGCGGGGGCGCGAGCTGGATGACGGGGTCTCCACGGTCGTCGGCGCGGCAGTAGAGGCCGGCCTCCCACAGTGCGGGGGAGAGGTAGTCGCGCAGGAGCCGATCGGACTCCTCCTCGTTGAAGGTCTCCTTGGTCGCCTTGTCCTTGACCAGCTCGATGCCGAAGAAGTAGCCCTCACCGCGCACGTCGCCGACGATGTCGATGTCGAGCAGCTTCTCGAGCTCGGCGCGGAACAGCGGGCTGTTCTCGCGCACGCGACCGTTGAGGTCCTCCTCCTCGAAGATGTCGAAGTTGGCGAGCGCCGCGGCCGCCGCCGCGGGGTGACCGGCGAAGGTGAAGCCGTGGTAGAAGGTGTTCTCGACCGAGTTGAAGGGCTCCGACACCTTGTCCGAGACGATCATCGCCCCGAGGGGCACGTAGCCCGAGGTGATGCCCTTGGCCGACGTGATGATGTCGGGCTCGTAGCCGAGCGCCTTCGAGGCGAAGAAGTCGCCGACGCGGCCGTAGGCGCAGATGACCTCGTCCGAGACGAGCAGCACGTCGTACTGGTCGCAGATCTCGCGCACGCGCTTGAAGTAGCCGGGGGGCGGCGGGAAGCAGCCGCCCGAGTTCTGCACCGGCTCGAGGAAGACGGCCGCGACGGTGTCGGGGCCCTCGAACAGGATGGCCTCTTCGATGCGGTTGGCCGCCCACTGGCCGAAGGCCTCGAGGTCGTCGCTCGGGGCGCCCATCTCCTCGGCGCGGTAGAAGTTCGTGTTGGGCACTCGGTGCCCGCCCGGGGTCAGCGGCTCGTAGAACTTCTTCATGTCCGGGATGCCCGTGATGGCCAGCGCGCCCTGCGGGGTGCCGTGATAAGCGACCGAGCGCGAGATGACCTTGTGCTTCATCGGCTTGCCCTGGATCTTCCAGAAGTGCTTCGCCAGCTTGAACGCGGACTCGACGGCCTCGCCGCCACCGGTGGTGAAGAACACCTTGTTCATCTGGCCGGGCGCGTACGAGGAGAGGCGCTCGGAGAGCTCGATCGCAGCCGGGTGGCCGTACGACCACAGCGGCATGAAGTCGAGCTGCTTCATCTGCTTGGCGGCGGCCTCCACGATGCGGTCGCGACCGTGGCCCGCGTTCACGACGAACAGGCCGGCGAGGCCGTCGATGTACGCCTTGCCGCTCGCGTCGTAGATGTGGTGGCCCTCGGCGCGGGTGATGACGGGGATGCCGTCGTCGAGCACCTTGCGGTTGGTGAAGTGCGGCCACATGTGACGCTGGGCCGAAGCCTGGAGCGCGGCGGTGTCAACCGCGGCAGTGGGATCAAAAGACATGGTTATCGTGTTCCCCAGTCGTATTTCTGTTTGGTGAGTTGGAGGTAGACGAAGGTCTCGGTCGAGGCGACACCGTCGATTCCGCGGATCTTTTCGTTCAGCAGTTCGATGAGCCCGTCGTTGTCCTCGCAGACGACCTCCACCAGGATGTCGAAGGAGCCCGCGCTGAGCACGACGTAGCTGATCTCCGGCATTTCTGCGAGGTGGTCGGCGACGACCCTGGTGTCGCCGGAAACGCGGATGCCGAGCATCGCTTGTCGGCTGAAGCCGAGTCGCATGGGGTCGGTCACGGCAACGATCTGCATGACCCCGGCATCCGTGAGCTTCTGCACCCGCTGGCGCACGGCGGCCTCGCTGAGGCCCACCGCCTTCCCGATCTCCGCGTACGAACGGCGGCCATCGCGCTGGAGTTGCTCGATGATCGCTTTCGACGTGGCGTCGAGCGCTGGCGTTGTACGTTTGCTGCTCACGCCACTGATTCTTGCAGTGAAACGTCGAAAATGCAAAGGAATCCGAAGATATCGGGTTGGAATCCTGCCAATCTCCACTTCATCCCGCGTGGTGTCGTCGCTCGCGCACGCGCGCTCGCGCGCGTCGAGTCCGTCTGTCGGCGATCTGCGCGTGCACGCCTTCCCCGTCGATGCGCCTGTGCGCGGGTGACGGGCCGTGCTGCTTCGGTTCTCGGCGTCTATAGCGCGAACGGGCACGAAAAGCGCAGGCGATTGTGGATATCGACCACAGTTTTCGTCGGGCCGGCATCGAAAAATAACTGTTTCGTGAAGAATTCGTATCACCTGGGGTGTGTTGTTGTCGTGCATTCCCACTCTGTGCCATATTCGAGGCACAGACTCCGGCGATGTTGCCGTTCGTGCGCATGTGTCGGTTACCGGACCAGGGAGAACCGAAGGAGATATCTCATGGCACGTCAGCCTGAAGATCCGATCGTACGCAGCATCGTCAACATGATTCGGGGCGCACAGGTCAGCCGCCGGCAGCTCCTCCGCGGCGCAGCGGTGGGCGCCGCCGGTGCCGGAACGCTCGGTCTCGCGTCGTGCGCCGGAGGTTCCGGCGGTGGTGGCGGTGGCGGCATCGTCTGGGGCAACTGGACCTACTACCTCGACTTCGACGAGGCCACGGGCGGGTACCCGAGCCTCGACGCATTCGTCGAGCAGGCGGGGTTCTCCGTCGACTACATCGAGGACATCGACGACAACAACACCTTCTACGGCAAGATCAAGGATCAGCTCGCGCAGGACCAGTTCACGGGCTACGACGTGATCACGCTGACGGACTGGATGAACGGCCGTCTGCTCGAGGCCGGTCAGATCCAGGAATTCGACTACGCCAACCTGCCCACGGTCACGGCGAACCTGATCGACGCCCAGTGGGACGCGCTCGACGTCGATCCGGGGCGCAAGTTCACCATTCCCTGGCAGCTGCCGGCCTCGGGCTGGGTCTGGCAGAAGGACGTCGACCCCATCCGCGAGCTCGACGACTTCCTGCGCCCCGACCTCCACGGAAAGGTCGGCGTGCTCAGCGAGATGCGCGACACGATGGGCATGATCATGGCGGGTCTGGGCACCGACCCCGCCGGAGACTGGGGCGACGCCGAGTTCGACGCTGCCCTGGCCTGGCTCGACGACGCGCTGAAGAGCGGGCAGATCGCCAACGTGAAGGGCAACTCCTACACGCAGGATCTGCAGACCGGAACGACGCTCGCCGCGATGGCGTGGACCGGTGACGTCGCGACGCTGAACGCCGAGAACGGCGACCAGTGGGTGCTCGAGGTGCCCGAGAGCGGCGGAATGATCACGGCCGACTCGTTCACGGTGCCCAACGGAACCTCGGCCGAGAACAAGGCCATGGTCGAGGAGATGATCGACTACTACTACGATCCCGCCGTCGCGGCGCAGGTCGCCGACTACGTCTGGTTCGTCACCCCGGTCAAGGGCGCGCAGGAGGAGATGGAGAAGATCAACCCGGACAACGTCGACAACCCCCTCATCTTCCCGGACGACGACATGCAGTCCCGCCTGCACAACTTCCGCACGCTCACGGCCGAAGAGGACAACAAGTACTCGACGCTGTTCCAGGGCGTGCTGGGGCTCTGACGGCGATGGATTCGAATTCGTACGCGTCTGCGGGCGCTGACCTCGACCTCGTCGGCGTGCAGAAGCGCTTCCCCGGGTTCACCGCGGTAGAGGAACTGGATCTGCACATCCCCGCCGGCTCCTTCTTCGCGCTGCTCGGGCCGTCCGGCTGCGGCAAGACGACGACCCTGCGCATGGTCGCGGGGCTCGAGGACCCCACGGCGGGCCGGATCCTCATCGGTGGCGAGGACGTCACCGCGCACAAGCCGCATCAGCGGCCCGTGAACACGGTGTTCCAGTCGTACGCCCTGTTCCCGCACATGACGATCCTCGAGAACGTGGCGTTCGGGCTCAGGCGCCGTCGGGTCTCCTCGCCCCTGGAGCGCGCGCACGAGGCGCTCCGGCTCGTCGAGCTCGACCACGTCGCCGATCGCAAGCCGGCGCAGCTCTCGGGAGGCCAGCAGCAGCGCGTCGCACTCGCCCGCGCCGTGGTGAACCGGCCGGCGCTGCTGCTGCTCGACGAGCCGCTCGGCGCCCTCGACCTCAAGCTGCGTCGCCAGATGCAGCAGGAGCTCAAGCAGATCCAGCAGGAGGTCGGCCTCACCTTCCTGCACGTCACGCACGACCAGGAGGAGGCCATGACCATGGCCGACACCGTCGCGGTGATGAACAAGGGCCGGATCGAGCAGATGGGTGCGCCCGAGGAGCTCTACGAGCTGCCGCGGACGGTCTTCGTCGCGAACTTCCTCGGCAAGTCCAATCTCTTCGCGGTCGACGTCACGGGAGGCAGCGATCAGGCTCTGCAAGCGTCGCTCGCCGGGACCACGATCTCGCTGCTCCGCTCGCGGACCGAGCGCGAGAGCGGCTCCATCACCGTGGGAGTCCGGCCCGAGAAGCTGCGCCTGCACCGGCAGCCGCCCACGGACACCGCCGGCCAGAACGTGCTGGGGCCCGGGCGCATCACCGACGTCTCGTTCATCGGGGTGAGCACCGAATACACCGTCGACGTGCCGGGGATCGGGGCCGTCGAGGTGTTCTCGCAGAACGTCGAAGCGGGGCCCGCGGCGGGCCTCGGCGACGAGGTCTGGCTCAGCTGGCACGTCGAGCACACCTTCGGGCTCGCCGACGACCGGCTCGAGACCGGCGCACTCACCGCCGACCTGTCGACGCGGGCGATCGCCACGCGATCGAGTTAGGGGAGCCCTCATGGCATTCACCGCATTCTCGACCGGCGCGAAAGCGGTCGAGCAGGCGCCGCGCAAACGCGGGTGGGTGGCGCTGCTGCTGCTCGCGCCGGGCATCGCCTACATGCTGCTGTTCTTCGTGGCGCCGTTCATCCAGCTCGCGATCACCTCGCTGCAGGCTCCGGCCGAGAGCGGGGGCATCGGCCAGTACGTCGCCGCGATGCAGTTCTCGAACTACTGGGCCGCGCTGCAGGAGTACTGGCCGCAGCTGCTGCGCTCGTTCGTCTACGCCCTGACGGCGACGATCATCGGACTGCTCATCAGCTATCCGCTCGCGTACCTCATCGGGGTGAAGGTACGGCACCGGCCGATGATGCAGGGCATCCTGCTGATCCTCGTGGTCGCGCCGTTCTTCATCAGCTTCCTGCTGCGCACGCTGGCGTGGAAGTCGATCCTGCCGAGCGACCTCATCGGCACGCACTTCTCGGTGATCTTCGGCCTCGTGTACAACTTCATCCCCTTCATGGTGCTCCCGATGTTCGCCTCCTTGCAGGCGCTCGATCTTCGCCTGATCGAAGCGGGTTCGGATCTCTACGCGTCGCCGGTGACGGTGTTCCGCAAGGTCACGCTGCCGCTGTCCATGCCCGGCGTCGTCTCGGGCACGCTGCTCAGCTTCATCCCGATGTCGGGTGACTACGTGAACGCGTCGCGCGAATTCCTCGGCGGCACCGGCACGACGATGATCGGCAACGTCATCGAGTCGAACTTCCTGCAGACGCAGAACTATCCGATGGCGGCCACGCTCTCGATCATCCTCATGGTGATCATCCTGGTGATCGTGGCGACGTACGTGCGCAAGAGCGGGGCGGAGGATCTGCTGTGAAGAACTTCAGTCTCGGGAAGGCCTTCGTCCCGGTCGTCGGCGCGATCGCCCTCATCTACCTGCTGCTGCCGATCGCGCACGTCATCGTCTTCTCCTTCAACGACGCGGGTCGGAACAACATCATCTGGCGCGGGTTCACGCTCGACAACTGGCAGAACCCGTGCGGTGCTCCGCAGGTGTGCACCGCCTTCGGCAACAGCATCCTGGTGGGCGTGGTGGCGACCGTCATCGCGACCGTGCTGGGCACGATGATCGCCATCGCGCTGGTGCGGTACCGCTTCCGCGGCCGCTCGACGGTCAGCCTGCTGCTGTTCACCCCGATGGCCACCCCGGAGGTCGTGCTCGGCGCCGGACTCGCGGCGCAGTTCCTGCTCGCCGGCGTCGAGAAGGGCATCGGGACCGTCATCCTCGCCCACACGATGTTCTGCGTCTCGTACGTCGTCGTGGCCGTGAAGGCGCGCGTCGCGAGCCTCAATCCCGCGATCGAGGAGGCGGGGCGCGATCTCTACGCCTCTCCCGCGCAGGTGTTCTGGAGGATCACCCTTCCGATGCTCACCCCCGGCATCATCGGTGCCGCGCTGCTGAGCTTCGCGCTGTCGTTCGACGACTTCATCATCACGAACTTCAACGCGGGCACGGCGACGACGTTCCCGAAGTTCATCTACGTCTCAGCGCTGAAGGGCGTGCCCGCGCAGGCGAACGTGCTGGCGTCGATCGTGTTCGTCGGGGCGCTGCTGCTCGTGATCATCGTTCAGGTGATCAACATCAACAAGCAGAAGCGCCTGTCGCGGGCCTGAGCGCAGCGGAACGCAGCGCGGTGCGCTCACGCCCGCGGTGCGGCCGCCGCAGGAGAACGTGAGCGGAGCGGAACGCACGTCGGGGGCGGCCCGGGACCAGGTCCCGGGCCGCTTCGGCGTACCCGCCCGCGATGCCGGTGCCGCCCGATCCGCCCGCGCCGTTGCGCGTGTGCGGGCTCTGTGCCGCCCATGAGTCGGCTGCGGTGCGGCGGCCACGTGAATCGGGTGTATGGTTCTGATTGCTGTCCGCCGGTCAGCGCCCCTCGCCGAAGCGGATCGCAGACGTCTGCTCGGTGAGATCCGGATCTCGAAAGAGGAGAGCATGGCGACTCCCACCCCCTCCGTCGTCGCGCGTCGTGCGACGCTCAAGCGCAGCCTCGGGCTCTGGGCCATCGTGGGCCTGGGCCTGGGATACATGACCCCGACCGTCGTGTTCGACACCTTCGGGCTCGTCGCCCGCGACACCGACAACGTGGTCCCGCTCGCCTATGCGGTGGCCCTCACGGTGATGATCTTCACCGCCATCAGCTACGGCAAGATCGCCGGCGCCATTCCCAGCGCGGGCTCCGCGTACACCTATGCCCGCGAGTCGATGCACCCGAACGTCGGCTTCGTGGTGGGGTGGACGGCGCTCATCGACTACATGCTGCTGCCGATGGTGAACTGCCTCATCATCCGCAGCTATCTCGAGGCGTTCTTCCCCGGCGTGCCGGGGGCCGTGTGGGTGGTGGTCTACGTCGTGTTCGTCACCGGCATCATCTATCTGACGATGAAGGGCACCTCGAACGTCAACATGATCCTGCTCGTGTTCTCGATCGTCGTGATCACGGTGTTCGTGGTCATGGTGTTCGTGCAGCTCTCCGGCGGCGCCGGCGTGGGCGGCGTGGTGACGATCCAGCCGTTCTTCCACAGCGGGGTCGAGTTCGGCGCGGTGCTCGCCGGGGCGACCATCGTCTGCTTCTCGTTCATCGGCTTCGATGCCGTGACGATGTACGCGGAGGAGGCGAAGACGCCGAGGATCATGCCGAAGGCGATCCTGCTCACCGTCGTGCTGGGCGGAGCGATCTTCCTCATCGCCGGCTACTTCACCCAGGCGCGCTTCCCGGCGTGGGAGGAGTTCGCGCCCGGCGGAGACATGCAGTACATCGAGGACAGCACGCTGCCGCTCATCGGCGAGTTCGTCGGCGGGAAGGGCTTCGCGGCGGTGCTCACGGCGGCGGGCTTCGCGGCGACGCTGGCCTCCGGTCTCGCCTCGCACGCCTCGGTGTCGCGCATGCTGCTGGTGATGGGGCGCAACAACGTGCTTCCGAAACGCTTCTTCGGCTACATCAACGCGAAGACCCACACGCCCACGTTCAACATCGTGCTGACCGGGGCCATCTCGCTGCTCGCCATCTCCTTCACGCTCGAGATGATCGCCGCCTACATCAACTACGGGGCCCTGGTGGCGTTCACCTTCGTCAACCTCTCGGTGATCGCCTGGTTCGCGGTCCGCAAGGGTCGTCGCCGCACGCCGAGGGACATCTTCACGTACATCGTGATGCCGGCGCTTGGCACGCTGCTCACCGGGCTGCTCTGGGTCAACCTCGACGGGCACGCGCTCGTGGTGGGCCTCATCTGGTCCGGCCTGGGTGTGGTCTATCTCGCCGTCATCACGCGGGGCTTCCGCCGTAAGGTGGCCTCGTTCGATGAGTCGCAGCCCGTGACCGGCTTCAACAAGGTTCCCGCCGAGACCGCTGCCGAGGAGGGGTAGGCGCCGAGGCGGCCCGGTCGGTGCTCGGAGCGGCGCCTGGCGCGCGAGAGCCGCACGCACCGGCCGGGCGCCCCCTGCAATCCGGGGGCATCGAGACCGAGGAGGGCCCGGGCAGGGCCGAACGCGGGGGAGAGGTGCACGGGCGGAACCGGGAGAGAACGCCAGAGGCCCCGACCTGGATTTCTCCGGGTCGGGGCCTCTGCTGGTTGCGGGGGCAGGATTTGAACCTACGACCTCCGGGTTATGAGCCCGGCGAGCTACCGAACTGCTCCACCCCGCGGCACGAGAATCGACTCTACCACACGGCTGCCTACCCCTGCGCCGGCCCCGGTGCGGGCCGAGCGCTGCCGTCAGCACGTGCCGCCGCATCGGCCGAAGCCGTCTCGACTTCGGCCGGTGCGCTCCGTGCTCGACGCGATTTCGGGTCGAAGAGGGGCAGCGTGACCGAGCACAGCGGGCCGATGAGCAGCGCGAACGCGACCGTGCCGAGGCCGACGTCGCCGCCGAGCACCCAGCCGATCGCGAGCACCGTCACCTCGACGGCGGTGCGGCCCACCCAGATCGGTGTGCCGAAGCGCGCGTGAATGCCGGTCATCAGCCCGTCGCGCGGGCCGGGCCCGAGGTGGGCGCCGATGTAGATCCCGCTCGCCAGGGCGAGCAGCACCAGTCCGATCGCGAAGAACACCACCCGCAGCCACAGCGCCTCGGGAACCGGGAGCAGCCACAGGCCCAGCTCGATGCCGGGCCCGACGAGCAGGATGTTCAGCACAGTGCCGATGCCGGGGCGCTGGCGCAGCGGGATCCAGAGCAGCAGCACGAGCAGTCCGATGAGGTTCGTGAGGAGTCCGATCCCGAGCCCGGTGCGCAGCGACAGCCCCTGCGCGAATACGGTCCACGGGTCGACCCCGATTGCAGCGCGGATCATGAACGCGTCGGCGACGCCGTAGAGCAGGAGTCCCGGAATGAGTCGGAGGATGCGGAAGGTCACCTCATCAGTCCAGTCGACATTGGACTGGTGCGCAAGATGCCAATCGCATACAGTGGCCCCATGATTGCGCAGCGACTCTCCGCACTTCGACTGCGGCGACTGCTCGGCAACTGGCGCGGCGCCGGCCACGGGTACCTCGAACTGAGCGAGAGCATCGAGATGCTCGTGCGCGACGGGGCGATCGCGGCGGGCACCGCGCTCCCCGCCGAACGCCCCCTCGCCGAGACCCTGGGCGTCAGCCGCACGACCATCAGCGCCTGCTACCGCAGGCTTCGCGAATCCGGGATCGCGCTCTCGCGCCAGGGCTCGGGCACCGTGGTGCGCGCACCGCGGCGGCCGGACGGCGATGCGGATCCGGCGACCGGCACGGCCGACATCGATCTCTCGACGGCCTGCCCCGAGCCGTGGGAGGGGCTCACTGCTCTCGGCGGTCGCGCGATGGCCGAGCACCCCGAGACCTTCCTCCTCCCCGGCTACGACACGCTCGGTCGCCCGGCCCTGCGCGAGGCCATCGCCGAACGCTACACCCGGCGCGGCCTGCCCACTTCGCCCGACCAGATCATGGTCACCCTCGGCGCGCAGCACGCGATCTTCCTGCTCGCGCGCACGCTGCTCGCGCGCGGCGACCGCAGCCTGATCGAGTCGCCCAGCTACCCGCACGCGCGGGAGGCGCTCGCGGCGACGGGCGCCCTCGTCGCCGAGCTGCCGATCGGGCACGACGGCTATGGCGCGCCGGAAATGCTCGACATCGTCGCCCGCACCTCGCCCCGGCTCGCCTACCTCATCCCCGATCACCACAACCCGACCGGTGGCAGCATGCCGGGCGCACTGCGCACGCGTCTGATCGCCGAGCTCAGCGCCCGGGGCAGCTATGTGATCGCGGACGAGACCACGGCGGAGCTCTCCCTGGGGGAGGCCCGGACGATCGTGCCCTTCGCCGCGTCCGCCGATCGCCCGCACCAGCGGGACGCGATCATCACCGTGGGATCGCTCGGCAAGACCGTATGGGGCGGACTGCGGGTGGGCTGGATCCGCACGACCCCCGAGCTGATCAGCCGGTTGGAGGTATCGCGCCGGATCGGCGACCTCGGCACGGGTGCCTGGGAGCAGGTGCTCGCCGAACTCGTGCTCGAACGCTACGACGATGTGCTCGACGACCGGTCGCGCGCGCTCACCTCGCGCCACCGGGTGCTGATCGAGCAGTTGCGGGCCCGGCTGCCGAGCTGGCGCCCCTCGCTCGCCGAGGGAGGGGTGAGCGTATGGGTCGATCTCGGGGAGCACCGCAGCACGGCACTCAGTCGCGAGAGCGCCCGGCGCGGTGTGCGCCTCGTGCCCGGGGCTCGCTTCGGCAGTCCCGGGGTGTTCGAGCGGTTCGTGCGTCTGCCGTTCTCCGCTCCGGAGGACGCCCTCGTCGACGCGGTGGAGCGGCTCTCCGAGGCGTGGGGGTCCGACGCCGCAATCGCACCGCCGCCCGCCCGCGATCTCGTCGTGATCTGAGCCGTTCGCGATGCGGCGGCCCGGCAGGCGGGCGGCCCGGTAAGCTAGGGGGATCATGCTCGAAGTTGATTTCAGTGCACGCATCCGCGCGGTCCGCTCCACCTACGCCGACATCGCGGCGGTGACGGACCTGCCGAGGCTCGATCGTGAGATCGCCGAGCTCGAGCAGCAGGCCGCGGCCCCGGACCTGTGGGACGACCCCGCGGCGGCGCAGAAGGTGACCAGCGGCCTCTCGCATCGGCAGGCGCGGGCGAAGCGGTTGCGCGCCGTCGAACAGCGCATCGACGACCTCGAGGTGCTGGTCGAACTGGCGCAGGAGATGGACGACGAGGACTCGGCGACCGAGGCGGCCGAGGAGCTCGCCGCGATCGAGGCGGTCGTGCAGGATCTCGAGGTGCAGACCATGCTGTCGGGGGAGTACGACGAGCGGGCCGCCGTCGTCACGATCCGCTCCGGTGCCGGGGGCGACGACGCGACGGACTTCGCCGAGATGCTGCTGCGCATGTATCTGCGCTGGGCCGAGCAGCACGACTACTCGACGAAGGTGCTCGACACCTCGTACGCCGAGGGCGCGGGGATCAAATCGGCCACCTTCGAGATCGACGCGCCGTACGCGTTCGGCACCCTGTCGGTCGAGGCGGGGACGCATCGCCTCGCGCGCATCAGCCCGTTTGGCTCGGCCGACAAGCGGCAGACGAGCTTCGCCGGCGTCGAGGTGATCCCGCTCCTGGAGGAGGCGACCGAGGTCGACATCCCCGAGAACGACATCCGCGTCGACGTGTTCCGCTCGAGCGGTCCCGGCGGGCAGTCGGTCAACACCACCGATTCCGCAGTGCGCATCACCCATATCCCGACCGGGATCGTCATCTCGATGCAGAACGAGAAGAGTCAGATCCAGAATCGCGCCGCGGCGATGCGCCTGCTGCAGACCCGCCTGCTGCTGCTGCAGAAGGAGCAGGAGGCAGCGAAGAAGAAGGAGCTCGCGGGCAGCATCACCGCGAGCTGGGGCGATCAGATCCGCTCGTACTTCCTCTACGGGCAGCAGCTCGTGAAAGATCTGCGCACCGGGCACGAGTCGTCGCAGCCCGACGCCGTCTTCGATGGCGACCTCGACGGGTTCATCGCCGCGGGCATCCGCTGGCGCTCTCTGTCGAAGGGCGACTAGCGGCCGCTCCGTCCCCTGCTGGGGCGCGATGCCGAGAACGACCGGCGCCGCTCTCTCCGCCGGCTCGGGAGCGCTGCCGCTGCGGGAGAGCTGCTGTTGAAGGGCGGGCTCCAGCCCGTCATCCTGCGCAGAGGCCGCCCGCGGCCGGAGTCGCAGGATCCACCTGAGCGGTTTCTGCGACTTCGCGCAGAATGACGAGCATCGAACCGCGCGCCTGCGCTGCGCCCCCGGCTGCGGGGCGTATTGTCGAGGCGTCATGATCCTCTTCGAGAACGTCACCAAGAAATACCGGGGCACCGCGAAACCCGCGCTCGACGGCATCGACCTCAGGGTCGACCGCGGCGAGTTCGTGTTCATCGTGGGCGCCTCCGGGTCGGGGAAATCGAGCTGCCTGCGCTTGATCCTGCGCGAGGATCAACCGAGCTCGGGTGGCATCCACGTGCTCGGCCAGGACCTCGGCAAGATCTCCTCGCGAAAGGTCCCGTACTTCCGCCGCAATCTCGGCACCGTGTTCCAGGACTTCCGCCTGCTCACGAACAAGACCGTTTACGACAACGTCGCGTTCTCGCTGCAGGTGATCGGCAAGTCCCGCGGCTTCATCCAGGAGGCCGTGCCGGACACGCTCGAGATGGTGGGACTCGCGGGCAAGTCCAAGCGCTACCCGCACGAGCTCTCGGGCGGCGAGCAGCAGCGCGTGGCGATCGCGCGTGCCATTGTGAACAAGCCCGCGATCCTGCTCGCAGACGAGCCCACCGGCAATCTCGACCCCGCAACGAGCCTCGGCATCATGCAACTGCTGCGCGCCATCAATGCGGCGGGCACCACTGTCGTCATGGCCACGCACGAGGCGACGTTCGTCGACATCATGCAGCAGCGGGTGGTGGAGCTCTCGCAGGGCGTCGTCGTGCGCGACGAGGTCGGGGGCGGGTACGGCGAGACCGCGTCGATCCCGGTCGCGGACCTCTCCGCCGAGGGCATGCAGGTGCTGCGCACCACCGAGGCCGTCGTGCGCGCCGCCCTCGCCCCGGAGGAGGTGGCTGAGGCGGAGCCCGCGGGGACGCCGTCGGCCGCGGCCGCCGGCACCGCGCCCCGGCAGAGCGGGCACGACCCCGATACCGCTCCCGTGACGACGGTGGGCGCTGCTCAGCCGCCCGAGGGGGCCGCTTTCGGCACCCCGTCGACGGCTGCGGAAGCCGACCCCGAGACGCCGTCGGCGCCGGCCGGCCCGGCCGCGCCGGTCGCAGCCCGATCCGACGCGCGAGAGGCCTCGGTGTTCGAGCCGCCGCACCCGTTCGGCGCCGAAGACGACGACATCGACGACGGCGACGACACCGTGCGCGCCGACGGGCCGCAGGCGCGCCGGATCCCGAGCTTTCTCGATCCGGATCGTCCGATCGACCCCGTGCGAATGTCCGAGACCGGCAGCCTCGCGGATCATCTCGGGCTGCGCCGCAAGAACGATGACGACGAGACGGATGTGGGGCCGGTGCGATGAGGGCGGGACTGGTGCTCGGCGAGGTCTGGAACGGCCTGCGCCGCAACATGTCGGTGGTCATCTCCGTGGTGCTCGTGACCTTCGTGTCGCTCACCTTCGTGGGCGCCGCGATCCTGATGCAGTTGCAGATCCAGCAGATGAAGACCTTCTGGTTCGACCGCGCCCAGGTGGCCATCTACCTCTGCACCGAATACGACGAGAGCGCGACCTGCGCAGGGGAAGACGCCGGGGAGGAGGAGATCTCCGCGGTCGAGAATGCGCTGCAGTCGGATACGCTGCGGCCCTACGTCGACGACTTCTTCTTCGTGACCCACGAGCAGGCCTACGAGGAGTTCGTGCAGCAGTTCGACGGCAATCCGATCGTCGACATCACCCAGCCCGAGCAGCTCAACCAGACGTTCTGGATCAAGCTCTCGGATCCCTCCCGATCCGACATCATCACCGAGACCTTCTCGGGGATCCCCGGCGTGCAGAGCGTCTCAGATCAGCGCAGCCTGCTCGACCGCATCTTCCTCTTCCTCGGGGTGGCCAGCTACACGGCGATCGTGATCGCCGGGCTCATGCTCGTCGCCGCCATGCTGCTGATCTCGACGACGATCAGGCTCTCGGCGTTCTCGCGCCGGCGGGAGATCGGGATCATGCGCCTCGTCGGTGCATCGAACCGCTTCATCCAGACCCCCTTCATCCTGGAGGGGATCATCGCCGCGCTCTTCGGGGCGGTGCTGGCGAGCGCCGCTTCGGTGTCGATCGTGCGCTTCTTCGTGCAGGGATTCCTCGCGAGTGAAGTGCCCTTCACGAGCTACATCACCGTCGAGCAGGCGCTCGTGGTGCCACCCGTGCTCATCCTGGTGGGCGTGATCCTCTCTGCGATCGCGGCGAAGATCGCGATCACCCGCTACCTGCGCGTGTAGCGGGCCGTCGCCGCAGGTTCTGGTCTGAGCGGGCGCGCCCGGATGCGGGATCCGGAGTCGGGACCGGATCCGGAGTCGGGACCGGATCCGGACACCGGGATCCGGGAGATGGGAGCCGGGATCCGGATCTCGGCGAGCCCAAACTCTTGCGCGAGCGCGAGCGCGTTGCCCGAGCGCGAGCCCTCCGGCGCCGCAAATCCGTTCGGGCTCGAACGATCGGCTCGGTCTGGGCCCCGCGGGGCCGGGCGGCTCGACGCGGCGGGCGGAGCGGGCGCGGTGTGCGATAGGCTGGTTCTTCGCGCGTGAGCGCGGGGCCCGGGACTTCTCGCCGGGCCCATCCGCCCCGGCCGAGAGAGGATGTGACATGAGCCCCAAGGAGACGGGCGAGCGGCTGATCGCCTCGAACAAGAAGGCGCGCCACGAATACCACATCCTCGACACCTACGAGGCGGGGCTGGTGCTCACCGGCAGCGAGGTGAAGTCGCTGCGCATGGGACGGGCTTCGCTGGTCGACGGCTACGTCTTCATCGAGCGCGGCGAGGCCTGGCTCGACGCCGCGTACATTCCCGAGTACCTCAACGGCTCCTGGACCAACCACGCGCCGCGCCGCAAGCGCAAGCTGCTGCTCCACCGGCAGGAGATCGACAAGCTCTACCAGAAGACCAGGGAGGGCGGCATGACGATCGTGCCGCTGCGACTGTACTTCCTCGACGGCCGCGCGAAGGTCGAGATCGCCCTCGCCAAGGGCAAGAAGGAGTACGACAAGCGGCAGACGCTGCGCGAGCGGCAGGACAAGCGGGAGGCCGAGCGCGCGATGCGCACCCGCAACCGCATGGGGGAGTAGCTCCGCGGCACGGTGCTGTCCGGGTGGCTGGAGATCCCGGACAGGCGATCGATGCCCAGGAAGACGATTCCGCAGTTCTTGTCCTCCTGAGCGTCGATCGCCTGCTGGGGCGCGCCGCGGCTACAGCGTATCGAGCGCGTGGCTGATGTCGAGCAGCACCGCCTGCTGCAGGCGGTGCCAGTGCTCGGTATCGGGGTCGGGCCACGACGAGAGCTTCACGATGACGGAGTCCGTCGGCGGGTCGAGCCAGAGGTTCTGCCCGTGGATGCCGATGCCGCTCACGTTGCCGCGTTCGTTGCCGGTGCACCACCACTGGCGGGTGTAGCTGCCGCCGGGGAACGCGCCCGTGAAGTCCTTGTCGGTCATGGCCTCGCGCGATCCGCCCGAAAGCACGCTGCGCACCCAGTCCCCGGAGACCACGCGACCGCCGGGCGCGATGCCGCCGTCGAGCATCATGCGGCCCACGCGCGCGAGATCCCGCGCCGTGCACGAGACGCCGCCGTTCGCGAAGCCGAATCCCGCGGTGTCGACCGTGATGGTCGCGTCGAGATCGGCGTCGAGCTTCGCCCACAGATGCGTGGAGAGCGCTTCGGCGTAGCGCATGCCCGTGACCCGCTCGACGATCCAGGCGAGCACGTCGGTATTCGCCGAGCAGTACTGGAACTCACCGGTGCGGCCGCTGCCGCGCAGCGTCGCGAGGAAGGCGTAGGTGTCGGCGGGATCGCCGTCGCGGCGCGAGCGCCAGCCCGCCGAGCGATCGTGGGTCTGCACCTCCGAGGCGGGGTCGACGTAGTCCTCGTTGTAGTCGATGGCGACCTGCATGTCGAGCACCTGCTGCACGGTGGGCCCGTCGTAGGCGGAGCCCCCGAGCTCGGGCACGTAGTGGGTGACGGGTCGTGCGGGGTCGATTCGCCCGTCGTCGACGAGCGCGCCGACGACGGTGCCGCACAGCGACTTCGAGACGCTCATCAGCAGGTGGCGGTCGTCGGGTGCGAAGCCCGGCCGATAGTACTCCGCGAGCACCTCGGAGCCGCGCAGCACCAGGAGCGCGTCCGTGTACGTCTCTTCGAGGCGCCGCTCGAGATCGGGGAGCTGCGCCGCGAGCGCGTCGAGCCGCACGACGGGCTCCGCGGGCGTTGCCGGGTCGCGCCGGGAGACCGCCGCCGTGGGCACCATCTCGCTCAGGTGGGCGAAGGCCCAGCGGTTGTGCGGAGCCTCCTGCCAGCCGTCGAGCGTCGGCTCTCCGGCGGCGGCGCCGGGGTAGCGGGCGGGGTGGGGGCCGGTGGCGGGTGTGTTCATCGAGCGTCTCCGAAGGTGTATCCGCGGCGGGTGAAGAGAAGGTACAGCCCACCACTGACAATCATTGCGACGGGAGCGGAGAGATCGATGTAGCCCATGGCCTCGGCGACCGCGCCGCTCCAGAAGTCGGTGGTGAGGAAGAGCGAGGCGGCAGCGCCGCCGATGATCCCCGCGGCGAGCCCGGGAACGCTGAAGCCGCCGGTGTACCAGTACTTCGCGCCCGGACGCTCGTCGAAGAGATCGAGGCCATCGTATCGGTTGCGGCGCAGCCAGATGTCCATGCAGTAGACGGTGATGCCCGGGGCGGAGATGAGGATCAGTACCTGCAGCATGAGGTTCACGGCGTCGAGCAGGCTGGTCGACATGACCAGATAGACGGTGAAGAGGGTGCCGAGCACGCCGATGATGATGGCCGAGGGGATGCGCCGGATCGGGATGCCGATCGACTGGAACGCCATGCTGGCGGTGTAGGTGGTCATGCCGTTGAGGGCGACGGTGTTGACGATGACGCCGATCACGAAGATGGGCACGAGCCAGACCGGGAGCATGTCGAGCAGAGCGAACTCGATGCCGAACTCGAGCGCATCGGCCGAGACCACGCTTCCGAGCAGCGCGCCGATCGAGGTGAAGAAGAATGTGGGCAGAGCGCCGCCGAGGGCCGTGGCCGCGACGATGCGGGAGGGCTTCGTGTCGGCGGGCAGGTACCGGGCCATGTCGGCGCTGTTCGAGAAGGAGAGCGGCGTCGAGGCGAGGATCGCGAAGCTGATGGTGAGGCTCGACCACAGCTCGATGCCCCCGAGGGGCTCGGGCTGCTGGAAGGACCAGTCGACGGTCGGCAGAATGAACGCGGTGACGGCCAGGAATATCACGAGCAGCGCCACGGTGAGCGCCGCGTAGGCCTTCAGGATCAGCGCGTGGCCGTAGACCGCCACGAGCACGGTGATCGCTGCGACGCCGATGGTGACGAGGACGAGCGCGAGATCCTTGTCGACGCCCATCTGCGCGAGGAGCTCGGCGCCCATGAACGACGAGGCCACCCAGTTGAGGGCGAGGAAGACACCGGAGATGAACCAGCCGTAGAAGGCGATGTAGATCTTGTTGCCGATCACGCCGTAGATCGCGCGCGTGATGACGGAACCCGAGGTGCCGGCCGCCGGGCCGCTGATCGCGACGATCCCCGGCAGCACCCAGAGCAGATTCGAGAGCGCGATGACGAGGATCGCCTGCCAGATCTCGAGCCCGAGGAGGACCGTGAGGGACGCGCCGATGGTGAAGTTGAGCACGCTGACCATCGGCGCCGCCCAGACGCCGAAGAGCTCTCGCGGGCGCCCGTGGCGCTCTGATTCGGAGATGAGCTCGATGCCTCGGGTCTCGGGCTGCGTGGCGACATCGACGAAGGCCTCGTCGGCAGTGGCGGGGGTCTTGCGCACGGGGGACTTCCTCTCGCAAAGCCTCGAGCGTCGTTGCCGGGCCAGGCGGAGCAACTCTGCTATTGGTCATGGGACCAATGGGCTATTGGGCACCTATACAATATGAAGATGGATGCGGTGTCAAGCCGGAAGGCTCCGAGGGTGCGCAAACCGCCCGAGGAGCGTCGCGCGGAGATCCTCGCCGAGGCGGCGCGGATCGCCCTCGAGGACGGTCTCGAGCGGATCACGCTGCGCGCGGTCGCCGAGCGCCTCGGGGTGAGACCGGGGCTGATCAGTCACTATTTCCCCGCCGCGGAGGATCTCGTGATCGCGGCGTTCGAGCTCGCCATCACGACGGAGCGCGAGTGGCTCTTCAGCGCTCGCGGCACCGCGATGGAGCGACTGATCGGATTCGTGCGCCGGGTCGAGTCGGAGGAGGCGGTCGAGCTCGCGAGGCTCTGGCTCAACGCGCGCCACCTCGCCCGCTTCATGCCGGCCCTCGTCGACGCCATCGAGCGGCAGGAGGCCCTCGACCGTGCTCTGTTGACCGAGCTGATCGAGGACGGGGCGGCCGAGGGCGCGTTCGTGGTCGACGATGTGCTCGGCGCCTGTGTGCGCATCTTCATGGCGGTCGATGGATTCGGCACGTACGCGAACAACACTACGCCGTTCGAACACGAGGCTTACAAGCGGTTCGTCGTCGACGTCTGCGCGTGGGCTCTCGGACTCGAGGCGGGGGAGCTGCGCGCCGCGGTGCGCAGCCGGCTCTGATCCCAGCGCACGCGAACGGGCTCCCGCACGCCCCATCACCTTGCCGAGATCCCGATTCCTGTCGCTCCCGCGGCGGCTCGACGACAAGAATCGGGATCTCGTCGCAGCCCGGATGAGGGGTGCGCCGCCGGAGCCTTCACTTCGCCCTCCGGAACTGCTATCCTGTAAGGCCGGGAGCGATCCCGGGTTGACAATTCCACAGCGCGTGATGCGAATGCCCCCAGACTGCGCCGACGAGGCGCATCGCACGGGGCCGATCGGTTTCGACACGTCGATTTGAGACTGTGAGAAGCGGGCCGAGGACGCGGAGTTATCTCGTAAACGCCCTTCGCAAACCATAGGTGCCAACGCTAAGCGCACCGACTTCGCTCTCGCTGCCTAAGCAGTAAGACCGAGTCCGTCAGGTCGGGTGGGCCTCCGCCCCGGTTTCCTGGCGTCATCAAGGGGGCTTGCTGGTGCGTCGCGTCTCAGGGCGCACCGGGACTTTCACTGAGGCTGGGCCTGTCATCCTAGGTGTTCGTGGCAAAGGATGGGGCCGAGCAGAACGTCTGCACGAACTACGCTCGTAGAAGGCACGGAATCGTCGAAGTGGACCGGGGTTCGATTCCCCGCGGCTCCACCAGAGCATTCGCATCACGCGCTGTGAGCAGCCGCCCCGAGGGCGGGAAGCAGGACCGCGTCGCCTCGATGGGGGATCCGGGCTTCGGGAGTGCCCGCGGCCCGGCGCGGCTCGCCGATCACATCGGCGAGGGCCTGCCGCCGCCCGTCTCAGATCGGCGAGGCGTGCTCCGATCGATCGTCCGGGGTGCCGGGGCCAGCGATTCCACGTGCTCGGCGATCTCGAGCAGCGACGCCAGCCACACGTCCTGCAGTCCCGCCACCTCCGCGATGAGGTCCTCGAGTGCGGCGGCGCGGCCCGGCCGCCCCGAGAGGAACGGGTGGTTGGTGAGCACCCAGCATCCGCCGAAGCGACGTACCCCCTCGAGCTCGCTGCGCCAGAGCTCGATCGCGTGCGCCGGGGTCTGAATGGGGCCGAGCTCAGTGACCTCAGGCAGGAAGCAGTACTGCTCCCAGTCGTCGAGCGACCACTGGATCGGGATCTCGACGATCGTCTGCTCGGCGGGGCCCTCGGCCTCCGCCGAGCCTCGCACGCCCGCCGTCGAGAGGACGTAGGGGGAGTCGTCGTCCATCAGGCTGGAGTCGTAGCGGAAGCCGCGTTCCGCGAGCAGCTCGGGCATCTCCCACGAGAGATCCCACATCGGTGCGCGATATCCGACCGGTCGTTCGCCGGTGAGGCGCTCCAGCGCATCGCTGCCGCGATCCAACTGCTCGGCCTGTTCGACAGGACTCAGACCGCTCGGCTTCAGATGATGGTAGCCGTGGTGGGCGATCTCGTGCCCGGCAGCCGCGATGTCGCGCACGGCGCGGGGATGCAGATCGGCGGTCAGCCCCGGAACGAAGAAGGTGCTGCGCACGCCCGTTCGCTCGAGGATGTCGAGGATCCGGCGCACGCCGACGCGAGGTCCGTACGCCTGATGCGTCATCGCGCTCATGCTCCGGGCGGTGGCCGGCGCCGCAGCGAGAGCGGCCGACTCGCCGTCGACGTCGAACGAGAAGGAGGCCGCGCAACGCGCAGTGCCGGGCCAGCCGATCGGCGGGTCCGGCGACCCGGTCGCCGCGAGTCGGGTCATGCGCTCACACGACCGCTCATGATCGACACCAGGTCGTAGGCGCAGTGGGCCGCTGCGACCGCCGTGATGCTCGCATGATCGTAGGCCGGCGCCACCTCGACCACGTCCGCTCCCACGAGGTGCTTGTCGCGCAGGCCGCGGAGCAGCTCGAGGAGCTCGCGACTGGTCAGCCCTCCGGCCTCCGGCGTTCCGGTGCCCGGGGCGTGGGCGGGATCCAGCACGTCGATGTCGATGGAGATGTAGAGCGGAGCGTCGCCGACCCGGCTGCTGATGCGCTCGATGATCTCGGTGAACGGCGTCGTGTGGAACTCGCGCGCGTGCACGATGGTGAAGCCGAGTTCGGCATCGTCGGTGAGGTCCTCCGCGCTGTAGAGCGAACCGCGGATCCCCACGTGCGCGGAGTGCTCCTTGAGCAGCAGCCCCTCTTCGATGGCCACCCGGAACGGGGTGCCGTGCGTGACCGGCGTGTCGAAGTACGGCCCCCAGGTGTCGAGGTGCGCATCGAAATGCACGAGCGCCATCGGTCCGTGCTCGCGGTGCAGGGCGCGGAGCGAGGCGAGCGCGATGGTGTGGTCTCCGCCCAGCACCACGACCGGGCGACCCCCCTCGGTCAGCGCCGCGACGCCTGCCTCGATCTCGCGGAGCGCCGTGGTGATGTCGAACGGATTGCAGTCGACATCACCCGCGTCCACGACCTGCACCGAGTCGAACGGAGCGACGTCGAGCGCCGGGTTGTAGGGGCGGAGCAGGCGGGACGCCTCGCGGATGGCGCCCGGACCGAATCGAGCGCCCGGGCGGAAGGTGACGCCGGTGTCGAACGGCACCCCGACGACCGCGACGTCGTGCTGCGGTGCGTCTCCGATCCGGGGCAGTCTGGCGAAGGTCGTGAAGCCCGCGTAGCGCGGAGACCTCTGTCCGTCGATCGGAGGGACGGGGGCGGGGGAGCTGGTGGTCACTGGAGGATCCTGTTCTCTTGATGCAGTCTATCGACGTCAGACCCGGCTGCGGGTCGAGCCGCCGTTCACCTGGATGGTCTGCCCGACCATGGTGCGCAGCGCGGGGTCGGCGAGGAATGCCACCGCAGCGGCCACTTCGTCGGCGCGACCGATGCGGCCGAGCGGGATGCCTTCGGCGTACCGATCGTGCATCTCTCCGAGCGGGATGCCCGCGGCGTCGGCGTCGACGTTCAGCTGCGGGGTATCGATCACCCCCGGCGCGATCGCGTTGACGATGATGCCCTCCGGGGCGAGTTCGTGCCCGAGGCACTTCACGAGTGAGATGAGTCCGGCCTTCGACGCCGCGTAGGCGGTGGCCTCGGGCCAGCCGATGACGCCCCATTCGCTCGAGATGACGATGATCCGCCCGCCGCTGCCCTGCTCCCGCATGACACGAACGGCCTCTTGGATCATGGCGAACGTCCCGAGGAGATTGGTGTGCGCGACGCGCCACCAGTCCGCGGGATCCGCGTCCACGAGCGGACCCATCGTCATGGTGGCGTGGTTGGCGACCAGGACGTCGAGTCGTCCTGCTGCGGCGACGGCGTCCCGGATCAGCTCGCGGCACGCCTCGGGCGTGCTCAGATCCTTCGTGAGACCGGTCGCGCCGGTCGCTTCGAGAACGGCCTGCAGCGCTGCTCCACGCGACCGGGCGTGGGCGAGCACGCGGGCGCCCGCGGAGGCGAGCGCAGCCGTCTGGGCCGCTCCGAGGCCGCCGGCGGCGCCCGTGACCAGTGCGCTCGATCCCTGCAGAATGGAGGACGGTGAGGTGGAGAGCGGCGCCATCAGATCACCGCCCCCGAATTGGGGTGCAGCGTCTCACCGGTGACGAAATCGGCCGAGTCGAGCAGGTAGTGAACGCACAGTGCGACCTCGTCGGGATGGGCGAGCGCACGGGCGGGCAGCGTCGAGAGGTAGGCCGTGTCGCGCCAGGGGGAATCCGGTGGCAGCATGGGGGTGTCGGTCGGCCCGGGCGCCACCGCGTTCACGCGGATCCCCGCGGGGGCGACCTCGGCGGCGAGGCTCTTCGCCGCGCCGAGCACCGCTCCCTTCGCCGCGGCGTAGTGCGAATCCCGCGCGCCGCCCCCGACCGCCAGCTCGCTCGCGATCGCGACGATGGCGCCGGTACCGCGTTCGAGCATCGCGGGCAGCACCGCGCGGGATCCCGCGAAGAACCCGCCCAGGTGCACCCGCAGCATCCGCTCGGCCTGGTCATCGGTCACTTCAGCGAAGGGAATGCTCTCATAGTGCCCCGCGGCGCTCACCAGCGCGTCGACCGGGCCGAGCTCTCGCTCGACCGATACGACGGCGGCCGCGAATTCGCGGTGATCCGACACGTCGAACGGCAGCGAGAGATCGGCGCCGGGGGCCGGTGCGCGATCCACGCCGGCGACCAGCCACCCGGCGCCGCGCAGTCGTCGCGATACGGCGGATCCCACGCCCCCTGCGGCGCCCGTCACCACTGCGACCCGGCTCATCGCGGCTCCTCGAGATCCCGCGCCGCATCGCCCGCATCTGCATCGACGACCACCGCTGACGTCTCGACATTCTCGATCCGACCGCGTACGCGCGCATAGATCACCCCGCCCACGATCGTGAGCGCCGCTGCGCCCAGGATCACCGACCAGTCGAGCCAGGTGTTGCCGTTGACCGCGCGGGGCCAGGCGATGTTCACGAGCTCGAGCACCACCCACACCAGTGCGGCGATCGCGACGACTCCGGTCCACCGGCCGATCGAGAACGGCCCGGGGCGCCAGCGCCGGCGCACCACGGCGACGGCGAACGCGAACACGGGGAAGAGGAAGCTCAGGTAGAAGCCGCCCGAGGTGAAGTTCACCATCATCGTGTACAGGTTCTCGGCGACGTTGCTCAGGAGGAAGAGGGCGGTGCCGATCGCCGTGGTGATGAGGATCGGGCCCACGGGCTGGCGCTGCGTGCGGCTGAGCCGCGACAGCGCGTTCGAGAACGGCAGTGCGCGATCTCGCGCCTTGGCCCAGATGAGGCGGGAGGCGGAGGTCTGGAGGGCGAGGAAGCTGGCCACGAAACCGATGGCGAAGAGCGCCTGGATGGGGATCGCGAGGTGCGAGCCCAGCTGCGCGGTGAGCACGGCGTATACCGGATCCACGTCGTAGTCGGGGAGCTCGGTGGCGTTCTCCGGCGTTGCGAGGATGATCGCGAGGCTCGAGAACATGACGACCGCGGCGATGAAGCTGATCGAGAAGAGCACGGCCTTCGGCAGATTGCGGCGGGGCTCGTGGACCTCCTCGGCGATCGACCCTGCGCTCTCGAATCCGACGAAGGAGAATCCGATGAACACGATCGCGAGCAGGAACGGGCCTCCGAGCGAGAAGAACCCCTCCGACGCGCCGATGCTCGCTCCTCCGTCGAACAGGATCGAGAGGTCGTGCTCGCGGTGCGCGATGAGCAGCCAGATTCCCAGCCCGATGGAGCCGATGACTTCCGCAATGATGCTCGCGATCATGAACCCCTTGAGGATCCCGCGACCCGAGAGATTGATCACGGTGCCGAGCACCAGGACGATGAACGCGATCAGTGCGATCTGGGTGCCGCTCGCGCCGTGCATGCCGATGATGTTCGCGATGAACCCCGCGGCTCCCAGCGCGACCGTGGCCATGGCGATCACCAGTGTCCAGATGTAGAACCAGCCCGCGAACCAGCCGAATCCTGCGCCCAGCAGACGGTTGGCCCACTGGTAGATCGACCCCTCGAGCGGCCACTTCGAGACCAGCATCGCGAAGACCAGCGCCACGAGGAACTGCCCGGCGAAGACGATCAGGAAGCCCCACCAGAACGAGGGCCCCGCGGTGGCGATGGCGAGACCGAAGATGCCGTAGAGCGCAACGATCGGGGAGATGAATGCGAACGCGAAGGCGAATGCGGCGCCGAAGCTGAACTCTCTGCGCAGCGTGTTCGTGCCCGCTGCCGGGCGAGCGGTGCTCGTAGTCAAGATGGTCTCCTTTGGCCAGGACGAGGCGAACGCAATCATTATGCACTTCTCCACTCTTGGTGTGACTACAAGGGGAAGTACCTCTAACTTGCGCCGAAATGGTTGTATGAAGGTACAATCTATCCATGATCCTCGATGCTGCGGCGTCTGGCGCGCTCGTCACGATAGGCGACCTGATCACGGACGGCACGCTCGAGATCACGGCGGCTGTCCTGCCGGAGGGGGCAGCAGCGCGCCGGATCTCCTGGGTGCACGCGACCGAACAGATCGATCCGAGACCGCATCTTCGCCGCCACGAGCTCGTCTGCACGCTGGGCAGTGCGCTCGTGCGTCCCCGCTCTGCCGAGACGTTCGTCGCAGCCCTGTCGGAGGCGCGCGTCGCCGGGATCGCCTTGGGACTCGGGGAGGTGCACCTCGCACCTCCGGGCGAGCTCGTCGCGGCGTGCGAGCGAGCGGGCATGCCGCTGCTGCTGCTCGATCACGGCGTGCCGTTCCTGGCGGTGAACGACACGGTGTTGAGGCGACGGAGTGAGATCGAGGGCGAGGCGAGGAAGCGGGAGACCGCGCTGCTCTCCCGCCTCCTGGCAACGGCCAGGGAGGGGGCGAGCGAAGACGATCTGCTGCGGGAAGCCGGGGAAGCGCTCGGCGGTCGCCTGAGTCGGGCCGGATCCGATCGCGGTCTCGAGTGGCTGGGCGAGCCGGGCGGCGTGTCGGATGAGTTCGTCGAGCAGCTGCAGAGCGTGCTCGAGTTCTCCGGTCTGGAGCACGCGCGGGAGTCGTCCGAGCAGCAGCTGCGCCTGGGGCAGCTGCTCGATCTGATCGCCGGAGGACTGGCGCTTCCGGCGGCGATCCTGCCGGAGATCCTGTCGCGGGGGCTCGATCAGGAGCGGCTGCGGGTCTCCAGCTGGCCGAGCGGAAGCGAGGGGGCGCTCGGGCGTCGCTGGCAGGGCGCGCTCATCGGGGTCACCGCGCACGAGGTCCTGGTGATCGACGCACCGGGATCCGAGACCTCGTTGCGTGAACTCGGACTCGTGTGCGGATTCAGCTCCGTGGTGGAGATCGGTGAACTGCGGCGCGCCCTCAACGAGTCGAGGTCGGCGCTGCGGCTCGCGCGAAGCCGGGGAGGCGTGGCCGGGCCCAGTCAGCTGGCATCGCTCGGGGCGCTCCTCGAACAGCAGCCCAGCGAGCGGCTCGACCCCTTCATCGAGCAGTTGATGACCCCGATCGTCGAGGCCGATGAGCTCGGACGCGGGGACCTCGTGAAGACTCTCGCGGCCTTCCTCGCCTCGGATCAGCGCCTGCAGGAGACCGCGGATCGGTTGTTCGTGCACGTCAACACGGTGCGGCACAGGCTGAAGCGCATTCGCGAGCTGAGCGGTCGGGATCCGCTGTCGCCGATGGGCGCCGTCGATCTGCGCATCGCGCTCTGGTCCGCGGAGCGTCGGCGTGCGGTCGGGCATCGGCTCATCCGTCCATTGCACCCGTAGCGCATTCGCGCCCCCGATGTGCGCAGCCGCTCACGGCCCTGCCGCGGCCCGACGCGCCGTCCGGTTCAGCGGAGTTCGATCGGCACGTCCGAGCCGCCCTCCCGCGTGAGGCGGGCCCCCATCTGCACGAGCTGCGGCTCGGGTGAGAAGCCGCCGGCGAAGAGCGCTTGGCCCTGCGCGAACGACGGGGCGCGCTCCAGCAGATCCTGGGGCGCGAACCCGAAGATCTGAGCCAGTTCCGCGAGATCCCTCGCCGAGCTCATCTTCATGAGTGCGAGGTTGTCGCACTGCGAGATGACGTTCGGGTGGAGCTTCGACGGGCGCTGCGTCGACAGCAGCAGCCAGATGCCGTACTTGCGGCCCTCGGCCGCGATCTGGATGATGCGTTCCGCGAGCAGGCGCTCGAGCGGCGTTGCGGCGTCGGGGGAGCAGAGATTGTGCGCCTCGTCGATCACGATGAGGCGCCCGACGCGCTCCTCGCGCTGCGCCCACAGCCGGTCGAGCACGGCGAGCGCGGCCGTGCGCATCTGCTCCGCCGACGAGAAGCGGCCGAGGTCGACCACCGTCGCATCGGCCCGGTCGTTGATCACGTCGGTGACGTCGCGCTCGCCGTAGGCCCAGAGATCCCAGTCGGAGATGCCGAGATTCTCGAGCAGCGTTGCGATCCGATCCGCCGAAGGGTCGCCGCTCTCGCGCAGCCACTCGACGAGCGGGCGGTCGAGGTGGTTGAGCAAGTCGGCCTCGACGCGCAGCACCGCGTTGAAGTCGTCGGCGTCGCGCACGGGATCCATCTGCAGCACCGCAGCGCGGGATCTCACGTCCATGTCGACGAAGCGCACGCGCAGCCGGTCGCCGTCGCCGTCGCGCGGCGGTGCCGAGTGCAGCACCCGGATATCGCGCTGCGCGAGCTCCGCCGCAGCCTCTTCAGAGGTGCCCTCGTGCACACTGCCCAGGTGGACGAAATCGGAGTTGGGATCGAGCACCACGATCGGGAGTCGCGTGTGCAGCAGCACCTGCTCGAGCAGCACGCCCAGGGCGTAGGTCTTGCCGGAGCCGCTCTGCCCGCACCAGAACGTGTGGCGGTTGAGGCGCGGCGCGTGCAGTGCGGCCGGCTCCCCGGTGTCGACGAGCGGTTCGGCATCGGCGCTGGCGAGTCGAGTGCCGATGGGCATCTGTGCGGGCATGGCCCCATCTTACGAGGGCGGAGGAGCGCCCCGATACACTGAGGCACCATGAGGCGAGTCGCAGTCGTCGTGCTCGAGGGGGCGAAGCCTCTCGACGTCGGCATCCCGGCCCAGGTCTTCACGACCCGTGCCAGCATGCCCTACTCCGTCGACGTCTGCGGGGTACGGCCCGGGCTCATCGCCGGCGGCGACGGCCTGTCATATCACGTCGCGCACGGGCTCGAGGCGCTGGAGGAGGCGGACCTCGTGTTCGTGCCGGGATACCGGTATCCGGATCGCGAGCGTCCGCCGGAGGCGCTCACCCGCGCGCTGCAGCGCGCGCATGAGCGCGGGGCACGGCTCGCCGCGATCTCGACCGGCGCCTTCGCGCTCGCCGAGACGGGACTGCTCGACGGCCGCCGCGCCACGACGCACTGGCACTACGCCCGGAGCCTCGCGGAGCGCTACCCGCAGGTGCAGGTGGACGACCGCGTGCTCTTCGTCGACGAGGGATCCGTGCTCACCTCGGCCGGGGCGGCGTCGGGGATCGATCTCTGCCTGCACATCCTGCGCAAGGAGGCGGGGGTGGCCGGCGCGAATCATGCGGCCCGGCGCCTTGTCGCCGCGCCGTATCGCAGCGGCGGCCAGGCCCAGTACGTGCCCCAGAGCGTCCCGGAGTCGCACGGGGAGCGTTTCACGCGCACGCGGGAGTGGGCCCTGCGCCGCCTCGGCGAGCCCCTGACGATCGAGCGCCTCGCGGGGCATGCGAGCGTGTCTCCACGCACCTTCTCCCGCCGATTCCGCGATGAGACCGGCTATACGCCGATGCAGTGGATCATGCGGGCGCGCGTCGACCGGGCCCGCGAGCTGCTCGAGGAGACGGATCTCGCGATCGAGGAGATCGCCGCGACGGTCGGTCTCGGCACCGCGACCAATCTGCGGCGCTACTTCCGGCGCGTGCTCGGGACCACCCCGACGGAGTACCGGCGCACCTTCTCGGAGTCGTGAGCCGGGCTCCGGCGACTTTGGCGTGATCCATTCGAACTATGGCATTACAGCCACTGGTCGTGCGCGCAGGAGTGCGCCAGTCTGGACTCCGACACCTCTGAACGCGCTTCTGAAAGGGACCCTGAATTCATGACCGGTCGTGTAGCAATCAATGGCTTCGGACGCATCGGACGCGGCGTGCTCCGCGCCCTCCTCGCGGAGAGGAGCGACCTCGAGGTCGTCGCCATCAACGATCTCACCGACGGTGCCACGCTCGCGCACCTACTGGAGTGGGACAGCGTCTACGGGCGCCTGGGACGCGAGATCTCCTTCGCGGACGGCGAGCTGCGGGTCGACGACCGTCGCATCAAGGTGTTCGCCTCCGCCGATCCGGCCCAGTTGCCCTGGGGCGAGCTCGGCGTCGACGTGGTGCTCGAGTCGACGGGACGCTTCACCCGGGCCGAGGGGGCCCGCAAGCACGTCGAGGCGGGCGCGCGGCGCGTGCTCATCAGCGCGCCGGCGACCGGTGCCGACCTCACCGTCGTCTACGGCGTCAACGACGATCTCTACGATCCCGAGCAGCACGTCATCGTCTCGAACGCCTCGTGCACCACGAACGCGTTCGCGCCGCTCGCCGACGTGCTCGACAGGCTCGCGGGAGTGGAGCACGGCTTCATGACCACCGTGCACGCGTACACGCAGGATCAGAACCTCATCGACGGGCCGCACGGCGACCCGCGCCGCGCGCGGGCGGCCGCGCTCAACATCGTGCCGACCACGACCGGAGCCGCGAAGGCGATCGGTCTCGTGCTGCCGCAGCTTGACGGCAAGCTCGAGGGCACGTCGATCCGGGTCCCCGTGCCCGTCGGATCCATCGTCGAGCTCAACGCGACCGTGTCGCGCGAGGTGACCCTCGACGAGGTGCTCGCAGCCTATCGCGACGCAGCGGCCGAGGGTCCGCTCGCGGGGGTGCTGCAGTACTCGGAGGATCCGCTGGTGTCGTCCGACATCGTCGGCAACCCGTACTCGTCGATCTTCGACTCCGACCTCACGCAGGTCGACGGGCGCTACGTGAAGGTCGTGGCCTGGTACGACAACGAGTGGGGCTTCTCGAATCGAGCCGCCCAGATGCTCGCGAAGCTCGCGAGCTGACCCCGGCGGCGAGGCTCCGCCGCGCGTTCGCGCTACGCGCGGCGGAGCCTCGCGATCAGGGCTGCGAGGGCGCGCCAGCCGAGCAGGAAGGCGCCCAGCGTCAGCGTCGCCACGATCACGAATGGGAGTGCGGTGCCCGCGCCGGTGAGCGCTCGCAGCACCATGCCGATGGCCACGGAGCCGATCCAGAGGGGGATGCCCGTGCGCATCACACTGAGCGGCCGCCGCCACGCAAACGTCGCGCACCACGCGATCGCGAGGCCCGCGAGAAACGGCCAGGCCGTCTCGAGGAGGCCCGCGAGCGTCGCCGCGCGCTCGTGCTCGCTGCGGCCGATGCCCGCGAACAGGGTCACGAGCAGCGCGTCGCACACCGCGGCGAACGCGATCGTCGCCGGGCGCGCGCGGCGCAGCGGTGCGCCGGGCATCTCAGTGCCCCCGCGACGCGGCGATCGTCTCCCGCACCGCATCGTGCAGCGCGCCGTTCGTGGCGAGCGAGCTGCCGTTCCACGCGCTCTCCGAGCCGGCGATGTCGGTGAAGCGGCCGCCGGCCTCGCGCACGATCGGGATCAGCGCGGCGAGGTCGTAGGCCTTCACGTCGAACTCGGCGACGATGTCGACGAGGCCCTCTGCCAGCAGCATGTACGACCACATGTCGCCGTAGGCGCGGTCGCGCCACACCGCTCGGGTCAGTGCGATGAGCGGCTCGAGATGGCCCGCCTGATCCCACTGCTCGATGCTCTGGAAGCTGAGCGAGGCGTGCTCGAGCTGCTGCACCCCGGAGACCCGGAGGCGCCGCGCCGGCTCGCCCGCCCGCTGTCCCCAGGATCCGCCGCCGGTCTCGGCCCACCATCGGGCGCCGAACGCCGGGGCCGACACCACGCCGACCGTGGGCGTGCCGTCCACCTCGAGCGCGATGAGCGTGGCCCAGTTCGGCACGCCGCGCAGGAAGTTCGCGGTGCCGTCGATGGGGTCGACGATCCAGCGGCGCGCGCCCCGATCCTCCCTGCCCGATTCCTCGCCGAAGAAGCCGTCATCGGGTCGTTCGGCCGCGATGCGCGAGCGGATCTCGGCCTCGACGTCCCGATCGGCGTCGGTCACGAACGTGCGGTCCGGCTTGGTCTCGATCGCGAGGTCGGCCGAGCGGAAGCGGGGGAGCGAGACGGCGTCGGCCGCGTCGGCGAGCCGCAGCGCGAAGGCGAGGTCTGCGGAGGGGGTGGGCGGCGGCTGGGTCATCGGCCTCGGCTTCCTCGAGTCGGAACTGAACCGGAGGTGAACGGCACCGCCGGGTACGCGAAAGGCCCGACACGAGGTGTCGGGCCTTTCGCAGTGCGTGCGCCCTCACGGGCTCGAACCGTGGACCCGCTGATTAAGAGTCAGCTGCTCTACCAACTGAGCTAAAGGCGCCTGCTGCTCGCTGAGCAACGAAGAATACTCTAACACGGCTCGGCCCGGCGTGAGAAATCAGGGCATCCTGCCCGGGCGTGGCGGCGGTGTTGCGCGCCTCCGGGAGTACGGAGACGGAGCGCGGCTAGCGTCCGCGCTGCTTCTTGCGCCGTTTGGCGAGCTCCCGTTCGGCATTCTGGGCGGAATCGAACTCCGCATCCTGCTCGTGCATGGCGACGGAGGCGATCGCGAGGGCGAGGCCCGCGAGCCACGCGCCCCAGACGAGCCACCGCCGCCAATCCTGGCGCATGGACTGCGTGCGGCGCGCCGTGCTGACGGCGCCCAGGGCCGCGCCGATGACGCCGGGATTCGTGACGTACTTGCCGATCGACATGTCGACAGCCTACCGGGTGGGGCGACGGCGGGGGAGGGGTGGCCGCACGGCCCGACATGGGATATCGCGGTCGCGCGCGCCCGTGCCGCATGGGCGAGGGCATAGACTGGGGGCCATGTCAGAGATCGATATGAAGCCGCGGAGCCGCGACGTCACCGACGGGATCGAGAAGGCCGCGGCTCGGGGCATGCTCCGAGCCGTCGGCATGGGGGACGAGGACTGGGATAAGCCCCAGATCGGCATCGCGAGCTCGTGGAACGAGATCACGCCGTGCAACCTCAGCCTCGATCGTCTCGCCCAGGGGGCGAAGGAAGGCGTGCACGCCGGTGGCGGCTACCCGCTGCAGTTCGGCACGATCTCGGTCTCCGACGGCATCTCGATGGGGCACGAGGGCATGCACTTCTCCCTCGTCTCCCGCGAGGTCATTGCCGACTCGGTCGAGACGGTCGTCATGGCCGAGCGTCTCGACGGCACGGTCGTGCTCGCGGGCTGCGACAAGTCGCTGCCGGGCATGCTCATGGCGGCCGCCCGCCTCGATCTGGCGTCGGTGTTCCTGTACGCGGGATCGATCGCGCCGGGCTGGGTCAAGCTCTCTGACGGTACCGAGAAGCAGGTCACGATCATCGACGCGTTCGAGGCCGTCGGTGCCTGCGTCGCCGGCACGCTCAGCGAAGAGGACTTGAAGCGGGTCGAGTGCGCGATCGCTCCGGGCGAGGGCGCCTGCGGCGGCATGTACACGGCCAACACGATGGCCTGCGTCGCCGAGGCGCTCGGCATGAGCCTCCCCGGCTCGGCGGCGCCGCCGAGCGCCGACCGCCGTCGCGACTACTACGCGCATCGCTCGGGGGAGGCCGTGGTCAACATGCTGCGCCAGGGCATCACCACTCGCGACATCCTGACGAAGCAGGCGTTCGAGAACGCGATCACCGTCGCCATGGTGCTCGGGGGCTCGACGAACGCCGTGCTGCACCTGCTCGCCATCGCGCGGGAGGCCGAGGTCGAGCTGACGCTGGACGACTTCACACGCATCGGTGCGAAGACGCCTCACCTCGCCGACATGAAGCCCTTCGGTCAGTACGTGGCCGAGGACTTCGACCGAGTGGGCGGTATGCCCGTGATCATGAAGGCGCTGCTCGACGCCGGGCTGCTGCACGGCGATGCGCTCACCGTGACCGGTCGGACCGTGGCCGAGAACCTCGCAGACGTCGACTCGACGCTCGACGGCAAGGTCATCCGCACGCTCGACGATCCGCTGCACGCGAACGGCGGCCTCACGATCCTCAGCGGATCGCTGGCCCCCGAGGGTGCGGTCGTGAAGACGGCGGGCTTCGACGCGGAGCGGTTCGAGGGCCCGGCGCGGGTCTTCGAGCGCGAGCGAGCGGCCATGGACGCCCTCGAGCAGGGGCGCATCCAGAAGGGCGACATCGTGGTGATCCGCTACGAAGGCCCGAAGGGCGGGCCGGGGATGCGCGAGATGCTCGCGATCACGGCGGCCATCAAGGGCGCGGGGCTCGGAAAAGATGTACTACTATTGACGGACGGACGATTCTCGGGCGGCACAACCGGCCTCTGCATCGGCCACATCGCACCCGAGGCGACGGACGGCGGTCCGATCGCCCTGGTCCGCGACGGAGACCTGATTCGGGTCGATATCGTCGCACGAACGCTCGATCTGCTGGTAGATCCCGCTGAGCTCGAGGCCCGACGAGACCGCTGGGCCCCGCTTCCCCCGCGATACACGCGCGGTGTTCTGGCGAAGTACGCGAAGCTCGTGCGCTCGGCCTCCGAGGGTGCCGTCACCGGTTGATCCGGCCCGGTCGGGTTCGATCGGGATCGCTCGCTGCGGCGAGGATCCGGATCGATGCCGCGCCCCGCACGGATCCCGCCGCCGTTCGCCGGCACCCCGTCCCATCGCCCGAAACCTCTAGTGAGAAAGCAAGCAATGACCTCGGATTCGAGTGCAACACCCTCACCGGCCTCCGCAACTCCTCGCGGTGAACGGATCACCGGCGCCCAGGCGGTCGTGCGCAGCCTCGAGGCGCTCGGCGTCGGCGACGTCTTCGGGCTGCCGGGCGGCGCGGTGCTGCCCCTCTACGACACCCTCATGGATGCCGGATCGCTGCGCCACGTGCTCGTGCGCCATGAGCAGGGCGGCGGCCACGCCGCCGAGGGCTTCGCGGCCGCCGGCGGCAAGGTCGGCGTCTGCATCGCCACCTCGGGCCCCGGCGCCACGAACCTCGTCACGGCGATTGCCGATGCCTACATGGACAGCGTGCCGATGCTCGCCATCACGGGGCAGGTCTTCTCCCACCTCATGGGGACGGACGCCTTCCAGGAAGCCGACATCGTGGGCATCACGATGCCGATCACGAAGCACTCCTTCCTCGTGAAGCGCCCCGAGGACGTGCCGGGCGCGATCGCGGCCGCCTACCACCTGGCGTCGACCGGTCGCCCGGGGCCCGTGCTCGTCGACATCACGAAGGACGCCCAGGAGGGCGAGTTCGACTTCGTGTGGGATCCCCGCGTCGAGCTCGCGGGCTATCGTCCCATCACGAAGGCGAACAGCAAGCAGATCCAGGCTGCGGCAGACCTCATCGCCTCCGCCGAGCGACCCGTGTTCTACGTGGGCGGCGGCGTGGGCCGCGCCGGCGCATCGGACGAACTGCTGCAGCTCGCCGAACTCGTGGGCGCGCCCGTCGTGACGACGCTCATGGCCCGCGGCGTCTTCCCCGACTCGCACCCGCAGCACCTCGGCATGCCCGGCATGCACGGCACCGTCCCCGCGGTGCTCGCGCTGCAGGAGTCCGATCTGCTCATCACCCTCGGTGCGCGCTTCGACGACCGGGTCACCGGCCGCGCGGCGCTGTTCGCGCCCGATGCGAAGGTCATCCACGCCGACATCGATCCCGCCGAGATCGGCAAGATCCGCACGGCCGACGTGCCGATCGTGGGCGACGCCGCAGAGGTGATCTCGGACCTGATCGCCGCGGTGTCGACCGCCAGGCTCGGCCGCGAATTCGCCGATCTCAGCGCGTGGTGGGAGCGCCTGCGTCTGCTGCAGGATCGCTTCCCGCTGGGCTACCAGGAGACGAGCGACGGCCTGCTCTCGCCCCAGTACGTGATCCAGCGCATCGGCGAGCTCACGGGGCCGGAGGGCGTCTACGCCGCGGGCGTGGGGCAGCACCAGATGTGGGCCGCCCAGTTCATCAAGTACGAGCGCCCCAACGCGTGGCTGAACTCCGGCGGCGCCGGCACCATGGGATACGCGGTGCCCGCCGCGATGGGCGCGAAGGTCGCCGAGCCCGAGCGCACCGTGTGGGCGATCGACGGCGACGGCTGCTTCCAGATGACCAACCAGGAGCTCGCCACCTGCGTGGTGAACGACATCCCCATCAAGGTGGCGGTGATCAACAACTCGTCGCTGGGCATGGTGCGCCAGTGGCAGACGCTCATCTACGACGGCCGGTACTCCAACACCGAGCTCAACACCGGTCACGGCTCGCGCCGGGTGCCCGACTTCGTCAAGCTGGGCGAAGCATACGGCTGCCTCTCGATCCGCGTCGAGCGCGAGGACCAGGTCGACGACGCGATCAAGCTCGCGCTCGAGACCAACGATCGCCCCGTCGTCATCGACTTCGTCGTGAGCGCCGACGCGATGGTATGGCCGATGGTGCGTCAGGGCACCTCCAACAGCGACATCCAGTACGCCCTCGAGCACAGCCCCGAGTGGGGAGAGGAGTAATCATGAGCCGCCACGTACTCAGCCTCCTCGTCGAGGACAAGCCCGGCCTGCTGACGCGGGTCGCGGGGCTCTTCGCGCGCCGCGGGTTCAACATCGAGTCGCTCGCCGTGGGGCCGACCGAGATGCGCGGGCTGTCGCGCATCACGGTGGTCGTCGACGAGGATGAGGTGCTGCTCGAGCAGGTCACGAAGCAGTTGAACAAGCTCGTCAATGTGATCAAGATCGTCGAGCTCGACGAGTCGACCTCGGTGCAGCGCGAGCACGTGCTCATCAAGGTACGGGCCGACAACCAGTCGCGCTCGCACGTGCTGGAGGCCGTGACGCTCTTCCGCGCCCGCGTCGTGGACGTCGTGCCCGAAGCGCTCACGATCGAGGTCACGGGCGACAGCGGCAAGATCGACGCCTTCCTCAAGGTGCTCGACCAATACGGCATCAAGGAGATCGCGCAGTCCGGCCTCATCGCCATGGGGCGCGGCTCGAAGTCGATCACCGAGCGCGTCTTCAAGAACTGACGGCCGGCGAAGCCGGTTGTCATCCTGCGGCCGCGAAGCCAGTAGTCATCCTGCGGCCGGCGAAGCCAGTAGTCATCCTGCGGCCGCGAAGCCAGTAGTCATCCTGCGGCCGCGAAGCGGATCGCAGGATCCCGATCCAGAACACAACCGAATAGTCGCCCCGCCCGGTGAGCGAAGCGAGTCGAGACCGCGAGACAGCCGCCCCGATTTCGGCTCCGCTCAATCGGCGGACGCATCAGACACCGAGAACCAACGAACCGCACAACACAAGGAGAACCCAGTGGCAGAGATGTACTACGACGCCGACGCCGACCTCTCGATCATCCAGGGCAAGAAGGTGGCCGTGGTGGGCTACGGCTCCCAGGGCCACGCGCACGCCATGAACCTGCGCGACTCGGGTGTCGAGGTCGTCATCGCCCTCAAGGAGGGCTCGAAGTCGATCCAGAAGGCCGAGGAGGCGGGCTTCGAGGTCAAGACCGTGGCCGACGCCGCCGAGTGGGCCGACCTCATCATGATCCTCGCGCCCGACCAGCACCAGCGCGCCATCTACACCGAGTCGATCGCGGACAAGCTGACCCCGGGCAAGACCCTGGCGTTTGCGCACGGCTTCAACATCCGTTTCGGCTACATCGAGGCGCCCGAGGGCGTCGACGTGATCCTCGTCGCCCCCAAGGCTCCCGGCCACACCGTGCGCCGCGAGTTCGAGGCCGGCCGCGGTATCCCCGACATCATCGCCGTCGAGGTCGACGCTTCGGGCACCGCCTGGCAGACCGCGATCTCCTACGCGAAGGCGATCGGCGGTACACGCGCCGGCGTCATCAAGACCACCTTCACCGAGGAGACCGAGACGGACCTCTTCGGCGAGCAGGCCGTGCTCTGCGGTGGCATGAGCCACCTCGTGCAGGCCGGGTTCGAGACCCTCACCGAGGCCGGCTACCAGCCCGAGATCGCCTACTTCGAGGTGCTGCACGAGCTCAAGCTCATCGTCGACCTCATGTGGGAGGGCGGCATCGCCAAGCAGCGCTGGAGCATCTCCGACACCGCCGAGTACGGCGACTACGTGTCGGGCCCCCGGGTGATCGACGCGGGCGTCAAGGAGCGCATGCAGGGCGTGCTCGCCGACATCCAGTCGGGCGCGTTCGCCAAGCGCTTCATCGAGGACCAGGACAACGGCGGCGTCGAGTTCCAGGAGCTGCGCGCCAAGGAGGAGCAGCACCCGATCGAGAAGACCGGCGTCGAGCTGCGCAAGCTCTTCGCGTGGCAGCAGTCCGACGACGACTACACCGACGGCAGCGCCGCCCGCTGATCAACTCGTCGGGGGTGCCGTCGGTGTAGTCGGAACGACTGCGTTTTCTGTCGCAGACCGCGAGCGGTCTGCGTGAACCGACGGCAGCGCCGCGCGCTGATCGACTCGTCGGGGGTGCCGTCGGTGTAGTCGGAACGACTGCGTTTTCTGTCGCAGACCGCGAGCGGTCTGCGTGAACCGACGGCAGCGCCGCGCGCTGATCGACTCGTCGCCTCTCGTGACAGGCGCCCGGGGATGCTCCCCGGGCGCCTGTTGCGTTTCCGGAGGTTTCGGCCGGCGCGGTATTCAGTGTTGCTCACTACCACTACTCAGTGTTACTGTGTAGTGGTAATCAGTGACAGTGAGTAGTGGAGGTGCGGTGGTCCGGCAGATGACGGAGATGCTCAAGGGCGTGCTCGAGGGGATCGTGCTCGCGATCATCGCCGCGCGCCCCGCGTACGGCTACGAGATCACCGCGGCCCTGCGCGAGCGGGGCTTCGCCGATATCGCCGAGGGGACGGTGTACGCGCTCCTGGTGCGGATCGAGCAGCGAGGGTACGTCGACGTGGAGAAGGTCCCGTCCGAGAAAGGGCCCCCGCGCAAGGTGTTCGCGCTCAATGCGTCGGGCCGTGCGCGACTCGACGAGTTCTGGGAGACCTGGGGCTTTCTCGCTGAGCGACTGGAGCACCTCCGAGAGGAAGAGGAATAGACATGGCCGCGAAGTGGATCGAGGCCCTCACCGGGCCGCTCGAGCAGAAGAAGCAGTACCGCCTGGCGAAGGCGCGGCTCGACGGCTTGCCCGAGCCGTATCGCGGTGCCGCGAGCGCGTGCAATCGCTACCTCACCTACTCCGGCGGGGTCACCGATGGCGACACGCTCGTGCAGATGTGCACCGACCTCGTCGACCTGTGGGAGCGCGCGGCGGTCGACGGCACGCCCGTGGCCGACATCGTCGGCGAGGATCCGGTCGAGTTCGTCGAGAGCTTCGCGCTGGCCTACGGCGGGAAGCGCTGGATCGACAAGGAGCGCGAGCGCCTCACGCGGGCCGTCGACGAGGCCCGGCGCGCGCAGGGCGGGCGAGGAAGCGTGGGGGCATGACGGAGGCGGCCATCCGCGTGCGGGGCCTGCGGAAGGCCTTCGCCGGCGTGGAGGTGCTTCGCGGCGTGGATCTCGAGGTGAGCCGCGGCAGCGTCTTCGCGCTGCTCGGATCGAACGGGGCGGGGAAGACGACGGCGGTGCGGATCCTGTCCACCCTGCTGCGCGCCGACGCGGGCACGGCCGAGGTCGCCGGCTTCGACGTCGCCGCCCGACCGGATCGGGTGCGCCAGTCGATCAGCCTCACCGGGCAGTTCGCGGCAGTCGACGAGGTGCTCAGCGGCCGCGAGAACCTCGCGATGATCGCGCGGCTCCGGCATCAGGCAGCCCCGGGCGCGATCGCGCACGAGATGCTCGCCCGCTTCTCGCTCGCCGAGGCGGGGGAGAAACGGGTCGCCGCCTACTCGGGAGGCATGCGCCGCCGCCTCGACATCGCCATGAGCCTCATCGGCGATCCCGCCGTGGTCTTTCTCGACGAGCCGACGACGGGACTCGACCCCCGGGCGCGCATCGAGGTCTGGCGCGCCGTCGCCGAGCTCGCCCGGGGCGGCACCACGGTGCTGCTCACCACGCAGTACCTCGAGGAGGCCGAGCAGCTCGCCGACCGCATCGCGATCCTGCACGAGGGCCGCATCATCGTCGAGGGCACCCTCGACGAGCTGAAGCGCCTGCTGCCGCCGGCAAAGGTCGAGTACGTCGAGAAGCAGCCCTCCCTGGAAGAGATCTTCCTGTCGATCGTCGGCGGCGAGCGAGACGCGGACGGCCGGACCGGGAACGCCCGAGGCGGCGAGGAGGGGATCCCATCATGACCGCTCACGCGCTCGGCGACACGGCCGTGCTCACGGGCCGGTCCCTGCGCCACGTCCTGCGCAGCCCGGACACCATCATCACCACGGCGGTCATGCCGATCGCCTTCCTGCTGCTGTTCGTCTACGTGTTCGGCGGCGCCATCGACACCGGCCAGGGCGCGGGAAGCGTCGGCTACGTGGACTACCTGCTGCCGGGGATCCTCCTCATCACGGTCGCCTCCGGCATCGCGTACACGGCGTTCCGGCTGTTCACCGACATGCAGGGCGGGATCGTCGAGCGCTTCCGGTCCATGCCGATCGCGCGTTCCAGCGTGCTGTGGGCGCACGTGCTCACCTCGCTCGTCGCGATCCTCGTCTCGCTCGTGATCGTCACCGGCGCGGCGATCCTCATGGGGTTCCGCTCGAGTGCCGGGCTCCTGGAATGGCTCGCGGTCGCGGGCATCCTCCTGCTGGTCACCCTTACTCTGACCTGGGTCGCCGTGATCCCGGGGCTCACCGCGAAGACCGTCGACGGCGCGAGCGCATTCTCCTACCCGCTCATCTTCCTGCCGTTCCTCAGCTCCGCGTTCGTGCCCACGGACTCCATGCCCGGTCCGGTGAGATGGTTCGCCGAGCACCAGCCGGTGACGGCGATCGTCGACGCGCTCCGCGGGTTGCTCGCGGGGCAGCCGGTCGGCGCCGACATCTGGATCGCGCTCGTCTGGTGCCTCGGTGCGCTGGTCGTCGCCTACGCCGTCGCGATGGCGGTCTACCGGCGGAAGGTCGACTGAGACGATCCGTGGGGAGCCCCTGCGGATTCCTGCCGGAGAGGTTTCCTGCCTGAGATGATTCCTGCCGGAGAGGTTTCCTGCCGGAAGGACTCCTGCCGGAAGGACTCCTGCCCGGAATGATTCCTTCCCGAGATCCCGTTTTCTGTCGCAGGGCGTCCTCGATTGCGACAGAAAACGGGATCTCGGCGGTAGGGGTGAGACCAGGATCTCAGCGGACGGCGAGAGGGGAGAAGGGGGAGAAGGGGGAGAAGCGGGATCCGCGTCAGGAGCGGGAGAAGCGGGATCCGCGTCAGGAACGGGAGAAGCGAGATCCGCGGGAGGAGCGGGAGAAGCGGATCCGCGGGAGAAGCGGGAGAAGCGGGATCCGCGTCAGGAGCGGCGCTTCGTGCGCGCGGTGGCCTCGGCGGTCCAGGGATCCTCTGGCCAGGGGTGCTTCGGGTAGCGGCCGCGCATCTCGCGGCGCACCTGCTGGTACGGGCCGTTCCAGAACGATGACAGGTCGTCGGTGACGGCGAGCGGGCGGCGTGCGGGGGAGAGCAGGTGGAACAGGATCGGAATCCGTCCGTCGATCAGCCGCGGGGTCTGCGCGAGGCCGAAGAGCTCCTGCAGCTTCACCGCGACGACGGGTCGCCCTGCATCGGCGCCCCCGTTCGGGTCCGGATACTCGATCCGCACCGTCGATCCCGAGGGCACCGCGAGGCGCTCGGGTGCGAGCTCGTCGAGTCGCGCCGCGTCGGGCCAGGGCAGCAGGCGGCGCAGGGCCGCGGCCGCGTCGATGCGATGGAGGGAGGCGTCCGGTCGCAATCGCTCGAGGTCCGGCCCGAGCCAGTCCTCGATCCCGCGCAGCAGGGACGCGTCGTCCATCGCCGGCCAGGGCGCGCCGAGCTCGCGGTGCAGCAGCGCGAGACGGGCCCGCAGGGCGGATCCCGCCTCTGACCACTGCAGCGCTCCGAGACCCGCCTCCCGCAGGTGGGCGGCGAACGCCGGGCCGGTATCCTCGGCCGTGGGGCTCACGGGCGTTGAGACGAGCAGGATCGCGCCGAGCCGGCGCTGCTCGCGCACGCGCACCCGGCCGTCCTCGATGCGCGCGGATCGCTGACGCGTGACGAGCCGCCCTGCGCAGTGCAGAGCGTGCTCCTCGGTCAGCGGTGCGGCGAGCCGGATCACCGCACCCGTCCCGTCCGCGACGCGGCCGTCGACGCGCTGCACCTCCCGCACCGCGACCCACTCGCTCGCCAGGAGCCCGCTGCCCTCCGGAAGGGCTGCCCGGGTGCCGCTCGCAAGCAGGTAGGCGCGGGACCCGTCTCCCACTCTTCGCGCGATCCACTCGGGCCTGGCCAGCGCCACGACGACGCCGGGAAGGCCTGTGCGAGCCGCAGCGCGGCCCGCGGGCGTCTCGGCCTCCGCGATGCGCTCGAGGCGCCGGCTCTCTCGGCGCCAGCGAGCCGACCCGGGTGCGCGGCCGGAGCGCAGTTCTCGGAGCAGTCGGGGCAGGTCGGCGCCCGGATCGCGGTGGTCGTCCGAGATCGCCGCCACAACCTCGGCGACGGTGCGCGCGTCATCCAGGAGGGCCGTGCCCTCGAGCAGGGCTCTCGCCTCTCGGACGCCCACCGGCAGCCGCGCGATGTGCGCGCCCAGTGAGGTGGGGCGGCCCGCTGCGTCGATCAGCTGCAGCGCACCCAGCACCGCCACGGCCTCTCGCATGGCCGCTGCCGGTGGGAGTGTCGGTAGGGCCAGCCCGGCACCCTCGGGCGTGCCCCACGCGGCGAGCAGCAGAGCCGCATCGGTGAGGTCGGCGGAGGAGATCTCGGGCATCGCCGCGGCCGGCATTCGGGCGTAGTCGGCCTCGGAGTACACGCGCACGGCGCGTCCCGGCGCCTGACGGGCCGCGCGCCCGGCGCGCTGCTCGGCGCTCGCCTGCGAGGCGCTCACGGTGACGAGTCCGGTCATGCTCCTCGCCCGGTCGCGGCGCAGCTCGCGCGCGAGGCCTGAATCGACCACGAGGCGCACTCCGGGAACGGTGAGCGAGCTCTCGGCCAGTGCGGTGCTCACCACGATGCGCGGGGGATCCCCCGGTCCTCGGCCGCGCACCGCGCGATCCTGCTCGCGCGCGGGAAGGCGTCCGTGCAGCGCCAGAATCTCGACGGCCGGCTCCCGTCCCTCTGGAAGAGCCTCCGTCCTCAGCAGTCGCACGACCTCGTCCACCTCGCGCGCGCCCGGTACGAATACCAGCGCGTCGCACCGCTCGGCCCGCTGCGCAGCGACGGTGACGCGGGCGAGGTGCGCGAGGTACTCCCGGGCGACGCCCCGCCGGTCCACACGCTCGCCGGTGAACGGGGCGTAGTCGAGGCGCAGCGGGTGCAGCGGGGACGGGACGTCGACGACACGCGCGGGCACGGATCCAGCAGTCCCGGCGCCCGCGGCAGTCCCGGCATCCCCGGCAGTCCCGGTATCCCCGGCAGTCCCGGTATCTCCGGCAGTCCCGGTATCCCCGGCATCCCCGGCATCCCCGGCAGAGCCCAGCAGCTCCGCGGTGCGGGCCGAGTCGAGCGTCGCGGACATCGCCACCACGATCAGGTCCTCCCGCAGCTGCCGCAGCTCGGAGACCATGCCGAGCAGCAGGTCGCCGTCGAGCGAGCGCTCGTGCACCTCGTCGAGGATGACGGCGCCGACGCCCGCGAGCGACGGATCGGCGAGTAACCTGCGCAGCAGCACGCCGGGCGTGACCGCCTCGATCCGGGTGGTGTCGCCGACCCGTCGCTCGCCGCGCACCGTGAAACCGACGTGCCCGCCCAGCGCGCTCCCGTCGAGTTCCGCGATGCGCGAGGCCGCGGCCCGCACGGCCACCCGGCGCGGCTGGGTGAGGAGCACCCGGTCGGATCCGATCCCGCGCGCCGCGAGCAGATTCGCCACGAGCGGCGGCACGAGGGTGGTCTTGCCGGTGCCGGGCGGCGCCGTGACGACCATGGCGCCCGACGCCGCAGCCGACTCCAGTTCGGCGCGGGAGGCGCCGACGGGCAGGCCCGCACCGATCGCGTCGAGGTCGAAGAGGTGCACCACACCAGCCTAGAGCCGCGTCGGCGCCGCCCGGGAAGGCCGCCTGGGAAGGCTGCCCGGGAAGGCCGCCCGGGTGTGCGCGAGGCGGACCCGCACCCGCAGGCCGGTGCGCAGCCGCTCCGCGCTCACCGGGGTCTCCGAGCCGCGGATCGCTAGGGTGGAACCATGCGAAAGAAGACGGCCCGCGAGACGCGCGAGAGTGTGCTCGCGAGCGGCTGGACGGTGGAGGCCGATCCCGAGACCGCGGCACCCGCAGCGGGCGCCGCCCCTGCCGAGTCCCCGAACGATGCCGATGCCGATGCCGACGCGGGTGCGGTGCCCCGTGACGACGAATCGGACGTCGCGGCGCGCCCAGAGCTCAGCAACGGTGCGCTCGTGATGCTCGGGGTCTTCGGCGGCCTCTATCTGCTCTACGCCTGGATCTGGCTGAGCTGGGCGCAGTTCTACGCCGGTGTGAACGCCGAGCTCGCCGCTGCGAGCGGGGCGCTCGGCGCCCTGCTGCAGCAGCTCGTGTTCTGGGCGGCGCCGCTCGCGCCCCTGCTCTGGTTCCTCGCCGCGCTGCTGCTCAATCGCGAGGCGGGCGCCCGCAGGATGGCGCTCTGGATCGTGATCGGAGCGGTCGTGCTGCTGCCGCTTCCGGTCTTCGCGGGGGGCGGTTCCTGATGGCGGGCCGGATCTTCGCCTGGACTATCGGCATCCTGCTCACCGGTCTGTACATCTCCACCGTGGTCGCGGGGATCGGCAACCTCGTGCTGCTGCCCCAAATGGCGGCGACGATGGGGCTGTCGATGACCCCCGCCGGATGGTTCTGGCTGGGATTCGGGGTGCTGCTGCCGGTGGTGGTGTTCTCGCTCTCGCTCTTCCTCGCCAGGGGGCGGACGGCGGCGCTGCGGGTGCTGGTGCTCGCCGCGGGCCTCGGCGTGGTCGCCGCTGTGCAGCTCGAAGTGATGCACCTCGTGCCCCAGTCCGGGTTCTTCGCCTCCTGAGCGTCGCTGCGATATCCGAATCGCGGAGACTCTCGGGACGCAGATGGAGCGAGGAGTGCAGCGATGCGTCGGATCCCCCCTCGGCGCAGCGAGGGTCCTGACGAGACTCGAGCGGGTGCGGCGAGAGGGAATCCGCCGTGCCCGGAAGATTCGGGAACCCTTCGCGGGGTAGACTGAAACCCCGGTGCTGCGCGCCGGGTCGTTTTTTGCCGCCGACTCCGAAGGAACCGCTTGATGTCTGCGCCGGTCGTGCTGATCGCCGAACAACTCTCGCCCGCCACCATCGCCGCGCTCGGCCCCGACTTCGAGGTGGTGCACGTCGACGGGACCGACCGCGACGCGCTGCGCTCGGCGCTCCAGGCAGCCGACGCGGTGCTCGTGCGCTCCGCCACGCAGATCGACGCCGAGGCGCTCGGCTGGGCGCCGCGGCTGAAGATCGTGGCCCGGGCGGGTGTCGGCCTCGACAACGTCGACATCAAGGCCGCCACCCAGGCGGGCGTCATGGTGGTCAACGCCCCCACATCCAACATCATCAGCGCCGCCGAGCTCACCGTCTCGCACATCCTGGGACTCGCGCGTCACCTGCCGCGGGCCCACGCCTCGCTCTCCGCGGGGGAGTGGAAGCGCTCGTCGTTCACCGGCGTCGAGCTCTACGAGAAGACGGTCGGGATCATCGGTCTCGGTCGCATCGGAGCGCTCGTCGCAGAACGTCTGCGCGGCTTCGGGGTGGAGCTCGTCGCCTACGACCCCTACGTCACCGCGACGCGCGCCCAGCAGCTCGGGGTGCAGCTCGTCACCCTCGACGAGCTGGTCGAGCGCGCCGATTTCCTCACAATCCACATGCCCCGCACTCCCGAGACCCTCGGGATGATCGGGGCCGAGCAGCTGCGTGCCATGAAGCCCTCCGCCTACGTCGTGAACGTGGCACGCGGCGGCCTGATCGACGAGCACGCGCTCACCGAGGCGCTGAACGAGGGCCAGATCGCCGGCGCGGCGCTCGATGTGTTCATGCACGAGCCGCCGGCCGACACCTCGCTGACCGGACTGCCGAACGTCAACGTCACTCCGCACCTCGGCGCGTCGACCGCCGAAGCCCAGGAGAAGGCGGGCGTCTCGGTGGCGAAGTCGGTGCGCCTCGCGCTCGCCGGCGATCTCGTGCCCGATGCGGTGAACGTGGCCGGCGGCGTCATCGACGAGTACGTGCGCCCCGGCCTGCCGCTCACGGAGAAGCTCGGACAGGTCTTCGCGGGTCTCGCGGACGGCCCGCTCGCCTCGCTCGACATCGAGGTGCACGGAGAGCTCGCCGAGCGCAACGTCGAGGCTCTGCGGCTCGCCGCGCTCAAGGGCATCTTCTCGAAGATCGTCAGCGAGCCGGTCTCATACGTCAACGCGCCCCTGCTCGCCGAGCAGCGGGACGTCGAGGTGCGGTTCACCGTCGACGCGCTCTCCGAGAGCTACCGCAACGTCATCACGATCCGCGGTTCGCTGACCGACGGCACCCAAGTCTCGGTCTCGGGTACGCTCACCGGTCCGAAGCAGATCGAGAAGATCGTCGAGATCAACGGCTACGACGTCGAGCTGCCCATCCCCGAGCACCTCGTCGTCTTCAGCTACACGGACCGCCCGGGCATCGTCGCCGTCTACGGCAGCCTGCTCGGCGAGGCCGGCGTCAATATCGCGGGACTGCAGATCGCCCGCGACGAGAAGAAGGGCACCGCGCTCTCGGTGCTCTCGGTCGACGCGCTGGTCGATGAGTCGATCATCGAGCGGCTGCGCGAGGCCATCGGCGCCGAGCGGCTGGTGACGATCGACGTCGACGCGCTGTAGTCGCGGTACGCACTCGCACTCGGGGAGGCGATCGGCGCCCAGGAGTACACGATCTGCAGAATCGTCCTCCTGGGTGTCGATCGCCCATCTGAGCCTCGCAGAGGCTGGTGCGAGGGGTGACTCGGTCCGTGGATCGGCGTAGAGTCGCGGCATGAGCGCAGACGCAGACCTGACCGAGCTCCAGTTCACCGTGTTCGGCTTCGTCTCGAGGCCGCCTGCGGAGGTCTACGAGGCCGTCGCGGATCCCGCGATCCTCAGCCGCTACTTCACGACGGGCGGAGCAGAGGGGCGTCTCGAACCCGGGGTCGCCGTGCAGTGGGACTTCGCCGACTTCCCGGGAGCGTTCCCGGTGCGAGTTCTCGAGGCCCGGGCACCGGAGCGGATCGTGCTGCGGTGGGACGGGGATCCGGCGACCACGCAGGAGACGGACGGCACGGAGGTGGCGTTCGAGTTCCGCCCGGTCGGCGACGGTGCCCGCACCGAGGTGCGGGTGACGGAGCGGGCCTGGAGGCCCACCGACGCCGGAGCCGAAGCCGCCTTCGGCAACTGCATGGGCTGGACCGGCATGCTCGCGGCGATGAAAGCCTGGCTCGAGTACGGCATCAACCTTCGGGAGGGGTTCTACGCGTAGGCGCGCGCTTCTCCGAGCCTGAGGGTGTTTCGGGCCTTTCAGGGCGCCGGGTGGTAGTCTGGACGAGTGGGCGTTCCGCCCACGATCACGAAGATATCGAGCGCGTCGGCTGGCGGGCTGGTCTTCGGTGGTGGATCCCCCTGCGCGCCTCCGCCGTGCAGGGTGTTCGTCTACTGAACATCAGCACCCGTGGCGGCTGCGCAGCGAACGCTCGCAGCGCTTCGAGCTGCCCGTCGCGCGCTCCTCTGACACGAAGGAGTACCCGTGGAGGGTCCTGAGATCAAGTTCGCCGAGGCCGTGCTCGACAACGGCAAGTTCGGCAAGCGCACCATCCGTTTCGAGGCCGGCCGCCTCGCGCAGCAGGCGCAGGGCGCCGTCGCCGCCTACCTCGACGAGGAGACCATGCTCCTCTCGGCCACCAGCGCGTCGAAGCAGCCGAAGGATCACTTCGACTTCTTCCCGCTGACCGTCGATGTCGAGGAGCGCTCGTACGCCGCGGGCAAGATTCCCGGCTCGTTCTTCCGGCGCGAGGGCCGCCCCTCGACCGAGGCGATCCTCGTCTGCCGTCTCATCGATCGCCCCCTGCGCCCGTCGTTCGTCGACGGCCTGCGCAACGAGGTGCAGATCGTCGTGACCGTGCTGTCCATCGCTCCGGGCGAGTACTACGATGCCCTCGCGATCAACGCCGCATCGGCGTCGACGCAGATCTCGGGTCTGCCCTTCTCCGGCCCCATCGCGGGCGTGCGCCTGGCGCTCATCGGCGACCAGTGGGTCGCGTTCCCGAACGAGGCGCAGATCAAGGAGGCCGTGTTCGACCTGATGGTCGCCGGCCGCGTGATCACGAAGGCCGACGGCACCGAGGATGTCGCGATCATGATGGTCGAGGCCGAGGCCACCGAGGGGTCGTGGAACCTCATCAAGGCGGGCGCGACCAAGCCCGACGAGGCCGTCGTCGCACAGGGCCTGGAAGCTGCGAAGCCCTTCCTCACCCAGCTGGTGAAGGCGCAGGAGCAGCTCGCGGCGCAGTCGGCCAAGGAGGTGCAGGAGTATCCCGTGTTCCTGCCCTACTCCGATGAGGTCTACGCGGCGGTCGCACAGCTCGCTGAAACCGAGCTCGCCGGCATCTACCAGATCGCCGACAAGCAGGAGCGCCAGGCCGCCGACGACGCACTGAAGGCGCGCGTCAAGGAGACGGTCGCGGCCAAGGTCGCGGCCGGTGAGCTGCCGGCCGAGGCCGAGGGCCAGGTGTCGGGCGCCTACAAGTCGGTCACCAAGAAGATCGTGCGCGGCCGCATCCTCACCGAGGGTGCTCGCATCGACGGTCGCGGCCTGCGCGACATCCGCGCGCTCGACGCCGAGGTCCAGGTGATCCCGCGCGTGCACGGTTCGGCGATCTTCCAGCGCGGCGAGACCCAGATCCTGGGCGTCTCCACGCTGAACATGCTGAAGATGGAGCAGCAGATCGACTCGCTGTCGCCCACCACGTCGAAGCGTTACATGCACCACTACAACTTCCCGCCCTACTCGACCGGAGAGACGGGCCGCGTCGGCAGCCCGAAGCGCCGCGAGATCGGCCACGGCTTCTTGGCCGAGCGCGCGCTCGTGCCGGTGCTGCCGAGCCGCGAGGAGTTCCCCTACGCGATTCGCCAGGTCAGCGAGGCGCTCGGCTCCAATGGCTCGACCTCGATGGGCTCTGTGTGCGCGTCGACCCTGTCGCTGCTCAACGCCGGCGTGCCGCTGCGCGCGGCCGTCGCGGGCATCGCGATGGGGCTCGTGTCCGATGAGGTCGACGGCGAGACCCGATACGCGACCCTCACCGATATCCTGGGTGCCGAGGACGCGCTGGGCGACATGGACTTCAAGGTGGCCGGCACCTCGGAGTTCGTGACCGCGCTGCAGCTGGACACCAAGCTCGACGGCATCCCCTCCGACGTGCTGGTCGGCGCTCTCGCGCAGGCCAAGGAGGCGCGCACGACGATCCTCGATGTGATCTCGCAGGCGATCGACACCCCCGACGAGATGGCGCCCACCGCGCCGCGCGTCATCTCGGTGCAGATCCCCGTCGACAAGATCGGCGAGCTCATCGGCCCCAAGGGCAAGACGATCAACGGCATTCAGGACGAGACCGGTGCCGAGATCTCGATCGACGACGACGGCACCGTATACATCGGCGCGGTCGACGGCCCCTCGGCCGAGGCCGCTCGCGCGCAGGTCAACGCGATCGCCAACCCGCAGAACCCCGAGGTGGGCGAGCAGTACCTCGGCACCGTGGTGAAGAACGCCGCATTCGGCGCCTTCGTCTCGCTGCTGCCGGGCAAGGACGGCCTGCTGCACATCAGCGAGGTGCGCAAGCTCGCCGGTGGCAAGCGCATCGACAGTGTGGACGACGTCCTGTCGATCGGCCAGAAGATCCTCGTCAAGATCACCAAGGTCGACGATCGCGGCAAGCTCTCGCTCGAGCCCGTGATCGAGGAGTCCGCTGCCGATGAGGCTCCGGCCGCCGAGGCCGCACCGGCCGCAGCCGAGTAGCTCTCGCGCAGGAAGCGCCCGCCTCTCCCTCTCGGGGAGGCGGGCGCTTTTCTACGTTCGGCTTGCCTCGGCGGGTTGAGCAGCGGATGCTCTCGGAGGTGCCGGTGTCGCCTCGTGGCCCCTCCGGTACGCGCGTCAGTAGTTGCTGCCTCGCCGCACGTTTGGTGACATCTACTGACGCGCGGATGTCGGATGGTTGGTTTCTCGGTGACGATGGATCGCGACAGGGGGGGGCGGGCAAGCGGGGGGACCTTGCCCGGGGAACGGCCGGGCGGTGAGCAGTAGGCTGGGAGGATGCGCGATCCCATTCTCCTGCCGCTCGACCTGCCCGAACTCGAAGCCGATCTCAGCGGCGGCCTCGTGCGCCGCACGGTGCACCCGAGCGGACTGCGCGTGCTCACGGAGCGCATGCCCGGTGCCCGCAGCGCCTCCATCGGCTTCTGGGTGGGGGTCGGCTCGCGCGACGAGCAGTCCGAGCGCGAGGACGCGCCCGGGAGCCTGGGCTCGACGCACTTCCTCGAGCATCTGCTCTTCAAGGGGACCCCGAGCCGCGATGCCTACGCGATCGCCACGAGCTTCGATCGCATTGGCGCCGAGCACAACGCGCTGACCGCGAAGGAGTACACCTGCTACTACGCCAAGGTGCGCGACGCCGACATCGACGGCGCGGTGACGGTGCTCGCGGACATGGTCACCAACTCCACCCTCTCGACCACGGAGTTCGAAATCGAGCGCGGAGTGATTCTCGAAGAGCTCGCCATGGCGGCCGACGATCTCGCCGATGTCGCCAACGAGCGGTTCTTCGAGGCCGTGCTCGGCGAGCATCCGCTCGGCCGACCCATCGGCGGCAACCCGGAGACGATTCGCGCCGCGCACCGCGACGACGTGAACCAGCACTACCGCGAGCGCTACGACCCCACGACCCTTGTCGTCACCGCGGCCGGCGCGGTCGATCACGACCGCCTGGTTGAGCAGGTGCTCGCCGTGCTGAACCTCTCGCCAGAGGAGCGCTGGCACACGGATCGCGTCGCCGCACCTGCCCGCCGGGCGCAGCTCGCCGCGGGCGCGACCGTGGTTCCTGCGCCGGGCGCTCCCGCGGCGGACGGCGCAGCGGGCGGCTCGCCCGTGACGGAGGCCGCCGGCCGCGCGTTCAGCGCAGGTGCCGAGCCCCGCGTCCACCTCACCGAGCGGCCCTCCGAGCAGGTCAATCTCATGATCGGCACCGAGGGGCTGTGCGCGAGCGACGATCGGCGGTTCGCCTTCGGGATCATGAACTCGGTGCTCGGCGGCGGCATGTCGAGCCGCCTCTTCCAGGAGATCCGGGAGAAGCGCGGGCTCGCCTACACCGCCTACTCGTTCGGGGCGAGCTACTCGGACGCGGGGGTGTTCGGCATGTACGCGGGGACTGCGCCGGAGAAGGCCGAGGAGGTGGCCAGGCTGAGCCGCCTCGAGCTGCAGAAGCTCGCCGACGGCGGCATCACCGAGGAGGAGCACGAACGGGCGCTCGGTCAGATCGCGGGATCGTCGGCGCTCGCGCTCGAGGACTCCGACACCCGCATGGGCCGGCTGGCGCGCGCGGAGCTGGGCAGCGGGGAGCTCTACGATCTCGACGCCTCGCTCGAGCGGTTCGCGGCGGCGACCGCCGAGGAGATCCGCGAGGTCGCCGCGCTGTTCGCCGAGCGGCCGTTGACGACGGTCGCGGTCGGCGAGGTCGACCGGGCAGGATTCCGAGGATGACCGCGGGTAGTCTGGACGGCATGGTGACGACGGTTGCGGTGGCGGGCGCCCGCGGGCGCCTCGGCTCGCTGGTCTGCGACGTGGTGGACGAGCTCCCCGGCTTCGAGCTGGTGGCGCGCCTGGGCAGCGCCTCCGATCCCCAGGAGGGGGCGGCGGCGCGCATCCTCGTCGATGTCAGCCATCCCGACGCGTCGCCCGCGATCGTCGAGCGTGCCCTCGAGCACGGACAGCGCGTGATCGTGGGAACGAGCGGCTGGTCGGCGGAGCGGCTCGAGTCGTTGCGCGAGCGCGTCCGCATGACGCCCGGGGCCGGGGTCATCGTAGTGCCCAACTTCTCCCTCGGATCGGTGCTCGGAACGACGCTCGCGCGCATCGCGGCGCCCTACTTCGACGCGATCGAGGTGATCGAGGCGCACCACCCGGGCAAGGTGGACTCCCCGAGCGGCACGGCCGTCCGCACCGCGGAACTCATGGCGGAGGCGCGGCAGGACCGGCCCGTGGAGGCCCCGTTCGCCGAGCAGCCGGCCCGGGGGCAGCTGGTGTCCGGGATCCCCGTCCACAGCCTGCGCCTCGCGGGAGTCGTCGCGAAGCAGGAGGTGCGCTTCGGAGGTTCGGGGGAGGTGCTCACGGTCACGCACGACACCCACTCCAACGAGGCGTATCGCGCGGGCGTCCGTGCGGCGCTGGAGGCGGCGACGACCGCCGAGGGGCTCACCGTCGGACTCGACCGGGTGCTGGGGATCGGCGCGTGACCCCGCGAGCGCGCGCCATCGTCGGCGTCGCCATCATGAGCGCGCTGCTCGTGCTCTACTTCGTATTCGCCGGGATCCGCGCGTTCGCGCTGCTCGCATCGGCCGAGCCCGTGCCCGTGATCATGGGTGCGGCGATGCTGACCCTGCCGCTGATCGGCGTCTGGGCGCTGCTGCGCGAGCTGCGCTTCGGCCGCAGCGCCACGAGGCTCGCAGACCGCCTCGCTGCGGAGGGGCGCCTGCCCGACGAACCGGTCGCGACGCATCCCTCGGGGCGCCCGATGCGCGAGGACGCCGACGCCGCCTTCCCGCGGTATCGCGATGAGGCCGAAGCGGATCCGGAGTCGTGGCGGGCGTGGATGCGCCTCGGAATCGTCTATGACGCCTGCGGTGACCGGAAGCGTGCGAGAGCGGCGATCCGACAAGCGATCGCCTGTGAACGCAACGATATTCGTGGAGAATCGGCCAAGAGTTAGGGAAATTCGACGTTCCGACCTACAATCGTCGGCGGACGACAGCGGGTCGGGGCCCGGATGACCCCGTGAGGATACCCGCTGTCGAAGTGCGCCGACACGCCTGTGCAGCGTGGGAAAGCAACGGAACAACACATGGCCAAATACGACCTCACAGCTCAGGATCCGGCGACGCGAACGCTCGACTCGGTGACCGGCATCAGCAAGAAAGGTCTTCCCTCGGGCACGGTCGGCGTGCTCGGGGCCCTCGTCATCGGCATCTCCACGTGCGCGCCCGCGTACACCTTGACGTCAGCGGTCGGGCCGGCCGCGAGCGAGGTCGGGTATCAGACGCCGGCCATCTTCCTCATGGGATTCATCCCCATGCTGCTCGTGGCGCTCGGGTACCGCGCCCTCAACTCGGCGATGCCGGACTCGGGCACCTCCTTCACCTGGGCGTCCCGCGCATTCGGGCCGTGGGTCGGATGGATGGCCGGATGGGGGCTCATCGCGGCCACTGTGCTCGTGCTGTCGAACCTCGCGGGAATCGCCGTCGAGTTCCTCTTCCAGTCGATCAGCATCGTGGCGGGCGATCCCGCGATCGCTGATCTGGCCGCCAACCGCTTCATCAACATCGCGGTCTGCCTCGGCTTCATGGCGCTCGCCACCTTCATCTCGTACCGGGGGATGACGTCGACCAAGATCTTCCAGTACATCACCGTGATCTTCCAGATGATCGTGCTGGTCTGGTTCGTCATCGCGATGTTCATCGGCGCGGCCGACCCGGCGAACCCCGAGGGCCGCATGCCCGAGCTCTCCTGGTTCAATCCGCTCGAGGTCGACAGCTTCAGCGCCTTCGCCGCGGGCATCGCGGTCTCGATCTTCGTCTACTGGGGCTGGGACACCGTGCTCACCATGGGCGAGGAGACGAAGCCGTCGAAGGGGCGCCTGTCGACCGAGAGCCGCGCGGCGATGATCCTCGTCGCGATCCTCGTGGTGCTCTACGTCGGCACGGCCGCCGCCACGGTCGGCTATGCGGGCCTCGGCGACGGGCCGACCGGGCTCGGCAACCCCGACATCGCCGAGAACGTGTTCGCGGCCCTCGCGCACCCGGTGATGGGACCGGCCGCGATCCTCCTGTCGCTCGCGATCCTCGTGAGCGCGATGGCCTCCATCAACTCGACTGCGATCTCGCCGGCCCGCACACTGCTCGCGATGTCGCACTACCGGGCGCTGCCCCAGTCGATCAAGCGGATCCATCCCAAGTACAAGTCCCCGTACGTCGCGCTGCTCTGGTCCTCGATCGTCGCCTCCGTCTTCTACGCCGTGATGCGCTTCATCAGCGAGGACGTGCTGTGGGACACGATCACCGCGCTCGGCATGATGGTCTGCTTCTACTACGGCATCACCGCGCTCGCGAGCCCGTGGTACTTCCGCAAGACGGCGCCCCGCGAGGGCCTGGGTGCGGTGCTCTCGAAGATCGTGCTGCCCGCGATCGGCGGGATCCTGCTGCTCGTCGTGTTCGTGCAGACGACGATCGACAGCATGGACCCGAGCTTCGGATCCGGCAGCAACATCGGCGGGATCGGACTCGTCGGCATCATCGGCGTGGTGGTGCTGGGCCTCGGCGTGCTGCTCATGCTCATCCAGTCCCGGGTCTCGCCCGAGTTCTTCCGGGGCAACGTGCTCGCGAAGGCCGACGCGACGAACGACACCTCGGCGGTCGAACTCTTCGACGACGGTCTCGGCAACTGATCCCCTCCGTGCTCCGCGCCTATCTTGTGCGCGGAGCACGGGCCCCGCGAGCTCGGCGCCGAGACGCCGTTTTCAGGATCCGACGTGAATTCTGTACGCTCGAAGCCTGAGTGCGAAGCGAGGTGGGCGAGTGGCGATCTTCCGAATACCTCAGTCGGAGCGCTCCGTCGCTACGGCCGCGTACCTGTTCGCCGGCTCGCTGTTCGCCACGCTCAACGTGACGGTGTTCCGCGTCGACGCGGAACCCCGGATCGACGTCGCTGCGACCGCAGTGCTCTCGGCGTCGATCGGGTGCGGCGTGCTGCTGCGCGGCCGCCGGTTCTCGAACCGAGCCGCGGGGGTGCTCATGACCGTCGCGGCGCTGACGATGGTGCCCACGGTGGCCCTCGCACCCGACGAGATCCGCGCGCTGAACATCGGGCTCCTCTTCTTCCCGTTCTTCATCTACGTCGTCTGGTTCCTGCCGATGCGCGTCGCCCGCATCCTGGGCTACACCTGGTTGACCGGCTACGCCGCGATCGTGCTGCTGCGGTTCGGCGAGCCCATGACCCCGGTGCTGACGACGCTGGCGCTGACTGGCGGGGTGCTCGGCGAACTCGTGGGGCAGTTCAAGCGGCGCCTCGAGCGCGCGTCGATCACCGATCCGCTCTGCGACGTGTGGAACAAGCGCGGCTTCGAACGACTGCTGCCGAAGGCGATCGCGAATGCGGAGCGCACGGGACGCCCGCTATCGCTGCTGTACATCGACATCGACGATTTCAAGACGATCAACGATCGGCTCGGGCACGGCGAGGGCGACCGCGTGCTACGCGAGTTCTCGCGGGAGATGCAGGAGGGAGTGCGGCAGCAGGACGTCTTCGCTCGGTTCGGCGGCGACGAGTTCGCCCTGCTGCTCCTCGACTGCGACACCGAGCAGGCGCGGTTCACGGGCGAACGCCTGCAGCGGGAGATCGTTGCGACTCCGTGGTCGTTCGGCATCTCGGAGTGGCGGGCCGGCGAGCAGCCCGACGAGTTCATCTCACGAGCAGACCTGGGCATGCTGAGCGAGAAGCAGACCAGGCGCGGTGCGCCGCGAACCGCGGGCGCGTGAGACGTATCCGCTCGCGGCGCGCGCATCGCTGCGACGGTCGGTCGCACGTGCGGCGACAGCGCTCGGAGCCACGGGGATGAGAGTAGACTCGTGCGCGTGACCGAGAATCCGATCCCGATCCCGTACGAGGACCTGCTGCGCGAGGTATTCGAGCACGGCACGCCGAAATCGGATCGCACGGGCACGGGCACGCGGAGCCTTTTCGGGCGGCAGATCCGGTACGACCTCTCCGAGTCGTTCCCGCTCATCACGACGAAGCGCGTGCACTTCACGTCGGTGGCCGTAGAACTGCTGTGGTTTTTGCGCGGGGAGGGCAACATCGGCTTCCTCAAGCAGCACGGCGTCACGATCTGGGACGAGTGGGCCGACGAGAACGGCGATCTCGGTCCGGTGTACGGGGTGCAGTGGCGCTCGTGGCCGGCCCCGGACGGCGAGCACATCGATCAGATCGCGCGTGTCATCGAGCAGCTGCGCAGCAACCCCGACTCGCGGCGCATCGTCGTATCGGCCTGGAACGTCGCCGATCTCGACGAGATGGCGCTCGCACCCTGCCACGCCTTCTTCCAGTTCTACGTGGCCGACGGCAAGCTGTCGTGCCAGCTCTACCAGCGCTCCGCCGACATGTTCCTCGGGGTGCCGTTCAATATCGCCAGCTACGCGCTGCTCACGCTCATGATCGCTCAGCAGACGGGGCTCGAGCCCGGCGAGTTCGTGTGGACCGGCGGCGACTGCCACATCTACGACAACCACGTCGAGCAGGTCGAGCGCCAGCTTGCACGCGATCCGTTCCCGTATCCGCGCATCGAGATCAGCAAGGCCGACTCGATCTTCGACTACACGCTCGATGATTTCGAGGTGGTCGACTATCGGCATCACCCGGGCATCAAGGCCCCGGTGGCGGTGTAGGGGATCGCCGGTGCGCGTGCACGCTGCGCGAACCTGCTCCAGGAGGTCATCCTGCGCGAGCTTGCGAGTCGCAGGATCCATCGGTGAGATCCTGCGATTTCGCGCAGGATGGCAGAAGGAGGCGAGGTCGTGAGCATCGGGATGATCTGGGCCGAGGCCCGCGGCGTCGGCGGTCGCGGCGCGATCGGCCGCGGGGGAGAGATGCCCTGGCACCTGCCCGAGGATCTCTCGCACTTCAAGCGCGAGACACTCGGGGCGCCCGTCATCATGGGCCGCCGCACCTGGGAGTCGCTGCCCGCGCGATTCCGGCCGCTTCCGGGACGCGAGAACGTCGTCGTGACGCGGGATCGCGGGTTCGCCGCGCCCGGGGCGATCGTGGCGCACTCGCTCGACGAAGCGCTGGCCGAGACCCGGGATCGCGGGGCGGAGCGCGTCTGGATCATGGGCGGCGGAGAGCTGTACCGGGCAGCGATGTCGCTGGCCGACGAGCTGGTGGTGACCCGCATCGAGCTCGACGTGCCCGACGCCGACACTTTCGCGCCGCAGATCGGGCCCGAGTTCGTGCTGCAGGAGCAGACCGAACCGGAGACGTCCTCGACGGGCCTGAGCTACGCCTTCCAGCGCTGGGTGCGCGCCTGACCCGCAGGGGCCGCGGTCGAGCGGTAGACCCGCGATGTCAGCGGAGTCCGGTAGCCTAGTGAGGTGGCAAACCAGGAAAACCCCTTCGGTCAGGTACTCGTCGCACTCGTCACGCCGTTCCAGGCGGACGGCGAAGTCGATTGGGCCGCGACCGAGAAGCACATCGACGACTGCATCGCGAGCGGTGCCGACGGGATCGTGGTCACCGGCACCACCGGTGAGACCTCCACGCTCACCGACCCCGAGAAGATCAAGCTGGTCGAGGTCGCGAAGTCGGTGTCGAGCGGTCGCGCGAAGGTGATCACGGGGGGCGGATCCAACGAGACCGCGCACGCCATCGAGCTGTACCGGGCCAGCGAGAAGGCCGGCGCCGACGGCGTGATGATCGTCACGCCCTATTACAACAAGCCGACCCAGGCGGGCCTGCTCACGCACTTCCGCATGGTCGCCGACGCCACCGAGCTGCCGGTCATCCTCTACGACATCCCCGGCCGCACGGGCGTGCCCATCACGTACGAGACGATCCTGCGCCTCGCGAAGCACCCGAACATCCTCGCTGTGAAGGACGCCAAGGGCGACTTCAGCGAGGTGAGCCGTGTGCTCAACCAGACCGACCTCATGTACTTCTCGGGCGACGACGCCAACGTGCTGCCGCATCTCGCGATCGGGGCGACCGGGCTCATCGGAGTCACGGCGAACATCGCCGCGGCGCCCTACCGGGCCATCATCGACGCGGTCAACGCGGGCGATCTGCGCACGGCCCGCGACATGCACCAGCGGCTCGAGCCCCTGGTGCGCGCCGTCATGACCCACGTGCCGGGCACGGTGGCGGCGAAGTACATCCTGCACGGCCTGGGCCGCATCGGCAGCCCGCGCGTGCGCCTGCCCCTCGTCGGCCCGGAGGAGTGGGAGGCCGCCCTCATCGAGGACGAACTCGCGCTCGTGGGCGATGTGCCGGGCATCGACCTTTCGAACTTCAGGCCGGACCGCAACGCGGCTGCCGGCGGTGCGCTGCCCCAGATCGCAGGCACCACCCGCTGACCACAGTCATCCTGCGCGCAGTCGCAGGATCTTCGAGTGAGATTCTGCGACTCGTTTCGCTCCCGCAGAATGACGAATCGGAGCAACAGACACAAGGAACACATGACGAATCCCGCATACGCCCCTCCCGCCCTCGAACCGGGGGCGCTGCGCATCACGCCGCTCGGCGGTCTCGGCGAGGTCGGTCGCAACATGACCGTCTACGAGATCGACGGCAAGCTGCTGATCGTCGACTGCGGCGTCTTCTTCCCCGAGGTGCAGCACCCGGGCGTCGACCTGATCCTGCCCGACATCACCAAGATCGAGGATCGCCTCGGCGACGTCGTGGCCGTCGTGCTCACGCACGGTCACGAGGATCACATCGGCGGTGTGCCCTACCTGCTCAAGCTGCGCGAGGACATCCCGCTCATCGGCTCCAAGCTGACCCTCGCCTTCGTCGAGGCGAAGCTCAAGGAGCACCGCATCCGCCCGGTGACCCGCGTGGTCGCCGAGGACGACCGGGTGCAGTACGGCCCGTTCGACCTCGAGTTCATCGCGGTGAACCACTCGATCCCCGACGCGCTCGCCGTCGCGATCCGCACCGACGCGGGCCTGGTGATCGGCACCGGCGACTTCAAGATGGATCAGTTGCCGCTCGACGGCCGCATCACCGATCTGCGCGCGTTCGCGCGTCTCGGGGAGGAGGGCGTCGACCTCTTCATGACCGACTCCACGAACGCCGACGTGCCGGGGTTCACCCCGCTCGAGAAGAACATCGGCCCGGTCATCGAGCAGGTCATTGCGAAGACGCCGGGCAAGGTGGTCGTCGCGAGTTTCTCGAGCCACGTGCATCGCGTGCAGCAGGTGCTCGACGCGGCCCACGCCAACGGACGGCGCGTCGTGCTGCTGGGCCGTTCGATGGTGCGCAACATGAAGATCGCGGCCGACCTCGGGTACCTCGACGTGCCCGAGGGCGTGCTGGTCGACCTCAAGAAGAGCGGCGACATCCCCGACCACCGCATCGTCTACATGTCCACGGGCTCGCAGGGCGAGCCGATGGCGGTGCTCAGCCGCATGGTCAACCGCGAGCATCAGGTCGAGGTGGGCGCGGGCGACACCGTGATCCTCGCATCGAGCCTCATCCCGGGCAACGAGACCTCGGTCTACCGGGTGATCGACGGCCTCATCAAGCTGGGCGCCCACGTGGTGCACAAGGGCAACGCGAAGGTGCACGTCTCCGGGCACGCCGCCGCGGGCGAACTGCTCTACTGCTACAACATCGTGCGCCCCAAGAACGTCATGCCCATCCACGGCGAGTACCGCATGCTGGTGGCGAACGCCGCGCTCGCGATCGAGACGGGCGTGCCGCAGAACCGCACCGTCATCGCCGAGAACGGCACGGTCGTCGACCTGGTCGACGGCGTGGCCCGCGCTGTGGGACAGCTCGACACCGATTTCATCTACGTCGACGGCAAGAGCGTTGGCCGGGTCACCGACGACGATCTGCGGGATCGCCGCACGCTCGCCGAGGAGGGCTTCATCTCGGTGATCACCGTGGTGGAGACGACGCTCGGCCAGATCGTGTCGGGCCCCGAGATCCACGCGAAGGGCGTCGCGGAGGACGCTCACGTCTTCGACAAGATCACGCCGCAGATCGCGAGCGCGCTCGAGGACGCCATGAAGGACGGTGTGACCGACCACCACCAGCTGCAGCAGATCGTGCGCCGCACGATCGGCCGCTGGGTGGGCACCAAGCTGCGCCGCAAGGCCATGATCGTGCCCGTCGTGGTGGTGGTCTGAGCGGTGGCGGGATCCCACGCGGGTGCCGCCTCCGCAGGAGGCGCGGTCGCGCGCTTCGCCGATGAGGCGGAGCGCGGCGGCTGGGATGCGCTCGTCGCGGCGAACCCGGACGGCGGCGAGGTCTGGATGGGCGAGGCCTACCTGGCCGTGAAACGCGAGCAGGGCGGATATCGCGACTACCGCGTGGTGGTCGAGCGGCCCGGTCGCTCGGCAGTGGCCGTCGGCGTGCTCGCGAAGCGCGTGCCGCTGCTCGGCGAGTGGTGGCACCTGCCAGCCGGCCCGGCGGGGGAGGACGCGGCCGCGGTGCTCGAGGCGGCCTCTGCGGTCGCGGATCTCGCGCGCTCGCGCGGCGCGTTCCTGCTGAAGATCGAGCCGCGCCTCGCACCCGAAGCCCGTGATGCGATCCGCGCTGCGGGATACCGGGACACCGTGCGCATCATCCCGAACCCCTCGACGGTGCTCGTCGACCTCGGCGAGCCGGGACGCTCCGACGAGCAGCTGCTCGCCGGCCTCGGCAAGAAGGCCCGCAATTCCATCACCCGCGCACGCCGCGACGGCATCGTGGTGTCCCGGGTGCCCGCGACCGACGAGAACTGCGCCGCGCTGTACCGCCTGCTGCGCGAGACCGCCGAAGGGCGGTTCGTGCTGCGCTCGGAGCAGTACTACCGCGCGTTCTGGCAGGGCTTCGAGCGCGCAGGATCCTCCGGGGAGCACGCATCGCGTGCTTCCGGATCCGGATCCGGCGCCACCGCGCCGGGATCCGGGCAGATGTTCTTCGCCCACCGCGCCGGCGCCGATGGAGCGCCCGAGCTGGTCGCGGGCGCCTACGCGATAGCGCTCGGCGACAAGACCACCTACAAGGACGGGGCGTCGGTGCGCGCCAAGTCGGCCTACGGAGCCTCGCACGCGCTGCAGTGGGAAGTGCTCCGCTGGGCCGCCGAGCGCGGTGCGCGGACGCACGATCTGTGCGGCGCGCCTCCCGCGGATCGCGCGGACGATCGCGAGCATCCGCTGTTCGGAGTGGGCCAGTTCAAGCGCTCCTTCGCCCCCGAGATCACCGACTACGCCGGCGCCTTCGACCTGCCGCTGAAGCCGTGGGCGTATGCCTTCTGGACGAAGCTCGGGGATCGGCTCGCACGCCGCTGGTCGCTGGCGGTCAGGAAGGATCCTTACTACTGATGGCCTCGGGAATCATGCGCGCGAGCGCGGTGATGGCCTCGGGCACCATGGTCTCGCGCATTCTGGGATTCGCGAAGGCCATCCTGCTCGTCTACGCCATCGGCCAGGTCGAATCGCTCTCGGGCGACGCCTTCGCGAACGGCAATCTGCTGCCGAACACGCTCTACATGATCCTGCTGGGCGGCATGCTCAACGCCGTGCTCGTGCCGCAGATCGTGAAGGCGGCCAAGAACGCCGACGGCGGTGCCGGGTACATCAACAAGGTGTTCACGCTGGTCATGACGGCACTCACCGCCGTGACGGCCGTGACGATGCTCGCGGCGCCGTGGATCGTGTGGGTGTTCACCGTGGCGTGGTCCGATGAGCAGCGATCCCTCGCCATCGCCTTCGCCTACTGGTGCCTGCCGCAGATCGTGTTCTACGGGCTCTACACGATGCTCGGCGAAGTGCTGAACGCGCGGAGCGTCTTCGGCCCGTTCACCTGGGCCCCGGTGCTCAACAACGTCATCGCGATCGCCGGCATCGCGGTGTTCATCGCCATGTACGGCGCCGACCCCAACGGCACGCGCGCACCGGAGGACTGGACGCCGGCGGCCATCGCAGTGCTCGCGGGCAGCGCGACGTTGGGCGTCGCGGCGCAGGCGCTGATCCTCTTCGTCTCGTGGCGCAAGGCCGGCATCCGCTACCGCCCCGATTTCCGGTGGCGGGGCATGGGGCTCGGACACACCGGGCGCATCGCCGGGTGGAGCCTCGCCACGATCGTCGTGATGCAGCTGGGCGGCATCGTCACCAACAACGTCATCAACAGCGCGTCGGGCGAGGGGCCGTCGGCCCTCGCCATGCAGAACGCCTGGCTGCTGTTCATGATGCCGCACTCCGTGATCGCGGTCTCGCTCGCCACCGCATACTTCACGCGGCTCTCGCACTGGGGGCAGAGCGGCCGGATGGCCGAGTTCCGCGCCGACTTCTCGACGTCGGCGCGGCAGATCCTACTGGTCATGGTGTTCGCCTCCGTGGTGATCTTCGCGACGGCGCCGTTCATCAGCACCGTCATGAATCCCGGCGCGTCGCAGGAGCTGGTGGGGCAGTTCACGATCGTGCTCCAGTGCTACATGATCGGGTTGGCGGCCTACAGCTTCCTGTTCATCGTGCAGCGGGCGTTCTACGCCCTCTCCGACACGCGCACCCCCTTCGTGTTCACCACCGTGCAGATCGTGCTGCTGGTCGTCATATCTCTCGGATTGCTGGTGCTGCCGAAGGATATGCTCGGCCCGGCATACGCCCTCGCCTTCGGCTTCACCACGGTGGTCCAGGCGCTGCTCGCGGTCTGGCTCCTGCGCCGCCGCATCGGCTTCATCGACGCCTCCCGCATCCTCGCGAGCCTGCTGCTCTACGCGATCGCTGCGGTCCCCGCACTCGTCGTGGGCCTCGTCGCCACGGCGCTCGTGGTGAATCTCGTGCCCGGGTACGGGATCCTCGCCGCCGTCGGGCTCGCAATCGTCGTCGCGCTCCTGGTCGGCGCGGTGTACCTGCTCGGTCTGAAGCTCGTGCGCTCCCCGGAGCTCGCCGAGCTCACCGCCTTCGTCTCCCGCAAACTCGGAAGGAACCGCTCGTGACCTCCCTCTCCGTCGCCCCCTGCACGGATCGCGCCCTCTGGGACGCGACGGTGAAAGATCTCGGCGGCCACCCGCTGCAGCTGTGGGGCTGGGGCGAGCTCAAGTCCGCCCATCGGTGGAGCGCCGAACGCGTGCTCGTGCGGCGCGGATCCGGATCCGATGCCCCCGTCGTCGGCGCCTGCCAGCTGCTCACGCGCGCGCTGCCCGGCCCGCTGGGCGGCTTCGTCTACGCGCCTCGCGGCCCGGTGCTCGCCAGGAACGAGCAGGATCCGGAGCGCCCCGCCCCCTCGCCGACGCCCGCGGAGGTGGCCGATGCCGTCGCCGACCACGTGCACGGGTCGCGGCGCGCCGTCGCGGTGTCGATCGAGCCGGATGAGGACGCGGGGGAGTTCCCGCTCGGCGAGCGCTGGCGCGAAGCCGGGACCCCGGTGCTGCCCGCGCGCACGCTGATCCTCGACCTGCGGCGCTCGGAGGACGAGCTGCTCGCCGACATGTCGAAGAAGCACCGGCAATACGTGCGCAAGGCGGGACGCGAGGAGTCGCTGTCCATCCGGCCGGTCGAGACGCTCGAGCAGCTCGACGCGTGCCTCGAGGTGTACCGGGAGACGAGCGAGCGCGCCGATTTCGGGCTACACGAGGACTCGTACTACCACGACGCGTTCACGATGCTGGGAGAGGACTCGCCGGTCTGGGCGGCGTACGTCGACGACCGGCCGGTGGCCTTCCTGTTCATGGCGAAGTCGTCGCGCACCGCGTTCGAGCTCTACGGCGGAATGAGCGAGACCGGGCAGCGGCTGCGCGCCAACTACGCGCTGAAGTGGCACGTGATCCGGCACATGAAGTCGATCGGGATCGAGCGCTACGACTTCGGCGGGCTGATCAACGACGGCGTCACCACGTTCAAGAAGGGCTGGGCCTCGCACGAGAACCTGCTGGCGGGATCGTGGGATCGCCCGGGCCCGGGGTACCGGATCTGGACCGAGGGTCTGCCGCTCGCCAAGCGGATCGTGCGCAAGCTGCGCAGGCGCTGAGCGGCTCGCCGCCGGTCCCGGTCGGTTGAGCGAGCGGAGCGAGTCGAATCCCGCGTCGATCCCGGCCGGTTGAGGGAGCGGAGCGAGTCGAGACCCGCGTGGACCAGGTGCCCATCCGATTCCGCCTGATTCCGTCCGTGCCGGAGCGTCACCTCGCGAATGTCCGAGGTCGAACGTACCCTCGGAGTATGGCCAGCAAAGCTTCCTCGCGCGAAAAAACGGGCAAGACCGCGGCACGGGGTTCCCGTGCCGCGGGCACCCGCGCGACCGCGAGAACGAAGGTGCTCGCCGAGCCGGAGCCCACCGAGGGCGTGCTCGTGCGCGCCTGGAACGGACTCGCGCACGCGGTGGGCGGCGCCGCGCGCGCCTTCCGCGTCGAGCCCCTCGCACCGGCCGATCGTCGGGACGGCGTCCCCATGCTGCTCGTGCTGCTCGCGGTGGTCGGCGCCGTGGTCGAGTGGTTCTTCATCGGGCAGCCCGTCGCGGTGCAGCTCGACGCCTGGACCTTCGGGGGGCTCTTCGGGCGGGTGGCGTTCGGGCTGCCGATCATCATGGTCGGCTTCGCGCTCTGGCTCTTCAACCATCCCTCGAGCGTCAACGACAACCGCCGCATCGCGATCGGTCTGTTCCTCGCGATCACCTGCATCGCGGGCCTCTCCCACATCTACGGCGGTCAGCCGGTCCCGCGCGACGGCATGCCCGCGCTCGCCGAGGCGGGCGGGCTGCTCGGCTGGATGATCGGGGCGCCGCTGCTCTTCCTCACGGTGTGGGTGGCCACGCCGGTGCTGTCGCTGCTGCTGGCGATGTCGGTGCTGATCATCACGAAGACGCCGCCCGGGCGGATCGTGCGCCGCCTGCGCGAGGCGTACGAGTTCCTCTTCGGCGTGGTCGAGAGCGAATCGAGCGAGGACGGCACACCCGCAGCGGCCGAGTCGAAGAAGTCCCGCCGCTCCCGCAAGAGCGAGCAGGAGACCCTCTTCGACCTCGAGGAGCAGGACGGCGACGGTTCCTCCGTACCTTGGTGGCGACGCACCGATTCGGGTCGCGAGGAGGATCCGGAGTACGCCGCAGACCGGGTCGGGCTCGATTCCGCGCTCGGAGGCTCGGCTGAGGAGGCGACGTCCGACGGCGCATTCGAATCCGCGCTCGCGCCCGAGGCGCCGACCGACGTGTTCCCCTCCGACCTGTTCGACGAACTTGATCAGGCGGAGGCCGCCGTGCAGGCCGCGGGCGGCTCCCGCGCCTCGGGTCTCGGCGACGATTCGTGGGACGATTTCGCCGATCCCGCCGTCGAGCCCGCGGCGGCGTCGGCCGATGCCGCCCCCGTCGCACCGTTCGCCGTCGCCCCGCCGCACGATCCTGCCGCGAGTCGGGCAGAGTACCGCCTGCCCGACCAGTCGACCCTCGCCGCGGGCGACGCCCCCAAGACTCACACCGACGCCAACGATCAGATCACGGCGGCGATCGCGCGCGTGTTCGAGGAGTTCAAGGTCGACGCGCGGGTCTCGGGCTTTTCGCGCGGCCCCACGGTGACCCAGTACGAGGTGGAGCTCGGTCCTGGCGTGAAGGTCGAGAAGGTCACCGCGCTCTCCAAGAACCTCTCCTACGCGGTGGCGTCGAACGAGGTGCGCATCCTCTCGCCGATCCCGGGCAAGAGCGCCATCGGCATCGAGATCCCGAACAAGGACCGCGAGAACGTGGCCCTCGGCGACGTGCTGCGCTCGAACAAGGCGCAGCGCAGCACCCACCCCATGACCATCGGTGTCGGCAAGGACGTGAAGGGCGGCTTCGTCGTGGCCAACCTCGCCAAGATGCCGCACCTGCTCGTAGCGGGAGCGACCGGCTCCGGCAAGTCGAGCTTCATCAACTCGATGATCACGAGCCTGCTCATGCGCGCGACGCCGGCCGAGGTGCGCATGGTGCTCGTCGACCCGAAGCGCGTCGAGCTCACCGTCTACCAGGGCGTGCCGCATCTCATCACCCCCATCATCACGAACCCGAAGAAGGCCGCCGAGGCGCTGCAGTGGGTCGTGAAAGAGATGGACATGCGCTATGACGATCTGGCGAGCTTCGGGTTCCGCCACATCGACGACTTCAACGAGGCGGTGCGCTCGGGCTCGATCGTGCTCCCCGCGGGCAGTCAGCGCGTGCTCAAGCCCTATCCCTACCTCCTCGTGGTCGTCGACGAGCTCGCCGACCTCATGCTGGTCGCGCCGCGCGATGTCGAGGACTCCATCCAGCGCATCACGCAGCTCGCGCGCGCGGCCGGCATCCACCTCGTGCTCGCCACGCAGCGTCCGTCCGTGAATGTGGTCACCGGCGTCATCAAGTCGAACGTGCCGAGCCGCTACGCCTTCGCCGTGGCCTCGGGCACCGACTCCCGGGTCATCCTCGACGAGGTCGGCGCCGAGCGGCTGATCGGTCAGGGCGACGGCCTGCTGCTGCTCAACGGCGAATCGACACCCATGCGCGTGCAGGGCGCCTGGGTGGGCGAGGCCGAGATCTCGCAGGTGGTCGCGCACGTCAAGGCCCAGGCCCAGCCCGAGTACCGCGCCGACGTCGCGCAGGCGGCCGAGAAGAAGGAGATCGACGAGGACATCGGCGACGACCTCGAGGTGCTGCTCGCAGCGATCGACCTCGTGGTCACCTCGCAGTTCGGCTCGACCTCGATGCTGCAGCGCAAGCTGCGCGTCGGCTTCGCCAAGGCCGGCCGCCTCATGGACCTCATGGAGTCGCGGGACATCGTCGGGCCGTCCGAGGGGTCGAAGGCGCGCGACGTGCTCGTCACTCCCGAGCAGCTGCCCGAGGTCATCACCCGCATCAAGGGCGGCGGTTCGCCGACGCCCGCGGCGTTCGCCGCTCCGCCGGCCGCGGCGCCTGCCGCGGCGCCTGCGACGCAGGCGCTGCCGCAGCAGGCGGATCCCGCTGCCGCCCGCCCGCCCGCGGCCCCCGGGGTCGCGGAGGAGTCCGAGACCGACATCATCGAACCCCTCGGATCGTCGGACGGCTTCGGCGATGCGCGATACGACGACCCGATCGCGCAGCACCAGGCCGGCCTCGAGGAGGTCGAGGGCGACGACGACGAGGACGCGTGGCAACTGACGGGGCGGGACTGACGATGAACAGCAGCACGAGCGGCGGGCCCGCACGCGAGCAGCCGAGCAACTGGAACGCTCCCAACATCATCACGGCAGCGCGCATCGTCGCGACGCCCTTCTTCGTGTGGATGCTGCTCGCGGACGACGGCGCGAACGGGCCCTGGCGCTGGGCGGCAGCGGTGTTCTTCGTCGTGGCGATCGCCACCGACGCGTGGGACGGCCATCTCGCGCGGTCCCGTGGGCTCATCACGGATCTGGGCAAGCTGCTCGATCCGATCGCCGACAAGTTCCTCACCGGTGCGGCTCTTGTCGGGCTCTCGATCCTCGGCGAGCTCCCGTGGTGGGTGACCATCGTCGTGCTGGTGCGGGAGGTGGGCATCACGATCCATCGCCTCCTGATCGCGCACGACGTGGTGGTCGCGGCTGCGTGGATGGGTAAGCTCAAGACGGTCGCCCAGTCCGTGGCGATCACGCTGGCACTGCTGCCGCTGGCGAGCGTGCTCGGCGCGCTCGCACCGGTCGCCTACTGGGCGAACGTCGTCACGATGACCGCCGCGGTGCTCCTCACGATCGTGAGCGGGATCGACTACGTCGTCGCATTCGCGCGCGCTCGACGGACCGCCGCGTGAACTCCGAGGCGGCGGTGCCCGGCGAGACGCCCCCCGTCGCCGAGCGGGCGCTCGCGGCCGGTGCAATCGAGTGGGCCGCCGCGCGCGGGCTCCGCATCGCGGTCGCGGAGTCCCTGACCGGAGGGCTGCTCTCCGACGCGCTGGTTGCGATCCCGGGCGCTTCGCGTGCGCTGTCCGGCGCCGTCGTCGCCTACGACACCTGGGTGAAGCACTCGCTGCTCGGCGTCGAGCTCGACCTGCTGCGCGAGCGGGGGCCGGTCGACGAACAGGTCGCGCTGCAGATGGCGCGCGGGGTGCGGGCTGCCTGCGCCGTCGCGCGCGAGCCCGGCGCCGCGCCGGTGCCGGCCGATATCGGCGTCTCCACGACCGGCGTCGCCGGCCCCGATCCCGATCCGCAGACCGGCCAGTCCGCAGGCACGGTCTGGATCGCCGTGAGCGCGGGACCCCGCGAGGTCTCCCGGCGATTCGTGCTGGCGGGAGATCGAGCCGAGATCCGATCGGCCACAGTGCGAGCGGCGCTGGTACTGCTGGCCGAGGAGATCTCGAAACTCACGAAAATGTGAGCGAACTCGACTCAAGTTCAGCGAAGTTTCAGGAATAGGGTCGGTATTCTCGGGGTTACTCCCAGTGACACCGGTCAGACTGAACGGTGTTCCCGCAGCGGCGATCCCGCCTGCGAGCGGGTATGGTGGATGCACGACCCGGTTCGTGCGAGTGAAGAGGAGGGCCCACATGGTGCTGATGCGTCAGGAAATCGGCGACGTGCTGCGTGACTTCCGTCTGCAGAAGGGCCGCACGCTGCGGCAGGTCGCCGGTGAGGCGAGTGTCGCCCTCGGCTACCTGAGTGAGGTCGAGCGCGGGCAGAAGGAGGCGTCGAGCGAGATCCTCGCCGCCGTCGCCGACGCGCTCGACACCCCGCTCTCGGTGATCATGGGAGAAGTGAGCGAGCGTCTCGCGGTGGTCGAGGGGCTTGCGATCCCGCTCGCAGACCGCGTGCCCGACACGGTGCCGGCGGACCTGGTCTCGGGGTATGCGCCCGAGCTGGTGTCCTGACCCGGTGCGACGGGCAGGTCTTTGCGCGGTTCTCGCGCGGTTCGAGCGCCCGGCCCCTCGGGGGTCGGGCGCTTCGCCGTTCCTCGAGGTGACGGCGTGCGGTTGAGCGAGTTCCGTCGGGCGTGCGTCTCCGAGTTCGGGGAGGACTACTCGGGTGTCTTGCTGCGCGACCACTGGCTCGCGGCGCTCGGGGGAACCGCGGACGAGGCGCTCGACCGCGGCGTGCCCGCGCGCACGGTCTGGGAGGCGCTCTGCGCCGATCTCGGAGTGCCCGAGCATCGCCGCTACGGGCGCGGGCTGCGGGATCCGCGGGAGTGATCGTGCCGACGCTGCGTTCCGATCCCGGGCGGCCATTCGCCCGCGCGACCGGCGCGACACGCAGACGCGCATGCTTCGAATATGTGTTCGAAAGGTGCTATCTTCGTGCACAGGTGAGTTGATCCGCATTCCATCCACAGTCCGACCGTCTGAGACGTCAGTGTCAGTGGTTCCTCCTAGGGTGTGAAGCAATCGGCCATCGATGCCTTGTCTGCTCCGTTCCGGGGTCGAGACAGTCGGTAGGCAGCAACCCAGCGGCGCGGCCGCGCACACACGAAGGAGCAGGATCATGGCAGCACCCAAGGATCGCGAGAAGGCGCTCGAGGCCGCCCTCGCGCAGATCGACAAGAACTTCGGCAAGGGGGCGATCATGCGCATGGGGAGTGTCGAGCGCGCGCCCGTCGAGGTGATTCCCACCGGCTCGGTCGCCCTCGACGTCGCTCTCGGCATCGGTGGGCTTCCCCGCGGCCGCATCATCGAGATCTACGGTCCCGAGTCCTCCGGCAAGACCACGCTCACGCTGCACGCCATCGCGAATGCGCAGCGGGCGGGCGGCATCGCCGCGTTCATCGACGCCGAGCACGCCCTCGATCCCGAGTACGCGAAGAAGCTGGGCGTCGACATCGACGCGCTGCTGGTCGCACAGCCCGACACGGGCGAGCAGGCCCTGGAGATCGCCGACATGCTCATCCGCTCCGGCTCGGTCGACCTCGTGGTCATCGACTCGGTGGCGGCGCTCGTGCCGAAGGCCGAGATCGACGGCGAGATGGGTGATAGCCACGTCGGTCTGCAGGCTCGACTGATGTCGCAGGCGCTGCGCAAGATCACCGGCAGCCTCAACGCCACGAAGACCACGTGCATCTTCATCAACCAGCTGCGCGAGAAGGTCGGCGTGTTCTTCGGCAGCCCGGAGACCACCTCCGGCGGAAAGGCGCTCAAGTTCTACGCCTCGGTGCGCCTCGATATCCGTCGCATCCAGACGCTGAAGGACGGCACCGATGCGGTGGGCAACCGCACCCGGGTGAAGGTGGTCAAGAACAAGATGGCTCCGCCCTTCAAGCAGGCCGAGTTCGACATCCTCTACGGCGTCGGTATTTCGCGCGAGGGGTCCCTCATCGATTACGGGGTCGAGCACGGGTTCATCAAGAAGAGCGGCGCCTGGTTCACCTACGACGGCGATCAGCTAGGTCAGGGGATGGAGAACGCGCGCCGCTTCCTCATCCAGCATCCGGATGTCGCCGCCGAGATCGAAGAGAAGATCCTCACGAAGCTCGGAGTCAACGGTCGCAGCGAGGAGCCCGCGCAGGACGAAGCGGCGGCTGCTCCGGTGGCCGAGGCGCCGCAGCGGGCGAGCGCCTAGCACCGTGGCCGTTCGCTTTCTCCCCGATCCCGGTGAGCGCGCCGCCGAGACGGCTCAGGATCGCGGCGACCTCGCCGAGGTGATCGAGCTGCGCGCCATGCTGCAGCGCCGTACGTCGAGTGCGCGGCCGCACGGAGTCGGCGATGTCGACGCCGCAGGCGAGCTGGCGGGAAGCTCGAGCGGTGCGGGCGGCGGAGATCGGAGCGGCGCAATCGTCGCTCCGCAGCCCACGGTCCCTGCCGAGCGCGGAGAGGTCTTGCAGCGGGCATCGGCAGTGTCGCCGCAGGGCGTCGATGACGCGCCGGACGAGCCCGACGATCGGTCTGCGAGCGAGGACGGGGTCCGCATCCTCGCGCGCCGAGCACGGTCCAGCGGGGAGCTGCGCGAGGAGCTGCTGCGTCTCGAGCACGATCCGCACGAGGTGGAGCTGGTGATCGACGAGTTCGAGACCAGCCACTACCTCGACGACGCGGGCCTCGCGCGCCTGCTCACCGAGAAGCTGCGCGACACCAAGCGTGCCAGCCGCTCCCAGATCCGCCTCAAGCTCCGGGCGCGCAAGCTCCCCGACGAGGTCATCGAAGCAGCGCTGGGCGAGCTCGATACCGACGAGGAGTTCACGATTCTGCGAGAGACCGCGCAGGACCGCGCGCGCAAGCTGGCGGGTCTCGAGCGCCAGACCGCGGAGCGGCGCCTGCTGGGATTCCTCGCCAGACGGGGTTGGTCGGGCGAACCGGCGATGCGCGCTGCCCGCGAGGCGCTCGACGGCGCCTCGCGCGGCAACGGCTCGAGCAGCGGCGTGCGGTTCAGCTAGCGCGGGGCGAGGCACTCGGTGCGGTGGGCGTCGGTACACTGAATGGCATGAGTCTCGCACCCGCCGCACCCACCGCGATCGCGCCCTCGCCGGCTGCGCTGCGCCCCGATGGAAGCCCCCGGAGCTACACGGTGCGCACGCTCGGCTGTCAGATGAACGTGCACGACTCCGAACGCATGTCGGGCTCGCTCGAAGCGGCCGGGTACGTGCCTGCCGACGAGCCCGAGCACGCCGACGTCGTCGTGATCAACACCTGCGCCGTGCGTGAGAACGCCGCCAACAAGCTCTACGGCAATCTTGGGCACCTCGCGGGTGTGAAGCGCGAGCGCGACGGCATGCAGATCGCGGTCGGCGGATGCCTCGCGCAGAAGGATCAGGGAACCATCGTCGAGAAGGCCCCTTGGGTCGACGTCGTCTTCGGCACGCACAACATGGGGTCGCTGCCGCAGCTGCTCGAGCGCGCCCGGCACAACGCCGAGGCGCAGGTCGAGATCCTCGAGGCGCTCGAGGTCTTCCCCTCCACGCTCCCCACGAAGCGCGACTCCGCGTCGAGCGGGTGGGTCTCGATCTCTGTCGGGTGCAATAACACCTGCACCTTCTGCATCGTTCCCGCGCTGCGGGGCAAGGAGAAGGATCGCCGCCCGGGCGACATCCTGGCCGAGGTGCAGGCCCTTGTCGACGACGGCGCGATCGAGGTCACCCTGCTCGGGCAGAACGTCAACACCTACGGCGTCGAGTTCGGCGACCGGCAGGCCTTCGGCAAGCTCCTCCGAGCGATGGGGGAGATCGAGGGTCTCGAGCGCGTGCGCTTCACGAGCCCGCACCCCGCGGCCTTCACCGACGACGTGATCGCGGCGATGGCCGAGACCCCGAATGTGATGCCGCAGCTGCACATGCCGTTGCAGTCGGGATCCGACACGATCCTCAAGGCCATGCGGCGCTCCTACCGCTCCAAGAAGTTCCTCGGCATCCTCGACGCCGTACGCGAACGGATCCCGCACGCCGCCATCACCACCGACATCATCGTCGGCTTCCCCGGCGAGACGGACGAGGACTTCGCGGACACGCTGCGCGTCGTGGAGCAGTCGCGATTCTCGAGCGCGTTCACCTTCCAGTACTCGATCCGTCCCGGCACCCCCGCGGCGACGATGGAGCACCAGGTTCCCAAGGCGATCGTGCAGGAGCGCTATGAGCGCTTGTTGGCGCTGCAGGAGCGCATCTCGCTCGAGGAGAACCAGGCGCAGATCGGCCGCACGATCGACGTGCTCGTGTCGGTCGGCGAGGGGAAGAAAGACGCGGAGACCCGACGTCTCTCGGGCCGGGCGGAAGACAACCGATTGGTACACTTCGCGGTGCCCTCCGGCGGTGCAGAGCCGCGGCCGGGTGACGTGGTCACCGTCGAGGTCACCGCTGCGGCCCCGCACTTCCTGATCGCGGACACCCCGGCCGAGCGCGCCGACGTCGCACTCGACCAGCCGGGTGTCTACGCCGTGCGCCGCACCCGGGCCGGCGACGCCTGGGATCGCCGGCAAGCCGACAGCTGCGGGGTTCCCGCGCCCGCAGCGCCCGGTGCGCCGAAGTCCGTCGGTCTCGGCATGCCGACCCTCCGCACCGTCACCGCGCGCTGACGTGGTGCGCTCAGCATCCCCCGAACCCGCTGCGCCCCGTCTGTGGGCGATCGTCGGCGCGACGGGCACGGGCAAATCAGCGCTGTCGCTCGACCTCGCCGAGGAGCTCGCCTCTGCCGGTCGGCAGGTGGAGATCGTCAATGCCGATGCGATGCAGCTGTATCGGGGCATGGACATCGGTACGGCGAAGCTCCCGCCGGGGGAGCGGCGCGGGATCCCGCACCACCTCTTCGACGTGCTCGATCCGGGCGAGGAGGCCGCGGTCGCCTGGTACCAGTCGCTCGCGCGATCGGTGATCGAACGCCTCGCGGAGAGCGGCTCGGACGTGATCCTCGTCGGAGGATCGGGCCTCTACGTGTCGAGCGTGCTCTTCGACTTCCGCTTCCCTCCGCGCGACGACGCGCTGCGCGCGCATCTCGAGGAGGAGCTCGACGCCCGCGGCGTCGACGCGCTGCTCGAGCGGTTGCGCGCGCTGAGCCCCGAGACCGCCAACGCCGTCGACGCCCGCAATCCGCGCCGGGTGGTGCGCGCCCTCGAGGTGGCATTGCTCGGCGGCGATGCCCAGGTCACGCTGCCCGAGCAGCCGCGACTGTGGCGCGCCGACACCAGCATCCTCGGCGTGCGCTGCGAGCGCGCCGCGCTCGTCGACCGGCTCGACCGGCGCGTCGAGCGCATGTGGGGCGACGGCCTGCTCGACGAGGTGCGCGGGCTGATCCCGCACGGAATCGAGGAGGGAAGGACGGCGAGCCGCGCCATCGGCTACGCGCAGGCGCTCGCGCAGCTGGCCGGCCGCATGACCGAGGCGGAAGCGATCGCAGAGACGCAGGCGCTCACCCGTCGCTACGCGCGCCGTCAGGTGAGCTGGTTCAAGCGCTACCCGGGGGTCGAGTGGATCGACGGCACGGCCACCCGGGAAGGCGCGGACTGACGCTGACGCGGGTCGCGCGCCCGTAGACTGGAGCAATGACCACGCTCTCCTTCACCAAGGGCCATGGCACGGGCAACGACTTCGTGCTCTTCACCGACCCGCAGGGAGAGCTGACGCTGTCGCCCGAGCAGATCCGCTTCCTCTGCGACCGCCGCTTCGGGGTCGGCGCCGACGGGGTGATCCGGGCCGTGCGCTCGCGCGCCATTCCCGAGGGTGCGGCGATCCTCGAGGAGGAGCCCGAGGCCGAGTGGTTCATGGACTACTGGAACGCCGACGGCACCCCCGCCGAGATGTGCGGCAACGGGATCCGCGTGTACGCGCACTACCTCGTCTCCGAGGGCCTCGTGACGCCCGAGCGTCGCGATACCCTGCCCATCGGCACCCGCGCGGGAGTGAAGGACGTGCTCGCCGGCGTCTCGGGCTACACGGTGGATCTCGGCCGCTGGCGCCTCGCGGAGGAGCGGCTCGTCGCCGCCTACGGCCTCGACGTCGCGCGGCCCGGGCTCGGGATCGACCTCGGCAATCCGCACGTGGTCACCGCTCTCGCGCACGTCGGCGAGCTCGAGAGCCTCGACCTGCACCGCGCCCCGACGCTCGATCCCGCACCCGCCGAGGGCGCGAACGTCGAGTTCGTCGTGCCCGAGGAGCCGCTCGTGAAGGACGGCGTGGCGCGCATCCGCATGCGCGTGTACGAGCGGGGCGTCGGCGAGACGCTCTCCTGCGGCACGGGCACCGCGGCTGCCGCGCTCGCGTTCCGCCACTGGGGCGGCGATGGCATGCCGAACCACTGGAGCGTCGAGGTGCCCGGCGGCCGACTCGCCGTGCGCATGTTCCCCACCGAGGAGGGCGAGCACGTGTCGCTGAACGGGCCCGCCGAGCTCGTGTACTCCGGGGAGATCGAACTGCCGTAGTCTGCGGGGCTGCCCCGAGGCCGCCCCGATCCGCCCCGCTCTTCGCGCGTCAGTAGTTGCTGCTTCCGCTGAGGAATGGCCGCAACTACTGACGCGCGAAGAAGGTTTTCGGGGGAGCCTGGGTCTGGGGGCGGGCCCGGGGCCTGAGCCTCGGGCGGGGCTTCGCGGGGGCCCGGACGGCGCTCAGCGTCGCGCGCGGATCACGTGGAAGCCCTTGTCCCGTGCGGCGCGATCCACGCGCATCTCGGGGAATTCGGAGCCGATCCACCGCTGCAGGGAATCGGCTCCGAGGTGCTTCGCCACGACGAGATGCGCCGTACCGTCGGCCGCGAGGCGGGGGAGCCACCGCTGCAGGATCCCGTGCAGCGCCTCTTTGCCCACTCGGATCGGCGGGTTCGAGCGGATGTCGGCGAACTCGACGGTCGCGGGCACGTCATCGGGGGCAGCGACGCGCAGGTTCGTGAGCCCGAGGCGTGCGGCGTTCTCGAGAGTGAGGGCCCGGGAGCGCTCGTTGACGTCGACGGCCCACACAGTCCGCTCGGGCGCGCGCAGCGCGGCATCGAGCGCGATCGGCCCCCAGCCGCACCCGATGTCGAGCACCGGGCCCAGGCCCTCGTCGGCGCCGGCCAGCGCGCGGAGCAGGACCGCAGTGCCCCGATCGAGATGATCGGGGCTGAAGACGCCTCCCGCCGTGACGACGGTGCGCGGCGCCCCCGCCAGGTGCACCTCGATCTCCCGGGTCCGGAGTTCGCCCGCCGGGGTCTCTGAGAAGTAGTGCTGCGTCACCCCTCAAGTATTCCAGGTGCGCGGCGCGTCGGGCGTCGCGCACCGCGGCTGCGGGCGCGTTCGCCGATCGCGGTCGGCACCTGACGGAGCGGGCCGGGCTGGGGTGCGGCGCATTCTCGGGGTGTCGTGCGAGCATGGGAGCACACGCAGCGTCGGCCGTCACCCACGGAGTCGGCGTGCAGGGCAGAACAGGCGACGGGACGCATGGCGCACATGACAGCAGTGGAGGCGGCGACCGTCGCCGAGATCGCGCGCGGGATCGCCGACGAGGTCGGCAACGCAGTGATCGGCAAACCCGCCGAGATCCACGCTGCCGTGGCCACACTGCTCGCGGGCGGACATCTGCTCATCGAGGACGTCCCCGGAGTGGGCAAGACCACGCTGGCGTCGGCGCTCGCCCGCAGCTTCGGGGCGCACGCGGCCCGGATCCAGTTCACCTCCGATCTGCTGCCCACCGACGTCACCGGCGTGTCCGTGTTCGATCAGGCGTCGAAGGAGTTCCGCTTCCATGAGGGCCCGATCTTCGCGAACGTCGTCGTCGCGGACGAGGTGAATCGATCCACGCCCAAGACCCAGTCCGCGCTGCTCGAAGCGATGGGGGAGGGGCGAGTCACGGTCGACGGCACGACGTACCCGCTGCCGCGTCCCTTCATGGTGGTCGCCACGCAGAACCCGCAGGACATGGAGGGCACGTTTCCGCTTCCGGAGGCGCAGCGCGACCGATTCATGACACGGATCTCGCTGGGCTACCCGTCCATCGAGGCCGAGGTCTCGCTGCTCGGACCGCACCCCGCTGAGGGGGTGCTGTCCGAGGTGGCGTCTGTGGTGCCGATCGCGCAGGTCGTCGCCGCGCGGCGCGCGGTGTCGCAGGTGCATCTCGCGCCTGAGATCGCGCGCTATCTGGTGTCGATCGTCTCGGCCACACGGGAGCACCCGGGTATCGTGCACGGTGCGAGCCCCCGGGCCTCGCTGCATCTCGCGCAGATGGCCCGGGCGCGCGCGGCCATGTCGGGTCGCGCATACGCCTCGCCGGACGATGTCGCTGCGCTGGCCGGGATCGTGCTCTCGCACCGGATCGTCACCGGCGATCTCCACGCCTCCGCCGCCGACTCGCTCGCCGCGGCCGCTGCGATCGTTCGCGACATCGTCGCCCGAACGCGGGTACCCGGCGTGCGATGAACGGTTCGCCGCGGCTGCTGCGCGCGATGCCGCTGACGCTCACTGCGCGCGGCGCGGCCCTGCTCGTGCTCGCGGCGGCCGCGGGGGGCCTCTGGGCGGCAGTGCGCCTGCGCGATGTGCTGGCGCTGGCGGCTCTCGCCGTCGCGGCGGTCGCGGTGTCCATCGTGTGGCTGCTGCTCATCCGCATCCGGCTCCGACCGCGGGCCGAGCTCACGACCGATGTGCGCACCCCCTCCGCGGGAGACGTGGTGACGGCGACCGCCGTCGTGCAGCACGACCTCGCCTGCTCGCACAGCGCCGAGCTGGTATGGGAGATGCCGGGCGACGTCGGCGCCCGACCGATCGTGTTGCGGCGGCGCGCGGAGGCGCGCCAGTCGGTGCGGTGGACGGCCGAACGCCGCGGGGCGTTCGCGCTCTCGGCCGCGGCCCTCGTCATCTCTGACCCGCTGGGCATCGCGAGGATGCGGATCCACCTCGGCGCCAGCGCCGAGGTGCTCGTGCTGCCGACGCCGCTGCCGCCCGAGCTGATGCCGGGAGGCCTCGGCGCACGGGATGGCGCGCACAGAACGCCGCCCCGGCAGGCGGTCCGCCCCACGCCCGGCAGCAGTCGCTCGGTCACCGCCGAGGAGGCCGGCGAGGCGCTTCGCGAGTACCGGCCCGGCGATCCGCCGCGCCGGGTGCACTGGAAGCAGAGCGCCAGACAAGACCGGCTGCTCGTGAATCTCCCCGAGCACGGCACGGGTGAGCGGTTCGCGGTCGCGCTGATCGTGGACTCCGACGCGTATCGCGCGGCGCGCGACGGCACCCCGCCCGAAGACTTCGAACAGGCGGTTTCGCTGGCTGCGGCGCTCGTGACGCGGCTCGGGGGGAGTGTCGTCGCGCGTCGCACGGCGCCCCGACGGTCCGCACTGGACCTGCGCACCGTGCGCGGCGCGGGGGGAACGCCGCTGGTCGACCGTGCGGCCGTCGGAGCCGCGGAGGCGCTGCGCGCCCTCGCGCGGGCGCAGCCGGTGCGCGTCCTCGCACGGGCGCAGCCGGTGTCCGGTCCCTCCGATGCGCGACCAGCCGGGCTGGACTTCCGGCCCACTGCGATCATCACCGGCTCGGTGACGCCCGAGGTCGTGGCGCTCGCGTCCCGTTCTCCCGCCGGGACAGTGGTGATCACCTCGCCCGAGGTGCGCGGTTCCACCCCCGGATCCGCGCTGCCCCGGGGGTGGGAACTCGTGCGTGCACCGGGCACTCGGGCATCCGCGGCGGGCGCGGTCGCCGGGTCCGCGGCCGCCGGGTCCGTGGCCGCCGGGTCCGCGGCCGCGGCCGGCACGGGACGGCCGGGATGAGCGCGGCGGCGAAGCGCGCGGGCACCGCGACCGCGGCCGGGAACGCGCTCGGGAGCGCGCCCGAGAGCACTGCGGGGGAATCGGCGGGCGGCGCTCGGGCATCCTGGCACCCGCTGCTCGGATCCGTGCTGCTCGGCGCGCTGTGGGTCGTGTGCCTCGTCGCGCTGCGGGAGGTCTTCGTGGGCGGCGCCTGGACCGCGCAGGCGCTGAGCGCGGTCGGCGCGGTGGTGCTGGTGAGCGGCGCGGCGCTGACGCTGCGGCCCGGCCGGCGACTTGCGGCGTGGGCGATCGGCGTCGTGTCCGGTGCCGCACTGCTCGCGTGGGCGCTGCTGAGGGACGGCAGGCTGTCGCAATGGAGCCGCGAGCCCCTGCGGCTCGTGCAGGAGACGCAGCTCGCCGTCTCGGAAGGCGTCCCCCCGGTCGAGTTGTCGGGCGCGCTGCTCGACGTCGTGCTGTCGGTCTGGTTCGCGGCGCTCGCGCTCTCCGCACTGCTGCTCATCGGACTCGGGAGGTACTTCGCCTCGGGCCTCATTCCCGCGGTCCTCATGCTCGCGCCGGTCACGGTCACCTCGCTGAGGATCCCGGGCCCGCTGCTGCTCTGGACCGGTGCGCTCCTGCTCCTGCTCCTGTGGGTCGGCGCCCCGCGCACGGTCGCCCGATGGCGCGGGGTGGGTCTGATGTCGGTTTGGTTGACTCTTGTCCGCCAGTTCTGAACGTGCTGGCTGGGAGGATAGAACCATGGCGAAATACTCGGAGGAGTTCAAAAAAGACGCGGTCGCGTTAGTGCGGCAGGGTGCGACACAACGAGAAGTCGGACGAGATCTTGGAGTCTCAAAGTCGGCGCTGTCGAAATGGGTGGCTGATGCTGAACGGCGTGATGCTGGCCTACCCGTGACGAAAGACGTGACCGCGGCGGAGGATGCGCAGATTCGTGAGTTGATACGCCGCAATAGGCTCCTCGAGCAGGAGAACGAAGTGCTTAGGCGGGCAGCAGCGTATTTGTCGCAGATTCATATCACGCCCCCAAAATAGTGTTCCCGCTCGTCCAAGAACTGGCCGCGAAGGACGCCCCGATCCGGGTGCCTGTCGTGGTGGCGTGTCGGGTACTCGGGTTTTCGAAACAGGCGTACTACCAGTGGGTAAAGCAGCCAGTTTCGAAACGCGAAGCTGATGATCGGCATCTCATCGGGGTGCTGCGTACGCTTCATGCTGAAGATCCCGAGTTTGGGTACCGGTTCCTCGCTGACGAGATGCAGGGCCTCGGCTATGCCGTCACTGAACGGCGTGTGTGGCGGCTGTGCAAACAGGCAGGCATTCGATCAGTGATCACGAAGCGGAAGGGCCGTGCCAGTCGTGCTGGTGCTCCGGTGGGTGACGATCTCGTCGAGCGCCAGTTCACCGCCCAGGGCCCGAACCGGTTGTGGTTGACCGACATTACAGAGCAATGGACGAACGAGGGTCGCCTGTACATGTGCGCGGTGAAAGACGTCTGGTCTAACAAAGTCGTCGGCTACTCAATCGGGCCACGCATGCAGGCATCGCTTGCGGTGGGGGCGCTTGAGAACGCGGTCATGCAGCGCGGTCGTCCGGTCGGGACGGTGGTGCACTCAGACAGAGGCGGTCAATTTCGTTCCCAGAGCTTCCAATCGGCGTTACGTCGGCACCAGTTGCAGGGCTCGATGGGGCGCGTGGGTGCTGCTGGGGATAACGCGGCGATGGAAAGTTTCTTCTCGCTTTTGCAGAAGAATGTTCTAGATCGGAAGGTGTGGGAGACCCGGGAAGAGCTTCGTTTGGCGATTGTTTCTTGGGTTGAGGGGAAGTATCACCGGAAGCGTCGCCAGCGCAGGCTAGGGAGACTTACCCCAGTGGAGTTTGAAGTTGTTAATGTAGGCAGCGTCGCACTCGCGGCGTGAAGAGAAACCCGAGTCAACATAACCGACATCAGACCCGGTCGCCGTGTCGGCGGTGTCGCTCGCGCTCGCCGTCGGACTGGTGGCCGCCCTCCCGCCGGTTCCCGATCGCGTCTGGAACTCCGCCGCGGTCTCGGTCTCCCCGGTCTCGTCAGGCATGCCGGATGTCACGCTCGCTCTGGCCCGCGATCTGCGCGAGCGCAGCAGCACGGTGGCGTTCGAGTATCGGGGAAGCACCGATGGCGACGGCTCCGGGAACGGCACCGCGCGTTTCACGCTGGCCGTGCTCTCCGACTTCGAGCGGGGCATCTGGCTCCCCGAGGACGAACTCGACCCGGGCGGCGCGAGCGTCGTCGCGCAGCGACCCATGGCGTCGGGCGCACCGGCTTCCGCACGGCCGCTCGGCGGGGAGTCCGTCGTCGCCGTCCGTGTGAAGGGGCTGCTGAGCTCCTGGCTCCCCATGCCGTCTCGTGCGGAGCGGATCGAAGCGATCGGCGGATCCTTCGATCCCGAGCAGTGGATGTGGGGCGACGGTACCGCGACCGCGCGCTCCGACACGGCGCTGACGCGGCCGGGGGATCGGTTCCGGGTGCTCCTGGCGGATCCGCCGGCGCTCGACGGATCCGGGAACCCGGTGCGGGTGCCGAGCGCGGAGGCCCCGGCGGATCCGGACCGGTATCTCGCGCTGCCCGAGGATCTCCCCGATGCGATCGCAGACGCGGCGCGCGTGGCCACGGCGTCGCTGGATCCCGAGTCGTCCGCATCGCCGGATGCGGACGCGTATCGGACGCTGTCCGCCGCCAGCCGGCTCGAGGGGTGGTTCCGCTCGGGGGAGTTCGTGTACGACGAGCGCGCGCCCTACGAGCCCGGCGCGGATTCCGACGATCCCTACGCCGTGATGTCGGCCTTCCTCGAACAGCGCACCGGCTACTGCGTGCACTTCGCCTCCACCTACGCGGTCATGGCCCGCTCGCTGGGACTCCCGAGCCGTGTGGCCGTGGGGTACGTCTCCCGCCCGTCGAGCCCCACGGGATGGACGGCCGTGCGGGCCCGAGAGCTGCACGCCTGGCCCGAGGTCCACGTCGACGGGGTCGGTTGGGTCGCGTTCGAGCCGACGCCGGGCGGCGCGGGCTACCGCGCCGAGACCGGGCGGCCGGATCCCGCCGAGTCCGCCGCAGGTGACGCGCCCTCGATGCTCGAGCAGCTGCCGCTTCCTGAGACGGACGCCGACGAGCCGCAGTCGGACCCCGAGCAGAGCGAGGAGACCGAGGAGGTCGGCGCAGACGAACCAGGCGGGTCTCGCGGATCCTCCGGGGCTCCGCCGGGTCCGGGCCTCGTGCTGGGCGCCGTCGGCCTCGTGGTGGTGCTCCTCGGCATCGCCCCCGCTGTGCGTCGAGCGCGTCGGGGCGTCCGGCGTCGGCGCGTCGCCCGCGGCGAACGGCCCGCAGCGCACGCTTGGGCGGAGCTCGTCGACACGGCGGTGGACCTCGGGGTCTATGCGCCCGAGGCCGCCCGGGTGCGGGCCCGCACCCCCGAGGCCATCGCGGAGTACCTCGTCTCGCGCGGACTGCGCGGCGACGCGGCGGCGGCGGCCCTCGGCTTGGCCCGCGCGCTCGTCGAGGAGCGGTACGCCGCGGCGCCGGCTCCTGCGCGGGAGGCGGGGCCGCTCCGCTCCGAGCTCGAGCTCGCCACCTCGGCCCTGCGCTCGACGGCCGGATGGCCGGCGCGGCTGCGAGCGGCGCTGCTGCCGCGTTCCGTGCTCCGCCGATGAGCGGAGCCGCGAGAACGCGCGGAGACATCGACGGGGTCGCACGACGGGGCCGGTGCGGCCGGAACGTCCGCAGCGCGTCGCCTGCGCCCAGGGCGAACGCGCGACACGCCCGGCCCGGATCCGCGTACACTGGAGGCCAGATGACGAAACGCTTCACAGACGATTCAGCCCGCACATTCGAGCCCGACGAGCCGCGCGATGACGCGCTCGATTCGGCGGTGCCCGAGACCGACGACGGCGCGGGAACCGCCGCAGAGAGCCGCGACCCGGTCGACCGGCTGCTCTCGCGCGCCTCGAGATCGGGATCAGCCACCGTGATCCGGGACCGCGGCGCGGAGCTGCTCGGCCAGGGCGCACAGGCGCTCGGCGACGCGGAGCACGACCGGCTCGCCGACGATCTCGAGCTGATCCGCATGGAACGCGCGGACCGGGCATCGCTCAAGCGCGTGGCCGGTCTGTCGACCGAGCTCGAAGACGTCACCGAGGTCGAGTACCGGCAGCTGCGACTCGAGAACGTGGTGCTCATCGGGGTCTACACCGGCTCGAACCGCGACAGCTCCGATGATGCCGAGAACTCGCTGCGCGAGCTCGCCGCCCTCGCCGAGACCGCGGGCGCCCGGGTGCTCGACGGTCTGCTGCAGCGCCGCGCCACACCCGATCCCGCGACCTACCTCGGCAAGGGCAAGGCGCAGGAGCTGGCCGAACTCGTGGCGGCCGTGGGCGCCGACACGGTCATCGCCGACACCGAGCTCGCCCCGTCGCAGCGCCGCGCGCTCGAGGACGTGGTGAAGGTCAAGGTGATCGACCGCACCGCGGTGATCCTCGACATCTTCAGCCAGCACGCGAAGAGCCGAGAGGGCAAGGCCCAGGTCGAACTCGCGCAGCTCGAGTACCTGCTGCCCCGCCTGCGCGGCTGGGGCGAGTCGATGTCGCGCCAGGCCGGCGGACAGGTGGGCTCGGCCGGCGCCGGCATGGGCTCCCGCGGGCCGGGCGAGACGAAGATGGAGCTCGACCGGCGCAAGATCCACACCCGCATGGCGAAGCTGCGCAAGCAGATCGCCGGTTTCGCCCCGGCACGCGAGGCCAAGCGCGCCAACCGCAAGCGCGGCGAGGTGCCGTCCGTCGCCATCGCCGGGTACACGAACGCCGGCAAGTCGAGCCTGCTCAACCGCCTCACCGGGACGCAGGAGCTGGTGCAGAACCAGCTCTTCGCCACGCTCGACACGGCGGTGCGCCATGCCGAGACGGCCGACGGGCGCCGCTTCACCTACGCCGACACCGTCGGATTCGTGCGCAATCTGCCGCACCAGCTGGTCGAGGCGTTCCGCTCCACCTTCGAGGAGGTGGGCGAGGCCGACGTGATCCTGCACGTCGTCGACGGGTCCCACCCGGATCCCGAGGCCCAGCTGCGCACCGTGCGCGAGGTGATCGCCGAGGTCGATGCGCAGGGCATCCCGGAGCTGGTGGCGTTCAACAAGGCCGATCTGCTCGACGCGTCGCAGCGCATGGTGCTGCACGGGCTGGCGCCCGACGCGGTGTTCGTCTCGGCGCGCACGGGCGAGGGGATCGAGGAGCTGCGGCGCCGGATCGATGCGGCGCTGCCGATCCCGGATCGCGAGGTCACCGTCGTCGTGCCCTACGATCGCGGTGAACTCGTGGCCGAACTGCACGAGCGCAACCGCGTGCTGTCGACCGAGTACGTCGAGCACGGCACGCGTGTGCGCGCCTACGTGACCGCGGAGATGCTGGCGAAGCTCGAGCCCTACGTGCAGTAGCGCGAGGCGGTCCCAACGTCGAGTCCGAGGAGCTTCGGGTTTCGACTCGGCTCCGCTCGCTCAACCTGCGGAGAGCTGCGCTGATTGAGCGAGCGGAGCGAGTCGAGATCAAGGATCCCGGGCCCGCTCGTCATCCTGCGCGAGGAACGAGCCGCAGGATCCAGAGTCGGAGCCGTGGATCCTGCGACTCGCATGCTCGCACAGGATGGCCGGGCGCAGGATGACCGGGGGCAGGATCCAGAGTCGGAGCCGTGGATCCTGCGACTCGCATGCTCGCGCAGGATGGCCGGGCACAGGATGACCGGGCGCGGGATGACCGGGGGCCGATGACCGGGCGGGCGGGCTCGCCTACGCCCGCAGCTCTTGCGCGAGCGAGCGGAAGTCCTCGATGAGGATCCCCATGTCGTCCTCGGTGTGCGCGAGCGAGACCAGCCACTGCTCGTCGAGCCCGGGAGGGGTGAGCACCCCGCGGTTCACGCCCCACAGCCACGAGAGCTCGGCCACGCCGAAGTCCGTGGCCTTGTAGTCGCGGTAATTGCGCACCGGCGTCGTGGACCAGGTGACGCAGCCCTTCGCTCCGAGGCCCACGGTGTGCGCGGGCAGCTCGTACTCGGCGATGATCGAGTCCATCGTGTCGAGGGTCCGGGTGTTCAGATCCTCGAGCCCCTGGCTCGCCTCGGGGGTGATGAGCCGGTCCACGGCGTCGGCGGCCGCCATGACGAGCGCGTTGCCGTTGTAGGTGCCGAAGTGGTCCATGCGGCCGTCCACCACCACGTTCATGACCTCCTGCTTGCCGCCGAAGGCGGCGAGGGGCAGCCCGCCGCCGATCGACTTCGCCAGCGTGATGAGGTCGGGCTTGACGCCGAGGCGCTGGGCAGCGCCGCCGTGGCCGGCGGTGAGCCCGGTCTTCACCTCGTCGAAGATGAGCACGACGCCGTACTGGTCGCAGAGCGCGCGCACGCCCTCGAGGTAGCCCTCGTCGGGCAGCACGATGGCGAGATTCTCGATGACCGGCTCCACCACGAAGGCGGCGATCTCGTCGCCGTGCTCGCGGAAGGCGCGCTCGAGCTGCCCGAGATCGTTGTACGCGACCACGTGCACGTCCCCGGTGATCGCGTCGAAGGGGGCATCGGGGATCGGACGATCCGCCGGTCCGATGTCCTCGAGCGCCGGCTTCACCGAGACCTGCAGTGCGTCGTATCCGCCGTGGTAGCCGCCCTCGATCTTCGCGATCGCGCGGCGGCGCGTGAACGCCCGCGCCGCGCGAATCGCGTACATGAGCGACTCGGTGCCCGAGTTGGTGAAGCGCAGCATGTCGAGATCGAAGCGCTTCTTGAACCGCTCGGCCATATCGGTGGCCTGCGGCGACGGGGTCACGAAGAGCGTTCCGATGCTGTTGAGGGTCTCGGTGACGGCAGCGACCACCTGCGGGTTCAGGTGCCCGACCAGCCCCGCCCCGAAGCCCATCGAGAGATCGAGCAGCCGGTTGCCGCCCACGTCCGTCAGCCACGCGCCGCGGGCTTTCTCGATCGTGATGGGGTAGGGCTCCCAGTACTGGAAGGAGCTGGTCACGCCGAGCGGCAGGGATGCGGCGGCGCGCGCGTTGTGCTCGCCCGATGCGCGCGACCACGTCTCGAAGCGCTCCCACTCCGAGGCCAGCAGCCGCTGCACGCGGCCGGGGTCGACCGGCTTCGAATCCGCGGGGAGCACGCGCCGGGTTCCCGGAGCGTTGGGCGGGGTGCTGACGGTCATGGAGTCCTCCTTGCTCGACGGCGGCGTCGGGGGACGACGCCCCCCGCTCACGCTACCCCGCGCGTCGCTCGCCGGACAAGAGGGGTCCGCGCAGAGCGCGGAGCGTCACACTTCGTCATTCACACGGCGCAACATGAGCCCCCGACCTCGGCGGCGCGGGCTACCGTGAGGACATCCCGAGGCCCCTCGGGACCCGCACCCCACACGAGCCGAAGGATCCGCATGCCCGAAACGACGACTCTGCCCAACGCCTCGATCCTCGGATACCCCCGGCTCGGCCGCCGCCGCGAGCTCAAGCGCGCCGTCGAGTCGTACTGGAAGGGGGCCACGGGCGAGGCCGAGCTGCGCGAGACCGCCCGCGAGCTGCGCGCCGCCACCCGCTCCCGTCTCGTCGAGCTCGGGCTGCCGGTCGCGGGCGGCGCCGTGCCCGAGACCTTCAGCTTCTACGATCAGGTGCTTGACGCCACACTCGCGCTCGGAGCGATCCCGCGGCGGTTCGCCGATGTGGCGGCGAGCGCCGCGAGCGACCTGACGACCTACTTCGCGCTCGCCCGCGGCGACGATTCCCACCAGCCGCTCGAGATGACCAAGTGGTTCGACACGAACTACCACTACAGCGTGCCGGAGATCGACGAGGGCACGCCGTTCGCGGTCAACGCGGATGCGCTCGTCGGGCAGCTCGCGGAGGCGCGGGAGCAGGGGATCGAGTCCCGTCCGGTGCTCGTCGGCCCGGTCACCTACCTGCTGCTGGCCAAGGCCTCCGACGAGGCGGGCGCGGGGTTCCGGCCCATCGATCGACTCGACGAGGCCGTGGCGGTCTATGCGCAGCTGCTCGCAGCGCTCGCCGAGGCCGGCGCGACGTGGGTGCAGCTCGACGAGCCCGCGCTCGTCTCCGACTCGCTCGCCGTGCCGCGCGAGCAGACGCTCGAGCTCGTCGAGCGCGCCTACACGGCGCTGGGTTCGGCCGCGCGACGCCCGCGGATCCTGCTCAGCGCACCCTACGGGGACGCCGCGCCGGCGCTCGTGCGCCTCGGAGCGCTGCCCGTGGAGGCCGTGCAGGCCGACCTGGTGCGCGGCGCGCTGCCGCAGGGCGCGCTCGCGTCCGGCGAGCTGGCGCGGGCCTTCGAGGGCACGCAGCTCGTCGCGGGGGTCGTCGACGGCCGCAACGTCTGGCGCACCGACCTGCGTGCGGCCTTCGCGCTGCTGACCCGGCTGCAGCAGGCGGGGATCGACACCGTGGTCGGCACGTCGAACTCCCTGCAGCACGTGCCTCACGACGTCGCCGATGAATCGCAGCTCGATCCGCGGCTCGTGTCGTGGCTGGCCTTCGCCGACCAGAAGGTCGAGCAGGTCGCGATCCTCGCCCGCGGACTCTCGGACGGCGCGGCGGCGATCGAGTCCGAACTGGCCGCGGTCGACCGTGCGCTGGCGGATCGCGCTGCCGCGCCCGGCGTGCGCGACGCCCGCGTCCGCGCCCGCGTGGCATCGGTGTCCGACGCCGATCGGCGCCGGGCGCCCGAGCGCGAGCGCCGCGAGGCGCAGCGGCCTCTCGGGATCCCGCAGCTCGCCACCACGACCATCGGGTCGTTCCCCCAGACCGCTGAGATCCGCAAGGCGCGTTCCGCCTTCAGCCGGGGCGAGATCGATCAGTCGGGCTACGACGGCTTCCTGCGCGAGGAGATCGAGCGCGTCATCCGTCTGCAGGAGGAGATCGGGCTCGACGTGCTGGTGCACGGGGAGGCCGAGCGCAACGACATGGTGCAGTACTTCGCCGAGCATCTCGATGGCTTCGCCGTGACCGAGCACGGCTGGGTGCAGTCCTACGGCACCCGTGCGACCCGTCCGTCGCTGCTCTGGGGAGACGTCTCGCGCCCCGCGCCGATCACGGTCGCCTGGTCCGCCTACGCGCAGTCGCTCACCGCCCGCCCGGTCAAGGGCATGCTCACGGGCCCCGTCACCATCCTCGCCTGGTCGTTCGTGCGCGACGACCAGCCGCTCGGCGACACCGCCGCGCAGGTTGCGCTCGCGCTGCGCGACGAGATCGACGATCTCGTCGGAGCGGGCATCGGGATCGTGCAGGTCGACGAACCCGCGCTGCGCGAGCTGCTGCCCCTCGACGCCGATCGCCAGGCGGCCTACCTCGAGTGGTCGGTCGGCGCGTTCCGACTGGCCACCGGGGGAGCCGCGCCGGAGGTGCAGATCCACACGCACCTCTGCTACTCGGAGTTCGGCGAGATCATCGAGGCGGTCGACGGACTCGACGCCGACGTCACCAGCATCGAGGCGGCCCGCAGCCGCATGGATGTCGTCGAGCCGCTGGGGGCGCACGGGTACTCTCGCGGCATCGGCCCCGGGGTTTACGACATCCATTCTCCCCGCGTGCCGAGCGTCGACGAGCAGGCCGAGCTCATCAGGATCGCCGCCGCACGCATCCCGGGCGAGCAGTTGTGGGTCAATCCCGACTGCGGGCTCAAGACCCGCGGCTACGAGGAGACCGTGGCGAGTCTCACCAACCTGGTGCTGGCGGCTCAGGTCGTCCGGGCGGACGAGCCGAGCGGCGCGGGAGTGGCGTGACGGCCCCGGGACCCGGCGAGGAGCCGACCGTGGCCCCGGGCGCGATCCCCGAGGCCGTAGGTGGGCGCTGGCCGCAGGGGGAGCTCCCCACCGAGGCCGTCGGCTCGCTGCCCCGCCCGGCCCGACTGCAGCGAGCGGTGCTCGACGCGGAGACGGGGCTCGCGACCCTCGCCGAGCTGCGGGACGAGCAGGATCGCGCGGTGCGCGACACGCTGCAGCGGTTGGCGGCGACCGGCTCGCCGATCATCAGCGACGGCGAGCAGCGGCGGCAGAGCTTTGCGAGCTACCCGCTCGGCAGCGGCGGTGACGCCGCGGTCATCGAGGAGGGGCCGGTGTTCGCCGTATTCGCCGACGGCCACCACCGGGTGATCCCGAGCCTCGCGCGGGCCCCATTCCGCTTTCGCGCCTGGGCGGCCGACGACGTCGCCGCCGCGCGCGAACTCACGGGGGTGCCCCTCAAGCAGGCCGTGATCTCGCCCTCGATGCTCTCGCTGATGGTGCCTGCCGCGGGACTCGGTGCGTACACGCGCGAAGAGTTCCTCGACGACGTGGTGTCCGGCTGCGCCGAGGACATCAGGCGCTGCTTCGCCGCGGGAGCCTCTCGAGTCACGATCGACTTCACCGAGGGCAGGCTCGCGCTGCGCCGCGACGTGCGGGCCCCCTGGGCGGGACCGGAGGCGCTCGGCGGATTCATCGAGCTCATCAACCGGGTGCTCGAGCGGCTCGGCCCCGCTGAGCGCGCTGCGGTTGGTGTGCACACCTGCCCCGGCAACGACAACGACTCTGCGCACAGCGCCGACGTCGACTACGCCGAGTTGATCCCCGAGCTCTTCCAGATCGAGGCGGGCTACTTCCTCGTGCAGGCGGCGAGCGAGAGGGATCCGGATCGTGTGGCCCGGCTGATCGGGCGTCAGCTGCGACAGCGCTCGCGCGGGGCGGACTCGGCTCCGCGGGTGCTGCTCGGGGTCACCAGGCCGACCAGCCCGAAGCTCGAGACCGCGGAGCAGATCCGGGACCAGCTCGTGCGTGCGGCGCGGTTCATTCCGGCGGAGCTGCTCGGCTCGACCGATGATTGCGGGTTCTCGCCCTACCTCATCGACGAGAAGCCCCGCCACGGCTCTCCGGACTTCGCGCGCGACGTCGCCTTCGCCAAGATCGCGGCGCGCGTGCGCGGCACGGCTCTGGCGAACGATGAGCTGGGCGGAGGAGCATCGGCCGAGCCGCTCTTCGACGCCGCTCCCGGCGACACCGGACGTCCGGCGCCGCGGGAACCCGTCGCACAGGGCGGCGAAATCTCGTGAACGCGGTGCTGCTCACCGGAAGCGCCCCGACGCGGGCGCGATTCTCCTTCGAGGTGTTCCCCGCGCGCAGCGGCGCGGCCGCGCTCGCACTCGGGCACGCGGTGCAGCACCTCTCGGCGGCCGATCCCGATTTCATCTCGGTCACGTACGGCGCCAACGGATCGAACCGCGATGCATCGCTGGATCTGCTGACGTACCTGCGCGATCACACCGACGCCCTGCCGCTGGCGCACCTCACCACCGTCGGCGAGAGCCGTGAGGTGGTGCGGGAGACGATCCACGGCATCATGAACGCGGGAGTGCACGACTTCCTCGCGCTGCGCGGCGATCCGCCTCGAGGGCTGGGTGAGGAGGACCCGCGTGTCGCCGGGTCGCTGAGCGCGCTCGAGCTCGTGGAACTCGTCACTGAAGCGCGCGCCGAGCGGCCGCCGCTCACGAGCGTCGGGCGAACGGCCGTCGCGGCGTATCCGAACGGGCATCCGCTGTCGCGCTCGCGGGCCGACGACATCGAGTGGCTCATCGCGAAGCAGGAGGCCGGAGCGCAGTTCGCGATCACGCAGCTGTTCTTCCGGGCCGAAGAGTACCTGTCGTTCGTGAGCGACGCGCAGTCGGCAGGGCTGCGGATCCCGATCCTGCCCGGGCTCATGCCGGTGTCGACGAGCGGGCAGCTGCGCAAGGTGGCCTCGCTCGCCGGCCGCCCGGCCCCCGCGGGGCTCGAGCGCGAGATCGAGGAGCTCGGCGGGTACGCGCCCGAGCTCGGTGTCGAGCACACGGTCGAGCTGGCGCGCGAGCTGCTCGCCGGCGGTGCACCGTCGATCCATCTCTACACCTTCAACCGGCACGAGCAGGTGCTCGCCGTGCTGCGCGAGCTGCACCTGCTGACCCCCGACCCGGTGCGGTGACGCGGCCGCGCGACCGCGCTGCCTGCCCGCCGCCGACCTGCCCGCCGCCGACCTGCCCGCCGCCGACCTGCCCGCCGCCGACCTGCCGCACCTCCCCTTCGTTCGACCGCAAGCCCTGTACGCGCGCCAGTTGTTGCGCCCAAAACTCAGGGGAAGCGACATCTAGTGGCGCGCGTAGGTGGAGCGTGCGGGCGTGCGGGCGTGCGGGCGTGCGGGCGTGCGGGCGTGCGGGCGTGCGGGCGCGCGGGCGTGCGGGCGGGCGAGCGGGCGGGCGGGTGGGCGGGGAACTTCGCGCGCGTAGGTGGAGCGTGCGGGGCTCACACCGCCTGCGGGAACGACTCGGCGGCCCGGTCGGCCAGGTGCTGCAGTGCCTCCGGGATGGCGCGGCCCGTGCGCGCCATGGTCTGCGCCCAGAGCCGGCCGGCGCGGTACGACGAGCGCACGAGCGGCCCGGCCAGCACCCCCGCGAACCCCATCGCATCGGCCTCGGCCTTCAGCTCGACGAACTCCTCGGGGCGCACCCAGCGATCGATGGGGTGATGAAGCTTCGAGGGGCGCAGGTACTGCGTCAGAGTCAGGATGTCGCAGCCCGCGTGCCGCAGCTCGCGCATCGTGCTCGTGATCTCCTCGCGCGTCTCGCCCATGCCGAGGATCAGGTTCGACTTGGTGATCATGCCGGCTTCGCGAGCCTGCGCCAGCACGCCGAGCGAGCGCTCGAAGCGGAATCCGGGGCGGATCCGCTTGAAGATGCGGGGGACCGTCTCGAGGTTGTGGGCGAACACCTCGGGCGCGGCCTCGAAGACCTGGGCGAGATCCTCGGGGCGGCCGCCGAGATCGTCGGCGAGCACCTCGACGCCCGATCCCGGGTTGAGCTCATGGATCTGTCGGATCGTCTCGGCGTAGAGCCACGCGCCGGTGTCCGGGAGATCGTCCCGGGTGACCCCGGTGATCGTCGCGTAGCGCAGCCCCATGGTGCGCACCGACTCGGCGACGCGGCGCGGCTCATCCGTATCGAGGGGCAGTGGCTTCCCCGAGGTGATCATGCAGAAGTCGCAGCGCCTCGTGCATATCGAGCCGCCGATGAGGAAGGTGGCCTCGCGATCCTCCCAGCACTCGAAGATGTTGGGGCAGCCGGCCTCCTGGCAGACGGTGTGCAGGCCCTCCTGCTGCACCAGCGCGTGGACGTCCTGATATTCGGGGCCCAAGCGGGCGCGGGTCTTGATCCACTCCGGCTTCTTCTCGATCGGGGTCTCGGCGTTGCGGGCCTCGATCCGCAGCAGCTTCCGCCCTTCGGGCTCGGGGCGGGTGCCGGTCGAGGGCAGGATCCGCGCGCTCACTCGGCCGCCTCGTCGAGCGCGGTGGAGAGCAGTGCCGAGAGCGACGGGGCGATGTCGGCCGGGGTGATCGGGCGGCCCGCCAGCTCGCCGAGAGTGGTCACGCCTGCGTCGGTGATGCCGCAGGGCACGAAGCTCTCGAACGGGGCGAGGTCGTTGCTGCAGTTGACGGCGAGACCATGCGTCACGATACCGCTGCTCGTGTGGATCCCGATCTGCGCGAATTTCGCAGGGGAGGGCCCGCCCGCCTCGGCCCAGACCCCGGCGCGGCCGGGGATGCGGAAGCCGGCGACGCCGAACTCCGCCGCGGTCCCGATGATCACCCGCTCGAGCAGCCGCACGAAGTCGACGACCCTGAGGCGCTCTCGCAGGCGGATCACCGGGTAGACCACGAGCTGGCCCGGCCCGTGCCAGGTGACCTTGCCGCCGCGGTCGACCGGCACGACCGGCGTGCCGTCGCGCGGGTACTCCTCCGCGAGCGCGCGCTTGCCGGCTGTGTAGACCGGCGCATGCTCGAGCAACAGCACGGTACCGCGATCGACGCCGTCACGGATGCGCTGCACTGCCTCGCGCTGCAGTTCCAGCCCCCGTGGATACGGGACGAGATCGGGTGCCAGCCCAGCGGTGACGAACGGCACGGTGCGGGCACGGGAAGGGGTGGTGGTGGCGTCGGCGGCGGCGGCGTCGACGGCATGGATGGCTTCTGCGGCTTCTTGAGCCTGTGCGGCGCGGACCGCCTGTGCGGCGGCGACCGCGAGGACATCGGTGAGCGTGGGCGACATGCTTTCCAGGCTATTTATACCGAGTTCAACAAATCAAGTCGGAAATGCAGAAGGGCCGCGGATCCGAGTGGATCCGCGGCCCTCGAATCGGTCCGTGCGCGAGCTCAGACGGAGCGGAACACCGCGACGACGCGTCCCAGCACCTCGGCGTGGTCGCCGAGGATCGGCTCGAAGGCGCTGTTGCGGGGGAGCAGCCAGGTGTGCCCGTCTCGGCGGCGGAACACCTTGACCGTGGCCTCTCCGTCGAGCATCGCGGCGACGATGTCGCCGTTCTCGGCCTCGCGCTGCTGGCGCACCACGACGAAGTCGCCGTCGCAGATGGCGGCGTCGACCATCGAGTCCCCGACCACGCGCAGCATGAAGAGCTGCCCATCGCCGACGAGCTGGCGGGGAAGCGGAACGAGCTCTTCGACTTGCTGCTCGGCGGTGATCGGCACGCCTGCGGCGATCTGGCCGACGAGCGGCACGTACGCGGCCTCCTCGGGCTGCTGCGTCGGGGACTCGGCGACGGCGCTGCTCGTTTCGGCGAGCTCGACCAGGATCTCGAGCGCGCGGGGCCGATTGGGGTCGCGGCGGATGTAGCCGCCGAGCTCCAGTCGGCTGAGTTGATGGGTGACGCTCGACAGTGAGGAGAGGCCGACGGCGTCGCCGATCTCGCGCATGCTCGGGGGGTACCCGCGGCTTTCGACGGAGCGCGCGATGTACTCCAGGATCGCCTGCTGCTTCTCGCTCAGGGGCTTCGTGGAGTGGGGCGCGGCAGCGTTGCTCATCGCTGTCCTTTCTCGGCCGGGCGGCGCTTCTGGTGACGCGATCCGTGAATGTCAGTGGTTCCTGGTTCGGTGATCCCGTTGCTCGAAACCCTAGTCGTTGATTTCGGAGGCGGGCAAACATGTGTTCGAGTGTCGCGGAAAAGATCGAAACGTATGTTCGATGAATCGCTTGCGGTTTCGGATGCTCGAAGATATATTCGAAACAGATGTTCGCACGGTGCGGCCGGCGAGGGTCGATCAGAGAGGACACCATCATGAATGCGCAGACGATTCCGGCCCAGGGCGCGCTCGAGATCGCGTCGATTGCAAGTTCCGAGGCCGACGGCGGCACAGTCAAGCTCCGGCTCACCCGTCGCGGGCGCGTGGTGTTCGGTGGCCTGGCCACGGTGCTCGTGGCGGGTGTGCTCGCATTCCTCGCTGCGCTCGGCGCCCCGCAGGCGAGCGCATCGGATTCCGAGAGTGCGCAGCTCTTCCCCTATGCGGTCGTGCAGCCGGGGTCCTCGCTCTGGTCGATCGCCACGGATCTCGACCCCTCCGCCGATCCCCGCGATCTGGTCGCAGAGATCGTGCAGCTCAATCAGCTCGATGGATCGGGCGTTGACGCGGGACAGGCGCTCGCGGTGCCGATGCGCTACGCCGAGAGCCCGACGGTGGTGTCCGCTGACGAGTTGGGCCTGTGACCGGCCGGGGCCGCGAGCGCCGACCGGGTGACACGCTCGGGCCGCGAGTGTCCCAGGCCTTCACTCGCCGGCAGCTCGGCGGCTCTGCACCGCGCGTTCGGGGATGACCAAGAGCCCGCGGGTGCCGTAGGACCCGCTCATGAGGGCTGAGATCCACTCGCGCGACAGGGGCCCGGGGGCGGAGCTCGAGAATTCGAAACCGATCGGTGACGACGGCGAGACCCACAGCGTCACCGGTCCAGCTGCACGTGGAGCATTGGTGCTGGTGTCCCGCGGGTGCCAGGTCAGGAAGAACGACTCCCGTCTGCGCAGCTTCGCCGTGATCACATAGCGCAGGTGTTCCAAGGTTCGGTCATCGAATTCGTAGCGGTGCGATCTTCCATACAGGAGCAGTCCCAAGGTGAGCCTTCGTGTCGATACCCGGACGCTCGCCCGAGCGGGCGTGAGCGCACAGGGACGGCCCTGCTGGCTTGACCGTAGCAGCGAGGAGGCTCACCCCTCGGGGTGTACTTTCCCGGCTCTCGCCCCCGTATACTTCCTGCTCATCCGTGCAGGACGGCGCGATTCGCGTCGTGTGCCAGAGGTCGTCGGACTCGCGGCTGCGCTTCGATCCCTAGCGCGGTGCGGGCGCGAGCGAAACCCCCTGCTCGCGCTGTGCGACGCTGCCTAGCCTGGGCGCATGGACACCTCGACGAATACCGACGCGCACTCCGATTCCGATGACTCGGTCGCCCCCGAGTTGACGGCGCTCATGATCAACTGCACCCTCAAGCCGGCGCCCCGGCCCTCGAGCGGCGACCTCCTCGGCGGGCAAGTGCTTGCGGCGCTCGCCGGGCACGACGTGTCCTCGCGCAGTCTGCGCGCCGTGGACCATCGCATCCTCCCCGGCGTCGAGGCAGACATGGGTGAGGGGGACGCCTGGCCGGCGATCAGGCGCGCCGTGCTCGACGCGGACATCATCGTGCTCGTCACTCCGACTTGGCTCGGCCAGCACTCGAGCGTGGCGCAGCGGGTGCTCGAGCGGCTCGACGCGGAGCTGGGAGCGACGGACGACGCCGGCCGCCCGACCCTGTTCGACAAGATCGCTATCCCGGTCGTCGTGGGCAACGAGGACGGGGCGCACCACATCACCGCGATCCTCGCGCAAGCGCTCGGCGACGTCGGGTTCACCGTTCCCGCCCAGGCCTCTGTGTACTGGAACGGAGAGGCGATGCAGAAGACGGACTATCGCGATCTCGACTCGATCCCGGAACCCGTTGCGGCCGCCACCGCGACGGCCGCTGCGAACGCCGCGCACCTCGCTCGCCTGCTGCGCGCCGAACCGTACCCGGTCTAGCGGTCGCCGCTAGTCGCCCGCACCGGGGAGCATGCCGTGCTCGATGCCCCAGCGCACGGCCTGCGAGCGCCGTTCGACGCCCATCTTGCGGTAGGCGGATCGGATGTACGACTTGAGCGAGTTGAGAGTGATGAAGCTCTGCGCGGCGATCTCGGGATTGGTGAGGCCCTGCGTGATCAGCGCGATCACCTCCGCCTCCCGTGCGCTGAGGCCCTCGCGCTGGCCGGGCCACGCGCCCTTCGACACCGCGGTCTCCTCTGCGGGTGCGTCCCGCGCGGGGGAGGTGACGATCTCGCCCGCGCAGATCCGCTCGAGATCCCGAACGAGCTCGGCGGCGCTCAGCGACTTGTCGAGGTAGCCCCTGCACCCGCTGCGCAGGGCCTGCGCGACGAGCGTCTCGTGCATGTTCCAGGTGTACACGGCGACCCTGCCCGAACGGGAGTCGGCGACGACGTCGCCGACCTGCTCCCGGCCGGCGCCCGGGCGCCCGAAGGTGTCGAAGAGCGTGAGGTCGACCTGCTGGTCGGCGGTTTCGCGCACGTCGGCCTCGACGACCTCGACCCGCGAGCGGAACGGCGCCAGCAGCGTGCGCAGGCCCATCACCACGAGTTCGTAGTCGTTGAGCAGGCGGAGGCGCAGCGGCGGCGAGGTCATACGCCCAGTATCCCAATAGACTGATCCGGTGACCAGTTTGAGCGATCTGCCCCTCCGCGCCAACCTCGTCGGCAAGCAGCCCTACGGCGCACCGCAGGATCCCGTGCCGGTGAGCCTGAACGTCAACGAGAACACCCATCCCATCCCGGAAGCGGTCGTCGCCGACATTGCGGAATCGCTCGCCCGGGCCGTGCGTGGGGTCAACCGATACCTGGATCGCGAGTTCACGGAGCTGCGCTCCGCGCTTGCGGAGTACCTGGGTCACGGTCTCTCGGTCGATCAGCTCTGGGCCGCGAACGGCTCGAACGAGGTGCTGCAGCAGATCCTGCAGGCCTTCGGCGGGCCGGGCCGGTCGCTGCTGAGCTTCACCCCGACCTATTCCATGTACCCGCTGCTCGCATCCGGCACCGACACGGAGTGGATTCCCGTGCCCCGTCCCGAGGACTACGCGCTCACGCCGCAGCTCGTCGTCGAGGCGCTGCGCGAGCACCGGCCCGACATCGCGATCCTCTGCGGGCCGAACAATCCGACGGGCACGCCGCTCGATCGTGAGGTGATCGAAGCGGCCTACGGGGCGTTCGACGGGATCCTCATCGTCGACGAGGCCTATCAGGAGTTCGACGCCGAGCGCGAGAGCGCCGTGGCGCTGCTGCCGGGCCGTCATCGCTTGCTCGTCTCACGCACCATGAGCAAAGCATTCGCCTTCGCGGGGGTGCGCCTCGGCTATCTCGCGGCGGATCCCGCGGTCGTCGACGCGCTCCGCCTCGTGCGCCTGCCCTACCACCTCTCGGCGCTCACGCAGGCGGCGGCGACCGCCGCGATGCGGCACTCCGGTGAGATGCTGGCCACCGTCGCCGACATCCGCGATCAGCGCGATCGACTCGCGCAGGCGCTCTCGGACCTCGGCTACGACGTGCACCCTTCCGGGGCGAACTTCCTGCTGGTCGGCGGGTTCTCGGATCCCGACGGTGTCTTCGAATCGCTGCGGGCGCGCGGCATCCTCATCCGGAACCTCGGGATCCCCGGGCACCTCCGCATCACCGCGGGCACCGAGGAGGAGACCACCGCGGTGATCGCTGCGATCGCCGAGCTCACCCCCGCCGTCTGAGCGCGGTTCGGCACCCCGAAGAGCGATAGAATCGAGCGTATGACCGCCCTCGCACGCACCGCATCGCTCGAACGCTCCACGAGCGAGTCGCAGATCACCCTGAGCCTCGACCTCGACGGCACGGGTGAATCCGACATCGATACCGGGGTGCCGTTCTTCGACCACATGCTCACGGCACTCGCCCGGCACTCGCTCTCCGACCTCACGGTTCGGGCGACGGGCGATGTGCACATCGACGTGCACCACACCGTTGAGGACACGGGAATCCTGCTCGGCCAGGCGATTCTCGAGGCGCTCGGCGACAAGCGAGGCATCTCGCGATACGGCGACGCCCTCGTGCCGCTCGACGAGGCCCTCGCACAGGCCGTCGTCGATATCTCCGGCCGTCCGTACCTCGTGCACTCCGGCGAGCCCGCGGGCTTCGAGTACCACCTGATCGGCGGTCACTTCACGGGATCGATGGTGCGACACTTCTTCGAGGCGCTGGTGCTCAACGCGCGCCTCACCGTGCACGTGAGGCTCCTCGAGGGGCGGGATCCGCACCACATCGCCGAGGCGGAGTTCAAGGCGTTCGCCCGCGCGCTGCGCGAGGCCAAGGCGAACGACCCGCTCGTCAGCGGCATCCCGTCGACCAAGGGCGCCCTGTGACCCACGCGGGCGCGCTCGGTGTGTCGTCGCGCCCTCGCGTGGCGGTGCTCGACTACGGCTCGGGCAACGTGCACTCGGCGGTCAAAGCGCTCGCACTGGCCGGTGCCGAGGTCGAGCTGACGCGCGATCCGCGGGCGGTCGCAGAGGCCGATGGGCTGCTGGTACCCGGCGTGGGCGCCTTCGATGCCGTGATGCAGCAGTTACGCGCCGTGCGGGGCGACGAGCTGATCGACCGCCGGCTCGCGGGCGGGCGGCCCGTGCTCGGCATCTGCGTCGGCGAGCAGGTGATGTTCGAGCGCGGAGTCGAGCGAGGCGTCGAGACCGAAGGCCTCGGGCAGTGGCCGGGCACGGTACGCGAATTGCGGGCGCCGGTGCTGCCCCACATGGGCTGGAACACCGTTGAGGCCCCCGAATCGTCCGTGCTCTTCCGAGGGATCGCACGCGAGCGGTTCTACTTCGTGCACAGCTACGCGGCGACGGAGTGGACGCTCGAGGGCAGGGGGCGTCCCGGCGGCACCGCGGAGACGCATCGCTCGGATCCGGCCGGGGCCGTCGCGCCGGCCGGGGCGACCGCGCCGCTCGTCACCTGGGCGGAGCACGGCGAGCGGTTCGTCGCGGCCGTCGAGAACGGACCGCTCAGCGCCACGCAGTTCCATCCCGAGAAGTCCGGTGAAGCCGGCATCCGCTTGCTGCGCAACTGGATCTCCACGCTCTAGCATTCCCCGGGCGCGATCGCGACGATCCCGGCGCGCCACGCCCGCACCCCGTTCTCGAACACCGATACCGAAGGAGACCGTAGATATGAGCGAGCTCGCGCACGGCCCCAAGCTGCAGTTGCTGCCCGCCATCGACATGGTGGACGGAAAGGCCGTCCGCCTCACCCAGGGCGAGGCCGGCACGGAGACCAACTACGGCAGCCCGGTCGACGCGGCGCTCGACTGGATCGAGCAGGGTGCCGAGTGGATCCACCTGGTCGATCTCGACGCCGCGTTCGGCCGGGGGAGCAACGTGGCCGTGGCCCGCAAGATCATCAAGCGCGCCGGCGACGTGAACATCGAGTTTTCGGGTGGGATCCGCGACGACGCCAGCCTCGAGGCAGCGCTCGAGATGGGCGCCCGCCGGGTCAACCTCGGTACCGCCGCCCTCGAGAACCCCGAGTGGACCCGCGCGGTGATCGCGCGTTACGGCGAGCAGATCGCCGTTGGGCTCGACGTGCGCGGAGAGACCCTCGCCGCGCGCGGTTGGACCGAGGAGGGCGGCAACATCTGGGAGGTGCTGGAGCGTCTCGAAGACGCGAGCTGCCCCCGCTACGTGGTGACCGACGTCACCAAGGACGGCACGCTCCGCGGCCCCAACATCGAGCTGCTCACGGGCGTCTGCGCGCGCACCGACCGGCCGGTGATCGCCTCGGGCGGGGTGTCGAGCCTCGACGACCTCGCGGCACTGCGCGAGATCGTGCCGCTCGGCGTCGAGGGCGCCATCGTGGGCAAGGCGCTCTACGACGGCGCGTTCACCCTCCCGGCGGCGCTGGACGTCGCAGGCAGGTAGGGATCCTGCGTCTCCATGGCGATCAAACGTCTTCCCTCCACCGGTGATGCCCCGCGGGCCACGGGGGTCCCCGAGAGTCTCGTCGCGGGCGGAAGCGCCGATTCGGCGGGGTTTCCGTGGGACGGCCGCAGCTTCGACCACCACGGCACCGCGTTCGCCGACGACGACGGTGCGACGCCGCCCGCACTCGCCGCAGCGGTCGCCGCGGTGCGCGCGGCGGCAGCGCGGCCGATCCGGGCCGGCGATGCCGAAGAGCTGCAGCGTCTCGCCGGTGCGCACGCGGATGCGGTGCAGGCGCTCTCGGGATGCCGGGTGCTGATCCCGCTGCTCGCGGAGGCCGGCGAGACCGGTCTCACCCCGGAGGGACGAGTGGTCGAGAAGTCGCAGGAGCTCTCGATCGTGACGGTGGCGTCTCCCGACGGACGCCGGGTGATGCCGGTGTTCAGCTCGGTCGCGACGATGCGCGCCTGGAACCCCCAGGCCCGTCCCATCCCGGTGCCCGGCCCCCAGGCCGCGCTCGCCGCGGCTCAGGAGCAGACCGACCTCATCATCGTCGACCCGGGAACCGCCGAGCGCGAGATCGGTGTGCGCCGCACCCAGCTCGAGGCCATGGCCACGGGCGAGCGGGTGCTGCCCGCGTGGGCGGACCCGGCGGTGCTCGCCGCGTTCCGCGCATCGCTCGGGCGCGATCCGCGGATCTCCGGCGTGATGCTCGCGCCAGGGGATCCCGGGGCCCGCCTGCTCGCGCCGGAGATCGACGTGATCCTCGAGATCCGTCCGGGCCTCGATCGCGATGCGCTGCGCGAACTCGTCGCCGAGGTGCAGCGGCGCTGGGCCGCGGACGCGACCATCGCCGATCGGGTCGACTCGATGCGCCTGCGCCCCGTCGCCGCGTGAACCGTCGGGCGACCTGCTACGCTCGCCTACGCATCCCGGCCACAGCGATGAAGGAGACCTCTCCATGCCCCAGAGCACGACCGTCTCATCGGCGACCCAGCCGCGCGCAGAGTGGACCGGCCAGATCGGCTTCATCGTCTCGGCGATCGGATCGGCGGTGGGCCTCGGCAATATCTGGCGCTTTCCGGGAGTCGCCTACGAGAACGGCGGCGGAGCGTTCCTCATTCCGTACATCGTGGCGCTGCTCACCGCCGGGATCCCGATCCTCTTCCTCGACTACGCCATCGGTCACCGGTTCCGGGGATCCGCGCCGCTCGCGCTGCGGCGCCTCGCGGGACGGCTCGGAGAGGGGATCGGCTGGTTCCAGGTGATGATCTGCGTGTTCATCGCCGTCTACTACACCGCCGTGCTGGCCTGGGCTGCGAGCTACTTCGTGTTCTCCTTCGATCTGCGCTGGGGCGCCGATGCGCAGGGATTCTTCGTCGGAGAGTACCTGCGCGTGTCGGAGGCGTCGTTCACGCTGGACTTCGTGCCCGCAGTGCTCATCCCGCTCGTGCTGATGTGGGTGATCACCCTGGTGGTGCTCGGCGCCGGCGTCGTGAAGGGCGTGCAGCGGGTCAACATGATCGCCATGCCGCTGCTGGTCGTCGGCTTCCTCGTGCTCGTGATCCGCGCGCTCTTCCTGCCCGGTGCGGCGGACGGCCTCAACGCGCTGTTCACCCCGGACTTCGCGGCGCTCGCCGATCCCGGCGTCTGGGTGGCCGCCTACAGCCAGATCTTCTTCTCGCTCTCCGTCGCGTTCGGCATCATGATGACCTACGCCTCGTACCGCAAGCGGCGGTCGAACATGACCACCCCAGGCCTTGTCGTGGCCTTCGCGAACTCGTCCTTCGAGATCCTCGCGGGCATCGGCGTGTTCGCCACGCTCGGGTTCTTCGCGTACCAGCAGGGCGTCGCGGTCGGCGAACTCGAGGGGCTGACCGGGGTGGGCCTTGCGTTCATGACGTTCCCGGCGATCGTCGCCGAGATGCCGGGCGGGCCCGTCTTCGGGGCGCTGTTCTTCGGCTCGCTGACGCTCGCGGCGCTGACGTCGCTGATCTCGATTCTCGAGGTGGTCTTCGCCGGAGTGATCGACAAGTTCGGGATCCGTCGGAAGACGGCGGCGTACGGGCTGGGCGGCGTGCTCGCGCTGATCTCGCTGCTGCTCTTCGGCACGACCTCCGGCCTCATCGCCCTCGACACGATCGACAACTGGGCGAACAACATCGGCATCGTCGCCTCTGCCGTGGTCATGAGCGTCACGGTGCTCTGGATCCGTCGCGCCGGACGCGAGCTGAGCGGGCACCTGAGTGCCCTCTCGACGTTCCGGGTCGGACGGATCTGGCTGCTCCTCGTCTCGGTGCTCGGGCCGGTCGTGCTCGGCTACATGCTCGTCGCCACGGTCATCGACCTGAGCGGGTCTCCCTACGGCGGGTACGATCCCGGCTATCTGCTGATCGTGGGTTGGGGGTCGGTGCTGCTGATGATCGTCGGATCGGTCGTGCTCACCGCGCTGCCGTGGCGTTCGGACCCGCTCGCGTTCACCCCGTGGCCTGCGCTCGACCGTGCGGGTGCGGTGGTTGCGCCCCGTTCCCCGGAACCGAACGACAATGCAGGAGGCGTACGATGACCCCGGTGGCGATCCTGTTCCTGGCGCTCTCGACCGCGATCGTCTGGGGCGGACTCATCGCGAGCGCGCTGTTCCTCGGTCGACGCCCCGAGATCCCGGAGTACCCGCGCGGCGGCGACGAGCCCCTCGGAGCGGAGAACTCCGGTCGGCCGGAGGGGCGCGAGAGCTGAGCCAGCGCCGGCCGCGTGTGCTGCGCCCGCTGCGCGTGCGCGCGTCGTCCAGCCGCCGCGCGGTCGCACTTCAGAACAGGTTGAGCAGGAGCACGTAGCACGCCGTGCCTGCCGCGATGCTGAGCAGTGCGCGCCGCCGGCACGTCAGGTGCACGACGACGGTGACGGCCGAGGAGGCTGCGATGGCCCAGATGTCGCCGGGACGCGCGATGATCTCGTCGCGCAGCACGGAGACGACGAGAATCAGGAGCAGGCCCGCCGGCATCCACAGCCCGAGCTGCTGCACCAGCTTCGATTTCCGCAGCGGTTTGAGGGCCGCGAAGGGCAGCGCGCGCAGGGCGACCGTGATCGCGCCGCTGATCGCGATGGCGGCGAGCAGGTACCAGACCGGCGGCTCAGGCATCGCTCACCGTTCCTTCCGCCCCCGCAGCATCGCTTTCGGTGCTCCCGGTGCTCCCGGTGCTTCCGGTGCTCCCGCTGCTCCCGCTGCGGCGCGTCACCAGGTGCCGCACCACGAGCAGCGCGGTGAAGAGCGCGAGGCCCACGAGCAGCGCCGAGTCCGGCGTGAGCAGGATCGCGACCGTCATCGCGAGTCCGGCGAGCACGATCGAGGGAATCGCCCGTCGGCTGCGCGCCGCGTCGAGGGTCATGACGATGAACAGCGCGTAGAGTGCGAACTCGAAGCCCTCGATGGGCTCGGGCAGTGCCGAGGCGATCGCGGCGCCCACCAGCCCTCCGCCCACCCAGTAGGCCTGCATGGCGAGCTGGCCGGTCACGATCCTGGCTGAGGCCAGGCGCTCGGGCGGCAGCAGCGCATAGGTCGCGTAGGCCTCGTCGATGAGGGCGTACACGGAGTAGGCCCGGGGGAGTCCGTGCCGCACGCGCGACAGCGGGAACGAGAACGCGTAGAAGACGTGCCGGAAATTGAGCGCGAACACCGTCACCGCGATCGTGAGGAGCGGAGCGGCCGAGGCGAGCAGGCTGACGAGGAGCAGTTCGACGGAGCCCGCGAACACGCCGACCGAGAGCGCGGGGGCGAGCCACCAGGGCAGACCGGCCTGCACCACCAGCATGCCCAGTGCGATGCCCAGAGGGAAGATCCCGATGCCCACTCCGAGGGAGTCGACGAGGCCGGCGCGCACCTGCTCTTTGCGCGGGGACTCCGCGGTGGCGAGCGGGGAGGCGGAGTGCGGGCGCATGTGACCATCTTGCCGCATGGATCGCGCAATGTGGGTGCGTATGTGGCCCCACTGGGCGGTGTTGGTGCAATATGAATGCGTGGATGCATTGGATCGCGCAATTATCGACGAGCTCGAGCGGGAGGGGCGGCTGACGAACGTCGATCTCGCGGCGCGCGTGGGGCTGACCCCTGGCCCCTGCCTGCGGCGCGTGCAGCGGCTCGAGGCGAGCGGCGTGATCCGCGGGTATCGCGCCGTCGTCGATCCCGCCGCCACCGGTCGCGGCTTCGAGGTCATCCTGCACGTGGACCTCGCGACGCAGGAGGCGTCGGTGGTGGAGAACTTCGAGCGCGAGGTGGCGGCGCCGGACGAGGTCGTCGAGTTCAAGCGCCTCTTCGGCACACCCGACTACTTCCTGCGGGTCGCCGCCGCCGACCTCGCGGCCTACGAGGAGTTCCTCACGCAGCGGGTCATGTCGGTGCGCGGTGTGGGAAAGGTGAGCTCGCACTTCGCGATGAAGAACCTGAAGGGGTAGGCGAAGCGGCTACGATCGGGGAGCATGAGCCGAGATTCCGAGACCTCCCGGTACGATCGCACCGCCGTGCGCCGAGTGGGAAGGAGCGGTCTGCACCTGCCGCTCCTCTCCCTCGGGCTCTGGCAGAACTTCGGCGATGACCGCCCCTTCGAAGCGCAGCGCGAACTGGTGCTGGGCGCGTTCGAGCGCGGCATCTTCCACTTCGACCTCGCGAACAACTACGGTCCGCCCTACGGGGCCGCCGAGCGCAACTTCGGGCGCATCCTGCGGCGGGATCTCGCGGCGCATCGCGACGAGCTCGTCATCTCGACCAAGGCGGGCTGGGACATGTGGCCCGGGCCCCACGGTGCCGGCGCCAGCCGCAAGCACCTCGTGGCGAGCCTGGACCGCTCGCTGGAGCGGCTCGGCATCGAGCGGGTCGACGTCTTCTACACGCACCGGCCCGACCCCCGTACGCCGCTCGAGGAGACCGCAGCGGCGCTCGATCACATCGTGCGGTCGGGGCGCGCGGACTACGTCGGCATGTCGTCGTACTCGGCCGCGGCGAGTCGGGAGCTGGCAGGCCTGCTGCGACGACTCGGCACCCCCATCGCGATCCACCAGCCGTCGTACAGCATGCTGAACCGCTGGGTGGAAGAGGACGGTCTGCTCGACGCGGCAGAGGCGGAGGGTTTCGGGGTCATCGCGTTCACCGCCCTCGCCCAGGGGATGCTGACCGACAAGTATCTCGACGGAATTCCGGAGGGATCCCGCGCCGCGACGCCCGGCAGCTTCTCGTCGCACGCGCTCACCGGCGACCTGCGCGAGTGCCTGCGCGGGCTCGCGGCCATCGCTGCCGGACGCGGTCAGAGCCTCGCCCAGCTCGCGCTCGCCTGGGCGCTGCGCGACGCGCGCGTGACGAGCCTCGTGGTGGGCGCGAGTCGCGTCTCCCAGCTCGACGAGAACTGGCGGGCGCTCGAGCGGCTCGACTTCGAGGCGGGCGAGCTCGCCGCGATCGACGAGCTGCTGCGTCGGGCGGATGCCGACGTGGATCTCTGGCGCGAGGCCCGAATGGGCGGACCGGTGCCCCTGCTCGGCTGAGCGGCTGCGTGAGCCCGGCGGTGGATGGCGTCTGAGTGATCGGCGCCGTCCAGTCGCCGGTGCGGTCGGCGGCCTCCGGCCTCGGCTAGATCACCGAGCCGGTGTACTTCTCGCCCGGGCCCTTGCCCGGCTCGTCGGGGATCGCGGAGGCCTCGCGGAACGCGAGCTGCACGGAGCGCAGGCCGTCGCGCAGGGGACGTGCGTGCGAGTCGCTGATCTCGGGTGCGCCGGCGGTGATGAGGCCCGCGAGCGCATTGATGAGCTTGCGCGCCTCGTCGAGGTCGATCTCGTTCTCGGGGTCGTCGGAGAGCCCGCATTTGATGGCCGCTGCGCTGAGCAGATTGACCGCCGCGGCGGTGATGATCTCGACCGCGGGCACATCGGCGATGTCGCGCGCCGCCTGAACCGCGGCACCCGCCTCGGTCTCCGGGATCGACGCGTCGTGCTGCGGGTTCTCGCTCATGGTGTCCTGACTGTCGGGATCGTACGTGTGCTATGCTTGCCTGTGGTTCTCGGCGTTCTGCCGAGATGCGGAAGTGGAGATTCTCCCACCCGGCACCGCCTTCAAGGTTACCGGGTAGTTGGCACCCCGTCGTTCACGCGACAGCTCAAGGGTGCGGGCGGCGCGTGCGCAGCCCTGATCTCCGTCCGTCGCTCACCGAGCGACCATCACCAGAGATCAGAGGAGCCTGCGATCAGCGATCCCCGTACGAATGACAGAATCCGCGTCCCCGAGGTGCGACTGGTAGGACCCAGTGGCGAGCAGGTCGGTGTCGTGCCGATCGAGACCGCGCTGCGCCTGGCCGCCGACGCCGATCTCGATCTCGTCGAGGTGGCCCCGAACTCGAAGCCGCCCGTGGCCAAGATCATGGACTTCGGCAAGTACAAGTACGAGGCCGCCCAGAAGCAGAAGGAAGCGCGCCGGAACCAGGCGAACACGGTCCTCAAGGAGGTCCGCTTCCGCCTGAAGATCGACACCCACGACTACGAGACGAAGACGAAGCGAGCCGTCGGCTTCCTCTCGCAGGGCGACAAGGTCAAGGCGATGATCCTGTTCCGCGGTCGCGAGCAGTCACGCCCCGAGATGGGGGTCCGCCTGCTGCAGCAGTTCGCGGAGGACATCGCCGAGTTCGGCACGGTCGAGTCGTCGCCCCGCATCGACGGCCGCAACATGGTGATGGTCGTCGCCCCGCTCAAGAACAAGTCCGAGGCGAAGGCCGAGCAGAACGCTCGCCGCGCCGAGGAGAAGGCCAGCCGCAGGGCGGACAAGGCGTCAGGCGCCGCCTCCACCGCGGAATAATCTACGGCGGCCGCCCAGGCGGCGCCAGCCGTGCACCACGCAGCCGCTCGCGGCGCGCACACAATCAAGGAGATATCGATGCCCAAGCAGAAGACCCACTCGGGGGCCAAGAAGCGCTTCAAGCTCACCGGCTCCGGCAAGCTGATGAAGCAGCAGGCCGGCATGCGCCACAACCTCGAGGTCAAGGCCTCGAAGCGCAAGCGCCGCCTGAACGCCGAGCAGGTGCTCGCCAAGGGCGATGCCAAGCAGGCGATGAAGCTCCTCGGCCACTGAATCCGGCCCGTCCCCACCCAAGACTTTTCGTAAGGAAGAACTGAAATGGCAAGAGTCAAGCGGGCCGTCAACGCCCACAAGAAGCGTCGCGTCATCCTCGAGCGCGCCGAGGGCTACCGCGGACAGCGTTCGCGCCTGTACCGCAAGGCCAAAGAGCAGGTCATCCACTCGCTCGTCTACTCGTACAACGACCGCCGCAAGAAGAAGGGCGACTTCCGTCGTCTCTGGATCCAGCGGATCAACGCGGGCGCCCGTGCGAACGGCCTCACCTACAACCGCTTCATCCAGGGCCTCGGTCTCGCGGGTGTCGAGGTCGACCGCCGCATGCTCGCCGAGCTCGCGGTGAATGATCAGGCCGCATTCGCCACCCTCGTCGAGGTTGCGAAGAATGCACTGCCCGAGGACACCTCGGCTCCCAAGGCGGCGTAGGCAGCCTGCACAGCGCGAGAACCCCGTCACCGCATCGGTGTCGGGGTTCTTCTGCGTGCGCGGGCGCTTCGAGTGCGGCGGCGGGTGCGAGTGCGCATGCCCGCGCCGGCGCCGGGCGCGCGCCGGGTAGTGTGGACGGGTGAACGATGCGATCCTCAGCAACCCGAAGGCTCCGCGAGTGAAGCGCGTCGCGGCGCTCGTGCGCAAGAAGGAGCGCCAGGCGCAGGGGCGCTTCCTGGTCGAGGGTCCGCAAGCGGTGCGCGAACTGCTGGCCCACCGGCCGCAGCTGGCCGAAACGGTCTACGCCACGATGGGCGCCGAGCACTGGCAGTTCGAACTGGATCGTCTCGCCTCCGAATCGGGCGTGCGCCTTGAGCGCGTGACCGACGGGGTGCTCTCGGCGATGAGCGAGACCGTGCACCCTCAGGGGGTCGTGGCGGTGGCGCGCTGCTGGGAGACGCCGGTCGCCGATGCGGTGCGCGGTGCGCGGCTCGTCGTGGTGATGCACGAGGTGCGGGATCCCGGCAACGCGGGGGCGGTGCTTCGGGCGGCCGACGCGGCCGGTGCCGATGCGGTGGTCTTCGCGGGGGAGAGCATCGACCCGTTCCACCCGAAGGTGGTGCGTTCGACCACCGGATCGCTCTTCCATCTCCCGGTTTCGGTCGCGGCCACGTTGGAGCAGGCGACCGTGGCCGCGCGGAGCGCCGGACTCACCGTGCTCGCCGCCGACGTCCGCGGCGCGGACCTGCTCGAGGCCCGCGCCGAGGGCGTGCTCGCGCGACCGGTCGCGTGGGTGTTCGGGAACGAGGCCCGGGGACTGGACGAGGGGGAGCGCGCGCTCGCCGACCGCTCGCTCAAGCTGCCCGTCTACGGGGCCGCCGAGTCGCTCAACCTCGCCACGGCCGCCAGCGTGCTCGTCTACGAGACGGCGTTCGCGCAGCGCGCGGCTCGCTGAGCGCAGGCCGCGCTCGGACCGACACCGCATGGCGCTCGGCTACCGGTGCCCTGCTCGAGCGATGAGCGCGGCCCCGAGCGTCTCGCCCGCCGCGAACCCCGGGAGGATCGCGAACACGCCCGAGCCGGTGTGGGTGACCCACTCGTTGAGCAGGTCGAGCTCGTCGAGACGGCGCTGGATCGGCACGAACTGCCGCAGGGGATCGCGCTGATAGCAAGCGAACAGCAGACCCGACTCGCCGCCCTCGTCGTAGTTCGCGCTCCGTCTGAAGATCCGCTCGGCGGGATCCTCGGAGTGCGCGCGCCGGATGTGCGCGTAGCTCGGGATCACCGGAAGCCCGGTCGGGTGCACGGCCTCGAAGTCCGCGGGTGTGCGCTCGTCGGCGTCGGCGGGCGCCGAGAGCGGTGATCCGTTCGCGAGCCGTCGGCCGATCGTCTGCTCTCGGCCGGGCCGATCGATCTGATCCCACGTGTCGAGCTCCATTCTGATCCGCCGGAGCACGAGGGCCGTGCCGCCGGCGAGCCAGCCCGCCTCGTCGTCGAGCCAGACGAGGCTGTCGAAGTCGTCCTCCGCGGGTGCGGGGTTCACCGTGCCGTCCACCTGGCCCATCAGGTTGCGCATCGTGGTCCCGACCGGCTCCGAGCCCCGGGCCTGGCGGAAACCCTGTTGCGTCCACAGCGGTTCGGCGAAACTTCGCAGATCCCGGTCGAGCATGCGCGCCGCGTGCGCGAGGGGCAGCGGGTCGTCGGCCTGCAGGAGCACGAGCAGATCGCCGCCGTCGTGGCGCCCGTCGAGCCGGTCGCGCTCGAAGGCCGGCAGAGGAGCGAGCCAGGCGGGGCGCAGCGCGGCATCCACGCGGTCGACGAGGCCCGGCCCGACGCCCACCGTGATGGTGAGCGCCGAGGGGCGCGCGGCGAGCTCCGGCTCGGGATCCGCGAGCGGAGCCGCGCCGGAGGTGAGGCCCTCGATGTCTCCCGTGAGCACCCGGAACATCCGTTCGAGCGCGCCCCCATCGACCTCGGGCCGCAACGCGTAGGCGACGAAGCGCACGTGCGCGGCGGCCCGGGTGACGATGCCGGCCTGGTGCGTGCCGTGACAGCCCAGCGCCTCGCCGCCGAACGGGACCGGCCCATCGGGCCGGGACGGGCCCGAGGCGCCTGAGCCGCGCGGGCCCTCGAACACGCCGAGGGCCGCGCCCAGCCCGAGGGCCGCGCCGACGCCCGCGCCCGCCGCGCCGCTCGCGAGGAGGGCGCGGCGCCCGAAGCGCCGCGGCTCGGCGGCCGCGGTCGAATCGATGGCGGGTGCGGGCTGGCGATCCGGAGTCGGGTCAGTGCTCCGCATGATCCGCGTCGTGCGCGTGGTCGTCGTGACCCGCGTCGTCGTGACCCGCGTCGTCGTGCGCATCCGAACCCTCGTAGTTCTCCTGCGCGCCGGCGAAGTCCTTGACGAGCACGGTGACCTCGAGGGTCGAGCCGTCGTCGAAGTGCAGCACGAGGGGTACCTCGTCGCCGGCGAGGAGCGGCTCGGCCAGGTCCATGAACATGATGTGGTTGCCGCCGGGCTCGAGCACCACCGATCCGCCTGCCGGGATGGCGAAGCCGTCCTCGACCTCGCGCATCGTGGCCTCGGCGCCCGAGGTGACGGTCTCGTGCAGCTCGACCATCCCGGCGGCCGGGCTGTCGACCGACTCGAGCGTGATCTCGGAGTCGCCGCGGTTCTCGAGCACGCCGAACACGCCGGTCATGCCGGATCCGGCCTTCGCCCAGCCGTCGGTCAGCGCGATCGGTTCGCCGTGCGCGGCATCCGCCGACGGCGCGACCGCGGCGCCGGCCTCGGCGGTGCCGGAGCCGGCGGGCGAGCTGCAGCCCGCGAGGAGCAGCGATGCGGCGAGCGCCGCCGCGAGAGCACCGCGCCTGCGTGCAGCGGCGCCGGCGACCGGCCTGGTCGTGGGAGTCGTGCTGCGGTTCATGCCCGGCCCTCGCGATCCTCGTTCGACGTCTCGCCCTGCGGATCGGCTGCGGCGGCCATGCCCTTCGCGCGCCGGCGATGGCCCACGGTGGCCGCGGTGATTCCGCCGGCGATGACGGCCGCACCGCCGACGATCACGGCGATCACGGCGCCCACGGGGGCGCCGGACTGCTCGGGGCTCCCGGTGTCCCCGGCAGCCTCTTCCGTCGTCGCATCGGTCGACTCCGCGTGCTCGTGCCCGTCGTCCGCGTGCTCGTGCCCGTCCTCGGATGCTGCGCTCTCGGCGCCGTCCGCCTCGGCGGGGGCCTCCGCATCGCCGATCGTCGGTTCTCCGCGCTCGGGCACGGTCAGCGTGAACATCCCCTCGATCGGATGGCCGTCGCTCGACACGACGCGCCAGGCGCCGCTGTAGGCCCCGGGCGTCAGATCGGACTGGAGCGCCTGCGTGACCTCCGGGCCTTCGACCAGCGGCTCGCCGTCGGTCGCGTCGGAGCCGTCGGGCGCGGTGACCACGACCTCCGTGCCCACCTCGATGATGCTGTTGCTGAAGGTGAGGCGCACGGCTTCGGCGGAGCCGTCGGCGGGATCGAGTTCGAGCACGGTGTCGACGAGCTGGTCGTGCGCGTACGCCGGCGCGGCGGTGCCGAGCGCCGGGAAGGCGGCGAATGCCGCTGCGCCGACGAGCAGCGCCGCTGCGGCCGGGCGAGCGAGCGGGGGACGGGTGGTGCGTGTGCGAGACATTGGGGTCTCCAAATTTCTCCGGGGGTACCCGGGCAGGCGCGCAGCAGCGAAGGCGGCGCGCGGTGGAACGCAGATGGTGGGTCGAGGCGCCTGATCAGGCGACGGCGACGGGAGGACCCCGATGCGTGATCACCGCTGCCAGCAGGCGGCTGCGTACCGATACCGCGGGCGCCCACGCTGCCAGCCGCGGCACGCGCCGCGGCTGGTGGGGGATGGCGGCGAGGCGCAGCGGCAGGGCCCGGCGCACCAGGCGCGCGAGCGCGAGGAAGGCGCGCTCGCCGCGGTGGAGCAGCAGGATGGTGACGAGCGCCGCCCCGGCGTGAACCGCCCACATGGCGGCGTCGGCCGATCCGGCCGAGCCGAGAGCCGAGAGGTCGGCGATCCCGAGCGGAGCACCGAGGTGCGCGGCGTGCGGCGAGACGGCTTCCGAGCCGGCGGGCCCAGCTGCCGAGGCGCCGGCGCCGATCCAGGAGAAGAACCAGTGGTAGAGGAACTGGGAGGCGGAGACCGCGAGGGCGAGTCGCCAGAGCGAGCCGATTCGACCGGCGAGCGCCGTGCACAGCGGCATGGCGAGGATCGCGGTCGCCGCGATGGCGAGCCAGGAGATCGCGCCGCCCGCGAGGCCGTGCGACGCTCCGGCGAGCACCGTCGCCGCGAGCGCACCGCCGACCCCGCGCCAGGCGCGGGCGGCGCGGCTGACGCGCACGGTGTCGAGGGGGCTCACACCTGCAGTCTACGAGAAGTCGCCTGCGAGCCGCCCGGCCGCGATCCTCAGGCCGATGCCGCACAATGGAGGCAGAGATGCCGCGAGGCCGCGACGGGCGGCCGGGCGACCGAGGAGGGACATGTCGGCGATCGACCTCAACAGCGACCTCGGCGAGTCGTTCGGCGGCTACCGCGTCGGCGACGACGCTGCCGTGCTCGCCTCGGTGTCGAGCGCGAATGTGGCCTGCGGTTTTCACGCGGGCGACCCGCTGGGGATTCGCGCGACCTGCCGAGCCGCGGTGGCTGCGGGAGTCGCGATCGGCGCACACCCGGGGTATCGCGATCTCGCGGGCTTCGGGCGGCGCTTCATCGACGTCGATCCGCACGAGCTCACGGATGAGGTGATCTACCAGATCGGCGCGCTGCAGGCGCTCGCTCGCAGCGTCGGGGGCGAGGTGCGCTACGTCAAGCCGCATGGCGGGCTCTACAACGCGATCGCCGTGCACGAGGGGCAGGCGCTGGCGGTCGTGCGCGCCATCCGCGAAGTGGACGAGCGTCTGCCGCTCATGGTGCTGCCCGGCTCGGTCGTCGAGCGCGTGGCGCGCGACGCAGGCCTGCGCGTGGTGGCGGAGGCCTTCGCGGATCGCGGCTACCTCCCGGACGGCACGCTGGTGAAGCGCGGGACTCCGGGTGCACTGCTCGACGGCGACGCGGCGATCGCCCAGGCACTGCGCTTCGCCCGGGGCGAATCCGCGACCGCAGTCGACGGCAGCCTGCTGCGGTTGACCGCGGAGAGCATCTGCCTGCATGGCGACAACCGCGAAGCGGTGCGGCTCGCGCGGCGCATCCGAGGCGAGCTCGAGCACCAGGGCGTCGAGATCCGGAGCTTCGTCTAGATGTCCGGCGGCGCGTCTGAACCGCCGCACGCGGCGCGGTGCGCCGTGCCGTCGCGCATCCTCCCCGTCGGCGATCTCGCGATCCTCGTGGAGCTTCCCGAGCTCACGGGTGTGTTGGCCGCCGCCGAGGCGCTGCGGCGTCTCGCCCTCCCGGGAGTCGTCGATATCGTTCCCGCGGCGCGCACGGTGCTGGTGCGCTGCGAGGATCGCGCTGCCCTGCGCCGGGCGGCGGCCGCGGTGCGGGAGGTCGAGATCCGGGCGCCGCGAACCGGTGGAGCGGATCGCGAGACGACCGTCGAGGTCGTCTACGACGGCGCCGACCTCGCCGAGGTGGCAAGCCTCACGGGCCTCAGCGTGGAGCGAGTCGTCGCGGCGCACACCGGAACCGCCTGGACCGCCGCGTTCGGCGGCTTCGCACCCGGCTTCGTCTACCTCTCGGGCGGTGACCGCAGACTCGAGGTGCCGCGGCTGGACTCGCCGCGCGCGGCGGTGCCGGCGGGATCGGTGGCGCTCGCGGGTGGATTCTCGGCGGTCTACCCCGCGGCCTCCCCGGGCGGGTGGCGGCTGCTCGGGCGCACCGCGAGCGTCATGTGGGATGAGACGCGGGATCCACCGGCACTCATCGCACCGGGCGACACGGTGCGATTTCTCGCCGCGCGCGAGTCGCTGGCGGTGCGACGGGGGCCGGCGGTCGGAGGTGCGGCGGAACGCGGGACGGAGCACCCGGTCTCGCGGGTGGTGCCCGCTCGATCCGCCGAGCCCGCGGCCCCCGCGGCCCACTCTGAATCCGCGCTGACCGTCGTCGATCCGGGGCTCCTCACGCTGGTGCAGGACGCCGGACGACCGGGCCGCGCTGCCGTGGGCGTCAGCGAGTCCGGGGCCCTCGATCGCGCAGCCATGAGACGGGCCAACCTCGCCGTCGGCAACCGGCCCGGAGCGGCGGTTCTCGAGAACCTGAACGGCGGCCTCGGCCTGCAGCCCGGGCACCCGCTCCTCGTCGCCGTCACGGGCACCGACGCCGAGGTGCGGGTCGAAGACCATCGGGGCACCGGTGTCCGTCGGATGACCGTCGGGCACCCCTTCGAACTGCTGCCGGGGGAGACCTTGCGGCTCGGCGCGCCCTCGGACGGGTTGCGCTGCTACGTCGCCGTGCGGGGCGGGATCGCGGGGGGCCGGGTGATGGGCAGCGCCTCCCACGACAGCCTGTCGGGGCTCGGACCCGCCCCGCTCCGGAGGGGCGACCGGCTTGCCGTCGGGTCCGACACCGACGGCGGAGTGCAGCCGATGACGGAGCCCGCGCATCCCCGGGGCGCCGTCGTGCTGCGCTTCGTGCCCGGCCCGAGGGACGAGTGGTTCACGGATGCGGCCGCGGCGTCGTTCGCATTTCGGACGTGGAGCGTGACGGCGCGATCCAACCGCATCGGCCTGAGGCTCGACGGTGCCCCGCTCGAGCGGAAGCGCCCCGGTGAGCTCCCCACGGAGGGCATGGTACGCGGCTCGGTGCAGGTGCCGCCGGACGGGCAGCCAGTGCTCTTCCTCGCCGACCATCCCGTGACCGGGGGCTATCCGGTGATCGGCACGGTCGTCGACGCCGACCTCGATCGCGCCGCCCAGCTGCGGCCCGGAGCGGTGATCCGATTCGTCACGGTGGATCCCGACGACATCGGCGAGGCCCGAGACGCGACGGCTCCCGCCCCCGGGCGGGTCTCCTTCTCGTTCGAGGTCGACGGGCGCCGCTACGGCGCGACCGTTCCCGGGGCGGTGGCGGAGGCGCTCGAATCCGCGCTCGCGGGCGATGACGACGGACGTCTGGAGCGCCTCCTGCAGCCGCTCATCGCCGCGCTCGCGAGAGGCGAGGCGGATGGTGCGGGCGAGGCCGCCCCTCACCGCGAGCGGGCCGACTCGGGCCCGCCCTCGACGTGACGGCGTCTTGAGATCCCGAATTCTGCCGCTCGTCCCGCGGTCCGACGGCAAGAATCGGGATCTCGTCGCACGACTCCGGGTGGGAGGCGAGGTGCCCCGTGGGCTGCACCCGTCGACCCTCGACGCGCGCGGGTCGGACGCGGTGTCCGGGTAGGATAGGGCCTTGTGTCAGACACCACCAGCAGCAATCCGATCACCAGGGAAGCCGCCGATGCGGCCGTCGACGCCGCGCTCGCCGCATTCGCCGCCGCCGGCTCCGTCGCGGGCCTGAAAGCGGCCCGCACCGAGCACGCGGGCGATGCGTCGGCGATCGCCAGGCTCAACGCCCTCATGCGCGAGGTGCCGAAGGACGAGAAGGCCGCGACCGGCAAGCTCATGGGGCAGGCTCGCGGGCGCATCGAGGGCGCGTACAAGGGCCGCGAGGCCGAGTTGGCAGCCCAGGAGGCCGCGGAGCGTCTCGTCGCCGAGACCGTCGACGTCACCGAGGCGCCCGTGCGCAAGCGGGCCGGATCCCGCCACCCGCTGGCCCAGCTCCAGGAGGAAGCGGCCGACATCTTCGTCGGCATGGGCTGGGAGATCGCGGAGGGACCCGAGATCGAGCACGAGTGGTTCAACTTCGACGCCCTCGGCTTCGACCCAGACCACCCAGCACGGGCGATGCAGGACACCTTCTTCATCGAGCCCGCGGATCGCCACCTGCTGCTGCGCACCCACACCTCGCCCGTGCAGGTGCGGTCGCTGCTCGGCCGCGACCTGCCCGTCTACGTGGTTGCGCCCGGCCGCGTCTACCGCACCGACGAGCTCGATGCCACGCACACCCCGGTGTTCCACCAGATCGAGGGCATCGCGATCGATCGCGGCCTCACCATGGCGCACCTGCGCGGCACGCTCGAGCACTTCGCCCGCCAGATGTTCGGCGAGGAGGCGCAGATCCGCCTGCGCCCCAACTTCTTCCCCTTCACCGAGCCCTCGGCCGAGATGGACGTGTGGCAGCCGCACGCCAAGGGCGGTGCGCGCTGGGTCGAGTGGGGCGGGTGCGGGATGGTCGATCCCAATGTGCTGCTCGCGGCCGGGATCGATCCCGACGAGTACCAGGGCTTCGCGTTCGGCATGGGGATCGAGCGCACGCTGCAGTTCCGTCACGACCTCAACGACATGCGCGACATGGTCGAGGGCGATGTGAGATTCAACCGTCAGTTCGGAGGACTGGTCTAATGCGCGTTCCACTCAGCTGGCTCGGCGAGTACGTGTCGCTGCCCGAGGGAGTCACCCCGGAAGAGGTGCACGCCGATCTCGTGCGCGTGGGCTTCGAGGAGGAGTCGATCCGCCGCTTCGAGGTGTCCGGCCCGGTCGTGGTCGGTGAGGTGCTGTCGCGCGAACCCGAGGAGCACTCGAACGGCAAGACCGTCAACTGGTGCCGAGTACGGGTCGCGGCGCCCGGCGAGCAAGCCGCCGACGGCGGCGAGGACGTGCGCGGCATCGTGTGCGGCGCTCACAACTTCGAGGCGGGCGACAAGGTCGTCGTGTGCCTTCCCGGTGCCGTGCTGCCCGGCGACTTCGCCATCGCGGCGCGCAAGACCTACGGGCACGTGAGCGACGGCATGATCGCCTCGGCGCGCGAGCTGTCGCTCGGCGAGGATCACGACGGCATCATCGTGCTCTCGCGCCTCGGCCTCGATCCCGATGCGGGGGCGGACGCGAAGGCGCTCCTGGGACTCGACGACTCGGCCGTCGAGATCAACGTGACCCCGGATCGCGGCTACGCCTTCTCGATCCGCGGTGTCGCCCGCGAGTACGGCCACTCGACCGGGGCCGCGTTCGGCGATCCCGTGTCCGCCGCGTCTCCCAAGCCGGCGTCGGGCTTCTCCGTGTCCATCGAGGACGACGCGCCGATCCGCGGTCGCGTCGGCGCGACGGGCTTCGTCGCCCGGGTGGTCCGCGGCATCGACCAGACGCGTCCGACACCCCCCTGGATGGCCGCGCGCCTGCAGCTCGCAGGTATCCGCTCGCTCTCGCTCGAGGTCGACATCTCGAACTACGTGATGCTCGAGCTGGGCCAGCCGCTGCACGCCTACGATCTGGCGAAGCTGCAGGGCGGCATCACTGTGCGGCGCGCTCGGGCGGGGGAGACCCTCATGACGCTCGACGGCCAGGAGCGCGCGCTGCACCCGGAGGACCTGCTGATCACGGACGAGTCCGGGCCCATCGGCCTCGCCGGCGTCATGGGCGGGGAGTCGACGAAGGCCGACGAGTCCACCGTCGACGTGCTCGTCGAGGCCGCGACATTCGACCCCGTGTCGGTGGCCCGCACGGCCCGCAGGCACAAACTGCCGAGCGAGGCCTCGAAACGCTTCGAACGCGGCGTCGATCCGCTCGTCGCGCGTGCTGCCGCCCAGCGCATGGTCGATCTGCTCGTGGAGCTCGCCGGCGGAACCGCCGACGAGCTCGGCGCCGAGATCGTGCCCGAGCGGGAGCCGAGCGTCGTGCGTCTGCGCGCCTCCAGCGTCAACGGGCTGCTCGGCACCGACTACAGCGACGAGGAGATCCGCGGCGCGATCGAGATGATCGGCTGCACGATCTCGCTGGGAACCGCCGGTGATCCCGATCTGCTCTTCGTGACGCCTCCCAGTTGGCGCTCCGATCTCACCCGGGCGGCCGACCTGATCGAGGAGGTCGCGCGCATCGTCGGCTACGACCGCATCCCCTCCGAGCTGCCGGTGGCCCCGCCCGGGCGCGGTCTCACCCGTGATCAGCGCCTGCGTCGCCGCGCCGCGAACGTGGTGACCGCCGCCGGCTTCGACGAGGTGCAGAGCTATCCCTTCGTGTCGCGTGCGCAGCTCGACGCGTTCGGCGCCGGCGCCTCGGCCCCGGCGGCCGGAGATGGGGCCGACTCGATCCCGGCGATCCGCCTGGCCAATCCGCTCGACGGCGAGGCGCCGTTCCTGCGCCGCTCGCTGCTGCCCGGTCTCGTGACCGCGGCGCAGCGCAATGTCTCTCGCGGTCTCACCGACCTCGCCCTCGTCGAGTTCGGCGCGGTGTTCCAGCCGAACTCACCGGTTGAGCGGAGCGCAGCGGAGTCGACGCCCCAGCCGCAGCTCGGCACCGAGACCGTGCCGCCGCTGGCCGAGCGACCGAGCGACGAGGCGCTCGCGCAGCTCGACGCCTCGATCCCGGGCCAGCCGCGCCGGGCCGCCGGGCTGCTGCTCGGCGACGCCGTGGCCAAGCAGCCGGGCGAGGCCGAGCGCGCCACCGACTGGGCCGATGCGCTCGACGCGGCCCGTACGATCGCGGGCGCCGTGTCGGCCGAACTGGTCGTGTCGCAGGGATCGCACCGCGCCTTCCATCCCGGCCGCACCGCGGAGCTCGCGATCCGCGTCGGCGCCGTGGACGCAGACGGCGACGAGGGCGGCCTGGAGGTCGTGGGCGTGGCGGGTGAGCTGCTGCCCGAGCTGGTGGCTGCGTACCACCTGCCCGGCCGAGTCGCCGCCTTCGAACTCGATCTCGAGCGCATCATCGAACTGGCGCCGCGCGTGCCCGAGACCTCGCCGCTCTCAGGCTTTCCGGCCGCGACGCAGGACCTCACCCTCGTGGTGGCTGACGAGGTGCCGGCAGGCGACGTGCTCGCCGTGGTCGAGGCCGGTGCGGGCGAGCTGCTCGAGCACGCGCGCGTGGTCGACGACTACCGCGGGGCCGGAATCGAGGACGGGCAGAAGGCGCTGACCTTCGCGCTGCGCTTCCGCGCCGGCGACCGCACGCTGAAGGCCGAGGAGGCGAGCGCGGCGAAACTCGCGGGCGTCGCCGCAGCCGAGCTCGCCTTCGGCGCCAAGCTGCGCGAGTAGCGTTGGAGCGGCTCCGGCCTGCCTGAGTCCGCTACCCGCGGGCTACGGGCAGGTCGTGGTTCGACCACTGAGACCACGAGCCGGGGAACAGGGTGCCGGGGAATCCCGCGAGGGCCAGCGCGACCAGGTTGTGCGCAGCGGTCACCCCCGAACCGCAGTAGCTCGCCACCGGAACTCCGTCGCGCACCCCGGCGTCGAGGAAGCGCTGACGCAGTTCGGCGCTCATGAGGAAGCGCCCGTCGGCATCGAGATTCTCGCCGGTAGGGGTGTTCAGCGCGCCGGGGATATGGCCGGCGCGGGGGTCGACGGGCTCCTCCTCGCCGAGGTATCGCTGCGGGGCGCGGGCATCGAGGAGCGCGCCGCCCGCCGCGACGAACGGCGCCACCTCGGCCAGCTCGAGTACCGGCAGCCGACCAGGGTCGAGCACCACGTCGCCCGGCTCGGGGCGAACATCGCCGGTCTCGAGCGGGGAGCCCGCCGACTGCCAGGCGGGTAGGGCGCCGTCGAGCAGGCGGACGTCTTCGACTCCGTGGGAGCGGAGCAACCACCATGCGCGAGCCGAGGCCAGATTGCCCCAGCCGTCGTAGACGACGACGGCATCCTGCTTCCGCACGCCCCAGCGCCGCACGGCGTCCTGCAGCTGCAGCGGCTCCGGCAGCGGATGCCGGCCGTGCCGGGGGCCGAGATGCTGCGACAGCTCGGTGTCGAGGTCCACGTAGACGGCTCCCGGGATGTGCCCCGCCGCGTAGTCGGCTCGCCCGTCGGGCCTTGCGAGCGTCCAACGTACGTCGAGCAGGCGGGTGCGGGGCGCATCCGCGGGGCGCAGGGTCTCGCGCTCCAACTGTTCTGCGAGCTCCTGGGCGGTGATGAGGATCTGCGCGCGAGTCGTCATGGCTCTGGACTCTACCGCGTGCCGCGCTCGGTGCGCATGTGCGCCTGACCGATGCCGTCGAAACCGATCCCATTGTGCGAACATGAGGGTTTCAGTGCCGATAATTCATGCGGGCTCGAAGAATTGGCTCAGTTTCGGCGGGCACCGGGGTGCGCTTCCCGCCGCCGCGCCTCCGCGCCTAAGGTGGGGCCATGAGGATCGCGATCGCCGGGGGAACCGGAACCGTCGGGGCGCACGCCGTGCGACTGGCCGAGGAGGCGGGGCACGAAACGATCGTGCTGTCCCGCGCGAACGGAGTGGACCTGGTGCTGGGCCGTGGGCTCGACCTCACCGGCGTCGACGCCGTGATCGATGTGTCGGGCACCTCGACTACTTCGGCGTCGAAGGCCACCGGCTTCTTCGAGGCCGTCACGTCGACGCTGCATCGCGCCGAGCGCGAGGCCGGCGTCGGGCACCACGTCGCGCTGTCGATCGTCGGGGCCGCGGCGGCGCCGCACGGATACTATGCGGGGAAGGCGGCGCAGGAGCGCGCGGTCGCGGCTGGGCCGGTTCCCTGGACGATCCTGCGCGCCACCCAGTTCTTCGAGTTCGCGGAGCAGGTCGCGGTTCCGCTCGGTGCCTGGCGGATCGTACCCGCCATGCGCTCGCAGCCGGTCGCCGCGGCTTCGGTCGCGGCTCGGCTCGTGCGCCTGGCGGAGCACGCGCCCGCCGGCGACGCTCCGGACCTCGCGGGTCCCGCGGAGATGCGCATGGCGGAGCTGCTGCGGAGGGTGTCCGCGGCGCGCGGTCGCCCGGCCCGGGTCATCGAGCTGCCGCTCCCCGGGGGCTTCGGACGGGCGCTGCGCAACGGCGCCGTGCTGCCGGGTCCCGACGCACAGCTCGACGGGGTGTCGGTCGACGAGTGGCTCGGGGAGGTCCCGCAGGCCTCGGAGGGGCAAGGTTGAGCGGCCTCAGTCCTTCTGCAGCGCCTCCGCGAGCATGACGATGATGCCGCTCGGGCCGCGGAGGTAGCACAGCTTGTAGACGTCCTCGTAGGTCGCCACGCCGCGGAGCGGATGGCAGCCGTGCCGCGCGGCGATCTCGAGTGCCCGGTCGATGTCGTCGACGGAGAAGGCGACGCGGTGCATGCCGATCTCATGGGGACGAGTGGGTTCCGTCTCGATCGCCTCGGGGTGGATGTACTCGAAGAGCTCGAGGCGGCCATGCCCGTCGGGCGTCTGGAGCATCGCGATCCTCGCGTGGTTGCCGTCGAGTCCGACGGCCGTGTCCGCCCACTCGCCGCTCACGGTTTCGCGACCGAGGACCGTGAGGCCCAGGTCGGTGAAGAAGGCGATCGCGGCGTCGATGTCGCGAATGGCGATGCCCACGTTCTCGAGTGCGATGCTCACGCGCGGTCCCTCTCTCTCGCCGGCCGGGTCTCAGCCGGCGTCGGCCTCCTCCGGCTGCGGGGCGAGGCTGAACATCCAGGGTACGCCGAATCGATCCCTCAGCATGCCGAAGGTGTCTCCCCAGGGCGCGCGCTCGAACGGTTCGACGATGTCCGCGCCGGCCGCAAGGCCCTGCCACGCGGCTCGGATCCGCGCCGCGTCGTCTCCCGAGACGCTGATCGAGTTGCCGCCCGTCGAGGCGTCGGGCGCCTCGGCCATCGACGCCGGATAGTCGGCGGCCATGATGGTGAGGCCGTCCTCAGTCTCGAGCTGACCGTGCATGATCTTCTCGGCCTCGTCGTCGCCGCCCATCATCCCGGGGATCGAGTCGTACCGCATGAGATCGAGGGAGCCGCCGAGCACCGAGTGGTAGAACTCGAGCGCCTCGCGGGCGTTGCCGTGGAAGTTGAGGTAGGGATTGAGGCGAATGGACACGATCGGCTCCCGGTTGCTGCGTCGGCGGTGGCGCGGGCCGGCGCGATGCGGCCCCCGGGACCCATTCTGCGCGCATCGGGCCGGGGCGACAAGGGGGAGTCTCGGGCTCGGAGCACCCCTTGCCGAGCGGCAGGAGCGGACGGATACTTGGGGAGCAGCACCGTCCCGGGCAGAGGAGGCCGTCGTGCAGAAGATCGTGACCAACATCTGGTGCAACCGAGATGCGGAGGAGGCCGGCGCGTTCTACGCGAGCGTCTTCCCGGGCGCCGCATCCACCGTCGAGTCCCGGTATCCCGAGACCGGGCTGCTCGACTTCCAGCGGGAGTTCGCCGGCGCCCCGCTCACCGTTGCCGTCGACATTCCCGGTGGCGACGGGTCGACCCGGCTGACGCTCATCAACGCGGGAGACGAGTTCCGACCCAATCCGAGTATCTCGCTCATGGTGAACTTCGACCCGCTCATGTTCGGGGGCGACGAAGCCGTCGCGCGGGATCGGCTCGATCGCGTCTGGCGGGAGCTCTCCGAGGGAGGTCGCGTGCTCATGCCGCTGGGCGAATACCCCTTCAGTGCTCGCTACGGCTGGGTCGAGGATCGATTCGGGGTGAGCTGGCAGGTGATGCTCACGGATCCGGACGGGGATCCCCGACCCTTCCTCGTCCCGGCGCTGATGTTCTCCGGAGCGGTGCAGAACCGGGCCTCGGAGGCGATCGACCGCTACGTCGCGGTGTTCGACGACGCGGCGGCGGGCGGCCGATTCCCGTACGGCGAGCAGACCGGTCCCGCCTCGCCCGAGGCCCTCATGTACGGGGAGTTCCGGATCGGCGAGCAGTGGTTCGCCGTGATGGATTCCGCGGTGGAGCAGGACGCGCCGTTCACCTGCGGAGTCTCGCTCGAGGTGCGATGCGCGGATCAGGCCGAGATCGACCGGCTCTGGGAGGCGCTCTCGGCCGTGCCCGAGGCGGAGCAGTGCGGCTGGCTCGCCGATCGATTCGGAGTCAGCTGGCAGATCGTGCCGGCGAACATGGGGGAGCTGATGGAGCACCCGGGTGCCTTCGAACGCATGATGCCGATGAAGAAGATCATCATCGCCGAGCTCTGACCGGCTCCTGCGTTCGGGTCGGCGCGAGGTGGATCTTCAGCCGGCAGTTCTTGTGTATACGAAAACAGGGTAAGTTTGGCGCTTCTCTTGCCTGATTGCTCAATAATGTATACGCTAGGGGTGTCCGAGGGAGAGGTGCATGCGAGCGAGCGACCGGGCCTACGCCACGCTGCTGGAGGAAATCCAGAGCGGTGCGCTGACGCCCGGCTCCGTGGTGGGCGAGGTCGAGCAGGCGGAGCGTCTCGGGGTAAGCCGCACCCCGATGCGCGAGGCGATCGGCCGGCTGGTCGCGGACGGGCTGGTGCGTCAGCAATCCCCGCGGGTGCTGGTGGTATCGGGCTTCGACGCCGATGACATCGGCGAGCTCTTCGAGGCGCGGCGAGCGCTCGAGGAGACCGCAGCGCGGATCGCCGCCGAGCGCGGCGATCGGCAACTGTTCGCCGCACTCGCCGCCGCATTCACCGCGGCGCATCCCGAGACCGGAGACGTGGCCGCCGACGAGTACTACACGCTCATCTCACGGTTCGATGCGGCCGTCGACGCAGCGGTCGACAACGCCTACCTCACGAGCGCGCTGCGCACGATCCGCACCCACCTGGTGCGCGCCCGCAGACTCGCCCGCGACAACCGATCCCGGCTGCGCGCCTCCGTCTCCGAGCACGCGCTCATCGCCGAGGCCATCGCCCGCGGCGACGCCGAGCTCGCCGCGCACGCCACCCACGTGCACCTCCACAACGCACTCGCCTCGATCCTGAGCTCCATCGCCGACCCCGGCCGGGGCTCCTCATCCCCCACTCCGGAAGGACCGCAATGACCGTCACCCATCACGTCCGCGTCTCCAAGAGCGAAGAGGAGCTGCCCCGCGAGCAGCAGCTCGCCTGGAAGATCGCCGAGGTCGCGACCGACCCGGTCGAGGTCGAGCCCGAGGTCGTCGCCATGATCATCAACAGGATCATCGACAACGCCTCCGTCGCCGCAGCTTCCCTGAACCGCGGCCCGATCGTCGCGGCCCGGGCGCAGGCGCTCTCGCATCCCGTCTCGACGGGTGGGGCGGGATCCTCGATCTTCGGCCTCGCGTCGTCGGGAGCCGAGCCGCAGCTGTCGAGCCCGGAGTGGGCCGCCTGGGCCAACGGCGTGGCCGTGCGCGAGCTGGACTACCACGACACGTTCCTCGCGGCCGAGTACTCGCACCCCGGCGATAACATCCCGCCGATCCTCGCCGTCGCCCAGCACGTCGGGGCCGACGGCCGTGCGCTCGTGCGCGGCATCGCGACCGGCTACGAGATCCAGATGGACCTGGTGCGCGCGATCTGTCTGCACAAGCACAAGATCGACCACGTCGCTCACATCGGGCCCTCGGCGGCGGCCGGCATCGGCACGCTGCTCGGCCTCGACACAGAGACCATCTCCCAGGCCGTGGCGCAGGGCCTTCACACGACCACGGCCACCCGGCAGAGCCGCAAGGGCGAGATCTCGACCTGGAAGGCCCACGCCCCGGCCTTCGCGGGAAAGATGGCCGTCGAGGCGGTCGACCGTGCCATGCGCGGCCAGACCTCTCCGAGCCCCATCTACGAGGGGGAGGACGGCGTGATCGCCTGGATGCTCGACGGCCCCGACGCCTCGTACGACGTGCCGCTCCCCGCGAAGGGCGAGGCGAAGCGCGCGATCCTCGACAGCTACACCAAGGAGCACTCGGCCGAGTATCAGGCGCAGGCCTGGATCGACCTCGCACGCAAGCTGCACCACGAGCGGCCGGAGCTCGCCGATCCCGCGAACATCAGCGCCATCGTGCTGCACACGAGCCACCACACCCACTACGTCATCGGATCGGGCGCGAACGACCCCCAGAAGTACGACCCGCAGGCGTCGCGCGAGACCCTCGACCACTCGATCCCGTACATCTTCGCGGTGGCGCTGCAGGATGGCGGCTGGCACCACGTCGACTCGTACACGCCCGCGCGTGCGGCACGCCCCGACACGGTGCAGCTGTGGCAGAGGATCACCACGGCCGAGGACGCGGAGTGGACCCGCCGCTACCACTCCGAGGATCCCGATGAGAAGGCCTTCGGCGGCCGCGTCGAGATCGAGCTCGCCGACGGTACGAGGCTCGTCGACGAGATCGCGGTGGCCGACGCCCACCCGCTCGGCGCGCGCCCCTTCGCCCGCGAGAATTACATCGCGAAGTTCCGCATGCTCGCCGAGCCTGTGCTCGAGCCCGCGGAGATCGAGCGGTTCCTCGAACTCGTGCAGCGCCTGCCCGAGCTCACGGCCGACGAGGTGCGCGAGCTGAACATCGTGGCCGCGCCCGGCGTGATCGACCTCGCAGCCGCCCCGAAGGGACTCTTCTGATGCTCTACAGCAAGACCACCCCCGCCGAGAAGCGGCGCCTGTTCCGCGAGCGGCTCTCGAGCGGCGAGCTGCTGCGGTTCCCCGGCGCGTTCAACCCGCTGAGCGCGCGCCTTATCGAGCGCAAGGGCTTCGACGGCGTCTACATCTCGGGTGCGGTGCTGTCGGCCGACCTGGGGCTGCCCGACATCGGTCTCACCACCCTCACCGAGGTGGCGGGACGTGCGCAGCAGATCGCCCGCATGACCGAGCTGCCCGCGATCGTCGACGCCGACACCGGGTTCGGCGAGCCCATGAACGTGGCGCGCACGATCCAGACGCTCGAGGACGCCGGGCTCGCCGGCGCGCACATCGAGGATCAGATCAACCCGAAGCGCTGCGGTCACCTCGACGGCAAGACCGTCGTGGACGAGGACACCGCGATCAAGCGCATCCGCGCCGCCGCCGACGCTCGACGCGATCCCGACTTCCTCATCATGGCGCGCACCGACATCCGCGCCACTGCAGACGGCCGGGCCGGGCTCGATCTCGCCGTCGACCGCGCGAAGGCGCTCGTCGACGCCGGCGCCGACGCGATCTTCCCCGAGGCCATGCGCACGCTCGAGGAGTTCGAGGCGATGCGGAAGGCCCTCGACGTGCCGATCCTCGCCAACATGACCGAGTTCGGCAAGAGTGAACTCTTCTCGTCGCAGCAGCTGGCCGACATCGGCGTGAACATCGTGATCTGGCCGGTGTCGATGCTGCGGATCGCGATGGGGGCGACCGGGCGGGCGCTCGACGCGCTGAACGAGGAGGGGCACCTGACCTCGAAGCTCGGCGAGATGCAGCACCGCGCGGATCTGTACGACCTCATCGACTACGAGGACTACAACCGCTTCGACACGAGCGTCTTCAACTTCACCGTCGAGCGCTAGCGCGTTCCGGTCGCGCTGCGCGAGTGGCGTCCCCGTCATCCTGCGCGAGCGGTGTTCCCCGTCATCGTGCGCGAGCGGTGTTCCCCGTCATCCTGCGCGAGTGGCGTTCCCCGTCATCCTGCGGCGCAGCTCCCCCCCCCGTCATCCTGCGCGAGCTTGCGAGTCGCAGGATCCACCGCCCCACCTAAAACCCACGAGCACCACACGGGCTCTGCGACTTCGCGCAGAATGGCCTGAAGGGACTTCAAGGAGGAAGCCATGACAGAGAACGAGATCAGGAAGGGCCTCGCGGGGGTCGTCGTCGACACCACCGCCGTCTCGAAGGTCAACCCGGAGACGAACAGCCTGCTCTACCGCGGCTATCCGGTGCAGGAGCTCGCGGCGACCCAGCCGTTCGAGGCCGTGGCCCACCTGCTCTGGAGCGGCGAGCTGCCGAGCCCCGAGCAGCTGGCGGAGCTGCGGCGCATCGAGCGCGAGCACCGCGCGCTCCCCGACAATGTGAGGGCCGCAATCGACCTGCTGCCGCTCGAGGCGCACCCGATGGACGAGGTGCGCACTGCGGTGAGCGTGATCGGGGCCTCCGATACCGCGGGCGGGGGATCGGTGCTCGACGCCTCGGGCAGCCCCGAGGAGAATCTGGCGCGCTCGATCCGCCTCTACGCCGCGCTGCCGGCGATCGTGGCATACGGACAGCGCCGCCGCCGCGCGCTCGATCCGGTGGAGCCCCGCGACGATCTCGACTACTCGGCCAATTTCCTGTGGATGACGTTCGGCGAGGAGCCCGATCCCGTGGTCGTCGACGCCTTCAACCGCTCGATGATCCTCTACGCGGAGCACTCGTTCAACGCCTCGACCTTCACCGCGCGCGTCGTTACCTCGACGCTCTCCGACCTCTACTCGGCGGTGGTCGCCGCGATCGGCGCGCTCAAGGGGCCGCTGCACGGCGGGGCGAACGAGGCCGTGATGCACATCTTCGACGAGATCGGCTCGGCCGAGAACGTGGTGCCCTGGCTCGAGGCGGCCCTCGCCGAGAAGCGCAAGATCATGGGTTTCGGGCACCGCGTGTACAAGAAGGGCGATTCGCGCGTGCCCACCATGAAGGCCGCGCTCGACACGCTCGTCGAGCACTACGACCGGCCCGATGTGGCCGCGCTGTACACGGCGCTCGAGCACGAGTTCGTCTCGCGCAAGGGGATCTACCCCAACCTCGACTATCCGTCTGGGCCGGCCTACAACCTCATCGGCTTCGACACGCTCACCTTCACGCCGCTGTTCATCGCCTCCCGGGTGACGGGCTGGACCGCGCACATCATGGAACAGGCCGGGTCGAACGCGCTGATCCGCCCCCTCTCGGCCTACAACGGGCCCGACGAGCGTCACGTGGAGGGCTACGTCGCGAGCGCCGAGGAGCGCGCCGCAGCCCAGCGGGCGCCCGAGGTCGAGTAGCGTGGGCTCCGGATCCGCACCCGCCGACCGAGGAGCAGCGATGACCGAGTACACCACCCTCTTGACCGAGACGCGCGGCCGCGTCGCCACGATCACCCTGAACCGGCCCGAGGCGCTGAACGCGCTCAATTCGACGCTCGTACGCGAGCTCATCGATGCCGCCCTCGCGTTCGACGCCGATCCCGGGGTCGGCGCGATCGTGCTCACCGGCTCGGAGAAGGCCTTCGCAGCCGGGGCCGACATCAAGGAGATGGCCGATCAGTCGTACGCCGACATGTACCTGGGCGGCCCGTTCCCCGGCTGGGGCGGGTTCGAGCGGATGCGCACGCCGCTGATCGCAGCGGTCTCGGGTTTCGCGCTCGGCGGCGGCTGCGAGCTGGCCATGATGTGCGACATCATCATCGCCGCCGACACGGCGAAGTTCGGCCAGCCCGAGATCAATCTCGGCGTGCTGCCGGGCTTCGGGGGCTCCCAGCGGCTGCCGCGGGCGATCGGCAAGTACAAGGCCGCCGAGATGATCCTCACCGGCCGAATGATGGGCGCCGAGGAGGCCGAGCGCAGCGGGCTCGTGTCGCGCGTGGTGCCGGCGTCCGAGCTGCTCGCCGAGGCGGCGAAGACCGCCGAGACGATCGCCTCGAAGTCGCTGCCCGCCGTCTACGCGGCGAAGGACGCGCTGCAGGCGGCGCAGGAGATGCCGCTCGCGGAGGGGCTGCGCTTCGAGCGTCAGGCCTTCGCCGCCGCATTCGCGACCGACGATCAGTCGGAGGGGATGCACGCATTCGCCGAGAAGCGCGCGCCCGAATTCAGGCACCGCTAAGCGGGCGGGCGTGTTCCGCAGCCTCCGCGAGGTGCCAGAATAGGAGAGTTCTGTGTGCGAGGCCGAGGGCGAGGAGCGTCGATGACGTACAGTGTGGCGGTAGCCGGTGGGAGCGGGTACGCGGGGGGCGAGCTGCTGCGGCTGCTCGCCGCGCATCCCGAGTTCGAGATCCGCACCGTCACCGGTCACTCGAGCGCCGGGCGCCCGCTCATCGAGTCCCAGCCCCACCTGCGCTCGCTGGCGCACCTGACGCTGGATGAGACGACCCCCGAGGTGCTCGACGGGCACGACCTCGTGTTCTTCGCGCTGCCGCACGGCGCGTCGGGGGCCCTCACGGCGCAACTGACCGACGTGCGCCTCGCCGTCGACTGCGGGGCCGATCACCGACTCGCGCGTGCCGACGACTGGGCGGCGTTCTACGGCGGCGAGCACCACGAGCCCTGGAGCTACGGAGTGCCCGAGTTGCTCGTCGCCTCCGCAGCAGGCGGGAAGCAGCGGGCGAATCTCGTCGGGTCGACGAGGATCGCGGCCCCGGGCTGCAACGCCTCGACCGTGGCGCTGTCCCTCGCGCCCGGCATCGCGGCGGGCGTCATCGAGGCGCGGGATCTGGTGAGCGTGCTCGCCGTGGGGCCGAGCGGCGCGGGCAAGGCCGCGAAGACCCACCTGCTCGGAGCCGAGCTCATGGGCACGGCGAACCCGTACGCCGTGGGCGGCACGCACCGTCACATTCCGGAGATCCGGCAGGCCCTGCGGGGTGCCGGTGCGGTGGAAGAGCCGAGCATCAGCTTCACGCCGGTTCTCGTTCCCATGAGCCGCGGGATCCTCGCCACATCTACGGCCCGCCTCGCGCCCGGAGCCACGGCCGCCGACGTGCGCGCCGCGTGGGAGCGCGCCTACGCCGACGAGCCCTTCGTGCACCTGCTGCCCGAGGGCCGCTTCCCGCGCACGGCCGACGCGCTCGGCGCGAACACGTGCCTTCTGGGGCTCGCCGTGGATGAGGCCGCGGGCCGCGTCGTCGTGGTCGCGGCGCTCGACAACCTCGCCAAGGGCACCGCCGGTGCCGCGATCCAGTCGGCCAACATCGCCCTCGGCCTCCCCGAGACCACCGGGTTATCGGTGAACGGAGTCGCACCGTGACCGGCGAGCACCGCGAGAGGCGGCTTTCGCGGCGGATTCGGGCGAATCGGGCGAGACTCTCGTCCGTCGGTCAGAGCAGGCATCAGAGCAGTCATCAGAGCGGGCATCAGAGCAGGAGCAGGATCCCGTTGCGGGAGTCGGAGGAGCAGCAGTGAGCGTTACCACACCACAGGGATTCCGGTCCGCCGGCATCGCGGTCGGCCTCAAGAGCACCGACAAGCCCGACCTCGCGCTCGTCGTCAACGACGGCCCCGAGCCGGCGAGCGCGGTGGTGTTCACGAGCAACCGAGCCCAGGCCAACCCGATCCTCTGGAGCCGCAAGGTCGCCCAGAACGGCGCGGCCCGGGCCGTCGTGCTCAACTCCGGCGGCGCCAACTGCTTCACGGGCGACTTCGGGTACGCGACCACGCGGCTCACGGCGGAAGCCGCAGCGGCTGCGCTGGGGGAGGACGACGCCGAGCGGATCCTCGTCTGCTCGACGGGTCTCATCGGCACGGGAGACCAGACCTTCCGCGACAAGATCCTGAACGGCGTGCCGAAGCTCGTCGCGGCACTCTCGGCCGACGACACCACCGCTCCCGCGGCGATCCTCACCACCGACTCCGTCGAGAAGACCGCGGTCTTCGCGGGGGAGGGCTGGAGCATCGGCGCGATGGCGAAGGGGGCGGGCATGCTCGCGCCGGGGCTCGCGACGATGCTCGTGGTGATCACGACCGATGCCCGGCTCAGCGACGCGGCGCTGGATCGCGCGCTGCGGCGCGCCACCGCGGTGAGCTTCGACCGGCTCGACAGCGACGGCTGCATGTCGACGAACGACCAGGTGACTCTGCTCGCGAGCGGCGCCTCGGGCGTCACGCCCTCCGAGGACGAGTTCGCGCAGGCCCTCACCGGGGTGTGCGACTCGCTCGCGGCGCAGCTGCAGGCCGACGCCGAGGGCGCGAGTCACGACATCGACATCGAGGTGCGCGGCGCCGCGAGTGAGGCCGACGCCGTCGAGGTGGCTCGCTCAGTGGCGCGCAACAACCTCTTCAAGGCGGCGATCTTCGGCAACGACCCGAACTGGGGCCGCGTGCTCGCGGCGATCGGCACGACCTCCGCCGCCTTCGATCCGTACCAGGTCGATGTCTCCTTCAACGGCGTGCGGCTGTGCCACGCCGGCGGGCCGGACCGCCCGGTCGAGGAGTGCGACCTCACCCCGCGCCGTACGCGCGTGGAGATCGAGCTCTTCGCCGGCGAGCGATCCGCCACGGTGCGCACCAACGACCTCACGCACGACTACGTGCACGAGAACAGCGCGTATTCGTCATAGTCCAGCGCGGCCCTTCCACGGTCATTCTGCGCGAGCTTGCGAGTCGCAGAATCCATAGTGTCCGATTGGATCCTGCGACTCGCAAGCTCGCGCAGGATGACGGGGCCGGCGAAGCGCGCAGCACGATGAGAGACGGGAACACATGACCACGACCACGAGAACACTCGACCACGAGCACGCGAGCCGGAAGGCGCAGGTGCTCATCGAGTCGCTGCCGTGGCTCAAGAAGTTCCGCGACGCGATCATGGTGATCAAGTTCGGCGGCAACGCGATGGTCGACGACGCGCTGCTCACGGCGTTCGCCGAGGACGTGGTGTACCTCAGGCACACCGGCATCCGACCCGTCGTGGTGCACGGCGGCGGCCCGCAGATCAGCGCCATGCTCGCTCGGCTCGGCATCGAGAGCGAGTTCAAGGGCGGCTATCGGGTCACCACCCCCGAGACGATGGACGTGGTGCGCATGGTGCTCACCGGCAAAGTCAACCCGGAACTGGTCGACGAGATCAACGCGCACGGGCCCATCGCCGCGGGTACAACCGGCGAGGACGCCGGGCTCTTCGTCGGGCGTCGGCGACCGCCGATCGAAGTGAACGGCGAACTGGTGGATCTCGGCCTCGTCGGCGATGTGATCGACGTGCGCGTGAACCCCGTGCTCGCGATGCTCGATGCGGGTTTGATCCCCGTCGTCTCGTCGATCGCGCCCGACGCCGACCGGCCGGGCGACTCCCTCAACGTCAACGCCGACGCGGCGGCCTCGGCGCTCGCCGCGGCGCTGGGCGCCGAGAAGCTCGTGATCCTCACCGACGTGGCGGGCCTCTACGCGGACTGGCCGAATCGCGACTCGCTCGTGTCGTCGATCACCGCCGCGGAGCTCGACGAGCTGCTGCCCAGTCTCGAATCGGGCATGATCCCGAAGATGCGCGCGTGCCTCGACGCGGTGCGCGGCGGGGTGTCGAAGGCGGCGATCATCGACGGTCGCGAGCCCCACTCCGTGCTGCTCGAGATCTTCACCGAGCGAGGGATCGGCACCGAAGTCACCCCGTGACCGGTCGGTTCGGGCCGGGGGTGGCGCGCTCGCCGCGGTGGCCGCGACCGCGGAGGGTCGGCGGGGCGCTCGCCAGCCCGCGCTCGCCAGCGCCCGCCAGCCGGCGCCCGCCCGCGCTCGCCGGGCGCCGCACCCCATCGCGGTCCCATGCCCGACCGTTGCGATTCCATCACGGCTCCATCACGGCTCCATCACATCGATGCGAACATCGGCGCGCCCCCGGCGCGGGCGTTCACGTCGGCGCCGGGGGCGCTGATAGTGTGTCACGCGTTCCGGCGATACGTCGTACTGGCACAGGCGACGGGATCGCACATGCAGCTGTGGGAAGGGCCGATCGCGTAATCGACGACTACGATGCCTACCTGTTCGATCTCGACGGGGTGCTGACGCCCACCGTCGATCTGCACCGCCGGGCCTGGGCGGAGACATTCGGGGCATTCCTCGCCGCGCGCGGGCTCGCGCCCTATCGCGAGGCCGAGTACTTCGCGTCGCTCGACGGGCGCAGCCGATTCGCCGGTGTGCGGGCCCTGCTCGACGCGCGCGGACTCCCGCTGCCCGAGGGGTTGCCCGGAGATGCCGATCTCGACTCGGTGGTCGGCATCGGCAATCGCAAGAATCTCGCTTTCACCGAGGTGCTCGAGCGCGACGGCATCGCTGCGTATCCGGGGTCGCTCGTGCTGCTCGACCGCCTCGCACGACTCGGGCGGCCGCTCGCGGTCGTGTCGAGCTCGCGCAACGCCGAGGCGGTCCTCGCGGCCGCCGGGCTGCGGGACCGTTTCGCGGCGGTGGTCGACGGTGCGGTTGCCGAGCGCGAGGGGCTGCCGGGCAAGCCGGCGCCCGACACGTTCCTGCGCGCAGCCGAATTGCTCGGTGTCGCCCCCGCCCGGGCGGTCGTGCTCGAGGACGCGGGGTCGGGGGTCGCCGCGGGCCGGGCCGGGGGCTTCGGGCTGGTCGTCGGGGTGGACCGCGGTGCGGGTCGCGATGAACTGAGGGCGGCAGGAGCCGACCTCGTCGTCGCGGATCTCGCCGAGCTCGTGGAGATGGACGCATGAACCCGGAGCTCTTCGACGTGCCGGTGCGGGAGCTGCGCCGCGACTTCGGCGAGGATCCGTGGCGCCTGGTGGTGCACGGTCTCGATCCCGCCCTGTCCGGGCAGGACGAGACGCTGTTCTCGCTCGGCAACGGGTACCTGGGGTTGCGCGGCAATCACGAGGAGGGACTCCCGCTCGGCAGCCACGGCACCTTCGTCAACGGCCTGCACGAGACCTGGCGCATTCAGCACGCCGAGAGCGCCTACGGCTTCGCCGAGCACGGGCAGACCATCGTCAACGCCCCGGATGCCAAGGCCATCCGCATCTACGTCGACGACGAGCGCCTCAACCTGGCCTCGTCAGAGATCGTCGACATGCAGCGCATCCTCGATCTGCGTGCCGGGACGCTCACCCGCTCGCTGCTGTGGATCACTCCGACGGGAAAGCGCGTGCGGGTCGAGACCCGCCGCATGGTGTCGTTCGAAGCCCGGCACCTGGCCACCATCGAGATGCGTGTCACCGTGCTCGACGCCGATGCCGACCTCACGGTCTCGAGCCTCATCATCAACCGCCAGGATCTCGGACGGATCCACAGCGAGCACCCCGGCACCGCGGCGGCGACTGCCGACCCGCGGAAATCCGAGCAGCTGACGGATCGGATCCTCGACGCCGGACCGGTACTGCACGACGGCGCGCGCAGCGTACTCAGCTACCGGGTGCGCAATTCGGGAATGGGCCTGGGCGTGGGAGTGGATCACGACTTCGACGGCGGGTCCGACGGATCGGGCTCCGATGCCGAGTGGCGCACGCGCGTCGAGACCTCGGCCGATCGGGTACGGCACATGTTCCAGGGCGTCGCGCGCGCGGGCCGTACCGTTCGCCTCACGAAGACCATCACCTACCATTCGTCCGCGACGGCCGGCCTCACCGAGATGATCGACCGCTGCGTGCACACGCTGGAGAGCGTCGCCGCCGAGCCCCCCGCGGCCCGCTGGGACGACCAGCGCCGATTCCTCGACGGGTTCTGGGCGCGCAGCGATGTGCGCGTCGAGGCGGAGCCCGGAGTGCAGCAGGCGATCCGCTGGAACCTGTTCCAGCTGGCCCAGGCCTCGGCGCGGGCCGACGGGCGCGGCATCGCCGCCAAGGGGCTCACCGGATCGGGCTACAGCGGGCACTACTTCTGGGACTCCGAGGTCTACGCGCTGCCCTTCCTCACGTACACGACGCCGTTCTGGGCGCGCAACGCCCTGCGCGCCAGGGAGCGCATGCTGCCCCAGGCCCGGCTTCGCGCGGCGATGCTGAGTGAGGAGGGCGCGCTGTTCCCGTGGCGCACCATCAACGGCGAGGAGGCCAGCGCCTATTACGCCGCGGGAACCGCCCAGTACCACATCAACGCCGATATCACCTATGCGCTCGCGCGATACGTCTCTGCCACCGGTGACATCGAATACCTCCTCTCCGGGGCCTGCGACATCCCGGTTGAGACCGCGCGGCTGTGGACCAGCCTCGGCTTCTGGCACACCGACGCCGACGGCGAGCGCCGCTTCCATATCCACGGGGTCACCGGGCCCGACGAGTACACCACGGTGGTCAACGACAATCTCTTCACGAACGTGATGGCGCGGTACAACCTGCGCTTTGCGGTCGAGATGGTGCGCCGGATCGCGGACGAGGCTCCGGAGCACTACGCGCGCCTCCTGAGCCGCCTGCGTCTGGATCCGGACGAGGTCGAGGCATGGGAGCAGGCCTCCGAGGGCATGTGCGTCCCGTACTCCGAAGAGCTGCAGGTGCATCCGCAGGATGCCCACTTCCTCGAGCGTGAGACGTGGGATCTCGCCGCCACCCCGCCCGAGCAGAAGCCGCTGCTGCTGCACTTCCACCCGCTCGTGATCTACCGTTTCCAGGTGCTCAAGCAGGCGGACGTGGTGCTGGCGCTGCTGCTCGCGAGTGACGAGTTCACCCGCGAGGAGAAGCGACGGGACTTCGAGTACTATGACGCGCTCACGACCGGCGACTCGACGCTCTCGGCCGTCGTGCAGTCGATCATCGCAGCCGAGGTGGGATATCGGGAGCTCGCCTACCGCTACTTCGACCACGCGCTGCGCGTCGATCTCGACGATCTGCACCACAACTCCGCCGACGGCGTGCACATCGCCTCGTGCGGCGGCGTATGGATGATGCTCGTGCAGGGCTTCGCCGGCATGCGCGACGCCGGCAGGCGCCTGAGCTTCGACCCGCGACTGCCGGCGCACTGGGGGGAGCTGAGTTTCTCGCTCGCGTGGCGGGAGCGGCGGATCGGCGTGACGCTCGAGCAGTCGAGGATCCGATTCGAACTGCTGGAGGGAGAGCGGCCGGTGGCGGTCCAGGTGCGCGGCGCCGAGGTGGAGATCGTGCCCGGAGCGGTCGTCGACGTGGCCCTCGCGGATCAGGGTGCGGATCTCGGCGCGTTCCGCGGGCTCTCGGCCGGGATCCTGCCGCGTGACGGAGAGACCGGGGTGCCCTCGGTGACGGTGGCCGAGGTGCCGACGGTAACCACCTCCATCCCCACGCTCCCGGCGGAGGCGGCGGCCCGAGAGTAGGATGGAGGCGTCTCGGATTCCATCCGACTGCACCCGAGTGAAAGGCGGGCATCGTGACCTATGTGATCGCTCTTCCATGCGTCGACGTGAAGGATCGCGCCTGCGTGGACGAGTGTCCGGTCGACTGCATCTACGAGGGCGAGCGCTCGCTCTACATCCACCCGGATGAGTGCGTCGACTGCGGCGCGTGCGAGCCGGTCTGCCCGGTCGAGGCCATCTACTACGAGGACGACCTGCCGAGCGAGTGGGCCGACTACTACACGGCCAATGTGGCGTTCTTCGACGAGATCGGATCGCCCGGCGGGGCCGCCAAGGTGGGCGTGTACGACTTCGACCACCCGATCATCGCGGCGCTTCCGCCGCAGGGGGCGTAGGCGCATGCGGGACGACCTTCCCGACTACCCGTGGGATGCGATGGCGCCGTACGCCGAGGAGGCGGCGCGCCACCCCGAGGGGGCGCTCAACCTGTCGGTCGGTTCTCCCGTCGATCCCTCGCCGGAGAGTGTGCAGGCTGCGCTTTCCGGTGCGACGGACGCGCACGCCTATCCGGCGACCGCCGGGTCTGTTCCCCTGCGCGAGGCCATCGCCGAGTGGTTCTCGAGGCGACGGGGGGTCTCCGTGGCGCCGAGCGCCGTGCTGCCCACGATCGGGTCGAAGGAACTCGTGGCGCTGCTGCCGTTCCTGCTGGGTATCGGGCAGGGCGAAGCGGTGGTCTTTCCGCGGATCGCCTATCCGAGCTATCAGATCGGGGCGGCGCTCGTGGGCGCCGATGCGGTGCCGAGTGACGATCCTGCGGAGTGGCCCGAGCACACGAGGCTCGTGTGGCTCAATTCGCCGTCGAACCCCGACGGCCGCGTGATGGACGTCGGCGCGCTGCAGGTGGCCGTGGCCCGTGCACGAGAGCTCGGCGCGGTGATCGTCGGTGACGAGTGCTACGCGGAGTTCGGGTGGGAGTCGCCGTGGGACGCGGAGCCGGTCCCGTCGATCCTCGACCCTCGTGTGGTGGGCGACGACCACAGCGGCGTGCTGAGCGCGTACTCCCTGAGCAAGCAGTCGAATCTCGCCGGCTACCGTGCGGCGTTCGTCGCGGGCGATCCTCGCATCATCGCGCGTCTGCTGACGGTGCGCAAGCACGCCGGCCTCATGCAGCCGGCGCCCGTGCAGGCAGCGATGGTCGCGGCGCTCGGCGACGAGACGCACGTCGACACGCAGCGCGCGCGCTACCGGGCGCGGCGCGAGACGCTCCGCCCCGCGCTCGAAGCCGTGGGCTACCGCATCGACGGCAGCGAGGCGGGCCTCTATCTGTGGGCGACCCGCGGCGAGGACGCCTGGGAGAGCGTGGCGGCGTTCGCGCGACTCGGGATCGTGGTCGGTCCGGGGCATTTCTACGGCGAGCACTCGCCGCGGCACGTGCGCCTCGCGCTCACGGCGAGCGATGAGGCGGTCGCAGCGGCTGCAGACCGCTTGCGGCGCGCGTCCTCCTGAATCGCATTTCGCTCGACGTCGAGATACTCTAGGGGGCGTGCCCCGCGCAGCCGCGGTGCGAATCGGCCCTTCCGGAGCCGATAAGGTGGAAGAGTTGCGGTGTCATACCCGACACCCTGCCAGCATGAGACCCACGAGGAGACGACGTGACCGAATCGACTCAGAGCCAGGGCCCGGCCACGGCGCAGCTGACGTTCCCCGGCGGATCCGCCGAGCTGCCGATCGTGGAGGCCGTCGACGGTCACTCGGCCATCGATGTGAGCACGCTCACGAAGCAGAGCGGCTACACGGCTCTCGACTACGGGTTCGTCAACACGGCCTCGACCAAGTCGTCGGTCACCTACATCGATGGCGAGCAGGGGATCCTGCGCTATCGCGGATACCCCATCGAGCAGCTCGCGCAGCACTCCACGTTCCTCGAGGTCGCCTACTTGCTCATCTACGGCGAGCTGCCGACCACCGACGAACTCGCCGCCTTCGACGACGAGATCCGCCGTCACACGCTTCTGCACGAGGACATGCGGTACTACTTCGAGGGCGTGCCCCACACCGCTCACCCGATGGCCGTGCTCTCGGGCGGGCTGCAGACCATGTCGACCTACTACGAGAGCTCCCTCGACACCACCGTGCCGGAGTTCGTCGAGGTGAACACGATCCGACTGCTCGCCAAGCTTCCCGTGCTCGCGGCCTACGCGCACAAGAAGTCGATCGGACAGGCGTTCCTGTACCCGGACAACGATCTCAACTTCGTCGAGAACTTCCTGCGTCTCAACTTCGGCAACAAGGCCGAGAAGTACACGATGAACCCGGTGCTCGTCGACGCGCTCGACAAGCTCCTCATCCTGCACGCCGATCACGAGCAGAATGCGTCGACCTCGACGGTGCGGCTCGTCGGCTCGACCGGGGCCAACATGTTCTCGTCGATCTCGGCGGGGATCAACGCTCTCTCGGGGCCGCTGCACGGCGGTGCGAACGAGGCCGTGCTCGATATGCTCGCGCAGATCCGCGATTCCGGCCAGAGCGTCGAGACCTTCGTCGAGAAGGTGAAGCGCAAGGAGGACGGGGTGAAGCTCATGGGCTTCGGGCACCGCGTCTACAAGAACTACGATCCGCGTGCGCGCATCGTCAAGGAGAGCGCCGCTCGCGTGCTCGAAGAGCTCGGCGTGAACGATCCGCTGCTCGGCCTGGCGCAGGAGCTGGAGCAGATCGCGCTCGAGGACGACTACTTCAAGGAGCGCAAGCTCTACCCGAACGTCGACTTCTACACCGGCGTCATCTACAAGGCCATGGGATTCCCCACGCGCATGTTCACGGTGCTCTTCGCCATCGGTCGCCTGCCGGGCTGGATCGCGCAGTGGCGCGAAGCGCGGATCGACCCCCAGACCAAGATCGGCCGTCCGCAGCAGCTCTACATCGGTTCCGCGGAGCGACACCTGGACCGCTAGCGGGGCGCGGCGCGGTCGCCCGCTCGATGGCGGTGCTGCCGTCGCCTCGAGGCGCCGGGATCGTGTGCCGGCCCCCGGGTCCTTGCGTCCCGCGATCCCGGGTGCTTCCGTGCCGGCCCCCCGGGTCCTTGCGTCCCGCGATCCCGGGTTCTTCCGTGCCGGCCCCCGGGGTTCTTGCGTCGCGCGATCCCGGGTGCGTCCGTGCCGGCCCCAGGGTCCTTCCGTCCCGCGATTCCGGGTTCTTGCCTCCCGCGCCTTGCGTCGATCCTCCGCTCACAAGCGCGTCAGCCCCCACCGCCCCGCGTTCCCCTTCGCGCGTCAGTTCTCGTCGCCAAACTTCGGTTCAGGTGACATGAACTGACGCGCGAAGCGTCTCATCCGGGGGTCTCACCCGGGAAGCGACCTGTGGGTGTGCGCGAACGCCCCAGAAGCAGGTCCTTTGCCTGTAGATCGCTTGTGGATAACGCCGGCGGTACAGCATGCACACGTGCATGCTGTAGGCATGCCGACGCCCGCTTCACCGCTCCCGCCCAGACTCCCCGAAATGTTCTCGGTCGCTTCCGCAGTCGATGCCGGCGTGACACCTGCGCGGCTGCGGGCTGCGGACCTGAGCGCGCCGAGGCGAGGGGTGCGCTCGCGGAGCGACTCGGCGGCGCTCGCAGACCTGGATCCGGGGCCGCATCCGCACCGAGACGGTGAGCCGTCGTCGAATCGCTATGAGCGCGAGATCAGAGAGGAGCTCCGCCGCATCAGGGTGTTCGCGCAGGCGATGACCCCGCGCCAGTTCTTCAGCCATCGCAGCGCGGCGTTGCTCTGGGGCGCTCCGGTCCCGCATGTCGCTGGGGCACCGGTCCACGCGAGCGTGTTTCGCCCGGTGCGGTCGCCGCGCGCGCTCGGCGTTGTCGGGCACGGACTCACCGCTGCCTACTGCGCGGTTACCGAGCACGAAGGTCTGCGACTCACGACACCCGCGTGCACCTGGGTGCAACTGGTGGATCTGCCGATTGCGGATCTCGTCGCGATGGGAGATCATTTTGTCCGGCGCTACCGAGAGGGGCATGGACGGATCGATGCGGGGCGTCCTGCGCTTGCGACGGTTGGTGACCTGCACGAAGCCGCCACAGCTGGCCGCCGGCGCGGTCGTCGGAAGCTTCTGCACGCGCTCGAGCTTGTGCGGGAGGACTCGTGGTCGCCGCGCGAATCGATGACGCGGTTGACGCTTCTCGACGCCGGTCTGCCGGAACCCGAGCTGAACGGCGACGTCTTCGATGATCACGGCAGGTTCCTCGCCTGCATCGACCTGCTGTATCGGCGCTACCGAGTGGGAATCGAGTACCAGGGCGAGCAGCACTGGACGCGCTATGCGCATGATGTGGAGCGTCTCGACGCGCTCAGGGCGGCTGGCTGGGAGATGATCGAGGTGACGAATGCGCTCTCCCGCCGTCCCGGGGCGGTCGCCGCCCGGGTGGAACGCGCGCTGCGACTGCGTGGCTGGCCGGGCGCCCCGGGCGCGCGACAATGCGGGAGGCCGCGCCTCGACGGGCGGGCGCGGTCATTCGGTCGGCGATGGGCGCTGCGGCCTGCAGAGGATCAGCGCGGCTAGCCCGCCGCGGGTCAGGCGTGCAGCGCCGCGTTCAGCTCGATCCCCGAGCCCTCTCGGGGGAGCGCCTCGACTGCCCCTGTTGTCGAGTTGCGGCGGAACAGCAGCTTCGACACGCCGGAGAGCTCGAGCGCCTTGACCTCGACCGGTTCTCCCGCCGACTCGGAGGTGCCCTTGGGAAGCAGCACCTTGGTGCCGGCGGTCACGTAGAGCCCGGCTTCGACCACACTGTCGCTTCCCAAGGAGATGCCGATACCCGAGTTGGCGCCGAGCAGGGCGCGTTCCCCGATGGTGATGCGCTGCGTCCCGCCGCCGGAAAGCGTACCCATGATCGAGGCGCCGCCGCCGATGTCTGAGCCATCACCGATGACCACTCCCTGCGAGATGCGGCCCTCGACCATCGATGCGCCGAGCGTTCCGGCGTTGAAGTTGACGAAGCCCTCATGCATGACGGTGGTTCCCGGAGCGAGATGCGCCCCGAGACGCACGCGAGACGCATCGGCGATGCGCACGCCCTCCGGCACCACGTAGTCGGTGAGGCGGGGGAACTTGTCGAGACCCACCGCGGTGATCCCGGCCCGCTTCAGCCGGGGCAGTCGCGCTGCGTAGTCTTCGGGCAGCATCGGGCCAGCAGTCGTCCAAGCGACATTCGGAAGTCGCCCGAACACCCCGTCGAGATTGATCGAGTTGGGGAGGACGAGGCAGTGCGACAGCAGGTGCAGTCGCAGATACGCATCCTCCGTGGAGGCCGGGGGCGCGTCGAGGTCGATCTCGACGCTGACTGGACGGAGTTCCACGCCACGGTGCTCGTCGGCGCCGGCAAGGCTTTCCAACTCTGCCGGTGCGATCCAGGGATCTCGGTCCCCGGGACGCGGGCCCAGCTGAGGAGCGGGGAACCATGCGTCGAGAACGGTGCCGTTCGACGCGATAGTGGAGATACCGGCGGACCAGGCGAAGCGCGTTGCAGTCATGGCCTCTATCGTATCGCGGCGCGGCGGCACGGCGACGCGGCGACACCGCGGCACGGCGGCACGGCGACGCGCCGGGTAGGTCGGCAGAGCGCACGAGCCGCACGGCGAGGGAGCTGCGGGATCCGCCGTGCTCTAGGCTGGTCCGGGTGAGCACGTCAGCGATTCCGCCCCTGAACATCTCCGCAGGCCCCGTCGAACTGACGAGGCAGCTGTGCAATATCCCGTCGGTCTCCGGCGACGAGCGCGCGATCGCCGATGCGGTTGAAGCGGCGCTGCACGTGCACGCCCCGCATCTGCGCGTCGTGCGGGATGGCGACACGATCATCGCTCGCACCGAACTGGGCCGCGCGCGACGGGTGGCCATCGCCGGGCATCTCGACACCGTGCCGATCAACCGGAACCTCCCGGTGCGGAACGAGCTCGATGCGGTGACGGGCGAGCCCATGATCTGGGGTCGCGGTACGGTCGACATGAAGGCCGGTGTCGCGGTGCAGCTCGCGCTCGCGGCCGAGTTGAGCGATCCGGCGGTCGACCTGACCTGGATCTGGTACGACCATGAGGAGGTCGCGTCGCACCTGAGCGGTCTGGGGCGCGCGGTGCGCAACCACCCCGAGCTCTTCGCCGCAGACTTCGCGATTCTCGGCGAGCCCTCGAACGGCACCATCGAGGGCGGCTGCAACGGCACGCTGCGAGCGAGGGTGACGATGCGCGGCCGCCGAGCCCACTCCGCGCGCGGCTGGATGGGGGTGAACGCGATCCATCGCGCGGGCGACCTGCTGCAGCGGCTCTCGCGGTACGAGGCCGACCGGATCGTCGTCGACGGTCTGGAGTACCGAGAAGGGGTGAATGCCGTTCGCGTCGAAGGGGGTGTCGCGGGCAATGTGATCCCGGATGTCTGCGTGGTCGAGGTCAACTACCGCTTCGCTCCGAGCCGCACGGAGGAGGAAGCCGCCGCGTTCATCCGGGAGTTCTTCGATGACGCCGACGAGGTGGAGATCGTGGATCTCGCACCGGGCGCTCGACCGGGGCTCGATGCTCCGCTCGCGCAGCGCTTCGTGGCCGCAGTCGGCGTCGAGCCGACGGCGAAGTTCGGCTGGACCGATGTGTCCCGATTCGCCGCACTCGGCATCCCGGCGGTCAACTTCGGGCCCGGGGACGCGCTGCTCGCCCACGCCGACGACGAGCGCGTGCCGGTCGCGCAGATCGAGTTCACGGCCGCCGCCCTGCGCTCCTGGCTCGCTGCCGATGAGCGTCCGGCGCAGGCCCGAGCCTGAATTCTGCGTAGCGCGGGGTCGGCGAGTTCGCCCTTCCGCGTGCTCGCCCCATAAAATAGGCCTGTACACCAATTCTGCGAGGAGGCGTCATGGCTGCAATGAAACCGAGGACTGGGGATGGACCCATGGAGGCGGTGCGCGAGAGCCGGTTGATCGTCGTGCGGGTGCCCCTCGAGGGCGGCGGACGCCTCGTGGTGTCGGTCAACGACCAGGAAGCGGCCGAACTGCGCGACGTGCTCGCCGGCGTGCTCGACGGCTGACCCGAGCGGTACCCCGGTACCCCGGCGGCTGCAGGTTCGGAGCGCGCATCGCGACTCCGAGAGCTGCGGCGTCGCGGATGACGCGGAGCGAGGCCCCGGGCAGGATCACGGATCCTACCCGGGGCCTCGCCGTATGCCGGCCTGCGCTGCGGAGCCCGCGCAGGGTGCGCGGGTGCACCGGCGCGTGGGTGCACGGTTGCGCGGGCGCGCGGGCTAACCGTCGAGTCGCACCAGGGTGAGCACGCCGTCTCCCGCCGGCGAGAGCACCGGCGCGATCGCCGGTGACTCTGCGACCAGCGCGAGCAGATCGCGGCACGCGAGCGTCGCCGCGTCTCGCGCGGCGGGATCCGGCACCCGGCCGTGGGCGAAGGCTCCGGGAACGATGATGCAGCCTCCCGGGCGCACGATGCCGAGCGCCTGTTCGAAGAACTCGAGCAGCTGCTCGGGCTCTGCGTCGAGCAGCACGAGGTCGTAGGCGCCGAGGTTGAGCCGGGGCATGACGTGCCGTGCGTCGCCCTCGATAAGGCGCAGGCGCGACGCGGGGATGCCGGCGTCGGCGAAGACCGTGCGCGCCTCCCTCAGGTGCTCCGGCTCGAGCTCGATGGAGGTGAGCGTGGTGTCCGTCGCGTAGCGCAGCAGCGAGAGCCCGCTGACCCCGACGCCCGTGCCCACCTCGCAGACGGTGCGCGCACGGCTCAGCACCGTCATGGCCGAGAGCTGGGCTCCGATCGACCGGCTGACCGGTTCGATCCCGAGTTCGAGTGAGAGTCGTCTCGCGCGCACGAGCGCATCGGTCTCTCCGGGGTACTGCTCGGCGTACTGCCAGTTGCGTTCGAGCTTGCTCACGTTCTCCTCCGTGGGGCGCGACCCGCGCGAGGTGCGCGGGTGGGGCGGATCCGGGCCGATGGCCCGGTGCGGGACGCGGGTGTCGGCCTCGCTCACGTTCTCTAGCGTAGTTGGCGCGGGAGGATCCCGGCGTCCACCACGCACGATCGCGGCGGGGAGCGCCGCCCGCCGGGCGCGGGCCCCGGAACGCGTGCTGCCGATCGCGAGGCGCGCACCGTCCACTGGACGGTGCGTCGGCGCGGGCGCGAGCGAGTAGCATGGGGGAGTGATGGGCCTCACGATAGACAAGATCCTGGTGATCCTGGTGATCGCCATGTTCGTGCTGGGTCCGGAGCGACTGCCGATCTATGCCAAGAAACTCGGCGAACTCGTGCGCAGCGTCAAACGCATGACCGAGGGCGCGAAGGATCGGCTGCGGGATGAGATGGGCCCCGAGTTCGACGAGGTCGATTGGAAGCAGCTCGACCCGCGGCAGTACGATCCCCGGCGCATCATCCGCGACGCCCTCGTCGAGGACGAGCGGGAGGCCCGGTTGGCCGCGAGGCGCGAGCGGGCGGCTGCCGCCTCTGCGCAACGCGCGGAGGCTGCCGCAGGCGCCGCTGCCGCAGGCGCCGCTGTCGCAGGCGCCGTCGCCGGAGGGACGTCCGACGGATCGGACGATCTGGCCTCGACACAGGCTCCGTCGGTGCGCTTCGACGACGAAGCGACGTAAGGACGGGCTGACGCATGCACACGCACGAGCCGGACTCGCGCGCCGGTGCGGACGGAGAACGGGGCCGTCCCGTCGCCGCCTCCGACCGCGAGATCGATCAGATCCTGAACGCGCTGAGCACCTACTCGATCATCGCGATCACGGACCGGCACGGGATCATCCAGTACGTCAACGACCGCTTCTGCGAGATCTCGCAGTACTCCCGCGCGGAGCTCCTCGGGCGCACGCATCGCGTGGTCGGCTCGGGACGGCACTCGCGCGACTTCTTCGGCGAGCTGTGGCGGGTCATCAGCCGCGGCGAGGTCTGGACCGGTGAGATCTGCAACCGCGCCAAGGACGGGGCCGAGTACTGGGTCGACACCACGATCATCCCCTTGGGCGACGAGCAGGGGCGCCCGCAGCGCTACCTCGCCATCCGCACCGAGGCCACCCAGCGGCGCCAGGCCGAGGACCAGGCGCGCCTGCTCGCGCACTTCGACGGCTCGACCGGGCTCGCCAATCGGGCGTCGATGCTGCGCGACGTCGAGCGTGCGCTCGCTGTGCAGCCCGTGGGGGAGTTCTGCGCGTACGTTTCCTTCAGCGTCGACGAGCTGTCGGCCGTCAACGACGCGTTCGGCTACGAAGCCGGAGACCTCATGCTGCGCGACGCGGCCGCCGGGCTCCGTGCGCTCGAGCGGGAGGGGCTCTCGGCCGCCCGCATGGGCTCGAATACCTTCGGCGTGCTGCTGACGGGGCTGGGCGGTGAGCAGCGCCAGGCAGAGGCCCGCTGCCTCGACGCGGTCGATCAGGTGCTGACGACGGTCAACGGCGCCTCGGATCTGCCCTCGGGCATGGTGCTCGACGTCTCGGCGAGCCTGGGCTTCGTGCTGTGGGCGCGGCCGGGAACCCGGGCGGCCGCCGAGGCCTCCGAAGCGCCCGACGCCGCCCTCGCCCCGGACGACTACCTCGAGACCGACGACTCCGCCGAGATCATCAAGTGCGCGGACGTCGCTCGGAAACGCGCGCGTCGCGCGGGCGGGCAGCTGCGGGTGCGCCGATTCCGGCAGCGCATGCTCGACGAAGCCCAGGAGCGCGTGCGGCTCTTCTCCGAGCTGCGCCGCGGCATCGAGCAGGGGGAGCTGCGGCTCTTCGCACAGCCCATCGTCGATCGCGATCGTCGAGTGATCGGCGAGGAGGGCTTGATCCGCTGGATCAGCCCGCAGCGCGGTCTGGTGCCGCCCGACGCCTTCATCCCCCTCGCCGAGCAGACCGGACTGATCATCGAGATCGGCGACTGGGTGCTCGAAGAGGCGTGCCGGGTACTGACCTCCTGGAAGGACGACCCCGCGCGACGCGAGTTGACCTTCTCGATCAACCTCAGCGAGCGCCAGTTGCGCGCCGATGACTTCGCCGAGCGGGTGCACCGCATCCTGGCCGGGCACGACATCTCGCCGGGGCTGCTCAAGTTCGAGCTCACCGAGAGCGTGCTGCACACCGACTTGGATCGCACGATCCGCATGCTGGGCCTGCTGCGCGCCGAGGGGGTGTTCGCGTCGCTCGACGACTTCGGCACGGGCTACTCGTCGCTGAGCTATCTGCGCCGCCTGCCCGTGCAGCAGCTCAAGATCGACCGCTCGTTCGTCTCCTCGGTCGTCGACGACGCGCACACGGCGGCCATCACCCAGACCATCGTGCAGTTGGGACGCACCTTCGGACTGCAGGTCGTGGCCGAAGGCGTGGAGACCGAGGAGCAGTTCCAGGCCCTCTGCGAGCTCGGCGTCGACGCGTTCCAGGGGTATCTCTTCGCGCGCCCGCGACCGGTGTCGGAGACCCTGGCCGGGTCGTAGACGCGCGGGATCCGTCAGCGCGGGGCGATCCCCAACGACCTGCCGGCGAGGCCGCGTCCGAGGTCGATGATGCGACGCGCCACGCGCAGCAGCTCGGCCGCCGCGGGATCCTCCGGGTCGGTGAGCACTGCGGGCTCGCCACGATCCCCGGCTGCGCGGAACGCGGGGCTGAGCGGCACGCTGCCGAGCAGGGGGACCTCCTCGGGGGGCGCACCGGTTTCCGCGGGCGCGCTCAACCGTTCGGAGACGAGTCGGCCACCGCCGCTGCCGAACACGTCGAGCACGGTGCCGTCGGCCTGCGCGAGACCGGCCATGTTCTCCACGACGCCGATGACCCGCTGCCCGGTCTGCCGGGCGACGAGTGCGCTGCGCACGGCGACGTCGGCCGCCGCCTCCTGCGGCGTGGTCACCACGAGCACTTCGGCCTGCGGCAGCAGCTGCCCGACGCTGATCGCGATGTCGCCGGTGCCCGGGGGCAGATCGAGCAGCAGCACGTCGAGATCGCCGAACCAGACGTCGCGCAAGAACTGCTCGATCGTGCGGTGCAGCATCGGGCCCCGCCACGAGACGGCGGTGCTGCGCGGATCCGCATCGCCGAGGAACATGCCGATCGAGATCGTCTTCACGCCGTGCGCGACGGGGGGCAGGATCATGTCGTCGACACGCGTGGGCTGTTCGGTGCGCCCGTCGCGGCTGAGGCCGAGGATGCCGGGGATGGAGAACCCGAACACGTCGGCGTCGACGAGGCCGACGGTGAGCCCCTGGGCGGCCATCGCCACGGCGAGCCCCGCGGTCAGCGACGATTTGCCCACTCCGCCCTTCCCGCTCGTCACCGCGATGACCCGGGTCAGCGACTCCGGGCCGAACTGCTGCGGGCGCGACGCCCGATCGCCGCGCACGCGCTCGGTGAACGCCCGGCGCTGCTCCGGGGTCATCACGCCGACCTCCACCGCTGCCTCGACGATTCCGGGGGCACCCCGGGTGGCGGCGAGCACATCGGCCTCGATGCGCCGCGCGGCCGGGCATCCGGAGATGGTGAGCAGGATCGATACCTCGGCGCGACCCGCGTCATCGACCGCGACGCTCTGCACCATCCCGAGCTCGGTGATCGGACGCATGATCTCCGGGTCCTGGACGCGCCCAAGGGCGGTCCAGACGGCCTGCTCGGTCTCCGTGCTCACTCCGTCGCCTTATCGGGGTCTCCGCTCGACCGTCGCGCGTTTCGAGCTGCGGGATCCGCGTTCGTGCCGGGGTCGGCGATCTCGGGTCCTCCCGAGTCCGGCTGCCGGTGCGCAGCGCCCGGATCCTCGGCGAGATCCGCGAGCAGCGCGCGCAGCTCGGCGCGCACGAAGTCGCGATCCGGCAGATCCTTGAGTGCGAGGCGCAGCGCGACGACCTCGCGCGCGAGGAACTCGGTGTCGGCGAGATTGCGCTCGGCGCGCTGGCGATCCTGCTCGATCTGCACGCGATCGCGGTCGTCCTGCCGGTTCTGCGCCAGCAGGATGAGCGGCGCCGCGTACGACGCCTGCAGCGAGAGGATGAGCGTGAGCGCGGTGAAGCCGAGCGCCGCGCTGTCGAATCGCCAGGGCTCGGGGGAGGCGGTGTTCCAGATGAGCCACACGACGCAGAACGCGGTGAGCACGAGCAGGAACCAGGGCGTGCCCATGCCGCGGGCGATGCCCTCGCTCCACCGCCCGAAGCGCTCGTTGCCCGCCACCCTGCGACCCGCGCCCGGCTCGGACGGCCGGGTTCCCCTGCCGCCCGCGGTGAGCGGCGCGTCGAGACCGGGATCGCGCCGGAAACGCTTGAAGAGACTCATCGGGCCGCGCCCCATGCTGCGGGCGAGCTGGGATCGTCGTCGGCGTGCCGCCAGTCGTCGGGCAGCAGATGATCGAGCACGTCGTCGACCGTGACCACTCCCACGAGGTGGCGCTGCCCGTCGACGACGGGCATGGCGACGAGGTCGTAGCTCGCGAGTCTGCGCGACACCTCGGCGGCGCTCGCGTCGACGGTGACCGGCTCGATCTCGGTGTCGATGAGCGAGACCAGGCGCTCGTGGGGCGGGAAGCGCAGCATTCGCTGGAAGTGGGCCATGCCGATGTACTCGCCGGTCGGCGTCTCGTAGGGCGGGTGCGTCACGTAGACGGCGGAGGCCATGGCCGGCGGGATCTCGGCGCGCCGGATCATGGCGAGCCCCTCGGCGACGCTCGACTCGCCCGACAGCACGATCGGGGCGGGGCTCATGAGCCCGCCGGCGGTGTCGGCGTCGTACTCGAGCAGGCGGCGCACATCCTCCGCTTCCTCCGGCTCCATCAGATCGAGCAGCTCCTCGCCCTGTGCGGTCGGGAGCGCCGAGATGAGGTCTGCGGCGTCGTCGGGCTCCATGCGATCGAGCACGTCGGCGGTGCGGTCGGAGGGCAGCTGAGCGAGCAGCGCGAGCTGATCCTGCTCGCTCATCTCCTCGAGGGCGTCGGCGACCCGCTCGTCCGGCAGCTCGCCGATCACCTCGAGCATGCGGTGCTGCGGCAGCTCGAGCAGCGCCTCGGCCAGGTCGGCCGGCTTCAGATCGACCATCGTCTGGATCAGCAGCTCGGCCGACTGCGAGCCGGCGGCCGAGCTCGGCCAGCGCAGCTCCGACCACCGCACGATGCGGGAGTCGCCGCGGCTGAACGGCGCAGCGGGCTTCGGCAGGCGCACGAACACCTCGGAGACGAGCCACTCGCCGGAGCGGCTGCGCTCGATCGCGGCGTCCTCGATGCGGGCGGTCGTGGCGGCTGCGCCGGTCTGCTCCGGAGCCAGCTGCACGTCGCGGCCGATGAGTTCCGCGATCATGCGGGTCTCTCCGCCGCGCTGCTCGAAGCGGCGCACATTGATGAGACCGGTCGTGATGACCTGCCCGGATCCGATCGAGGTGACCCGCCCGATCGGCACGAAGACGCGGCGCTTGCCCGGGATCTCGACGATGAGGCCGACCACGCGGGGGGCGCCCGCCGCACGGAAGACGACCAGCACGTCGCGCACCTTGCCGATGCGGTCGCCGACCGGATCGAACACCCCGCGCCCCGCGAGGCGCCCGACGAAGACCCTCGTAACACTCACACGACTACGCTACCCCTCTCGCGCGAGTTGCGGCGACGATGCGTGCGTTTCCGCGCGCGGCACGCCGCTGCCGACACATCGTGCGCCGAAGTGGGAGAATCGGTGCATGAGTACTCCAGGCCCCCTCCGTTCGTCGCGCGTGCCGTTGATGCCCGAGATCCCGAAGGGCGAGATCGTCTCCACCTACGACCGCTACGAGCACGCGAAGCACGCGGTCGACGTGCTCGCGCGGGCGAGCTTCCCCGTGCAGCAGATCAGCATCGTGGGCAACGACGTGCGCAGCGTGGAGCGGGTCACCGGCCGGCTCACGTACGGCCGGGTCGCGCTGATGGGGGCGCTCTCGGGGGCCTACCTGGGCCTGTTTCTGGGCATCCTGCTGTTCATCTTCCAGCCTGACAACACGGCGATCTTCGGCGTGTTCATCTCGGCGGTGGTCATCGGCGCGGGGTTCGGCATGCTGTTCGGCGTGCTCTCCTACGCGATGAACCGCAACCGGCGCGACTTCTCCTCGGTCATGCAGATGGTGGCGACGAGATACGACCTGGTCACCGAGCCGGAGCTCGTGCACCAGGCGCGTCAGATCCTCACCGCTTCCGTTCGTTAGCGGGAGTCGAGGTGGGAGTACCGCGCCGGCGGCGGGTGCCGGCCTGGCTCGGATGGGTCGTGGTCGTCGCCGTTCTGGGCGCGATATTCGGCGTACCGCCGCTCATGAGGGTCCTTGCGGCGCCGCCGATCTCCGAGGAGTTTGGGATCGAGGACGCCGTCGTCGCGCTGCGACTCGACGCCCGGGGCACGTCGTATCTGGTGCTCGTGAACGAGGCCGGGCAGACGCGCTCGGCGCGTGTGGACGAGCGCGGGTTCGAGGATGCGCGCATCGCATGGTCCGAGGCCGGGTTGAGCACGGGGGATCCGGGTCATGAGTACGTGCTCGCCGAGGACGGGCTCGTCGAGATCCCGCTGCCCGGAGCGCACGATGGGCGCACCGAGCACAGCCGCTTCGCGACCGACGCCGGGTTCACCGTGATGATGTCGTCGCCCCAGATGCCCGAGGCGGCATTCGTGGACGCGGCCTCGGGAACGCTGACCTCGGTCGATACGGAGTACTCGGTTCCGACGCTCGCGAGCTGCGACGGCGAGGTCGTCATGGTGCGCGAAGCGGCTGTCGAGACCGTGACGCCGTCCACCCGGGACTTCGACGGGCTCGGGCTGGTCGACGGGATCGAGAGCCTGGCGTGCGACGCCGACCGAGCCTACGGCCTGAGCGAGCTCTCGGACCGCGGGGCGTCGCGGCAGGCGCTGCGCGTGTGGGATCGGGAGTCGGGGAAGGTCGGCGCTTTCGAGGTGCGTTATCCGGAGACCGTGCAGGGCTGGCGATCGAGCTCGCTGTTCGTGCGCGAGGGGCGACTCTTCTGGACCGTCGATTGGCAGCTGTGGTCGGTGCGGCCGCCCGTGTCGGGAGGCCGGGATCCGGGGGCCGAGGGCGCCCTGCCCGTGCTCGAGGCCGCGCCGGTCGCCGATCTGAGCGACCGCATCGGCGGATTCCAGACAGTGGTCGGGACCGACGAGGGGATCCTCGCGCCCGCGAGCGGCCGCGTGTACGGCGTCGCGGTCGACGAGGAGTGGGTCAAGCGGTTCAAGGGCGCGTCCTACGACCGGCTCGACGGGGTCGCGATCTTCAGCGTCGACGCGACGACGGGCGAGCGGCGCGTCGAGATCGAGGTCGGCGACATCGACTTCCCACGGCGGGACATCCGCGTGAGCACGATCGCCGTCGATCCCGAGTGGGCGGCCGGGCGCTGAGCGCATCCGCCGGTCGAGCTCGTCGGAACCGGGGTCCGCTGTGCGCGCGGTGACTGCGACGGTCTCGATCTGCGACGAGGACTACCCCTCCTGCAGCGCCTTCTGGATGCGCTGCAGCGACACCGGCCCGGCGGTGCGCAGCTGCTGCGCGAAGAGGCTGACGCGCAACTCCTCGACGAGCCAGCGGGTGCGCACCAGGTGCTCGGGAGCCTCCGCGGGGAGCGGGATCGCACCTCCGGCCTGTTCGAAGAGCGCGAGAGCCCGGTCCACCTCGTTCTGCCAGGCCCGATCCCGCCCCGGATTCTCGGTGAGTCCGCGCATCCGCAGCTGCACCGCCTCGAGATACACGGGCAGCCGCTCGAGCTGCGCGAGTCCCGTGCGCGACACGAAGCCGTCGAAGACGAGACCGTCGACCTGCCCGGCGGCACCGGCCACCTGCGCCAGCACCTGGATCGACTTCGCGCCGTCGATCGCCTTGCGGGCGAGGCGCGCACCGTCGAGCACGCGCGCGGTCAGCGCGATCGCGGCGTAGATCTCGTCGATGAGGGATCGTGCGTACTCGTCGGCGATCGTCGCGAAGGTCGCGGCGCTCCACACCAGCCCGTCTGGCGCGTGGCGGCGGATCGCCCGGTCTGCCACCGCGAGCGACACGTCTGCGATGGCGGCTTCGAGCGTGCGGTAGGGCCCGGCGCCCAGCAACAGCTTCTCCTGGTTCGAGAGGTGCTCGCGCACATAGCTCGCGGGCGAGGGCGAGCTCAACGCGAGCAGGCGGCGGATCCCGCGCCGCGACAGGCGGGCCTGCTCCGCCTCGTCGGCCACGAGCACCAGGTCGACGCTCGTGCGGCGGTCCACGATCGCGGGATAGGCCCGCACCACGCCGGCTCCCGCGCCCCCGCGGCCCTTCGCGTAGGCGGTGTCGACGTGCCGGGGCAGATCTCCGAACTCCCACTTCGTGGCACCCGTGCGCTCCAGCTCGCTCTTCGGAAGAGCCGCGGCCGCGACTTTCGCGACGCCCTGCGTCGCGCGACCCTTGTGGGCCGCCTGCAGCTGCGCCAGATCCTTGCCGGTGCCGACGGTGCGCCCGCGCCCGTCGACCACGCGGAACGTGGGGGTGAGGTGGGCGGGCAATCGCGAGGGGTCGAAATCCTCGGGAGACACCGGCACGCTCGTGCGGCGGCGGATCTCGTCGGCGAGGAGGCGGGTGAGGGGCTGAACGCCTGGATCCTGCGACCCCGCTCCGTTCCGCGCAGCATGACCGGCTGCGTCGGTCAGCTTCGGCTCCACCGTCTCGAGCAGCGTGCGCGCCCAGTCCGCGGCGGGCACGACGTGCTTCCGGATCGCCTTCGGCAGCGTCTTGATGAGCGCCGTCACGAGCTCCTGGCGCAGACCGGGCACGAGCTTCTCGAAGTCGGTGCCCTCGAGCCGGGGGAGCAGCGGCAGCGGCACGTTGACGGTCACGCCGTCGTCCTCGGCGGTGGGATCGAAGCGGTACTTGAGGCGCAGCGTCTGGTCGCCGTGCGTCCACTGCCGCGGGAACTCGTTCTCGTCGACTTCCTCGGCCTCGTCCTCGAGCAGATCCGCGCGGCGCATCGTGAGCAGCTTCGGCTGCGTCCGCTGCGCCTCCTTCCACCAGCCCTCGAAGTCGCGCACGTTGGTGACCTGCTGCGGGATCCGCTGGTCGTAGAACTCGAACACGGCCTCGTCGTCGCCCACGATGTCGCGGCGGCGGGTGCGCTCCTCGAGCTGCTCGAGCTCACGGCGCAGCTGCCGGTTGGCCCGATCGAAGGCCTGCGGGGAATCCCACTCGCCGTCCACGAGAGCGTGACGGATGAACAGCTCGCGCGCGTGCGCGGCGTCGAAGCGGGCCAGCTGCACGCGGCGGCGGTCCACGATCGGCACGCCGTAGAGCGTCACCCGCTCGTAGGCGACGGCAGCGCCCTGCTTCTTCTCCCAGCGCGGCTCGCTGACCTGGCGCTTCGCGAGGGGTCCGGCGAGCTCCTCGGCCCACGCGGGATCGACCACCGCGTTCGAGCGGGCGAAGAGCCGGGAGGTCTCGACGAGCTCCACGCTCATCACCACCTCGGGAGGCTTCTTCGCGAGCACCGATCCGGGGTAGAGCACGAACCGGGTGCCGCGGGATCCCACGAACTCCTGGGCGGGCTTGCGCTTCGCGGCCCCGGGGGCACTGCGTCCGCGGCTCGGTGCGGTGCGGTCCTGCCGGTCGTCGCGCACCCCGAGCTGCGAGAGGAGGCCGGCCAGGATGGAACGGTGGATCGCGTCGCTCGAGGCGGAGCCCGCTCCGCTCGATGGATCCTGCGACTCCGCTTCGCTGCGCGCAGGATGACGGGGGTCGGCTTCGCTGCGCGCAGGATGACGGGTGTCGTCGCCCGCAGGCCGAAGGGAGCGCCTACCCCCGTCATCCTGCGCGAGCCTGCGAGTCGCAGGATCCACCCGCCGCACGCCCGCGATCCGCGACAGCTGCCGGTACAGATCCATCCACTCCCGCACGCGCAGGAAATTGAGGTACTCCGCCTTGCACAGCCGCCGGAACGCGCTCGACGAGAGCGCACTCTGCTGCTCCTGCAGATAGTTCCACAGGTTCAGCAGCGTCATGAGGTCGCCCTGCGGATCGGCGAAGCGCGCGTGCAGCTCGTCGGCCCGGCCGCGCTCGGCCTGCGGGCGCTCGCGCACGTCCTGGATCGTGAGGCCCGCGACGATCGCGAGCACCTCGGGCACCACCTCGTGCCGGCGCGCCTCGACGACCATGCGGGCGAAGCGCGGCTCGATGGGCAGGCGGGAGAGCTCGCGGCCGATCCTCGTGATGCGGTGCTGGGGACGCGCCCCCTGGGCGCGCGACCCGCGGCCCTTCCCGGCCGAGGCCTCGACCGCGCCCAGCTCGGAGAGCAGCCCCAGGCCGTCGGCGATCCCGCGCTGATCCGGGGGAGTGAGGAAGGGGAACCGCGCGATGTCGCCGAGGTCCAGCGCGAGCATCTGCAGGATGACGGAGGCGAGGCCGGTGCGCCGGATCTCGGGCTCGGTGAACTCGGGGCGCGACGCGAAGTCCTCCTCGGAGTAGAGCCGGATCGCGATGCCGGGACTCGTGCGGCCGGAGCGGCCGGAGCGCTGATTGGCGCTCGCTTGCGAGACGGCCTCGATCGGCAGGCGCTGCACCTTGCTGCGCGCCGAGTAGCGCGAGATGCGCGCGGTGCCGGCGTCGACTACGTAGCGGATGCCGGGTACGGTGAGCGAGGTCTCGGCCACGTTCGTGGCGAGCACGATGCGGCGGGCTCCCGCCGTCTTCGACCGCTCGAAGACCCGGTGCTGCTCCGCGGCGCTGAGACGGCCGTACAGGGGCAGCACTTCGACCGGGCGGACGCGGTCGCCGCGGAACCTCCCGTTCAGCGCATCGCTCGCGTCTCGGATCTCGGCCTCGCCGCTCAGGAACACGAGGATGTCGCCGGGATCCTCTCGCGACAGCTCCTCCACGGCGTCGCCGATCGCGTCGAAGAGGTCGCGCTCGACCGTCACGGTCCGGGCAGCGCCCTGCCGGTCGGCGGTCTCCCGCTTCTCGACGAGCGGGCGGTAGCGGATCTCGACCGGATACGTGCGCCCCGACACCTCGATGATGGGCGCCGGGCGCTTCGTGCGCGGATCGGCGAAGTGGGCGGCGAACGACTCGGGGTCGATCGTCGCCGAGGTGATGATCACCTTGAGATCGGGCCGGCGGGGCAGCAGCCTCTGCAGATATCCGATGAGGAAGTCGATGTTGAGGCTGCGCTCGTGGGCCTCGTCGATGATGATCGTGTCGTAGGCGGAGAGGTCGCGATCGCGGTGGATCGCGTTGAGCAGGATCCCGTCGGTCATGAGGCGGATCCGAGTGTCGGCCGACACCTTGTCCGTGAAGCGCACCTGGTAGCCGACGAGGCCGCCGAGCTCGGAGCCCAGTTCCTCGGCGATGCGCTCGGCGATCGTGCGTGCGGCGATCCTGCGCGGCTGCGTGTGCGCGATGCGCTCCCTGCCGAGCGCCAGGGCGATCTTGGGCAGCTGGGTGGTCTTGCCGGATCCCGTCTCGCCCGCGACGATGACGACCTGGTGCTCGCGGATCGCCTCCGCGATCTCGTCCCGCTTCTGCGAGACGGGCAGGTCCGCTGGGAACTCGATGTGCAGTGGGGGCTGGGATGCCGGGGGCTGAGACATGATCCCTCTATTATCCCGGGCCGGGACGATGCCGGTGGCCGGGCAGGCTGATACGCCCGAGGCGAATCGATTACATGGCAGAAGATTGACTAATTATATAAGTATTCATAGAATTTGAATGGTCTTTACTTATGCTTTGCGTTTCCTTGAAGGTAGGGTCTTGTGTTCAAGAGATTTGGGATTGGCGCGGTGATCGTCGCGCTGCTCAGTTTCGGCGCCGTATCGGCTCAGGCTGCTACGTTCAGCAATGTGAAGTTGTCGGTCTACGACGGCAGAACCCTCGTCGGGTCTGCGACCACCAAGCTCACGCACGGGTACTTCTCCACGTCGAGGAAGAACCAGCACACGGCACAGTTCGACCTGGTGGATAAGAGAAGCAACAAGCGAGCGGTGTATGGGAAGGTTTCGGGAAGCTACACCACGCTGACCTGGGTCAAAATGCCAGGGAATGGGAAGAGCCCGAAGTATGCGACTATTGGCACCGGTACGGCGTCTACGGCGAAGACTCAAGGCAAGAAACGCCTCACAGCCAGTACGAGCTGGAAACCGAAACCGCATTATCGCATCAATTCCACGGTCAAGATGTGCGAATCGATTCCGTGGTGGCCGGATACCTGTGGCACCGGCATCACCAAGAACACGAGGGTGTAGCGAGGGTGGCGTTATCTTTGCGGCACAACCTGCTTCTTCAGGTGTCGGGTCTGAGCTACTTCTACGGGAGTGCGCCCGCGCTGCGCGATCTCGACGCACGGTTTCCCGTAGGCGTCACCGGCTTGGTCGGGCCGAACGGGTCGGGCAAAACAACGCTGCTCCGCGTGCTCGCCGGTATGAAATCGCCCAAGAGGGGGCGAATGGAATTCTGCGGTGAGCCTGTGGCACGCGCGCGGCAGCGGTCGAAGCATCGAGCCTCGATCGGGTACATGCCGCAGGAACCCGATTGGATCGGTGAGTTCACGGTGCGCGAACTATTGGAGTACTTCGGCTATCTGCGTTGCGGCCGAAACCTGGCGACCCGTACCAAGATCGATCGTACGCTCGAAAAGCTCGATCTCGTGGAGCAGCAGCGCACCCGGCTCGGGCAGCTCTCTGGCGGGCAGAAACGGCGGGCATTCCTCGGCCAGGCTATCGTGCACGAGCCGCCGGTGCTGATTCTCGATGAGCCGACGGTCGGACTCGATCCCGTGCAGCGAGCCCAGCTGCGAAGGTATCTCCACGCGGTGGCGAAGGATCGCATCGTGATCATCTCGACGCATCTCGTGGAAGACATCGCGCATATCGCTGACTCGATCCAGGTGCTGCAGGAGGGGTGTGGAGTGTGGCACGGTTCTCCAGCGGAACTGGCGCAGCTCGGTTGGGAAGCCGGCGTTTCAGGGATGTCTGAGATTGAGCGGGGAATGTTGCGAGTCCTTGGCTTGGAAGCAGGGAGCGCTCCCACATGAAACGTTCGCTGGGACTCTGGCTCGGCGGTGTCTGGTTTTGCGCGGCCCTGGCACTGATGTTCACGCTCGACGAGCGTGCGGTTTGGAGTACAGCGTGGATCACGAATATTGTCGTGTCGCTCAGCATCGTCCTCTCGCCGATCCTTCTCGGGCTGGGCGCTGCCGATAGCGTGCGTGTGCTGCGGGCGGAGGGTGCCAGGGAACTCGTCTATGCATTGCCAATACATCTCTCGTGGCGAATGCTGGGTAGTCGGGCACTCGTCTCGGCGCTGTGGACCACCTCGGGAATGCTCATCGCGCTGGTGATTGGGTATGTGCTCACCATCGTGCACGGGGCGACCCCGATGACCAGTGCGGTGTTCGAGATCGCGCTCGCGGTTCTCGGAAGCTTCGCCTTCGTAATGTTGGGCCAGGCGGTCGGGGCGATGATTCCCTCGTGGCTCACACCACCGGTCGTCGCTATCGGACTTTACCTGGCGTACGGTTTCAATCTCGGAGGCGTGGGGGCGTTGTTCTACTTCGTTTCAGCAGGCGACACGCTCTCGAGTTCTTTCGTTCTGCGGAGAGAGATCTTCGTGGTGTACGCGGCCACGTTCGGGTTGATCTGGGTCCTCGCGCTGCTGCTCATCTGGGTCGTGATGGGGCAGCGTCGAATCGCCAGAAACCTGGTGACCCTGCTTCTCGCGGCGGTCCTCGTTGGTGGAGGGACGAGCGTTCTCGCAGCTGAGGGCGACGGCGTCTTCGTCTACGTCCCGGTTGGAGAACGAGTGTGCTCTAACCTTCCTGAGAGCAGGGCGCGGGTCTGTTTGCCTCGGGAACAACAGGAGTCCCTCGCCGGTGCAATCGAACTGCTCGCTCCAGTTGCCGCGAGAGTCAGTGAGCTCGAACCGACAGCGGGCGGGGCTACCTATTCGCCGTTCACTGCAGGTACGAAGCAGAACATCTACTTCGAACCGCTGATCGGAGAGGACGAGGCCGACCGTGACGACATCACCATGTCCGTCGTGCTCTCTCTGGCGGACTGCGGTGATGCCTTGCCGGCCAGACCAGATATAGACGTTGCGCTCTCGATCGTCGCTACCTGGATCATGCCGGGTTTCTCGGGCGTGGGCATGCTGATGGAGACCGCGGACTTTTCCGATGGGCCCCCGACTCTGGCTCAGGCCCAGGAAGGGCTGCTGATGCTGCAACGGTGCGAGGGCGATGCTTGATGCCTGGATTGAGGCTGTTCCTCAAATCGCGCCGGTTGTCGATGCTCGTGCCTGCGGTGGGTGCGAGCCTGCTCCTCTTGATGGCAGTGCCGAGCGTGCTTCGCGACTCACCCATCACCTCTGATTGGGCCACAGTGCCGCTGCTCTCCGTCGCCGTGTTCCCCGGAATCGTGTGGACGGTGCTCGCAGCGTCACCAGGCCGAGCACTGGAGTCGTCACTGCCCAGGCTCCGTTTGCGGGTCTACCGCTCGATTCTGTTCATCTGCACGGTGAGCGCTTGTGTGCTCGTGGCTGCATGCGCCGTGAACCTGCGTCTATTCATGGAGGCCGAAGCTGTGGCCGTGTATCGCAATGTCTTGTTCGGGTTAGGCGCGGGATCGCTGAGCGCGGTGCTGTTGCAGCGTCAGCTCGCCTGGATGCCGCTGCTGAGCTATGCGGTGCTGAACTGGACGGTGGGCACATCGACCTCGTGGGGAACGGCGAGAGCGTGGTCGCTGCTCAACGCCGACGCTGCGTCGGGATCGGCCATCGCGACTACGGTACTCGTGCTGGTTACCGGTGGGATCAGTTACGCGGTTGCGGACGGAAAAGGGAACCGATGACTTACGGAGCCGCGCTTTGGCGTCCTGCACTCTGCCGCGGATCTTGAACCGGCATCGCCTACCAAGCGGTTGCCGCGGATATCGTGATTTCTTCCTCGGCATGAACGAATACGTTCGTGAGCATCGAGCGGACCTGGAGCGCGTGATACTGATGGTCGAAGAGGCGCGGTAGAGGACGGCATATCTCAGCGGCGAGGTCGGTGGCCGGGCATAGACTGACCCGCAGGAGTCCCCGAGCGAAAGCGAGAGCCATGACCGTGCTGTCGATCCCGAATGTCACTCTGACGAACGGCGTGCTCAGCGAAGGTGCGCCCGTCGAGATCCCGCAGCTGGGGCTCGGCGTCTTCCTGGTCGAACCGGGGGAGACCGAGCGCATCGTCTCCGACGCGCTCGAGACGGGCTATCGGCACATCGACACGGCGAGCTACTACCGCAACGAGGCCGAGGTGGGCCGAGCCGTCGCGGCGAGCGGCATTCCCCGCGACGAGATCTTCGTCACGACCAAGCTGTGGAACGCGGATCAGCCGCGCCCTCGCGAGGCCTTCGAGGAGAGCCTCGACCGGCTGGGGCTCGATCGTGTCGATCTCTTCCTGATCCACTGGCCGCAGCCCGAACGGGGCGAGGCGCTCGGCGCGTGGCGATCCCTCATCGAGATCGCGCAGTCGGGGCGCGCCTCGGCCATCGGCGTCTCCAACTTCGAGGTCGAGCACCTCACCGAGCTCATCGACGCGACGGGCGTGGTTCCCGCGGCGAATCAGATCGAGCTGCACCCGCTGCACCAGCGCCGCGAGCTCACCGCGTTCTGCCGCGAGCACGGCATCGCCGTCGAGGCCTGGGGGCCGCTCTCGCAGGGCAAGTCCGACCTGCTCGAGCGCCCGGAGGTCGCCGCCGCGGCTGCAGCCCACGGCAAGACGCCGGCGCAGGTCGTGCTGCGGTGGCACGTGCAGCAGCAGCGCATCGTGTTCCCGAAGACATCGCGCCGCGAGCGTCTGGTGGAGAACGCCGACATCTTCGACTTCGCGTTGAGCGACGCCGAGATCGCGGCCATCGACGCGCTGGACGAGCAGCGGGGCTTCGGCCCCGATCCGCGCGCGTTCAACGCGCGGTAGTCGCGGGCCCGCACATCACGGAAGAGGAGAGCACATGCCGAAACCACCCGTCACCATCACGCTCACCGGCGCAGGCGGCCAGATCGGATACGCCGCGATGTTCCGGATCGCCGCGGGCGACATGCTCGGAGCCGACCAGCCGGTGGCGCTGCGGCTGCTCGAGATCCCGCAGGGCATGCGCGGGGCCGAGGGCGCGGCCATGGAGCTCGCCGACTGCGCGTTCCCGCTGCTCGCGGGGGTGGAGATCACCGACGACCCGAACGTCGGATTCGACGGCGCGAGCGTCGCCATGCTCATCGGCTCGCGCCCCCGCACCGCGGGCATGGAGCGCGGCGATCTGCTCGCGGCGAACGGAGCGATCTTCGGCCCGCAGGGGCGCGCGATCGGCGCGCACGCCGCCGATGACGTGCGCGTGATTGTTGTGGGCAACCCGGCCAACACGAACGCCCTCATCGCGCAGCAGCACGCGCCCGACCTGCCGCCCGAGCGCTTCACCGCCCTCACCCGGCTCGACCACAACCGGGCCGTGGGGCTGCTCGCCGCCGAGGCGGGCGTCGCGGTCGCAGACGTCGGCGGCGTGACGATCTGGGGCAACCACTCGGCCACGCAGTACCCCGACCTGAGCCACGCGACCGTGTCGGGGAGGCCGGCGCTCGATGCCGTCGACCCGGCGTGGGCGCGCGGCGCATACGTGGATCGCGTGGCGAAGCGCGGTGCGGAGATCATCGAGGTGCGCGGCGGCTCGTCCGTGGCGTCGGCTGCGAACGCCGCGATCGAGCACGTGCGCGACTGGGCGCTCGGCACGCCGGACGGGGCCTGGACGAGCGCAGCGGTCGTCTCGCGCGGCGAGTACGGAGTGCCGGCGGGGCTCGTGTCGTCCTTCCCCGTCGTATCGCGCGGCGGCGACTGGGAGATCGTCGAAGGGCTCTCGGTCGACGAGTTCTCGCGGCGGCGGATCGACGCCTCCGTGGCGGAGCTTGTGGCCGAGCGCGATGCCGTGCGCGAGCTCGGACTGATCGAGTAGCCGGGCTGCTCGGACAGGAGACGGGTGCGGTACCGGGAGCGCGACTCGAGGATCCCGGGCGCGGTGCTGTGGCGCACCTCGAGCAGCGGAACGGTGAGCGTGCCGCCCGACGGCTGCAGGAGCGCATCGGCGAGGGGGCCTGCTTCGAGAGCGCGGTGAGCGGTGTTCTGCGGCAAGTGGACCCGCCCAGGCTCGGGGGCAGGCGGCGTCTGATCGAGGTGATCGCCCGGGCCGCTGAGCGTGTGGGCTCCACTGGCCGAGGTCGCCTCCCGGTGCGGGTACGCGGACCAGTCGCACATGACGCGCGAGTTCGCCGATCTGGGCGGCAGACGTCCGAGCGAACTCCGGCCGCGCCTGCGAACGGGCGGCGCGGAGCGCGTCCGAAACGTTCACGCCGCGGAATGCTCGTGAGTGATACGTTGCATTCACCGCGCTGCGCGAACGAGCCGTTCGATCGCGCATTCCGCACGGATACCCTCAGGAGGCCCGCCGTGACACCACACCCACCCCTCGTCGCCGCAGTGGACGAGAACTGGCTGCAGCAAGCGGCCGACCGGCTGCCCGGAGCCGTGCTGACGCGGAAACCGGAGTGGGAGGCGCTGACGCTGACGGTGGGCGGAAGGCTTTTCGGCATGTACGGTGCAGACAACCTCGGCCGGCTGATCCTCACGATGAAGGGCGATCCTCTGGAGAACGAGGCGCTGCGACAGGAGTTCGCCGAGATCGTGCCCGGGTACTACGCCAACAAGCAGCACTGGAACTCGGTGCTGCTGGAGCGCGCGACCTTCTCTGCGGAGCGGCTCGGCGAGATGCTCGAGGAGTCGTACACCCTGGTCTTCGGCAGGCTCACGAAGAAACTGCAGGCCGAGCTTCGGGATTCGCGCTGACGGAGAGGGAAATCGTCGGCCGTCGCAGACCCTAGGATAGAAGCCATGTCCAAGGTTCTTTCTTCTCTTCCCGTTGGCGAGCGTGTCGGCATCGCCTTCTCCGGTGGCCTCGATACCTCCTGCGCGGTCGCGTGGATGCGCGAGAAGGGGGCGATCCCCTGCACCTACACCGCCGACATCGGGCAGTACGACGAGCCCGACATCGACGGGGTTGCGGGCCGTGCCAAGGAGTACGGAGCTGAGATCGCCCGCCACGTCGACGCGAAGCGCGCGCTCGTGGAGGAGGGCTTCGTCGCCCTGCAGACCGGCGCGTTCAACGTGCGCTCGGGCGGCAAGACCTACTTCAACACCACGCCGCTCGGCCGCGCCGTCACCGGCACGCTGCTCGTGCGCGCCATGAAGGAGGACGGCGTCGACATCTGGGGCGATGGCTCCACCTACAAGGGCAATGACATCGAGCGCTTCTATCGCTACGGTCTCATGGCCAACCCCGCGCTGCGCATCTACAAGCCCTGGCTCGACAAGGACTTCGTCGAGGAGCTCGGCGGCCGCCACGAGATGAGCGAGTGGCTCGTCGCCCACGGCTTCCCCTACCGCGACGCCACAGAGAAGGCCTACTCGACCGACGCCAACATCTGGGGCGCCACGCACGAGGCGAAGAAGCTCGAGTTCCTCGACGCCGGACTCGACATCGTCGAGCCCATCATGGGCGTCGCGGCATGGCGCGACGACGTCGAGGTCGCCACCGAGGAGGTGTCGGTGCGCTTCGAGGCGGGCCGCCCCGTCGCGATCAACGGCGTGGAGTACGACGATCCGGTGGCCCTCGTCTTCGAGGCGAATGCGATCGGCGGTCGTCACGGTCTCGGGGTCTCCGATCAGATCGAGAACCGCATCATCGAGGCGAAGTCGCGCGGCATCTACGAGGCGCCCGGCATGGCGCTGCTCCACATCACCTACGAGCGCCTCGTCAACGCGATCCACAACGAGAACACGCTCGCCTCATACCACAACGACGGCCGCAAGCTCGGCCGCCTCATGTACGAGGGGCGCTGGTTGGATCCCGAGTCGCTCATGCTGCGCGAGGCGCTGCAGCGCTGGGTCGGCTCCGCGATCACGGGCGAGGTCACCCTTCGCCTGCGCCGCGGCGACGACTACACGATCCTGAACACCACCGGCCCCAGCCTCAGCTACCACCCCGAGAAGCTCTCGATGGAGCGCACGGTCGGCGCCGCCTTCGGGCCGGAGGACCGCATCGGTCAGCTGACCATGCGCAATCTCGACATCGCCGACTCCCGCGCGCGTCTCGAGCAGTACGCGTCGCTCGGCCTCGTCGGCGGTGCGACCGCCGAGCTCGTGGGTGAACTCGAGAGCGGTGGTGCGGCGCAGATCGCCGATGCCGTCGGCGGCATCGACGAGGACGCCGACGAGCTCGGCCTCGCGGCCGCGTTCGACGCGGGCACCGACTGACGCCACCGCTGCGCGAGCGATGGCTGATTGCGCGAGCGCAGGCTGATTGAGCGAGCGAAGGCTGATTGAGCGAGCGAAGCGAGTCGAAATCCGAGGGTGAAGGATTCGACTCGCTGCGCTCGTTCAACCCGCGGAACGATTGCTGCTGCTCGCTCAACCCGCGGGCGGGCTGCGTTGCCCGGCAGGCATGGGAGCTGAAGGCGCTCGGCCGGCCGAAACGCCGCAGCGGGAGCGGCAGATGCACGAGAGGCCCCGAACCGTTTCCACGGTCCGGGGCCTCTCGTCAGTGCTGGGGGATCAGCTCGCGCGACGGGCGCGGGCTGCGCGGCGCTTGAGCGCGCGGCGCTCGTCCTCGCTGAGACCGCCCCAGACACCCGAATCCTGACCGGTGTCCATGGCGTACTGCAGGCACATCTCGGTCACCGTGCAGCGCGCGCACACCGACTTGGCTCGCTCGATCTGCTCGACCGCCGGGCCGGTGTTCCCGACCGGGAAGAAAAGCTCGGGGTCCACGGTGAGGCAGGCTGCCTTCTCGCGCCAATCCATCAATTGTCCTCCTCTAGTGCAACGCACGCACGCGAAATACCTGGGAGGCCATGTAGCCTAGAATCTCGCGCCGTTCATACCTGAAACGTGGCTGAGAATGCTCACGTCGGTGTGCGCGAAACTCGACGAAATATATAGTTTCACGGATGTAGAAGCAAATCAATAGTTAATTTGCAATTGTCTGGAAAGAGAGCCGCAATGACCTCGTCACCTGCCGAACATCCCCGCTCACGGATGGGCTGGGCCGCGCTGCGCGCGCTGCTCGGTCTCGAGAGCCTGATGCTCGTGTGGGTGCTGATCGCGACGGTGCTCGGCGCGCTGGGATCCACGACCGCGGCGGTGCAGAACCTGAGTCTCGTCGCGATGGCCGCGCTGTCTCTCGTCTGGGTGGCGGTGACGTTCGCCGGTTCCCTGCGCGCGCGGGTGAGCTGGGTGCGCGGATCCGCGCTCACGATCCACGTGCTCCTCTTCGCGGCCGGTACGGGTTGCCTGCAGCTCGCCATCGGACCGTGGTGGTTCGGGTTCGCGCTGGTCGCGGCTGCGCTGCTGGGGTTCCTCTCCGCGGTGCTCGCGCGCCCCGAGCTCCCGGAGAACGGCTCGGACTCCGTTACCGTGAGCTAGGCGTCGAGGCCGAGGAGCTTCAGCACCCGCGCGACATGGCCCGTCGCCTTGATGTTGGTGAGGGCGTGCTCGATCAGACCATCGGCATCGATCACGAATGTCGAGCGGATCACGCCTTCGACGATGCGTCCGTAGCTGTTCTTCGTGCCGTAGGCACCGTACGCGCGGTGCACTGCGGCGTCGGGGTCGCTGAGAAACGGGTACTCCAAGCCGTCGCGATCGGCAAAGCGACGGAGGCGTTCGACTGAGTCTCGGGACATGCCGAGCACACGATACCCGGCCGTGGCGAGCTGGTCCGAGGACTCTTGGAACTCGCACGACTCCTTCGTGCACGCCGGCGTCATCGCCTCCGGAATGAAGAACAGCACCACCTTCTCGCCTCGGAAATCGGCGAGGGAACGGGTATTCCCGTCCTGATCCTGGAGCGAGAAATCGGGTGCGGGCTGTCCGGGTTCGAGAATCACGCGTTCGGTCATGCTTCCCAGCCTAGTGCCGCTCAACCGCGCTCCGGTACGTGGCGCCGGCCGCGACCGATCGTGGCAGGATCCCGCGCCTGCGAGCTCCCTCCCGGGGCTGTGGCTCCGGCTCGCGCCGCGGAGAGTGCGGTCACTTGAGCAGACGCCGCAGCGACTCCACCCGTGCGGCACCCGCAGCGTCGAGCCTTCCGTCGGCGACTGCCGCGTCGAGCTCGCAGTCGGGTGCGTCATCCTGATGCGTGCAACCGCGCGGGCAGAGGTCGATGATCTCGGCGAGGTCGGTGAAGCCGCGCAGGATCCCGTCGCTCGTCACGTGCCCCAGCCCGAACGAGCGCACGCCGGGGGTGTCGATGACCCACCCGGATTCGCCGCCGGCGCTGCGCGGGGTCGCCGCGCGGAGCGCGACGGACGAAGACGAGGTGTGTCGACCCCGCCCCGTGACCTCGTTGACGTGCCCGGTCGCCCGATCCGCGTCGGGTACGAGCGCGTTGATGAGGGTCGACTTGCCCACCCCGGAGTGGCCGACGAATACGGTCGTCCTGCCGGCCAGCGACGCCCGGATCTGAGCGAGCGGCCAGGCGCCCGGCGCCGAGCGGAATACCGGCACCTCGAGCGCGGAGAAGTGCGCCAGGAACGGTTCGGGGTCGGCCAGGTCGATCTTGGTGATGCAGATGAGCGGGCGTATCCCCGCGTCGTAGGCGGCTACCAGATAGCGGTCGACCAGACGCACGCGCGGTTCTGGATCGGCTGCGGCCACCACGATGAGCATCTGGTCGGCGTTGGCCACCATCACCCGTTCCACGCGGTCGCTGTCGTCCGCGCTGCGGCGCAGCACGGTGCGACGATCCTCGAGCCCCACGATACGGGAGAGCGATCCCTCCGAGCCGCTCGTATCGCCGACCAGCTGCACGCGATCGCCGATCACAATGGGGGTGCGGCGCAGTTCCCGCGCGCGGGCGGCGAGCACGCTGTGCTCGTCGGGGTGCCCGGGATCCGATCCCGCCGGGACGAGGGCGGTGTACCGACCCCGGTCCACCGCGGTGACCATCCCGACGACGGCGTCCGAGTGCTCGGGGCGCCGCTTGGTGCGCGGGCGGTTCGCCTTCGGGTTGGGACGCTGCCGGACTTCATGCTCGGCGTATTCCCCGTACGGAATATCCTCATCCTCGTCCGGAGCGAGCCAGCTCATGCGTCCCCGGATCCGTCGAGTCCGCCGAGCAGGTCCCCGAGGCCGAGGTCGTCGCCGCTCGGGTGCTCCGCGACCGTTTCGGCGAGGCCGCCGCCCTCGCCGCCCCCGGCGATGCCGGCGAATCCGAGCGCGCCGAACGCGCCTGTGCTCAGGCCGCCGGGGGTCGGGGATGCCTGGGCGAGCGTGGGATCCTCGATCCCGAGCATGCGGGCCCACAGCTGCGGGAACTGGGGCAGCGTCTTCGAGGTGGATGCGATGTCCTCGACCTCGACTCCGGGCGCGCGCAGGCCGATGAGCGCGCCGGTGGTCGCCATGCGATGGTCGGCATAGCTGTGCCAGACGCCGCCGTGCAGGGCGGCCGGGCGGACGGCGATCCCGTCGTCCAGCTCTTCCGCATCGCCGCCGAGCCTGCAGATCTCGGTCACGAGCGCCGCGATGCGATCGGTCTCGTGGTGCCGGATGTGGCCGATGCCCGTGATCTCGCTCGGCTCGCCGTCGGTGCCGTCTGTGCCGTGGGCGGCGAGCGCCGCGAGGCCGACGAGGGTGGGGGCCAGCTCGCCCGCCTCGGGCACGTGCAGGCGCACCCCGCGGAGTGCGCCTGCGGACGTGACGGTGAGCGAGCCGTCGTCCTCGCGCTCGGCGCGGGCGCCGAAGGCGGGCAGTAGCTCGCGCAACTGGTCGCCGACCTGGGTCGTGGTCTCGGGCCAGCCCGTCACCGTGACCGAGCCGCCGAGCGCGAGCGCCGCGGCGAGGAACGGTGCGGCGTTCGAGAGATCGGGCTCGATGCGGCTGTCGAGGGCGCGGATCGGCCCCGGGGCGACCACCCACTCGCCGGCGGCGGGGGAGGAGACCTCGACCCCTCGGGCGTGCAGCGCCGCGATCGTCATCTCGATGTGCGGCAGGCTCGGCAGGCGCTCGCCCGTGTGCACCACGTGCACGCCCTCGTCGAAGCGCGGCGCCGAGAGCAGCAGCGCCGACACGAACTGGCTCGAGAGCGACGCATCGAGCTCGACCCGGCCGCCGCGCAGTGCGCCGGTGCCGTGCACGGTGAACGGCAGCGCGCCGCGCCCCTCGTCGGCGATGTCTGCGCCCAGCGCGCGCAGCGCGTCGAGCACGGGGCGCATCGGGCGCTTGCGGGCGTAGGGATCGCCGTCGAAGGCGACGGGACCGAGCGCGAGCGCCGCCACGGGGGGCACGAAGCGCATGACGGTTCCCGCGAGGCCGCAGGCGATCGACGTGGATCCCGTGAGCTCGTCGGCCGGGGAGATGCGCAGGTCCGAGCCGGTGCGGCTCTCGGTGGGGATCTCTTCGATGCCGGTGCCGAGGGCCCGCAGCGCATCGATCATGAGGGCGGAATCGCGGGAGTGCAGGGGGTCGAGGAGTCGGCCGGGGCCGTCTGCGAGGGCGGAGAGGATCAGCTCCCGTCCGGTGAGCGACTTGGAGCCAGGCAGCGCCACGCGGGCGCTCAGCGGGCCGTCGGCGCTCGGAGCCGGCCACAGCTCGGCGGCCCCTGCGGACCCCTCGCCCGCGCGCACCTCGTCGCCGTCTTTGCCCTGGTTCATCTTCGCGATCAGCATCAGCTCGAGTCTACCCGCCGCTGCTCGCGCCTGCCGAGCTCGCCCCTACTCTTCGCGCGTCAGTAGTTGTCGGCAAGACCTCGGTGAGGTAGCGACTACTGGCGCGCAAAGAGAGGTTGGGCGCTCGGGCGGGCGCTCGAGCCGGCGCTCGGGGCTGGGATCGGGAGGATGAATCGTGAAGGGAAGAAGGGGGAATAGGATCGGAGTGTGAGTGATACCGCGGCGCAGGCCAGACTGGAACAGCGCTTCTCCGAGGAGGCGCTGCCGCTGCTCGATCAGCTGTACGGCGCGGCCATGAAGATGACGCGCAATCCTCAGGACGCGCAGGATCTGGTGCAAGAGACCTTCCTCAAGGCGTACTCGGCGTTCGCCTCGTTCACCGAGGGCACGAATCTCAAGGCCTGGCTGTACCGGATCATGACGAACAGCTACATCAACACCTACCGCAAGAAGCAGCGCGAGCCGTATCTCGGGGTGGTCGAGGATCTCGAGGACTGGCAGCTGGGCGGTGCCGAGTCGACCACCGCCGCGTCGGCCCGTTCAGCGGAGGCGGAGGCGATCGACCGCACGCCCGCGACCGTGGTGACCGACGCCCTCAACGCGCTGCCGGAGGACTTCCGCATGGCCGTGTACCTCGCCGATGTCGAGGGCTTCAGCTACCAGGAGATCGCGGACATCGCAGAGGTGCCCATCGGCACGGTGATGAGTCGCCTCCACCGCGGCCGGGCCAGGCTGCGCAAGGCGCTCGGGGAATACGCGAGCGAGCAGGGCGTTGGAAAGGACACGGGAACGAAATCGGCGAAGGCGGCGGCATCGGCCCGGAGCACGAAGAGCGAGGAGGACGCGCGATGAGCGATTGCGGTTGCGACCAGGCGAAGGCCAATCTGTACGAGCTGCTGCGCGGCGAGCTCTGCGCCGAGGAGTCGGCGCCGATCCGCGAGCACCTCGCGCAGTGCCCGGACTGCCGCACGGAGGAGACCGTCTGCATCCGTCTCACCGAGGTGGTGCGGCGCGCCTGCGAGGACGAGCGCGACAGCAACTGCCCCCCTGAGGAGCTGCGGAACGCGATTCTCAAGAACCTGCGCACGGCGGGCTGACGGAGCCGCCTGGGCGTCCGAACTCTCGCCGAAACCGAGCTGTTTCCTCGAGGCTGAGCGTTTCAGCGGGGACAATCGCTGCGGTCTCAGGCAATCGGCTCGGTTTCGGCGGCAGACCCGTCTCACGCCCCGCCGCTACTCCACGAGCAGCGCGTGCAGCCGCTCCAGCGCGTCGTCGGCGACGCCGTTCGCCCGCAGGTAGTCGCGCGTCGACCCGTGCAGCCGCTCCACCGCGGCGAGCGCACGGTCGATGGCCTCGATCGGTGTGCGTCCCACCAGCTGCTCGACCAGCGGTGTGACCTCGATGTCGAGTCCCTGGAGCAGCCGGATGTGGGTCTCGAACCACTCGCCGCTGAGGTGCGCCTCCGAGGCCGCGTAGTCGTGCATCACGTCGTCGCGGTCCACCCCGACCGCCAGCAGAGCGAGGGCTGCGACGGCACCGGTGCGATCCTTTCCCGCCGTGCAGTGAAACAGCGTGGCGCCTCCGGCGCCCGGCTCGGCCAGCATCGTCACCGCTGCGGCGAGCGTGTCTCCGTGTTCGAGGTAGATGAGCTCGGTCAGGGAGAAGATGTCGAGACGCCGCCCGATATGGGCTTCTGCGCTCGGGAAGATCGGGTGCGCGACGAGCGCTGCGGTGTCGGGCAGGATATCCGGTGAACGGAGGCGCTCCCGGTCGTCCCGGAGATCGACGACGCGAACCACACCCAGGTCCGCGAACTGCTCGCGTCCCAGCGGGCTGAGCTGCGCCAGCGTATCCGAACGGAACAGCGTCCCGGGTCGCGTGCTTCCTCCATCGGCGCGGAAGCCGCCCAGATCGCGCAAGTTGTAGGTTCCGTCCACGGGCAGGGGAGCAGAGGTCATGCCCCCATCTTGTCGGGGCGCGGCACGGGAAGCAACGCGGACCCTGCGATCACCGGTCGTGCACGCGAACGCCCTCGAGATTGATGCGGGCGTTGGTGTTGACCCGGGGAAACCCGGTGACGTTCGCGGCGACGACGTTCGTCGGGGTGTAGTTGAAGAGCCACTTGGCCGGCGCGTCCTCGGCGACGCTCCGCGCCGCCTCGCCGAGCAGCCTGGCCTGCTCCTCGGAATCCGGCTCGGCGAGTGCGCGCGCGTAGAGCGATTGCACGGGTCGGCTGTCGTAGCCGAAGTAGGAATCCGGGTTCGCATAGGCGGAGAGGTCGCGCGCCTCGGCGTGATCGACGTAGCTGAGCTGGTAATCGTGATTGGTGTAGACCTGCTCGAGCCAGAGGGGGAACTCGAGCTGCTTGACGGTGACGCTGACACCCACGTCGGCGAGTTGGCTGCGGAGGAGATCGAGCGGCGCCGAATCGTAGTGGCTCGGCACGGTGATCGTGAGGTTCAGATTCGGGTGGCCGGCCTCGACGAGCAGCTGCCGCGCCGAATCGGGATCGTAGTCGTTGATGTCGGTGAGGTCGACGAACCCGGGCTCGAGCTCGGTGATCGGACCGCCGATCGGGCGCCCATCGCCGTTCTGCGAGGCGATGATGGCTCGGGTGTCGATCGCGCGGCTGAGCGCCGTGCGCACCCGGAGATCGTCGAGCGGGGCCCGCGCCGAGTTGTAGGCGAGGGTGAAGATGTCGGCGCCTGCCGCGCGCTGCAGCTCGAAACCGGGGTCGTTCTCAAATTCGGCGCGCAGCGAGGGATGCAGCGCCGTGTGCACGTCGACCTCGCCGGACTCGAGCGCGTCGACGGCCGCGCGCCCCTCCGGGAGGAACCGGAAGGCGACCCGGTCGAGACTCGCCGGTTCGCCCCAGTAGTCGCGGTTCTTGACGAGTGTGAGGGACTCGCCGCGGCGCCACCGGTCGAATGCGTAGGGACCGGTGCCGACCGCCGAGACGGCGAGGTCGTTGCCCGCGTCCGCCTCCCGGATCATGCCCGGCTCGTTCGCCAGCTGCCAGAGCACCTCGGAGTTCGGCTCTGCGAGGGTCAGCACCACGGTCCGGTCGTCGATCCGTGAGATCTCGGCGGCGAAGCCGACGTTCTGCGGCGTCACCGTCTCGCGCAGCGAGGCGACCACGTCCTCCGCAGTCAACTCCTTGCCGGAATGGAAGCGCACGCCGGTTCTCAGTGTGAAGCGGTACTCCCTGCCGTCGGCGCTGATCGACGGCATTTCGGCGGCGAGTACCGGGACGAGCTGGGACACGGTCCCCGGGGCGATGCCCACGAGTCCCTGGTAGACGTTGTCGATGAGCAGTTGTCCGGTCGCCACCCCGGTGGGCGTGCGCATGTCGAGAGTCGTCGGCTCGAGGATCACGCCGATCGCGATCCGCTGCTTGCCTTCGATGCCGAGCCCGCTGCGCACGACCAGCACAAGGGCGACGGCGAGGACCGCGATCACCGCTCCGCCGGCGACGAGCGCCCGCACGACCGGCCGAGCCGGCCGGCGGCCGGCGTGGCCGGGTCGGCTGGAACGGCCGGAACGCTGGTCACGCGGCGCGGGCAGGACGGGGGGCTCGGACACGCGGGGGATTCCTCCTCGGATCGGGCGCGCGGTGTGCGGCCGCGAGCCGGGTTGGCAAGGGCCGGCAGGACTCGTGCTGCCGGCGGCGCGCTTCGGTGCGCGGGCGACGCGGGAGACGGCCCGGATCGACGAGCGGCCGGATCGCCGCGCAAGCGGACGCACCGGGGCCGTGGAGTGTCGCGTGCGGCGGGCGCAGAGATCTCCGCCCGGCCACTGAGCCGAGGATACGCGCGTGCGGCGACCGCTCGCGCATCGAGACGGCGCTTGTTGCAGGGTTGTTATCCAGGACGGTCCGCGGTGCGGCTGTGTGCGGTCCGGTGCGGCTGTGGGCCGGCCGGTGCGGCGGCGTGCCGGCCGGTGCGGGAGCGCGCGGCAGCGCGCCGGGATCCCGTCAGCGCGAGCTCCGCCGCACCGCCTCGGCGAGTGCTGTCGGCGCGGCCTCGTGCAGGTTGTGGGGGCCCGCGAGCGTGATGACCTCGGCGCGCGGCAGGCGTCGGCGCCATTCCTCGACGAGTGCGTCGTTCAGCATTCCCGAGTCCGCGCGAATCAGGGAGACGGGGATCTCGAGCGACTGCAGCGCGTCCCAGATCTCGGCGTAGGGTCGGGCCCCGCCACCGCCCGCAGGCAGCGCATCGAGGTGCGCCAGATGATGCGTCCACTCGATGCGTCCGTCGGGACGGCGCCGCGTGTTGAGCGAGACGCCGCGCGTCAGGGCCGCACGGTCGCTGCCGATACCGAATCGGATCGCGCGGTCCACGATCTCGTCGACGGTCGCGTAGTGTCGCTGCCCCGTGATGAACTCGGCGACGGCGCCGGCATCGCCGGAGGGCGAGACACCGGGGGTGATATCGACGACCACGAGCCGGCCCACGAGCGCCGGGCGGCTCGCCGCGACGAGTGCTGCGGTGAGCCCGCCGAGCGAGTGCCCGAGCAGGGCGACCGGCCGGTGCGAGCAGCGCTCGATGGCCACGGTGACGTCTGGTGCGAGGCGCTGCGGCCGGTAGTCGGCATCGTCGCGCCAGTCGCTGCGGCCGTGCCCGGGGAGATCGAGGGCGAGCGCCGGCGCGCCGAGCGCGAGCAGCATCGGATCGAAGCTGTGCGCGTTGAGACCCGCGCCATGCAGCGCGACCACCTCGGGATCGGCCGGGGCCCCGAAGCGCAGCCCGCTGACGACGCGGCCCTCGCCCACGCTGGCCCGCACCCGCTCGACCACGGGCAGCGGCGCCGCGCGTCCGACCCGCTCGGCGTCGCCTGCCAGGAACCGGAATTCGTCGTCCGCCGGGAGCGCACTATCGTTCATCCCAGCAGAATAGCCGCGGAGAGGGCGAGGTCGTGATCGTGAGCGTGAACCCGTGCCGGTGATCCGTCTGGAGACCAGGATCGCGGCGCCGCCCGCCGCCTGCTTCGCCCTGAGCCTGTCGGTCGACGCGCACACGGCATCGATGCGCGCCTCGGGCGAGCGCGCCGTCGCCGGCGTGATTCGCGGCGAGATGGGGCAGGGAGACGTCGTGACCTGGCGGGCCACCCACTTCGGCGTGCCCTGGCGCATGACGTCGAGGATCACTGAGCACGAGGCGCCGCATCGCTTCGTCGACGAGCAGATCTCTGGACCGTTCGCGCGGTGGTGGCATGAGCACCGCTTCGAGCAGGCTGGCGCGGGAACGCTGATGCTCGATCTCGTGGAGTTCGCCTCCCCGTGCGGGCCGTTCGGCCGGCTCGTGGACCGCCTGGTGCTGAGGCGCTACCTCACCGGTCTGCTGAGCCGGAGGAATCGCTGGCTCGCCGGCGAACTCGAGCCGAACCCGACCGGGCGCGCTTGAGGTACCCGCCGTCGGCGAGACCTGCTTCGATCTCGAAGCGGTTGCGCAGCGGGTCGCGGCCCGCGAGGAGGTAGAGCAGCGGCAGCGCCAGACCGTAGTGCCGCCACTGCTCGCGGTGCACCAGCTCGTGCCGCAGCACCGCCGGTGACGTGTTGCGGTCGGTGAGGTAGCAGGATCCCACGCAGCTGCCGCCGCGCCCGAAGCTCCACCGCGGCATTCCGCGGAAGATCCAGAGCCCTCGGTGTCGCTCGACGCGGCCCGTGCTCCAGATGCTGCCCCAGACGAATCCCACGCAGGTGGCGTAGAGGTGGCCGAGCCGCGCGAGCGGCCACGGGCGCCCGCGCCCGGAGACGGTGCGCCGCTGCGCCGCGCCGGATCCGCGAGCGCCCGATCCGCCCGCGCCCGATCCGTCCGCGCCCGATGCGCCCGCGCCCGATCCGCCCGCGCCCGATCCTGCCGGCACCGACCGCGTCTGCCCGCGGCTCATGCGGAGGCGCCGGAGGTGAGCGCCGCGAGGATGCGCAGTACCGTCGGTACATCATCGGCGGCGACGGCCGGGTCTGCGGGCGCGAACTCGCAGATGGAGGCGCCGGCGAGCGGAAGTAGGGCGACCGCTGCTCGTATGGCGGCGGTCAGCTGCCCGACGGCGAGGCCGAACGGCACTGCTTGGTGCACGGCTGCGAACTCGGCCGGATCGAGCACGTCCAGATCGACGTGCACGTAGACGCGCGTCGCCGCGGAGCTCGTGAGGCGGGAGACGATCGAGGCCGCCAGCTCGCCCGTGTGGGGCGCGGTGGGGGCGGCAGGGGCCCCGCCTGCCCGCGTCGGCGGGTCGAGCACGTGCACCCCCAGCCGCCGCAGCTCATCCTGCTCCTCGGGATCGATCTCGCGCGTGCCGATGAGGGTCAGCAGCGAGGGATCGATCGGAGCGGTCGATGCGAGATCCGGCGCGCCGTCGCCGAGCGCGTGACGCAGGGTCATGCCGGAGGCGGCGCCGGAGGGAGAGGTGCTCGGGTGCTGCAGGTCCGGGTGCGCATCGAACCACAGCACCGCGAGGCTCTCGGATCCGTGCCGGCGCACGGCGGACTCGAGCCCGGGAAGCGACGAGGCGCAGTCGCCGCCGACGATCACCGGCACACCGCCCTCCTCGACGCCGGCGAGCGTCTCGAGTGCGGCGGCGCGCGCTCGGAGCAGGCTGCTCAGGCGCGCGACCGGCGTGCCCATCGCGTCTCCGGCCTCGAGCGGCACCGGGACTTCGCGGGTGGCGGAGGCGGGCAGATCCTCGCGCAGGGTCCCGGCGCCCTCGGCCAGTTGCATGGCGCGTGAGGACGAGGATCCCTGCCACTCGGGCATCACTAGGAACACGGGTGTGGACACGAACCCTCCTCGAGTAGCGCACGTCTGATTCCAGGATACGCCCGCCCGGACGATCGGCGCACTGCACGATGCGTCGGGTGCGGAATCCGCCGATCGCGGGTTCAGTCGACCGTGACGAAGTCGATGAGGTGCTCGACGCGGCCGACGAGCTCGGGCTCGAGATCCCGGAAGTGGCGCACGCGGCCCCGAATCCTGGCCCACGCGTCGGCGATGTCGGCCGGATCCTCCGCGGGCCAGCCGAGCGCCCGGCAGATCCCGGTCTTCCATTCGATGCTGCGCGGGATCGTGGGCCACGCCTCGAGGCCCACGCGCTCCGGTTTCACGGCCTGCCAGATGTCGACGAAGGGGTGGCCGACGATGAGCACGTTCGCGCCGTGCGGGCCCCGCTCGATGGTCTGCGCGATCCGCGACTCCTTGCTGCCCGCGACGAGGTGATCGAGCAGCACTCCCGCGCGGCGCTGCGGTCCGGGACCGAACTCGGCGAGCACCTGCTCGAGGTTGTCGGCTCCCTGCAGCAGCTCGACCACCACGCCCTCGACGCGCAGATCGGCGCCCCAGACCTGCTCCACGAGCTCTGCGTCGTGCTTGCCCTCGACGAAGATGCGGCTCGGCATCGCGGTGCGGGCCCGCTGCTGCTCGACCGCGAACGAGCCCGACGCCGTGCGCTGCCGTCCGGCGGGCTGCCGTTTCGGCATCACAAGCCGTACGGGCTCGCCGTCGATGAGGAAGCCGTCGCTCAGGGGGAAGGCGCGCACCTTGCCCCGGAAGTCCTCGAGCTGCACGAGCCCCTCGCGGGCGCCCACCACGGCGCCGCACCACTCCGACTCCGTGTGCTCCACCACGAGGCCGCGCGCGAGCGCCACCTCCCGTCGCTGCACGGGGCCGCGCCGGGGTCTCATCTGGGCGACCGGGTCGCCGTCATAGCGGTCGTCGAACACGAAGACGAGCCTACCGCGTGCCGCGGGGACGCCCGGTACTAGGCTGGGGCGGTGAGTGTCACGCCGGGGAAGCCGGATCAGCCGCGCCGCGGGCTGCGGTCCCTGCTCGTCGACGTCACCCCGCTGCGGGCGAGCCCGGCGTTCGCGAAGCTCTGGATCGGCTCCTCCGTCTCGCAGATCGGAGCCCAGATCACGATCGTCGCGGTGGGCCTGCACATCTACGACATCACGCACTCGACGCTCGCGGTGTCTCTGCTCGCGCTCTGGGCGCTCGGCCCGATGATCCTCGCCGGCTTCCTCGGGGGAGCGCTCGCCGACACCTTCGACCGGCGCCTCGTCGCGCTCGTGACCGCGATCGTCGCCTGGTGCAGCATCGGCACCCTGACGCTCATCGCCTTCCTCGGTGTGGAGACCACGTGGCCGTACTACGCGCTCGCCGCGCTGAACGCGGCGTCCGCGACGATCAAGGGGGCCACGCAGGGCGCGATCCTGCCCCGGCTGCTGCCGCCCCAGCTGCTGCCGGCCGCCGCGGCGCTCAGCGGGATCACGATGGGGCTCGCGATCACCGTGGGCCCGGCCGTGGCCGGGGTGCTCGTGGCCACCGTCGGCTTCGCCTGGACCTACCTGCTCGACGTGGTGCTCTTCACGGGGGCCTTCTTCGGCATCCTGAGCCTTCCGAGCGTCACCCCGGAGGGGGAGCGCCGCAATCCGGGGCTGGGCTCGGTGGTGGAGAGCCTGCGCTTCCTGCGTCGGGCGCCGAATGTGCGCGCCACCTTCGTGTGGGATCTCGTCGCGATGATCTTCGGCACGCCGCGCGTCGTGTTCCCCGCCGCGGGTGCGCTGGTACTGGGCGGTGGGCCGGTCACGGTCGGGATCCTCACGGCGTCATTCGCGATGGGTTCGCTGCTCAGCGGGCTCTTCTCGGGCCCGCTCGGCGCCGTGCGCAGGCAGGGGCGCGCCGTGACGCTCGCGATCGCGGTCTTCGGCGTCTGCACGACGCTCTTCGGCGTCGTGCTGCTGGTCACGGGAGTCGTCGAGGGGCCCGACGCGCCCGACGCGCCGCTCGTGCCCGCGATCGTGCTGGCCGGCCTCGCGCTCGCCGGAACCGGTGCCGCCGACAACGTGAGCGCGGTCTTCCGCACCACGATCCTGCAGGCGGCCGCCCCGGACGACGTGCGCGGACGCATGCAGGGCCTCTTCTACGTGGTCGTGGCGGGCGGCCCCCGCGTCGGCGACCTCGTGGCGGGCGCGGTGGCGACGCTCATCGCGCTGTGGGCTCCGCCGCTGCTGGGCGGGGTGGTGATCGTCGGGATCATGCTCGTGCTGCTGCGCACGGCGCGCGGATTCCAGCGCTACGACGCGCACCACCCGACCCCGTAGCGCGGTGATACGGTGCTGGGATGAGCCACGACGCCCACCCCGCACCCGCCGAGCCGCTGGTCCTCTCGCGCCGGGAGGGGCCGATCACCCGCATCACGCTCAACCGGCCGCGCGCGATCAACGCGCTGAACCTGGAGATGTTCGAGCTGCTCGAAGCGGCGCTCGAGACGGCGTGGGGCGACGGCTCGACCGCGATCCTGCTCGACGGAGCCGGCGAGCGCGGCTTCTGCGGCGGCGGCGACATCAAACAGCTCTCCGGTCCGCACGGGCGCGAGATCCTGGCCGTCGAATACCGCGTCGATCACATGATCGCCGTCTCGCCGATCCCGGTCGTGGGCTGCATGGACGGCGTGACGATGGGCGGCGGCATCGGGCTCACGGGCCACGCGAGCCATCGGGTGGTCACCGAGCGCAGCCGGCTCGCGATGCCCGAGGCGCGCATCGGGATCACCCCCGACGTGGGAGGTCACCTGCTGCTGGCGCGGGCGCCCGGTCGACTGGGCGAGCTGCTGGCGATCACGGCCGGCGAGATGGACGCAGGCGACGCGATCGCGCTCGGTTTCGCCGATCACTTCGTGCCCTCGGAACGTCTGGGCGATCTCAGAGCCGCGCTCGCCGCAGGCGAGGATCCGGGATCCGCCTGCGCCCGCTTCGCCGATCCCGCACCCGAGTCCTCGCTGCTCGCCGCCAGGGACTGGTGGGATCCGATCGCCGCGGGCGCCCTGGACGGAACGAGCGCGCCCGTGGCCGAGGACTCGGCGGGCGCGGCGCGGCGCCTGGTGCGGGCGCTCGAGGCGAGCGATGCGGAGCCGGCGCGGGCGGCGGCCGAGACCGCCCGGCGCATGTGTCCCACCTCGATCGCGGTGACCCTCGCGCAGCTCGATCGCACGCGGCGCCTCGGACTCGACCTCGCATCGGTGCTCAGCGACGACCTGCGCGTGCTCGGCCGCCTCGCACCGCGCCCCGACTTCGCCGAGGGCGTCCGCGCTCAGGTGATCGACAAGGATCGCGATCCGCGCTGGTCGCCGGCGCGCATCGAGGAGCTCGACCCCGCAGAGCTCGCCGCGATCCTCGCCCCCGACCTCGCAGCCGAAGAGACCCCGCTCGTGCTGCGCTGAGCGCACCCCGCGGTAGCGGCGGCCGCCGACATCGGCGCTAGGCTGGGTCGGTGATCGAAGCCTGGCACCCGAGCGGACCCGATCTGGTGCACGCGGGGGACAACCTCCCGTTCCTGCGGGCGCTGCCCGACGAATCCTTCACGCTGGTGTACCTGGATCCGCCCTTCAACACCGGCCTGTTCCGGCAGGCCGAGCGGGTGCGCGGCGTGCGCACCGAGGAGCGCGAGCCGGGAGGCAGGCTCGGCTTCCGCGGGCAGGGATACACGGTCACCCGAGAGCGCACGCTCGCGTTCGACGATCGCTTCGTCGACTACTGGGAGTTCCTCGAGCCGCGCATCGAGGAGGCGTGGCGTCTGCTCGCACCCGACGGCACGCTGTACCTGCACCTCGACTACCGCGAGGTGCACTACGCGAAGGTGCTGCTCGACGGGCTGTTCGGCCCGGAGTGCTTCATCAACGAGATCATCTGGGCCTACGACTACGGGGCGCGCTCGCGTCGGAAGTGGCCCACGAAGCACGAGAACATCCTCGTCTACGTGAAGGATCCGGATCGCTACCACTTCGACGCCGAGGCCGTGGACCGCGAGCCCTACATGGCGCCGGGGCTCGTCACCGCCGAGCGCGCGCGGCGGGGCAAGCTCCCCACCGACACCTGGTGGCACACGATCGTCTCGCCGACGGGCAAGGAGCGCACCGGTTATCCGACGCAGAAGCCGCTCGGCGTGCTGCGCCGCATCGTGCAGGCCTCGTCGCGTCCGGGCGACTGGGTGCTCGACCCCTTCGCGGGCAGCGGCACGACGGCCGCGGCGGCGGCCGAGTTGGGGCGGCGGTTCGTGGCGGTCGACGACAACGAGGCGGCGATCACCGTCATGCGCGACCGCCTCGCCGGGACGTCGGTGCGGTTCAGCGGGTGAGCCGCGATCCCGCCGCCCCGCGACCTTCGATCTCCCAATGCACTCGAACAATCGGGGACGCATTCGCTGCGCTATCGGCTCGATTCCGCAGCGAATGCGTCCTGAAATTCGAGAGGCCCCTTTCGCCCGCCGGGGAAGCTCTCAGCGGCTTGCGCAGGCGAGCAGCGCCCCCATCGCCCGTGCCGGCCTCGCCCTTGGAACGGATCATGGCCGCGCCCTCCGCGATGCGGCGCAGCGCCTCGCCCAGGTTGGTCGCCCCGCACACGAAGGGCACGGTGAAGTCGCGCTTGTCGATGTGGTTGACGTGGTCGGCGGGGGAGAGCACCTCGCTCTCGTCGATGTAGTCGGCCTCGAGCGCCTCGAGTACCTGCGCCTCGACGAAGTGGCCGATGCGCGCCTTCGCCATGACGGGGATCGAGACGGCCGCCTTGATGCCGTCGATCAGGTCGGGATCGCTCATGCGGGCTACGCCGCCCTGGGCGCGGATGTCGGCCGGCACGCGCTCGAGCGCCATCACCGCGACGGCGCCCGCGTCCTCCGCGATTCGGGCCTGATCCGGCGTGACGACGTCCATGATGACGCCGCCCTTGAGCATGTCGGCGAGGCCCCGTTTCACGAGCGGGGAACCGGTGGCGGCGGGGAAGAGGCGAGCGGTGGGTGCCGGGCTGGTCTCAGTCATGGCTTCCACCCTGGCCGGGTTCGCTGGTCCATGACATGATCCATTTCTGGTGAGTTGAACTGGACCAATCCACCCGCCGCTGACAGACTGGAACGGTGAGCGAGCGTTCCTTCCGAGCACCAGCCGAGTTCCCGGTGCACCTCGACCGCGCGGCCGGGGCTCCGCTCCCGGTGCAGCTCGCGGCCGCGCTGCGCGAGGTGATTGACGCGGCGGGGCTGCGTCCGGGCGAGGAAGTGCCGGCGACCCGGAGGCTCGCGAGCCGTCTCGGCGTGGCCCGGGGCGTGGTGGTCTCCGCCTACGAGCAGCTGATCGCGGAGGGCTATCTGCGTGCGGAGCGCGGCCGCGGCACGGTCGTGAATCCGGATCTCGCGCCGGCGACCGCCGCCGGGCGATCCGCCGCGTCGGCGCCCGGCGGAGTGCCGGTGCGCCCGGGGGATCCACCCGGGGCGGCTCGAGAGCGGGAGCGCCCGTCTCCCGACCCGCACGATCCGACCGGCCCAGCCGGGCCCGAGCCGGAGGGTGCCGTGGCGCGCCCTCCGCTCGCGCCGGGCGCGCCGCTCACCGACGCCGCCGAGCATCCGGCGTGGCGCGCGGCGTGGCGCCGGGCGGCCGCTCGCGCCGACCACCGCCCGCCCGCGCTCGGCGATCCCCGGCTGCGCGCCGAGCTCGCCGAGCATCTGCGCCTCGTGCGCGGCACCGCCAGGCCGGCCCGGGACGTGCTCGTGACCGCAGGCACCCGGGAAGGGCTCGGCCTGCTGCTCACCGCCCTCGGCACCACCCGCGGCAACGGGCTGGTCGTGGGGGTGGAGGATCCGGGGTATCCCTCCCTGCGCGGCGTGGCAGCGCGTCACGGCGCGCGGATCGTGTCGCTGCCGGTCGACGCGGACGGTCTGCGCACCGACGACCTGCCGGCGGGGGTGCTCGACCTCGTCATCGTCACGCCGAGCCACCAGTATCCCGTGGGCGGCTCGCTGCCCCTGCCGCGCCGCCGCGAACTGCTCGACTGGGCCTGGCGCACGGGCGTGGTGGTGGTCGAGGACGACTACGACTCCGAGCTGCGTCACGTCGGCAGCCCGCTGCCGACGCTCGCGGCGCTCGACGACCCGTTCGCGGGATCGGTGGTGACCCTCGGCACCTTCTCGAGCACGGTGACGCCGGCGCTCTCCGCGGGCTTCCTGCTCGCGCCGGAGCAGCTGCGCTCGCTGCTGGAGCCGGTGAGGAGCGACCTCGGATCGCCCGTGTCGGCGGTGGTGCAGCTCGCGCTGGCGGATTACCTGGCGAGCGGCGAGCTGCGCCGCAACATCGCCCGCGTGCGCCGTCGTCACGCGGCGCGCAGGGACCTGATCTCCGAGTGCTTCGCCGGCGTGGCCGGTGCGCGGGTGCGCCCCATGAGCGGCGGGCTGCACGCGGTGGTCGAGCTGGCGGGCGCCGCCTCGACCGCTCAGGACCGCGAAGCGCAGGCGGTCGCGCGGGCGGCCGAGCCGGTGCCGGGCTTTCCGAACGGGCTCGGAGTCGCGGCGCTCGGGGCCTACTGGCAGCACCACCGTTCGGACCGCTCCGCCGGCCTGGTGCTGGGCATGGGCGGTCCGGACGACGCGGAGTTCGGCGCCGCGATCGCGCGGCTGCGCGCGATCCTCGTCGAGGGATGAGGGCGCGTCACCCCTGCTCGAGCCGCTCCAGCAGGGCATCGCGCAGCACCACCGCGTGATTCGCTTCGGCGTCGCGCGCCCCGTAGAGCAGGGTGAGCGGCGAGTGCTCGCCCGCCAGCCCGGCGAGCCGCTCGAGCGCCTCGGCGGCGGCCCCCCGGGCCAGCTCTCGGCGGTAGTCGGCTGCGAACGCGGCGAAACGCTCGGGATCGTGCGCGTCGGGGGCCGCGTGCCAGGTCTTGCGCAGCGCGGGGCTGGGCGCCACTTCCTTGTCCCAGAGGTCGAGCTCGGCCCGCTCCTTCGACACGCCCCGCGGCCAGAGCCGATCCACCAGCACCCGGAAGCCGTCGTCCGGCTCCGCCGGCTCGTACACGCGCTTGATCCTGACGTCCATGCACCCAGTCTCTCCTGCACCGCCCCGCAGCACCAGCGGACCGGGTAGCCTGGAGCGCGTGAGCGTCGACGAAATCTCGCCCGGAATGCAGAACTATCTCAAGGTCATCTGGGGGCTCCAGGAGTGGTCGGACGCGCCGGTCTCGAACTCGGCCATCGCCGAGGCGGCCGGTGTGCGGCTCTCCACCGTCTCCGACGCGCTGCGCAAGCTCTCCGACCTCGAGTTCATCGGGCATGCCCGCTACGGCGACGTCACGCTCACCGAGCTGGGCCGCGAGCACGCCGTCTCCATGATCCGCCGTCATCGACTGCTCGAGACCTTCCTCGTGCAGATGCTCGGCTACGAGTGGGACGAGGTGCACGAGGAGGCAGACCGGCTCGAGCACGCCGTCTCGGACGAGCTCATCAACCGGGTCGATCGGGTGCTCGGGTACCCGACCCGGGATCCGCACGGCGATCCGATACCGAGTGCGGACGGCCGCGTGCACCGGCCCGACGCGGTGATCCTCGCAGAGGCTCCGGCGCCGTGCCGCGTGCGCGTCGAGCGCATCTCGGACGCCGACAACGAGATGCTGCAGTACTTCGCGAGCCGCGGTCTCGTGGTCGACGCCGAACTCGAGGTGCTCCCGGGCGAACCCTACTCGGAGACGGTGACCGTGCGGGTGGGGGCCGCCGCGGTCCCGGTCAGCCTCGGGCCCGCGGCTGCGGCGTCGGTGTGGGTGTCGCTCGAGCCGGCGCCTTCGCGAACTTGAGCCCGATCACGCAGCCGACGATTCCCGCGAGGAACAGCAGCTTGAGCGGCGACGGGCTCTCGATGCCGAGCAGGATCGACGCCCCGACGGTCAACGCCGCTCCGAGCCCGGTCCAGATCGCGTAGGCGATGCTCACCGGGATCCCGATCATCGCGTATCCGAGACCCGCGAGGCTCAGCACGCAGGCCACGCCGAACACGATCGCGGGGACGAGCACGGTGAAGCCCCGCGACTGATCGAGCGCGATCGCCCACGCCGCCTCGAGACCCGCGCTCGTGAACAGCACGATCCAGTGCGCGGCGGTGGCGGTCTTCTGCGTGCCCTCCGCGGCCACGTCAGCTCACCGCCTTGAGGCCGACCACGCAGCCGACGAGCCCGATCAGCAGCACTACGCGCAGCACCGTCGCGCGATCCCGGCGCGTGATCATCGCCCAGGCGGCCGTCAGCACGGCGCCGATCCCGACCCACACGGCGTAGGCCGTTCCCACCGCGATGCCGGTCATGGCGAAGGCGAGCCCCGCCATGCTCGCGATGAACGAGACCGCGAACACGACGCTCGGCCAGAACTTCCGGAATCCTCGGGAGGCATCGAGGGCCGTTGCCCACACCGCCTCGAGCACTCCGCTCAGCACGAGAGCGATCCACACGACAGACATGGCACTGCTGCTTTCCGGCCGTCGTCTGATGTGCGGGTACAGCTCCCTCGTCCGCGCCCCGGGGAGACGGGGCCGAACCCAGTCTCTCACACGCGAATCGGCCCGATCCCGCCGGGATGGGAGATAATGGTGCGAATGGGGTGAGGGATCTGAGAGGAGAGCGGTGTTCGGCTGGTCGAAGAAACGCAAGCGCGGCAGCAGCCGCCCGCAGCGCAGGTTGCCCAGGCGGGTCCTGGCCCCGGTCGAGGAGATCGTCGAGCAGGGCCTGCTGGTCGCCGATGTCGCGGTGCGGATGACGGTCAAGAACGCGATCATCATGAACGCGTTGAAGCGACATGTCGACTACCGCGAGTCTCAGATCATCGACATGGTGCGCGAAGCGACCGAGGATCTCGCCCGCGAGCGGGAGCGCGACGCGACCCACATCTCGCGCATGCGCAATGAGATCCGCGACACGGGCCGCAGCTCTTGGAGCGAGTCGGACTACGGGAACGACGACAACCGCACCCTGCGGCACCGCCAGGAGGTGTACGAGCGCGTGGCCGAAGAGCTGCACGCGCGCGCCGCCGACGACGCCTACCTCGCCGAGACCGCCGAACGGGCGAGGAACCTGGCGTGGCATGAGATCGGCGACTCGCTGAAGGAGCGGGCGAGCCACCCCTACTACAGCGGCGGCGACAGTGACGAGTATCGGAGCGAACGGGACGGTCGGATCCAGCAGCTCATCGAGAAGGATCTGACCGCGCTCATCCAGCAGCAGAGCGGCGCGGCCAAGCCGCGCAGGTCGCGCCGGAAGGACCGGGAGAGCGCCTGACGTCGGCGCCGCCGCGCCGGCGCTCGAGCCCCGCTAGCGCTCGAGGAGCTCCGGGTGCCGGGCCAGGTAGCCGTCGATGAACCAGCACGAGGCGCGCACGCTGCGCCCGCCGATCGCGTCGCCCGTGAGCGCGCGTCGCGCGAGCAGACGGGAGAGGCCCGTGCCCCGCAGAGCCGGCACGACGACCGTGTGGTCGAAATCGATGATGTCGTCGCCGAGCAGCGAGTAGTGGGCCTCGCCGATCAGACGGTCCTCGCCGGACCCGCGCTGATAGACGGCGTAGCGGTGGCGCTCGGGTTCGTGCACGATGCCGAAGCCGTCGGCGGCTGCCTGCTCCTCGTTCTCGTATCTCGCCATGACGCCAGCCTAGGCGAGAAGTCGGTGCCGGGGAACGGGCGGATATCCTCGAATGGTGAGCAAGAGACCTCGGCTCCGGGCCGCCAGAGCGCTCGGCGTGATCGGCGTGATCGGCGCGCTCGGCCCGCTCGGCGCCGCGCTGGTCGGTTGCAGCGGCGACCCCGAGCCACCTCCGCCGCCCCAGGTGCTCTCGCCGAGCGAGGCGGGCGCGATCTACCTCGATGCCGTCTGCCCGGTGAACGACGCATGGGACGCCGCCGACGTCGAGCTGGACCGCCTGCGCGTCGCCCTGGCGCGCGACGGGGCCCCGGAGATCGACACCAGGCTCTTCGCCGAGACGATGGACGCGGTCGCCGCGGCGAGCGAGCGCGCCGCCGAGCGGCTCGATACGAAGCAGCAGGAGTGGCCGACGCGGACGGAGGCGGCGGTCGAGGACGTACGCGAGACCCTCGAGGACGACCGCACGCAGGCTCGTCGGGTCGCGAAGCTCGACGCGGACGAGGCGGTCGGCTACGCGTGGCAGGGCGCGGCGGAGTCGGCGAGCGCGTCGGCCGCGGCGCGCGAGGCGCTCGGGCTGCCGGAGGATCCGGTCGCCGCGTGCGCCCAGTGGGAGGAGCAGTCGCCGTGAACGAAGACGAGGATCGCCGCTCGGACGACCGGGAGCTGGTGGTGGAGCGCGCCGTGCGAACGGCGGCCGGCGCGGGCAATCGCCTGCTCTCGGGCGGAGTCGCCGACGCGGAGGTCTCCGATGCGCGGACGGGAGAGCTGCTGCGCACCGCGCTCGCCCGCATGGGCGTGCGGTGGGCGAGCGAGGCGGGAGCGCCAGCCGATTTCGTGTTCCGCGACCGGGCGATCGACGCACCGGGCGAAGACACCGGCACCGGGGGACTCGCCCCGGTGGTCGTCGGGCTCGACGGCGGCGTGCGCTCGGCCCGGGGCGACGACGCCGGGGCGAGGATCGCGTGGGCCGCGCGGGGGATGCGGGCGACCGCCCTGCTCGCCTCGGACATGCGCACCGAAACGGAGCGATCCGGCGGGGCCCCGCGCATCGCGGTGAGCCTGGTGCTCGAGCCGAAGACGGCCGCGCTCGTGCTCGCCCTCGCCGACGCCGGATGCGAGGTGGCAGTGTTCAGCGCGGTGTCGGAGACCGACCCCGCGGTGGCGGCGGAGCTCGCCGCAGCGGGCCGGGTCGCCGTGTTCGCCCCGACGGGGGGCTGCCCGGATCCCGACGCGGCGCGCCGTCTGGACGCCGAGCACGCGGCCGCGGTGCTCGCGTGGCGCCCCGAATACCTCATCGACGACGGTGCGCACCTGATCCGCCTCGCCCACACCGAGCACCGCGAGGCGCTCGCGACGTTGCGGGCCGCGGCGGAGGAGACGACGAGCGGCGTGCGCCCCCTGCGCGAGATGGCGGCGGAGGGAGCGCTGCGCATCCCCGTGATCGCGGTGAACGACGCGCGCACCAAGACCGGCTTCGACAACCTCGTGGGCACGGGGCAGTCGTGCGTCTTCGCGACGGCGGATCTGCTCGATGCGGCGGGGTGGAGCGGCCCGGGGGCCTCACGGACCGCGGAGGGCCGATATCGGGGTATCGCGGGCACGCGCTGGACGGTGCTCGGCTACGGGCCCGTGGGGGTGGGCACGGCCCGATTCGCGGCCGCGCTCGGTGCGCGGGTCGCGGTCGTCGAGCGCGACCCGGTGCGCGCCCTCGCGGCGCTGCACGACGGGTTCGAGGCGCGCGGGGCCGTCGAGGCGCTGCCCCGGGCAGACGTCGTGGTGAGCGCGACGGGGGTGTGGCACACGCTCGACGCCGCGGGGTTCGCCCGACTGCGGCCCGGAACGGCCGTGGCCGTAGCCGGCGGCATCGACGACGAACTGGCGCTCGACGAGCTGGCCGCCGCGGGGTGGCGCTGCGCGCCGGTCGCGCCCGGGGTGGACGAGTGGATCGTGCCCGGCGCCGAGCGCGGGGTGCTCGTGCTCGCGAGCGGCGGGGGCGTCAACTACACGGCCGGGGAGGGCAACCCGATCGAGGTGATGGACCTCTCTTTCGCCACCCAGATCGCCGCCCTCATGCGGCTCATGCGCGACGATCCGCCCGCCGGCGTGCACGCCCTCTCCGAGGAGGAGGAACACCTGGTGGCGCGGGCGGCGCTCGCGGCGCGCGGTGCGGACGCGGATCCGGCGCCCCTCGGCGCTCGGCCGGGCGGGGCCGCCCAGCCCTGGACCGTGCACCGCTACCGGGCGTAGCGCACTCCGGCGGGGCCGGCGGGGCCGGCGGTGCGAACGGTCGGCGCGGCCGCCCTAGAATCTACGGGTGACCACCGAACCCCAGACCGTCGTCTACAGCGCCTCCCTCGTGTTCCCCGTGACGAGTCCCCGCATCCCCGACGGGGCCGTCGCGGTGCGCGACGGGCGGATCCTGCACGTCGGTGACCGGCGCTGGGTGCTGGACGCGCTCGACGCGCGCGGGGCCGGCTATCGCGAGGAGCACTGGGAGGGGGTCCTCGCGCCCGGCCTCGTGAACGCGCACACCCACCTGCAGTACACCCGCATGTCCGAGGTCGCGAGCCGCGCGTACACCGGGTTCGACCACTGGGGAGACGCCTTCGACGAGGTCTATGCCCGAGACGACCACGACTGGGCCGCGGCGGCCGCGGACGGTGCCGCGCAGAGCCTCGCGGCGGGCGTCACCGCGGCCGCCGACGTGGTCACGGATCGTGAGGCGCTGAGCGCCCTGCACGACGCGGGCATGCACGGAATCGCCTATTGGGAGGTCTACGGGAAGCGCAATGCCGACTGGAATGCGGCGGCGCGCGACGAGGTGCGCGACCAGATCCGGAGCATCCCGACTCCGCCCGGCGCCGGAGTGTCCCCGCACGCGCCGTACTCGCTCGAGGTGCAGCCGCTGCTCGAGCTGCCCGACATCGTGCGCGAGGAGGGCCTGCGCCTGCACATCCATCTCGCCGAGGCCCACATGGAGCGGGAGTTCGACGGCATCGACGGCTACGCGGGGGCCGGGCCGGGAGGGCACGGCGAGTGGCCGGAACTCGGCGCCGACAGCTTCCGCGCGCTGCGCTCCCACGGGATCGGCGTCTCCTCGACGCAATTCGTCGATCACCTCGGCGTGCTGGGGCCCGACTGCCACATCGCCCACGGCGTGTACGTGAGCGCCGAGGATCGGGCGCTGCTGCGCGCCCGGGGCACGAGTGTGGCGCTGTGCCCCCGCTCCAACGAGGTGATCGGGCTCGATATGCCGCCGGTCGCGGCCTACCTGCGCGAGGGCAATCTCATCGCGGTCGGCACCGACTCGCTCTCGTCCTCTCCCTCGCTCGACCTGCTCGCCGACGTCGCGGCGCTCTACCGAGTGGCCCGCAAGCAGGGGTACCGCGGAGACGACTTGCACCAGCGCCTCTTCACCGCGGCGACGCTCGGCGGTGCCGCTGCGCTCGGCCTGCACGTGGGACGGGAGAGGATCGGCCAGTTGGGCGTCGGTGCGGTCGCCGACCTCGCCTGCTTCGACGTGCAGGCCCGCGACCCCGACGCCGCGCTCGCCGAACTCGTCGAGGACGGCGCGGGGCGCGCCCGGCGCACGATCGTGGCAGGCGACCCCCGCTGGGGTGCCTCCCGTGACCTCCTGTGACGGGTGAGCGCCTCGCGCCGGGTCCGGCGTCTCGTAGAATGAACCCTGGTCTGCGCGGAATCTCCGTGCGCCCCGATCCCCGCCCACGGAGAAGGAGTACCTCCATGTCCCGCACTTCCCGCCTCGCCACGGCCGCCGCCGTCGGCGCTGCAGCGCTGCTCGCCCTCACCGCCTGCACCGGCGGAGGCGAGTCCGACTCCGCCGACGACGCGGCGGGTGTGGCTCCCGTCACCGAGGGCGTGCTCACGATCGCCACCGGCGAGCCCGCGTATGCGCCCTGGGTGTTGAACGATGATCCCGAGAGCGGCGAAGGCTTCGAGGCCGCCGTCGCCTACGCCGTCGCCGAGGAGATGGGCTACGCGGCCGAGGACGTCGTGTGGGTGCGCACGACCTTCGACTCCGCGATCGCCCCGGGCCCGAAGGACTTCGACCTGAACATCCAGCAGTTCTCCGCGACCGAGGACCGGGCCCAGGCCGTCGACTTCTCGTCGCCGTACTACGTAACCAGCCAGGCCGTCGTCGCGGCCGGCGGCACGCCCGCCGCCGAGGCGACGAGCATCGCCGACCTCAAGGACGCCGTGCTCGGCGTCGCCTCTGGCACGACCTCGCTCACGGTCGCCGAGGAGGTCATCGCACCGGACCAGGACCTCCAGGTCTTCAACAGCGTCGACGACGCGGTCGCCGCGCTGCAGAACGGCACGATCGACGCCCTCGTCACCGACCTGCCCGGCGCCTTCTTCGTGCGCGACGCGCAGCTCGACGACGGCGTGATCGTCGGTCAGCTCGACTCCGCCGAGGGCGGCGATGAGTTCGCATTCGTGCTTCCCAAGGGCTCGTCCCTCACCGCCGATGTGACGGCGGCCGTCGACGCGCTCCGCGAGAACGGCACCCTCGCAGATCTCGAGACTGAGTGGCTCGCAGACCAGGGCGCCCCGGTCCTGCAGTGACCCGCGGGGTCTGCGGCACGATTCCGCGCGAGACCCCGCCCGACCAGTTTCCGCCGGTCCGGGCGCCTGCCCGGACCGGATGACGATGGGAAGCCCGTGACCGCATCTGTCGACGCCGCGCCGTTCGAGCCCTCTCGGATCGAGCTCGAGCGGCGCGCGTACCGTCGCGCCCGCAAGCAGCGCTCGATCCTCGTCAGCGTCGTCAGCACACTCGTGTTCGCGGGCGTGATCGCCGTCGTGCTGGTGAACAGCCCGGGCTGGGATCGCGTGCGCGAGACCTTTTTCGACCCGCAGGTGGCCGTCGCGTCGTTCCCGCGGGTCATCAAGGGACTGTGGCTGAACATCCAGGTGCTCGTCGTCGCCGCGCTGGGGGTCGCGATCCTGGGTACCCTGCTCGCGATCGCGCGCACCCTCAAGGGAGCGGTGTTCACCCCCGTGCGGCTGCTCGCGGCGGGCTATACCGACATCTTCCGCGGCATCCCGGTGCTGCTGGTGCTGTACCTCGTGGGGTTCGGGATCCCCGGCCTCGAGCTCACGGGTCGCGTGCCCGCGCAGGTCTGGGGCACGATCGCGCTGATCCTCTGCTACTCGGCCTACGTCGCCGAGGTGCTGCGCGCGGGGATCGACGCCGTGCATCCCTCGCAGCGGCTCGCGGCGCGATCGCTCGGGCTCAGCCACGGCAAGACGCTGCGCCTGGTGGTGATGCCGCAGGCCGTGCGCAAAGTGACCCCCGCACTCATGAACGATTTCGTGTCGATGCAGAAGGACGTCGGCCTGATCTCAGTGCTCGGTGCGGTCGACGCGGTGCGCGCGGCCCAGATCGAGGTGGCGGCGAGCTACAACTTCACGCCCTACGTGCTGGCGGGGGTGCTCTTCGTGCTGCTGTCGTGGCCGTTCATCCGCCTCACCGACTGGATGACGGCGCGAGCGCAGCGGCGCGAGCAGGTGGGAGGCGCGGTATGAGCGGCACGTTGCGGCCCGAGGAGCAGACCGGACCGGCGGTGGTGCTCGACGTGCAGGGAGTGCACAAGCGCTTCGACGAGCACCCGGTGCTGCGGGGCATCGACCTCACCGTCGGCCGGCACGAGGTCGTGGTGCTCATCGGGGCCTCGGGATCCGGCAAGTCGACGCTGCTCAAGACGATCAACCTGCTCGAGCAGGTCGACGACGGCCGCATCCTGCTGCACGGCGCCGACGGCGCGGCCGAGGACATCACCGACCCCCGCGCCGACGCCGACCGGGTGCGGGCGCGGATCGGCGTGGTCTTCCAGCACTACAACCTCTTCCCGCACATGAACGTGCTCGACAACGTCACGCTCGCGGCGCGCAAGGTGTTCCGCACCTCGCGCGCCGAGGCCGAGCGCACGGGTCTCGCGCTGCTCGAGCGCATCGGGCTCGGCGACAAGGCCAAGGAGTACCCGGATCGGCTCTCCGGCGGCCAGCAGCAGCGCGTCGCCATCGCCCGCGCCATCGCGACCGACCCCGAGCTGCTGCTGCTCGACGAGATCACGAGCGCGCTCGACCCGCAGCTCGTGGGCGAGGTGCTCGACCTCGTGCGCGAGCTCAAGGCGGCCGGCTCGACGATCGTCATGGCCACGCACGAGATGTCGTTCGCGCGCCGCGTCGCCGATCGAGTCGTCTACCTCAAGGACGGGGTGATCATCGAGTCGGGCCCGCCGCAGCAGATCTTCGAGCGCCCCGAGCGCGCGGAGACCGCGGCCTTCCTGCAGCGTCTGCGCGACCCGTTCGCGGAGTAGCGGTGCGCAGCGAGTCGCTCCGCCGGTTGATCGAGCGCAGCGAGTCGAAACCCGATCCCCGCGGTCCGTCGCGCCGGGTCAGCGGAGCACGAGGATTTCCGATAAGGTAGATTCCTTATGTCTCAATCTGCTGGCGAATCCACAGCGCCCATCGTCCGGCCTGCGGTGCCGGGCGACACCATCGATCCTGCCGGCATGCGGGTGATCTGGCTGCTGCTCGCGGCGGCGTTCGTCGCGATCCTCAACGAGACGACCATGGCGATCGCCATTCCGTCGTTGAACCAGACGCTGGGCATTCCGCCCGAGCTGGGCCAGTGGCTCACCAGCGCCTTCATGCTGACGATGGCGGTCGTGATCCCCACCACCGGATTCCTGCTGCAGCGTTTCACCACGCGACAGGTATTCCTCGCGGCGATGAGCGCGTTCGTGCTGGGAACCGCCATCTGCCTCGTCGCGCCCGGGTTCCCGGTGCTGCTGCTCGGCCGCATCGTGCAGGCCGCGGGCACCGGCGTCATGATGCCGTTGCTCATGACGACGATGATGAACGTGGTGCCCCCGCACTCGCGCGGCCGCATGATGGGACGGGTGGGGCTCGTCATGAGCCTCGCGCCCGCGCTCGGGCCCACGCTCTCGGGCGTCGTGCTCGACACGCTCGGCTGGCGCTGGCTGTTCGGGATCATCCTGCCCATCGCCGCGGCCGCGCTGCTGCTCGGGGCGAAGTGGATGACCAATCTGGGGGAGACCACTCGAGCTCCGATCGATGTGCTGTCGATCATCCTGTCTGCGTTCGCGTTCGGCGGCCTGGTCTACGGGCTCAGCCAGCTCGGAGGGGGCCACGGCGCAGCAGGCGGTTCGACGGCCGGATCCGTTCCGCCCTGGGGCGTGATTCTCGGCGGGGCCGTGTTCCTCACGCTCTTCGTGTGGCGTCAGCTGGCGCTGCAGAAGCGCAACGACGCGCTGCTCGACCTCAGGGTCTTCGCCACGCGCAACTACGTGGTCTCCGTGATCATCATGGGCGTCGTTGCGCTGTCGATGTTCGGCACGTTCTCCCTGCTGCCGCTCTACCTGCAGAACGTGGCGGGCCTCGATCCGACTGCCGCCGGCCTCGTGCTGCTGCCCGGGTCGGTGCTCATGGGGCTCCTCGGGCCGGTCATGGGGCGCATCTACGACGCCCGCGGCCCCAAGACGCTGCTGGTGCCGGGCACGATCCTCATCGCCGTGGCGCTGTTCACCTATTCGACGGTGGGCGTGCACACGCCGATGTGGTTCCTCGTGATCGTGCAGATCCTCATGTCGCTGGGCCTCGCGGGCTCGTTCACGCCGCTCTTCTCGGCCTCACTCGGTTCACTCGACCGGTCGCTGTACTCGCACGGCTCCGCGGTGCTGAACACCCTGCAGCAGGTCGGGGGCGCCGCCGGAACGGCCGTGCTGATCTCGATCTACTCGACGTTCCTGCACGCCGGGGAGGCCCGCGGCCTGCCGACCGCCGAGGCCGGCGAGCCGGGTACGCACGCCGCATTCCTGGTGGCCGCCTGTATCGCGGTCGTGCCGGTGGTGCTGGCGTTCTTCGTGCAGAAGCCCGCCGATCAGGAGGTCGGGGCGCCGGCGGGCCACTGAGCCCGCGGGATCCGCAGCCGGTGGCGCGCCGGTGCGGTTCGGAGTCAGGTCGGAGCCGGTGGATGACTCGACCCTTGGCTGAGGGGCGAAGCGCCGCCCTACCCGAGTGCGCTGATGGAGCGCCGGACGGCCTCGGCCAGCTGGCGCACGGCGGCGGACGGACCACCGGGACCGGCCGGCGCGGCGAGCAGGAGCTCGCGCGTGAAGCGCGGATCGTCGACGGGGCGCAGCACGACGCCTTCGGGCGGCCGGTTGCCGACGAGGCTCGGCACGAGCGCGACGGCCATGCCCGCCGCGACGAGCCCGAGCACGACGGAGTAGTCGTCGGTTCTGATCGCGACGTCGATCTGATGGCCGGCCGCCTGGAACACTTCTCGCACGAGATCATCGAGCGTGTCGCCCGGGGTCGAGCCCATCACCCAGCTGTCGGTGGCGAGCGAGAGCAGCGTCTCCTGATCGAAGGTGCGGTGCCGCGCGGCCGGGTGCGACGCGGGCAGGGCGACGAGCATCGGATCCGTGAAGAGGTGCGTGGTGTGCACCTCGGCGCGGAACGGGAGTCGGTAGCCGCCTGCCGCGTAGACGAGTGCGGCGTCGAGCGTGTGCTGGTTGACCCGCGTGACGAGCGGCGCGAGCTCCTCGAGCGTGGCGTCGAGTTCGATGCCGAGTTCGGCCACGCGGCTCGTGATTCCGGGGAGGAGACGCGCGGCGGCCGTCGGGAACGTGCCGAACCTCAGGCGGATCCGACCCAACTGAGCGAGATCGCGCACGTCGGTCAGCGCCCGTTCGGCGAGGCCGAGGATCTCCTGGCCCCGCTCGAGCATGAGCGATCCCGCCGTGGTCAGCTTGCTGCCGCGGGTGCTGCGCTCGGTGAGGTCTGCGCCCACGAGGCGGTCGAGATTGCGCAGGTGATAGTCGACCGTCGGCTGGCTCCAGCCCAGTCGGGTGGCTGCGCGCGCCACCGATCCTTCGGCGGCCACGGCGCTGAGCGCCAGGAGCTGTCTGAGGTCGATCATGAGGTCCACCATCCTTCTGGAGCGGCGTGCGAGATCGCGGGGGAGTGGTTCAATACAGCATATTGCGCCCGTGAGGCGAATGCAGGGTTCCAGCCCGTGCCGAGGGCGCGGGATCATGACTCCATGCTGCATCAGGATTCGTGGACGCCCGGTACCCGCATCGACGACGACGTGCCCGGCTCCGAGGCCCGCCCCGGCCCCGATGACCGCACGGGTCCGAGCGCGGCGTCCGCCGGCATCTCGGCGACCGGCGAGGAGGCGTTCGCGCGCCGCTTCTCCGCCGAGCAGCAGCAGGCTCCGTACGCCGAGGCGATCGAGCGCTTCGGCGCCTCCGAGCCGCTCTCGATGATGGTGCCCGGGCACGGGAACGACCCGGACGACGGCGGCGCGCACATCGCGCAGCTCCTCGGGCCGCGTGCGGCGCGACTCGATGTGCCGCTCATGATCGAGGGGATCGACCTCGGAGACGACTCGCCGCTCGTCGACGCTCAGCGCCTCGCCGCAGAGGCCTGGGGCGCCCGGCGCAGCTGGTTCCTCACCAACGGCGCATCGCAGGCGAACCGCACGGCGGCCATCGCCGTGCGCGGGCTCGGCGAGCGCGTGCTGATCCAGCGCAGCATGCACTCCAGTTTCACCGACGGGGTGCTGCTCGCCGGACTGATCCCTTCCTTCGTCGCGCCGGCGATTGACGCGCATCATGGGATCGCGCACGGACTCGCGCCGGACGCGCTCGACGCGGCGCTCACCCGCGAATCCGAGGCCGGGCGCGCAGTGTCGAGCGTCTACGTCGTCTCGCCGAGCTACTTCGGCTCGACAGCGGATGTGCGGGGCCTCGCCGATGTCGCCCACGCGCACGGCGCCGCGCTCATCGTCGACGGCGCCTGGGGCGCCCACTTCGGCTTCCACCCGGAGCTGCCCGAGTCGCCGGCGCGACTGGGCGCCGACCTCGTGGTCTCGAGCACGCACAAGCTCGCGGGATCCCTCACCCAGTCGGCCATGCTGCACCTGGGCCACGGCCCCTTCGCCGACCGCCTCGAACCGCTCGTGGCGCGCGCGTTCTCCATGACGGCGTCGACATCGATGAGCGGCGTGCTGATGAGCTCGCTCGACGCGGCCCGTCGTGCGCTGGTCACGGGGGAGGAGCGGATCGGAGCAGCGATCCGGGCGGCTGAGGATCTGCGCACACGGCTGCGGCGCGATCCGCGGTTCGCGGTCATCAGCGACGGATTCGGCGAGTTCCCCGACATCGTCGACACGGATCCGCTGCGCGTGCCGATCGACGTCTCGGCACTCGGGCGCAGCGGGCACTGGGTGCGCGGACGCATGATCCGCGAGCACGGCGTGTATCTCGAAATGTCGACTGCGACGAGCGTCGTCGCGGTGATCGGTGCGCTGCGCACCCCCGACGTCGCCCGATTCTCCGCAGCGCTCGACCAGGTCGCCGACGAGGCGGCCCGCCTGGGGCCGGAGGAGCGGGGAGCGGCGTTCCCCGAGCTGCCCGAGCCCGGCGCGCTGCGCCTGCTGCCGCGCGACGCCTACTTCGGCGCGAGCGAGATCGTGCCGGCCCAGGAGGCGATCGGACGCGTCTCCGCCGATACGTTGGCCGCCTACCCGCCGGGCATCCCCAATCTGCTGCCGGGCGAGGAGATCACCGCCGAGACCGTGAAGTTTCTGCGGGCCGTCGCGGCCTCGCCCACGGGGTATGTGCGCGGCGCGGTCGACGCCGCAGTCGACGGTATCCGCGTCGTGAGCTGAACGCCCCGCTCGTCAATGCAGCTGGGGCCGGGATCCTGCACGGATCCCGGCCCCAGCTGCGCGCTCCGTCTGAGGCTACTTCTTCTCGAAGAGATTGCCCACGAGCGTCGAACCGATCAGCACCACGGCCAGCAGCACGACGCCGACGATCGAGATCGCCACCACGTCGAGCGGATCGCCCGCCGTCGAGAACATCGATTCTTCGTGCCCGCCGTCGTGGGCGAACGCGGGCACGGCGACGAAGACCGAGGCGAGCGCTGCGGTCACGGCGGTGGCGATACGGGTGCGAATCTTCACGGGGTCTCCTCGGAACGTCTGCGCAGACGGGAACCGGCTGCCGGTGAGCACGGGGTGCGGGATCGCGCCGTGCACACCTCCATTCTGCCCTGAAGCGCCGCGCTTCGCGAACCGACAGGCGGGAGGCCCGAACTCCCGACGGTCGGTTGGCGAAGCTCTAGGCTGGACGGTATGAACGTGGAGCGCAGGCAGACCGCCGTCGATCGCATCGCAGAGGCCTGGGTGGACGCCCTCGTCGCGCACGACCCCACGGTCGGCACGTACATCGGCAGGCCGAGCTCGGGGCTCGCGGACTATTCGCCGGCAGGCGCCGAAGGCGTCGCCGAGGCGCGACGAAGCGTTCTCGCCGAGCTTGCGGCCGCGCCGCCCGCCGATGAGGTCGACGCGGTGACCCGCGCCGATCTCGCATCGGAGCTGCGGCTGTCGCTCGCCCAGCACGAATCGGGCGAGCACCTGCGCGATCTCAACGTCATCGAGTCGCCCCCGCAGCAGATGCGCGACGTCTTCGACCTGATGCGCACCGAGTCCGCCGCCGATTGGGAACTCGTTGCGGCACGCCTGCGGGAGATTCCCGGGGCGCTCGCGGGGTATCGCGAGAGCCTGTCCGAGGGGGCGTCGCGCGGGCTGACCCCCGCCGTGCGGCAGGTCGTCGAAGTCGCGGCGCAGTCGCGGCGCACGGCGGGCTCCCCCGAGGAGCCCGGCTTCTTCGGCCGGCTCGCGTCGACCTCCGGTGTGCCGGCCCCCCTCGCGCTGGAACTCGCGGCCGCGGCCGCGGCGGCCTCGAGCGCCTACGCCGACCTGGCCGATTTCCTCGAACGCGAGATCGCGCCCACGGCGAGCTCGGAGGACGCCTTCGGACGAGAACGCTACGAGCTCGCCTCCGAGGGGTTCCTGGGGGCCCGGATCGACCTCGACGAGACCTATGAGTGGGGCCTGGAAGAACTGGCGCGGATGACCGAGGAGCAAGAGCGCGCGGCGGCAGAGATCGTCGGGGGAGTACCCCGTCCCGGCATCGTGGCCGAGGCGGTGGCGGCGTTGGAGCGCGACCCCGGTCGTCGGCTGCACGGCACCGAAGCGCTGAGACGCTGGATGCAGGAGACGAGTGATCGTGCGGTGGCGGAACTCGGTGAGACGCAGTTCGAGATCTCCCATCAGATTCGTGCGCTGGAGTGCCGCATCGCCCCGACGCAGGAGGGCGGGATCTACTACACGGGTCCGAGCGACGACTTCTCGCGACCCGGTCGCATGTGGTGGTCAGTGCCCGAGGGGGTGACGGAGTTCGACACGTGGCGAGAGCTCACGACGGTCTACCACGAGGGTGTGCCCGGGCATCACCTGCAGATCGGCCAGGCAGTGGTGAATCGCGGAACGCTCAACGAGTGGCGACGCCAACTGGCGGGCACCTCCGGGCACGCGGAGGGGTGGGCGCTCTACGCGGAGCGACTGATGGAACAGCTCGGCTATCTCGAGGACCCCGCCGATCGGCTCGGGATGCTCGACGGGCAGCGGATGCGCGCTGCCCGGGTGGTGCTGGACATCGGGGTGCACCTGGGCAAGACCCGCCCCGATGGCGCGGGCGTCTGGGACGGCGACTTCGCGTTCTCCTTCATGCGAGACAACGTCAATATGAACGACGGATTCGTCCGCTTCGAAGTGCTGCGATACCTGGGCTGGGCCGGGCAGGCGCCCTCGTACAAGGTGGGCCAGCGCATCTGGGAGGCGCTGCGCGACGAGGCTAGGGAGCGCGCCGAGGCCGCCGGATCCGACTTCGACGTGCGCGCCTTCCACCGGGATGCGCTGGCGATCGGCGGCGTACGCCTCGACACGCTGCAGGCGGCCCTGCGCGGCGAGCTGTGAGCGGCGGGTGCCCCCGATGAGCGAGCGGCGCGGGACGGGGATCGGTCGCTGCCCCTGCGGACGGGGCGAATCGTATGAGCACTGCTGCGGGCGGATGCACGCGGGCGAGCCGGCGCCCACGGCCGAGCGGCTCATGCGGGCCAGGTACAGTGCGTTCGCGCTGGGGGCGGCGGAGTACCTGCTGCACAGTTGGGATCCCGCCACCCGGCCGCGCTCGATGGACCTCGACGACTCGATCGTGTGGAAGCGGCTGTTCATCGAGCGCGCGGAAGCCGGCGGCCCGTTCGACGCAGAAGGCTTCGTCACCTTCACCGCGGTGGGCAGCACACCGGACGGGCGGTTCGAGCAGCGCGAGCGCAGTCGCTTCACCCGCGACGACGACGGGCGGTGGGTCTACACGGACGGTGCGGAGCCGTAGCAGCCCGGCGCGCCGGTCAGCGGATGTAGACGTCGAGGTGGTTGCCGAAGGTGCCGCGATCGTAGATCTTGCCCTGGTAGCCGAACGGGGTCTCGAACACGGAACCCTTGGGCGCGGATCCCGCGAGCACGATGAAGCCGTCCCCGTCGCTCACATAGCCATCGCTGTTGACGTGACGGCCCGGGATCCTGAGCCCGGGGCCGGGGAGCACCTGCTGGCTGTAGTAGGTGAATCGGTAGCCGCCCCAGGCGACGGAGCCGGTGAACATGAACTGCTGCAGGCTGTACAGTGCCGCCCGTTCCGAGCGTCCCGGTGCGGTCGGTGAGGCGACGGAGACCGTTGTGTCGACGAGCGCTTCCGAGAAGCTCTCCGGATCGAGTCGCTGGGCTCCGCTGAGCACGCTCGCGGAGCCGGAGCCGGTTCCGGTCAGGGCGCTCGCCATCGAGAGCGGTGCCGTGATCGCGCTTCCGAGAAGCACGAGCGCCGCGCCCGCGGCGCATGCGCCGCGGGCGCGGGCCCACCGGGACGATCCCGAGCGTACAGGTCCAGCACTCATCAGAGGATCGATGATACCCGGCTCGTCTGTGCGGGAGACGCCGCGTGCAGGACGCCGCGTGCCGCCGCTCGGATCAGGATCCCCGCTGAGATTCCCTGATCCAGGCTTCTACCTCGTCGGCGGTGCGCGGGATGCCGGCCGAGAGGTTGACGCACCCGTCCTCGGTCACCGCGATGTCATCTTCGATGCGCACGCCGATGCCTCGGAACTCCTCGGGCACGGTGAGATCGTCGGGCTGGAAGTACAGGCCCGGCTCGATCGTGAACACCATGCCCGGCTCCAGGATGCCGTCGAGGTACATCTCGCGTCGGGCCTGCGCGCAGTCGTGCACGTCCAACCCCAGGTGATGGCTTGTGCCGTGCACCATGTAGCGGCGGTAGTACGCCGTCCCGTCGTGCTCGGGCAGCAGCCCCCACTCGCGGGTGCGGTGCTCGATCACCGCCATTGCCGCGTCGTGCACGTCGCCGAAGCGGATGCCCGGACGCACGATCGCGCGGGCCGCATCGGCGGCTTCGAGCACGGCGTCGTACACTCTGCGCTGCACCTCGGTGAACGCGCCGGAGACCGGCACGGTACGGGTGATGTCGGCCGTGTAGAGACTGGCGAGCTCGACGCCGGCGTCGAGCAGCAGGAGGTCGCCCGCGCGTACAGGCCCATCGTTGCGGATCCAGTGCAGCGTGCAGGCGTGCGGGCCGGAGGCGGCGATGGTCTCGTACCCGACGGTGTTGCCGTCGAGACGCGCGCGCTGATTGAACACGCCCTCGACGATCCGTTCGCCACGGGGATGCGCACTGGCGCGCGGCAGTGCCGCGAGCACCTCGGAGAAGCCCGCCGCCGTCGCATCGACCGCGGTCTGCATCTCGGCGAGCTCGTAGGCGTCCTTGACCAGTCGCAGCTCGGAGGCCGCTCGGGCGAGCTCGAGGTCGTCCTCGGCCAGGCCGAGCGAGCGATCCTCTGCGCCGGGCGAGAACTCGGCGAGCGCTGCGGTGCGGATCCCGAGCGCTGCCGAAACCTGCGCGAGCGACGGGCGCGCTCCGATCCAGAACTCCCCGATCTCGGGATTCGCGAAGAACTCGTCGCTGTCGCGTCCGGCGCGTTCGCGGAAGTAGAGCGTTGCGGTGTGGGTGGCCTCGTGCACCCCTGCGACCGGGTCGAGTACGAGGATCGCACCCGGCTCGGCGTCTGCACCCCAGCCCGTCAGATGGGCGAACGCGCTGTGCGCGCGGAAGGGGTAGAACGTGTCGTTGGAGCGCTGCTGCATCGCCCCCGCGGCGATCACGAGCCGAGTGCCGGGGAAGAGCGCTCCGAGGCTTGCGCGACGTCGCGCTGCGAACGGCGCCGCAGCGCTCTGCTCGGGCATCGACTCGGGCCGCTCCGCCCAGTGCGCCGAGATGTAGTCTGCGAATGCGTCCGTCTGCGGGGTGGTGCTGCGGTTGCTGTTGTCGATCTCCACCTCGTGGGTGGCCTGGGCGGTGTCGGTCATGCCTCCATCCTCTCACCTCCATCGGAGCGTGCGCCGCGCGCCGCTGACGTGCGCCGGGCGCCGCTGACGTGCGCCGGGCGCCGCTGACGCGCGCCGCTGTCGGGCGCCCGGGCGCCGATCGCGGTTTTCGGGCCGGCCGCCCGCGTAGAATGCAGGGATGGCACCATCCGGGACGCAGCGGGGATTCGATCTGCACACGCACTCGGTCTTCTCGGACGGCACGACCCGCCCTGCAGAGATCGCCCGGGAGGCGTCGCGGCTGGGGTTGGCGGGGTTCGCCCTGACCGACCACGACACGGTCGACGGCTGGGATGAGGCGCGGCTCGCGGCTCGAGAGCACGGCATCGAGTTCGTGCCAGGGATCGAGATCACGACGAAGCACGCCGGCAGATCCCGGCACTTGCTCGGATACGGGATCGACGCGGCCGCGGGCGAGCTCTTCGAGGCGCTCGCCGAGGTGCGCACGGCACGTCGCACGCGTGCGCGCGAGATGGTGCGCCGCGTGTCGATCGACTACGCGATCACGTGGGAGACAGTGGTGGGCGACGAGGACGTCCGCACCGTCGGCCGGCCGCACATCGCGGACGCGCTGGTCGCAGCGGGGTACTTCGACGATCGCAGCTCGGCGTTCGAGCAGGTGCTGCACCCCGGATCGCCCTACTACCTCGGCACGCATGCGATCGAGACCGTCGATGCCATCCGCATGGTGCGTGCGGCCGGTGGAGTCGCCGTGCTCGCGCACCCCGCAGCCTTCCGGCAGCGCCGGCCGAGTTCGCCGGACGAGCTGCGGGCACTCGCGGCGGCGGGCCTGTGGGGCGTCGAGCTGCATCACCCCGAGAACCGCATGGACTGGTTGCCCCCGCTCGAGGCGGCCGCCGCCGAGCTGGGACTCGCGGCGACCGGTTCGAGCGACTACCACGGGGTGGGCAAGCCGAACCGCCTGGGGGAGCGGACGACGGATCCGGCTGTCGTGGCGCGTCTGCGCGACCTGGTCGTCGTGCCGCGCTGAGGCGAGCCGCCCCCGCAGCCCCGCCCGCCGAGACCGAGCCCAGTGTTCGAACCCGAGGGCTTCAGCGCCGCTGATCCCTGCGGTCTCGGAGAATCGGCTCGGTTTCGGCGGCGCTACTCCGCGCCGGATGCGGCTTCGGCAGCGGGAGCACTCTCGCCGCTGGACGTGCCGGCACCGCCGGTTCCCCCCGACCCGCCGGAGCGGCGACGGCGACGCCGCTTGGGCGCAGCAGCCTCCCCGCCGGCCTCCTGCAGCAGCGGGGCGCCGGGCTCGCCGCCGCCCTCCTGATCGTGCCCGTGCCCCTCGTGGCCGTGCGTCTCATGACGCCCGCGCCCCTGCGGATTCGCGCTGCGGGTGCGCCGCCGGGTGCGTCGTCGGGCGCCATCGCCGGATCCGGAATCGTCACCCGATCCCGCGGGCTTCGATCGCTCGGATCGCGGCGTCCGCTCCTTCACCGGCGTGGCCTTCAGTCGGCTTTTCGACCCCTCGGGGATGTTGAGATCGGCGAAGAGGTGCGGCGACGAGGAGTACGTCTCCACCGGCTCGGGCACGCCGAAGTCGAGCGCCTTGTTGATGAGCGCCCACTTGTGCAGGTCATCCCAGTCGACGAAGGTGACGGCGATGCCGGTGCGGCCCGCTCGGCCGGTGCGACCGACGCGGTGCAGGTAGGTCTTCTCGTCGTCGGGCACGGTGTGGTTGATCACGTGGGTCACGTCATCGACGTCGATGCCGCGGGCAGCGACATCGGTGGCGATGAGGATGTCCTTCTTGCCGGCCTTGAACGCGGCCATGGCGCGCTCGCGCTGATCCTGATTGAGGTCGCCGTGCACGGAGGCGGCGTTGAACCCGCGATCCACCAGCTCCTCCTGCAGCTTGGCGGCCGCGCGCTTCGTGCGCATGAAGATCACCGTCTTGCCGCGCCCTTCCGCCTGCAGGATGCGCCCGATCACCTCGTCCTTGTCGAGCGAGTGGGCGCGGTAGACGATGTGCTCGATGTTGGCCTGCGCCGCGCCCTCGTCGGGATCCGTGGCGCGGATGTGGATCGGCTTCGACATGAAGCGCCGCGCCAGGGTCACGATCGTGCCCGGCATCGTGGCCGAGAACAGCATGGTGTGCCGGGTCGCCGGCGTCTTCGCGAAGAGCTTCTCGATGTCGGCGAGGAAGCCGAGGTCGAGCATCTTGTCGGCCTCGTCGAGCACCATCTCGCGCACGTCGCCGAGATTGAGGATGCGCTGGCTCGCGAGGTCGAGCAGGCGCCCGGGTGTGCCGACCACGATCTGCGCGCCGGCCTTGAGCTGGTCGATCTGACCCTCGTACGCCTTGCCGCCGTAGATCGGCACGACGGTCGCGCCCCGATTCTTCGCCGCGAGTTCGAGATCCTCGTACACCTGCACGCACAGCTCGCGGGTGGGCACCACCACGAGGGCCTGTACGCCCGGGGCGGGATCCGCGCCGACGCGCTGCAGCAGCGGCAGCCCGAAGCCGAACGTCTTGCCGGTGCCCGTCTTCGCCTGACCGATGATGTCCTCCCCCGTCAGCGCGAGCGGGATCGTCTGCTCCTGGATGGGGAAGGCATCGATGATGCCCTGGTCTGCGAGCGAATCGACCATGTCCTGGTCGACGCCGAGTTCGAGGAATGTCGTCACGTTGCGTCCTATTCTGCGCCGGATCCGGCGTGTGTGTGCTGCGCGCGCATTCGCAGAGGGCGCAGCGGCGGGGGATCCGATGTCCTCCGCGGCCAATACGTACGGCGTCCAGTCTATTCCACCCTCCCGCCGGCACGACGGTAAGCTGTCAGGGTGTTCGAGTGGATCCGTGGGTTGCGCAAGAAGAGCGCGCCAGCACGCAGACTGCGGGCGCGCGGCGAGGGGAGCGATGCGGAGCGCGTCGAACTCGCCGAGTTCGCGCCCGGCATGCTGCCGTTCCTGGGGCTGACGGCCTATCTGCAGCTGGAGCTCTATGAAGCGGCGACGCGCGCGGTATCGGGCGCTCCGACGCTCGAGGCGAAGGAGGTGCTGGCGCGGGTCGCGGGGCTGACGCTCGCCAAGCATCAGCGGCTCACCGATGAGATCCGCCGGCGCGGTGAGGAGCCTCACGTGGTGATGCGGCCCTATTCGCGTGTGATCGACGAGTACGTCGAGCGCATCGACACGGCCGATTGGCATCAGCACGTGCTGTCGTTGTACCTCGTCGGCGGGCTCTTCGACGATTTCTTCGCGAGCCTCGCCGGCGGCATGCGCGACGGGTATCGCGCGGAGGCGATCCAGATCCTCAGCAGCGACAGCGGTCGTGATCAGGTCGCAGTGCTCCTCGCAGACGCGCTCGCGGAGGACGACGCGCTCTCGAGCTGGCTGGCGCTCTGGGGCCGCCGCCTCGTGGGGGATACGCTGCTGGTCTCGCGAGCGGTCCTGCTGCTCAGCGAGCATCGCTCCTTCGACGCTGACGAGGTGGAGCCCGTGTTCACCGAGCTCATCGCCGACCACATCCGGCGCATGGACGGCCTCGGCCTGACCGCATGAGCGACGATCGGCTCCGGCCCGCTCCTCGCCGGGAGGATCGAGCCCAGGACGCCGGAGGGATCCCGCGCTGCGACTACTTCGTCGCGGACCGCTGCCGCAGCTGCGCGCTCATCGAGACGCCCTACGAGGAGCAGCTGCGCGAGAAGGAGCTGCGCTGCCGCGAACTTCTGCCCGACGTGCCCGAGAGCGCGTGGCTGCCGAGCGTGCACGGCGGCGTGCGCGACTTCCGCAACAAGGCCAAGCTGGTGGTCGGCGGGCGACCCGGCCGCGTGACGCTCGGCATTCTCGGCCCGGACGGCGCGGGCGTCGACCTGCGCGACTGCCTCATCCAGTCCCCGGGCATCCGCCGGGCGATTCCGCACATCGCCGAGATCCTCGAGCGCACCGGATTGGCTCCCTACGATGTGCCGCGTCGCCGCGGCGAGCTGAAGTTCGTGCACATCACGGAATCGCCGGGGAGCGGCGCGGATAGCGCGGGTAGCGAGGGTGGTGCTGGCGGCGAGAGCGGCGAGCTGATGCTCCGGTTCGTGGTGCGCAGCGATGCTGCCCTCGCTCGTCTGCGGCGCGAGCTGCCCGCGCTCGGTCGAGCGCTCCCGATGCTCGCCGTGGTCTCGGTGAATCTGCTGCCCGAGCACAAGGCCGTGCTCGAGGGCGAGCGCGAGGAGCTGCTGCTCGGCTCGTCGCTCACGATGGACCTCGGCGACGGCGTACCGCTGCACCTGCGTCCGCAGAGCTTCTTCCAAACCAATACCGGAGTGGCGCGCGCCCTGTACGCGCAAGCGGCCGAGTGGGTCTCGCGGGAGGATCCCGCATCGCTCTGGGACCTCTACTGCGGGGTGGGCGGATTCGCGTTGCACATCGCGGCCGGGGCCGGGGATGGGGCCGGGGGCGGGGCCGGCGGTCGGTCGCCGCGCCGCCTCCTCGGTGTGGAGATCAGTGAGGCCGCGGTGCGTTCCGCCCGGCGGAGTGCTCGGGAGGCCGGGATCGATGCGCGCTTCACGGCGGCCGACGCGACGGCATTCGCGCTCGCGTCCGATCCGGCCGAACGGCCCGAGGCGGTCATCGTGAACCCTCCGAGGCGGGGGATCGGAGCAGAGCTGTGCGCGTGGCTCGAGGGCAGCGGCGTGGGCCTGGTGATCTACTCGAGCTGCAATCCGGAGAGCCTCGCGCGCGACCTCGTCGCACTGCCCTCGTATGCGGTGCGCGAGGCGAGGGTCTTCGACATGTTCCCGCACACGCGCCATCTCGAGGTCGCGGTGCTCCTGGCGCGGCGCGGCTGAGTCCCCTCTGCTCTGCATCTGCTCTGCCTCCCCACGCACCGGTGAGACTGAGTGGGATCGTCGAGACTGAACGATCCGGCATTGACCATCGGGTCGGTTGCGAACAAACGGGTCGGGCACGAGCACGAGCCCGAGTCAGCGTCCGAGCCCGCGTCCGAGCGCGCGGGCGGGGCATTCGGGTCCGAGATCCGCCGACGTGGGATGATGAACGCATGAACATCGTGCTGGGTGTGACCGGTGGCATCGCCGCGTACAAGGCCGTCGCTGTGGCGCGGCTGCTCGTCGAGGACGGCCACGACGTGCACGTCGTCCCGACCGACGACGCCCTGCGCTTCGTCGGGGCGCCGACCTGGGAGGCGATCAGCCGCAATCCGGTGACCACCTCGGTGCACGAGGACGTCCCCGAGGTGCGGCACGTGGCGCTCGGGCAGCGGGCGGATCTCGTGATCGTCGCTCCGGCGACCGCCAATTCGCTGGCCCGCATGGCTGCCGGCTTGGCGGATGATCTCCTGGGCACGACCCTTCTCGCGACACGCGCACCGCTGCTCGTCGCTCCGGCGATGCACACGGAGATGTGGCAGCATCCCGCGACCCAGGACAATGTGGCGATCCTGCGTTCCCGCGGCGTCGAACTCGTCGGGCCGGAATCCGGGCGGCTGACAGGAGACGACAGCGGGCCGGGTCGTATGAGCGAACCGGAGCAGATTATCGAGCGCGCCCGGCGCCTCCTGAGCGAGGCTGCAGCGGATCCCGCACCGTCGCATGGTGCTGGCGCCGAGGCGGCGGAGGCAGCGGAGGCGGCTGCGCCACGAGAATTTGCTGAGGCGGCCGCGCCGGCCCCACCTGCACCGCCCGCGGTGTCGTCGGATCCGGTTCGTCGCGGCGATCTCGACGGGGTTCGGCTGCTCGTGACGGCCGGCGGCACCCGGGAGCCGATCGACCCGGTGCGCTACCTCGGCAACCGCTCGAGCGGGCGGCAGGGGGTCGCGGTGGCTGCCGCGGCGGCGGATCGGGGCGCGAAGGTGGTGCTGCTCGCGGCGAATGTCGACGAGTCCGTGCTGGCCGGGGTGCGGGATCGCGGCGCCGTGCGGGTCGTGCCGATCGGCACCGCGGCCGAGCTCGAAGCTGCGGCGCACGCTGCCGCATCTGGAGCCGAGGCCGTGATCATGGCTGCGGCCGTGGCCGACTACCGCGTTGCGGAGGTCGCGGAGCACAAGATCCGCAAGGAGGACACCGCGGGCGAGGCGCCGACGCTCACGCTGGTGGAGAATCCGGACATCCTGGTCGGACTGGTGCGCGGACGGCGGCCCGGACAGGTGATCGTCGGCTTCGCGGCGGAGACCGTCGCCGCGGAAAGCGATGCCGATGATGAGCTGCTCGAGCGCGGCCGGCGCAAGCTGGCGCGGAAGGGCGTAGACCTGCTCGCGGTGAACGCCGTCGGGTGGACGGAGGGCTTCGAGAGCGACGCGAACCGGTTGTACGTGCTCGACGCCGATGGGCGGGTCGCCGGCGAGGCGTCGGGATCGAAGCGCGAGGTGGCGGACCGGCTGCTCGACGCTGTTCGCGACGAATTGCGCGCGCTGAGCCACTGAGCGAAGCGCTCGGACGACGCGACGTCGACCCGGTGCCGGGCGCGATGCACCCGTCAGCCGGCGGAGACGTCGCCGGCTGACGGGATGCGCACCCGGAGGCCTCGGTCAGCTGATGAAGCCGACCTTGCGGCTGCCCTCGCCGCCGAGCTCGATGTAGGCGATCGACTCGGCGTCGACGAGATACTGACGGCCCTTGGCATCGGCAAGAGTGATCAGCGCGGCGTCCTTGGCGACGGCGTCCTCGACGAGGGCGCGCACCTCGTCTGCGGTCGACTCGGTCTCGAACGAGAGCTCACGGGGCGAGTGCTTGATGCCGATGCGAACTTCCACGGGGTGCCTCCTCGAATGCCGCGGCGCGAGCCACGGAGCGGTCTGTCGTGCGACTGCCTTCGAGTCTAGGGCCCCGAGTACCCGCCGCGCCCCGACCCGCCCTCGCGTTCGCCCTCGGCGCAGCCGCGACTCGTGATCGGAGCGATGTCGGCGGTGCTCAGTAGGCTGAGCGCATGACCGGATTCGACCGTTCCCAGGCTCGTGCACTCGAGCTCGATCCCACGCGCCACGCCCGCGTTCTGGGAGCGCCGGGCAGCGGCAAGACCCGCGTGCTCGTCGAGGCGTACACCCGCGCACTGCGCCGCCCGGGGTGGAGCGAGCCCGATGTGCTCGCGCTCGCCCCCAACCGGCTCGTCGCGACCGCGCTGCGCGCGTCGGTCGAGCGCAACGTCGGCCGGGCCATCGGCGGTACGCCCGTGCGCACGGCCGCGTCGCTGGGGTTCGCGGTGCTCACCCGCGCCTCGGCGCTCGCGGGCCGTGACGCGCCGAGGCTGCTCACCGGCACGGCGCAGGACGAGGCGATCGCCGCGGTGGTCGAGGCGGGTCTCGCGAGGCCGGGCGCGACCGCCGCGCGTGTCGCGGGTCTCACCGGCGAGGTGCTCCGCAGCCCGGCGTTCCGCGCTGAGCTTCGGGAGCTGTGGCGCATCGTCGACGACTTCGATCTCGATGCGGCGCCGCTCGCCGAGCGCCTGAGGGGCCTGCGGGAGCAGGCCGGGGGATCGGCGAGCACCCGCCTCCCCGAGCCGGGGGTGCTCGACCGATGGGTCGACGGGCTGGACCTCATCGCCGCGGTCACCGGCGTTCTCGCCGGCGAGCGCCCGGGGGAGCTGAGCTCGAGCGGCCTGCTGCGAGCGGCGGCCGCCGCCGTGGGTGCGGAGGGCGCCGTGCGGGCGGAGGGCGCCGTCGCCGCAGAGGCCGGCAGGATCCGGCTCCCGCGGATGATCCTCGTCGACGACGCGCAGGAGCTCGGTGAGGGGGAGCTCGCTCTTCTCGCGGCGTGCGCGAGCGCGGGCAGCGCCGTATGGGTGTTCGGGGACCCCGACATCGCGACGAGCGCGTTCCACGGCGAGCGTACCGAGGCGCTCTCCCGGCTGGGCTCGGAACTGGCGCGGCGTGCAGGCGATGCGGCGCTCCGCCCCGAGTCCCAGGTCGAGCAGCTCGCCGTGCTCGAGACCGTGCACCGGCACGGTCCGGCGGTGCGCCGGTTCATCGCAGCGCTGACCGCTCGTGTCGGTGCGGCCGGGGCCGGGGCGCAGCGTGCGGCGAGCTCCGTCGACGACGGAGCGGGCGCCGACGCCTCCGCTGCGCCGCGAGGCGCCGACGTGCAGTTCGCGGCCGCGGCATCGCCCGCCGAGCAGCTCGGGATCATCGCGCATCGCCTTCGAGAACGGCGTCTCGGTCTGCGCGGGGCAGCGCCGGTCGCCTGGCGCGACATGGCGGTGATCTGCCGGAGTCGGGCCGAGGCGTCGCGAGTCGCGCGTGCGCTCGCCGCGCATCAGGTGCCGACCGGGGTCGCGGCCGGCGGCATCGTGCTGCGCGAGCATCAGATCGTGCGAGAGCTGATTCTTCTGCTGCAGCAGGTCCTCGGGATCCGTGAGTTCACCGCATCCGATGTGCTCCGGCTCGCGGGCGGCGTGGTCGGGGGGCTCGATCCGGTCGCGATCCGGCGCTTGCGGGGCGCTCTTCTGCTGCAGGAGCGCCGGGAAGCGGAGCCCGACGGCCGCGAGCCGCAGCCGATCGACGAAATCGTGCTCGAGGCCTTCGCCGTCCCGGGCGCGACACCCGTGATCGACAGCGCGGGAGGACGGGTGCTGCGCCGGATCGGTCTCCTCTCGGCCGCGGCTTCGGAGGTGCTGCGGGCGGGCGGCACTCCGCGCGAGGTGCTGTGGGCGCTCTGGGAGCGCACCCGTCTCGCCGAGCGCTGGCAGGACGAAGCGCTCGATGGCCGGGGAGCGCGCGCCGACGAGGCGCACCGGTCGCTCGACGCGGTCATGGGCCTCTTCTTCGCGCTGCAGCGGCACGAGGAGCAGGACAGCGAGCAGCCGATCGCCGAACTGCTCGAAGACCTGCTGGAGAGTGCGGTGCCCGAGGATTCGCTGGCGCAGCGCAGCCAGCGCGCGGCGGTCACCGTCACTACTCCGCAAGGCGCGATCGGACGTGAGTTCGACGTGGTCGCCGTCATCGGGGTGCAGGACGGTGCCTGGCCGAATCTCCGCGCGCGCGGCTCACTTCTGGGCACCGCTGCGCTCGAGCGCTGGCTGCGCGGGGGCGAGGCCGTCCCGCCGTCCCGTCGCGACACGATGCACGACGAGCTCCGGCTGTTCGTGCACAGCTGCGCTCGATCGAGCGACGAGCTGCTCGTCGTCGCGATCACGGATGAGGATCAGCACCCGAGCCCGTTCTTCGGCTTCGGACGCGATCACGTGCGTGCCGATCTGCCCAGCGCCCGACTCACCTTGCGGGGGGTCACCGCCGAGATGCGCCGCAGGCTCGCGAGCGACCCCGAAGACGTCGCCGCGCTGCGCGCACTCGTGGCGCTCGCCGGCGAGCAGGCGGCCGGGGCCCACCCGGACCAGTGGTACGGGGTGCTGCCGCCGAGCACGACGGCGCCGCTCTACGACCTCGCCGGTGACCCGGAGCTGCGGGTGCCGGTGAGCCCGTCGCACCTGGAACGCGCGGAGAACTGCCCGCTCGACTGGGCGGTCGCCACGCTGAGCGGCGGAGGCAGCGGCGGGGTGCAGGCGAGCCTGGGCACTCTCGTGCACCACGCGCTCGAAACGGCGCAGGGGCACGACCCGCAGGAGCTGCTCGACGCCGTGCTGCGCGAGTGGCGCAAGCTGCCCTTCGAAGCCGCGTGGGAATCGGAGCGCACCGCGCGTCTCGCCCAGGCGCAGACGCGCGGTCTCGCGGCATATCTGCGTGACTTCGAAGCTTCGAACCGTCAGCTCCTCGGCCGTGAGACCCGATTCGCGGTCCCGATCGAACGCGCGGTGCTGCGCGGTGCAGCCGACCGGATCGAAGCGGTTCCGCGCGCCGACGGCGGAGTGGAGATCAGCGTGATCGATCTCAAGACGGGACGCAACCTGCCGTCGAAGGCCGACGCCGAGACCCACGCGCAGTTGCAGGCGTACCAGCTGGGCGTGAACCGCAACGCCTTCGAGCTCGGAACCGCGTCGGTGCAGCCGCGTCCCGATGGGTCGGGGGCGCAGTCGCCGGCCACGGCCACGGCCCCGGCTGCGGCTGCGGCTGCGGCTCCGGCTCCGGTGAGCGGCGGTGCCAGGCTGCTCTACGTGCACCCTGACGCCGCCAAGCAGTCGGAGTACGTCGAGCGAGTGCAGCAGCCGATTTCGGCAGAGGCGACGGAGGAGCTGATGCAACGAGTCGCCGAGATCGCTCGTGTCATGGCCGCCGGCGAGTTCACGGCGCGCATCGAGCACCACTGCTCCGATCCGCATCGACCGGGCGAGTGCAGACTGCACATCATTCCGGCGGTGAGTCACGCATGAGCGGCATCGAGTCGACCGGCCCGGGGCCGCGCGGCGGGACGGAGGCCGTGTTCTCGGCCGAGCGCATCGCCCTGCTTCTCGCGAGCCCGACCAAGCCGCCGGTCGTGCCGACGCCCGAGCAGCGCGCGGTCATCGAGCACCGCCTGGCCGGCAGCACGCTCGTGATCGCCGGTGCGGGAAGCGGCAAGACCGAGACCATGGCGAACCGGGTCGTCTGGCTCGTGGCGAACGGCCTCGCGGCGCCCGATGAGATCTTGGGCCTCACGTTCACTCGGAAGGCGGCGGGCGAGCTGCGCGAACGCATCACCGGCAGACTCGCCGGCTTCGCGGCCCGACTGCGCGACGCGGACGAGCGCGGAGAGCTCTCGCACACGGAATCGGCGCGGGCCGCGCAGGTGATCGAGCTGCTCGCGGACGGCCTCGACATTCCCGAGGTGAACACCTACAACTCCTTCGCCGCGGGAGTGCTGCAGGAGTTCGGCGTCGCGGCAGGTGCGGCACCCGGGTCGGTCGTGATCGACGAGGCGACGGCCTGGCGCATCGCGCGCGAGGTCGTTCTCGAGAGCGACGATGCCGCGCTCGCGAGCAGCGATCTCGGGATCGCCCAGCTGGTGCGGCACGTGCTGAACGTCGACCACGCCGTCGCCGACCACCTCTCCTCCCTCGATCGAGTCGACCAGATCGTCGGGGAGTTCGTCGGGGTGCAGCGACTGCCCTACAACGAGAAGACCCCCCTCGACAGTGGCAAGCTCTACGCCCCGGTGCGTGATGCGGTCGCGAGTCTCGCCGAGACCCCGCTCATCACCAGGCTCGCGCGCGCCTACGCCGAGGAGAAGCGCCGACGGGGTCTCGTGGAGTTCTCCGATCAGCTCGCCCTGGCCACGCGCTCGCTCGAGCGATCGGCCGATGGGGTGCGCCTGCTCCGGCGGCGCCATCGAGCCGTTCTGCTCGACGAGGTGCAGGACACGTCGGTGGGCCAGACCCGATTCCTCGCCATGATCTTCGCGGGCGCTCCGGTCATGGCCGTCGGGGATCCGCACCAGTCGATCTACGGGTGGCGGGGCGCCTCGGCCGAAGGGCTCCAATCCTTCCACGCGGACTTCGGCGGACGGGCCCCGGAAGACTCGCCCCGCGCCTCCGCGACGCTGACCCTGTCGACGAGCTGGCGCAATCCGGCACGGGTGCTCGACGCCGCCAACGCCATCTCGGGTCCACTCGCGGCCGACGCCGCGGTCGACGTGCCGCAGCTCGTGCCGCGCCCCGGTGCGGGCGCGGGATCGGTCGAGTGGACGTTCCCGGAGACCGTGCACGAGGAACGACTGGCGGTGGCCGAGTGGATGCGCGCCGCGCGGGAGGCGCACCTCGCCGAGCACGGCGAGCAGCCGAGCGCCGCCGTGATCTTCCGCAAGCGCAGCCCGATGGCTGCCTTCTCGGCAGCGCTCACCGAGGCGGGGGTTCCCAACCGGATCGTCGGGCTCGGAGGCCTGCTCTCGACTCCCGAGATCACCGACGTCGTGAGCGTGCTGCGCTGCCTCTGGTACGCCGACGCCGGCGGGCCGCTCCTCCGGCTCCTGAGCGGGCCGCGTTTCCGTCTCGGGGTCGCCGACCTCGGGGGGCTGCGCGAAGCGGCCCGGTGGTTCGCCGAGCGCGACATCGCTCAGCAGCCGATCGGAGACGCGCAACGATCGGCCGACAGCGTGCTGCCCGATCCCGATCGTCAGTACACCCTCATCGATGCGCTCGACCAGATCGCCTCCATGCGCGATCTCGACCACCGCGCGCTGCGCGGTATCAGCGAGACGGGGCGCATCCGGCTGCGCGAGGCGGGTCGTATGCTGGCCGCCCTGCGGCAGGGGGTGGGCGGCAGCGTCGGAGAGCTGATCGGAGCCACCGTGCAGGCGCTGCGCCTCGACATCGAACTGGACGCCAACGAGGCGCGCGAAACGGCCGGAACGTCGGCGGCGCACGCGAATCTCGATGTGTTCGCCGACCTCGTGGACGGGTACCTCGCGGTGGACAGCCGCGGCACGCTGGCGTCGCTGCTCGAGTGGATCGAGCGCGCGACGGAGGCCGACGAGGCGGCCGAGCACGTCGCGGCGCCGCAGCCCGGCACGGTGCAGCTCATCACCGCGCACGGTGCGAAGGGACTCGAGTGGGACCTGGTCGCCGTGCCCCGCCTCGTGGGCGGCGAGTTCCCGGGCACGCCGCGTATCGGGGCGGGCTGGCTTCGCGCCGGGGAGCTCCCCGATGAACTGCGGGGCGACGCCCGCGCGCGCCCGCAGTTGAAGTGGCGCCTCGCCTCCACCCAGAAGGAACTCTGCGATCGGCTCGCCGAGTACAAGGAGGAGCTCAGGGAACGGCACCGGGAGGAGGAGCGGCGATTGGCCTATGTGGCCGTGACCCGCGCAGCCGAACGGCTCCTGCTGAGCGGATCGTTCTGGGGCGGCCAGACGCGGCCGCGGCCGCCCTCTCCCTACCTGCTCGAGCTGCAGGAGGCGGGGATCATCACGGGGGTGCCGGAAGCCAGCGCGCACGAGGCCGACCCCAGCGAACGCGCCGAGCTCACGATGCAGTGGCCGCCGGACCCGCTCGGTGCTCGCGGCCCAGCGGTTCTGCGCGCGGCCGCGACCCTGCGCGCCGCACTCGCGACGCGCGCTCCAGACGACGACTGGGCTGAGGATCCCGAGCTTGATGAGACGGTCCGCCTGCTGCTCGCCGAACGTCGGGCTGCGCAGCAGTCTCGCGACCGCGGCCTCCCGGCGGGGGCTGCGCCGGCCGTGGATGTCGCGGCGGCGCTCCCCGAGCGCGTCACCGCCTCGACCTTTCACGAGTTCGTCGAGGACCCCGAACGGGCCGAGCGGCGGCGGCTGCGCCCGGTGCCCCAGCGCCCCTACCGTCGCACGCGTCTCGGCAACCGCTTCCACGAGTGGGTTGAGCGGCGCGCGACCACGGCGCGCGGTACGGCGTTGCCGCTGAGCGGTCTCGAACTCGACGTCCCGGATCCCGAGCTGGCAGAGTTCGACGGGGCCGAAGGAACTGCCGGTGGTACTCCCGGTTCCCCGGGGTCGGCGAACACGGCTGCGGAGAACCTCGGTCCCGATGACGAGGCGGCGTTGCGGCCGCTGATCGAGCAATTCGAGCGTTCGCGGTGGGCTGAGCTTCAGCCGATCGCGGTCGAGCAGGAGGTCACGCTGCCGTTCGCCGGTCGCACCCTCGTGTGCAAGCTCGACGCCGTCTATCGAGTGCCCGCGCAGCCGGACACGCCCGGAGCGTCCCACGAACGGTACGAAGTGGTCGACTGGAAGGCGGGCCGATCACCCCGGAACGAGCAGGAGCGACAGAGCCGCTTCTTCCAGCTCGACCTGTACCGGCACGCCTATGCGCAGTGGGCGGGCGTCGACCCCGCACGCATCGACGTGTCGCTCTACTACGTCTCCGAGGGTGTGGAACTGCGCGGCGGCGAGCTGCGAGAGCTCGACGCTCTCGAGCGCATCTGGCGCGACGCGGCGGCGCGACTGGGCGGCGCTGCGCTCTGAGATCAAGGGAGCGCGTCGAGCGCGAGATCCGTGCAGTCGGTGATGACTCCCGAGACCCCCATCCGCACGAGCTCCCGCATGCGTTGCGGGTCGTTGACCGTCCAGACGTGCACCTCGATGCCGAGCCGTCGGGTCTCGTCGAGCAGGCGCGGGCTCAGTATCGGCAGCGGTCCCTGGCGCTCGGGGATCTGCAGAGCGTCCACGCCGGCGCACGCGCGCGCGATACCGGCGCGCGAGCGCAGCGCGATCGCGGCGAGTGCGGCCGCCAGCCTGCGGCGCCCCGGCGACGTCGCGGGCCGTCGTGAGCCGGCGACCGCGGCGGAGGCGCGCAGCGTGCGCAGCCGCGTGGCCTCCGAGAAGCTCGTGACGAGCACCCGTTCCGCGTGGGGTGCGACGCAGCGCCCGACCGCCTCGGCGGCATCGGGCACCTTGACATCAACGTTGAAGCGGGCGTTCGGGAACTCCTCGAGCGCCTCCTCGAGGGTGAGGAGGCCGCCCCGATCGGCCAACATCGCGGCAAGGTCTCGGTGCGTCGCCGACGCGACCGGTTGCGGATCGCCGGTGACCCGGGCGAGATCGCCGTCGTGGCAGAGCACGACCCGCCCGTCGCGCGTGAGGCGGCAATCAGTCTCGAGGTAGTCCGCTCCGGCGAGCACCGCCGAGGCGAATGCGACCCGAGTGTTCTCGACGACCCCGCTCGCGACAAGCGCCTCCGAGACGAATCCGCGATGCGCGAGCACCTTGGGGTTCGAAACGGCAGTCAGATAGGGGTGCGTCACGTGATCACCGTCTTCCGCGTGCCGGTCCGCACCGGTCATCCTGGTCTACCGCCGTGCCGGAGGCGTGTCCGGCTCGTCGGACTCGTGCGGCGCGGGCAGATCGGCCGGGTCGATGGGCTCGGTGGGCTGTTCCGAGGCGTCCGTTCGGGGCACAGCCCCGGTCGTCGGATCCTGCTCGCGGTCGGCGTCGGTCGCGTCGTCCTCCTCCAGCGGATGCGCCGGGTCCGGTTCCGGATCCGACGGCGTACGCAGGGGCTCCACGAAGTCGGTGTCGACCCCGAACATCCGGTCTTCGTCGAGTGCTTCGTAGGCCGCGGTGTCCGACAGCTGATCCACCACGTCAGGGGTCTCCGCGAGCAGCGCCGAGACCCCTGATTCGTCGAGAGGCGCGCTCGGCGACGACGCGGCGATCTCGCGCCCCAGCGGTCCCGTGAATCCGACCATGCGGTCGAGCATCGACACCGCGTCGTCCACGACCGACTGGTCGTGCGTCTCCACGCCGTGCAGCAGCCAGCGGGCCACCTCCAGTTCGTGGGAGAGCGCCGCGCGGGTGCGCAGGTGCTGCAGGGAGCCGGTATTGCGGAGCTTGGCGTACCGCGCGAGCACGGCGTCGAGGACGTCGGATCCCGCCGCCAACAGCCAGGCGAGGTCGGAAGCCGGATCGCCGAGGGAGAGCTCGGACCAGCCGAGCACCGCAGTGATGCGATCCTCGTCGACGCGGAGTTGATGCGCGTCGAGAGACCCGTGCACCATGACCGGCGAGAAGTCCCACAGTTCGGCGTGCTCGACCGTCTGCTCCCAGCGTTGCAGGACCGTCTCCGGCAGAAGCCGTGTCGCGCTCGCCCGGTCGATGAGGCGCGTGGCGCGCAGCCGAAGATCCTGTGCGCTGCGCACGGGAAGTCCGCCCTGCTGCGCCACGCTCAACGGGAGTTCGTGGATCGCCGCGATCGCCTCGGCGATGGGGCGCAGCAGGATCGCGTCATCGGCGAGATCCTCGGCGGCGAAGCTCGCGCCCTCGACGGTGGTGACGACGACCGCGCGAGTCTCGCCAGCTCGAGTCACGCCGAGCGTGCGCGGAACGTCGAAGGGCAGGCGGCTGCGCGGCCCGTCGCCGAGCGCCGCGAGACCGAGCAGCTCAGCTGACTGCTGCACCTCGGCGGCCTGGGTTCTCGGCACCCGGACCAGCAGCTCCCCATCGGTGCACGTCACGATCGCGGAGGCGTAGCTCTCGTCATCCAGATTCTCGCGGACCCCGAAGACCACGAGGCCCGGCACCGCCGACGTCGCGAGCGCGGCTAGAGTGAAAGGAATGCTGGCCATGTACTCAGGGTATGCACCCGCGGTCCGTCCGCCGTCGCGCCACGCGCACCGCTGCCCACACCGGTGCGCGGCCGTTCCCGCCCGCGCGGCGCGATCGATGACGCACGTCGCCGACCGTCCACGAAAGGAGAAGACATGATCGCCGACAGGCCTCCGTTCGCGCGGGGGGCCCTCGACCGAGATGCCGCGACCCGGATGAACCCGAATCGGCTGCGGGCCGCATGGCAGGAACCGGGAGCTCGGCTGCTGCGCCTGCGCGGCGTCGAAATCCCGGTGCGGCGCGAGAGCGGCGCCGTGCGTCTTGCGCTGCTGCCGATCCCGGACGACGAAGAGCCGGCCCGCCGGGGAGGAGACTGGGGGCCCGTCTTCCTGGGGCGCGTGGGCGGCGATCCGGTGTTCGCGAGGCCGGAAGACGCTGCGACGGCGCCTCCGGACGCCGACGCAGAGACGGATGCCCGCTGTTCGTCAAACGACGCGCGACCGGGCGACTGCCGCGACGCCCGCGATAGCCGCGCCGCCCGCGATAGCCGCGACGCCCGCGACGAGGAGTGGCTCCATCCGTTCGAGGCCGGTCCCGCGCTGAGCGAGTGCGAGCGTGAGCTCGTCGGGGTCGCGTCCGCGCTGCTGCGCTGGCACGAGGACGCAGCGTTCTCGCCGCGGGATGGCTCTGCGACGACTCTCGAGTACGGCGGGTGGGCCCGGCGCGACGCGCACGGGGCCGAGCTCTTCCCGCGCACCGACCCCGCGGTGATCGTGCTGATCGAGCACGAGGACCGCGCGCTGCTCGGATCGAATGCGCTCTGGGAGAGCGGGCGATTCTCGCTGCTCGCCGGGTTCGTCGAGGCGGGGGAGTCGCTCGAGCAGGCGGTTGCCCGCGAGGTGCACGAAGAATCGGGAGTCCGGCTGGGCGAGATCGAGTACGTTACCTCGCAGCCGTGGCCGTTTCCACGATCGCTCATGCTCGGCTTCCGTGCGCGTCTCGCGCCAGGCGTCGATCCTGACGACCTGCGGCCGGATCCCGAGGAGATCTCGGAGTTGCGCTGGTTCTCGCGCGCAGAGCTGCGGGAGCCCGCGCCGGGAATCACGCTCCCCATGCCGCTCTCGATCGCCCGCTGGTTGATCGACCGCTGGGTTGCGGAGGGTGATGCAGGTGACGCCTAGCGACGCGGACGTGCTCGACGGGCTCGACCCCGAGCAGCGTGAGATCGCCGAGAGCCTGCGCGGGCCGGTCGCAGTGCTCGCGGGCGCGGGGACCGGCAAGACGCGGGCCATCACGCATCGCATCGCCCACGGGGTGCGCAGCGGCGTCTACGCGCCGGAGCGCGTACTCGCGGTCACGTTCACGCGCAAGGCGGCCGGGGAACTGCAGGGGCGTCTGCGCGCGCTCGGAGCGGAAGGCGTGCGCGCGCAGACGTTCCACGGCGCCGCGCTCGCCCAGCTGAACCATTTCTGGCCGCAATTCGTCGGTGGCTCCGCCCCGAAGATGCTGCCGGGCAAGGTGGCGACCGTGGCCCAGGTGATCGAGAGCCTCGGCCTCCGCCTCGGCGGGGAAGCGTTGCGCGACGTCGCCTCTGAGATCGAGTGGCGCAAGACCACCATGCTCGGCATCGACGGGTACGCGTCGCGGATCGCTGAGCGGCCCGTGCCCCAGGGGCTGACGCAGGAGCAGCTCATCGAGGTGCATCGCGGCTACGCCGCGCTTCTCGAAGAGCGACGGCAGATCGATTTCGAGGATGTGCTCGTGCTGATGACCGGGATGCTCGAGAGCGAGCCCCGGGCGGCGCTGCAGGTGCGTGAGCGGTACCGGTTTTTCACGGTGGACGAATTCCAAGACGTGTCCCCGCTGCAGCACGCGCTGCTCCGGGTGTGGCTCGGGGACCGGGACGACGTGTGCGTGGTGGGCGACGCGAGCCAGACGATCTACTCGTTCGCCGGGGCTTCGAGCTCGTACCTCCTGCGGTTCGGTGCGGAGTATCCGCACGCGCGGCAGATCCGCCTCGAGCGCAACTACCGCTCCCGCGAATCGGTCGTGCGGCTCGCGAACCGGCTCATGCGCGACCGTCCGGGCGCGCTCACGCTTCGGGCGACGCGCACGGAGCACGCTCCCGATGAGCACGCGCCGACGTTCGAGTGGTTCGCGAGCGAGCACGACGAGGCCGAAGCGGTCGCGGACTCGATCGCAGCGGCGATCCGAGGCGGCACTCCGGCCTCGGACATCGCGATCCTCTATCGCACCAATGCCCAGTCCGCTCGATTCGAGTCTGCTCTGCAGGAGCGCGGCATCAGCGTGCGCGTGCACGGTGCCCAGCGGTTCTTCGAGCGCGCCGATGTGCGCCAAGCCGTCATGCTGATCCGGGGAGAGGCGAAGGTCGCGGATTCGCGGCCGCTCTTCCAGATCGTCAGCGATGCGCTGCGCGCCAGCGGCTGGACCGCGAAGGCGCCCGAGGGTGCTGCAGCGCGAGAACGCTGGGAGGCGCTCGGTGCGCTGCTCTCGCTGGTCGACGAGATGCCGGCCGGAACCACGATCCGCGCATTCGCCGACGAACTGGTGGCGCGTCAGCGAACGCAGCACGAGCCGACGCTCGAGGCGGTGACGCTGAGTGCGATCCACGCGGCGAAAGGCCTCGAATGGTCGCTGGTGCACGTCGTCGGACTGAGCGAGGGCATGCTGCCCATCGCGCACGCGAGAGACGAGACGAGCGTCGATGAGGAGCGTCGGCTGTGCTACGTCGCCTTCACCCGCGCCCGGGACGTGCTGCGGCTCTCCGGGGTCGCGGGAGGAGCGCGTTCGGCCCGCGAGCCGTCTCGCTTCGTGGCGGAGGCCGGGCTGCTCGCGTGAGGGTGCACGCGCACTCGTCGTGAGGCGCGACCGTCACCATGCTCGGCAGTCCGTGCACGGTCCCGGTGCGCACCGGAATGCGGAACCGCCGCGTGTGCACCGCGGGATCACCGTCGAGCCAACCCCTGATCAGCACTGCAGCGTAGGCGGTCGCCATGTGCACGCTCGCACCGGATTCGCTCGCGGGGATTTTGCCCCAGAGCTGTGCGGCGAGCACCGGATACGCGGGATCGCGTCGCACGAACGCCAGCGAGATGCAGGTGTGGCAGGGCCGCCCGCCAGGACCGACCAGGGGCCCGACCTCCACCGCTCCATCGGTGAACCGTATCAGCAGCTGCGGTACCTCCTCGATGAGCCAGCGCTGAGCGCGCTCGAGCGGTTCGAGATAGCGCTCGACGTGTATCGCGAGATCGTAGCGCGGTGACGGCCGGTGTGCGTCGCCGATCGCTGCGTCGAACATGCACAGCCCTGTGGCGATGAGCGCGTCGCGCAGCCCGGGCGCCTCGCGGCCGGCGTCGTCGAGCACCGCGCGAAGGCCGCGCGCGCGTGCCGCGGGTTCCGGTGCCGCCGCATCGAGGGCGGGCGCGAGGCGCTCCAGGAGGCGCCGTGCGTCCCGCGGCGCCACACCGGCCCGTTGCGCCTCCTCGATCAGCCGTGCGGACGGCACTCCCGTGAGCAGACGCCCGATGAAGCGTTGCGCGCCGGGCGAAGGGCTGTGCACGCGCGCCCGCGCCCGCTCGAATCCGATGCGCAGCGTCTCCGGATCCTCCCAGCAGAGGGAGAGATCCGGGTGAATCCTGGTTCGGGCTTCATTCATGCCCCGAGTCTGCACGACGCGAATAGGGTGAGCTCAGTTGTCCACAGGGCGGAGGGCGATCTCGTTGCCACGGGCGCGCCGAGGGACGTGTGAGCGGAGCATTGCCGCCTCGGAGCGCCTGTATCGGCGGAGCAGGGCGCATCGCGGGCTCGCGGTCAAGCGACGCCGAGCAGAACCGGGACGAACCGAACCTCAGCTCCCGGTGCGGCCGGTCCCGTCTTCGCCGCCCTGATGCGGCGGCAGTTCGCCGTCGAGCAGCTGCGCCAGCGCCGTGTCGAAGTCGTCCGCCGCCGCGTCCGGTGCCGCTCCGGCAAGCCCGAGGCGCTCCAGCAGCCGTGCAGGGTGGTCGAGCTCCTCCGAACTCGGCAGCAGGTCGGGGTGCGCCCAGAGTCCGTCGCGCGTGGCCACATCGCTGCGCTCGGCCACGAGCCGCCAGAGCGCGGCGGCCTCGCGCAGGCGACGCGGGCGCAGCTCCAGCCCGACGAGGGCCGAGAATGCGTGTTCCGCAGGACCCCCGGTGGCGCGCCGCCGTCGCACCATCTCGGCGATCGCCTCAGCGCCGGGAAGACGCTTCGCGGCGTCGGCGGTGACGACGTCCACCCAGCCCTCGACGAGGGCCAGCATGGTCTCGAGACGCGCGTGCGCGGTCTCCTGGGCCTCGGTCCGCGGGGGGATGAGCGCGCCCCCGGCGATGAGCTCCTGAATCTGCTCGGGGTGCTCGGGGTCGATCTCCCGGGCCAGCTCTTCGATGCGATCGGTGTCGATCCGGATCCCGCGCGCATACTCGGTGATCGCGGAGAGCAGGTGCAGCCGCAGCCACTTGCTGTGGCGGAAGAGCCGTGCGTGCGCCAGTTCCCGTACCGCGAGGTAGAGCGTCACCGCTTCGGCGTCCTGATCGAGCCCGTCGGCGAAGGCGGCGACGCCGGCGGGCAGCAGTGCGCCGCCCTCACGCCCAGTACCCGAGAGCAGCGGAATGCCGATGTCGCCGGCGGAGACCACCTCACCCGACAGGCGTCCGACGATCGTGCCCAGCTGCACCGCGAACAGCGCGCCGCCGACACTGCGGAGCATGGGCGATGCACCGTGCAGAGCGCCGCTGAGCTCCTCGGGCATCTGGCTCTCCAGCGCCTCCATGAGCGCCCGGGTGATCGACTCGGCCACCGGTTCGGCGAGGCCGACCCAGGTATCGATCGACTGCTGCACCCACTCGATGCGCGTGAGCGTGCGGGGCGCATCCGGCGTGGTGCCCAGCTCGGTGGCCTCGTCGAGCCAGAGTGCCGCGACGGGGAACGCCCGTTCCGCCGGCGCGGGATCGGCGGGCGTCGCGCCGTCGCTCGCGACCTCGATCGCGGTGCGTCGTGCGGCGGACCAGTCGATCCCGTCACCGGGGTGCTGCATCGCACCCTGCAGCGTGCTGAACAGGCCCTGCAATGCCTGGGGATCCATCGGCAGTCCCGCGGCCTTCGCGAACTGGGCGGGATCCATCCCGGTTCCGGCCGCACCGCCCGAGAGCATCTCCCGCAGCAAGCGCTGGAGCTCCTCGAAACCGTCGCCCCGGCCCTGGTCGTCCGCGCCGTTCTGATCGTTCGCGCTCATTCCCGTTCCTCCGGTCGTCCGTTGCCCACAACGCTACGGCACCGCGATCAGATCCGCCTGCTAGATTGACCGTCGCTCGGCGATTCGGGTTGCGCCGACTGCGAACAGCGGCGCCGTGCCGCGGGAGGGCGGGAGCTGGTGGACGACGGATCGGCCGAGCGGCGCAGATCGCGCCTGCTCCTCACGACGGCCGTTCTCGCCTGCGTCGCCCTGCTCGCGGCCCTCGTCCCGTCGCCCTACGTCGTCGAGCAGCCGGGACCGGTGGTCGACACGCTCGGAGAGGTCGACATCGACGATCAGCCGGTTCCGGTGATCGGGGTCGAGGGCGCGACCACATTTCCCACGACCGGCGAGCTCAACCTGCTCACGGTCTCGATCCTCGGCGACCCCGAGCACCCCAGGAGCTGGCTCTCGCTCCTTCCGACGCTCTTCGACCCAGCTCAGCGCGTGGCGCCGGTCGGCGAGTTCTACCCTCGGGGCGTGACGGTCGAGCAGCGCGAGGAGGAGAACGCGGTGCTCATGGATTCATCTCAGGCGCAGGCCGCTGCGGCCGCGTTCCGAGCGATGGGGGAGGAGGTCGACGTGGAGCTCACCGTCGCCGGCGTCTCAGAGGACGGCCCCGCATTCGGCCTGCTCGAGACCGGCGACCGGATCGTGAGTCTCGACGATCGTGCTGTCTCGGATTTCGGCGAGCTGCGTCGCGGGATCGCCGAGGCCGGGGCGGACGTCGAGATCCGTGTCGGCATCGTTCGAGACGGGCAGGAGCGCGAGGTATCGCTGACGCCGCGTCTGCCGGAGACCGGCTCGCAGCCGCTGATCGGCGCGATGATCTCGAGCTCCTACGAGCTGCCGGCAGAGATCGACGTCAGCCTCTCGCGCATCGGCGGTCCGAGCGCCGGTCTGGTTTTCGCGCTCGCGATCTTAGACCGCCTGACCCCTGGCGCGCTGCTCGACGGCCGGGTCGTCAGCGGTACCGGCACCATCACGGATAGCGGATCGGTCGGTGCGATCGGCGGGCTCACGCAGAAGATGTGGGCTGCGGCGCGCGCCGACAGCGAGCTGTTCCTCATGCCCGTCGACAACTGCGCGGACCTTCCCAGCCGGCTGCCGCCCGGCATGCGGATCGCTCCGGTGGAGTCCCTCGACGAGGCGATCGCGGCCATCGACGCGCTCACCGCCGGCGAGGAGCCGGCCGGGATCGAGCGGTGCGCGGCGCGCGCGGGGGAGTCGGGAGAGTAGCGCGCGACGCGATGCGTCGCTCCAGCGCCGTCGGCGCGCGACGCGATGCGTCGCTCCAGCGCCTTGCCCATGTCCTCCGTGCTGCGCACGTCGGCTGAGCGCGAGGGCGCGCTCAGCGCCGTCGGCGCGCGACGCGATGCGTCGCTCCAGCGCCTTGCCGGGGTTCTTGTCAGGGGCGACCGATAGGCTGGGTACGACCCCGCCCGGCACCCTTCAGGGGTGCACTCTGGACAGGAAGAACTACAGAGACGTGACCGACCAGAACGCACACGCTCCGGCCCGTCAGCGCCGACTATCGCCGCTCGCCATCACCGTGATCCTCGTGGTGGTGCTGATCCTCGGCTTCCTCGCCGTGGCCGCGGTGCTCGCCGAGGTGATGTGGTATCGGCAACTCGGGTACCTGCCCGTGCTCACCACCCAGTGGATCGCCGCGGGCGTGATGTTCGCGATCGGCTTCGTGGGCATGGCGGTTCCCGTCTTCTTCGCAATCGACATCGCCTACCGCAAGCGTCCCGTCTACGCACGGCTCACTGCGCAGCTCGATCGCTATCAGGAGCTGTTCGAACCGCTGCGCCGCCTTGTGAAGTGGGGGCTTCCGGCCGTCGTGGGCCTGTTCGCAGGATTCAGCACGGGAACCCAGTGGCAGCGTGTGCTCCTCTGGCTCAACGGCGAGGCATCGGGGGAGCAGGACGCGCAGTTCGGGCTCGACATCTCCTTCTTCCTGTTCGATCTGCCGATGCTGCGCGGCATCGTCGGCTTCGCCTCCGCGGTCGTGCTGATCTCCCTCATCGCCGGCGTGGCCACGAGCTACCTCTACGGCGGCATCTCGTTCTCGGGACGCGACGTGCGCGTCTCGAAGGCGACGAGGATCCAGGCGGCAGTGCTCGCCACGGTGTACCTCCTGCTGCAGGCCGCGAGCCTGTGGCTCGACCAGTACGCGACGCTCAGCGGCACGAGCGGGCAGTGGACCGGTGCGCTCTTCCAGGACGTCCACGCCGTCATCCCCGGCAAGCAGATCCTCGCCGGGATCGCGATCATCGTCGCGGTGCTGTTCCTCGTCACGGCTTTCACCGGCAAGTGGCGGCTGCCGGTGATCGGCACCGCGCTGTTCCTGGTGTCGAGCATCGTCCTCGGGATCGGCTATCCGTGGGCCGTGCAGCAGTTCCAGGTGCGTCCCGATGAGAAGAGCCTCGAGGCGGAGTACATCGAGCGCAATATCGAGGCGACTCGAGCCGCATACGGCATCGACGAAGTCGAGGTCGAGCGCTACGACGCCGTGACCGACGCGGAGCCCGGTGCGCTGCGCAACGACGCGGAGACGACGGCCAACATCCGCATCATCGATCCCGAGGTCGTGTCGCCCACGTTCGCTCAGCTCGAGCAGATCCGCCAGTACTACCAGTTCCCCAGCTCGCTCAGCGTCGACCGCTACGAGATCGACGGCCGAGTCGAGGACACGGTCTCCGCCATCCGCGACATCGACATCAGCGATCAGAGCGGCTGGTACAACCGGACGCTCGTCTACACCCACGGGTACGGGCTCGTCGCCGCATACGGCAATCAGCGCTCGCCCGGTGGAGAGCCGGTCTTCCTCGAGAACGGAATCCCCACGAGCGGCAAGCTCGGGGAGTTCGAACCTCGCGTGTACTTCGGCATGAACTCGCCGGAGTACTCGATCGTGGGCGGCGAGCGGTCCAAGCCGATCGAACTCGACTTCCCGGCGGATGCGGAGAGCACCGCCGAGGCGACGGCCGACGACCCGGCGCCGGCCGAGCCCGGCAGCGCAGAGGCCTCCGAGACCGAGAACGCCGACGCCTCGACGGACAACCCCGAGGCCGAGGCCGTCGAGATCGAGGCCGCCGAGGACGGGGCGGCGACCGAGGCGGCGGCCGAAGAGGAGGCCGATGACGCGACTTCCGGTCGACAGAACATGACCACATTCTCCGGCGATGGCGGTCCCACCCTGAGCAATCTCTTCACCAAGCTCATCTACGCCCTGAAGTTCCAAGACATGGAGGTGCTGCTCTCGGGCGCCGTCGTCGAAGGATCCCAGATCCTCTACGATCGGAACCCGGTGGATCGCGTGCAGAAGGTCGCGCCCTACCTCACCATCGACGAATCGCCCTACGCCTCGGTCGTGGACGGCCGCATCGTCTGGATCGTCGACGGGTACACCACCTCCGCCGACTATCCGTACTCGCAGCAGAACGATATGAATGCGCTGACGGTGGACGCCGACAACGAGCGCACCGATCCGATGCCCAAGTCGATCAACTACATCCGCAACTCGGTCAAGGCAACTGTCGATGCCTACGACGGTTCGGTGACGCTCTACGCGTGGGACACCGAGGATCCGCTGCTCCAGTCGTGGGGCAAGATCTTCCCGGGCACGCTCGAGAGCGTCTCGGAGATGAGCGGGGATCTGCTCAGCCACGTGCGCTACCCGAGTGATCTCTTCAAGGTGCAGCGCGCGGTGCTCGGTCAGTACCACGTGACGAACTCCGACGCCTTCTACTCGGCCGAGGATCGCTGGCGCACGCCGGACGACCCGGTGTCGAGCGCCGCTGCGGGCGCGGTCAAGCGGGCGCAGCCGCCGTACTACCTCACGCTGGCGGCCGGAGCCGAGGCCGACCCGAACTTCTCCATCTACTCGACCTACATCCCCGACCAGCAGGGCGAGGGGTCGCGAGACATTCTCACCGGGTATCTCGCTGCGAACTCGAACGCGGGGTCCGACGCCGGAGAGGTCTCCGAGGAGTACGGCACGCTCAAGCTCCTGACCCTGCCGAAGGGCAATCCGATCCCGGGCCCCGGTCAGGTGCAGAACAGCTTCACCACGGATTCCGAGGTGTCGCGTCTGCTCAACATCCTGCGCCAGGGCGAGAGCCGCGTCATCAGCGGCAACCTGCTCACGCTGCCGGTCGGCGGCGGTCTGCTCTACGTGCAGCCCGTCTACGTCCAGGCCTCTTCGGGGACGAGCTTCCCCATCCTGCAGAAGGTACTCGTCGCGTTCGGCGACCAGATCGCGTTCGAGGACACCCTCGACGAGGCGCTGGACTCCCTCTTCGGCGGCAATTCCGGCGCGAACGCCGGTGACGGTGGAGTGGAGGTGCCCGACACGCCTGGCGACACCGGTGAGGGCGATGCGACCGACACGCCCGCGGATGAGGAAGAGCCGGATGCGTCCACCGGATCCGAGCTGAGCCTCGACCAGGCGCTGCGGCAGATGCAGCAGGCGATTCAGGACCGCGACGAGGCTATGCAGGCCGGCGACTGGGCGGCCTACGGAGAGGCCGACGAGCTGCTGCGCGAGGCGCTGGAGGCCGCACTGCAGGCCGAGTAGAGCGCACACCGTCGAACGGCCCGATTCCCGCGGGGGAGTCGGGCCGTTCGACGTTGCCGGGAAGCAGTGGGGGTGGCAGCTTCGCTCGCAACTGGTGCAGAAGTCACTGGTCGCAGAGATTCTTGGTGCGACCGATGCGTGACGACTCGTGGCTTGAGCGCGCAGCTGCGAGCTTGAGGGCGCAGCTGCGAACGGTGACGAAGGAAAAGCGAGAGGCCCTGATCGGGATTTCTCCTGATCAGGGCCTCTCTCGTGGTTGCGGGGGCAGGATTTGAACCTACGACCTCCGGGTTATGAGCCCGGCGAGCTACCGAACTGCTCCACCCCGCGGCACAAGAATTCACTGTAGCACGGATCCAGTGCGGATGCGAATCGGACGTCGGAATCGACTGTGGAGAACTCTCCGGCCACGCGAGTGACAGGCCTCAGCATCGATGGAGAAGCCCCCGATTCCGCGGGCTCTCGAGCGATTCGCACCTGGAGGCACGACCATGACCACACTCGACCCGTGGCGGATCCGCCACGGCTCAGCGCGTACCCGTACGAGCGTCCGGGGGAGCACCGTCCGGCTCCTCCGGCGACTGGCAGGGGTGACGGCCGCCGCACTGCTCGCAGGCGCCGCGCTCGTGACGGTCGACGCTGCACCGACCGAGGCGCTCCCTCGGGGCGAGAGCGTGAGTTTCTCCGGAGGGCTCACCATCTCGAACTTCGTCATGCCGGACGGCAGGCGCGCCTACTGCATCGAGGTATCCATGAGCGAACCGACGGGGCGCGTCACGGGTACCCAGCGCTCCAGCATCCTCCCCGGACGGTCGGGCGCCTTCTCGTCCTGGGGCGACGCGGCGGGGATGCGGCAGATGAACTATCTCATCGATCGCCACGGGCAGAGCGGGGATGCGTGGACCGCGGCAGCGGTCCAGCTGACGATCTGGCGCATGCGCGAGAACTTTCGGAGCGGGAATGCGCACCTGAACCAGAAGATCGCGACGCTGCAGAGCTCGCAACGGGGTCGCAACCTCATCGCCGCCTCCGACAGCCTCTACGCCGAGGCCAAGCTGCGCGCGCATCCGCCCACCGACCCCGTACCGGTCACCGCGGCTCTCGAGCTCAGCTCGCATCCCGACGGAAGCCCGGACAGATACCGGGTGTCGTACCCGAAGGGCACGACGTCGTTGACGGTGGTCGGCGGCACCTTCGTGCTCAACGGGGCTTCGAAGATCACCGTGTCCACCGGGGAAGCATCGACGCGCGATGTTCTGCGTGCTCCGGGAGCGAAGACGGTCGAGGTCACCGGATCGTGGACCGCCGCGGGCGCGCTCGGCTGGGAGCCGCAGCTCGACATCTCCTCCACCACCACAGCCGCGGGGGCGATCGGGCAGCGGGTCGCCGTGGCGACCGGAATCTCGAAGCGACGCGATGCCACCGGGCTCTTCCCCGCCGTCGCTCTCGACGCACGCCAGTGGGCGCCGCCGATCGGATCGTCGTTGGCGCAGCCCTCGGCCGAACTGGGCGGCACGATGGTGGACGCACTGATCGTCGCGGCGCCGGAGACGGGAGATCTGCGGATGTGGCCGGATGCCGAAGCCGAGTTCACCGCGTATCTGCTGCCGGAGATCGGCGCCCGGAAGTACGACCAGGAGTGGGAGCCGATCCTCGGGGAGCCGTACGACGCCCAAGCCGAGGATCCCGAAACCGGTCGGGCGCTCTGGACGGAGTGGTGGGCGGGCGCGGATGGCAGCGCGCTGCTCGATGCCGCGGGAGAACGTATCCCCGTGCTCGACGCGGAGGGGCGGCCCTCCTCGGGCGTCGCAGCCGACGGCACCCGATACCCGGTACCCCTGACCGACGCAGAGGGCGCACCGGTGCTCGACGACGACGGTGCCCCGATGCACGCGATCGGTCGAGACCCGGTGATGGAATCGCGTCGAGCACCGGTGATCTGGAGCGCTGAGGAGATCGCGGCGATGTCGACCGAGGAGCGGTGCACAGCGCAGCCGGTGCATCGACAGTCCGGGATCCGCGTTCCGGGCGTCGGTCGCTTCAGCACGGACCCGGTGCGCGTGCGCAGCGGCGGCACCATCCACTGGGTCGAGCGCGTCGAATCCCGAGGCGCCGTCGTGCACGAGGGACGCTGCGGCGTCTCGAACGAGACCACCCGCATCGGGCAGCCCGGCGTCGTGACCCGGGCGCTCGACGAGGCCGCGGTCGGAGAAGAGATCTACGACGTCGCCATCATCTCGGGGGAGTTTGCGCCCGACGCCGAGTACTCGGTGGGGTTCGAGGCCTATCGAGCGCCTGAAGCGGACGCGACCGCGACCGCGGAACGCGCCGCCCGGGAAACGGCTCTGATCGAACCGAACTGCTCGGCGGAGACCATCGTCTTCCGATCTGCGCCGGTACCCGTCGATGGCCCCGGCGAGGTGCGTTCGCCCGGATTCACGGCTCGCTGGGAGCACGGAGAAGCGATCTGGTGGGTCGAAACTCTGTACATCGATACCGGCGACGGCCCTGAGCCCGTGCATCGCGGAGAGTGCGGGCTCTCGCACGAGACCACGCGCATCGGACGGCCGGCAGTGGAGACCGAGGCGACGCCGGCGGCGGCGGCCGGAGACCTGATCTCGGACATCGCCCGGATCTCCGGGAGGATCGAGGCGAACGACGCGGCACGGTGGGAGCTCGTGTTCAGCGGATACCGGGAGCGCTTCGCACCGGTGCGCGGAACGGAGAGCGGGGAGCCCGGTGCGGAGGAGGCCGCGGAAGCGCCGGAGTGCGTCGCCGACAACCGCCTGTTCGAGACCCGGCCCATCGAGGTGACCGCCCCGGGTGCGGTGCGCTCGGAGGAGGTCGCAGCGCACCCCGATTGGGTCGGCTCCGTGTGGTGGGTGGAATCGCTGTGGCTGGTCCAGGGAGAGAAGCGGATCCTCGTGCACGAGGGCGACTGCGGGCTCGCGAACGAGACCACCGTGATCAGCGCGCCCGAGGTGGCCACCGAGGCGGTCGACATCGTCGCCGTCGGCGACCTCATACACGACACGGCGACCGTGTCGGGCCCCCTGAGCAGCCGACCGGGAGTGCAGCACGAAGTGCTGTTCGAGGGGTACCGCGGGGACGCGCGCCTCACGGGTACAGACGACGCGGAGTGCGGCGCCGACAACCTGCTGTTCACCGCGGGGCCCGTGCCGGTGCGCGAGGTCGGATCGGTGGAGTCTCCCGGAGTGACGGCTCTGCCGGAGTACGGCGACACCATCTGGTGGGTCGAGACGCTCGTGCTGCGGGACGGCGACGACTCGGTGGTGCTCCACCGCGGGCGGTGCGGCCTCCCGAACGAGACCACGACGGTGCAGCACCCCGAGGTGCGCACGGAATCGGCGGGGTCCGCGACCGTCGGCGAGGAGATGTACGATGTCGCGATCGTGAGCGGCGCGCTCTCGGCTCGGGAGGACCTCGAGTTCCGGATCCTCTTCACGGCCTACGCGCGCTCCGCAGCGAACGAGATGAGCTGCGACGCGCACTCGGAGATCGCGGATCTCGGCGACCAGGTCGGCGTGATGGTCGACGGTCCCGGTCGGTACGAATCGCGACGCGTGCGGCTGACCGAGAAGCACGTCGGCATGGGGGGATTCGTCGAGACTCTGGTGATGATCGAGCGCGGCGAGACCCACGTGGTCCACGTCGGAGAGTGCGGTGCGCAGAGCGAGGCGTTCGAGGTGCGCCTGCGCGAATCCGCGCCCTTGGCGCGCACCGGCGGCGATCCGGTGCAACCGCTCCTGGGCATCGCAGCGGCGCTCTTCCTCGGCGGCGCCTGCGCTGCCGGCGCCGTCGCGCTTCGCACGCGGATCCGGCGCCGGCGACGGCGATCTCCAGACCGTATGCAGTGCTCGCAAACGTAATTCATAGCTTGACGGGCCAGTCTTGGAGGTACGAAGAAGGGAGCTCCCGATGACCAGTACCCCCGAGCACGACCAGCAGGGCGCGTCGCGCGACACCGAGGTTCGCGGTGCGGTGGAGCGCGGAACCGATGGTTCCGGCCCCGCCGCGACCGCGGACGGCGTGTCGAGCCCGGCTCAGCACCAGCCCGCCGCGCCTCAGCCGCCCGCCCAGTCGCAGGATCCGGCCCAGCCGTCGCAGCAGTTCGCGCAGACGCAGCCGACCGCGCCCCTGCCCGGAGCGCCGGTGCACGTGGGCCCCGGCTCGTCGGTCGCCGGAGACGGCCAGCCGCACGGCGCGTACGGCCCGCAGCAGGGGCACCACTTCGCGACGCCGGCCGCGCCGGCGGCCCCCGTCGACCCCCGCACGGCCACGGCGGCGGAGGCTCCCGCGCATCCCAGGAGTCGGACGGGAGCGCTGCTCGCCGGGCTCGCGATCGGGGCACTTCTCGGGGGTGTCGTGGGCGGGGGAGTCGCGGCGGTCGTCGCCTCGAACGTCGCGCCGCAGTCCGTCGCCCAGGGCGGCGGCGGGGCGATCACGCTGAACAACACGGAGAACGCGACGGCCATCTCCGGCGTGGCCGCTCTGGCGACGCCCAGCGTCGTGACGCTCGAGGTGGCGAGCGGCAGCGCCGGAGGGTCCGGGTCAGGCGTGATCTATCGCGAGGACGGATACATCATCACGAACGCGCACGTCGTCACGCTCGACGGCGCGGCCGCGAGCGGCGCGCAGATCCGTGTGAAGCTGAGCGATGGTCGCATTCTCGACGGCGAGCTCGTCGGAGTGGCGCCCTACTCCGATCTCGCAGTGGTGAAGGTCGACGCCGAGGGGCTGCCGGCGATCCAGGTGGCCGACTCCGATCAGCTCGACGTCGGCGATCTGACCGTCGCGATCGGCGCACCGCTCAATCTCGCGAACACGGTGACCAGCGGCGTGGTCAGCGCGCTGAACCGCGGGATCTCCGTCGGCAGCCCGCTGATCCCGCAGGATCCGACGCCGCAGGAGGACGACGGACTCGGTGAGGGGCAGGAGGGCGACGGCTTCCCCTGGGACTTCCGCTTCGGCCTCCCCGAAGACGGGCAGGAGCAGTCGCAGCAGGCGGCCGGCGGCACCGTCACGCTTCCGGTCATCCAGACCGACGCTTCGATCAACCCGGGCAACTCCGGGGGCGCGCTGCTCAACGGCAGCGGAGAACTGATCGGCATCAATGTCGCGATCGCATCGGCCGCGAGTGCCAACGGTGCTGCAGGCAGCGACGGACTCGGATTCGCGATTCCCTCCAACCTCGCCACCCGCGTGGCCGACGAGATCATCGCGGGGGAGCAGCCGTCGCACGGTCTGCTCGGCGCGACGGTCGCGGATTCCACGCAGGACACCGACGAGGACGCCAATCATGCCGGCGGACTGCTGGTCGAGCTGACCCGCGGCGGAGCGGCGGATGAGGCGGGCCTGCGGTCCGGCGATGTGATCACCGCGGTCGACGGTGTCCCCGCGGTCGACGGCACCTCCGTCTCGGCGCTGATCCGCATGCACGCCGGCGGCAGCACGATCACGATCGACTACACCCGGGGTGGCGAACCCGGGCAGACCGAGGCCACCCTCGGCACGCTCGAGTGGTGATCCCTGAGCCGCGCTGACCCGGAGAGACGCCGTGAGCCGGTACCCGCCGTACCGGCTCACGGCGTTCCCGCCTGCGATGGCCTAAGGTGGGTGCGATGACTACCGCTGGTTTCAGCTTCGCGCGCGGCAACCTCGAGAAACTGCTCGCGGTCCCCAAGTACCTCCTCTCGTTCCTCGTATCCTGGTTCGTGCCGAGAGATGCGCGTCGTTGGGTCTTCGGCAGCGGGATCGGCGTCGGCGAGGGGGCGCTCGCGGTCGCACGCGTATTGCAGAGGGAGGAGCCCGAGGCCCGGATCGTCTGGCTGGTCGCAGACGAGAGCGAGGCCGAGGCCGCCCGCGCCGAAGGCTTCGAGGCGATCCCGCGGGCGGGCCGAGCGGGGTACTGGGCCACGCTGCGCGCGGGGCAGATCGTGATCACGCACGGGCTCGGCGACGCCAACCGCTTCGGCACGCACGGCGCCACCACGGTGCAGCTGTGGCACGGCGCGCCGATCAAGCGCTTGCACCTCGACTCGCCGGTGACGACCGCCGTCTCCGGCCCCGCGCCCGTGCGCGCTCTGCTGCGGCGCATGTATCTCGCCGGGTCCCGAGAGGTCGACCTCTTCGTCGCGGGGTCGCACGTCGCCGCCGAGCGGCTGCGATCGGCCTTCCGCGTCGATCCCGGCAAGGTGCGCGTACTGGGAGATCCGCGCGACGACGCGCTCGCGATCCAGGCGCGGGATCCCCGAGCGGCCCGTGCGGCACGCAGCGGTCTGCTGGGGCTCCTCGGCGCTCGGGGAGCGGGGATCGGCGACGACGCGACCGTGGTGCTCTACGCACCCACCTGGCGGGACGGTGATCCGGACCCCGCGGTGCCCGATGCGGGGGAGGCCGAGCGGATCCGCACGGCGCTCGACCGGGCGAACGCCCACCTCGTGATCCGATCGCACCCGCTCGGCAGCGGGGCGTACGAGGCACTGGCCGGCGATCGCATCCATCTGCTCGGCAGCGATGCGGTGCGAGACGCGACCCCACTGCTCGGGGGCGTCGACATCGTCGTGACCGACTACTCGTCCCTCGCGCTCGATTTCTCACTGCTGGGGCGTCCCATCCTCTGGTTCGCCCCGGATCTCGAGCGCTACACGAACACGCGCGGCCTCTACGAACCGCTCGAGGTCACGAGTGCCGGCCGCGTGCTGCGGTCCTGGTCGGCGGTGGCCGACCGGATCGAAGAGATGGCCCTGGCGGGGCCTGCGGTTCGCTCGGCCGCGGCCGATGCGCGGGCGCTCGCACTGCGGTTCCATACCTACCCCGAGGGGGGCGCGGCCGACCGGGTGCTCGCCGAGATCCGCCGACTGCGACGTCCGCTCCGAGACCTGGTCGAGCCCGACTCGGTATTCTTCGAGAGCTTCTTCGGGCGTCAGGTCGGGTGCAATCCGTTGGCGATCGACCGCGAGATCTCGGCACGCATGCCGGTCCTCACACGCTACTGGAGCGTGACGAGCGAGACGCAGGCGGTGCCGCAGGGTGCGATCCCAGTACTCGTGGGGGCGAGGGAGTGGTTCGCCGCCAGGCGCTACGCCCGCCTCCTGGTGGTCAACGATTGGCTCCGGTTCCGGTTCCGGCGTCGTCGCGGCCAGACCGTGCTGCAGACCTGGCACGGCACGATGCTGAAGCACCTCGCGCTCGGTCGCCCGGATGTGGGTCTGCGCACGCGGATCGCGATTCGCCGCGAGAGCCGCAGGTGGAGCCTGCTGCTTTCGCAGAATGCCCACGCGACGGCGCAGTTCCGCACGAGCTACGCGTTCCGCGGCGAGATCCTCGAGGTCGGGTACCCGCGCGACGACCGGCTCGCCCGAGCGATGGTGGGCGAGGATCGCAACCCCATCCAGGTGCGCACCGCGCGCACGGCGCTCGGCATCGACCCCGGTGCCCGGGTGCTGGTCTACGCGCCCACGTGGCGCGATGGCGGGATCACCCTCGTGGACGAACTCGACGTGCGCCGACTCGCCGAAGAGCTCGGCGAGCGCTGGACCGTCGTTGCCCGTGGGCACACGAGGACGCACGCGTTCGGCAGCTACGGTGCCGGGGCGCGAGTGATCGACGCCTCCCGGCACCCCGACGTGAACGACGTGATCCTCGCGGCCGATCTGCTCGTCACCGACTACTCGTCGATCATGTTCGATGCGTCGATCGCTCGGGTGCCGATGGCATTCTTCGTGCCGGATCTCGCTGCGTACCGCGACCGGGAGCGCGGATTCACCCTCGACTTCGAACGGACGGCGCCCGGGCCGTTGCTGACGCGGCGCGAGGAGCTGGTGGCGTGCGCGCGCGAATTCGAGGAACGGGGGGCGGATGCCGCCTGGGTGCGGGCCGCTGCGGATCGCGCGGTCGCGTGGCGGGCGCGCTTCAACCCCCACGACGACGGCGGCGCCGCCGAACGGGCGGTCGACGCCCTCGTCGAGCGGGGCGCGCTGCCGTCGGCGGGCTAGGCGCCGCGCTCGCTCGTCGTAGTCAGGCGCTCGAGCAGTCGGTCGGGCAGCAGCCTGGTGAGGGGAGCGGCGAGCCGGTAGCGCCAGTCGGAGACGACGATGCGGCGGCCTCGGCGGAGCCCGCGGAGCCCCTCCCGGGCGACGCGCTCGACCGGCGCCCAGGCGAGCGGCGGCAGTGCCGGGAGATGATCGATGCCCATGCGATCGTGGAACTCGGTGGCGAGCAGGCCGGGGCAGAGCACGGTTACACTCAGCCCGCGCCTGCGGTATCGCGCCCGCAGCGCACGCGACAGGGAGACGAGACCGGCCTTCGCCGCACCGTAGGTGCCCGCGGGGGTGAACGCCGCGACGCTCGCGACGTTGAGAATCCAGCCGCGGCCGCGCCGGAGCATCCCGGGCACGACCGCGTGGCAGAGGCGCAGGGGCACCCAGGCGAGCAGCTCGTGCAGGCGCCGCTCGTCGGCGACTCCGCTCGTCTCGAAGCCGGCGTTGATGCCGAAGCCGGCGTTGTTGATCAGGATGTCGACTGGGGTGTCGTCGCGCTGCAGCCGTGCCGCGACGCTCTCCTGCCCGGGTTGCTCGGTCAGATCCGCCGCGAGCACATCCACGCGCACACCGTACTGCTGCCGCAGCTGCTCGGCGATGTCCTCGAGGCGAGCCGCGTCGCGTGCGACGAGCACGAGGTCGACCCGCTGCGCGGCGAGCTGCCGCGCGAGCTCGCGGCCGAGCCCGGCAGAGGCCCCGGTGATGAGCGCAGTGCACCTCACGGGATCACACCCGCGAACGGTCGACCACCCGGCCGCCGCCGAACAGGATGCCCCGCAGAAAGCCGCTGCCCCAGCTCAGATGCATCGTGACGAGGGCGACGGCGGTCAGCAGATGGTCGCGCAGGCCGCGCTGTTCCGGGATGCGCGTGACCGCGAAGACGACTCCGAGCAGGTAGCAGGCTGCGGGAGCGAGCAGCAGCGACCACCCCGAGGCCCAGGGCAGCACGCCCGCCGTCAGCAGCACGAGGCCGGCGAGGCTTGCGGCGATGCCGAGCACGAGCGCCCCGGGCACGAAGAAGCGCCAGGGGTTCTCCCGGCCGTATCGCCTCACGAGCACCGCGCGCCAGGTGCCGGTGGCGAAGAACTGCCGCGCGAGGTCGCCGAACGAGGCCCGTGGCCAGTATGTGACGCCCAGTGCGGATTCGAACCACACCGTGTATCCGGCGCGCCGCAGCCGCAGATTGAGTTCCCAGTCCTCACCGCGCAGGATCGTCGGGTCGTAGCCGTGCACCGCCTCGATCGCCTCCCGGCGGAAGATGCCGAGATAGGCCGACTCGGCCGGGCCCGCGGCACCCTCACCGTGGTATGCGCCGCCCCCGAGCCCGAACGGGCTGTTGTACCCGCGCGCGATGGCGCGCTGCACGGCGCCGCGCCCCGCGGCCCGCATGACGCCGCCCACGTTGGCCGCCCCTTCGCGTCGCAGGGCGCCGATCCCGCGTCGCGTGTAGTCGGGAGTGAGCTCCGAGTGCGCGTCCACGCGCACCACGACGGCGTGGCGGCTCGCGGCGATCGCGCGGTTGAGGCCGGCGGGGATGTCGCGCTCCGGGTTGGCGACGAGCCGCACGCGCGGATCCTCCGCCGCGAGGCGGCGGGCGATCTCGTCGCTGCGATCCCGCGACGGTCCAAGGGCGAGCACGAGCTCCTTCTCCCCGGCGTAGTCCTGGGCGAGGATCGTGCGCACCGCGCTCTCGAGGAACCCCTCCTCGTTGAGCACCGGCATGACGTAGCTCACGGAGGGCCGCTCCGGCAGCGCGGGGAGAATGGGGGTCGGGGTATCGGACGGGGGCGGCATCACCTCAAGATACTCCCACAGGATTCGCCGACTACCCTGGAGGGATGCAGTTGGCGAAGGATGCGAAGCGCGCGGTGCGCCTGGCGAAGCGTGTGCTGAAGGGCCGTCGATCGTACTTCGAGCTGCGGGCCCTGCTCGCCGATCGCGAGCCGCTGGCCGAGCAGCACTACCGGGTGGGCGTCTATTTCGCCGACAGCGACGTGAACATCTACCAGATGCGGCAGTGGTACGCGCCGCTGCAAGAGCTCTCGAAGCGGCTTCCGGTGCTCGTGCTGGCCCGCAACGCGGCCGGCGCACTGCAGCTCACGCGCGAGAGCGGGCTCGATATCGCCTTCGTGCCGAAGGTCACCGACATCGAGCGCACGATCGAGCAGCAGCGGCTCGACGTGATCCTCTACGTGAATCAGAACACGCGCAACTTCCAGATGATGCGGTACGGGCACCGCTGGCACGTGTTCGTCAATCACGGGGAGAGCGACAAGATGTACATGACGAGCAACCAGCACAAGACGTACGACGTCGCGCTGGTGGCCGGTGACGCGGCACGCGCGCGTCTGTCGAAGGCGCTCTGGGACTACGACGTGGAGCGTCGCACGATCCCGATCGGCCGCCCGCAGACCGATCACCTGGGAGGCCGGCCGCCGTTCGATCCCGACGAGCGCACCGTCGTGTTCTACGCTCCGACCTGGGAGGGCGATCGCCCGGCCGCGTGCTACGGATCGGTGGCGACGCACGGAGTGGCGCTCGTGCGCGGGCTGCTCGCCACCGGCCGCCACCGCGTGGTGTATCGGCCGCATCCGCGTAGCGGGGTGGTCGATCCCGAGTTCGGGGCGGCGAACCAGCGCATCATCGCGATGCTGGGGGAGGCGAACGCACAGGACCCCGAGGCGCAGCACGTCTACGACGACTCGCCGGCGCTCGGGTGGCAGCTGAGCCTGCCCGACGTGGCGATCTGCGATATCTCGGCGATGGTCTACGATCGCCTCGCCACTGGCAAGCCGCTCATGGTGACGCGGCCGACGGCGCCCGAGGCCTCGGTCGACGAGGGCGGCTACCTGAGCGTCTGCGAGTGGCTCGACGCGGCCGAGACCGGCGGCATCGTCGAGGTGCTCGACCGCGTGATCGGGGACGACGAGGCCCGCGCACGTCTCGGCACCTGGTCGCAGCACTACTTCGGGGATACCTCGCCCGGAGCGCCGACTGCGCGCTTCCACGCGGCGATCGACGCGCTGCTCGAACGGGCGGACGACTGGCGGCAGCGCGACTGAGCAGACCGACCCCTACGCGGGATGATCCTGGGCGTAGCGCTCCAGCACCTCATCGATCGGGCCATCGAGCGCGAGCCGGCCGCCGTCGAGATAGAGACCGCGGCTGCAGAAGCGGCGCAGATCCCGCTCGTTGTGCGAGACGAGGAACAGCGTCCTGCCCTCGGTGAGCAGCTCCTCGATGCGGCGATAGCACTTGGCGCGGAAGGCCTTGTCGCCCACCGCCAGCACCTCGTCGACCAGCAGCACCGGCTCGTCGAGCTGGGAGATCAGCGAGAACGCGACCCGCACCTTCATGCCGCTCGAGAGATGCTTGAACGGGGTGTCGATGACTTCCTCGGCGCCGGCGAAACCGATGATCGCGTCGAAGCGGTCGGCGATCTCCCGCTTTCCGAGGCCGTGCAAGCCGGCCGCCAGGTGCACGTTGTCGCGCACGGTCAGGTCGCCGACGAACCCGCCGGTGATCTCGATGAGCGGTGCGACGCCCCCGTCCACCCGCACGCTCCCCTCGTCGGGGAAGAGCACTCCGGCGACGAGCTTGAGCAGCGTCGACTTGCCCTGCCCGTTGCGACCGACCACGCCGATCGCCTCGCCGGGGCGCACCTCGAAGGTGACGTCCCGGAGCGCCCAGAACTCCCCGGGGCGGCTGCGGCGGGATCGGCCGGCGAACAGGTCCTTGAAACTGCGTCGGGATCCCCGATTGCGCCGGAAGCGCACGCCGAGGCCCTGCGCCGAGATGATGGTCTGCCCGGTGGCGGACGATGCGGTGCCCATCACAGCTCCTTCAGGACGCCGCCGATGGTTCGGCGGAAGACGATCACGCCGATGGCGAGGAGCGCGAGCGAGAGCGCGGCGGAGACCCCGATGAGCGGCCAATCGAGCTGGTCGGGGAAGAAGCCCGCGCGGAACAGCGCGAAGATGCCCGAGAGCGGGTTGAGCCACGCCAGCGGCTGCGCGAACGCGGGGAGGTCGGCAGCGCCGTAGATGACGGGCGAGGCGTAGAAGAACACGCGCAGGATCAGCTTCGCCGCTCGCTCGAGATCGCGGAAGAACACGGTGAGTGGTGCGATGATGAGGCCGATGCCGAGCGTGAGCGCGGTGAAGAGGATCACCGCCACGGGGAACAGCAGCAGCCCCCAGCCGGGCCTCGCGCCGGTGCCGATCGCGAACGCGATGAGCACCGGGAGGCTGAGCAGGAACTCGATGCCCTTCGAGCAGACGATGCGGCCCACCCAGATCCAGTGCGGCAGCGACACGGATCGCACCAGTTTGACGTCGCGCAGGAAGGCCCGCGTCGAGTCGGAGATCGCGCCGTTGAACCACACCCAGGGCAGCATCGCGGTGAGCAGGAACACGATGTAGGGCTCCTCGCCGACAGAGCGCGAGAAGACCTGGGTGAAGATGAACCAGTAGATGAGGCTCATCAGCAGGGGATCGAGGATCGACCAGAGGTACCCCAGGAGCGAGGTGGAATACCGCACCTTCAGGTCTCTGCGGCTCAGCAGCCACAGAGAAGACCACGCGGTCGCGCGCCGCGGGCGGAACTCGGAAGCGGAAGTCACAACAGCTATTCTGCCGGTTCGAGGGCTCACCGCTCGCATCGGGCGCGCGGGATCGCCGGACGCGGCGTCGATCGCGGCGTCGAACGCACATCTGGTGCGCACCTTGCAGCCCGGATGATTTGCTAAATTAGAACGCGTGCCGCCCGAAACCGCCTCCGCCATGCCCGTTCCCGAAACGGACTCGGAGGTGCGGTCGCCGCGCACGGGACGCATTCAGGTGCCGGTCCCGTCCGTCGTGCGCGCCCGGGAGCGCGGCCGCCTCGCCGAGCAGAACCCCGTGGTACTGCGCACCGAGATGCTCACCAAGACCTACGGGAGCCTGATCGCAGCCGGAGACGTGTCGATCGACGTGCACGCCGGCTCGTTCACCGGCATCGTCGGCCCGAACGGCGCGGGCAAGACCACCACGCTGTCCATGATCAGCGGCCTGCTGCGGCCGACCTCCGGACGGGTGACCGTGGGCGGCGTCGACGTCTGGTCCGATGGCCCGGCTGCGAAGCGGCTCATCGGCACGCTGCCCGATCGCCTCCGGCTCTTCGACCGGCTGACGGGTGCGCAGCTCCTCTACTACTCGGGGGTGCTGCACGGCGTCGCCGAGGCGTCGGTGGCCCAGCGGTCGAGCGAGCTGGCGGCCGCCTTCGGCCTCGAGTCGGCGCTCGGCCGCCTCGTCTCCGACTACTCCGCCGGCATGCAGAAGAAGATCGCCCTCGCCTGCTCGATGATCCACGCTCCCGAGGTGCTCGTGCTCGACGAGCCGTTCGAGACGATCGACCCGGTCTCGGCCTCGAACGTCACCGAGATCCTGGAGAAGTACGTGGGCGGCGGCGGCAGCGTGGTCATGTCGAGCCACAGCCTCGACCTCATCCAGCGGGTCTGCGACCACGTCTCGATCATCGTCGACGGCAGTGTGATCGCGCAGGGCACCGTGGACGCGGTGCGCGACGGTCTCAGCCTGGAGGAGCGGTTCGCGAAGCTGACCGGGATGAGCGACGCGAGGAAGGGGCTCGAGTGGTTGCACGGCTCTTCCGACTCCGTCTAGCCCTGCTCGGTGGTGGCTTCCGGGGGTCGTTCGTCACGGGCCTGCGCACCTCGCTGGCGTACCTCGCGCTCGTCGCGGTCGCGGTGCTGCTCGCGTACCTTCCCGCGCGCCTGCTGCCGGCCGGCGAGGATCGCTCGCTCGTCGACACCGTCATCGGCTCCCTCGTGCTCGCGGCGATCTGCATCGTGCCCTTCTTCGAGAACCGGCGTCACCTCGAACCCCGGCAGTTCGGGCACCTCCCCGCGCGGCCCGGGGCGATCGCGCTCGGGCTGCTGATGACCTCGGTCGTCAGCTGGCCCTTCCTGCTGCTCGCCGTCTGGCTCGGCGCACTGGCGGTGCTGCGTCCCGAGTGGCATGAGCCGGGCTGGATCGCGCCCGTCGCGCTTGCGCTCTCGGCGCTGCTGGCCCTCTGCAGCGTGCGGGTGGTGTCGGCGCTCGCCAAGCTCGTGGTGGGGCGGCGGTACGCCGGTGTGGTGCGAACGATCGGCGCGGTGCTGTTCGTCGCCTTCCTGCCCCTCGCGGTCTTCGCAGCTGCCACCGTGTTCGGTCCGGATGGCCGCGCCGCGGCGGTCGATGCGGCGGATGGGTTGGGGTGGACGCCGTTCGGAGCCTCGTTCGCCGCCCTCGCACTCGCGGCCTCGGGCGATGTCGACGGCGCGGTGGCGCGACTCGCCATCTGCGGCGGAGGGATCGTGCTGCTCACCGCGCTCTGGTTTCCGCTCGTCATGGTGTCGAACCAGCGCATCGAGCGGCCGCTGGATCCCGGCGCGGCGCGCACCGGGCTCGGCTGGTTCGAGCGTTTTCCGGCTCGTCCCTCCCAGGTGATCGCGGCCCGCCAGCTCACCTACTGGGCGCGGGATCCGCGCTACCGCGTCGCGCTGTTCGCGATTCCCATCGCCCCGCTCGTCATGCTGCTCGCCTTCTGGGTAGCCGGAGCCGACCTGCGCGTCCTGTCTCTCGTTCCGCTGCCGGTGATCCTGCTGCTGCTCGGGTGGTCGCAGCACAACGACGTCTCCATGGACTCGACCGCCATCTGGGAGCACGTGGCCAGCGGCATTCGCGGCCGCGCCGATCGGGCGGGCCGCCTCGCCCCGGTGCTGATGCTCGGCGTGCCGATCGCACTTATCGGATCGAGCCTCACCGTGACGGTGCTGGGCGACTGGCGGGTGCTGCCGGCGGTGGTGGGCATGAACCTGTCCGTGCTGTTCGTCGCGAGCGCCGTGTCGAGCGTCTTCTCGGTGCTCATGCCGTATCCGGCCACCCGGCCGGGCGACAGCCCCTTCGTGCAACCGCAGTGGTCCGGCTCGGGATCGGGTCTCGCACAGACGCTGTCGATCCTCATCGCCCTCGTGCTCGCCGTGCCGCCCGTGTGGTTCTCGGTGATCGCGTTCATCGATGTGGGCTTCGTGCAGAACATGTGGGCGCTGGCGTTCGGCGTCGGATACGGCGCGCTCGCGCTGCTGCTCGGGGTGCTCATCGGCGGGTGGATCTTCGACCGCAGCGGGCCCGAGCTGATCGCCGTGACCCAGGTCTTCGACTGACGGCCGCGGCCCCGCGCAGCGGGGTACAATGGCCGCATGGGCATCTTCACGCGACGCGACTCCGAACCCGCCGGCGGCACCGACGTGCTCGACCGCGAGCTCGAGCAGCTGCTGGAGGACTCGCAGATCGAGGACGGCGACCACGAGCGGTTCTCCCACTACGTGCCGAAGGACAAGATCCTCGAGTCGGCGGTCACCGGCAAGCCGGTGCGCGCGCTCTGCGGGAAGAAGTGGACCCCCTCCCGCGACCCGGAGAAGTTCCCGGTCTGCCCCGACTGCAAGCGGGTCTACGAGCGCATGAAGCGCTGACGGGCAGGGGCGGCGGATCCGTCGCTCACCGGTACTCGGTGGGGATCGCGGGGTCGCCGCGCGTGAGGCTCATCGCGACGTGGGGGAGCTCGCTGACACGACGTGCGTGTCGGTCTCGTGCAGCGGCGATCCCCTCGGCTCCCGTGTGCCCGGACTTCACGGCACCGTCGATGACGAGCGGCTCGAGCACATCACGCTCGGTTGCTCCAGCGGGACCGGTGGCCTCCGGCTCACCTCCGGGGCCGTCGCCCAGGAAGATGAGCTCCGTCGTCGCGATGCCGCGAGCGTCGTATGCGCGCCGCACGCTCTTGCGGCCACCGACGGATGCCTTGTCGGCCGACTTCTTGGCGACCGAGACCCACGCCCCGGTGGCGTCCTCGTGTGCGACGAGCTTGTACACCATGCCCATGGTGGGCGATCCCGAGCCGACCACCACGGAGGTGCCCACGCCGAAGCTGTCGACCGGAGCAGCTGCGAGCACCGCCACCGTGTGCTCGTCGAGGTCGTTGGTCACCGTGATCCGCGTGCGCGTGGCGCCGAGCTCGTCGAGCAGTCGGCGCACGCGTGCGACCACGACGGGCAGGTCGCCCGAGTCGATGCGCACCGCGCCGAGTCCCGTTCCGGCGACCTCCACGGCGGTGCGCACCCCCTGCTCGATGTCGTAGGTGTCGACGAGCAGCGTGGTGTCGGTGCCGAGCGCCGCGACCTGTGCCTCGAACGCCTGACGCTCGCTGTCGTGCAGCAGCGTGAAGCTGTGCGCCGCGGTGCCCATGGTCGGGATTCCGTAGCTGCGACCCGCCTCCAGATTCGAGGTCGCGCTGAATCCGGCGATGTACGCGGCGCGTGCCGCCGCGACCGCGCTGCGCTCGCCGGTTCGCCGTGAGCCCATCTCGGCGAGGGGCTTTCCCGAGGCCGCGTGACTCATGCGCGACGCCGCGGTGGCGACGGCGGAGTCCGAGTTGAGGATGCTGAGCGCGAGGGTTTCGAGCAGCACGCCCTCCGCGAAGCTCGATTCGACCGTGATGAGCGGGGAACCCGGGAAGAAGACCTCTCCCTCGGGGTAGCCCCAGATGTCCCCGCTGAAGCGGAAGTCGGCGAGCCAGTCGAGGGTCGCATCGCTGACGACGCGCTGCTCGCGCAGGAAGTCGATCTCGGCCTCGGCGAAGCGGAAGTGCGCGAGCGCCTCGAGCAGGCGACCGGTACCGGCGACCACCCCGTAACGTCTCGCGCCCGAGAGGCGCCGGGCGAAGAGCTCGAAGACGCTGCGGCGGTGGGCGGTGCCGGCCTGGAGCGCTGCGTCGACCATGGTCAGCTCGTAGTGATCGGTGAGGAGAGCCGTCGAGGTGTGCACGCCGCCAGCATATCCGGTCGGGGCATCGGGTCAGCGGAAGTCGCGGGAGGTGATGCCGACCGGGGCGGCGAGGGGTTCGAAGGCCTCGGCGATCACGTTGACCACACCCTCGGGTGAGCGTTCGACCGCGCCGCGGATCAGCAGTGCGGGGGAGGTGCGGGCCACGAGCCGGTTGCGCAGCCAGACGTCCCGCCACGCGACGACGTTGACGCTGCCGGACTCGTCCTCCAGCGTGATGAAGACGATGCCTCCGGCGGTGCCGGGGCGCTGGCGGTGCGTGACGAGGCCCGCGACTTCCACCACGGCGCCGGGGCGGACCCGCCGCATCCGATCCGATCGCACCGCGCCCCGCGCGTCGAGCGACTCCCGCAGCAGTGCGAGGGGGTGCGCAGTGAGCGGGATCCCGGTGGTCCACAGATCGAGCGCGGTCTGCTCCGCGGTGTTCAGCACAGGAAGGAGCGGCGGCTGCACATGCACGGCGATGCCCGGCAGGAACCGCTCTCGGTTGTCTGCCGCCGGTGCGGCAGCCCAGAGCGCCTCGCGCCGTCCGATCCCGAGGCTCTCGCAGGCCCCGGCCGCTGCCAGAGCCTCGATCCTGCCGCGATCGAGGTCCGCGCGCCGGGCGAGATCCGCAAGATCCGCGAAGGGGGCCTGCGCGCGTGCGCGGGCGATGCGCTCGGCCGTCTCGAACTCGATCCCGCGGACTCCGGTGAGTCCGAGCCGCACTGCGAATGCGCCGTCGCGGCGGTGGGCGGCGCTCGTGTCCGGAGCATCCGTGTCGAAGGGCTCGACGACGGGCTGCGGGTTCGCGAGGCAGGCGGCCGAACCGGTGATGCGCGGGGCGTCCGGTCGCTCGGCGCTGTCCGGTGCTTCAGCGGCGTCCGTTCGCTCGAGAGCGGCCTCCGCGCACGAGCGCTGCACATCGGGGGCCCGCACCTCGACGCCGTGGCGCCGCGCATCCTGCACGAGCTCGCGCGAGGAGTAGAACCCCATGGGCTGCGAGCGGAGCAGCCCGGCCAGGAACGCAGCCGGGTAGTGCAGCTTGAACCAGGAGCTGACGTAGACGAGCAGCGCGAAGCTGAGCGAGTGGCTCTCGGCGAAGCCGAAATCGGCGAACGACTTGATCTGCGTATAGAGGCGCCCGGCCTCTTCACCTACGATCCCGTTCGCCGCCATCCCCGCGAACAGCTTCGCCTCGAGGGCCTCGATGCGCTCCTCGCCGCGCTTGGAGCCCATCGAGCGTCGCAGCAGATCGGCGTCCTCGGGGCTGCAGCCGCCCACCGCTGTCGCCATCTGCATGAGCTGCTCCTGGAAGACGGGGATGCCCAGCGTGCGCTCGAGGACCGGCTCGAGCAGAGGATGCGCATAGCTCACCGCCTCGTTCCCGTCCCTGCGGCGCAGGTACGGGTGCACGGCACCGCCCTGGATGGGGCCGGGGCGGATGAGCGCGATCTCGATGACGAGGTCGTAGAATTTTCGGGGTTTCAAGCGCGGCAGGGTGTTCAGCTGCGCGCGGCTCTCGACCTGGAACACCCCGACGGCGTCGGCTCGGCACAGCATGTCGTAGACGCCGGGCTCCTCTTTCGGGATCGTGTCGAGCGTCCAGCGCTCTCCCGTGCCGGCCGCGACGATGTCCATCGTCTTCTGCAGCGCGCTGAGCATGCCGAGACCGAGCAGGTCGAACTTGACGAGCCCCATTGTCTCGCAGCTCTCCTTGTCCCACTGCAGTACGGTGCGGCCTTCCATGCGAGCGTGCTCGATCGGGCAGACCTCGCCGACGGGGCGCTCGGTCAGCACCATGCCGCCCGAGTGGATCCCGAGGTGCCGGGGGGCCTGCAGGAACTGTCTGGCCAGCTGCTGCACGGGCGCAGGAATCGGGCTGCTCGGATCGTCCTCCACCGCGCTCCAGCGCTCCAGCCCTGCGGTCCAGGCGCGTTGCTGGCCGGGTCCGTAGCCGAGCGCCTTGGCCGCATCCCGGATCGCGGCCTTGGGACGGTAGCTGATGACGTTCGCGACCTGCGCGGCGTTGCGACGGCCGTACTTCTCGTAGACGTACTGGATGATCTCCTCGCGCCGCTCGGAGTCGAAGTCGACATCGATGTCGGGCTCCTCGTCGCGCAGGCTCGACAGGAAGCGCTCGAAGGGAAGCGCGTAGAAGATCGCGTCGACGGCGGTGATCCCGAGCACGTAGCACACGGCCGAGTTCGCGGCCGATCCGCGGCCCTGGCACAGGATTCCACGCCTCCGGGCCTCGTGCACGAGATCGTGCACGATGAGGAAGTAGCCGGGGAAGTCCTTGCGCTCGATGACGTCGAGCTCCTGCTCGAGACGGGCCCGATGCCGTTCCGGGAGCGGTGACCCGTAGCGGCGCTCGGCGCCCTCCCGGACGAGCCGGCGCAACCAGCTCATCTGACTGTGCCCCTCGGGGAGATCGAGCTTCGGAAGGTTCGGCCGCGCCGCCTTGAGCGGGAAGGCGAGTTCGCGCGCGAGGGGGACGGTGCGGGCCACCGCGTCGCGATATCGTGCGAAGCGGCGGAGCATCGCCGCGCCGCTGCGCAGGTGCGCTGCCCCGGAAGCCGGCAGATGCGGGTCGAGCTCGTCGAGGCTGCGCCGCGCGCGAACCGCGGCCATGGCCTCGGACAGGGGCGCCTGGGCGCGCGAGGCGTAGTGCACGTTGCCCGTGACGATCGTGGGGAGCCCCCGGGCGGCGGCGAGCCCGGCGAGGCGGGCGTTGCGGGGATCGTCGCCGGGGTGGCCGTGGTGGGTGAGCTCGACGTAGACGCTGTCGGCGCCGAAGAGAGCGGTGAGGCGGTCGAGCTCGGCCAGTGCCCCCGCGTCGGCCTCCCCGCGGGTCGAGGCCGGGCCCGGCCCCGAGCCCGGTGCGAGACTGTCGGCCGCATCCATGGCGCGCTGCACGGCTCCTTTGCGACACCCCGTGAGGATCGCCCACTCGCCTGCCCCCGCCGCGGCGAGCGCCTCGAGATCGTACATCGGGCGCCCCTTCTCGCCACCGGCCAGTTGCGCCTCCGTGATCGCCCCGGCGAGTCGGTGATACCCCTGAGCTCCGCGGGCGAGCACGAGCAGGTGGCTTCCCGCGGGATCGGCGGCGCCGAGTTGCGGGGCGTCGAGCCCGAGGGAGAGCTCGGCCCCGTAGACGGTGAGGAGCGGGGGGCGCGTGCGCTCCCGATCCTGCCGGGATCGCTGTTCGGCGGCCTCGGCGAAGAGCGCGGCTCCGTAGAGGCCGTCGTGGTCGGTGAGGGCGAGCCCGGTGAGCCCCAGGCGCGTCGCCTCGGCGATGAGCTGTTCGGGCGATGATGAGCCGTCGAGGAAGCTGTAGTGGGAGTGCGCGTGCAGCTCCGCATAGGGCGTGAGAGTGCTGTCGGATGCGTCCTCAGCGGGGTCGGCGCGGCCGGCGGTCTCGGCGCGGACGGCGGGGCTGGCGGCATCGGCGCTCTCAGCGGTCTCCGCGCGCCGCGCCGCGAGCTGCCAGCCCGCGGGAACGCGCGGCGGCGATCCCGCAGCCGGCGGGCGCAGGGAGAGCCGTCGCTCGAACTCCTCCCACGGCAGGGGAGAGTTGTTCCAACCCATCGCTCCTCCTCAGTCGTAGCGCCCCTCGGCGAGCCAGCGGCGGTCCTCGTGCAGCAGGAGCCAGGCATCGCCGTCGGCGAGTTGCAGTTGCAGGCGGAACCGGGGCTGCTCGCCGCGCCACCAGTGCTCGCGGATGGCCCAGGGGAGCGACCAATCGCTCACCCGCGCGTCGAACGCCGTGTGCGCCACGCGAAGGCGAGCGGGAGCCGCGGTGAGCAGATCCTCGTCGTCGATGCCGACGGGGCGGCCCTCCGTGTCGACGAGCTCAGCCCGGAGCGGCTCGGGGAATACCAGGCTGGGCGCAGGGCCGGGCACCGCGCCGGGCCAGGGGCCGGCGGCGGAGGCGTGGGATCCCCGCTCCGCGGCCCGCCCCGTACCCCAGGGGGTCAGACGCTGTCGCTGCGCGAGCAGTCGTCCGCCGAGCAGTTCCGCAGTGCCCACGCCGGTGTGCCCGAGGCGGCTCTGCACGCGGCTGAGATGGTGATGCACGCGCTCATCGGGCTCCGTGTTCCACAGGCCGGGTTCGTGGGCCGCTGCTCGGTCGGTGTGAGCCGGCACCAGGCGTACATGCGCGATTCCCGCCGCCTCCTGCCCGGATCTCCCGGAGCCGTTCGCGGCCGAGGCGCTCGATATCGCGGCGGCCTGCCAGCGGACGCGATTGACGGCATCGGCGGCCGTGAAGCGGTGGGGGTGGGCCCACACCCGTTCGTGCCGCACGTCGGCATCGTCGGTGAGTTCGACGCGCAGGGCGGTGCAGACCAGGCCGTCGTCGACGAGCCCGGAGATGAGGCGCTCGGCGAGCGCCATGCACGCGAAGGCGAGCTGCTCGGCGCTTTCGAGCGGCGGCTCCAGCGCGCATTCGACCGTGTGGTCCCGTACGGCGCTGCGGGGGAGCACCTCGGAGCCGTGACGCGGGCCGACGGCCGATGCGCGCCGGTGCGCCGATACGCCCGGTGCGCCGAAGCGCTGTCGGACCGCGTCTTCGGGCAGCGCGGCCAGGGCACCCAAGGTCCGGATGCCGAGGCCCTGCAGAAGATCGGCGAAGCCGGGTTCAGCGGCCCGCCCCACGGGGAGGGCGCTGAGGAAAGCCCGGGACGTGCCGAGCGGCACGATGCGCACGCCACGGCGCGGCGCTTCGACGCCCGGGTCGGTGGAGGACGCACGGGCGGCCTGTTCGGCCGCGAAGCGCCCGTCGGCGATCCCGACCCTCGCATCGGGGAGGTCGAGGTCCGCTGCGAGCTCGAGGATCGCGGCGGCGGCCCGCTCCTCGTCTCCGTAGTACCGCGCCGGTCCGCGTGCGCGGAGTGCGCAGAGCCCTGGACGGAGCGGCTCGACGCCCGGGACGAGGTTCTCGAGCGAGGCCAGCACCGCCGCGAAGCGGCGCTCGTCGACCTCTGCGAAGTGAGGGTGGATCTCCAACGCCGGGCAACGGGCCTGAGCCTCGTTCTCGCGCAGACCGATGCGCACCCCTTCGGCCCTGGCCGCGGCGGAGCACGCGCGTACGCGGTGCTGGGAGATCAACGCCATGGCAGGAGCGGGGGTGGGAGCGGGGGCTTTCGTCTCTTCCCTGTCGCGCAGGTGCGCGTGCACGGGCCAGTCGGGCACCCAGAACACGATGATGCGCTCGGGGGGTGAGGGCTCGACGGAGTTCACCGGTGCGCCAGTCTGCGTACGGTGGACGTCTCGGGATCCGCGACCGTGCCGCCGGTGAAGCGCACGATGTGCTGTTTCGCGCCGCGGCGGTCCAGCGTCTGCACGGCGAGCTCGCGTTCCTCGAGCAGCCCGTGCCCTCGGCCGAGACCCCGCCACCGGGACGCCGAGACGCGCAGCGTGCACTCCGCGCGAGGCCAGTCGCCCAACGCCACGAGTGCGGATCCGTGCTCGCGGAGCCGGGCCGAGAAGCGCTCGACCTCGCCGAGGCGGGGCGGGGCGTCCGGGCGCAGCAGGACCACCGTGAGCACTTCGCTCAGCGCGGCCGCGAGTCCCAGTGCGCCCGGTCCGGGGTGCGGTACGAGGACGCAGCGGTCGAGCGCGATTCCGAGTGCGGCGGCGGCCTCCGCACCGAACGCGGGACAGCCGATCACCCCGCACCAGGACCCGGCGGAGGAGGCCTCGGCCAGCAGAGCCAGTGCCAGTTGCTGCGAGCCCAGCACCGCGTAGCTCGCGCCGCGGCGCAGCGCCCCCTCCGGGAGCAGCTGTCGCAGCCCGGGGGCCGTGGGCAGCAGGCGATCGTCGATCCGCAGCGGCTGCATCTCGGTGATGCGCTGCTGCAGCGAGCGGACGGTCGCGACGGAATTCATGCAGCAATATTCGAACATATGTTCGAATAAGTCAACCTCGGCGAGTCGGGGCGCGTCGAGCCCGAACGGAGCCGCGAAGACGGCGTAGGATGGGGGAGATGAACGAGGACGAGCTAGACGATTACGAGCGCGAGGCAGAGCTGTCGCTGTTCCGCGAATACCGCGACATCGCCAGCCAGTTCCGGTACGTCGTCGAGACCGAGCGCCGCTTCTATCTGGCCAATGAGGTGGATCTCAAGCGCCAGGATGCCGGGAGCGATTTCTACTTCGAGCTCTCGATGACCGACGTCTGGGTGTGGGACGTGTATCGTGCCGACCGCTTCGTGAAGTCGGTGCGCGTACTCACCTTCAAGGACGTGAACGTCGAGGAGTTGTCGGCCCGCGAGTTCTCGCTGCCGCAAGAACTCGCGCTCGACGAGTAGTCCTGCTCAGGGTCTCGCCCACACGCATCGATCGAGCCCGAGCCCGCGGAGTTCTCCACAGATTCGATCGCAACCTCCCCGCCCGACGGAGACCCTGCGAGAGTCGGTGCATGATCGCACCGCACACACTGCTCATCGCCCCGCTGCTGGCGGTGCTCCCGCTGCTGGCGCACGGTCAGGGATCATCGAGCCCCGGCTACGGGGCGCATGGAGATCCTCGGGCTTCTGCGCTCCTGCGCTCGAACGGTTCTCCCACGACCGGCGGCATCCTGTGGGTGCCGCCGGTCGGCGGTCCATTCGAGATCACCGGCCCGTATCGCGCTCCACCGCATCGGTACGGGGCCGGGCATCGGGGCATCGACTTCGCGGCGGCTCCGGGGACGGCGCTCATCGCGCCCGCGACGGGCACGGTATCGTTCTCGGGCCGGGTCGTCGATCGGGACGTCCTCTCGATCCGGGTGGACGAGCGCACCGTGTACACGCTCGAGCCTGTGCGCAGCACGCTCCCGGTCGGTGCCGCCGTGACAAGCGGGGCCGTGATCGGCGAAGCAGCGAGCGGCGGGCACTGCCTCGCCGAATGCGTCCATCTCGGCGTGCGCGTGGACGACGAGTATGTGAATCCGTTGCGGTATCTCCTGCCTCGCCCCGTGCTGCTGCCCGCAGGCGAGCCGGACGAGCGGAATCGCGGTCGGGCGTATCGATCGGGGTCGAGCCCGAATCGATCCGCATCATGCTCGGCGGCGCCCACCTGCGCGAGCCGGTTGCGATGTCACGCCCGGGGGTGCGCCTGGCGGTAGCTCTCGGCCAAGCGCTCGGCGGAGACGTGGGTGTAGACCTGCGTGCTGGAGAGGCTCGAGTGGCCGAGCATCTCCTGCACCACGCGCAGATCCGCGCCTCCGTTCAACAGATGCGTCGCCGCAGTGTGCCGGAGGGTGTGCGGGCCGCGGGGGCCGCCTCCGGGCTCCGACTCGAGCTCGTGCGAGACCAGTCGGTACACCGCGTTCGCTCGGAGCGGTCCGCCGCGGTTGCCGAGGAAGAGCTCGGCCCGCTCAGCGCCCTCGGCCCGCGCGGCAAGCGAGGGTCGCGCCGCGTGGAGATAGTGCTCGACGGCTCGTGCGGCCGGAGCGCCCAGCGGGACGATGCGCTCCTTGCTCCCCTTGCCCAGCACGCGCACGGTGCGTTCCCTGCGGTCGAGGCCGGTGAGGGGGAGCGTGCAGAGCTCGGACACCCGCAGCGCTGTCGCGTACAACAACTCCAGCACTGCGAGATCGCGTATCCGAGCCGGGTCCCCGTCCTCGGCACGTCGCGCTGCGCGGTCGAGGATGCGCTCCACGTGCTCGTCGGCCAGCACTCGGGGGAGCTCGCGCGGAGCCTTCGGCGAACGCAGTCTCGAGGCGGGGTTTCCCGGAACCAGGCGGCGCGCCTCGAGCCAGCCGCCGAACGACTTCAGCGTGGCGACGTTGCGTGCGAGCGTGCTGGGGGCGAGGCCGCGCTGCTGTCGGTCCCAGAGCCAGTTGCGCATGAGCTCGAGGTCGCAGTCGGCGATCGTCGCGGTGTCTGGGTCTCCGCGCCCGGCGAATCGGGCGAAATCGTGCAGATCGCGTCGATAGGCTCGTACCGTGTGCTCGGAGTAGCCGTATTCGAAATGGACGGCATCGAGAAAGGAATCGATCGCCGAGGTCATCTGCATGCTCTCATTGTCGTCGCAGCAGGACCCAGTGGCACTCGGCGGCCCCCGGCGTTTCGCGACGAGCTACGGCCCCGAGCAGCTCGAGCTCGGCCAGCGCGAACCGCGTGTCCGCGACATCGAGCCCGGCACGGCGTGCCGCCTCCATTGCGGTACGGCCTCCCCGCAGAGGCAGGGCGTCGAGCACCCGGCGATGCCGTGCCGGCTGCCGTGCGGTTTCGGGCGTCTCGGCCTCGAAGAGCGCCGGATCGTTGGAGAGCCCGAGGAACTCACGGACCTCCGCGCCGTTCGTCACGAGAGTCGCGCCGTACTCGCGGAGCAGCCGGTGGCACCCCGCCGAAGCCGCACTCGTGACCGGGCCGGGAACCGCTCCGAGCGCTCGACCCAGCTCTGCCGCGTGCCCCGCGGTGTTAAGTGATCCGGAGCGCACGCCGGCCTCGGTGACGAGCGTGGCGCGCGCGAGCGCGGCGATCGAGCGGTTGCGCTGCAGAAATCTCCACCGCGTCGGCGCGGATCCCGGCACCATCTCGGAGCAGACCGCGCCGGATTCGGAGATGCGCTCCAGCAGCGGGCCGTGCGAGCTCGGATAGGGGCGGTCGGCCCCTCCGGCCAGCACGGCCACGGTGGGCGCGCCGAGCGCGAGCGCGGTGCGATGGGCGACCGCGTCGACACCGTAGGCCGCTCCGGAGATGATCGTCGTTCCCGTCTCGCAGACGCTCTCGGTGAGCTCGGCGGTGATGTGGGAACCGTACCCTGTGCAGGCGCGGGCTCCGACGACCGCCAGGGAGAAGCGCGCCAGCAAGGTGTGGTCGCCCCGCACCCAGAGGGCGAGCGGGGCGTGATCGCCCAGATCGGCGAGGGCAGACGGCCAGTGCTCCGATTCGGGGGTGATGATGCGCATCTGCGCCTCGAGCCCCCGTTCGAGATCTGCGATGGTCGCCGAACGGTCGAGTCGCAGCCTCCAGCGCGCGAAGGCGCGGGCGAGCTCGGCCGGATCGGGCTCTGCTCCCGATGCGGCGTGCACGAGGTCCCGAACACGCCCGATCGGAGTGTTCGACGCCACCAGGTCGAGGGCCCGCACCGGCCCGAGTGCTCCGACGAGTCCGCCCGCGATCGCATCGCCGGGCTCGACGAGCCTGGCCCACACGATCCGGGCCAGAAGCGTGTCGGCCGGCGTCGGACCGCCTGGGTCCGCAGCGTTCGCGGCAATTGTCGGCGCGGCATCGGCGGTCAGATGTTCGAGCCGTGTGCGGAATTCGGAGTCGGCGCGGATCATGCCCTCGGTGCTGCGCCGCATCTCGGTCGGTCGCGGTTCCGAGGCGCCGCTCCGCGAGTCGGCATCGTTCTGGGAGCCGGCGGGGTTCACCGGGCATCTCCTCCCCGCAGCACGAGTGCTCGAGCGACCTCGCTCCGGCCCGGCCGCCGGTTCCCCGCGAGGTCGGCGATCGTCCAGGCCACGCGCAGCACACGATCGTAGCCGCGAAGCGTCAGCGACCCGCGTGCCAGCGCGCGGTCGAGCACCGAGGTATCCGCGCGTGTCAGGCGCGCATCGCGACCGCGCAACCAGGTCCCGGGCACTTCGGAGTTCACCGTCCACGGCGTGTTGCGGAGACGCTCCGCCGCACGAGCGCGGGCTTCGGCGATGCGTCGGCGCAGTTCGATGCTCGACGGGCCGGAAGTCCCCGATTCGTGCTGCAGCACGCTCGCCACGCGGCGCACGGTGAGACGCAGGTCGATACGGTCGTTGAGCGGACCGGAAATGCGCTGCAGGTATTTCACGCGCGTGCTGGGGGAGCAGCGGCAGTCCTGCGCGGTGTCGGGCGAGCCGGCGTTGCCGCAGGGGCACGGATTGGACGCGAGCACGAGCTGGACCCGCGCGGGGAGCACGGTGCGCAGGCGGGCGCGGTGGATCTCGATCCGACCGGACTCGAGCGGTTGCCGCAGCGCATCGAGCACGGTTCGCGGAAACTCCGGCGCTTCGTCGAGGAACAGCACCCCGTGGCAGGCCCGGGTGATGGCGCCGGGCCGCACGCCGCCGCTGTCGCCCCCGCCGATGATGGATACGGCCGATGCCGTGTGGTGCGGGGCCTCGAACGGGGGACGCCGCACGAGGCGGGTGAGCGGCACGCCGCCGAGGGCCGAGATGCTGCTCGCGGTGAGCGACTCGTCCGACGTGAGGTCGGGGAGAATGGTGGGCAGCCGCGAGGCGAGCAGGGTCTTGCCGGCGCCGGGCGGGCCGAGCAGCGAGAGGTGGTGCCGCCCGGCGGCCGCGACGACGAGCGCCTCCACGGCCTCGGGCTGGCCCACGATGTCGGACATGTCGAGCGGCGCCTCGTCTGGTGGGAGCGCGGTCTCCGCGGCTCCCGGGAGCGCTGCTGCGTCGAGCTCTCCCCGGTACCAGGCAACCGCGCTGACGAGGTCGGGCACCGCGATGACCTCGATTCCGGGGACCAGAGCGGCCTCGGCGCCGGAGGAGGCGGGCACCATGACCCGGTCGAAGCCGAGCGAGCGGGCGGCGACCACCGCGGGGAGCAGGCCGGCGGGTCGTCGCAACCCGCCGTCGAGGCCGAGCTCGCCGAGGTGCGCGACACCGGGGAGCTGGTGCGGCGGGAGGTGCTTCGAAGCCGCCAGCGCGGAGAGCGCGATGGCGAGGTCGAACCCCGAGCCGTGCTTGGGCAGGGACGCCGGGCTGAGGTTGATGGTGAGGAACCGGTCCGAGAGCGGCAGCCCGACCTGCGCGGTGGCCGTGCGCACCCGGAGCTTGGCCTCCGCGAGGGCCGTGTCGGGGAGGCCGATGATGGCCATGCCGGGAAGCTGCTGCGAGACGGCGGTCTCGACCATGATCGCCGTACCCTCGAGTCCGGTCAGGGCCACCGAGGCGGCGCGGCAGACCGTCGTGGTCATGAGATGCCTCGCAGGTGCTCGATGCACGGTTCGAGATCGGTGCGCAGCACCACACCGACGGCGTCGACGCGCAGCCCGCGGGCCCGGGAGCCGTGCGCGCGGGCCCACTCGAGCAGCAGCTGCCTCAGGCGGAGCGCCTTTCGTGCGGTGATTGCCTCGAACGGGTGTCCGTAGCCCGCTCCGCTGCGCGTCTTCACCTCGACCGCCACGAGGACGCCGGAGTCCACGGCGATCAGATCGAGCTCGCCGCGACGGGTGCGCCAGTTGCGCTGGACGATGCGGAAGCCGCGCTCCTCGAGGTAGGCCGCGGCGATCGATTCGCCCCGCGATCCGAGCGCCTGGTTGTGTGCTGCTGGTGTGGACATGGGCACCTCCTGGACGCTCATCCTCGGCTGCGAGGTCTTGCGTGCGACAGCCGATTCGAGCGCTTGTGGAAAGGTCGTGCGCGGGACGATGGATCCCGAAGAATGTGGGCGAAGCGGCAGCGGCCGCTTGTGCGTGCGCGGCGTCAGACGGTGCTAAGATGTATCCCGCACCTCGCAAGAGGTGACTTCGCGTGCCCGCTCATCGGCGCACCGCCACCGGTCTCCGTTCGCACGGGCCCTCGATCGTCTCTGGTCGTGGGTCGGCGCGGCGCGGAGCGGCGGAATCCGAGGGCACCAGGATCTGGTCGCGACCGCGACCGATATCAACCGCAAGACGCGCGTCCGCACGGGCGCGCAGAACAGGAGAACGGCAATGGCCGTCGTCACCATGCGCCAGCTGCTCGACAGCGGCGTCCACTTCGGACACCAGACCCGTCGTTGGAACCCCAAGATGAAGCGCTTCATCTTCACCGAGCGCTCCGGTATCTACATCATCGATCTGCAGCAGTCGCTCGGCTACATCGATGCCGCGTACGAGTTCGTGAAGCAGACCGTCGCCCGCGGCGGCAACATCCTCTTCGTCGGCACCAAGAAGCAGGCCCAGGAAGCCATCGCCGAGCAGGCGACGCGCGTCAACCAGCCCTTCGTGAACCAGCGCTGGCTGGGCGGCCTGCTCACCAATTTCCAGACGGTCACCGGCCGTCTCGAGCGTATGAAGGAGCTCGAGCAGCTCGATTTCGAGGGCACCACGAGCGGCTTCACCAAGAAGGAGCTGCTGCTCAAGAAGCGCGAGCTCGAGAAGCTGCAGAAGTCGCTCGGCGGCATCCGTCACATGACCAAGACCCCGTCGGCGCTCTGGGTGGTGGATACCAAGAAGGAGCACCTCGCGATCGACGAGGCGAAGAAGCTCGGGATCCCCGTGATCGCGATCCTCGACACCAACTGCGACCCCGACGAGGTCACGTACCCGATTCCGGGCAACGACGACGCGATCCGCTCGGTCGCGCTGCTCACCCGCGTGATCGCCGATGCGGCCGCCGAGGGACTCATGGAGCGCCACCAGAAGCCCGCCGAGGGCGCTGAGGCCGCCGCCGAGCCGCTCGCCGAGTGGGAGGTCGAGCTGCTGAACGCGGACGCGGACGCCGCGGAGGCCCCCGCCGCCGAGGCCCCCGCCGCCGCGGAGAGCGCCGAGGCCGCGCCCGCCGAGGCCGCGCCCGCCGAGGCCGCGCCCGCCGCCGAGTAACCCGCGGTTCATCCGCAGGCGGTAGCCTCGGCACCGTCACTCGCAAGACACAGACCGAAATCATGGATCCGGTGCGGGCCGCGCACTCCGCGGCCCGCACCGGATGACACAGAAGGAGTCACACATGGCTGCAGTCAGCATGGCCGCCGTGAAGGAACTGCGCGAGCGCCTGGGCGCCGGCATGGTCGACAGCAAGAACGCCCTGGTCGAAGCCGAGGGCGACATCGAGAAGGCGATCGAGATCCTGCGTCTTAAGGGCCTGAAGGGTGTCGCGAAGCGCGGCGACCGCGAGGCGAGCGAAGGGCTCGTCGCGGTCCGGCAGAGCGAGGGCGCCGCAACGATGATCGAACTCGTCTGCGAGACCGACTTCGTCGCGAAGAACGAGAAGTTCATCGCGCTGGCGGATCGCGTGCTCGATGCGATCGTCGCCGCCAACGCGACGACGCTCGAGGAGGCCCTCGCCGCCCCCGCCGAGGGCAAGACCGTCGCCGACGTGATCACCGATGAGGCCGCCATCATCGGCGAGCGCATCGAGCTGCGCAAGGTCTCGCGGGTGGAGGCTCCCGGTACCGCCGTCTACCTGCACCAGACCTCGAAGGATCTGCCCCCGCAGATCGGCGTGGTCGTGGGGTACGAGGGCGACGATGCCGAGGCCGCACTCAGCATCGCCCGCCACATCTCGTTCGCGGACCCGCTCTACCTCAGCCGCGAAGACGTCCCCGAGGCCGACGTCGAGAAGGAGCGCGCGCTCGTCACGGAGATCTCGAAGAACGAGGGCAAGCCCGAGGCCGCTCTGCCGAAGATCGTCGAGGGGCGCCTCACCGCGTTCTTCAAGCAGGTCGCGCTCAACGAGCAGGTGCACGCTCTCGACGCCGATAAGCGCGAGGTCAAGAAGGTCGCCGAGGCGGCCGGCATCGCCGTCACCGGCTTCGCACGCAGCAAGGTCGGCGCCTAAACGCCGTTTCGGGCCCGGATCGTGATGCGATCCGGGCCCTTCTGCTGCCCACTATCATTGCCTCAACCGAGACCCGAGACCGCACACCTCACGAAGGAGACCCCATGACCGAGACCGCCGATCGGAAGCGCCGAGTCCTGCTGAAGCTCTCGGGGGAGGCGTTCGGAGGCGGCACGCTCGGGGTCAACCCCGATGTTGTGAGCCAGATCGCGCGCGAGATCGCGGCGGCCATGGAGCACGCGGAGGTCGCGGTCGTGGTCGGCGGGGGCAACTTCTTCCGGGGCGCGGAGCTCTCGCAGCGCGGCATGGATCGCGCCAGGGCCGACTACATGGGCATGCTCGGCACGGTCATGAACGCGCTCGCCCTGCAGGACTTCCTCGAGCAGGCAGGCGTCGGCAGCCGTGTGCAGTCCGCGATCACGATGACACAGGTCGCAGAGACCTACATCCCGCTGCGCGCCATCCGGCACCTGGAGAAGGGCCGCGTGGTGATCTTCGGCGCGGGTGCGGGGCTGCCGTACTTCTCCACGGACACCGTGGCCGCGCAGCGCGCGCTCGAGATCCACGCCGACGAGGTGCTCGTCGCCAAGAACGGGGTCGACGGCGTCTACACGGCCGATCCGCACAAGGATCCCGAGGCGACGCTCATCGATCGGATCACCTACGGCGACGCGCTCGTGCGCGGGCTGAAGGTGGTCGACTCAACCTCCTTCAGCCTGTGCATGGACAACGGTATGCCCATGCGCGTCTTCGGCATGGAGCCGGCCGGCAACGTGACGGCGGCGATCCGCGGCGACGGTCTCGGCACGCTGGTCCACAGCTGAGCGTCGCACGACCGCCGACCGCTAAGCTTGTGGGATACGAGCGACACCAGCAGGTTTCAGAAGGAGTGCACCGTGATCGAAGAGGTCTTCGTCGACGTCAAGGACCGTATGACCAAGGCGGTCGAAGCCGCGAAGGAGGGGTTCGCCACGGTGCGCACGGGGCGCGCCAATCCGTCTCTGCTGCAGAATCTGCAGGTTGACTACTACGGCACCCCGACACCGCTCGCGCAGCTCGCTTCGGTGCAGAACCAGGATGCGCGCAGCCTCATCGTCACTCCCTACGACAAGGGCGCGATGCGGGACATCGAGCAGGCGATTCGGGACATGCCGAATCTCGGCGCGAACCCCAGCAACGACGGCAACGTGATCCGTGTCTCGCTGCCCGAGCTGACGGAGGAGCGCCGCAAGGAGTTCGTGAAGATCGTCAAGGGTCGCGCCGAGGATGCGCGCGTGGCGATCCGCAATGTGCGTCGCGCCGGCAAGGACGACCTCGACTCGCTCAAGAGCGAGATCGGTGAGGACGAGGTGGTTCGAGCCGAGAAGGAGCTTGAGGCCGTGACCAAGCAGTTCATCGACCAGGTCGACGATGCGTTGAAGCGCAAAGAAGCCGAACTGCTGGAGGTCTAGCCCATGTCGGGCCCGGAGCGACGCGACGAGATCCGGAGCGCCATAGAATCGACGCGCGCGCAGCTTGAGGCCACGAACGCGAAGATCGAGGCTCGGGCGGGTCGCAACCTCTTCTTCGCCGTGCTCTCCGGGCTGGTGTTCGCGGGGGTGTTCCTCGCGAGTCTCCTGCTCGTGAAGCAGGTCTTCGTGCTGCTCGTCGCGGCGCTCGTGGCCGTCGCGTTGATCGAACTGGCTGCGGCCTTCCGCGTGTCCGGTCGCCGCGTCCCCCGGGTCGGGGTCGCGCTGGGCGGTCTGGTCGTGGTGGGCGGCGCCTTCTTCTGGGGCGCCGAGGGCATGCTGCTGGGACTGTTCGCTGCATCTGCGCTCCTGACCGTGTGGCGTCTTGTCGAGGGGCTGGTCCCCGCCTGGGAGACGCCTCGGCGCACGCTCGTGCGCGACGTGTTCTCGGGGCTCTTCACGCTGGTCTACGTGGCGTTCCTCGCGTCCTTCTCGGTGCTGCTCGTCGCGGGGGAGCGGGGCGAGTGGTGGGTGTTCGCCCTGGTGCTGACCGTCGTCTCCGTCGACGTCGGGGCCTACGCGGCCGGCGTCACCCTGGGTAAGCACAAGATGACTCCGCGGATCAGTCCCAACAAGACCTGGGAGGGATTCGCCGGGGCGGCCGTGGCCGCCATGGGGGCGGGTGTCGCCGTCGCCGTGCTCGCGCTGCAGCAGCCCTGGTGGGTCGGGATCATCATCGGAATCGTGGTCCTCCTCACCGCGACGGGGGGCGACCTCACGGAATCGCTGATCAAACGCAATCTGGGTGTGAAGGACATGAGCTCATGGATTCCGGGCCACGGCGGGTTCCTGGACCGGCTCGACTCCCTGCTGCCGTCCGCCGTCGGCGTCTACGGCGTCGCGCTGGTGCTGGGAGTCGTCTGATGACTTCTCAGGCAGACGCGCCGCGGACGCAGCAGAATGGTTCGGTGCACACTTCATTTCCGCTCGCCTCCGGATCCCAGCGGGGCTACGCGCCCGAGCAGGTCGATGACTTCCTGGCCCGGGCTCGCGCCGCCTATGAAGGTGCGACGGGCGAGCCGGAGACGATGACCGCCGAAGAGGTGCGCCGTACGGCATTCGCGGTGAAGCGGGGCGGCTATGCTCCGCGTTACGTCGATGCGGCGCTGGACCGGCTCGAAGAGGTGTTCTTCGAGCGACGGCGGCGAGCTCTTCTCCGTGAGCAGGGCGAGGATGCGTGGTGGGCCGAGACCCGGCAGCTGCTCTCCGAGGTGCGCGGTCGCATTCAGCGCGCCCGCGGTAGGCGCTTCCGGCGGCGCGGAATGTTCGCCACCGGCTACCGGCGCTCGCAGGTCGATGCCTTCCTGGACCGGATCTCCGAGATGTTCGAGCGTCGGGAGCTGGCCCTCCAGCCCGCCGAGGTGCGCGATGTCGTGTTCCACTCGGAGTGGCGGGGATACGACGAGGACCAGGTCGACGCGCTGCTGGACGCGGTGGTCGAGCTGATTCTTGCGACCCGCCGGTGAGCGTGCCGCTGCGAAATCGAGATGCCCATTGAGTGGACCGCCGCTCTGAGATAGAATCGTTACATTGTGTCTGCATTGAAACCAAACTCCGTTTCGCGCTGGTCCCGGCTGAGGGCCCCGATCGCGGCCCTTACGGTCGCCGGGTTCCTCGGCGTCGCGGTGGTCGCCCCGTTCGCCATGCCCACGGCGGAGGCCGATGCCGAAGCGCTCGCCTTCCAGCAGCGCATCCATCAGGTGTTCACTCCGAATGAGACCGATGATGCCGACCTGGTCTTCGCGGAGGTGCCGGTCGACATCTCGTCTGAGGAGCGACAGCGCCTCGAGGCCGAGAAGGCCGCCGCGGAGGCTGCCGAGAAGGCCGAGAAGGCCGAAGCAGCCGCGGAGGCGGCAGGAGCGGAGTCGGCGGCGACGCCGTTCGCGCCGCCCAAGTACTCGGGCGGCGGTTCGCCGGCCGAGTGGATGGCGGCGGCTGGCATCGCCGAGAGCGACTGGGGATATGTCGACTTCATCGCTTCGAAGGAGAGCGGGTGGAACCCGAACGCCACGAATGCGAGCTCGGGCGCCTGCGGCTTGATCCAGGCATACCCCTGCAGCAAGGTTCCGGGTAACGGATACGATCCCGTCGACAACCTCCGCTGGGCCAATGGCTACGCCGTGGGCCGTTACGGCAGCTGGGCGTCGGCCTACGCCTTCTGGACCGCGAACCACTGGTGGTAGACCGCTGATGGCTCGCCCGCGACGGGTGAACAAGTATCGGCGCGCGGCGGAGCAGCCCCCGCGAGACGTCGAGCGCCTCGCCTACGGCGGTGCCCGCAGGGAGCGTTGGCGCGGGGCCGATTGGTTCGTACGCGACATTCCGGCCCATCGCGCGGAGAAGAGCTACCGCTGCCCTGCCTGCGGCACCGACGTGCTCCCGGGACAGGCGCACGTCGTGGCCTGGAGCGCCGAGCACCTCTTCGGCGACGAGGCCGCGGTGCGGGATCGCCGCCACTACCACGCGCACTGCTGGAGGCTCGCCTGAGAATGCCTCGCGCGCGACGATGATCTCGACGCTCGCTAGGCAGGGGACCCCGGCGCGTCGTCGCTCCGCGACGCCGCCCCAACCCTGATGCGCTCGCTTCCCGAGATCATCGTCGCGCGCTCTCGTCTCGAGGCTCGTGACGCTGACCGGGAGTGCGTCGACTGGGCGTTCGAGGGTTAGAACAGCGTCGGAGGGGCGGCGGGTTGCTCGAGCGAGACCTCGACGGATGGTGCGGAGGCGACATCGGCGAGACCGGGACCGTGATCGGGGGAGCGACCGGCCTGGAAAGCCGTAGCCGCGGATCGGGCGCGCAGATCAGCCGCCTCGTTGAGCGGGTGGCCGGCGTGACCCTTCACCCACTCGAACTTCACGTCCCGTCCGGCGAGTGCCGCGTCGAGCTGCTCGAGCAGCTCCCGATTGAGCACGGGCTTGCCATCGGCCTTGCGCCAGCCCCGCCGCTTCCATCCCGGCATCCACTTCGTCACCGAATTGATCACGTACTGGCTGTCGCAGAGCACGTGCAGCGGCTCGTCGGCACGCGCGGCGGTCGCGTGGAGCAGATCGAGCACCGCCATCAACTCACCCTGATTGTTGGTGGCACGCGGCCATCCACCTGCGCGCCACTGCTGATCGTCGACCACCCAGGCCCACCCCGCGGGGCCGGGGTTGCCGAGAGCCGAGCCGTCCGCAGCCGCCGTGAGCGTCACCGTTGCGCCTCTTCGGCCCGCTCTGATTCGGCGTCCAGCGCCTCTGCCACCGGCTGATCGACGAGACGGCCGGCAACGGTGCTCATCTTCTGCGCATTGGTGATGACCTCGCCCAGGCTCTCGAAGTAGCGCGCGACGGCACCCCGCTCCACCTTCAGCTGCGTCATGCGGTCCTCCGCGGCGGCGAGCACCTTCGTCGCTCGCTCCTCGGCCGCGGCGAAGGTGGCCTGGGCGCGCCGTTCGGCCTCGAGGACGGTCTCCGCGGCCTGCTGTTCGGCTGCGGCCCGCGTGCTGCGGGCGTCCTGCACCGCTTCGGATGTGATCCGATCGTATTCCGTGCGCGCGAGCTCGAGCTGCGCACGCAGCTCCTCGAGCTCCGCGCGCGTCGCCTCGACCTCTCGGATCCCGGCCTCGGCGGCTTCGCGCTGACGAGCGGCGAGCTCTTGCTCGAGCGCCTCGCGCTGCTGCGCGGAAGAGGTGGCGAATGCGTTCGTGTCGGCCTCGATCCGCTGATACGCCTCGCGAGCCGCATCCTCGGCGTCGGCACGCAGCTGTGCGAGTTCGGCCTCTTCTGCGGCCCGGTACTCGGCCAGTTCGGCCACTGTGTCGGCACGGAGCAGGTCGGTCTCCTCGGTTGCGGACGCGCGCTGGGCGGCGATCTCGCGAGCGATCGCGGCTGCCTGCGTCTCGCGTTCCCGGCGCAGGTCGTCCTCGTGCTGGGCGAGCGCGGCGGCGATGGTGCGCTCGTGCTCCTCCCGCTCTCGGGCGATGTCGGCTTCCAACCCGGCACGTTCGCGTTCGATCCGCAGTTCGAGTTCTTCGCGCTCGAGGCCCAGAGACTCCGCGGCCTCTTCGCGCTGGATGCGCAAGCGCTGCTCCTCGGCCGCTCGCTCGTCGTCCATGCGCTGCTGATGCTCGAGCAGCTGCGCGGCGATCCGCTCATCGTGCATCGTGGTCTCGTCGGAGATGCGCCCCTGGTGCTCGGCGAGCGCGCGCGCGATCCGCTCCTCGTGATCCTGTTGCGCCGCCGCGAGCTCTTCCTCCTGGGCGAGTCGTTCGGCGTCGAGCCGGGCCCTGTGGTCGTCCCATTCCTCGATCAGTCGGTCCTGATGCGAGACGAGCTCGGCGCCGATCCGATCCTCGTGGCCGGTTCGTTCCCGTTCGATGCGGGCTCGGTGCTCCTCGAGTTCGCCCGCGATCCGAGTCTCGTGCGCAGCACGTTCCTGCGAGATGCGTTCGGCGTGCTCCTGCTGTTCGGCGGCGAGGCGCTGCTCGTGCGTCTCGCGCTCGCCTGCGAGTGCCGCGTCGTGCTGCGCGCGCTCGGTGGCGAGTGCCGCGTCGTGCTGCTCGCGTTCGGCGGCGAGGCGCTGCTCGTGCGTCTCGCGCTCGCCTGCGAGTGCCGCGTCGTGCTGCGCGCGCTCGGTGGCGAGTGCCGCGTCGTGCTGCTCGCGCTCGGAGGACAGCTCCGAATCGTGCTCTTCGCGCTCGGCGTGGAGCGCCGCCTCGTGGCTCATGCGTTCTTCGGCGACACCGCGCTCGTGAGCTTCGCGCTCCCGGGCCAGCCGCGCCACATGGGCCTCGAGCTCGGCCGAGAGGCGGTTCCCCTGCGCTTCCTGTTCGTCGCGCAGGCGCGCCTCGTGCGAGACGATCTCGGCACGGAGGGTTTCGTCGTGCACGCGCCGCTCTTCGGAGATCGCGTAGTCGTGCTGCGCCTGCTCGTCGGCGAGACGCGTGTCGTGCGCGTCGCGCTCCGCGCGCATCTGCTGCTCCTGGCGCTCACGGGCCCGGCGCAACTCGGCGGTCTCGCGCTCGCTCAGCGCGCTGCGCTCCTGCTCGGCCTGTGCATCGGCTCGATCCCGTTCGCGGGCCGCTTGTTCGGCGAGCGTGCTGAGCTCGGCCTGCTGCGCGGCGAGCGCGCGGGCGATCGTCGCGTCGTGCTCCTCCCGCTCCTGCGCGATTCGATCGGCGTGCGTGCGCTGCTCGACGGCCAGCCGTCGATCGTGCTGCTCGCGCTCACTCGCGATCGCCGCGTCGTGCACCTCGCGCTCCTGGGTGATCCTGCCCCGCAGCGTGTCCATCTCGGTCGTGAGCTCTCGGCGAAGCGCATCGATCTCGGCTTCCAGTTCGCGAGTGCGCTCCGTGTAGCGTTCTTCGAGCTCGGCCTCCTCCCGCTGTCGCTTCGCCTCGAACTCGGCCCGGGCGCGCTCGCCCTCGCGCACCAGGCGCACGCGCTCGAGCTCCGCCTCCCGCTCCGTCTCGGCCCGTTGCCGGGCGAAGGTCTCCGCGTGCATCTCGGTCTCGGCCCGCAACTCGCCCGCCTGGGCTCGCGCGTCTGCGAGGACGCGCTCCGCCTCGGCCCGCGCCTCGGCGAGTTCGGCCTGCGCATCGCGGTGCGCGGTCTCGCGCTCGGCGATCGACTCGCGCTCTGCGGAGCTGCGCTCGAGGTTGGCCGTACGTCGGGCCTCGTCGACGAGTCGCTCGCGCTCGGCGTTCGCGGCGGCGGTCTGCTCGGCGAGATCATTGCGCGCCCCCGTGACCATCACCTCAGCCTGTTCGGCCGCCGCAGTGAGCATCTCGTCGGCGCGGAGCTGCGCCTGGGTGAGCACGCGCTTCGCCTCGTCCTCCGACGAGCGCCGCAGCTTCTCGGCATCGAGGTCGGCCTGGGCCATGAGTCGCTGCGCGTGATCCTCGGCGATCTGCAGGCTCTTCTCGACGCGCAGCCCGAGTCCCGAGTACCCGCTTGCGCCCAATTCGGCCACCTGCTCCTGCAGCTCGCCGATGAGTCGACGCTGCTCCTCGCCCTGCTGGCTGGCCTGCTGGTGCGCCGTCTGCAAGGATTGCAGATGGGACTGGAGCGTCGAGATGTGCCCGGTGAGAGCGGCGACCCGCTCGTCGACCTCGTCGCGGTTGTAGCCGCGGAAGGCAGGTGAGAACGGCTGAGGGGATTCGGACACTGTGCCTCCGGAATCTGGACGAGGTCACCACGGGCGCGCGGTGCTCGTCGCGCGCGCCCGAAGAAAGGTGAGCACCACGATAGCGTACTTCCCCGCACCCGGACCGGGAATGCTCCGACCGCTTCGGGGCCTGCCGCCGACGGCTCGGAAGCCCCGAATCGGGGCGCTCTTCATGTCGCATCCGGAAAGCTCCGGTAGCGTTGAAGCTGCCCCGACCCATTTCCCGACATCGAAGGAGCCTCTGTGCGATACGTGCTCGCGATTGCGGCGCTGGTGCTCTCCGGAGTCCTGCTGCTGCTCGGCATCGGCCAACGCACTTTCCTCGCAGGCCCGTCCGAGATCAGCTTTCCGGTGGATACGAAGTCGGAGGCGGGGTACGCGGTCGTCGACGGCGCTGAGTTCGGCAAGGTGCCCGGTCAGGCGAACGTGGTGGTGAAGGGCGAGCGCGCATTCGTCGCGACCGGCGCCACACGCGATGTGCGCGGATGGGTCGAGCCGTTCCAGCACGCCGATCTCACGGTCGACACCGCGAACCATCGGCTGCTGAGCGCCCTCGTCGCGCCCGCAGTGGTCGACGCGCCAGCGGACGGCGGCGAAGCGGAGGCGCCCGAGCCGCTCGACCCGCGCGGCAGCGATCTATGGCTCGAGGAGCGCGCGATCGACGACGCGGGCAGCGGAACCGACACGGGAACCCTGCGCGTGCCCGTGGCGCTATCGGCCGATCAGTCGGTGCTCATCGCCTCGGACGGGGGGAACCCGGTGCCCAAAGACGTCTCGCTGATCTGGGTGCAGAACCCGGATACCCCGTGGGCCGGCCCGCTGCTCGCCGCGGGAGGCCTGCTCGCTCTCGTGGGAGGGGTGCTCTACCTCCTCGCGATCGATCACGATCGCCGCGGTCTCGGGCCCCGTCGCGGGCGCCGCGGCCCGCTGCAGGGCATCCGCAACACGCTGGGGGCGCGCCGCGCGCGGCGCGGCGCCGACGACGCGGCCGCAGAGCGCGCGGGCGACGCGGTCCCGATGCGCGCGGCCCGGCCGGCGCACCGTCGCGGACGCGCGTTCGCGCTCCCCGCTCTCGGTCTGGCGGTGACTCTCGGCCTGAGCGGGTGCTCCGCGAGCTACTGGCCCCAGTTCGGCGCCGAACCCGTCGAAGAGGAGGCGCCGGCCCCCCAGACCTCGGTCGCTCCGGTCCCGGTGAAGGATGAGCAGCTGCACCGGATCGTCGAGCGGGTGGCAGCTGTCGCGAACGCATCGGACGACGCGCTCGACTCCGCGATGCTCTCCGAGCGCTTCACCGGCGATGCGCTCGATCAACGCGCTGCCAACTACACCATTCGCGCCGCGATGCCCGACTACGGCGTGGTGCCGCCTCGACTCACCGAGGAGGAGCTCGACTACGAGCTCGTCCAGAGCACGGAGTCCTGGCCGCGCACCCTGTTCGTCACGATCGCGTCGGAGCCGGGCATGGTCGACGCGGCGGGGGACCCGGAGCCCACCGAGGGGGAGGACACCGGGGAGGAGGAGCCCGCGGCGGCCTCGCCGTCGCTCGCGCTGATCCTGACGCAGGAGACGCCGCAGCAGAACTACATGGTGTCGCGCGTCATCGCCCTGCGCGGCGGGATCTCGATGCCGCCGGCCGCACCCGCGGAAGAGGGCACCGCGCTCCTCAGCAACGAGCTCGAGACGCTCGTCCTGCCGCCGGGAGAGGTGGGGACGGCATTCGCGGCGGTGCTGCAGAACGGGGCAGATGCGCCCGAGGCCGAGGCATTCGACCTCGAGGGCGAGTCGCTGCTGGAGAACTACGGCAAGGCGCGCGCCGATGCGTCGCAGCAGCAGTCCGACGACGAGGATCAGGACCTCGAGTTCTCGGTCGCGGCGCGCCAGGGCGACGAAGCGCCGGTGGCGCTCTCGACCGGGGTCGGGGGCGCGCTGGTGGCGACCACGGTCATCGAAGAGCAGATCGTCGAGGGCGGGCGTTACAAGCCGCAGGCCCAGGACGCGGTGACGGCACTCTCCGGCCTCGAGGGGGAACAGGATCGGCTGGTGCAGGAGGTCGCCCACCAACTGCTGTTCTTCGTGCCCAGCAAGACAGACGGATCGAAGATCCAGCTGCTCGGAGTGACGAGCGAGCTGGTGGGAGTGAGGAATTGAGCATGAGTCAGCAGATGCCCGAGCGGATCCCCGGCGGTGGAATCGATCTGAGCCATCTGGCGGCGCGGGGGTCCGCCGCATCCGGGGCTCCTGACGGCACTCGTCCGAGCGCCCCCGCAGGCGGTGCCGATGATCGGTCCGGCGCCGGACAGATCGTCGACGTGCCCGATCTCGTGCTCGACGTCACCGATGCGACGTTCGAGCAGATCGCGCAGCTGTCGGCGGTGGTCCCCGTGGTCTTCGATCTCTGGGCCGAGTGGTGCGAGCCGTGCAAGACACTGAGCCCCGTGATCGAGCGCGTGACGCGCGAGTTCTCGGGTCGGGTGCTGCTGGCGAAGGTCGATGTGGACGCGAACCCGGGACTCGCGCAGGCGTTCCAGGCGCAGTCGATCCCGACGGTGGTCGCCCTCGTCGGTGGTCGTCCCGTGCCGCTGTTCCAGGGCGCCGTGCCCGAGGCGCAGGTGCGCGAGGTCTTCGGCCAGCTCGTGCAGCTCGCTGAGCAGCAGGGCGTCGTGGGCCGCGTCGAGGCGCCGAGCGTCGACGCGGGGGACGACGAGGGCGATGCTCCGGCCGAGCCCGCGATTCCTCCGGCGCACCTGGCGGCCGTCGAGGCCGCCGAGCGCGGCGACTACGCAGCCGCGGTCGCTGAGTGGGAGTCCGTGCTCGCGAAGGCCCCTGCCGATGCCGAGGCGCGCGCGGCCCTGGTGCAGGTGAAACTCCTCCACCGCTTGGAGGGCCGCACGGCCGACGCCATCCGCAGCGCTGCCGCGGCCGATCCCGGTGATATCGAGGCGCAGCTCGGCGTGGCCGACCTGGACGTCGCCGGTGGGCACGTCGAGGACGCGTTCCTGCGCCTGCTCGAACTCTTCGCAGCGACGGACGCCGAGCAGCGCACCGCCGTGCGCGAGCGTCTGCTCGAACTGTTCGAGGTCGTCGGAGCAGCCGACCCGCGGGTGATCGCAGCGCGCGGTCGCCTCGCCAACCTGCTGTACTGAGCGACGCGATGATCGGGCCGGCAGAGACGGCGGGTCCTGCGTCTTCGGATCCCGCGCGTGCGCGGACCGCCGGTTCTCCGGCAGTCGCCGATCGCGCCTATCTCGATCACGCGGCGACCTCGCCGATGCCGGCCGCGGTGCTCGAGGCCTACACCGGCGCGCTCCGAGTCGTCGGCAACCCCGCCTCGACGCACGGCCACGGGCAGCGCGCCGGCGAGCTGCTCGAGCGCTCGCGCGAGCGCATCGCGTCGGCGCTGGGCTGCGATCGCGCCGAGCTGATTCTGACCGGCGGCGGCACGGAGTCCATCAACCTCGCGATCAAGGGCATCTGCTGGGCCAGACGACGCACCGCGGACGGGGGAGCCGGTGGGCCGGGAGCGCGAAACGTGATCCTCGTCGCCGAGGGCGAGCACCACGCGACGCTCGAGGCGGCCGAGTGGTTGCGCGACGACCAGGGGTTCGAGCTGCGCTGGTTGCCGCTCGACGGCGACGGGCGTCTGGCCCCGGCGACGCTCGCCGCCGCGGTCGCGGAGGTCGGAGCCGAGCGGATCGCCCTCGTCTCCGTGCTGTGGGCGAACAACGAGGTCGGCACGGTGCAGCCGGTGGCCGAGCTCTGCGGGATCGCGAACGCGGCCGGCGTCCCCGTCCACGTGGACGCAGTTTCGGCTCTGGGGCAGGTCCCGGTGAGTCTCGTGGAGTCGGGCGCGGCGGCGATCTCGGTCTCGGCGCACAAGATCGGCGGACCGGTCGGTGTGGGAGCGCTCGCACTCGGACGCAGCACTCCCGCCGATGCGCTCCTGCACGGCGGGAGCCAGCAGCGCGCTCGCTCGGGCACGCAGGACGTCGCGGGCGCGGCTGCCTTCGCCGCGGCGCTGGATGCGGCGCTCGCGGGTGCCGATCCGCGCCCGGAGCAGATCGCTCGGGTCGCGGCGATGCGAGACCGCCTGATCGTCGGTGTGCGCACCATCGATCCGACGGCCGTGCTCCGCGGGGCCGATCCGATGGCCCCCGGCGCGCGGCTGCCCGGCAATGCGCACTTCACGTTCCCCGGGTGCCAGGGCGACTCGCTCGTCTTCCTGCTCGACGCCGCCGGGGTCTCGGCGTCGGTGGGCTCCGCGTGCCGGGCGGGCGTGGCCGAGCTCTCGCACGTGCTGCAGGCCATGGGGGTGCCGGACCGCGAGGCCGCCGGGGCGCTCCGCTTCACCCTCGGGCCGGAAACGCGGGAGAGCGAGGTCGACGCGCTGCTCGACGCGCTCCCGCAGGCGCTAGAACGGGCCCACGCGGCGGGGCTCTCGTGACGGCGCGTACACTGGTCCGGATGAAGGTTCTGGCGGCGATGAGCGGCGGTGTCGACTCCGCGGTCGCGGCCGCGCGCGCCGTCGAGGCCGGACACGACGTGGTCGGCGTGCACCTCGCGCTGAGCCGCATGCCGGGCACGCTGCGCACCGGATCCCGCGGCTGCTGCACGATCGAGGACGCGATGGACGCCCGACGCGCCGCCAACCTGCTCGGCATTCCCTTCTACGTGTGGGATCTCAGCGAGCGCTTCAAGGAGGACGTGGTCGACGACTTCATCGCCGAGTATGCCGCGGGCCGCACCCCCAACCCGTGCATGCGCTGCAACGAGAAGATCAAGTTCGCGGCGCTGCTCGACAAGGCCGTCGCGCTCGGCTTCGACGCCGTGGCCACCGGGCACTACGCGTCGCTCGTGGACGGTGCGCGCGGCCGTGAACTGCATCGCGCGAGCGCGTGGGCGAAGGACCAGTCGTACGTGCTGGGCGTGCTCACCGAACGCCAGCTCGCTCACTGCTACTTCCCGCTCGGCGACACCCCGTCGAAGGAGCTGATTCGCGCGGAGGCGGCCGAGCGCGGACTGCAGGTCGCGCAGAAGCCCGACAGTCACGACATCTGCTTCATCCCGGACGGCGACACGCGCGGGTGGCTCTCCGGGCACGTCGAGCGGGAGCCGGGCGAGATCCTCGACGAGAGCGGAGAAGTGGTGGGCCGCCACGACGGCGCCCACGGCTACACCGTGGGCCAGCGCCGCGGTCTGCAGCTCGGGCGACCGGCACCCGACGGCAAGCCCCGCTACGTGCTCTCGATCCGGCCGGTCTCGAACCAGGTGGTCGTCGGGCCGCGCGAGAGCCTCGCGATCTCGCGCATCGCGGGGGGCCGCTTCAGCTGGGCGGGCGAACCCGGCTTCGACACCGGTGAGGCGTTCGACTGCGAGGTGCAGATCCGCGCCCACGCCGATCCCGTACCGGCGACGGCCCGACTCGCCCCGATCCTCGACGAGGACCGCACCGAGCAGCACCGTGCCGACGCGACTCACGAAGTCGTGGTCGACATCGATCGGGATCGAGCCGAGCCGCTGTCGGGGGTCGCCCCGGGGCAGACGGCGGTGCTCTACATCGGCACCCGGGTGCTCGGCCAATTCACCATCGATCGCGCGCTGGCCGCCGAGCCGGCAGCCGCTGAGTAGCCGCTCGGCTCACCTCTGGGAGCCGGCTCCGCCCAGGCCTGCCCGGCCCGGCCCCGCCCCACCCGGGCCCCTCACGCCGCAGGCGGCGGTCGAAGCTCCGGAGGTCGGAATTCGCCGAGGGAGAGCGACCTCCTGAGCGTCGATCGCCTGTCTGAGGCGTCGAGTCGTCGAGGTCTCGAGGCGTCGAGGTCTTGAGGCGAAGGGGCGTCGAGGCGTCGAGGTCTTGAGGCGAAGGGGCGTCGAGGCGTCGAGGTCTTGAGGCATAGGGGTGTCGAGGCGTTGGGGTGCGGACGAGGGCCGCCTCCTAGACTGGATCCCGTGAACCCCAACTCCGATATCCCGACCGAGTTCGACGCCGCGCGAGCCGAGGCCGCGCGGCTCACCGGCGAGATCGAGCGACTGCGCACCGCGTACTACTCCGAGGCCGCGAGCCTCGTTTCCGACGCCGAGTACGACGAGATGTTCCACCGCCTCGAGGCGATCGAGCGCGCGTTCCCCGAGCTGGCCGGACAGGACAGCCCGACCCAGGAGGTGGGCGCCGCCGTGGTGTCGGCCGGGTTCCCGGAGCACGAGCACGCCGAGCGCATGCTGAGCCTCGACAACGTCTTCTCCCTCGAGGAGTTCCGCGAGTGGGCCGAGAAGACGCGCGCGGCCGCCGGACGCGAGGTGCGCTGGCTCACCGAGCTCAAGATCGACGGGCTCGCCATCAGCCTCGCCTACCGGAACGGCGTGCTCGAGACCGCGACGACCCGCGGCGACGGTCGGGTGGGCGAGGACATCACGGAGAACGTCGACCTCATCCCGGTGATCCCGCGGCGGCTCACCGGGACGGGCATCCCCGAGTTCTTCGAGGCTCGCGGCGAGGTCTTCCTCACGACCGAGGACTTCGCAGCGCTCAACGCGCGTCAGCGCGCGCTGCAGGAGGAGTTCGCGGCGGAGCAGCTGGCCAAGGGCGTGCCCGAGGAGAAGATCGCGGTGCGCTATCCCGACTTCGCGAACGCGCGCAACACCGCCGCGGGCAGTCTGCGCCAGCGTGCCGAGAAGAAGAACGCGCGGGAGCTCGAGCTCATGCGGGATCGGCTCGGCCGGCTCTCGCTCTACATGCACGGGATCGGCGCGTGGCAGCACCCCGGCTTCGAGAACCAGTCGGATGCCTACGCGCTGCTGGAGCGGTGGGGCCTGCCGGTGTCGCCCCACTCCCGCGTGTTCGACGGCGTCGACGAGGTCGCGGCGTTCATCGAGGATCGCGGCGCGCACCGGCACGACGTCGAGCACGAGATCGACGGGATCGTCGTGAAGGTCGACGAGTTCGCGCTGCACGCCGAGCTCGGCGAGACGAGCCGGGCGCCCCGGTGGGCCATCGCCTACAAGTACCCGCCGGAGGAGGTGCACACGAAGCTGCTCGACATCCGGGTCGGTGTGGGCCGCACCGGCCGGGCGACGCCCTACGCCGTCATGGCGCCGGTGAAGGTGGCGGGATCCACCGTGCGGCAGGCCACGCTGCACAATCAGCAGGTGGTCGCCGCCAAGGGGGTGCGCATCGGCGACACCGTCGTGCTGCGGAAGGCCGGAGATGTCATCCCCGAGGTGCTGGGCGCGGTGGTCGAGGTGCGCGACGGCAGCGAGGTCGAGTGGCAGATGCCTCGGGAGTGCCCCGAGTGCGGCACCGAGCTGCGGCCGATGAAGGAGGGGGATATCGACCTGCGCTGCCCGAACGCGCGCTCCTGCCCTGCCCAGCTGCGCGGCAGGGTCGAGCACATCGGTTCCCGCGGCGGACTCGACATCGAGGTGCTCGGGGAGATCACTGCGGCCGCGCTCACCCAGCCCGAGTTCCCCGCCGAGCCGCCGCTCGAGACCGAGGCGGGCCTCTTCGAACTGAGCATCGACGAGCTCGTGCCGATCGTCGTGATCGTGCGCGACAGCGAGACCGGAGAGCCACTGCTCGACGATCAGACGGGGGAGCCCCGGCGGCGCACCCCGTTCCAGAAGCTGAGCGCTGCGATGTACCCGCCGGGCTGGGAGGATGCGACACCCGCAGAACGCCGCAGGGCGGGCATTACGAAGGATCACCGGGTACCGGAGCCGTCGAAGGACGTCGATACGCTGCTCGCGGAGCTCGAGAAGGCCAAGACGAAGCCGCTCTGGCGACTGCTGGTCTCTCTCAACATCCGCCACGTCGGGCCGGTCGCGGCCCGTGCGCTCGCCGACTGGTTCGGCTCGCTCGATGCCATCCGCGCGGCGTCCGTCGCGGAGCTGTCCGAGGTCGAGGGCGTGGGCGGCATCATCGCCGAGTCGCTCGCCGAGTGGTTCGAAGTGGACTGGCACCGGGAGATCGTGGAGCGCTGGGCGGCTGCGGGCGTGCAGTGGGCCACGCCGGGCCACCCCGGCCCGGGGGCCGCGCAGGCCGACGGCGGCGTGCTCGCCGGGCTCACGGTGGTGGCGACCGGATCGCTCGACGGGTTCACCCGGGACGGGGCGAAGGAGGCGATCATCCAGGCCGGGGGCAAGGCGGCGTCCAGCGTCTCGAAGAAGACCGACTATGTGGCGGCGGGCCCGGGCGCCGGGTCGAAGCTGGCGAAGGCTGAGGAGCTCGGGATCCCAGTGCTCGACGCGGAGCAGTTCGCCGTGCTCGTCGCCCAGGGGCCCGCCGCGCTCGGACTCGGGGGAACTCCCGCGGAGGCCGCGGGCGACGGCGCGGAGGTCGGCGCGGAGGTCGGCGGTGACGTCGACGACGACGCGGACGTCCACGGTGCGGAGGTCGACGGCGCCGAATCCTGATCCGACTGCGCACAGGCGACCGTGCGCGCGAGTTATCCACAAGTCGCGGTTCCGGTCTGCGCTGCGCTCCGGGCGTCACTAACCTGAGGGGCACGCGCATCCGGACCCGGAAGCGCGGTCGTCAGCGCGGGAAGGATCGGAGATGCCTCAGCACCCAGTCGAGCCGGGAGGCCCCAGACCTCAGAGCCCCACGGGCGCGCCGACGCGCGCGGCGTGGGCGACGAGCGACCCGCTGCTGACCGAGTACTACGACACGGAGTGGGGCATGCCGGTCTTCGGAGAGCAGGAGCTGTTCGAACGCCTGAGCCTGGAGGCGTTCCAGTCCGGTCTCTCCTGGCTCACGATCCTGCGCAAGCGCGAGGCATTCCGCGCGGGCTTCGACGGCTTCGACCCCGAACGCGTCGCGGAGTACGGGGACACCGAGATCGAGCGCCTGCTCGCCGACCCCGGCATCGTCCGCAACCGGATGAAGATCGCCGCGACCGTGCGCAACGCGCGTGCCGTGATGCGCCTGCGCGACGGCTCCGGGCCCGGCCTGGCCGAGCTCCTGTGGTCGTACATGCCCGAGCGTTCGCCGGCGCCCGAGCGCGACGAGCAGGTCCCCGCCGCCTCACCAGAGTCGCACGCGCTCGCGAAGCAGCTGAAGCGCCTCGGGTTCTCGTTCGTGGGACCGACGACCGTCTTCGCGCTGATGACCGCCACCGGTATCGTGGACGCGCACCTGGTCACGAGCCACCGCCGCGGATGCTCCGGTCTCTGGAACGCCGACGGATCGCGCACCGCGCAGAATCCTCCGTTCCCGCATCGATAGGATGGTGGGGTTCGCCGGGGCCGCCAGCTGCGAGACCCCCGGCACCGAACCTCCCACTCCCGACGTCACGATGGAGCAGCATGTCTGAAACCCCTGCGGCAGAACGCGCCGCGGCGACCGGAGAGATCACGGCCGAGACCGTGCAGCATCTCGCCGGCCTCGCCCGGATCGCCCTCACCGATGCCGAGATCGCCTCGCTCACGACAGAGCTCGACTCGATCCTCGCGAACATCGCCAAGGTCAGCGAGGTGGCGCGCGACGACGTGCCCGCCACGAGCCACCCGATTCCGCTGAACAACGTGATGCGGCCCGATGAGGTCGCCGACGTGCTGACGGGAGAACAGGCGCTCGCGAACGCGCCCGAGGCGGCCGACGGCATGTTCAAGGTGTCCTCGATCCTCGGCGAAGAGCAGTAAGGGCGGACGCGCAGATGACTGATGTGATCCATCTCACCGCGGCGGAGCTCGCCGCGAAGCTCGCCTCCCGCGAGGTCTCGTCAGAGGAGGCGACGCGTGCTCATCTCGACCGCATCGCGGCCGTGGACGGCGAGCTGAACGCGTTCCTCGCGACGGACGCTGAGGCATCGCTCGCCGCGGCGCGCGGGATCGATGCGCGTCGCAGCGCGGGCGATGCCCTCGGCGAACTCGCGGGCGTGCCGCTCGCGGTGAAGGACGTGCTCGTCACCACCGACATGCCGTCGACCGCGGGATCGCGGATTCTCGAGGGCTACCGCTCGCCCTACGATGCGACGGCGGTGGCGAAGGCGCGCGCCGCCGGTCTCGTGTGCCTCGGAAAGACGAACATGGACGAGTTCGCGATGGGATCCTCCACGGAGAATTCCGCGTACGGTCCCACCCGCAACCAGTGGGCCGCCGACCGCGTGCCGGGCGGTTCCGGCGGCGGGTCGGCCGTAGCGGTCGGCGCCTTCGAAGCCCCGCTGGCGCTCGGCTCCGACACGGGCGGTTCGATCCGCCAGCCCGCGGCGCTCACCGGCACCGTGGGCGCGAAGCCCACCTACGGGGGAGTCAGCCGCTACGGCGCCATCGCACTCGCCTCGTCGCTGGATCAGATCGGCCCGTGCGCCCGCACGGTGCTCGACACCGCGCTGCTCCACGACGTCGTCGCGGGCCACGACCGCCACGACTCGACCTCGCTCGATTTCGACTGGCCCTCGATGGCCGCAGCAGCGCGCGACGGCGCCGATCCGGGATCGCTCCGGGGCCTGCGCGTGGGCGTCGTGAAGCAGCTCATGCTCGACGGCGTGCAGCCGGGTGTCAAGGCACGATTCGAGGAGTCGCTCGCCCTGCTCACGGCGCAGGGCGCCGAGATCGTCGAGATCGACGCCCCGCACTTCGAGTACGCGGTGGCGGCCTACTACCTGATCCTGCCCGCAGAGGCATCGAGCAACCTCGCGAAGTACGACTCGGTGCGGTTCGGTCTGCGCGTCGCCCCCGAGGGCGGCGGTACCGTCGAGAGCGTGATGAGCGAGACCCGCGCCGCCGGGTTCGGGGTGGAGGCGAAGCGCCGCATCATCCTCGGCACCTATGCACTGTCGGCCGGCTACTACGACGCCTACTACGGAAGCGCGCAGAAGGTGCGCACCCTGATCCAGCGCGACTTCGCCGCGGCGTTCGCCCAGGTCGACGTGATCGCGTCGCCGACGACGCCCACGACTGCGTGGCGCCTCGGCGCGCACGGCGGCGATCCGCTGCAGGACTACCTCAACGACGCGACCACCATCCCGGCCAACCTCGCCGGGATCCCCGGGCTCAGCCTGCCCATCGGCACCGCGAGCGAGGACGGCCTGCCGGTCGGCCTGCAGCTCATGGCGCCGGCGTTCGAGGACGCGCGCCTCTACCGCGCGGGTGCCGCGGTCGAGAGCCTCATCACCGCACGCGACGGGCGGGCGTTCTGGGAACAGGTGCCGGGATACGAAGGGGGAGCCCGCTGATGGCGAAGACCAAGCTGATGGATTTCGATCGGGCGCTCGAGCTCTTCGAGCCCGTGATCGGCCTCGAGGTGCACGTCGAGTTGAACACGCAGACGAAGATGTTCTCCTCGGCGCCCAATGCCTTCGGGTCGGACCCGAACACCAATCTCACGCCGGTGTGCCTCGGCCTGCCGGGCGCGCTGCCGGTGGTGAACGAGCAGGCGGTACGCTACTCGCTGCGCCTGGGCCTGGCGCTCGGCTGCGAGATCGCCGAGGTCTCCGGGTTCGCGCGCAAGAACTACTTCTACCCGGACATGGCGAAGAACTACCAGATCTCGCAGTACGACGATCCCATCGCCTTCGACGGGTCGGTCGAGATCGAGCTCGCGTCGGGGCGCGTCGTGCACGTGCCGATCGAGCGCGCGCACATGGAGGAGGACGCCGGCAAGCTCAATCACGTCGGCGGCTCGACCGGGCGCATCCAGGGCGCCGAGTACTCGCTCGTCGACTACAACCGCGCAGGGGTGCCGCTCGTCGAGATCGTGACCCGCCCGATCTTCGGCGGCGAGGCCGACACGCCCGAGATCGCCGCCGCCTACGTCGCGACCATTCGGGAGATGGTGATCGCCCTCGGCATCTCGGACGCGCGCATGGAGCGCGGCAATCTGCGCTGCGACGCGAACGTGTCGCTGCGACCGCGCGGCAACGAGGACGCCGGCATGTCGGTGCTCGGCACCCGCACCGAAACCAAGAACGTCAACTCGCTGCGCTCGGTGGAGCGGGCGGTGCGCTTCGAGATCCAGCGCCAGGCCGCCATCCTCGACGGCGGCGGCACGATCACCCAGGAGACGCGCCACTGGCACGAGGACACCGGCGAGACCTCGCCCGGGCGACCGAAGAGCGATGCGGATGACTACCGCTACTTCCCGGAGCCCGATCTCGCACCGCTCACCCCGTCGCGCGAACTGGTCGAGGAGTTGCGCGCCGCGCTCCCGGAGCACCCCACGCTGCGGCGCCGCCGGCTGCGCACGGAGTGGGGTTTCTCGGCGCTCGAGTTCCAGGACGTGGTCAACGCCGGGCTCACCGGGCTGATCGAGGCGACGGTGGACGAGGGCGTGCCCCCGCAGACCGCGCGCAAGTGGTGGACCGGGGAGATCGCCCGCATCGCGAACGAGCGGTCGGCAGCGCCGGCGGATCTCATCACTCCGGCCCAGGTGGCCTCGGTGGTCGAGCTCGTCGACGCCGGAACCCTCAACGACAAGCTCGCTCGCCAGGTGCTCGCCGGCATCATCGCCGGGGAGGGGACCGCCTCCGAGATCGTGGAGTCGCGGGGCCTCGCCATCGTGTCGGACGACGGAGCCCTCATCGAGGCCGTCGACGCAGCGCTTGCCGAGCAGCCCGATGTACTCGCGAAGATCCGAGACGGCAAGGTGCAGGCCGCCGGTGCCATCATCGGCGCGGTGATGAAGGCGATGCGGGGCCAGGCCGACGCGGCGAAGGTGCGCGAGATCGTGCTGGAGCGCGCGGGCCAGTAGGCACACCGCGCCCTGCCGGGCGAGCGCGCCCTGCCGGGCGAGCGCGCTCGCCCGGCGCTGCTCGCTGAACCGGCGGCGCGCTACTCCCGCACGTCGTCGTCGATCCAATCCATCGACTTCTCGACGGCCTTTCTCCACACGCGCAGGCGCCGCTCGCGCTCGGAGACGTCGAGACGCGGCTCCCAGCGTCTGCCCTCGCGCCAGTTGGCCGTGAGGGCCTCGAGCCCGTCCCAGAACCCGACCGCGAGGCCCGCAGCGTACGCGGCGCCGAGCGCGGTGGTCTCGGCCACCTCGGGGCGCACTACGGGGACGCCCAGCACGTCGGCCTGGAACTGCATGAGGGTCTCATTCCCGACCATGCCGCCGTCGACGCGCAGCTCAGAGAGCGGCACGCCGCCCGAGGCGGCGATGTCGGCGTTCACGGCGTCGAGCACGTCGCGGGTCTGAAACGCGACCGCCTCGAGCACCGCACGGGCGAGGTGCGCCCGGTTGGCATAGCGGGTGAGCCCGACGATCGCGCCCCGCGCGTCCGGGCGCCAGTACGGCGCGAAGAGCCCGGAGAAGGCGGGGACGATGTGCACGCCTCCGGAATCGGGCACGCTCGTCGCGAGCGGCTCGATCTCCGCGGCGGAGTCGATGATCCCGAGCTGATCCCGCAGCCACTGCACGAGCGATCCGGTCACCGCGATCGAGCCCTCCAGGGCGTAGTGCACGGGGCCGCTGCCGAGCTGGTAGCCGACGGTCGTCAGCAGCCCGTTCCCCGAGTGCACGATCTCGCGACCGGTATTGCAGATCAGGAAGCAGCCGGTGCCGTAGGTGTTCTTGCTCTCGCCGGCATGGAAGGCCGCTTGACCGAAGGTCGCCGCCTGCTGATCGCCCAGGATCCCCGCGATCGGGGTCTCCCGGAGCAGGGAGGAGCTCTCCGCGAAGCCGTAGACCTCGGATGACGATCGGATCTCCGGCAGCATCGAACGGGGCACACCGAAGACCTCGAGGATGTCGTCGCGCCATTCGAGCGTGCGCAGATCCATGAAGAGGGTGCGCGAGGCGTTGGTGACGTCGGTGACGTGCACACCGCCGTCGACGCCGCCGGTCAGGTTCCACAGCACCCAGCAGTCGGTGGTGCCGAAGAGGAGGTCCCCGGCCTCGGCAGCGTCTCGCGCGCCATCGACGTTCTCGAGGATCCACGCCAGCTTGGTGCCCGAGAAGTAGGTGGCGAGCGGCAGGCCCACCACGCCCGCGAAGCGGTCGATCCCGCCGTCGGCCGCCAGGCGATCGACGATCGCCTGCGTGCGGGTGTCCTGCCACACGATCGCACGGCAGACGGGCTGCCCGGTGCGTCGGTTCCAGACCACCGTCGTCTCGCGCTGATTGGTGATGCCGATCGCCGCGATGTCGTGCCGGGTGAGATCGGCACGGCCGAGGGCGATGCCGATCACCTCCTGCACATTGCGCCAGATCTCGAGCGCGTCGTGCTCGACCCAGCCGGCCTGCGGCATGATCTGCTCGTGCTCGCGCTGCCCGATCGCGACGGGTGTGCCGGTGCGATCGAAGACGATGGCGCGCGTCGATGTCGTGCCCTGGTCGATCGCGATGACGTGGTCGGCCATGCGTGTGCTCCTTCGTTGGATATGCGTGCGCTGCAGGGGTGTCGATCGGGTGCGGGGTCAGGTGAGCGGGGCGATCCCGGACTCGCCGAGGATCACGCGGTGCTCCCGGCGCAGCAGCTCGGCCGTGCGCGACACCTCGTGCCCGCACCGCTCGGCGCTCCAGCCGAGCACCGGCGCGATCGCTGCCGCCGCGCCCTCGAGCCCGGCACGGGTCAGCCCGCCGGTGAAGGCGAGCGAGGTGCGCCGCAGCAGCAGGTCGTCGAGATGCACGACGCGCTCCTGCGCGGCGAGCCAGGCGAGCTCCTCGTCGGAATAGCCCGGGAGGTCGCGGGAGTCCGTGGGCACCGACGGCAGCGCGCGCAGCACCTCGGCGGCCGAGGTGCCGTAGCGGTCGAGCAGTGCGGAGACGAGCTCGGGATCGTGGCCGCGACCGTGCCGCGCGATCCAGATGCGGCGCGAGGCCCGCCCCGAGGGGAACCCGGCCCCTCCGCCGATGGGCGTCGCGCGCGTGCTCGCGATCCGCTCGGCCCCGAGCAGGGCGAGCGCTTCGTCCGCCAGGTGCTCGCCGAGCGCGCGGAACGTCGTCCACTTCCCGCCGACGAGGCTCAGCAGCGGAGCGCGTCCGATACGACCGCGCTCGATGCGGTAGTCGCGCGACACGAAGCCGGGCGCGGTGTCGTCGTGCCGCGGCAGCGGTCGGATCCCCGAGAAGGTGTACACGATCTGCGAGCGGTCGACGCGGATCGCGGGAAACACGTGCCCGATGAGGTCGAAGAAGTAGTCGACCTCCTCATCCGTGCAGCGGCTCGGCTCGCGAGGGTCGGCATCGATGTCGGTCGTGCCCACGAGCACCCGGCCCTTGACGGGGTAGATGAGCACGATGCGCCCGTCGGAGTGCTCGAAGAAGATCTCGCGACCTCCGGTCGCATCGAGCAGCTCCGGATGGTCGAGCACGATGTGCGAGCCCTTGGTGCCGCCGAGGAAGGAGGTGGGCGCACCCAGAGCCTCGTTCGTCAGATCCGTCCAGGGCCCGGTGGCGTTGATCACCAGGCGCGCGGCGAAGTCGAACTCGGCGCCGGTGACCTCGTCCCGCAGCCGAATCCCGTCCGGCACCGCACCGACCGCTGAGACGTAGTTCGCCGCGCGTGCACGATCGCCGCCGGCCGCGACGCCGTCCGAGAGCACGTCGAGCGCGAGCCGCTCCGGGCTGTGCATGGACGCGTCGAAGTAGCTCGCGGTGTACTTGATCGACGGCGTGAGTCGAGGCAGGTCTCGCAGGGAACGAGTGCGTCCGTGGAACCGGTGGCGCGGAATGCGTCCGCCGCCACGCGAGAACGTGTCGTAGAGCATCAACCCGATCTTGATGAGCAGGGCGCCGCGCTCGCGGGGCTTGCCCCGTCCGTGCGTGACGAGCAGCCGGAACGGGGCGGTCAGCACGCCTGAGAAGGTCGAGAAGATCGGGATCGTGGTCAGCAACGGCTTGACGTAGTGCGGTGCATTGCGGGTCAGTCGGTTCCGCTCCTGCACGGCCTCGCGCACGAGGCGCAACTCGCCGTTCTCGAGATAGCGAATGCCGCCGTGCACCATGTGGCTGGAGGCCGAGGACGCCCCGGAGACGAAGTCGCCGCGCTCGACGAGGGCGACGTCGACCCCCTGCAGTGCGAGCTCGCGGAACACCGCGATGCCGTTGATCCCTCCGCCGATCACGAGGACGTCGGCGCCCGGCCGCTCCCGCAGCGCCGCGACATCCGCTCGCTCCGTCGATGTGCACTCGTTCACCCGTCCCGTCCTTCCATCCGTCTGCGAGGATTCGGCATCGTCTCCGTCCAGCATGCCGCATCCGGCCTGAACGGCCGAACCGCTCGCGTCCACATACGTCACTTGTCGATCGAAATCACGAATCAGAGGTTGCCGACTATTGCAGGAAGTCAAGATCCGCTCCCTGTGTAGCCTGGGTCACCCTCTCGGCGTAGAGGCGCCGCCAGCCGCGTGGAGGCGGCTCGGGCAGCTGCAGCTCATTGCGCCGCCGCGCGAGCTCGGTCTCGTCGACCAGCAGGTCGAGCGTGCGAGCCGGCACGTCGAGGCGGATCCGGTCCCCGTCGCGGACGAGCCCGAGTGGCCCGCCGATCGCGGCCTCGGGGCTGCAGTGCAGCACGATGGTGCCGTAGGCGGTGCCGCTCATGCGGCCGTCCGAGATGCGCACCATGTCGCGCACGCCCTGCTGGGCGAGGTAGCGGGGGATGGGGATCGAGCCGGCCTCGGGCATGCCGGCTCCGACGGGCCCGATGTTGCGCATGACGAGCACGTCGTCGGGAGCGATGCCGAGCGATTCGTCGTCGAGGCGCGCTTCGAGGTCGTCGAGCGAGTCGAACACGACGGCGGAGCCCTCGTGGATCATGAGCTCGGGCGTGGCGGCGGCGGCCTTGATGAGGGCGCCCTGCGGCGCCAGGCTGCCGGTGAGCGAGACGAGCGCGCCCTCGCCGCCCAGGGGATCCTCGAGCTTGCGGATCACCCGCTGCCAGGGCTGCGGCCCCGGCTCGTCGGCGATCAGCTGCCCGAGCGTCTTGCCGGTGACGGTGAGCGCATCGAGGTCGAGCAGCGGTGCGAGGGTCTTGAGGAGCGCGGGCATGCCGCCGTCGCGGTGCATGTCGGGCAGGTAGTTGCTGCCGGCCGGCTTGCAATCGACGAGCAGCGGCGTCCGGGCCGCGGCCTCGTGGAAATCGTCGAGCGTCAACTCAATGCCGAGGCGCTTGGCGATCGCGGTGAGGTGGATCACCGCATTGGTCGAGCCGGCGATCGCCGAGAGCACCACGAGCGCGTTCTTGAACGCCCGCTCGGTGAGGATCTGCGATGGCCTGAGACCCTCCCTGGCGAGCTCGACCGCCCGCCTGCCCGTGGCGGTGCCGAGCCGCAGCCGCTGCGAGGAGACCGAAGGGGCCGTGCCTGCGAAGGGCAGCGCGATGCCGAGCGCCTCGATGAGGCAGCCCATGGTCGAGGCGGTGCCCATGACCATGCAGGTGCCGGCCGTGGGGGCGAGCTCGGCGTTGGCCTCGGCGATGCTCGCCTCGTCCATGCGCCCGCCGCGGAAGTCGCTCCAGAGCCTGCGGCAGTCGGTGCACGCGCCGAGGCGCTCGCCGCGGAAGCTGCCCACCATCATGGGGCCCACGACCAGCTGGATCGCCGGGATGTCCGCCGATGCCGCCGCCATGAGCTCGGCCGGCACGGTCTTGTCGCATCCGCCGAGCAGCACGACGGCGTCCATCGGCTGGGATTTCAGCTGCTCCTCGAGCTCCATCGCCATGAGGTTGCGGAAGAGCATGGTGGTGGGGTTGGTGAGGATCTCGCCGAGCGACATCACCGGGAACACGAAGGGGATGCCGCCGGCCTCGAGCACGCCGCGCTTAACGTTCTCGATGAGCTGGGGCATGTCGCGGTGGCAGGTGGTGTAGTCGGAGGTGGTGTTGACGATGCCGACGACGGGCCGGGCCACGTCATCGGCGTCGAGGCCGGCTGACGAGAGGAAGGCTCGGCGGATGAATCGGCTGAAGCCGGTGTCGCCGTAGTTGGTGAGGCTCCGATCCACTCCGGTGAGCTCACCGGCGCCTGCAGCGGCGGTATCGGTGGGTGTGATGTCGTCGGTTCCGCTCATGCCCGCCTCAGATCTGGATGTTCACGTACTTGGTGGTCGTGTAGTCCAGCACGCCCTCGGCCCCGCCCTCGCGCCCGAAGCCCGAGTCCTTGGTGCCGCCGAAGGGCGCCTCGGCCGTGGCGATCGCCAGCGTGTTGACACCGACCATGCCCGCCTCGATCCGCTCGCTGGCGAGGATCGCGGTTCTGAGGTCTCTCGTGAAGACGTAGCTGGCGAGCCCATAGGCGGTGCTGTTCGCCAGCGCGATGGCCTCGTCGAGGGTGTCGAACTCGGTGATCGGGGCGACCGGAGCGAAGGGCTCGTCGCTCATGATGGCGGCGTGGGCGGGCACGCCGGTGAGCACGGTCGGATGGAAGAAGTAGCCGCGCTCGAAGCGCTCGTCGCGGCCGCCGCCGTGAGCGACCCGCGCGCCCAGCTCGACGGCGTCCGAGACGAGCGCCGCGGCCGCCTCGACCCGGCGGGCGTTGTTGAGCGGGCCGACGTCGGTGCCCGCGTCGAGGCCGTCGCCGACTCTCATGCCGGCGGTCGCGCGCACGAAGGCCTCGGTGAAGCGCTCGGCGATCGACCGCTGCACGATGAAGCGGCTCGGCGAGGCGCAGACCTGACCAGCGTTGCGGAACTTGAAGGCCGCGCAGGCACCCCCCGCGGCCTCGACGTCGCAGTCCTCGAAGACGAGCACGGGGGCGTGGCCGCCCAGCTCCATCGATGCCGGGATGATGCGGTCGGCAGCCGCGTGGAGCAGCTGACGGCCGACGGGCACGGACCCGGTGAGCGAGATCTTGCGGATCACGGGTGACGAGATGAGCCGCTCGCTGATCATCCGGGAGGATCCGGTGAGCATGGTGACGACGCCTGCGGGGATGTCCGCCTGCCGGCAGGCCTCGGCGATGAGCAGGGTGGAGAACGGCGCCTCCTGCGCCGGCTTCACGATGATCGAACAGCCGGCCGCCAGCGCGGGCGCGATCTTGCGCGATGGCAGCAGGGCTGGGAAGTTCCACGAGGAGAACGCGGCGGCGACGCCGACGGGTTCGCGGCGGACCGTGATCCTGTTCGCGGTGCTGTGCCCGTCGACCGTGCGCCCGTAGATGCGTCTCGCCTCGTCGGCGTACCAGTCGAACTGGTCTGCGGCGGCGTTCCATTCGGAGACCGACTCGGCGAGCGGCTTGCCCTGCTCGCCCGTCATGAGGCGGGCGGCGTCGGGCACCCATTCGCGCAGCAGTCGCGCGACCTCGCGCAGTCGCGCGCTGCGGGTCCAGGCGTCCGTGGAGCGCCAGGCGCCGAAGCCGGCCTGGGCCGAGGCGAGGGCCTCGTCCACGTCCTGCTCCGTCGCGGCCTGGATGGTGCCGAGCACCTGTTCGGTGGCGGGGTTCAGCACGTCGATGGTGCGTCCGTCGGAGGCGTCGCGCCAGGCTCCGTTGACGAAGAGGCGGTCGGGGTGCTGGTCGGGGAATGCCATGGTCAGAGGTCCGTTCCGTGTCGAAGTGCCTGGGTCTCGGCGACGTTGTTGCCGACGTTCCAGCGGCCGAAGGCTCCCATGCCTCCCAGCGGGTCGTCGCCGAAGTAGACGGGGACGTGGATCAGGCTGAGGCCGTCGTGCTCGTGGGCCTCGTCGAGGGCGGCCTCGAGCTCGGCGAGGCTCGTGCCGCCGAAGATGCCGCGGACGCCGACGACGGCTTCGGCCCATCCGACGTAGTCGACCTCCACCCGATCGCTGGTCGCGTAGTCGGCGCCGTACTGGTCGCGCTGCAGCGACGAGATGGCACCCTGGCGCCGGTTGTCGAAGAGCACGATGGTGCCGCGCGAGCGGTGCTCGACGCCGTCGATGAGGATCTGGGGGTTCATCGAGAATGATCCGTCTCCGGTGAGGGCCACGCCGTAGAAGGGCCGGTCGGCGATGCCCGTGGCGAGCAGCGCGCTGGATGCGAAGCCCATGTAGCTGGCCCCGGTCTCGGTGATCGACTGGCCGGGCCGCTCGTCCTCGACGATCTGGAACCCGTTGGCCTGCACGTCGCCCGCGTCGAAGAACGAGACGGCGTCGTGCTCGCGCGCCCAGCGGGTGACGAGGTGGATCGCGGCGGGCTGGGTGAGCACTTCTCTGCCCCACACGGGGTCGAAGAGCGTCTCGTTCTCGTAGCGCACGTGCGCATGATCGCGCCAGGCCCGGCGCGCGGCGGCGCATTCGCGCGCCCATTCGCTCTCGAGCGGCTGCGGCGCCCCCTCTCGCTGCGTCCCGGCGCCGAGCCGGCGCGCGGCGCCGATGAGCTCCCGTAGCGTCGCCGCGGCGTCGCCGCGGAGTGCGGTGGTGAGGTTGTAGTGCGTGACGGCGGAGACGTCGGTGTTGATGTTCACGACGCGGCGCACGCGAGGGTAGCCGGTGCGCGACATGTCGGATTGGCAGACGGGGCGGGCGCCGACGTTGACGAGGATCTCGGCGTGCTCCATGGCGTGGTTGCCGCTGATGGATCCCTTCGAGCCGCCGACGCCGCAGTTGCGGGGGTGGTCGTGGGGCAGGAGGCCCGATGCCCGGGGGGTGGTGACGAGGAAGCCGTCGATGAGGTCGAGCAGCTCGGCGATCTCGGCGCCGGAGTCGAGCGCGCCGGCACCCGCTTTGACGACGATCCGGGGGCTCTCGATCAGCAGGCGGGCGACCTCCTCGTAGGATCCCGCGGCGGCGCCGAGCCGCGGCGGGGCGGCGGTGGGCAGGGCGCGGAGATTGAGCGTGAAGGTCTGAGGCTGCACGTTGATGGGCAGCAGCAGGAAGAAGGGCTGCCCGCGGTGGGGATCGTCGACGGCGTTGAGCCCGCGCCGGAGGGCCTCGGGCAGCGCCCACGGGGTGTGCAGCGAGTACGAGGGGCCCATCGTCGAGGTGAGGCGCAAGAACTGCTCCTGCTCGCCGCGGGGCAGCTGCTGCATGTTCTCGCCCTCGGCTTCGGTCGTCTCGTCCGCGTAGACGTGCCAGACTCCGATGCCGTCGCTGGCCGCTGCGAGGCTGCCGGCCATGGCCTGCAGGGCACCGGGGCCGATCGAGGTGAAGACGGCCGACTTCTGCCCGGTGCTCCAGCGGAGTGCCGTGGCCGCGTGGGCGGCCTCGACCTCGTTGCGCACCGCGTGCGTGCGGAGCAGCCCGGCCGCCTCGTACACCCTCATGGCCTCGCCGAGATCCGTGCTGCCGTGGCCGAAGATGCCGATGAACGTGCGCACGTCCTGCACGAGCAGGCCGAGGATCACGGCCTCTGCGACGGTGATCTCGAGGTGCTGGGGCAGCGCGCCGGCGTCGAGCGCGGCGATGACTCCGCCGTGACGGGCGATGGCGTCCGCGCGCGCCGCGCGCTCCGCGCGGGAGGGGGTGAGGTCGTCTTCCATAACGTTCAGATTACCGCATGTTGCCAAAAGCGCAACAGTGTTGTAAAAATAGATCATCCCAAACAAAACTGTTGTCTCGAAAAGGATCTCGTTTCATGTCCCTCACCCCGCCCCTCGACCGCATCCCGGTCGCCGCCGCGCCCAGCGCGACGGCTCTCGGGATCCGCGGGAGCGCCGAACTCGGCGCGCGGAGCGGGTGCAGGAAGATTGAGGGCATGAATACAACAACAACGGCAGTGAAGCAATCGGGAGCCCTGCATACGGGCCTCGACGTACTGGAGGTCGTCTCGGCGAACTCCAGCGGTATCGGCGTAACCAACATCGCGGCAGAGCTGGGAGCGGACAAGGGCAACATCCACAGAGTGCTCCGGTCGCTCGCGGATCGCGGCTACGTCGAGCAGGACGAGCACACCAAGCTCTTCTTCCCATCAGGCTCCCTCTTCCGCATGGCGGGCACGTTGCTGCGACAGCAGAACCTGGCAGTCGTGGCCATCCCGTTCATGCGCGCGCTCAGCGAAGAGCTCGACGCTCCGGTCCACCTGGCCAGGCGGCTGAGCCGCGGCGGGGTCTACATCGCGCGCGAGGGGTCGTCGAAGAGCGGAGCCAGCGTCGAGACCGAGATCGGCGTCCAGCCCCCGATCCACGCCTCCGCGACGGGGAAGGCCCTCTTCCTCCTCGCCACACCCGAAGAGCTGAACGATCTCCTGCCCGGAGACCTCGAGCGGTTCACCGACCGCACGATCAGCACGCTCGACGGGCTCTGGGACGAGATCAGCTCGGCCCGCCGGATCGGCTACACCTCCGACCGGGAAGAACTGAACATCGGCGTCAGCTGCGTCGCGGCGCCGATCCTCGACTACTCGGGAGCCGTCGTGGGCTCGATCGGCATCTCCGGTCTGGCCGTGGTTCTCGCGGACGGGGCGCTCGACCATCGCGGTCGGCGCGTCTCGGAGGTCGCCGCGCTCATCACCGAGCGGCTCGGCGGCAAACCCCTTCGCGGTACCTGATACAACCATCGAACAAGGAGCAAGGATGCACCCCACCTCAATGAAGAATCGTGCGGCGAAGCGCGTCGTCGCACTGACCGCGCTGGTCGCCACGTCGAGCCTGCTGCTCTCGGCGTGCTCAGGGCCCTCCGGCTCGGGGGATGGGGAAGGCACCGGCAGCGGCGACGTCAGCCTGACGCACTACTTCAGCGATGCGTTCGGCGAAGCCGCCTTCAAAGAGATCATCCCGATGTGCGGGACCGAGACCGGCGCCACCATCAGCAATGGCCCCATGGGCCAGGAGGCGTTCAAGGACTCGATTCTCGTGCAGCTCGCCGGCGGCAACCCGCCGAGCCTCGCCTCCTACTGGGCGGGCGCAAAGACCGCGTCGCTGGTCGAGAAGGATCTGCTGCGCCCGATCGACGGCCTTTGGGAGGCGAACGACCTCGACGCCGTGATCCCGAGCGGCATGACCGAATCCGCATCCGTCTACGACGGCGAGAAGTACCTGCTGCCGTTCGTCTACCACTATGTCGGGCTCTTCTACAATCCGACGGTCATGGCCGACGCCGGCATCACCGAGATGCCCGCGACCTGGGACGAGCTGATGGACGCCGCGGACAAGCTCAAGGCCAACGGCGTGACCCCGTTCGCGCTCGGCTCGAAGGATCGCTGGCCCGCGCAGTTCTGGTTCGACTACATCCTGCTGCGCACGGCGGGCCCCGACTACCGTGCCCAGCTCATGAGCGGTGAGGCCTCGTACACCGATCCTGAGGTCGCTCGCGCGTTCGAGATGTGGAAGGAGCTCTTCGACAAGGGCTACTTCAACGACAGCCCGAACGGCATCGACGCGAACGACGCCGCGAACCAGGTCTCGGGCGGCACCGCGGCCATGACGCTCATGGGCACCTGGGTGACGGGCGCCTGGGACTCGAACGGCGTCGAACCGGTTACCGGCTACGACATGTTCCCGTTCCCCGAGATCGATCCCGGCGTCGAGCCCTCCGCCCTCGGCCCCGTGGACGGCTGGATCGTGCCCGCCAAGGGCGCCAACAGCGAGTCGACCGACCAGGTGCTCGCCTGCCTCGCCTCGGCCGACGCGCAGCGCACCATGGCGCTCGCGGCCGGCGGCCTCGCCCCGAACGTCGACGCCGACATGAGCGAGCAGAACCAGGTAATGCAGAACGCCGCGAAGATCGTCGCCGAGACGCCGAGCTTCAACTTCAACTACGACCTCGCCACTCCGCCCGAGGTCTCGTCCGAGGGCCTGAACATGCTCGCCATGTTCGTCGACAGCCCGGCCTCGTACGAGGACTTCCTGGCCCAGCTGCAGGCCCAGGTCGAGTCGCTGTACTGATCGAACGGCTCCCGTCGTGGGCTGTGCGCCCGCGGCGGGAGTCGTCTGCCACTTCCGCCTGGAGAAGGAGCGATGAAGCACAAGACCCTATGGGCATGGATCTTCCTGTCCCTGCCCCTCGCGGCCTATACGATCATCGTGTTCGTGCCGGCCGTCATCTCGTTCAGCGACAGCATGACGAACGCCTCCACGCTCGGAGGCGATTCCGACTTCGTCGGCTTCGCGAACTACCAGCGACTATTTGGCGACGAGGCGTTCTGGAGCTCGCTGCGAGTCACGGTCGTCTGGACGGTGGTCGCCGTCACCGCCCCCGTCGCGCTCTCGCTGCTCATCGCGGTCATGCTGGGCAAGCTGACCGTTCTCGGCAAGTTCGTGAAGACCATGTTCTTCCTGCCCCTCGCCCTCTCGCTCGTCGTCGTCGGGCAGGTCTGGATGTGGCTGATGCGGCCCGACAACGGACTCATCAACATCGTGCTGCAGGCGATCGGCCTCGGCGACCTCGCCCGCCCGTGGCTCGCAGACTCGGGCACCGCGCTCGCCGCGGTCCTCGTCGCCTGGAGCTGGCAGCAGATCGCGCTCGGCGTCATCATCTTCCTCGCCGGCCTCACGGGCGTCTCCGCAGACCTTTCGGAGGCGGCGAAGCTCGACGGCGCGAGCCACTGGCAGCACTTCAGGCACGTCACGTGGCCCGCGCTCAACCCCGCGCTTATCGTGGTCATGTCGCTCGCGCTGATCAACGCGCTCAAGAGCTTCGACATCGTCTACGTCATGACCTCCGGCGGCCCCTTCCGCACGACCGAGACCCTGGCCCTCTTCAGCTACCGGATCGCGTTCACCAACTACGACGCCGGCTACTCGAGCGCGGCGGTCGTGATCCTCTTCCTCCTCACCACCGCCATCATCGGCACCTTCTTCTGGTGGACCGGCCGCAAGGGAGCCCAGCAATGACGACCACCAGCCTCCTCCTGCTGCCGCAGGGCAAGAAGCCGAAGCGCCGGATGGACGCGTCCCGGGTCCTGCTGCTCGCGCTCATGATCGTGGCCGGCCTCACCTTCGTCGCGCCCATCCTCGGCATCCTCTTCACCTCGATGCGCACCGAGGCCAGCATCGCGAACGATGGCCTCTGGACTTGGAGCGCGCAGCTCACCGCCGACAACTACGTGCGGCTGTGGGCCGAGACGGGCATGTGGCGCTACATCGTCAACTCGTTCCTCATCACCGTGCCCGCCACGCTGATCTCGGTGGCGCTCGGGGTGCTCTCCGGCTATTCGCTGGCGAAGTTCAAGCCCCGCGGCGAGAAGTTCATCACCCTCTTCCTCGTCTCCGGGCTGTTCATCCCCCCGCAGATCCTGCTGCTGCCACTGTTCCGCTCGTTCACGGCGCTGAACCTCTACGACACCCTCTGGCCGATGATCATCGTGCATGCGGGATACGGCGTCGCGCTGTGCACGCTCATGATGAAGAACTTTTTCGAGAGCATCCCCGATGAGTTGCGCGAGGCCGGTATCATCGACGGCGCCGGCGAACTGCGCGTGCTGGTCTCGCTCGTGCTGCCGGTCGCTCGCCCCGCGCTCGCCGCGTTGGCGACGCTGCAGTTCACCTTCATCTGGAACGACTTCCTCTACCCCCTCGTCTTCACTCGGAGCGACGAGATGAAGTCGGCGATGGTGGGCCTGCTGGCACTGCAGGGCCCCTACACGACCGCCTACGGCATCCAGGCCGCGGTCGCCGTATGCGCCAGTCTGCCCACGATCATCATCTTCATCTTCTTCCAGAAGCAGTTCACCGCGGGCCTCACCGCGGGCGCTGTGAAAGGCTGACACGACCCCGCATCGCGCGGAAAGGAACCACAGATGCTCAACGTTGGAATCATCGGATGCGGCCGAATCTCCGATCTGCACGCCGCCGCCTACGACGGCCTGGAGAATGCGACGATCGCCGCGGTCTGCGATTCGAATGAGGCGCTGGCGCGCGACCGCGCCGCCGCCTGGGGCGTGCCGGAGCGCGGTGTGCACACGGATCATCGCGAGCTGCTGGCCCGGCCGGACATCGACATGGTCGAGATCCTGGTGCCTCACCATCTGCACCTCTCGATCGCCTCCGACGCGATGCGCGCCGGCAAGCACGTCTCGCTGCAGAAGCCTATGACGCTGTCGGTCGCCGACGCCGATGCCCTGATCGAGCTGGCCCGCGAATGCGGCGTGCGCTTCAAGGTGTTCGAGAACTTCGTCTTCTACCCGCCGCTGATGAAGGCGAAGGAGATCGTCGACGCGGGCACGATCGGCGAGATCGTGGGCATCCGCCTGAAGTCGAACCCCGGGATGAGCCCCACGCAGTGGCATGTGCCTGCTGCGGCCCAGGCCTGGCGCGTGAACCCCGAGATGTGCGGCGGCGGGCCCCTGGTATTCGACGACGGGCACCACAAGTTCGCGGTCGCTTGGCACTTCCTCGGCCTGCCCACGCGCATCCACGCGTTCATCGGGACGACGCCGGACGGCATGCTCGACGCTCCGTCGATCGTCAGCTGGACCCATGAGAACGGCGCGATCGGGTCGCTCGAGGTCGTCTATTCGCCCGAGCTGCTGCTCAAGACCAATCACTATGCGCAGGACGACCGGGTCGAGATCACCGGCACGAAGGGGGTGATCTGGGTGGCGCAGGGTCACGGCCGCCTCTTCGACCAGCCCGCCGTGCAGGTCTACGCCGACGGGGTGCTCACCAGCTACGACAACGTCCCGATCGGCTGGGAGGAGAGCTTCATCCGCTCGGGCCGCGACTTCGTGGAGGCGCTGGAGACCGGCCGCGACCCCAAGCTCACGGCCGAGCAGGGGCGCGAGGTGCTGGCCTTCGCGCTCGCCGCGCAGCGGTCGGCGCAGCAGCAGCGTGAGATCACCCTACCGTGTATTGAGGGTCGCTCTGATGCGTGTGGTGCCCGAGAATAGGCTGAGGTCAAGAGCCGGTACCGGTACTCGTGTCAGCGGCGTGTGATGCAATGGGGGCATGAGTCCTGAGGAAACGGAGCCCGGCGGTCGACGCTCCGCGTCCATCCTGCACGTCGACATGGACTCGTTCTTCGTCTCGGTCGAGCTGCTCGACCGGCCGGAGCTGCGCGGCCTTCCCGTAGCCGCGGCGCACGACACGGCGCGCTCCGTGGTGTCGAGCGCGAGCTACGAGGCCCGGCGCTTCGGTGTGCGTTCGGCGATGCCCGTCGTGCGGGCCAAGCAGCTCTGCCCCCAGCTCGTGCTGGTTCCCCCCACCTTCGAGAAGTACCGGCGCGCGTCGCGAGCGGTGATGGCGATCTTCCAGGAGTTCACGCCCCTCGTCGAGCCACTGAGCATCGACGAGGCCTTTCTCGACGTGGCGGGGTCCGTGCGGCTGTTCGGCACTCCGGCGGAGATCGCACGGCAGCTGCGCGAGCGCGTTCGGGATCGCACCGGGCTGCCGGCATCGGTGGGGCTCGCGGGCACGAAGTTCGTGGCGAAGCTCGCCTCCCAGCGGGCCAAGCCGGACGGGGTGCTCGAGGTGCCGCCGCAGCGCACGCTGGAGTTCCTGCATCCGCTGCCGGTCGAGGCGATGTGGGGCGTCGGGCAGGCGACCGCGCGTGCACTCGGTGCCCGCGCCATTCGCACCGTGGCGGATCTCGCCCGCGAGCCGCTGCCGTCGCTCGAGCGCATCGTCGGCGTCGCGAGCGCTCGACGCCTCCACGATCTCGCGAACGGACGCGACGAGCGACGGGTGCAGACCGCCCGGGTCGAGAAGAGCATCGGCCACGAGGAGACCTTCGCGCACGACGTGGTCGATCCGGCCACGCTGCATCGGGAGCTGCTGCGCCTCTCGACGCGCACGGGGGAGCGGCTGCGCGCGGCGGGGATCGAGGCGCGTACGATCTCGATCAAGGTGCGCTGGGAGAGCTTCGAAACCGTCACCCGCTCGCGCACGCTTCCCGAGGCGACGCACGCGACGCAGCGCATCTATCGCACCGCGACGGAGCTCTTCGCCGGTCTGGGGGCTGCCGGTCGGCCCGTGCGCCTGATCGGTGTGCGGGCGGAGCAGCTGGTCGATGCGGGCAGCGAGCCGGCGGGCCTCTGGAGCGAGGACGACGGATGGCGGGCCGTCGACCAGGCGGTGGATGACGTGCGCGGCCGCTTCGGCGCCGCGGGCGTGACGTCGGCGAGCCTGCTCACCGGCCGCGATGAGGTCGTTGATCCGCGATCGTTGCAGCCGCCGGAGCGGCACGATGCCCGGGGCGGCCATCACCCCTGATCGGGATCCTGCCCCGGCGCCATGATCGTCAGGACGGACTCCAGGATCGCCGCGAGCCAGTCGAACACGAGCACAGTGCCACGGGTCTCGTCCTCGGAGACCAGTCGCGCGTGGTCCTCGGCGGTGTCGAGTCCGATCCGCGCAGCGATCGCCAGGCGCAGCGCCGTAACCGTGCGCACCCAGGCCGGCAGCGTTTCGGTGGAGATCTCGACCTCGACGTACTCGGTCTCGCCGGGCACGCCGCCGCCGAGGCCGAGCGCCGATGTGACCTGCATCGCGTCCTGCAGCTTCCGGTTCAGCAGGCCCTGCTCGGTGACGCGCCGGAACTGCGCGGCGTCGTCGTCGCCCGAGTACGCGTCGGGGAAGAGGCGCGCCAGCGCCGGATCCTCGGGCATCTCGTCCGAGCCGCCGACCTCGAGGCTCGCGAAGAGCGGGTCGGGATCCAGTGCGGTGCTGCTGTGGCTCTGGAGCAGCTCGGTGAGCTGCGAGACCAGTTGATCGAGCATCGCGGCCTCGTCGGGGTCGAGCAGCAGCCGGAGCTGCCCGGCCGGCAGCGGCAGCAGCTTCATGAGTCGCCCGCCTGCCGCACGGTGGCCCAGAGACCGTAGCCGTGCATCGCCTCGACGTGCATCTCCATGGACTCGCGGGCTCCTTCTGCCACGACTGCGCTGCCTCGATGATGCACCAGCAGCATCAGCTCCTCCGCGTGCGCGCGGTCGAAGCCGAAGTGCGTCTGGAAGACGTACGCCACGTACGACATGAGGTTCACCGGGTCGTCCCACACCACGGTCTGCCACACGCGCTCCGGCGCGGCGCGCTCCTGTTCGCCGAGCTCGGCCCGGGTGCCCGTCGCACGCAAGGTGATCACCGGTTCAGCCCCACCCGAGCTCATGGATGCGCGATTCGGTGATGCCGTAGAAGTGGGCGATCTCGTGCACGAGGGTGACGCGGATCTCGTGGACGAGCTCGTCGTGGTCGGCGCAGTGCTCCAGGAGGTTCTCGCGGAAGAGGATGATCCGGTCAGGCTCCTCGCCGTAGCCGTACACGTTGCGCTCAGCGAGGGAGTAGCCCTCGTACACGCCCAGGATGCCGCTGCCGTCCTGCGGGCGGTCCTCGACGAGGAAGATCACGTTGTCGAGCTGATCGAGCATGTCGTCGTGCAGCGAATCGAGGCCGTCCGCGACCATCGATTCGAATTCCTCGTGCGACATCTCGAGCATGGTTTCACCCTACACAGAAAGCGGCTGGGAACGAGGGGAAGAAACGAGGAACGGGGAGCGCACACGCCCGGCGCGCGCCGGTTGGCGAAGCGGGCGCCCGATGGGCTATGATCGTGGGGTTGCCTCGTTCGCCCTGGCGGGCGCGGTCAGCATGGTGGCTATAGCTCAGTTGGTAGAGCACCGGCTTGTGGTGCCGGTGGTCGCGGGTTCAAGTCCCGTTAGCCACCCCAAATGGGAGAGGTTCAAACCCTCGACAAGAGTAACCACTCTTTGTCCGGTCTGAACCTCTCCCTTCTTCTTCGCTTCAGCGGCCCAGTTCAGAGCGTTCATCTGCTCCTCGGTATCGCAGAGCGACCCGAAAGGTCGTTCGTATTCGACACGGACATCCCCGTCTTCCTCGATGAAGATCCGGTGGAAGAACGCCTGATTGCACAGTCGCCGGTTTGCGTCATCAGCACGCTCGTACACGCTGACGATGTTGGCAAGCAGCCCGAGCGAGTCATCGAGGTTTGCCCTTGCTGACGCATATTCATCGTGGTGCGCTTCGATTCGGTGCTGAATGTCTCCGATCTGATTCGCGATGCGATCCTGCTCCTGCTTCAACAGGTCGATCGGCACCGCCCCCGCGTAGTGGGCTTGCAACAGTTTCATGCGCTCGTCGTCGAGCCGGTCGCGCTCACTCGTAAGCCGCGAAAGCTCTTTTGTCTCGTTCGCCATGAGCAGGTCGAAGTCAGCGTGGATCTTTCCAGCGAGGTCTTGCCGCATGCCGGGTGACACTTCGATCATCTCGTAGTACTTCTCGATGAGCCGCTCGACATCTTCGATGAGCATGGCTTGCCTTGTGCACTCGGTCTTGCCGGAGTGCCTGCCTGAGCACACGAAATATGGGTAGACGTTGCCGTGGCGGTTCTTCGCGTTTGTGATGATCAGTCGTTCGCCGCACTGACCGCAGTAGACGGTGCCTTTCAGGTAGTGGTCATGCACCTGCGTGGCATCAGCTGCGGATTTGTGTGCGTCGAGCACGGCCTGTACCTGGTACCAGACTTCTTTGGGCACAATCGCGTCGTGGTTGCCCTTGTAGGTTGCTCCTTTGAACGTCACATCTCCCTTGTAGTACGGGTTCGACAGTAACCGGTGCAAGGTTGAGATCGCGATCGGTTTCGAGGGGCGCTTCGGAGTTGGCAGGGTGGTGAGCCCGCGGGCGATGAGTTCGCGATGGATTTGCGAGAGCGTCCAACGGCCTGAGGCGTATACCTGAAACGCCCAGGTGATGTGGTGGGCTCGTTCTTCGTCGACTTTCACGGTGCGGCTCTCGCGGCCGCGTTCATCACGCACGCCAATGTTGACGTACCCGATCGGCGCACGATTGATGGTGCCACCTTGCGCTGCCTTTTGTGTGAGCCCCTTCACGGTCTCGGTGGCGAGGTTTCGTGAATAGAACTCTGCGATCGATGACATGATGCCGTGGAGCAGCATGCCCGACGGGGTCTCGTCAATGTTCTCGCTGGCGGAGACGAGCATGACCCCCGCGTCACGCAGTGCGAGGTGGATGGCGACATCGTCAGCCCTGTTACGTGCAAGCCGATCCACTTTGTGCACGATGCAGTAGTTGACCTGGTGTTCGGCCACATACTTGATCATTCGCATTAGCTCGGGCCGGTCTGCCTTGCGGGCAGACTCGCCAGCATCAACGAACTCTTCGATGACTGTTGCACCGATCTGTTCAGCTTTGCGACGGTTCGCTTCACGCTGGGCCGGGATCGAGTACCCCTCGTCCGTGCCGCCCTTCTCTGCCTGCTCTTTCGTCGACACGCGTAGATAGGTGACCGCAATTGCGCCACCAGACGGCACTGAGGGTCGCGCAAGGTCATCGACCGCGGTGCGGTTCGGGGTTGGGCTCTTCATGACAGTTCTCCGCAATTTGTGGTTCTGAGCGCCCACCGCGGGAGGTTCAACTGTGAATGTTGATCGTGAGAAGAGCCGAAAGGCTGTAGGACTAGGCTGAAAAGCCACGTAATTTTGCCAAGCGCCGAAGCGCGAGGGTTTAAGAACCACAACATCCACCACCGCGGCGGATAACTTCATTCTACGTCTGAGCCCTGATGCCCGCCAGGGCTGCCTTCCCCGGCTCTGAGACAGAAGCACGGCCTGCTCCCGTCTCCTGCAGCGCAAAGCGAATCAACAGTTCTGCCAGCAGGTCGACATCCGGTTGCGCTCGGTGCTCGGCTCGCACCGAATATTTGCGCTCCTCACGGCTACGGCGGTCGGTTTTCCTCTCATACGGACGAGACATTATTCTCGAACCTCCCCAGTTTCGAAGTCGATGTTGGCGTAGAACGCGTCTTCAGCTGCTTCGCGGGCCTGTACCTGTTCGAGCACGAACTCGATAAAGTCGGCTTCGCGATCGTGAATGACTTGTTCCACGACCTCTTGGGAATGTTCTTCGCCTGGCCAGGGTGTCTGTCTGGTGGGTCGATCGCGGTCTCGTCGAGTGCCGCTGGCGGCAACCCAGTCACGAAGTCGGTTGCGAGCATCTGCGAAGTCTCGATGCCAGCCGAACGGGGCTGAGCCGTCTTGTTCCGCATCGTAAGCGCTGAGCCAGTGTAGGTGTAGCGCCGACAGCTCCCAGAGAAGCTCTGGGTGGCGGTGCCAGAGCGGCGGCACTTCTGACGCCGGAAGCCCATATTCCAACCTGAGCCAGTTCACCCACCGGTTGAGTGCGAGCAGCTCTTGCTCAAGGTCGTGGGAGGTGAGCAGATTCCAGTTGATCGGGTGCGGCGGCGCTGTCTCGTCTTCAGGCCTGAAGCTTGGTTCGGGCATATCGTCGAATACTTCGTCAGTGCGATTGTTGTTAGTCATCGTTGCGCTCATGCCGTTTCAGCGACCGAGTGTCGGAGCGTCAGGGCTCGGTCGCTTCTGAGGGGATTCGAACGCACGGCTTTGACCGCGTGCCGGTGCTTCGTGATCTGTGGCGCGCTGGCTTCGTTCCACGCTGTATTGGGTGCGAGCGGTGTCGTGACCGATCTTTTTGGCGACAAACTCCACGCCGTCTGTGGCTTGGCCGTCGCGCTCGTAGCTGTACTCGTGCAAGTAGCCTTCGGCGACGAAGCTGTCGCCCTTCGAGAAGCGCTCGTACGCGCGTTCTGCGGTGGCGCGATACATCACTAGGTTGTGGAAAGTTGTTTCGAGTTTCGTAAACGTGCCATCGTCTTCGCGGCGGAAGTTCTCTTGGCCGAAGCGGGCGTAGAACCGTGCGTCGCCGCGGTCTGTCTGAGTGAGTTGAGGGTCGCTGGCGATGAAACCTGAGATCGACTGCTGTGTGCGGATGGTCATGGGACCGTCCTCCTGCCTGATTGGGAGCGGCCACGTCAGCCGCTCGTATCAGGAAGGTGCGTAGGCGCAACCAGCTCGGTAGCTCGTCACTCGCTGGTAGGTCGGTTTTCGAGCAGTGTTTCGATCTCACTGCGTTCGCGTTTGAGAGAGGCTGCGTCAGAGCGCTTCGGCCAGGGCAGCAGGTCGACGATGATCGGTGGAGCTGAACGAAGCAGCAGGACTCCTGTGCCGAATGGCATGGTGCGGATGCGGTCGGGGGGCATGATCGGCACCCGGCGCACTGAGCGCTGACTGCTTCGTGAGCCGTAGTCACCGAGCGTGACGGAGTCGGTGAACTCGTCGCGTTCACCGATCAAGGTCGAGAGGTCTTGCAAGTCGTGTGAGTTCGATGCGCCACCAAGAATGATTTTCGCGATGCTCGAATCCCAGATTGCTGCGGCCTGATCCTCACTCCATTTGTCTCGGGCCTGAGCGAGTGATTGCAGTACCGGCATCGTCGTGATTCCAGTACCGCCTCCCTCCGCCATGAGCGTGGGAAGCGATGGCAGAGGCGCAAGGTTTCCGATCTCATCGAGCGCGAGCAGCAACGGTGGGTCAAGTCGCGCCCCGGGTGATCGTGCTGCCATTCGGCGGGCGGTTTCAACGAGGTCCTCAACGAACGCGGCAACGAGCGCAGCACTGTTCCCTGCGCCTGCACCGGTTGCGAGCAAATAGAGGGTGCCCTTCTCGCGGATGAAAGTTTCAGGGTCGAAGGCTTCATCTGGGCCTGGGCTCACCGCATCGAGCACGCGAGGGTCGGCGAGAGCGGCGAGAGCCAGTGAGACGCCCTGCCAGATCGAATCTCTGGTGCGTGGATCGGTCTCGATCATTGCTTCAAGGCCCTCGGACCAACCAGTTGCCGCCCGCGGTGAAGCATTCAAGATCGCGACAGCGTCAGCAGCGGCTGATGGGTCGAGTGTCCACCGGAACAGTTCGGCGGGTGTGCGGTTGTCAAGTGCCGCGGCATGCAACATCGCTTGCAGTGCGACGCGTGTCTTGCCTTCCCAGAATCCACCACCGTCGACCCCGCCGTCGGCAAGCCCGGTGGCAGCAGCGAGCCCGGCTGCGCGAATCATTGCAGTGAGTGGGTCCTCGCACCCACGAATTGGAGACCAGCGCAACCCCGCAGGCACGCCTTCCGCCAGGTGTTGCGGGTCGAACACCATCACGGGGCCGACTCGCATTCGTGCCCGAAGCGTCGCAGTCAGATTGTCGGGACGGGTGGAGGTTGTCACGACCGCGCCTGGTGCGTCGAGGATCGCCGGAATCACGATGTGCAGGCCTTTGCCTGAGCGGGGTGGGCCGATGAGCAGAATCGAATCTTCGACGCTCGCCCAGACGCCCTTCCCGCGGGACTGCCCGAGTCGGTATCCAATGTCAGAATGTTCTGGCCGCTCAAGCGATGGCCGGAGAGTAGCTGCTCGGCGTAGGAGCGCGCGGGACGATGCGGTGGCCTGCACCTCGTATGCGGTGGCTGTCCCAGGGAGCCTGCGTGGATCCGTATCGACCTTGCGTGAGTGCCGTCTCCACCGGGTCCAGGCCCACATGAGTACCACGACGAGAATCGCGAGCATCACGCCCACAACCATCCAGTACACGAACGGATTTAATCCGTCGCTGCCGAGCGCCAGGCCCGGGTGAGTTGGGTCAAACAGGACCCCGACGCCTCCCGTAATACCCTCATCAGGTTGACTCACTCCTGTGAGAAACGCCGCGACCGAACCGGCGGCGCGGAGCACGAGAGTGAGTCCGAAGGTCCCAATGAGCGCCGCGATCAGGATGTTGGTCATCTCGTCTCCGAATGAGCCGGACTGCCGCCCTTGGACGCTCATGGAAGCCGCTCAGTCACGATACGCCCGGACACATACCCAATGAGCGCCACTTCGCGCACTTGGCTTGTGAGCTGGTCGAGGTCGATCACGGCTCGTGCGACTCCAGAATCGTCACCCTCTGCTGTGCTCACGGGGATCGCGACAAGAACGTCCTCTCCCTGAATGAATCCGCCACCGGTGATTTCGATGAGTCGTGGAGGGTGGCCTCGTCGGGCCCGACGAGAATCTGGTTCCGGTGCAGATGGTGTCGCCATGTCGGCTGTCTCGGAGTTGCCGCGCCTCGCGTGAATGATCTCAGTGAAAACGCTCCCGTCGCTTTCCCGCACCTCAAGACGTATCGTGCGACTGCGTTGTTGAGTGAGGGAGTCGAGCAGTTCGCCGAACTGTGCTCGACTCCAGTGCTCGGCATGGATCGGAGGTGGAACCTCGATACCGTCGAACCTGACGCTGACCGCACCCATCTCCCTGACGGTGACAACCGCCAGCGGCAGATCGACCAGTGGCAGTTTTGTCTCGTCTCCATGGTTGCTCATGTACTGGAGGTGCACACAGACGTCTGGGACGACCGGTGATGGGTCTAATCAGATCCGTTTGTTGAACCAAATGGGAAAGTACAATCAAACGTATGGATGGAATCGTCGGGCCAGCGATCGGTGCTGGGGGTCGAACTCTTGCCGTTATATTGCGTCGTAACAACTGGAAGCGCAAAGCATCATTGAAGCTGTCAGCAACGACGACTGACGTTGGTGCCGAAACGGTGTTTGAAGTGACGTTAGAAAACCCGCGAGGGAATCTTGACTCAGTCGAAGTGAGTTCAATAACTCCACGAATTCGCATTCATGACCAAAGCTGCGGTGACCCAGAATTTGTCAAGTTCTCACGTTCGCCATACGCCGGGTTTCCCAAGTTCCCAATTGCTTTGGCTCCTGGGGAGAGCAAAACTTGGTCCGCGAAGGTTCTGAGGCGAGATGTTCTACAGCAGTACGAGCAAGAGTCTCACAGAGCCATGAAGCGGACATGGGGAGACCAGAGGTTTGAAGAGTTTCTTGAGCTCGAGCGCCGCGCTGAGGCTTTTCGGAAACGGAACACATTTATGGGTAAGCTTGCACGCGTCCTCCATGCAGTAGATGACACAGGCCCGGGTATTCTGTTGCAAGTTAATACCAAGCAAGACGGGGAGTTCACTTCCTCGGAGCTCCATCTAACAGCGACCAATCTTGTCGATCGGTGCCGTAGTGCCTGGAAAAACACCTGTTCAGACGCTCGTTGAGTGCTCGATGCAGCACGAGCCATGATCTGCATCAACTAACCATTCGGCCGGTCGTGTCGAAGAGTTCCAGCTCAGCGGGATGAAGCTGGTGCTGACACACGAATGATCGATCTTTGATTCGCCAAAGCCCCTGACCCACGCCGAGGCCAGGCAGGAGTTTCTGCTCGGTGCCGGTGAGTCCGAGCGATGCTGCGGTGACGCCGAGCTGGTCTGATTCTTGCCGGTAGATGATTCTCGTTTCTGCGTTCGCAAGCAGACTGTTTGCGAGGGCGCGCATGGCTGAGCCTTGGTCACCGACGTTTTCCAGATCGGTGAGTTTGTGGAAGATGAGCATGTTGGCGATGCCGTAGTGGCGTGCCAGTCGCCAGTGCGCATCCATCCGCTTCAGCAGTGCAGGGTGCGACATGAGTCGCCATGCTTCGTCGTATATGCACCACCGCTGTCCGCCGTTTGGGTCGAGCAGTGCAGACTCCATCCACGCTGAAGAACAGGTCATGAGCACTGAGATGAGGGTCGAGTTCTCTGCAACTCGGGAAAGATCGAGTGAGATCATCGGCAGGGTCGGGTCAAACTGCACGGTCGATGGTCCGTCGAAGAGCCCCGCGAGATCACCTGCGACCAGGCGTCGGAGTGCGTGACCGACGAGACGGCCGTCTTCTGCCAGGCGGCCGTCAGGGTCGGCTGTGCTGCTTGGTGAGAGGATTTGCTCTACGACCATGGGCAGGATCGGCACTGTGTTTGCTCGGACTGTTTCGGTCAGTGCAGTGTCAATCGCGGTGTGTTCCAGCGGAGTTAGTGGGCGTGTGAGCACTGTTTCAGCGAGTGCGCCGATGAGGTCACGCCGCCGAGCAGCAACGGTCGATGCCCATGTCTCATCGCTCATTCCGAGGGGGCGGTAGCCTTCATCGAGCGGGTTGAGACGTGTGCTGAGTCCGTGTCCGAGCACGATCGCGCGCCCGCCAACTGCTTCAGCTACTGCTGTGTGCTCGCCTTTGGGGTCGCCGGGTACGTAGACGCGTCGCCCAAACGGGAGTGACCGCGTGTAGAGGCTCTTGGCGAGTGATGACTTGCCGGAGCCGACGATGCCCGCGAGCACAAGATTTGGTGCAGTGATGAGGCCGCGAGCGTAGAGCACCCAGGGGTCGTACACGAATGAGCCGCCCGAGTAGAGATCCTGACCGACGAAGACACCGTCGGATCCGAGCCCACCTTCGGCAAGAAACGGGTATGCGCCTGCAAGGGTGGCTGACGTGTCCTGGTGCCGCGGAAGCTTGAACTTGCCGGGTGAACGTAGCTGGACAGGGCCGGGTGCGCCTGCGCTCGGCAGGTAGATGGTGGATCGGCGCTCAGCTTGTTCCGCTTCGTGCTTCTTGCGCAACGCACGCTTCTCGGCTTCACGCTGTTCGAGTTGAAGTTTCTTGACTGCCGCGCTCCGCTGTTTACGCAGGCGACGTTTCTCGGCTGTCGGTGCGACGAGTACAGAGGTGTGTAGGCGTTCGGTCTCGTCTTTGTTCACAGCCCCAGACCCCTCGCTCGCTTGACCGCTGCGATGCCAGGGTGTTCGAACCATGACGACGGTGATGCGGTGGGCTGCAAATCATTCGCGAGTGATCCTGTTCGAATGGGCTGTTCGTCCGTGATGGCGTCGGTGGGGTTGATCTCGTGGAGACGGTAGAGACCGACATGGCCGAACGAGTGGCTGAAGGTCATGTCGTAGTTTCCGCTACGGATCTCTTGCTCTAGGGGGCCGGTGGGCGGTAGGTCGTAAACGTAGCCGTTCTCAAGTGCAGCTTGGGTTGTTTCGTCGCCGTAGTCCCAGTTCTTTAAGTAGGCCAGCGCGGCATCGGCACCTTCATCATCGATCATCTGCAGCAGCTCGTCTGCGTCATCGCCTTGCAGAAAGCAGACGCTGATCCAGCGCTGGACTGACACCGGACTGTTGGAAGGCTCGGAATGCCACGCGATTCTGCCAGCTGCTGACATCGCCGCGTTCAGTCGCTCTTCGGCCTGGTCAATGAACGTTGCGGCCTGGTGAAGCTCGTCTGCTGCTGCCAGCGCATCTTTGGATCCTGCCGAGTGGTCGCCGTTGTCGTCGAAGGCCAGTGGTCTGTTGGAAGCGTGAGCAGTGGCAAGTTGGTCGAGCACCTGTCTCAGCGATCGCACCCCGCCAAGCAGATCACCCACAACGCCGTACAAGTCCTTCGGATGCTCGAACCGGCGGCTCGCGTGGGCCAGCCCCCGCAGCGCTTCGTAGGCGTCACCGGCGTCAGCGCCGGGGTCGTAGTAGGTAGGCATCTCGCGCTCCCGTATCGAAAAGTTGATGTTGGTCACGGAGCAGGTGCACTTCGCCACCACGAGAGGTGTCGGATGTGCAAAGTACTCTTGTAATTGGGAAGAGGGAGAGTATGTCTGAAGAGGTTGAGATCATCAGCGATGGCGATGGAGCCGTCCTGAAAGGAAACGAATCCGCTCTCGCGAGATTCCTTAAAGACCATGAATGGCTGCCGAAGGCTCGCCCTGTTTCACTTGCACGACTCAATGAGATGTTCCGCTCAGGAGCTGACGTTGCCGAAACGCTCTCCGGGGTGGCGGAGCAATCAGCATTGTACTTAAAGCTCACTCCAGAATCAGCGCGTCGCCTGCAGGATGCAGGTGGACTCATGAAGACCAAAACCAAGGGCATTAGCCACGCGATGCTAGGCAAGACTGGTGACCACACTATGAAGTGGCTTCAAGTGCAGGACGGGCCCCTGTCCTTGGCGACGAACCCCGCAGTGTTGAGTGGTATCGGCGGACTCATGAGCCAAGCCGCGCAGCAAGCTGAAGCGCAGGAACTCAAGGAACTCATTGTGAAGCTCGATGAGAAGCTCGATGACGTTCGACGCGCTCAAAAAGATGAAGTCCTCGCGAGAATGCGGACTGCCGCTGCGGAGATTCAAGAAGCTATGACAATACGTGAACATGGTGGCGACCCGAAAACACTTTGGGACAAGGTGAGCAAAGTTTCTGGTCAAATCACTAACGTGCAAGAGAATGCCCTCGCGGCCCTCGGTGCGCTTGCAGACAAAGTCGAGAGCAAAGAGAAAACTGGTCAACTCCGTAAAGTTGTTCGCGAGATTGAACAAGATGTTGCCATGCAACTAGCAATTTTGGCGCGATGCTTTGAACTTCACGATGAGTTCCACGTCGTTGAGCTAGATCATGTTATTGCCACAGCTCCCGAGAACCTTGGAGGGCACAGAGCAGGACTCGCAAAAGCAGGACAAATTCGCCGAGATGAAGTTCTCGCCCGCACCAGCAAACTCATGAGCCAGCTTGATCGTGCAGGCGAGATCGTTAACGCCAACATCATCCTCCACTCGCGTGCGGCACGTGACGTAGTGGGCGCGCTAAACGTGACTGGGGAGTTGGTTGCGGAATTTCACTTCCCACTTGGGATTGAAATTGCTCGCGAAGAATTGGTCACGGTTCCTTGGCGAGAGGCGGTAAAAGACAGCAGGCAACTGAAGTCAGCCGGGCGCGAAGTCGGCGTGAATGTACTGAAAGGCGGGGCAGCCGCCGCAGTTGTTCTCGCTGTCCCTGTGGTGAAGGCCCTCTCTCAAAAAGACGGGAAATCTCCGGAAGTTTAGAAAAGGGGTCAGATCACACGGCAGAGCGGCAGCGCCGCCGCAGTGAACGCCTGGGCTTGTTGGCCGACGAGTAGTCTCGTCTCGCATGAAGCCTGGATAGCGGCTTGTTCGATCGCAGCAATCGATGCGTCGAGTTCTTCGGTGTTCGAAGCCGAGATACTGATGAGGCCGGTATAGCGCAGCACACCGTGCCCGGCGGTCAGGTCAGCTTCCTGCTGAAGCACGTCATGGAACTCGGCGGTCTGCGATGCGTCCTCGATCTGTCCGATCCGCTGCCGCTGATGGGCGTCAGAAATGTACTCGGTTTTCTTCTTGCGAATGTCTCGGGCCGCCTGGTCGGAACGCATCGGGGTGCACAGCAGCGAGAACGAGCGTTGGATGCCGCTCGACAGAAGCACTGGCGCCAGGAACCCAGGGAACACCATCGATCTCGGCCATTCGTTGATCCACAGCACTGCGTGATGGGCAGAATCGGTGCGGAGTCCTGACCATGACTCATTGACCGCGACCGGCCCAGCAGTTGCGAGAGACTGGCCAAGTTCGCCGTGACGTTCGAGCGTTGCAGCGATAGCCGGGTCATACGCAGAGCGCAGAATCACTGCGATCTGCCCGCAGTTGAGCCACGCGGATGGTGCGAGATCCGCAGATCGCAGGGCGGCGACAAGCGTGGACATTTCTTGCCGTAAGACGGCGGCACCTCCGCGAACTCCGCCGCCCGCTGTGCGAATCTGACGCGATGCTGCGCGCATGTCGAGCGAAAGCGACAGCGTCGTCGCATGACGCTCCCCAGTGGGGCCCGCCCGATCGATAAGTTCCGCGTACGTCGTTGATGCCCAGGTATCGTCCTGTGTCCCGTGCGCCGCCCACCATTCGGCAAGTCCTGTACCGGTATCAGGCAGAGTGCGCTCCAGTATTTGCAGCATGGAGATTCGCCCGGAGCGGCAGACAGTCGCAAGCACTCGACCCCACGAGGCCACCCGGCGTTCCTGCTCGCCCGGGTCGAGGAGCACGAACGCGGGATGGGTCACTTGGAGTACGGCAGTCAGAGTTCCTGCTGCAGGGTCATGGACCATTCCCGCGCCAGTGACGGGATCTTCGTATTCGCGAAGCCGAGCCATGTCTCCAGGTAGAGAGAGCGTCCCTGCAGGTCGGGGCGTCACCACCCTACGACGGTACAGTAGCTGCCCTCCGGTTGACTTCCACATCCACCAGAACGCGACTGGGATCCATTCGACGAGCGCACGCCCTGCGATCGGTATCCACGTCAGCGCAGCAGCAGACACCCAAATAGGCGCGGTGAACGCGATGAGTATGCCGCCTCCTGCGTAGAACGCCCACACCAGAGCCCCGACGGCGACTCCAAGGGTGACGAGCTGAGATACGGAGAAGCCGAGCAGAATGCCGCGGCGGGTGAGCCTGGAGAACTTCACTGGCGTGAGTTCTCCAGAGCTATGGTTCGGCGCGTTCTTCGAAGACATGGCGAGTTACTCCTTCGGAAGTCTCGGTGCAGGTGGCGCGGGCCTCGGTGGTGCAGGGTCAGCCGACGGTGCCCTCGGTTGTGGCGAGGCAGGTCGAGCTGCCTGAGATGTTGCGGTTGGCTCCGCGGTCTGGCCAGCGGAACCAGCCGCTGTCTCTGCGGTGCTTCCGACGGCGCCGCCGAGTTTCGGTCCTGCCGTAGCCGCAGCTTTCGCGACTTCTGCACCTATGACGACTGCGGCGGCAGGGCCTGCCGCTGCCGCACCTGCTCCGGCACCCCCTGCTGCTGCACCGCCAGAGCCGCCAGCTGTACTCGCTGCTGCGCCACCACCGGCACCGGAAGCGGCAGATTTCGCACCGGTGGCGCCTGCAGCGGATCCACCGTTACCGCCACCATCGAGAATCTTCTTGACTCCGTCACCCTGTGCTTTGGCGGGCACGGGAACAGGACGGTTGATGGCACTCTTGGCCTCTTGTTCGCTACCCATGGCGTGGTACAGATCGAAGCCGAGGAACGAAATGAACCGGTACACCATGTACGGGGCAAACGCCGCGATGAAGAGCAGCACGATCCCACTCACAGGTTCGGTCACCGCCGCGAGATCAACAGCGATCGGGGTGGAGATCTGAGTGATCGCGATGAGGAAGACGACCACAAGCACCAGCTTTGAAACGATCAACGCGATCACGAACGCGGCCCATTTCCCGACCCATCCACGGGTGACATCCCATGCGGCGCCAGCGAACGCGATCGGAGCGAGCACAATCGCAACCAGCAGCAATGCTTTGCGGATCAGGAGTGAGAACCACACGATTGCGACCGCACAGATCATGAGTCCGGCGAGGAATATCGTCACGATCGCCCCGACGCCTGGGGCCGCGACGTTGATTGTCGAAAGCCCAGCTGTCAGGAGCATGATTTTGTCTCCCATGGTGCCGGTGGTTTCTCCGGCAGCTTGCACGATGCCGATGCAGAGCTGATCAACGACCTCAAGCGCGGTCGCGGTCAATGTGATGACAACGAATGAGCCGAGGACCGCTTTCGCAGCCCCCAGCGCTGCACGTGAAAGTGCAGCAGGCTCGCGGCGGATCAGGCCAAGCACCAGCTGGAAGGTGAAGAACAGGAGGACGACGAAAACGCCGATCCCAAATAGAAGGTTGTAGACGCCGAGATAGCCGTCGCTCGTGACATCAACGAGGGTCGTCGAGTCGAAGACTTGCCACATTGTTTCGAGTAGCCATCCGGCTGCTTGCCCCATCGTCGAGGCAAGCCAGTCGAATGGCGCTGAAACAAGAGTCGCCGCCGCTTCACCGGCGGTTTCGCAGACTGCTGAGATGACTGGGATGTCGCACACACTCATCAGATGCCCCTTCTGGGTTAGTGATGAGTGCGGATCAAACCTGCTGGCCTACGGCCCAGAAGAAGTTGATAAGGGTGACGGCTGCGCCGCAGAGCACAGCAGCACCGCATGAGACAAGTACGCCCACCTTGCCGCGCGATGCCAGGTGCGGATTCGAGGAGTTCGACCCGAAGCCCCAGACGATCGCCGACACAATGAGCGCGAGCACACTGAGGATCAGGCCGACAGTCATGACCGCGCCAACGATGGTGCGAAGCTGCGAGATGCCAGGAAGCCCAGAATCATTCGGAGTGATGTCAATATTCATCGGCACCATGGCAGACAACTGAGCGGATGCTTCTATCAGCGTTGAGGTGAGTTCGAACACGGCGTGCTCCTTGCGGTAGAACCGCCAGAGCGGCGGTCGGCGAAACAGGGTCGCCAAGCAGGTGCACGACAACGACCACGGTTCATGCTCAAGATCGGAGTCGCTAAGAGAATGACTCTATTTACGTCCGTCGTATCAGTATTTGACTACTCGCATAAGTCAGTGTTCGAGGACTTCAGGTCAACGATTAAGGTCGAAGTAAGTTGCCTTCTTGTGCCTATTTGAAGGCAGAACATGGTAGTCCAGATCAGGAAGTGCTTTGCTCGAAGGATAATCCAACTCGCCTAGTGCTTTCAGGTCTGCTCGGGCTGTCCGATTCGGACGAACTTCAGGCAGAGAGCTACTTTTCCCGTCCCAGGCTGAGATGCAAACTGCGAGCATGTTGAATTCGGCTGCCTCAGACTCCCAATCTGCAAGTTTTGCTCTTTGGGGATGCTCTGGTGAAGCTGCGAGCGCGAGCCGCTCGGCTTGTCCAATTGCGAGCTGTGCCTTAAGCGGAAGTTCGATTGCTGATCTTCTAAATGCCAGCACCAAGCTTTGTGTTGACGGTTTCTGAGGGGCGAACTGTCCCTTATTTGATTGTGCATTTCCAACACCAAGCAATGCTTGCTGTTGGAAGAGATTGTCATAAGATTCGAGCGCTCGAATGTGTTCCTCGATCGCTCCAAGTAGCTGCTCTTTTGCGTAATTTCGACGAGCGATCCGGCGAGAATTCCAACTGAGAAAAACTATCAAACCAGAACCAGCAGCCGCGGAGACAAATGTTGTAAGCCCAAGTTGAAGGATCTGGTCAAGCCCCATGCTGCAATGCTATCCATAAGCAGTTGCGCTGATGAACTAGCTCAAAATTGTGCACCGAGGCTGATGAGCCAGTTGATCCAGGCGACGCCGCATCCGGCGAGGGTTGCGGCTCCGGCCGCGACGAGAACTCCGATACGGCCTTTGGAAGCGAGGCCAGGATTACCGGTCGACGACGCGACTGCCCAGAGGATCGCGCTGACGATGACCATGAGCACCGCGACGACCAGAATGATCGTGAGCATGGCGCCAATGACGACCTTGAGGTCGCCGATACCTCCGAGGCCGCCAAAGTCAGGAAAGACGTCCATCATGCACCCCAGCTCATGCAGCCAGAATGCCCAGTAGTCGCTTCGGGGAGGTCCGCAGCGTTGTGAGCGTTGAGCCACGCTGCAGGGTCGATCGCAGCACCGTTGGTGCCGCCTGGACGTACTTCGAAGTGCAAGTGCGCTCCGGTTGAGTAGCCTGACGAGCCGACGTCGCCAATATGTTGACCTGCGATAACGCGTTCGCCTGCGATCACGTGAATGCCGTGCTGCCACATGTGTGCGTACGCGGTCGCGATGGTCTCACCACCGAGCTGATGCTCGATGATGATCAGCCCACCAAAGTTACCCGAGAACTCGGCAACAGTGACGACTCCGTCGGCAGCAGCCAGGATCGGGGTGCCGTCTGCAGCACCGAGATCGAGTCCGTAGTGGGTGCTCTGTTCTCCAGAGATCGGATCAATCCGGGGTCCGAAGTTATCTGTGACTGCCCAGGTGCCTTCGGGCAGCGGAAACACCACTTTCGAGGACACCGTCGGCTTCGTGGCAGGCACGGCACGCACGGCAGAGTCTGCTGCTGAAGCGCTGGCCGTGGCCCTTCCGGCGGTGAGGGTGACGAGGATCTCCTCGGCGACAGGCGCATAGTTGTCGTATCGGTCTGGGAATGCCGACACTTCCACAGCCTGGGCGACTTCACCGAGTCCCATTGATTGCCATCCGGGGATATCGAGCAGGCCCCTCGGCGATGGGTAGTTCGGTCCGGTCGGCCCGCCAAAGAATGCCGCTGCTTGGTATTTCGGGTCCATCAGTTCGGCTACCGTGCCCCATCCAGATTGGGGGCGCATCTGGAACAGACCGAGCGAGTCGTGATCCGAGCCGTTACCGTCGTTCGGGTAGTCGCGTGATTCTGGATAGGTGCCGGTGTTCGCGAGCATCTGCAGCGTCGACTCGGTAAGCGCCGCCATGAGTGAAATCTTCAACGCGTCACGGGTGACGCCATCGATCTCGGAACCGACAGTGATGATCGTGGCCGCGTGTGTGAGTTGCTTTTTGTTCAGTTCGAACGTGTGCCCACTCGTGGTCGTCACAGTGAGCGAATCGGGCACGTTACGTACAGAAAGACCATCAACAGTGCAGATCGTCGTTACGGCGGGATTCATGATGAGCCCGACGCTTACGAGTCCGAACGTCGGCGCCACAAAGGCTAAGGTAAGGGCTCCGATGGCCAGCTTCTTCAACATTGAATGCTCCTACCGAAGTGGGTTATTGAGCTGCGAAAGTCGGAGCAGGTAGCAGGGATCGCCATCGTGAGGGCAGGCCATGAACAGCGTGAATGCGACCGGCACTGAGAGTGATTCTGCGGTGCTGTTCCAGACACCGTTTCGGTGACGAATGCCATTGACCGTGTACGCGATTGCACCGGGAGGGAGCTGCCCAGGTCTCGCTTGCGCGGCCGCGTCTGCCCAGGCGTCGGGCACATCGACGGTTTCGATCTCGATCGACTGAGTGGTCGCGTACTCGCGCAGCTGCACCCATGCGTCACGCGTGGGGACGTAGCTGGCAATGTCTGCGGCGAGCCCGGCTTGCTCGTAGCCGGATGGGTCACCAACGTCGAGGATCGCCGATGTGTAGTCGAGCGGCACCAGCCCGCCCCCGGTGTCCCAAGTGAACAATGCAGCTGCAACACGACGAGCGAACAGCTCGGGATCACTTGTGGGAGCGATCCGAGGTGCGACTGGCCGCGAGGTACCCGGTTGAGAAGGCGTAGCGGGGGCCACCGGAGACGAAGCTGGAGGCTCTGGGGGCGGTGCATCGCGGGATCCGGTGAGTAGCCCGTAACCACCAAATGCGACCAGGGCGATGAGGATTGCGCCGCTGAGTGTCAGAGCGATGAGCTTTCGGCGTGTGCGCGTGTCGGGTGAAGTCTTCATGCCCACTAGGTGCACGCCGCTGACTATGAGGTCTTGTCGACATCCTTACGTGACCCAGCACAGAATCCGACTGACCGAGGAATGTCGGTGGCTGGCCTGATACTCGAAATCACAAGAAGATGCACGTCATCCAAGACGCGCAGAGATAGTTGAGTGAGCAAGTGAGTATTGAGAAGAACGTAAGCGTGTTGCCGATCACCGAGAAAGACCTTGAATGGTGGCAAAACAAGATTGTGAAGTTGGACTGGGTCTTCGCAGTGACCTACGCTGAGGGCGCACCACACGAATACATCGCTGAGCGAACTGAAGGAATGACAAAGGCCGACTTTGTCAGGGCAGCTCGGGTAATCCACACGTTCGGTGAGCCGCAGAAGTTTTACAAATCGACACGCATTTACCTCGTTCACAACGGTTGGAAGTACTGGACCATGGATCGAGAACACGACGACGTGACGCTGATCAACAGAGGCAGAGCTGACCACATCTACGGCCCGCAGAACATGCCACGCACGAAGAGCGAGTTCCGCTCCGGCTACGACGCAATCGCAACTTACTGGGATCGCGACTTCACCGCGTCTGACGAAGAACAACGAGGGTTCACGCGCCTCGTAGACGTAGCCACCGACGGTTACCGCAAGTGCCGCACGCTAGACATCGGTGCAGGCACCGGGCTCACTCTTGATTTGGGGCTGACAGAAGCCCCTCGACTAACAGCGATAGACCCGTCTCAGGCGATGCTCAATGAATTGGTGCGGAAGCACCCGCTCGTGGCGCGGGTTGAGCCAAGAACGTTCGCGGACACGCTCGCGCGCCGCAACCTATCAGGGACACAGTTTGATCTCGTGCTCGCGCTCGGCGGCTCAGCGTCATATCTTTCGCACGATGACTGGGAATCGATCATGCGTCATGCCCGTGGCCGACTGGTGTTGTCGGCGTATGCAGAAGGTGAAGCGCCGGTCACTGCGGACCTCACCTCGCAACAACTTACTGACGCCAGAAAGAGATTGCGTGACTTCGCCGCATGCTACGAAGGCAAGATTGAGCGTGTCGGCCGGTTCGAAACGGTAGCAGCGATGCGCAATCAATCTTGAGTCGCATAGTGCGCCTGCACAAGTGGGATCACTGCTTGAGCGAGTCGATCATCCGCTGGTTCAAACCCTTTGAGTACTTCGTCTATGCCGATATCCGTTTGCTGAAGGCTTCGTTTAGGGGCAGTATCTGAGGAGCGCATGAGGATAAATATTTTGCTGAAGTCTGGGCTTTGGACTGGCTCAGGGACTTCGTCATTGTAGGTGGCTACGGTCGGACCAAACACGAGCCCTGCAACTACGTCGCCGTTAGTGTCGAGGAGCCGCACGTACCACTCCCATTGGCCCACGAAATTCGCTAGAACTTTGACAACAACTTCCTCGCCGAGTGCCTCATTGACCTGGTGCATGAGTCGTCGCTCTGCGTACTGGCGGAGGTACCGCTTGATTTCACCAAGGACCTTTCGGCCGTCTTCAAACTGCTGCTTCGCGTGCTGCGCGAGTGTCTGGGAGAACTGTTCTGCGGCCGCATCCTGGGGACGTTGCCCGTATCGAGCAGATTCTCCCGTCTCACACATTGTCTTGATGAAAGCTATCCGATCGGCAGTATTCACGGGGCTTGGTCCTTCCACGAAGTTTTCGACCAGTTCGTTAATGAAGAAGTTCTGTTGCGGGTGGTCTCGACGCCACTTCTTGTCTGCTTTGACGTGCGCGTGCAGGTCACTGAGGAGATCCGCATAGGTGAGAACGACCGCTTGTTCCCATCCATCGGTCTGAAGTTCGCTCTCTCGTCGGATGCACAGCAGCACGACGACGCTACGTCTTCCGCCCTGAGCACCGTGGGCAAGGTAGCCAAAATAGTCATGGCCGTGCCCGTCGGAGGTGCCGAAGTTCTCAACAACGACGCTCTCGTGAGCTGTCATGAGCACAATGTCGGCAATGTCCTTGCCTGTCGCGGCATCGCCGGAGGTGTCCACTTCTTGGCTGACCCGATACCCGGAGGTCTGGAATCCGAGGCCCTCGGGAAGCGCGGCGTTGATCCTCCTCAAGAAGATCTTTTGGAAGGTGTCACCCAGCTCGTGGGTTCCATCGGCCCGCAGGAGCCAGGCTAAGACGTTCGAGAGTTGTTTTTCGTGAGTGCCGTGATGCATGACCCGAAAGACATTGAACTGCTCGGCGAGGCTTCGAGAGAGCGAGGGCACGAGCGAGGTGACCAGACGGCTTTTGGTTTCTTGTTGGCGAGGCATGGCTCAAGCCTATTCAAGACACGTCTATCTCTTAGACGGCGCGGAGGTGGGCTTTGCCTCATCGTCGTCGTCGAGCTGGTCGAGTGCTTCACGGAGGCGATCCGCAAACTTGACCCAGTTGTCGATAACGGTAAAGAACATTTCGGCTTCGGCCTGCGTCAGTTTTGCGGCGATGAGGGCTGGGTCAGTGACCGGGTACAGGTTGCCGAGTTCGATCCAAGTGATCACGAATGCCCGCACAGGCATCGGTTCCATCCGGGCTGCTGTGGAGGCACGTTGCCCACGCTTCTTCGGTTTCTGCTCCGCCCGCAGCTCGGCAAGTTTTTCTTCGGCGATCCGGTGCAGCAAGACGTCACGATCTGCCTTCGCCACCGCGAGCAGCTCCTTCAACTGTTGCCAGCACGGGTGCACTGGAGCCTCGTCGCGAATGTCGTCGAGAAAGCCTTGTGCCGCGGCACGAATTTCCTCGGGCTGGTTCGAGTCTTCGGCGATGCGTTGGATGAAATTGATCTCTTCGAGGCGGGTGTAGGAGGACGTATCGGTGACCATCTCGGCAGCCTGGCGCCGCGCATCCCCACGTGGCTCAGTTGACGGTCCCGCCGAATCGGCGGGACCGGACATTCCGCGGTTTTCACCGCTCACGAACTGCGTTGCAGCTTTTCGCTGTGCAGCATCCTCGGCGAGAATCACCTTCATCTCCCGATACAGCTCCGCTGCTTCCAACTGGCTGAGCGGCTTATGGAGCATGTTGTCGTTCTGTTCGGCGAGCATGTACCCGAGCTGGGTGGAGATGCCAGAGCGCACCCACACTCGCACTTCATCCCATGCGAGCTGTTTGATTGCGGCGAGTCGCCGCGCACCGCACACAAGCACACCTTCGGGGGTAACGGTGATTGGCTGCAGCAAGCCGTCGCGTTGGATCGACGCGGCGAGTGCATCGATATCACCGAGGTCTTTGCGGTGTCGGTTGCCGACCTGAATGGAGTCGACGGTTCTGATGACGACGAAATTGTCGTCCCTGTTGCTCATGACCGTTCGCCTCGCTTCGGAGCCGCGAGTGCGATCTGAAACACGAGATCCTCGTCGTGCAGCAGCGAGTGCACCGTTTCGCCGAGCAGCAGGCGCAGCAGCACGCCCCTACCTGCCGAGGTTGCCTGCAATGCCGGATGTGTGTTCCCGAGGATCGCGCGAAGCAGTGCGGACCATGACGCCGCGGGCAGATCAAGCAGCACGAGCGCGTGCTTGTCGCGTCGGAGAGCTTCGTAAGCACTCGCTCGTGACCCGGCGCGTTCGGTCGTTTCGCAGACCCTGTCGATCGCGAGCGTGGCAACATCTTCGGGCCAATCAAGCAAGGTGAACAGTCGCACCGCATCAGCGACCGCTGTGCGCGCGGACGCACGCGCAACTGATGTCTCGGTCTGCGGCTCGTCATTAACTGGCTCTTCTTCGAACTCGAAGTGATCGGTCGTGCGAAACGAGGGATGGTAATCAGAGAGCGGTGTCTCACGATCGGAGATGCGCTCGGGGTCATGCAGCTCGGAGATGTGTGGGCGGCGGGCCTTGTTTGTGGAGCACAGCAGCCCTTGTCCGCGCTCTTCTGCGATGCAGGTGACTTGCACGCCGCGGGTGACGACCGCCCAGGGATCGTTGGCGAGCCTAGTAGAGCGAAGTCGCATTACGTCAAATGCGGCACTTGCTGCCTCCCATGGGTCGAGACCGTGCTTCCGCGCGAGGGCTGCATACTTTTCAGCGGCGAAGCTCATGAGATCAGCGGCAACTGGGTCGCGTTGCCATGCGCCCGGCCCTTGCTGATGCAATCGCTTGAGCACTCTGCGCAGTCCTTCGCTACTTGTGTAGTCTTCGGAAGCCGCGTTCTGGGTTGCAGTAATCATTGTGTGGAACCTCCTGGCAAGCAGGTGCACACCGGTTCCCACGATCTGACCCTCCGCAAGTTTCTGCATGATCTGCCTCCGTACCGACGCGTGCTCAGCGCATGCCGACGGCGCCTCGATCCATGCCACGGTCAATGCCACCTCGCCCAAACGCCGACAGCGGTGGGAGACTCCGTGCTCGCTGCCCGAGCGCACGCACGTGGTCGGATGTTGCAGCGCGAGCACGACGCGCGAGTTCTCTCTGAAAGTCGATTCCAGCCCCGGCAACCCGAGATGCGCCGCGGGCCACGAGATCCGTAGGCCGCACCCATTCAACACCGCGGGCGGTGGCTATAGACGGGTTGATCGGCAGCCCGCGAAGTCGCCGTGATGATGCTGCTTCAACTGCATCGGGAATACCGTCGATCCCGGCAACATCGCCAAGTACGGGTCGGGGATCTCTGTTGACATTCATGATCTCTCCTCTGCTGATTCGCTACTGGCGAGTAGGTGCGTATCACTTTCAGCCACCTCGGGGTCATCAGCGGAAAGCCAGCGGCCGATAGTCGAGGGGTGCACATCGAGTTCGTTCGCAATTTGTTTGTTCGTCCAGCCGATGCCGCGTAGCGCCGACGCGAGAGCGCGGCGATCAGGTGCTGCGGTCTCGGCTTCAACTTCTTCGAAGGCTTCGATTGATGACTCGACTTCTTTCGAACCCGACGCCCGGGCCAGGATCACTGTGAGATGCGTGATTGCCAGGAGCACCACTGGAGGTACCGCAGCGACGGCTCCGGCGAGGATGCTGGGCACGTCGGCATCGGCGGCAATGATCGCGTGGATTGCGTTGGCCGTCACCGACACCACCGCACCACCGACCAGGAGCACCCATGGGTACCAGGAGGCGCGATTGCCAGCGAGGGCGACCACAGCCACGGTTGCGACCACGATGATGCCGTCCACGATGAGTGGCCACGCCCAAGCTTGTCCCGCACCGATCCCAGATCGGTGCGCAAGGTCGGCGAGCGACGTGAACGACAGCCAGAAGGCGCCCACTGCGATGAACACGGTCCCGCAGACCGCGGTCCGCACCGCCCAACGGTGACTAGATGGTGATGTGCTCACGAGAGCACCTGCGCTCGTGTTGAGGTAGGCGGTGGCCGGTCAGGCGACGACAGTGCTGCCGTAGACGGTTCTCGTGCAGGTGCGCCGTGAACGGTTCGATACGCCGACCGCACCGTCGTAAGAATCTCGCGCTCGGCGAGTCCGGCACTGCTACCGGCTGCAGCAAGCGCGTCGAGTGCCGTGTCTGATGGGATATCGTGTTCGGCCATTTTGCAAGCCGCCCAAAACAGTCCGTGATTCCTTTCGCCCTCTTGCAGACGCGACACCCACGCCGCAAGCCGACCAACTTCCATCCCGCGATCACCTGTGGCTGGGCGACGGATTCGGTCGGGCTTCGGGTCGAGGAACTCGCGAAGTCGATCTGCGTCAAGGCTGCTCGTAAGACCATGATTCATTCGTTCAACCGTGTACCGCTCAAGATGCTTACCAATCATTCGCATGGACGGCGGGACGATGATGTAACCGCCGTCACCTCGAAAGTCGATGCCCGAACTCGCTGACTGCCAGGACCGCTGCTCGGCGTCATCGACCGCGGGGTAATACAAGTGCATGCCGCCAGAGGGAGTGCGGACCATTAGCTCCCACCCCGAGAGCAGCCCTGCGCGTTCGGTACGCGTCGCGGCCTCGTAGCCGTTCACGCGGCCGTGCACATCGACGTCGACAACAACGACGCCAGATGCTTGACCCGTCGGTATCGCGAGTGAGGCATTTGGGGTCGATGACCACCAGGCTTCAATCTGTTCAATGTCCGTGCTGGCATCATGAAAGCCGTGGCGCGTCGCCGGTCGCTTCGAATCTGACCAGACCGGAAACACGGGCACGCCAAGTGAAGCGAGCTTGCTCGCCACTGCGAAGGTACTCACCTGCTCCGGCATCTGTCCCAGTACTGCCGAGCACGAACTCAGACGCGCGTTCACGAGAGGCTCCTCGCCGTTGCTGCAGCTGGTTCTCTCAGTGGTGTGGATCCCGCAGTACGGCCCACCGGATGCGCAATGGAAGTACGCTCCGTCTTTGGTGCTTGCCGCTGCGGTACATCCCGTTCAAGGCCGGGCGGGGTGCCGTTGCCGAGCTGCTCAGTATCGAGTTGATCCAGGACCTTCAGAGCGGTGGCTCGCACTCGATCACCGGTGGCCTTGACGATCTCGACTGGCTCTTTGCCATCAACGTTTGCTGCCCAACCTGCGACGTACGGGATCGTATAGATGCTGGTGTCCATGCCGTGCGCGGCCCCGATCATCAGCGCCACTGATTCGGCCTCGACCTCACCAATTCCGCGGTGCAGACGTACCTCGCTGCTCTTGGGATCGTGCATGAGCACATGTCCCAGCTCGTGTGCGAGCGTCTTCACCCGGGCCGCGTCATCAATGTCGGCACGTACGAGCACGGTGCGATCGGTGTAGTTCGTCACTCCGTTTGCCCCGTGGATTGATGCCGCATCCGGTGCATCACCCAGCGAGAACCCAGCAGCTTCGATCTGCGCAGCGAGCCCTGACCACAGTCCTCGGGGTGCTTCGCCTTCGAGCAGCTTTGGCGAAGGCGGTTCAGGCAAGGGATCGCCCGCGGTCTGTGAAGCATCCCACACATAGGCGGGTCGCACCCCGATCATCTTCGAGCGCACGGCCTCACCCGGGCGAGGCTTCTCGAACTTCTTGAGCCTGCGCCAAGACTCCGCGTCCGCAGGTGTCGCCGAAGCGAATCGACCGGTAACGGGAGCAAGGATCTGATATCCCGGCTGTCCCTTCTGTACTTGACGGCCGAGACCCTGCCATTGCCTATACCCGGCAATGTAAGACGGGATCGGGTCAGGTACCAACCCCTGCTCGAACGCGGCTTGGTGCTGCACCCAAATCAGCAGGGTGTTGTTGAACGAACGACTGCGAAAGTTTGCTGCGAACGTCAGAGCGCGCTTCCAGTCTTCACCTGACACCAGTTGCTCGACCGCGCTGGACAACGTTTCATGTAGCTCATCGAGCTTTGCGTCACGCGCGGCTTGGCGATCCTCGTATGTGGCCATCGCTCGTCCTCCTCTTTGCTGCACAACCGGCGAATCCCGGAGGGCAATACATCTGAGAGGTGGGCATAACTGACCCGTGGAATGACGTGGAGGCCGATTTTTGGCATGGCGGTATCGCATGGTGCACCTCCTCGGTGCTGAAGTGGCGCAGGTCAGAATGCATGACCAACAAGTCTTCGTTGAGCATGCTTAACGCCACATGGCTTCAAGTCTTACCCGGATCGTTGGGCATGCACAACCCTTGATTTGTGCATGCTCAAGAGTTATATTGAGCATGCACAACAAGTCGCAGTCGCGTGAAACGTCACCGTTGCCGAACCCATCCCGAGGGGAGGGGCATTATGAGCAAGACTCAAGAGCAGAACCAGGCCGCAGCCGACCTGCTGGCGAAGCGCCTGCGCCTGCTACTCGACGTGAAGACCGCTGAGAGTGGGACCGAACCGTCGCATTCTGTGATCGCCGCGTTCTTGAAAGAGCGTGGGGTGAACCTATCGAGATCACGATGGACGTACATGGTCAATGGTCACCGGAAAGTCGATGATCCGCTCGTCGTTGAGGGGCTCGCGGAGTTTTTCGACGTCGATGTCGCATTCCTCACTGGGGACAGCGACGTGTCTGCTCCTGCGAAGGTGAATGCGCAGCTTGATCTTGTTCGTGCCATGCGGGCTGCACGAGTGAAGTCATACGCGACTCGCACACTCGGAGACCTTTCACCGAAAACTCTCGAAGCCATCACCAAGTTCTTGGATGAAGAGATAACAGAGTGAGTCATGAATATCGATCAGGAAGTGGCTATCGCACTCGCGGGCTTACACCTGGGCGAGCACTTCACCTTTGAAGAACTTACGGGCGCGGTGCAGCGCCTCCGTCAGCGAAGAATCGTAGTCGCGGAAGTTCCTGAGATTGGGGAATCTAGCGGGCTCTGCGCAGTCTTGTTATTTTCCGACGATCGTGACGTGATCTTGCATGCACACAGCGACTCCGCGCTACACACTCAACAGTTTGTGCTGCACGAGTTCGCACACATCATCCTGGGTCACTGCGAAAACGATAGTGATGCTCTCGCAGGCAACATTCCAGATACGCTCCTGCCAGACATTCCCGCGGAATTGCGTATCCGAGCACTCGCCCGCGGAGATGTAAGCACCGAAGAGGAGATCGCGGCTGAGAGCCTCGCGGACCAGCTTGCAGCGAGGATCCGCGGGGTTGCGTTTGCCGAGACGAGTTACACGGAGATTTTCGGGTGATCCAGGTGCTTGTTTCATGCGTCATGTGGGCGCTGGTTGCAAGCCTGCTCGTTCTCCGTCGTCGTCGCGCTGATCACAGCATCACTTATGCGTCAACGATCATCGCTCTCGCGATGACTTTGAACATCGATCCCGTCTATCTCGCTCTCGATCCGCTATTTGGCGGAACCAACTTCATTACGCTTGCCGGGGACATGCTGCTCATGACCGGCCTGTACTTTTTGGGTCGAGGTGTCATGCGGGCTGGAGATTACCGGCCTCGACTCGTGCGGATCGCCATCAGCTTGCCCACGCTCCTCATCTCTCTTGTTTGCGTGGCCACGATGTTCAGTTTCGCGGACCGAGGTCACACCACCACCACGTTCATGAGTGATCACGGAGATCAGCCACTGGTCGGCGCATATTCGATCACCGTGTTTACGTACTGTGGCATCGTCCTTGCCGCGATGCTCGCACTGGCTATCGGCCAATGTCGGGTCACGCAGGGCCTGCTGCGCGTCCCTGCTCTGCTACTCGCGATCGGCGCAAGCTGTGGAATTGCCCTCTGCGCCACGGTCGTCTTCATGGACGTCACGCATATGATCGGAGCCCTTGATCTCATGCGCCTTGTCGATGCAGCCTACGGGCCGCTCACACTCGCAACATTCTTGTTCCTGTGTGCGGGCTTCGTAGCGCAGCCCGCCACGCGCTCTGTGCTGCGTCGTTTTCGAGGAGTGCGCACGGACGCCTTCTTGATGCAGCTTGATCCAATCTGGCGTAACGCGACGAAGCTCAGACCAGGCTTGAGCAAATTGCACCCCGGCTCAGAGGTATTCGAGGACCCCGAAGCAAAGCTGTATCGACATGTCGTGGAGATCCGAGATGCAATGATCGACCCACGTGTCGTCTTCGAGATCAGCCCTACCGATCTCGCGCTGCTTGAACGAGCCGAGAATCACCTCCTGGTACGGGGTACAACGTCCGTGATGTCGACACGTTTCACCACGACTGACCTCGACGAGGCGTTGAAATGAGAACGAGAAGGATCGTCGCGGCGAGCCTGAGTACTGCGGCTGCGATACTCGGTGCCGGAGGCGCTGCTCTGGGTTGTGGTATTGCTCGAAAGCTCACTGCACCGATCGGGCCGCGCGACTTCGACCTCACTGTGCGTGGTGTTGAACAAGCTGATGGACAGTCGCGTCTTGTGCTCGATCGCACTCAGGACACAGAAGCACAAGGCGTCTGTAACCTCTGGTTCGAACGCGGTGGCTGGGTGCAGCTCGGAAACGAAGTAGAAGACCGAGGATCCAAGCGCATCGCCCGAACCATCACCGGAACCTCCGAGGGGTTCAGTCCACGAGCAGGAGATCTGGCCTCGTGGAGTGGCATCTACTACTCATCCCCAGAAGACGCAGGCCTTGAACACCGAGAGATCGTCATTAATGCGCCAGCTGGTCATGCCCCTGCCTGGAGGATCGATGGCGACCTTTCAACGTGGGCAATACACGTTCACGGGCTCGGCAGTTCCCGAGCAGGTACGATTCGCGGCGTGCAGGTCGCGACCGAACTCGGCTACACCTCGCTCGTGGTCACCTACCGAAACGATGGCGAAGGCCCACACCTCGGCAACGGCAGGTCGACACTCGGCGTCACTGAAATCGAAGACGTCGATGCTGCAATCGGTAACGCGATCAGGCGTGGTGCCGAACGGATCGTGCTCTTCGGCTGGTCAATGGGTGCCGCGATTGCGCTGCAACTTGCACACCGAGCGGAGTATCGAGAACTGATCGTCGGACTCGTGCTTGACTCACCAGTACTGAACTGGCGATCGGTAATCCAAGCGAACTGCAAGCGCGCCGGGCTGCCCAGCAGTGCAGGCGCAATCGCGATGCCGTGGTTGATGAAGGAACCGCTTGCGCGCATGGTCGGCCTGCCAACGGCATTGCCTCTCGAAGATTTCAACTGGGTGAAACGGGCTCACGAACTCGATGTCCCGACGCTGATTCTTCACGGCACTCGCGATGACTCGGCGCCGTTCGCAACTTCTAAGTGCTTACGGGACCAGCGCCCAGCACTCGTCACCCTTGAAGCTTTCGACGCTGGTCACACCCTCAACTGGAATGCCGATAATGAACGCTGGCATAACACTGCAGCAAGCTGGCTCGGCCAGCGCATAGGCCGCTGACAACCACATTCACCCGGAAAAACCCGGCTCAATCGGCACAACTTCGATATCATTGGCAGTGACTGCCCGAATGGGCCGGTAAGGGAGGACTAAACGTGACTGAGCCGTGGCTGTCTGCTGACGACATCGCCTCCCACCTTGGCGTCACGAAGGACACCATCTATACCTGGATCGCCGAAAAGGGGATGCCCGCCCACAAGATCGGTCGCCTCTGGAAGTTCCAAGCCACAGAGGTCGACGACTGGGTTCGTCGTGGTGGGGCTGCAGCGCAGGAGGGCTCAGAACCGTCCTAATTTACCAATGCGACACACCGCCATCGACATGAATGTCAGTGGCTACTCATATCCTGACCTACTGCCCAAATTGAAAGGAGGACCAATGGCTCAAAGCGCAGAAGATCGCTACGCTTTGTCTTTTACCAGCGGCGCCCTTCTTTCGAAAGAAGCAGCGGTTCTCGCCCCTATTTATATTGAACTGAAGGACTGGGAAAAGGTACGCGATCTCGCGGTATCCCAGAACCTTTTGCAGGCGAGAACATATCGCACCGGGGTACGTGTAGCCCGCGAGACAATCAAGCGATTGTCTGCGCTTAGTGACCACGAACTCGAGATACTCGACGACATCACCGCCTCAGAACGCGGACACTTGATGTGGGCAGCAGCCTGCCGAAGATACGACCTAATCGGTGAGTTCGCGGAGGAAGTGCTGCGTGAAAAGTTTCTCACGTTAGCTGGATCCATCTCTTACACAGATTATGACTCATTCTTTCGCGCAAAATCCATGTGGCACGACGAGTTGGGCACCATTGCCGACTCGACCTACAAGAAGCTTCGAGAGGTGATCTTCCGAATGATGACCGAGGCCGCACTCGTAAATTCCGACGGGGGCATCGAACCGACCCTGCTATCGGCCCGTGTTGTGGAGTGCCTGTCAGCGCGGATTCCAAGTGACATCCGCTTTTTCCCGACGAGGGAGGCTTACTAATTCATGCAGCCAAAGCAAACCCTTGCTGAGCAAGAGGATCACCTCTTCCGGGTACTCAGCAGCGAACGATTTCTCAGGATGGAGGGCCTCGGCAATGAGGTCGCCCACTTCATCTACGACTATGACCCGTCGTGGGCGCTTGACGTTGCGCAGGCGAAGAAGCGCATCAAAACCAAGCTCAACACCGAGCTGGGGATCAATGTTTTCGAGATCAATCTTTACGACTTGTGTGTCGACCTGCTCAAGAAGCGCAACGTCTGGGAGCGAGTCCTTGCTGCTGAGCCGACGATGGACAAGCCAGAGTTCCTCAAGATGCTGCAGAACATGCTTGACCCGCAGATGCATCTCGCGCCTGCGATCAAGGAGCTGATGGCGGCCGAGTCATTTCAGATCCTCTTCCTGACAGGGGTCGGCGAAGTGTTCCCGTTCGTGCGCTCGCACACCGTGCTCAACAACCTGCAGACCGTCGTATCCGACAAGCCGATGCTGATGTTTTTCCCTGGCCGATACGAGGTGTCAGCCACTCAGGGCTCAGCCCTGGTCCTCTTCGGCCAGCTCAAAGACGACTCCTTCTACCGCGCCAAGCGCATTCTCGACCAGGAAGCATGACCCGATGAAACTTAACGAGATCTTCCTCAAAGACGTCACTCGCTCGATCGAGGGTGTCGTCAAAGCCGATGACGCTGACCACCTCGGCATCGAAGTCGAGGAGTATGTCTTTACCAACGACGCTGCCAAGGGTGTTGCGCCGCTACTGGAGGAGTACACCAACTACACAAACGCCAACGGCGTGTGGATCTCGGGCTTCTTCGGCTCAGGTAAATCCCACCTGTTGAAGATGCTCGCACATCTCCTCGGTGACGTCGAGGGCCAGGCATTTGAGCGCGACAGAGTTGCAGAGAGTTTTCTCGCCAAGACAGACGACGCAATGCTGATTGCATCTTTGAAGAAGGCAGCGGCCATCCCTGCCAAGAGCCTGCTGTTCAACATTGACCAGAAGGCGACCCTGATCGCAAAGGACCAGACGGACGCACTGCTCAAGGTGTTCGTCAAGGTGTTCGACGAGAGTCGCGGATATTTCGGTAACGACGGCGCCGTCGCCCGCTTTGAGGAAGACCTTGATAAGCGTGGCCAGTATGACGCGTTCAAGGCAGCGTTTGCGAGGATCGCCGGGATTGACTGGTCACAAGGGCGCGAGCAGACCGCACTTGAAGGTCACAACATTGACAAGGCGTTCGCTGAGGTAAATGGTGAGGCGAATCCAGGCATCATCGCCCAGTACCAGAAGTCGTACGCAGTCTCGATCGAAGACTTCGCGACGTCTGTAAAGGCATGGATTGACACGCAGGAGCCAGGCTTCAGGCTCAACTTCTTCGTTGACGAGGTCGGTCAGTTCATCGCCGATGACGTCAAGCTCATGCTCAACCTCCAGACCATCGCCGAGTCTCTCAACACCAAGTGCAAGGGCCGGTCGTGGGTCTTCGTGACTTCGCAGGAAGACATGGACAAGGTCATCGGCGACCGTACGAGGCAACAAGGGAACGACTTCTCCAAGATCCAGGCTCGTTTCAGCACCAAGGTCAAGCTCACCAGCCAAGACGTCGAAGAAGTCATCAGCAAGCGTCTACTGGAGAAGAACGACGCTGGAACGACCGAATTGCAGGCGATCCATTCCACGCAGGCGGCGAACTTCCCGACCATCTTCAATTTTGTCGACGGCGCGAAAACCTACCGCAACTACGTGGACGAAACCCGTTTCATCAACACGTATCCGTTCGTCACCTACCAAATTCCGATGTTTCAGGCCGCGATCGAGGGCCTGTCCGACCACAACATGTTCGAGGGCAAGAACAGCTCGGTCGGTGAGCGTTCGATGCTCGGCGTGGTCCAGGAAGTTGCCAAGCGCATCGGAAACGAGCAGGTTGGTTACCTTGCCACCTTCGACCAGATGTTCGCCGGAATCAGCGCGGCACTAAAGTCGGCCGCTCAGAGTGCCATTCTCCAGGCTGAGAAGCACTTGCCTGACCCAAGCTCGGACGTCACTATTCTCGCGAATCGTCTGCTGAAGGCGCTGTTCCTGGTCAAGTACATTGACACCTTCAAAGCGACTCCCCGTAACCTCACCGTGCTCGTTTATGACCGCTTCGGGCTCGACCTCACGGGACTGGGCAAGCAGGTTCAGGAGGCACTCAACCTCCTGGAAGCACAATCGTATGTTCAGCGGAACGGCAACATCTACGAGTACCTCACCAACGAGGAACAAGAGATTGAAAAGGAGATCAAGGCGGTCGACGTTGACTCCTCCGAGGTCTCTAGCAAGCTCTTCCGGTACCTTTCCTCAGACATTCTCAAGAGCAACAAACTCAAGTACGCCAAGAACGGCCAAGACTTCTCGTTTGGTTTCAAGCTCGACGACATTCCGCAGGGAACTCAGCGTGATCTGACCATCCACTTCATCACTCCCGAAACCAGCTACAGCGACTCCGAGATCGCGGCACAGAGCATGGGTCGGGACGAGCTGCGAGTGTTCCTCGGTCGCGACAAGCGGTTGCTCGCCGACCTGCGACTGCTGTTGAAGACGGAGAAGTACACCAAGCAGCGCACCAATTCCGGTGCTACTCCCTCAATGCAGGCGATCCTGCAGTCCAAGCAGATACTCAACACCGACCGCGAGAAGGAACTCATCGAGCGACTTCGGCAGGCTGTGGGCAATGCCCAGTTGATTATCAATGCTGCCGAGGTCACGTCCAGTTCGCAAGACGCGCTCACACGCGTGACCGACGGGTTCCAGGAACTCGTGAGCCGCACATATACCAGCCTGGGATTGCTCGGCGGGAAGGTGTTCCCTGAGCAGCAGGTTGCGAGCGCCGTGCAGAACGATGGGGGTCTCTTCGACGCGGCGACGCTCAGCGCGCTGAACTCGCCGGGTACTGAGATGGAGTCCTGGATCATCACCCAGACTGGCCTGGGGGAACAAGTGACGATCAAGAAGATCATCGACCACTTCGAGACCAAGCCCTACGGCTGGGACCTCGGCTCAATCGAGGTTGTGCTCGGATGGCTCGTGGGGAACGGCAGGGTGGCGCTGAGTGTCGATTCCAACCCGGTGGTTCGGACCGAAGCAGCATCCCTGATCCGCAATACAGGGAAGCATCAGCATGTTGTCGTTGCCCCCCAGAAGGCATATGATCAGGCGAAGGTCGCCGCATTCAAGAAGTTCTGCACCGACTTCTTTGACGAAGCTGCAGTACCGTCCGACGCCACCGAGCTTGCCAGGTTTGGCAAGGACAAGCTCTCGGCGAGGCGTGACGAACTAGCTGCCCTTGTGGGCAGCAGCCGGTACCCGTTCACAAGTCAACTCGCCAACGTTGTCGCTCTTCTCGACGACGTCGTCGGCAACCATGTCGACTGGTACCTCAACGACTTCGACAGGGCCGATGAGCTGCTCGAAGCGAAGGAGGACTTGATCGACCCCATCAAGTCTTTCCTCAACGGGCAGCAGGCGAAGATCTTCGACGAAGCACAGACCCTTCTGAACACCAATTCGGGAAACCTCGGCTCGCTTCCGGCAGGTAGTGCCGAGCGGGTCAAGGAACTGCTTTCGGATGCTAATGCCTTCCGTGGCAACAAGATGAACCAGCTCAAGGTGGCAGCCGACGCTTTGAGGAGCCAGATTGACGACGTTGTGGCCGAAAGGCGTGCGGCCGTCATTGCAGCGATCGAAGGGCGTAGGACCGAAATCCTTGGTAGCGCGTACTACGCCAACGCCACGCCAGCGGCACAGGAGAGCGTGATGAGACGAATCGACGCTATCCTCGCGCGACTCAGCAATGAAACACAGGTCGCGATCATTCTCCAGGCGGGAGCGACCTTTGAGCAGGACGATTACCCGGCATTGCTGAGTCAACTCGTTGAGTCACAGCAAGTCGGGGACGGCGACACTCCGCCGCCGAAGCCGATGGTTTCGGTGAAGACGATAAAGGCCCCTGGGGTTGCCGGTGTCCTCGAATCTGAATCGGATGTCGATAACTACCTGGCCGCTTTGCGGACCGCGTTGGTTGCGACCCTCAACGAAGGAAAGCGAATCACGCTCTGATGGATACCACCCTCCTTAAGTCCTTTGCTACCTCAGCGCGTACAGAACTCATCCGCGAGGTCGCCGCGCGCATCACAGCGGTTCTTGCCCCGGGTTCTCCCGAGCGTGTCGAGCAACCGCGAGCCGTGTCGGAGCTGGAACGCGCGATTTCCGTGGGAGGCGGCGGCGACAAGGGCAAGGCGCACGTGACCGACAAGGTCGCCTACACCTGGTTCAACCGCATCATCGCGCTGCGTTTCATGGATGCCAATGGGTACACAGGGATCGGCGTCGTTTCACCCGCGGCAGACCAGGTCGGCCAACCTGAGATTCTTGCTGCCGCAAAGCGCGGCCAGGTCGATGGTGACGTGGTCAAGGGTGCAAACGTGGCCACCGTTACGGGACTCCTCAACGGTACCCGCCAGCCCCGACCAGGTGTCGACGCTCAAGCCGAGGCCTATTCGCTGCTGCTCGCGGACTACTGCCGTTACTGGAACCGGGCGATGCCGTTCATGTTCGAGCGCGAAGGGGACTTCACCGAACTGCTGATCCCCGCGAACGTTCTCGCCGAGGACTCTGTCCTGAGCCGTTCCGTGACTGTGCTGACTGAGGAGGTCTGCCAAGACGTCGAAGTCATTGGTTGGCTCTACCAGTTCTATATCTCCGAACGTAAGGATGAGGTCTTCGCCGGGTTCAAGAAGAACAAGAAGGCTGGGGCTGACGAGATCCCTGCGGCCACACAGCTGTTTACCCCGCACTGGATCGTCCGGTACCTCGTTGAGAACTCCGTCGGTCGCCTATGGATGCTCAACCACCCTGAGTCACGCCTCATTGAACAGATGGACTACTACATCGCTCCGGTCGATGAAGAAACAGACTTCCTCAAGATCACCAAACCCGAAGAACTTACGGTGATCGACCCCGCCTGTGGGTCCGGGCACATGCTCACTTACGCCTTTGACCTCCTTTATGCGATCTACGAGGAGGAGGGCTACACTCCATCGCAGATTCCGGGACTGATCCTCACGAACAACCTCTACGGCACCGAAATCGACCCACGTGCCGGTGCCTTGGCAGCGTTCGCTTTGACGATGAAGGCCACCGCAAAGCGCAAACTGTTCCTTAAGAACCCCGTCGCCCCAAATATCTGCGTGCTCGAACCGATCTCCTTCTCCGCTGACGAGTTGAGCTACCTCGTGACCAAGGACGGCGACCGTCGCGCCGAGGAAGCGTTCTGGAACCAGTTCGCGGAGGCTGACATCGTCGGTTCCCTCATTCAGCCTGATCCTGTCTTGGCTCTGCGGCTGGCTAATCACATCGCAAGGCTCGATGATGGAGGCGACATTCTCCGTGCCAACGCGATCGATTGGGCTCACCGGCAAATTCGCCAGGCCGAGTTCCTGGCACCGAGGTACTCCGTTGTTGTCGCGAATCCACCATACATGGGCATGAAGAATGCTTCGCTGCCCCTTCTCGAGTACTTGAAAAACTTCTATGCAAATTTCAAGTCGGATCTCTTTTCGGCGTTTGTGAAACGGTCCGCGGACTTGTGCGTCCGCGGAGGGTATGCCGGAATCATGTCTCCGAATGTCTGGATGTACATCTCGGCCCACGCCGAGTTGAGAAGGCTTCTTTTGGATCGCCATGGAATTCAATCATTGATCGAGCTTCCATTAGGGGGATTTGATAGTGCAACAGTTCAAATCTGCGCTTTCACGTTCGTAACTTTCGCCACCGACGATCGACCTGCAACCTTCGTTCGACTTGTCAACACTGAGCGAGGCAAAGATTTGGCTGTTGCTTTCCGCGAGTCTGTGAACGATCGCACGTCCTTTAATTGCTTTGAAGTTGAACGGAGTGCTTTTCGGGGCTTACCTGGTGAGCCGCTCGTCTATTGGGTCGCGGAAGTGATCGCACCAGCGTTCGCTAACGGCAGTAACCTCGCGAGCGTCGCTTACACAAGGATTGGCCTGATCACCGGTGATAACAATACCTATATTCGAGAGTGGTTCGAAGTCTCACGCAACGAAATCGGTATCGACTTCGCGCGTCAGGAGGCTGCCGATTCGGGTTTGCGATGGTTTCCGATCTCGAAGGGCGGCGAGTATCGGAAGTGGTATGGGAACATCAGTGCTGTACTGGACTGGAAAGACGACGGGAAGGTATTACAGACGCGAATGGACCCAACGGGTATGCGTGTGCTGGCCCACAACTTTAACCTCGATGACATATTTCATGAGGGTGTCACCTGGTCGAAAATCTCGACTGGCCGGTTTTCAGGGCGGTATCAACCGCGTGGCTTCATATTCAATGACCCGTCCGCAGCTATCTTTCCGCGGGACAACGACGTTTCGGTCCCGGTCCTGCTGGCTTATCTGTCCTCTAGCGTCGCCGACTACATACTCCGTGCCCTAAATCCAACCCTCAACTTCCAGCCAGGCAATGTCTCCAGTCTCCCTTGGTCGGACCAGGTTCCGCGCGGACAGGTAGAGACATTGGCTGAGGAAGCTCGTCGCTTGGCGAAGGAGGACTGGGATGAACAAGAGACTTCCTTGGACTTCACCCAGAATTACCTGGTGGGTATGAAGCCAGAGGGGCGGGTCGCTGACGCTGTCGCCGCGGCGCTCTCTGTGTTCGAGGAACGCGCCTCTCACCTCGCTCGGATTGAGCAGCGGAACAACGAGACCTTTGCGTACGCGTTGGGGCTCGGGGATGCCGTGCCGGTGGAAGTCTCACTCAAGGATGTAACGCTTAACAGCAATCCCGATTGGGCGCATAGCGGGTTGGCCAGCGCTGCTGCCCGGCGCGCCGCAGCTTCGAATCGCGCGGTCCACGACCTGGCTTCTTATGCAGTCGGCTGCATGTTCGGGCGCTACAGCCTCGATGAGCCGGGGCTCATCCTCGCTGATCAGGGCGCAACATTGCAGGATTACCTCGCGAAGGTCCCGTCGCCGACGTTCGAGCCGGACGCCGACAACGTGATTCCAATCGTGGACGGCGACTGGTTTGAGGACGATATCATCGAGCGATTCCGCCAGTTCTTGCGGGCCGCGTTCGGAGAGCAATACTTCGAGGAGAACCTGCAGTTCGTCACCAAGTCACTCGGTGTGAAGCAGCTACGGGACTACTTCGTAAAGTCGTTTTACAAGGACCACGTCAAGCGGTATAAGAAGCGCCCAATCTATTGGCTGTTTTCCAGTCCTAAGGGTTCGTTCAATGCGCTGATCTACATGCACCGCTACACGCCGTCGACGGTCTCGACGGTCCTCACCTACCTTCGCGAGTATGTGACGAAGCTTGAGTCGGCGTTGCAGCAGGCTGAGCGTGCTGGGAACGCGAAGGAAGCGGATCGGCTCCGAAAAATCCTTGTCGAGCTGAATGAGTATGAGCACGACACGCTCTTCCCGAAGGCATCCGAGAACGTTGTGATCGACCTCGACGATGGTGTGAAGGTGAACTACCCGAAGTTCGGTGCCGCGCTCAAGAAGATTCCGGGACTGGAGGCAGCGAGTGACTGATCTGACCTCCGTCCAGGATGCACTTCAAAGCCGACTCGCCGCCCAACGGGTGGTGTTCTGGCACGATCCCAACGAAGAATACACTGCCGACCTTGATGCGCTCGATCTTGGCGCCGTCGACGTCATCCGCGTTCAGGACGACGAATTTGGGGTGAAGAGCACGATCCTCGCTGATCACACCAGCAAGTACCTCGTCTACCGCTCCGGCGTCATCCCACACGGAACAGCGAACTGGTTGCTTGACCTCGAGTTGGCATACGGGGTCTTCACCGCGGACAGGACCTCTATGCTCCAGCAGGAGCTAGGCCTCAGTGACCCTGCTTTGCTGCCGGTAATCGAAGAGCATCAGAAGTTCTTTGCAGCGAACAGTCGCAAGCAGGCGCTGGTGAAGCTGTTGAGTGACGGCGACGACGCGGCGCTCCTTCGCGCCAAAATGTGCCAGGTGCTTGTCAAAGCATCCGGCAACAAGCTGACCGATATCGTGCGCGAACTCGTGGTTGAGAACGCAGCGGGGAAGCACGCCAGGTTCGATGATCTTGTGACCTTTGGTCTCAGCCAGTTCTTCTGGGACGGGCTTGCGAGCATCTATAAGTACGCGAGCACGACACCGACAATTGACGACTTTGTTCTGTGGATGTTCAGCCGTGCGATCGAGGACTTCTCGTCGACCACGCCTGACGAGTTCCGCAACATCCGCAGCGACTTCAACGCACTGCGTTACGATGTTCGCACGCAGGACGTGATGACAACACTCGCGTCACGCGCTTCCGACGCGCTCGACGTCAAGACGAGGATTGAGCATCGAGACTACCGTGAACTGGCTAACGTCACGATCTTCGAGGAGATCGACCGCAAGGTGATTGTGGATCTCGCCGCCGCCGTCGCTACCCAGTCGGTGACGCCCCGCGAGGTTGCTGAGATTGTTCGACAACGGCAGCACAGCCTGTGGAGTGCAAAGTACACCAAGCTTTACAAGGCCATCCAAAGTGCGTCCGAGCTACTTACAGAGATCGCCGGGTTGCCGCATGCAATCGCTACGGCCGCCGTCGGGCTGGAGAAATATCAGTCTGACTGGTTCCGTATCGACCAGCACTACCGCTGGTTCACCTACGCACATCAGACCGCTGATTTCCAGAAGCCACTTGAAGCGCTCAAAGCTGAGGTCGATAAGCAGTATGCCAACAAGTACCTCTACGACTTCGGGGGGCGATGGCAGCAGGCACTTGAGCCCTTGAGCGAGTGGAAGTCTCCTGCTCTCGCACCGCAGGCCAAGTTCTATGACAACCACGTCGCTCCCGTCGTGAAGGACGGGCGCACGAAGGTGGTCGTCATCATCTCTGATGGCATGCGTTACGAGGTCGCTGAGGAACTCGCTTCGACGGTCCGTAGCGAGAACCGATTCGATGCCTCCCTCTCGGCCGTGCTCGGTTCGTTACCGAGTTATACGCAGCTCGGTATGGCGTCGCTACTGCCGCAGTCGAGCCTCGAACTCGACCCCGTGGGCCTGCCGGTGCTGGCGGACGGGAAGCCGACGAACGGAACCGCGAACCGCGACAAGATTCTGCAATCAGTCAAAGGGCATGCCATCACGGCCGCTCAAGTTCTGGCGATGCCGGGAAGCGAACTTCGCGAGCTTTACACGAAGCACCAGATCTTCTACGTCTACCATGACCGCATTGATGCCGCGGGAGATTCGGCCTCAACCGAGCGAACTGTCTTTGAGGCCGCTGAAGAGACATTGCGCGAGCTGCTCCAACTCGTGAAGAAGTGGACTAACGCGAACGCCACGAACATCCTGATCACCGCCGATCATGGGTTCCTCTACCAGGACATCCCGCTGGAGCAGGCCTACTACCTCTCAGAGAGTCCGCAGGGGGACGCGGTCACCAAGACCAACCGACGCTACGTACTGGGGAGGTCGCTGAAACCCTCCCCGTCTTTCATGACGTTCACCTCGGCACAAGTGGGGCTCGTGGGGGACATCGACATTCAGATTCCGAAGTCGATCCACCGCATTCCGCAACCCGGTGCTGGTACCCGATATGTTCACGGCGGTGCATCGCTCCAGGAGATCGTGGTCCCAGTGATCACGGTCAATAAGAAGCGTAAGAGCGACGTCCGGTACGTCAATGTCGACCTCATGCCCGAGACTGACAAGATCACCACCGGTCAGCTTGCAGTCAAATTGCTTCAGCGTGAAGCGGTAACTGACAAGATCCGACCTCGCCAAGTGCGCCTCGGCCTTTACGTTGGCGACACGCTGATTTCTGACCAGCCCATCCTCACGTTTGACAGTGCATCTGACAACCAGCGCGACCGGTACCAGAAGTCTGTGTTGTATCTGACCCAGGACGCTGACCAGTACAACAACCGACCCGTCGAGCTGCGCCTTGAAGAGCCGATCCCTAACACGACTCAATGGAAGTTGCTCTCGAAGGGGAACTACACCATCAAGCGGTCGTTCACGACAGATTTCGACTTCTAGGAGAGCCATGACGAACCTCGAAGATGCGCTCGGCGGGATCGACGTTCTCGCCGACGCTGAAACGACCGATACCGTTCCAACTAAGTCCGCCCTCGACGACAAGATCAACGAGCACTTCGCCGGTGCAGTCGTCCGGAAGGACCTCGTCAAGGCTGTTCGCGGGAACGCTGTCGTGCCGTCTTACGTCTTGGAGTACTTGCTCGGCCAGTACGCGGCATCCGATGACGAATCGACGATTCAGGCAGGTATCGAGAGCGTTCGGCAGATTCTCGCGACGCACTATGTCAACCGCAACGAGCACATGCTCGTCAAGTCAGAAATCCGTCGCAAAGGCCGTCACCGTGTGATCGACAAGGTCACGGTCACGCTCAACGAAAAGAACGACGTTCACGAGGCGGAGTTCGAGAACCTTCAGATCAAGAGCGTCATCATCGACGACGTCACGGTTAAGCAGAACCCGAAGCTCCTTGTCGGAGGCGTGTGGTGCATCTGCGACATTGAGTACTTTCATTCCGATGACCAGCGTGTCGTGCCTTGGATTCTTGGCAGCCTCAAGCCTATCCAGGTTGCAGGTGTCGACATCGATCATTACTACGAGGCCAGGAAAGAGTTCACTACCGACGAATGGATCGACCTGCTTATGCAGTCGATCGGCCTGAACCCTGAACAGTTCAACGACCGCGGCAAACTCATTGCGCTCACACGGCTGATCCCGTTCGTAGAGCGTAACTACAACGTCGTTGAACTCGGCCCGAAAGGCACTGGTAAGTCTCACACCTTCAGTGAGTTCTCGCCCAACGGCATCCTCATCTCCGGAGGCGAAGTTACTGTCGCAAAGCTCTTCGTCAATAACGCGAGCAAGCAGATCGGACTCGTCGGTTTCTGGGACTGCGTCGCATTCGACGAGTTCGCGGCAAACCGTCGCACCGATCAGAACCTCGTGAACGTGATGAAGAACTATCTGGCGAACAAGTCTTTCTCACGTGGCACCAGCATCTACGGCGCAGAAGCCTCGATGGCGTTCATCGGCAACACCACTCACACAGTCCCGTACATGCTTAAGAACTCCGATCTGTTCGACGAGCTTCCCGAAGCGTATCGCGACCCGGCATGGCTTGACCGCATCCACCACTACATCCCCGGTTGGGAAGTAGCCCCGATCCGTTCTGAGATGTTCTCGACCGGGTACGGCTTCGTCGTTGATTACCTCGCTGAGATTCTTCGAGCCAAGCGAGTGGAAGACTTCGCCGACAAGTACGAGAAGTACTTCACTCTGGATAGCTCCATCTCGACGCGAGACCAAGACGGTATCCGCAAGACGTTCTCAGGATTGATGAAGCTCGTGCATCCGACGGGCGAAGCCTCCGAAGAAGAAATCCGAGAGTTGCTGGAGTTTGCGATTGAAGGGCGAAAGCGTGTGAAGGATTCGATCCTGCGGATCGACGCCACAATGCGCGACAACCCGGTTAACTTCCGGTACTCCGATCATGCTGGCACGTGGACTGATGTTGTGTCGCTTGAAGAGAGTCAGTATCCACACTTGTATCAACGTGACTGGGACGCTCAACCTGCTGAGAATGCCGCTTCGGAGGGCTCTGCACAAACGCATCCGGGCACCATCCCGGAGAGCGAATCAATCTCATCAGCCGAAGCTCTAGAAACGCCTGCTGAGACCACACTGGTCGAGGGCCACCGGGATTTCAAAGCGGGTCAGAAGGGCGTCTCATACGAGAGTCTGATCTTGCCGTACGTTCGCGGCGCAGCGAGCATTACCATTACGGACCCCTATATCCGTATGCCTCATCAAGGTCGCAACCTTGCTGACCTGCTTAGTCTGCTTGCCACCGCAAAGGACGACGCGGAAGAGATCGACGTGGCCCTCGTGACCGCCGAGGAAACAAGGGTTGAGTACAAGCACAATCAGTTGCTGATGCTGAAGTCGATTAAGGACGCGTCCGACGCCGTAGGGGTTCGACTCAAGGTTCGCTTCGACGACACTATCCACGATCGCCGCATAGAAGCGAGCAACGGCTGGCGCATCGACCTCGGTAAAGGCCTCGACATCTGGCAACGGCCGAGCGACAACCCCTTCGATTTCGGCCGCAACCGGCAGGAGTTCCGAATAATCGCCTCAGCATTCAGCGTTCACTACGTCAAGTCTCTTGCTAAACCAGGTGAGGAGAACTCTTCGTGACCGAAGTACGCATCAATGGCGTGCCACAGCAGCCAGTCGTCGATATCCAACCAAATCATCTCTCGCCAGATCGGCTTCGGACGATCGTGGAGTCGGCGCACCTCAACTTCCTGATTGGCGCTGGAACATCCAGCGCCTTTTTCGCAGCACTGGGCAATATCGAAGATGCCCTCACAGAAGTCGCGGAAGCCGTAGCCGATGCAGCTACAAAAATGCTCGTCCGCGCCTCTATCCAGGCCTACTTCTTTGAGAATGTCGTAGCTCCGAACACGTCGATCATCGACCGCGATGAGTCTGCGGAACAAGTGCTCATTTCGTATGCAACCTTCGTGCGTACACTCAATCGCATACTCTTGCGGCGCCACAGCACACTTCTGTCAAAACAAGCGAACATCTTCACGACGAACGTGGACATGCTATTCGAGGTTTCCATGGAGCAGCTTGGCGTTGAGTATGCGGACGGGTTTAGCGGCAAGATTCACCCAAAGTTCGACGTCGGAGATTTTGGTGCGTTGCGCTTCCAAACAGGTAGCCGGTTCGAGAAGCGGTTTGAAGTTCCAGTTTTCAACCTGGTGAAGATCCACGGTTCGGCGACATGGAAGCAACAGAAGCGAGCCGACCGAAGGACCGATATCTACTTTGATCATGGGCTAACGCTCGTCAGAGAGGTCGGTGAAGCGCTGAGTGCTGCGAAGCCACACTTGCTGCCTGTTCTCATTGATCCTCAACCTAAAGACCAGGGGCCTACTATCCGGCCGGTTGTTGACCTCATCGCAGATGCGGAGCAATACCTGACACAGCTCGAACTGACCGACGCCAACGGTAACACGTCGTCGAATCCCTCGGACATTGCAAACTTTTCGACGTCGTACGACAAGCTTGGCATCGTCAATCCAGACAAACGCAAGTTTGCTACGACTGTGCTGAACGAGACCTACTACGAGCTGATCCGGCGATTTGCCAACGAACTGGAGAAGGAAAATAGTGTCCTTTTTGTCCACGGGTTCTCATTCCGTGACGAACATTTGCGGGAACTGGTGATGCGAGCCGCGCGAACCAATCCAACTCTCCAAGTTGTCATTTTCTGCTACTCCCGTGAAGCGCTTCCGGATTATGAGAAGCTCCTGCCGGACACGGAGATCAAGAACGGAAACATTGTCTTCGTGACACCGGGCCAACCCAACGAGGGTGAGGCTGAGCGAAAGATTTCTCTCGACGTTCTTGACTCGGATTTCTTCGCACCAATCGTGCGGGACAAGGTGCCTGCACCTGACCAACGAATTGAACTCGACATCCGAACGGCATCCCCGGAGCCCTCAAATGAGTGAGGCCCGTGCCCTGGATCATGATGCCGTCTTCCGTGTCGGCCGGGTAATCTCCGTCGATGGGCGCCAAGTTCGCATCGCTGTAGACAAGCTCAAGAATGGCTCACATCTCTTGTATCGTGGTGGTCTCGTTCGCAATGTCGCTGTTGGGAGCTACGTAAAGATCGCGAAGGGCTTCGTAGAGCTGATCGCCAAGGTGGACGGCGAAGTCGTTGGAGAGGACCGCGGCGCGAACGGAAAGTACAGTCGCGCTGTGGACCCGTTGTCCCGCCAGCTCGACGTAAGCCTGGTCGGCTACATCGAAGACGGGCACTTTGAACGTGGAATCCGCGAGATGCCGCTACTCGACAACGAGTGCTTCATCTTGACAGCGGATGAGTTTGGTCTAGTTCACTCGTTTGTCTCTGTTAGGGACGAGCCGCTGCAGCTCGGCGTACTCGCAATGGAACCTACGCAGCCGGTGGCTGTGGGCATTAACGCGATATTCGCGAGTCACGTCGGGATTTTCGGCAACACTGGTAGCGGTAAATCCTACACATTGGCGAAGCTTTACCATGAGCTGTTCAAGGAGTATGGCTCGGTTGGGTCATTCCGAGAACGGTCACAGTTCGTTCTCATCGACTTTAACGGTGAGTACCTCGATCGGCGCCCCAAAGACGACGACCTCCGATCAACCGCCGTGGTGACAAGCGCCGCGAACAAGCACGAATATGCGCTCAGTACACGTGAGCGAGGTGGGGATCGACTTTCACTACCGTCAAGTGCGGTCAACGATATCTCGTTTTGGACTGTTCTCCTTGACGCCACAGAAAAGACGCAGGCGCCATTCCTCGCTCGCGTTTTGGACAGTGACTATTGGGATGAACGGATCGCGAAACCTGACGACTTGCTCACGGTACTCGGGGATATGGTGCTCCGAGCAACTAAGAGCAACGATCGTTCCCTCGACAGGCAGACTGTACTCAATCTGCTCGCAGAGGTACAGGGTTGCCTTGGCTCCTCGCCATCGGCAGAACTTGCCGCGCTAATCGAGGACTTCCAGCAGAACCTGCACTACAACGCCACCATGGGTAAGTTCTATTGGGGTCCTTGGAGTGGTGCCCCCATTGACCCAGACCACCATACGTGGGAGGCGAAGACTAAAGATCGAGTAACTTCGCTACCCATCGATTTTTCATCAATCGAGCCTGGTATTGACCTGATCCGCTTCAAAATCGTTCTTCAGTATTACAACGAGGTCATCAGCGGTTTCTCGAATCGCGAGCACATTTCCCCCCTGATTAAGCGGCTTCAGAGCCGGGTGCCAGACATCAAAAAGCTGCTCGTTGTTGATGACACGATGCAGTACGACGCCCCACTACTAGTGGTCTCGCTCCGGGACGTCAATCTGTCGATGCGGAAGGTGATCCCAATGCTCCTCTGCAAGCATCTATACGATCAGAAAAAGCAAAGTGACCCAACCAACGAACGCTACCTGAACCTCATCATTGATGAAGCACACAATATTCTCTCGTTGGAATCTTCGCGTGAAAGCGAGGCGTGGCGGGACTATCGATTGGAGACGTTTGAAGAGATCGTCAAAGAGGGGCGCAAGTTTGGAGTGTTCTTGACTCTCGCCAGCCAGCGTCCCCATGACATTTCACCCACGATCATTTCGCAGCTTCACAACTACTTTCTTCACCGCCTAGTGAACAACTTAGACATTCACGCCATCGAGAAAGCAGTGGCCTACTTGGATCGCGTCTCATTTGAGTCGATGCCGATCCTCCCGACGGGTGCATGCATACTTTCGGGTGTTTCAGCACAGGTACCGGTGGTCGTAAAAGTGGGTAGCTTGCCCGCGGAGTCAGAGCCAAACAGCCGGACCATGTCGGTGACGAAAGCGTGGCTCACTCCACTTGCCGAAACGGACGCAGCGCCAGAAAAAGTGCCAGAAAAGTCGAATGATACGCAGCCTGACGAGGACGACTGGCCGCCGTTCTGAGTTTGTCACGCTCTCATTATTAAGTCCCCACGCCTCTGGCAGATCGAGGTTGACCCCGATCGACCACCTCCTTCGTAACGAAGGAAAGGTGCCCGACGATGACGGTGTCAATGCGGGTGATGTCCGCCGGTGACGGGTACAAGTACCTGCTGCGCACCGTCGCGGCAGGTGATGGTGACCGATCATTAACGACACCTTTGACTCGTTACTACTCCGCTGAAGGGACGCCGCCCGGCCGGTGGATGGGGGCCGGGCTTTCGGCGCTCGGCAGCGGGCAACTCATGGCCGGTGACGAAGTCAGCGAAGCACAGCTCCAGCTCCTTGTCGGGATGGGGCACGACCCAATCACGCGCGCTCCGCTAGGTCGGGCATATCCGGTCTATAAGTCAGCCGAACAGCGCGTTCAAGCCCGAGTCGAAGCCCTCGATTCCGTGCTGAGCCCGGTCGAACGCGGCCGAGCAGTTGCAGCCATCGAAGCTGAAGAGGCTGAGCGTGGAGGGCGCAAGGCTGTTGCGGGGTTCGACTTCACGTTCTCTATTCCAAAGTCAGCAAGCGTGCTGTGGGCGGTTGCCGACGCTGGAACCCAGGCGTTGATCGCCGAGGCACATCACGCTGCAGTTGCGCAGATGGTTGCGTATATGGAGCGCGAGATTGCATTCACTCGAACCGGTGCAAGCGAAGGCAACGGTGCGGTTGCGCAAGTGGATGTGCGCGGCGTTATTGCAACCGCCTACGACCATTACGATTCACGTGCGGGAGATCCGCACTTGCACACGCACGTCGTCATCAGCAACATAGTACAGACCGTGCTCGACAACAAATGGAGGTCTCTCGATAGCAGGCCGATGCATGCCGCGACGGTAGCGATCTCAGAGCTGCACGAGGCCGTGTTTGCGGATCATCTGACGCGGGTGCTTGGCGTCGAGTGGGAGCTACGTGCGATGGGTCGCAATCGCAACCCAGGCTGGGCGATCAGTTCGGTGCCGGAATCATTGGCTGCCGAGTTCTCGACTCGTTCCCGCCACATTGACGTCGAAACCGACAAGCTCATAGATAAATATGTCGAGCGTCATGGCCGCAGACCGAGTGCCGCGGTGATAATGAAGTTGCGTGCGCAGGCGACGCTCTCGACGCGGCCGGAGAAGACTTTGCACTCACTCGCGGATCTGACAGCTGAATGGCGTGACCGGGCGGGCACGATTCTGGGTGAGGATGCAACCGCGTGGGCGCAGCAGGTTGCATCGAACGATAGGCCATTGCTGTTCCGCGCCGATGACATTCCCCTCGACGTGATTCGCTCTATCGGTGAGAGCGTCGTTGCTGCGGTTGGCGAGAAGCGCTCCACCTGGCGGCGATGGAACCTCACCGCAGAAGCGGCACGGCAAACCATGGGCTACCGGTTCGCATCGATGGAGGATCGCGAAGCCATCGTCGGGCTCGTCGTTGATGCCGCCGAGCAAGCCTCCCTGCGGCTGACACCGTTCGACTTGGCTTCGAGCCCCGTCGAGTTTCGGCGCAGCGATCAATCCTCGGTGTTCAGACCGAAGAACTCAACCGTGTTCTCCTCAAACCTGCTGCTCGAAGCCGAAGACCGGCTGCTTGACCTCAGCCGCGACCTCACCGCGCCAACGGTGCCGCTGACAACGATAGAGAAGTTCGCGCGTCAGCCTGATCGAGATAGGCGCGTGCTCGGAGACGACCAGGCCGAAGCGCTCACTCGTATCGCAGTCTCGGGTCGAGTCGTTGATCTGCTCGTTGGGCCAGCTGGCGCAGGAAAAACTACCGCGATGCGTGCGCTGCGCCGGGCATGGGAATCAGAGCACGGACCCGATTCTGTCGTGGGGCTCGCGCCTTCAGCTGGTGCGGCGGAGGTGCTCGCCGAGGATCTCGGGATCCCCACCGAGAACACGGCGAAATGGTGGCAGAATCACCTGACTACCGGTGAAGGATTCTCAGCCGGGCAGCTGGTGATCCTCGACGAAGCCTCACTTGCGGGCACCCTGTCACTCGATCGCATCACGGCGCTTGCGGCGTCGGGCGGGGCGAAGGTGCTACTCGTCGGTGACTACGCTCAGCTCCAAGCGGTTGATGCTGGCGGAGCATTCGGGCTACTCGCACACAGCCGGGCCGATCTGCCCGAACTTGTCGATGTGCACCGCTTCACTCACCCCTGGGAAAAGACAACCTCACTAAATCTACGGCACGGCCGATCCGAAGCCATCGACTCCTATGACGAACACGGCCGCATCTTCGATGGTGAGACCGAAACCATGATCGATGCTGCATACGCGGCGTGGCGAGCTAACCGGGCCGTGGGGCGATCCTCGATCTTGATCTCTGACTCCAATGAATCAGTGGCGGCGCTCAACAGCAGAGCGCGCACCGACCTGATCCTCGATGGCACTGTGCGCGGGCCGCGCGAAGCAACGCTGCACGATGACAGCCGTGCGGCGATCGGCGACACGGTGATCACGCGCAAGAACGACCGCAGGCTCGTAGCGGGGCGCGGATGGGTGCGAAACGGTGACCGATGGACCGTACTCGACGTGCGGACCGATGGTGCGGTCGTTGCCCGTCGGCTCGGGGCGACGCGAGGCTGCTCTGTTGTGCTGCCCGCGGCGTACGTTGCCGAGCATCTGGAGCTGGGCTAGCCGAGGTTCCCCAAACACACTCACCTGTGAACGTGCGCGTGCGCGCGGTTCTATTCTACCGGTCGCCGTGAGGACGCTCACGCGACCGACTCGTCATCGCGGGCCGAGAGACCACGAATCGCGAAAGTTGTGTCGTGCATGGTGGCTCTGGGGGTGGCTACTCAGGTATCGCGTTCCAGATTCCGGCCCACTGCTCCGGTGTCAGGTCCCTCGGCAGTGCGCGTGTATCGACGCCGCACTGCCTCAGGAGTTGCCGGGCTCGGCCGGGGTCGATGTGGCTCGCGTTCGCGATGACACGGTCGAGGGTTCTGCCTCGGCCGGTGAATACCGCGCGTACGAACTGTTGGTACCGGGTGCGCTGCGAGCCGGGAATCAGCGGATCTTTGCGCCTGCTGATCTGGATGATGCCGCCATCGACGCTGGGGCGTGGTCGGAAACCCCAGGAGGGAACCCGGCCGTGGAGGTCGAAGGTGAACCAGGGCGCGGTTTGTGCGGTCAACATGGTGGAGCCACCGATCCCGCAGCGTTTGCGGGCGACCTCCCATTGCGTAAGGAGCACCGCCTGAGTCCAGGTGCCGACGCGGAGAAGTCGGCGCAGGATCGGGGTGGTGAGATGGAAGGGGATGTTCCCCACGATCACGGGGTGGTCGAGAGGGACGGTGAGCGCGTCGGCGTGATTGATTTTCACATCCGGCAGCGCGCGGCGGAGGCCAGCGATCCGGTGCTCATCGAGGTCAATCGCGGTCACCGGCCTGCCGAGCTGGGCGAGAGGTCTCGTGAGTGCGCCGTCTCCAGCGCCAAGTTCGAGTATCGGCCCTTTCGTCGCGGTGACTAGAGCGGTGATCTTGCTGATTGTGGGTGTGTGGATGAGGAAGTTTTGGCCGAGTTCGTGGCGGCCACCGTGGGATGAACGAGGCATGTTCGCGCTCCAAGAAAGAAAGGATGGAACGCCTCGGAAACAGGGCAGAGCGCAGACGGAGAAAATGGATGCGCAAAATCGCCGTTCCGAGACGCGAATGGTCTCTCGGATGGACGACGCGCGAAGCGTTCAGCGAGGCGCGCCGTCAGGCGCGGCGGTCGCGAACAGCAAGCGTGTGCGTCACAGCGAACACGCAAATCAAGTTACCCATGCCGATCATCTTACCCGATCGTAGCACAGAGTTCATCGGAGCAGCAAACCCGGGAATCACAGGCCGCGTGCTGGCCCGTCACGACCTGGGTCGCTGCCGGGGGTGGTGCGCTGGAACGGGTTGAGTTGCCGCTCTCGCTGCTCCAACAGCCGTCGTGTCTGTTCCTGCTCGGCCCGCTTGGCTGCAATGATTCGTGCAGCGTCGTTGACTGAGAGGTTGCGGAGTTCGTCGGCTTCGGCGCGCGCCAATGTTGCTCGCGTGAGGGCGTCTCGGGCAGCACGCTGTGGGTTGACGGTGCGCATTCCGAACTGATCGCTGCGTGCTTGCTCGGTTCCAATTTCACGAGCCAACAATGCGAACCGTTCTTGCTTGTGTCGCCGCGAGGTTTTTCCTCGGTCGGTGCGCGCAGCGTCGGCGGCGCGGGCGGCTTCGGCCACGCGGGGGTCACCTTTCGCTTTCTGTGCCGCTGTCTGGGCTGCCCATCCGGGGAGTGCTTGGTGATTACGGGGCGGTGCGCTGCCCCAGTTGTCGCGCACTCGCGCCCGTTGAGTCTGCGTCTGTTCCTTCGCGGCCTGGTGCTCGGCGCGGGCTTTGCGCCGACCGAACCTGCCGACGGCCGAGAGTCGGGTGCTGGCGGCGGCTTCGTCCTCGACAGCGGCAAGGTAGGTCGCGCCGTCCTGCTCTGCTCGTTGGACGAGTGGCCTGGTGACTTCGGTACGGACGTGCTCGGCTGCGTCCTCAGCAGCGTGGATTACGGCGTCGGCTTGCTCATCTTCGGCACGGTGGGCGTCTCGTTGGGCGTCGAGGCGCGCGGCTTTTTGCTCCCACCGGTCTGCCTGCTCCTTGGCGCGCTCGGCTACCTGGTCGAGGCGAGCGAGTTCTTCGGTGACGAGCTTGACCGGGCCATTGGCGACGAGGCCGCGTACGGCTTCTGCTGCTTGGGCTGTGACGTGGGCGAGGCCTCGGTCTGCAGGGTCGCGTTCCAATGCCTCGATGAACTGTGCTCTGGCATCGGCCATGTCTTCGGCGATGACATGCAGCCGGTTGGTCTCGCGGCCTCTGGTCATCCCGACGTAGACCCCGGCCGCGGTGGTCGCCTCCGACAGGATTGTGTGGGAGGTGGTGACGGTTGCGCCTTGGACGCCATACGCGGTCGCCGCATAGGACAGGTGCGCATGCCCGGCCACATACTCCGGCGGCAGGGTGACAGTGCGGGGGTTCTTGCGGCCGCTGCCAACCTCGCGGGCATAGACGGTGCCGTCGTCGGCGATGTGCTGGACGATCCATTGCTGTCGGTTTGCGACTCCGAGCGCGGTGTCATTTCTGCGGGTCTGGATCAGGTCACCGGCCCCGATGGGCAGGCCGTCGCTGCCGGTTGCCGTCACCTCGTCATCAACCTCGCCACGCTCAACCCGGCCGGTGCGCATGCGCTCATTCAACTCCGCCGCCTCGTCGTTCGTAACGACCGTGATCGCCTCGCCATGGTGAGCGGTCTCGGTGATACGCTCGCAGGCTTGCTCATCATCGGCGTGCAACGTCACGAGCCCCAGCACGGCAAGCTGGTCGAACACGTCGCCAGGGGTCTCGCGATCGCGCAACGCCAGCGTGAGTGCTGCGTACTCGGCATCGGCGAACCTGTGTAGTTCGGTCATGTCATAGGTTCGGCCACGTATCTGCGCGGCCATTTCGAGCACCCCGCCTCGGCCGACGGCGGGGAGTTGGGCGCGGTCGCCGACGAGCGCGACGTTCGCGCCTGCCTCGGCAGTGACGGCCAGGAGGGCGTGAGCGGTGTCTTGGTCGAGCATCCCGGCCTCGTCCACGATCACCCGCTCACCCCGCGACAAGCGCGTATCTTTCGGCGGGCCGGTGTAGGCGCGACCACTCTCGGGGTCGGTATCGCCCACAGCGATGCGTGTCCATACGCCGTCAGCATTCCAGCGCCACCCGTGCGCATACACGAGCGCCGCGACGCTGGTTGCGGGCACCCCGAGTTCTTCGTGCGCGACCTGCGCGGCGCGCAACGTCGGGGCAACCACCCGCGACGGTCTGCCATGCTCGGCGGCAACGTCGATGGCGGTGCGGAGCATGGTCGTCTTTCCGCTGCCTGCTGCTCCTTCCACGATCACCAGCGCATCGGCAGATGCGACGGCCGCTGCCGCGACCGTCTGCCCTCTATCGAGTCCGGCGGCGATCGCCGCCTCTGTCACGTCGGGGTGCTCCGACTTCCGCTTTGGCTTCGTGGCGGTGAGTTGGTCGCGGAGCGCGGCCTCTGCGGTGAGCACGCTGAGGCTGGTCAGGTGCGCGACATGCTCCGGCGTCGCCGCGCCAGGCGGCAGCACCGAGAAGCAATCCGAGACGGCAAGCTCGGTCGCCAGGGTGATGAACTCCCGTAACTCGGCAGGGGTTGCCTGCACACCTGCTTCGGTGGTGATGCGGGTGACGTGCTCCTGGAGCGTGTGCCTCGTCCACGCCGAGGATGAGGCGGCGCTCCGATCCAGCGCCCGCGATGCAACCTCCTGCACTGATAGCTCATCCACCGCGACGGCTGGTTGCGAGGTGCGGTGCTCAGACGTTGCGGGGTCGTATCCGGCCTCACGGAGTTCCTGCACCCACCATTGCTCATCCTTGAGGTCGACAGGCTTCTTGCCAGGCCGCTGGTGCGTCCACGCGATGCCTTGCAACCGCGCCGTCATCACCCGCCCCAGCTCCTCGCCCGGATGCGCGGCCTCCCACTCGGCTTCGAGCCGGTCGAGGTTGCGCCTGATCTGCGCCGACCGCTTCGACATCATCGCGTTGAACGGCTCCAACTCCCTGATTTCGCCGCTGGCCGGGTCGAGAGCCAGGCCATGCCTGGTAAGGGTCTGCGCGAGCTGCGGGTGCGCAGCGATCACCGCCGTACCGAGGGCGCGGATCGCGCCCTGCTGCTTGAACAACGCTGCCGTATCCAGTGCCCGCCACTTCCCAGCCGCCCACACCCGCATGCCGATCTGCATATGGATATGCCGATGCGGATCACCCGCACGCGAGGTCTTATGACGGATACCGACGACCTGCATCCGCTCGATAGGCAACACTTCCCGCGCATCACGCGGACCGACCCGAGTGACCGAGTGCTGACCCAGCCACTGGCGAATCTCCGCAAGGGCGTCCTGCTGCGCAGCGTCGAGTGCCACCGATACATCGGGGTGGAGTGCAGCGGCAACCGACAGGCTCTTGGGGGCATTGATCGTCATCTCCGCGAACAACGGCGACCCCTTCATACCCACGGCCGCCGCGCGCGGAGTTCCCATCGACTCGCCCGTGCCGGGATTGATCCAGTCCACCCACCCCTCGTACTCATCCGCCGACAGAGCGTGGGTAGCGGTGACTTCGCCGCGCCCGTCGAGTACCGCGTACTCGGCCACGGCATCATCCGCGCCGAGGTAATACTCATCCGCGCGGGAACGGTCGGCTTCGATATAACGGCGCGCGGCAGCACCGTTGCCGCGAAACAGGATCACCCCGCCCTTCATCTCGGCCTCCCTCATGAGTTGTCTCATGAGGGAGGTGCGCACGCCCCACCCACGGTGGCATACGTGCATCACTGCTTGTTGGCGGGAGAAGGTTGTGGCGGTCATTTACGTACGTGTTAGCCTGTATGTATGAGACGTTCGGTTGAGGACGCGGAACATACGCGTCTGTCGCTGTGTGAGGCGGCGTTGATGGCCTTCGAGGAGAAGGGGTGGCGGGGGGCAACGTTCGAGGCGATCTCAGAACAGGCGGGAGTGACCCGCGGTGCGTTGCATCATCACTTCCGACACAAGGCCACGCTCCTGCGCGATGCCCTCGCATGGGGCTGGGGTGAGTATGCCGACCGACTGTTCCCGTCCGAGGTGACCCCGGACGCAGCCACCGGGCTGGCCCGCCTGCTGTCGGAGTACGTGCGCCTATTGAGTGCTGATCCGTTGTTCAGGGCGCTGGCGTCTTCGACGGTGCTGGTCGCACCGCAGGCGTTCGATGACGCTTCGGAGAAGGGGGCCGGTCTGGATGTCTGGCATGCCCGCCTGAGCGAGCTGATCGCTGCCGACACTTCCGTGACGACCGCCCTGCCTCCCGCGCAGATCGCGGGCTTGGCGCTCGTCCTGCTTCAGGGGCTCACCGTGACCGCGGTGACCCGCCCACAAGACCTTCCACAATCCCCACACCTTGAAAGCGCGGTCGCCGCGCTGGTTCGGGGGTTGATCTCCTAGAAAGACCACTCATTTCCATGACAACTCCACACACCGCCCCTGCCGGGGGCACCACTCCCACGCGCGCGCTGGTCGTATCGTCCGCCGCGCTGTTCACCGACATGCTCGTGCACGGCCTCGCCGTCCCAGTTCTCCCGCTCCTGCCCTCCGTCGTTGAAGTGGGGCCGGAGGCAACCGGGATCCTGTTCTCCTCGTACGCAGCGGCGATGATCATCGCAACGCTGTTCGCCGGGCGCATCGTGGACCGGTACGGCCCCCGCACACCGCTGCTGATCGGCCTGGTGGGGCTTGCGGCGGCGACGCTGCTGTTCGCCACCGGCGGCCCGTACTGGCTGCTGCTCGTCGCCCGCCTCGCCCAAGGCATCGCGGGTGGCATGTCGTGGGTCGCAGCCCTCTCGCTGATCGCGGCCACCACCCCGATGGAAAAGCGCGGCCAGTCGATGGGTATCGCACTGTCCACCATTACCCTCGGTGTGCTGATCGGTCCGCCGTTGGCCGGGTTTCTGGTCGAGCACTTCGGCACCGCATCTCCGTTTCTGTTCGCTGCCGCGGTCGCACTGGCCGATGGAGTGTTGCGGATCGTGCTCGTGAAGGACTCGCCCCGCGTCACCGATGACACGGCGGGGCCGCTCGCGGTACTCAAAGTGCCGGGGTCATTCTCTATCGTTCTCGCCGTCGCGGTCGGCGCGGCAGTGCTCTCTGGCATCGAGCCGGTGCTCCCGGTCCATTTGGGGGCAAGTTCGCTGACGATCGGGTTGCTGTTCGGGCTCGCTGCCCTCGCCTCGATCATCGCGAACCCCATCGTCGGTCGCCTGGTGTCCACCGCATCACCCAGGCTGCTCGTCGGTGCGGGGGTCGTCGCGGTCACCGCCGCACTCGTGGTGACCGGGTTCGCCACCGAATTGTGGCAGACCTGCATCGGCATGATCCTCCTCGGAGCGTCCTCGGCACTGCTGCTGGCCCCGGCCACCACGCTCATCAGCGAACAGGGATACAAGTCCACGCCACCGACGCTCGGCGGCTCATTCGCGCTCTACAACCTCGCCTACGCCGCAGGACTCGCGGGCGGCCCACTCCTCACCGGCATCAGCACCGGACAGTGGGGCTTCACCAGCGCGATGGTCATCACCGCCGCCATGCTCGCTGTGATCGGCGGGGCAGCCCTCGCGCGGCTCCCACAGGCAGCACGACAAGCCGAATAGCCCATCGGATCAGCAATCGGGCGGAACCACTGCGGGCCTGTCGTCCGCAGACGGTTCCGCCCGATTGCTGGATCGCATACCCGACTCGAGGGGTGACAGGACAGTACTTCTGCTGACGAACGGCAGGCGTAGCTGGCGCACTAACGCCTGTCTTGATTTGGGTTCCGGTGCCGCACCTCCCTTGTGGGAGGCGTCACCGTGGACGAACACACCTCACCCGCTACCAACGATGCTGCGGGAACGACTGGCTCGACCAGCAGCAGCTTCGAGAGCCCAGAAGTTCTACGTTCCCTCCTCATCCGGTTACACGACGCCGGGCCGGGTGCATGGCGGGGTGAGCCTGAAGCCGCCGACCTCATGCGCTATACGGCGATCAAGTACCGACCACTTGCACGTAAGCATGGCTTGGATGCTTGGGCGGTGGCGTCCGCCGCGTTCGAGGTGATGCTCGCGCCCTCGACCAGGAACGCTGTCAACCCGTGGGCGGTGGTGACGCGTGCTGTGCAGATCACCTGTCACGCGGAGACTCGTGCCGCTGGGATGCTGACCTCTGCCAGCAAGGTGCGTCACACCGCTCGGATCGCCGGGTTTCACGATGCTGTGCGGTTTGCCGAGCGTGAGCGCTTGGCTGACTACCATCCGGCGTTCACGCACCATGATGACGGCGACGCGGACGAGAGCGAGCACGAGGCGCGGGTGGCCGCGATGCTCTCTGCCACGGTCACGCTATTAGAGTCTGCGGGCTGGGATGCTGCGCTCGTTGCCGAGTGCGTCGAACATGTGGCCTACCGGCTTGCCGATCTGTCTTCTCGGCAGCGCGGCGTTGAGGTACTGCGCTGTGACCACGCGATCCCGATACTGCTCGGCATACCGCCCCGCTCGTGGTCTGCGCTGTTGCGGATCGTGCTCGGGCACCCTGACCCGAAGCATGCGGGCACTCCGATGGGTGATGGTGTGCTGCTGCGATTACTGAACGGCGAAACGCTGGACAGTCTGCGCGACGATGAGGCACTGTTGAAGATGATCTACGCCGCGAACCCCGCCGAGCGCGCCGCGCCTTGATTTGGGGGTGGGACTCCGCACCTAACGGTATGAGCACCTACACCGAAACCCCCGCTGCTACGTCCACCGCCCCCACACCATCACCTGACGCCACGCTCGGCGCGCGACTCGCCGCTGCTTCGCGGCACGCACAGGGCCTCGCTACCGCCGTGAACGATCCTGCGGTATTGGCCAAACTGCGCGAACTCTGCACCGCCCCGCGCTCCATGCGCGCGTCCGTCGCGGAGAGACGCGACGGCCCCGCACCCTGAACGACTCAGAGCTGTGGGGCCGGTCACGCGCGATCCGATCTATGCGCGCCAGACGAACTCGACCCGGCGTGCGAGCACTGCCGCACGGTGCGCATCGCGGCGCACATGGAACGCCTCGGTGCTCTCGTTGCGGCGCTTGGGCACGGCGGTCATCATGTCCGCTGGGTGCGCATGCACGAGCACTGATTGCAGGATCAGGCTCGCCGCCTGGTACTGCCACATCGGGGTACGCCCCTCCCACTCAGCCGCGACCGTGGTCATGTCGATGTTGAGCCCCGCGTGCTGCTCGGGCAGCGTCGCCGCATGCTCGCGCCGGGTCGCCTCGATGCGCTCCGCGATCCTCGCGCGTTGCCGCACCCACATGGCTTTGTCGATCAGACCGTCGTAGTAGTCATCATCGAGCCGTCCCAGACGCTCCCGATCCTGGTCGAGCGTCGCTGCGAGCCCGATCCGTGCCGCAAGGTCGCTCCCGGAGGTTCGCTGTTTCGTGGGGTGGAGGGTGATCTGCTCGAACGTCGCGAGCACTGCTTCTTCGACAAGCTTGGCGATTTCGGCGGAGCGAATCGAACGGGTGCACCCTCCTGGGGTTGGCTGTAAGCACTGGTATACGCCACCCCGGTGAATCATCGCTGTGCCGCACAGTGAGCAGCGGATGAGCCCCGAGAACGGATACATCCGCACCGCGGCACCGCTGCCGGGTTGGTGGAAGTTTCGGGCCTTCTTCCGCGCGTCGAGGACATCGGAGACTTGCTGCCAGGTGTCCTCGTCCACAAGCGCGGGCCACGCCGCTTTCACCTGCATCTTCGAGGTTCGCGCGCGGCTTCCGTCCGGCATGACGGGCCGGTACTCGCGCACTCCCTTGTTGGAGGGGTTGTAGAGCACCATCTTGAGCGTGCGATCCGACCAGGCGCATCCGTGGGTGGTGAGGATGCCGCGCTGGTTCCAGTCCTTGCGTATGCGGTACAGGGAGTCACCGGCGAGCACTCGTTGGTACATCTCGACCACCAATGGCCCGGTCACCGGATCAATCAGAAGCGCGCCTGCCTCTGCCCGGTACCCGAATGGCACCCTACCGCCGTGCCAGGCCCCCTCGATAGCCTGCTGCTTCGCTGCCCGTGCGACACGGCGGGCGGTGTCAGCCGACGACTTGTTCGCCATCGCGACCAGCACCCTGGCCATCGCCACATCAGAATCCGTATCCAACCTGAGCGAGCCGGTGACAGAGCGGACGGTGAACCCTCCGAGCACCTTCGCGTCGATGAGGTCTTCCAAATCTCTGGGGTCGCGCACCGCCCGATCAAGGTCGTACGCGATCATCACCTGCGCCTGACCGTCCACGAGGTGTTTCAGCATGGCGCGGAACTGCGGACGAACAACCCGCCGCACCCGCTCACCCGACGGGAGCGTGATCGTGCGCTGCTTGAACGCCGATGTGTCATTCTCACGGAACACCGCCGCGACTTCCCACCCGTGGGCGGCGGCGTAGGCGCGGCAATCGGCCTCCTGCCGATCCACGCCGCGCTCGGTGCCCTCGGGGTCGTCACTGATCCTGACGTACACCACTGCACGCAACGGCTTTGTGCTCGGTTTCTGCTCGTTGTGGCCCATTTCTCGGCCCCGCCTTCCTACTCGTGTGAGAGGTAGGTGCGTTTACAGAACCTCGGCTACGCGGTCACCTCGTATCGTGCTCAGGGTGTCACGACCGACACCGCGCATGTGCTCGTTGACTCGTCGATGACGCGCGAAAACCTGTACGTCGCCATGACGCGCGGGCGTTTCGTGAACCGAGCGTATGTGGCGGTGGATCGACCCGAGGCCCTACACAGTGGGCCGCACCCAGCCGATGATGACGGAGCAACGGGTCGGAGCGTTCTATACGGCGTTCTGCAGAACGTCGGGGCGGAACTCTCGGCTCACGAATCGCTCGTTGCCGAGCAAGAAGCCTGGGGCACGATCGCGCAGCTCGCCGCGGAGTATGAAACCATCGCTGCCGTTGCGCAGCGAGACCGGTGGGCAGGGCTGTTGCGGGCCTCTGGGCTGTCACCGTCGGATGCTGAGGCTGCAATCGATTCAGAGGCATTTGGGCCGTTGACCGCTGAGCTTCGTCGTGCCGAAGCAAACCATCACAACGTGGATGCTTTGCTGCCACGACTGGTGCGCGCGCGCGGCTTTGATGATGCCGATGATATCGCTGCGGTCTTGCGACACCGGGTTGCGTCGGCGACATCGCGTGCTGCTGGTTCGGGACGCTCGCGTAGAGCACCTCGTTTGATAGTCGGGCTGATCCCAGAAGCCAATGGGTCGATGAGTAACGAAATGCGAACAGCGCTTGAGGAGCGCCGAGCTTTGATTGAGGAACGGGTGGGTGCAGTGCTCGATCGTGATGTTGCTGGCGGAGCAAGATGGGTCGGTTCACTTGGGGCCTTGCCGACCGATCCACGACGTGCAACCGCGTGGCGGCGGTCAGCTCGCATCGTCGCCGCATATCGAGACCGCTACCAGATCACCAGCGACGCTGCGCTCGGCGCACCAGCCGACGTGACCGCCCAGAAGATCGACCGGGCACGCGCTGAAGCAGCATTGCGTGCGATCGAGAACCTCAACCGCCCACGTCATCCAGAAATGCCCGTGCGTGCAGCAGAGCCCCGCGGGTTGCGCTTGTGAAAGGATTGCTCACATCCCTTGCGGGGTAATGCTCCGCGGACGTGAATGCCACTGCTTGAGCTGGTGTGTTTGGTTGAATGCTCGCTGAGGCGGTTGTTGCGACTCAGATGCGAGAAGCAATCGCTCGAAGTCGAAACTGCCAGAGACTAGCTGTGCGCGGCCGTCTCGAATCGCCTGATTCGTGCCGTAGCTCGCGGCGCTCGTGACCGGGCCCGGGACCGCACCCACGATGCGCCCGAGATCCTGCGCCTCTTGCGCGGTGCGCATGCTGCCAGAGTGGGCGCCAGCCTCAACGATGACGGTGGCACCCGCGAGTGCCGCCTGAAGACGCGCCCTGTCGATGAAACGCTGTCGGGTTGGTGCGGACCCGGGCTGCACCTCAGATATGACAAGCCCGCGCTGGGCGATCCTTTCGAGGAGCTGATTGTGGGCTGCCGGGTACGGGCGGTCGGTACCCGACGCCATCACTGCGATCGTGCTGCCGTCCCCGGCAAGTGCGGCGCGGTGAGCGGAACCTTCGATGCCGTAGGCGGCACCAGCCACGACCGTTCGGCCCTTCTCGGAGAGGCCGCTTGCGATTTCTTCGGCGACGAAAGTGCCGTAGCCGGTAGCTGCGCGTGCTCCCGTAATCGTGACGCGGTCAGCAGCATCGCCACGGAGCAGATCGGTGTTGCCGTTAACCCAGAGCCCATAAGGGGTGCGGTCACCGAGGTCATTCAATGAGGAAGGCCAGTCGGTGTCATCGGGAATGATGAACCGATATCGTGCGCTCTTTGCCGTAAGGGAGGCGGCTTGATCCATGCCGTGATGAGTGCGAATCTGTTCGCGCCAGACCGCAGCTTCGGCGCGATCCATGCCGGGTATCTCAGTGTCGCGATCTGCAAGCGCGATCAGCTCTTCTGCGCCAACGCGGGTGAGCAATCGTCCGGTTGCCTCGTCGTTAGGCGTGCCGACAAGCGAGAGCAGCAGGCGTGCGGATCGCTCGTCTCTTACGAGATCGGAGAGGGTAGGCATCAGCTGGCTCCTTCGCTGTCAAAGCTCACCACACAGGTGCGTGCCCAGGGCCACAACACAATCATTCGAATATACGTTCGGTAGAGTGCTTGGTGATGCAAAATCCCGAACCCCTGCTGCTCACGCTCGACGTTTCACTGCCAGTCGCCCCTGAGACTGCGCAGTGCGGGTTTCCGAGCCCAGCGCAGGACTACCCAACCGAAGAGCTGAGCCTTGTCGAGCATCTCATTCGCGACCGTGCGGCCACCTACTTCTGGCGAGCTGCGGGGCGGTCGATGGAGCCCGTGATTCCAGACGGGGCGCTGCTGATCGTTGATCGCGGTGTCACGCCGGTGCCTGGGCGCATCGTGGTTGCGATCGTTGACGGCGAGTACACGGTGAAGCGCCTGCATATTGACCAGAGCGGCCAGGTCACACTGCGGGCCGAAAACCCAGGGTTTCCGCATCTCGTGCTGCCCGAGCTGAGCGAGATGACGGTGTGGGGCGTCGTTACGTTCATCATCAGCCCGGCCTCATAATGGCGGTGGATCGGCGCGCACTCAACCGCCACTCAACAGGAGTCGCAGAGAACCTGAGAGGGGCTGTTGTTCACCCCTGCTCAGGTCCCTGCTGATATCGCACTTAGGGTCGAGGATGTTTGACGTCCAGGGCAGCGAATGTACGAGCGCCTAGAGCCTCCTGGTGCCGCCTGTACTCGCGCGGCGTCAGCCCACGGGCTACGAGTTCGCGAGCGCGCTCGGGGTAACCGAACACCTCGGGCAACCCACCGGCTTGCAATTGCTGCATGGCCTCGTGGCGCACTTGCGAGCCGGGGTGTGTGAAGCCGTGCGGCTCGTACTGAAACAGATTCCAGCACCAGGCGACGGCGTCGCCCCGGCTGAACCCTGCCCAGCGCCCTTCAGTGATCACCCGATCAGCGTTGGGGTCGGCCAGCGCCTCCTCGATTTTCGCCCAACCGAGCAAGCGCCGCTTCTCAGCAGCAGACTCCCGCTGGTTTTTTGCTTCCTGCTCGGCGTTCTCGACCGTGCCTCTGACTAGCTCGTTGAGCTGATCCGCAGAGATCTCGCTGCCTTCCGTGTCACCGACGAAGCCGACCGGCGGATGGGCCGCCAGCACTGCGAGTGCAGCTTGCTCGGTTTCAAACTCATGCCCTGACTGAATCGGGACGTGCTGGTAACGCAAATTGAGTTCACCCCACCAGCCGTCGCGGTCGGTGAATCTGTTCTTTGACGTAGGCATGTTGAATGCCCCTCTCCGGGGCATCGCCCCATCGAATCTTGCATCACGAGGTTTCGTGAGCCCGTTCTTCCCCTGGGACACCCGGGAGTCGATGGATTCGGGTTGTCGCGCGACCAGCCAGGTACCTACGGTCACGACTCTTGAACGTGAAAGCGAGCATAGCAGACCTCTTTCATGCGTTCGAGACTAGGCTTTCAGAGACTGGCTAAACGCAAAGATTACGGTGGGCTCAATGGATGATGAAACAAATGCACGAAGGTTCTTGAACGCTCACGCTGACATCGAAACTGAACTTACGCGACAGCAGGGAGAATCGCTGCCCGGGTCTAAACGTCCAAAGTTCTGGGACTTGGTTGATAACTCGAATGAGTTAATACCAAAGCACAAAGAAGCCTTGAAGCTCTTCGGTAACCTACGTAACGCGATAAGTCACAGTCGTTATCTCAACGGTGAACCTGTTGCAGAGCCGAGAGCAGATACGGTCGAAGAGATCGAGCGCATTCGCGACTTGGTACTTAAACCCCCTCGACTTAAGGATGCTCTAAATGCGCATGGTAGGCCACATGTGTTCTCGCCAAGTGACGACGTCAAGACGTTTTTACGACTAGTTACAGACCACGACTTTTCCCAAGCGCCGGTTAAAGTTGAACAAGGCCGATATGAACTCATCACGACCAATGCTGTAGCGCGATGGTTTGCACACAATCTCGACGAACAGGGCGGGCTTCTGGACAGTGCAACTGTGGGCCATGTACTGACATACGCCGAAACTGGAGATCGACTTCAGAAGGTCGGGCACGATACTACAACGGCGAAAGCCATCAATATCTTTTCAGGTCAGGCTTCATCTGACAGGGAGCCGCCAGCTGCATTGTTGGTGATGGATCTTCCAGGTCTGCCACCGCAACGGCTCTCTGTCCGAGCAGACCTCGCGCTACTTTACGCACAGCTTGGTGAATAGTGAGTACCCGAAAGAAGGGTCACCACAAGCGACTAGGTGACAACGAGTACAACCCAAAACGGGTTTCAAAACGAGACGCTTCACGAGTTTCTGCCTCAGAGTGCCCCTCATGCCTTCGTCTGATTTTGCAACAAGGTCGTGACCTCGCACCTCACCTGAATGTTGGGGGCCAGGAGCTTTGCGTTCAGTCGGCTAATTCTTCCGCTGAGGACGCACTCGTTAGAGCCAGTGCTGAAAAACGCGTGCGCAGAAAGCACAGGCTCGCAGTCTGTGCAACGTGTCGGCAATTAGTGATTCGCTCTCCCGCGGGAAAATTGGAAGCACATCAGGATTTATACCATAGGCGTTGCAGGAAGGGTCGGACTGCAAGGATGGAGAAATGCGCGACAGATACCCCTCCCACTCAAGCGCAGGTCAGTCAATTTCAGCTGCGACTCAAGCGTGCTCTCTTGGAATACGAACGCCTTGTAAAACTCGAAACAGCCCTGACCACCAGGCCCCAAGAAAAGCGGCAACCGAGGGAAAGACCGAACTTTCGAGGTCTCACCCAGGAAGGTTTGTTCGGTCGAGCACCAGAGGAAAAGCATCGCAACGAATCTGGAAATAATGATGCATCGGCCCGACCGTACTTTGATCGCCCCTCGACGAGTGTGAGGGCTGTGAACGGTGGTTCACCAGGTTCTTCGCGACGCAAATTTTGAGGTCGCTAGCAAATTATTGTCTCTTCATAGTTGTGCACGAGTACCATGAGTCTCTAGGTATTGATGGATGTGGTCTGATTGGAAGGCTAGATTCGTCTCCAATCTGGAGGATCCATACGGCTTGTACTTCCTGCGCTTTGCCCGTCCGCAGTTAATGTCTGGGGCAAGCCATATTCTCCGTATGTGCCAGGAACATCACAGACGATAGCGCTGATCGACGCCGAGAGTTTCTACGCCAGCTGCGAGGCCGCATTCGATCCAAAGCTGCGCGACCGCCCCATAGTCGTGCTCTCAAACAACGACGGCTGCGTCGTCGCGGCGAATATTCTTGCGAAGCGGCTCGATCCTGGCATCATGTTCAAGCCCTACTTTCAGATTCAGGCCTGGGCAGAGACGATGGGCGTCGCGGTGCGATCGTCGAACTACGAGCTATATGGCGCCGTGTCGAACAGAATCGCCGAGATCATCTCGCGCTACTCCGCCTGGCAAGAGGTGTACTCGATTGACGAATCGTTTATTGGATTACAAGGATCACCGGGAGAGTTAGAAGCCATCGGGCGTGAGATTCGCAAGTCTGTGCGCATGCTCACGGGGGTGCCGGTGCGCGTGGCGATGGGGGCCACGAAATCGCTCGCGAAAGTCGCAGCGATCGGTATTAAGCAGACGCCCAGCCTGAACGGGGTGCTGCACCTTGGCAGATACGGCGAAGCGCAGTTAGGGGTGATCCTCGAATCAATTGCCGTCACCGATCTCTGGGGTGTCGCCGGGCGCACGGGCAAGAAGCTTGCCGCGATGAACGTGCACAGTGCCCGCGACCTGCGCGATCTCGACGCGAAGTGGGCGCGCAAGAAATTCAACGTGAACATGGAGCGCATCGTGCTCGAACTGCGCGGCACCCCGTGCATTCCGCTCGAACTCATACCGCCTGCAGCCAAAGACCAGCTGATCTTCTCGCGCAGCTTCTCGAAGAAGATCACTGACAGACACGATATGCAGCAGGTGATCTCGCTGTACGCGCAGCGAGTATCGGCGAGGCTACGCGCACAGGGATCACTCGCCGGGCACCTGTCTGCGTGGGCAATGACAGGCTGGGCAGACACCGGCACCGTTTCTCACAGTGCTCAAGCTTCCGTGGGGCTTTCCACGCTAACTGACGACCCGATCACGCTCACGAAGGCGGCGCGTGTGCTGATGCCAAAGCTGTTTCCAACCGAGGGAATCAGATACGCCCGCGCCGGTGTCGTGCTCACCGACCTGCGACAGGCTGACGGCGTGCAACCGCTCGACCTCTTCAGGCCAGAGTTCGAGGGACGCGGCGTGGGGCAAGCCCTCGACCAGATCAACCAGAAGTTCGCGACCACCGCGGTTGGCGTCGGACTTGGCGGCATGAAGGCCCCACCCGGTTGGGAGATGAAACGCGAGTTGCTATCTCGGAGATGCCTCACCAACTGGGATGAGCTACTCGTCGCTGCGGCGTAATTCAGTGCGCGAGGTTGCTTGCTGACTTCGTGTTCAGGCTCTGACGAGTTGCTCGTTCGCGTATACGGCAGGCGCTTCGGCAGCGGACCTCTGGAGTCGCCGCTCGTGGACGCGGACACGCGCGAGGAGCCCCATGCAGACGATACCGTTCAACACGAACTTAAACGCGTTCCAGATGCACACGAGCACGACGAGGTAGAGGCAGTTCGTTGCACCGTCGTCGATGAGCGCGGTGACGTACGCGGCGACAAAGCAGTAGGGGATCGCCAACAGCATTGCGGGCACACCCCATTTGAGGCCGCGCCGGGTGCGGAGCGCATCGAGTGCAATGTTCGTTGGTATGAAACGACGCATGAAGCTGCGGACGTAGATACTGATGATCCAGATCAGGCGAAACATGATGACAGTCCTCTTCCCATCGAGGGCGACAAGAAGAAAAGACTGTCCAGCCAAGGCCGTTGGTCGTGCCAACACTTCGGGTGCTGGCGTAGCAGGTAGAGGCCGCCTGCAAACAGGGTACGCTGTGGCAGAGAAATTCGCGACGTCCACGATCTGGTTCAGAAGATCACGGTGCGTGGATCCTTCCGGAGCATCACCAACTGCGTGAGTTGTGCCGCTTCCACTCTCGCCATTCGTCGTATGTCAGATCTGGTCGATCTCCCTGAGGCAGTGGAATTCGGCGGAGTGGATCCGATTCTTCCAAGTGCTCCTCAGACCACGAGAGGTAGGCGCCGAGAATCTCGGGAAACTCGTGCTCCGGTCCGCGCTCCGCGGTGGCACGACGGAGACTAGCGACGACTTCGCTCAGTTCACGGTGCCGAACAAAGTCTGCGCGAAGCTGCTCCAAAGTGTCGTACCAGCTTGAGTACCTCGCAGCACGCTTGCGAAGTTGCTCTGCGCGCTCGCGCTCAAGTTGGCGTTGGATTTCTATCTGACGCTGTCGTTCAGCTAACTCTCGTGCGTGGACGGTGAGCTGTTCGATCTTCTCGACAGCACGCAGCAGCTTGTCCTCAATGCGTGTGCTGGCAGTGTCATCGAGAGTGAGGGAGTTAGATGAACCAGACCGCAGGTCGAGACGGAGCCGGTCGGTAGGGAGGTAATCATATTTCGGGGGTCGCGACCAGCTGTACTTCGCCTGTTCAGCCAATTCCTTTTCAGTTGGCACATGATCGACCCTCTTGTGCTGAACTCTGAAGCGAAGAGCCGCGGGTGCTGCACCGGCGTCGATTGAAAACAAGTCAGGGCCGGGGGAGACGCGCTTCCGGCGACCGTTCCAACGGTCGACCTCGAACTTGGACGGGTTCGGGATGACCTCCCAGCCGCGGCAAATGGCCTCTTGAGCGAGGGCGTGCAGAATTAGGAGTGCCCGTGAGTGCTGCTCTGCCGGAATACCGAGACGGGCTTTGTGATCGACGATCTCCTTGACTGCCTTGTGCGGGCGCCGCAATTGATCGGGAATCGGAAGAGTCTCACGGTGGATGGTTTGTCTGGGCTCAGCTTCTGAGTCGGATGCATCTTGGAGTTCGGCGGGTGCAGCGCTGACAACCGCAGCCTTATGTGCTCGCTTGGGAGAGGGCGTTGAAGCGGCGGCCTTTGCTTTGGGCGTCGGCTTCGGTGGCCCTGCCTTGGGGTGAAAGCCGTGCTCGAGATAGAACTTTCCTGCGTCCGTGATCTCGATACTCCAGCGGCCTCTTCGTTTGTCCAGATTGACGAGGCCACGGGTGTGAAGCGCGACAGCGCTTGTCTTGAACGTGTCGTTGGGAGGGTGTTTGAGGTCTGCGCCAGCAGCGACCCATCGGAGGACAAGAAGCTGCGCATCGTTGAGCGTGTGGTTCATGCTCCAAGTCTGAATGTCGACTGTGAACTGAACAATGCGAGTCAACCCGCAAGATGGGAAAGTCCGCGGACGTTGCGAGACATGACGCGTCCCAATGTCGGTGGCCCCTGCCACAATGAGTCTTACCACCGCGTTACGACTAGATCGAGGTTCAAATGGCACGTCTTATTCAGCAGTTCAAAGATGCGCTGAGCTCAATCGAGCCTGGCGACGACAAGGCCAACGCGCCTGAAGCGCACAAGGTCGTGCGGGCCGCGCTGCTGTCGGATTCGAAACTCACAGATTACGGTGCAGATCCTGTTCTGATTGGCTCGTACAAGCGCAACGTATCGATCAAGCGGATCAAGGATGTCGATGTGTTCGTCCGGCTTCCGGAGATTCCTAACGATGTGACGTCCCAGCAGGTCCTCGACCGGTTCTTCCGTGTGCTGCACGACGAGTTCGGTTCCGACGACGACGGGCAGCGGCGCACGAAGAGGCAGGATCGTAGTCTGCAGGTCAGTTTCCCGGAGTTTGACCTATATGTCGATGCGGTTCCTGCCCGCCCGCACTCTGACGGGGAGACATGGGAGATTCCGCAACGCGGTGACAAAGACCAGTGGGTGCAGACGAATCCCGAGCAGCTGACTGCGCTGTCGAGCGAGATGAACGCTGCCCACGACGGCTACTACGTTCCAATCGTGAAACTGATCCGACAGACGCGTCGGTCACTACTTGGTAAGTCGAAGCCTGGTGGATTCTTCTTCGAGATTGCGACGTACCAGGCATTCGCCTCGGGCGCAGTTACCGGCACCGATCACGCGTCGTACTTCGCGTCGGCACTCGATGAAGTAAGCCGAATCGTCACAGACTTCGTCAACTACGGCATCGATCTGCAGGACCCCACCGTCGCAGGAAACATCATCCGCATCCGCGCTTCCGACGATGAGCTTACTTCAGCACGCAACCAGTTCGCCGCAGCTGCCAGCACAGCGAAAGCCGCTCTTAATGAGGAAGATGAGGGGAAGGCCGCGCTGGCCTTCCGCGGCCTTCTCGGGAAGAACGGAGACGACGAAGACGTGTTTCCGATGCCGCCCGGGTTCAATGAGGACGGGACCAAGAAAGCGAGCGCTGTATCTGCAGGCGCTCGACTCGTACCGGCAGGCAGCAGGACGTTCGGTTGAGCAACGATCGTTGGGACGAGTTCGTCGCCTACGCTCGGCTGCATTTTGAGGAGGGGCTTATCCGTGCAGGCTTCAGGACAGGACCGGTGGGATGGTCGGGGTTGATCAATCACGGGCAAGGCTCGACCCGTGTGATTATCACGTTGCCCTCCCGCTTCCCGTTTAGACCGCCGCGTGTTGTTCCTGAGGAAGAGGAGAACGTCGGCTGGTCTTGGCATCGTGAACGGGACGGTGCTCTGTGCCTCGTAGCCGAGGACGATCATGATGACCTCTGGTGGACTGACAGCACCGCGTTCCTGAATCACGTTTCGGCTTGGCTTGAAGAAGCGGATGCTGGGTGGCCGAATGATCGTCCAGATCTCGACCTGGAGCGCTATTTCGAGCCGTCCCGCGACCACCGTGTTTATCTCTACGACGAAATCAAGGACCATGTGAATACGTTCGTGCGTTTCAAGCCAGCCAAGAACGACACCATGATCATGTTGCGTGGGACGCGGATTCCAAAGGCCCGCAAGAGTCACAAGGACCGGTATGGCTACGTCGTTGAACTCGGGGACATCGATACTCCGCCTCGTAGTTGGGATGACCTTGAGAAGCGCCTGCCGGAAGAACTGTCGATCGACCGCAAGATTCGAGATGGCTCCATCTCCGTAGTGATGGTTACCTACCGGCGCGGTGCTTCTCTGGGAGTGCTGGCACTGGACCTGTCTGTCGACGCGGAGCAGTCGATTGCGGCGGGTGCCCTCACTTCAGCGTCTACGGGTCCAGAAGCCCGTAACGTGCGTGCCGGAATCCTTGCCCCGTCGCTCGGTAACAGCAAGATCGCGATTGTCGGTCTCGGCGCAATCGGGTCATTCGTAGCAGACGCACTCGTTCGTTCTGGCGCACGCAACCTGACTCTCATCGACCCTGACATCATTCTGCCGGGGAACCTCGTTCGGCACCTGGTCGATCCGAGCTGTGTGGGGCTCTCCAAGGTCGAAGCAGTGCGAAGGTACTTGATGGAGCGATACGGCGCTCAGAACCTCACGTTGGAGCCCGTTGCGCAGCGGCTGGACAATGGTGCCGACGCCTTTGACCTGATCGATGCACATGACCTCGTCATCAACGCGAGTGCCGATTTCGCCACGACAGCACTACTACGTGTCGCCGCTGAGTCGCAAGAGCAACACGTATTGTCCGTCGCTCTTCGGGATCAGGGAGTGACTTTTCGAATCGATGTATTGCCGCCGCTAACTGAGGTCGAGGCCACACCGGCACTCGTCGTTCCCACTACACAGGAGGAGGTCGCCGAGCTGTTCGAGCCCGGATGTGGGAGCCCCATCTCACCGGCACCTCCCCACGCGGTGATGGAGGCTGCGGCTGCAGCGGTGCGGCATGCCATCGGGATTCTTTCCGGCCGTCCGATTGACGACGCTGGTGAGACTCGAAGCGTTGCGCCTCAAGGAGAGACTCACGAATCATGACCTCAACCAGAAAACTTATTCACATTGAGCTGTCCCGTGACGCACATGAGACGATTGCATCTTCGACGGCTAAGGCTCTGCCGAATGAAACTGGTGGCATCCTCCTCGGCTACCGTGTTGGCTCAGACTTCACCGTCACGGCAGCCCTCGTAGTCGAAGGGAAGCGCACGAGTACCTCGTTCGTGCGCGACGACGTCGAAGCGAACCGTCTGCTGGCTGAGTTCTTTGAGGAGCGCGCTCCGACCGACCCGGTTGGGTACATCGGCGAGTGGCACAGTCACCCCGCAGCCGTTGGGCCGAGTTCACAAGACATTAGTTCCATTCGCGGCATCGCTAAACAGCATGCAGACCCACTGATTCTTCTTGTGTACTCCGTTGGGACTCCCTGGAATTATTCGGGGCAGGTAGCCAGGCGCCGTCCACTAATACAGCCCAAGACAACGCCCGCTGATGTCTCCTACCCACCGTCGCGATTCCCAGCACTCGAGTTGCTTCCAGAAGGTGCGGTTCGTGGCGATGGTCCTGTGTTTATCTCTTACCGGCAAAGTGATGGCACGAAGCTTGCCGACTCGTTCGAGGAGCTGGCACGTGCAGCAGGATTAGTCGTGTGGCGCGATCACACAGATCTGCGCGGTGGGACGACGACAGATCGTCTCGAACGCGCTCTCACCCAGGGGCTGTCAGGTGCAGTTCTTATCACGACCCCTGACATCGCAGACAGCGAGATTGTTCGCGAACGCGAACTCCCTCGGCTCCTCGAGCTGGACCAGGCAAGCGAATTCTCGCTATGCATAGCCAATGCCATCCCTCGAGCGGCAGACGAAACGAAGTGCGATTACGAAGCACCAGACCATCTACTTCGCTTGGCACCTAGACGAGTGCTTGCAGACAAGAAGCAGACCAACGTATTTCAAGCGGATGGCAAGCTCAAGATCATCAGGGACCTCGTTATGCACCGGATCGAGGAGCGAAAGCCGACAATCAGCCAGGAAGGACGCCCCTTCACAATCAAGATCCAAACGAGGCCCGCAAGCTATGCGATCGACGCGGGAACAGAGGATCTGCACATCCGCGTGCAAGCCCCTGAAAACGGGCGTCTACCGCAGCACAAGGGACTGATGCTCCTCCAACAGACTTTTGGTCTCCTCGGGGACGCGGTCCACGCTTCGGGTGCACAGAAGATTGCCGTATCTGGTGGAGCCCACCTATCTGTGGCGCTTGCACTCGGGGCAGCGCTACCGTCGACAGAGTTCCATGAGCTCGAGGTCCTCGACGCCAGCGGCCAGACCTGGCACTCATCTAGCGGCGAGGGTGGAGAGGTCCCGCAGATCCGCACCGAGACGCTACTTCAGTCGGATTCGCCTAGCGCCAAGTCCCGAGTGGCAGTCTTTGTGACGTTGTCTCCGCAAGTTGATCACGCTGCGTTCCAAAATTTGATCGAGCACGGGCCCGGCTTCGACATTGCCGTCGCGTTGAGTGCCGGTGACAGACACATCGACCCGTCGGTAGCGGGATGCTTCAGCAGAGCTCTCATGTCGAAGGTTCGCGAGGTCGCTTCTGCGTTCGGGCGGTCGGAGGTCCACCTCGCCTACCACGGTCCGTACGGGCTCGGAGTGTTGCTCGGGCGTTACCTGAACACCTTGCGCACCGTCGTTTACGAATGGGCTGGCGACCTAAGTGGCGACAACCGGTACGTACCGGTCATGACTCTCGAGCCTGGAGTCGGCGGAGGGCCCATCGTCGAGGTGAACCTCACCGACTCGTGACATCTGATCCTCGGACTCCTCAGAAAGCTGCTCGGTGGTGCGACGGCGAGTGAGCTGCGGAATCTCCTGGTAGCGCTCCAATGTCCTCCGGATCGAGTCGCGGCTGGCTCCGATCGAGCGAGAGATCCCTCGAAGCGATTCGCCCTGCCGAAACAGTCGAACGGCCTCGGCTGCCTCCCCTCCGTGGAGCCCAGCCGATCGCCTCACGACGCCGTTGTCGGTGAGGTTGCGAGAGACGGTGGCGCGGTGCACCTCGTATTTGACGGCAAGATCGGTGACGGTCGCGCCGCCGAGGTAGTCGTCGACGAGCTGGTCCACCTGGGCGGCACTCAGAAAGGTTTGAGGTTTCCCGATCCTCCTCACGCAAGGCCCTCGCACGTCCTGAATCGGGGTGCTTTCGGCCCGCTGAGACACCCGGTATACCCCTCTTTTCCAGCGAGAAATCAACGACTCTAGCTTCGGTTTGGGGTTTGAGAACTGTCTACGCAGGGACCCGGGCCCCTGCCCCCGATTTCTGTTTCGGGGGCAGGGGATTTTTCATAAAACCCCAGATCACACCCATTTTGTGTCAATGGTACGCAATGGTAACCGAGGTGTTCGGCCCGGGTTTGAAAAGATTCCATTGGTGGTACGCAATGGTGAAGGTTCAAACCTTTCCAGGTTTGAGATTGCGTGTCAGGGTCGCGTGCGAGACTCCGAGCTGGCGTGCGGTCGCCCGCAAGCTTGCGCCGCCCGCGATAGCGGATCGGGCTGCCTCCAACTGTGCTGGGCTCAGGAGCTTCACCCTCGCTCGAAGGTTGACGCCGACTTCCTTGAGGCGCTTCCTCACGGTCTGAACATGCATGCCATGTTTCTGGGCAAGCTCCATTTGGGTGAGCCCGTTTGCGTAGTCGACCACGAGCGCGAGCAGAGCCTGCAACTCGCGTTCATTCATTTGAAGAGTGATGGCTTCGGGTGGGGGATTGATCGAAGTCTTTGTGCTTGAATCTGGTCGCGGAGTGATCGGAGTCTTCGTGCTGGCTCGCACTTCAGTCGTTACTGGCAGCTGTTCTTTGGGTTTTTCAGTCGAGGCGGTGGCGTCGAGTTCGTGATTTGCTTTCAGATTCGCCATCAACTGGGTGAATGCCGGAGTCGGGTGCAGCAAGGCATCAACCAAATCACGTACTTTGTCCAGCGACTCCTCTGATCTGATTGGCGGTTTGGCGTCGATGTTCATGTGTGCATGGTCACAGCGAGCCGCACTGGAGGGCTCACCTTTTCTTGATGTCGGTCGTATGACCTACCCTCGCAGGTATGAGAGTCGGCATTTACATCGATGGGTACAACCTCTATTACGGAGGCCGTGGCATCTGCGGTCGCTCTACGCCGGGCTGGCGATGGCTGGACCTGCGGGGCCTCGCCGGCGATCTTGTCGCAGACCACTCCCGGTGGGTAGATCCCGTGATTGAAAACGTCACATATTGCACGGCCAGGATCAGCGGAGCGAGCAACCCCAGTGGCCAACGCGAGCAGGATGTTTATCTCAGGGCGTTAGAACATTCAGGGTCGGCATCCACGATCAGCTTCGGCAACTACGTCTCTCGCGTTGCGACCGCACCATTGGCCGTTGCCGGCTGCAACGGTAAACCAGTGATCTCGCATCCGCAGTGGCCACTCATGGTGCAGGACGGTGCTGAGAACGACGTACCAGGGGCTCGGTTCATGGCGTCGGTGGCGCGACGCGAAGAGAAGGGCTCTGACGTCAACGTTGCCTCACATTTGTTGATCGATGTGTTGACCGGCGTAGTCGATGCCGCGGTGGTCATTTCGAATGACAGCGACCTTGCATTCCCGATCAGCTTCGTAAGGGAACGCGTGCCGGTCGGCTTGATTAATCCGACGAAAGGCTACCGTGCGGGAAAGCTTGCCGGTCATCCGACGGACGGCGTAGGCAATCACTGGTGGTATCAGCTGCAGCCTGCTGATTGGTACGAACACCAACTTCCGCTGATGATCGGCAGCCGAATCTCGAAGCCACCTGAGTGGTGATCCATGCTAATCTGGTCTCACACCACCCGGCCCCTCAGGGGCCGGGTTTTTCTGTGAACGGCGACTGGTGAAACATGGCGTCAACAAGAAACCGCCAGGATTCGCAGTTCGTAATTCAGTCGACGCTCGCCTGTAGCTGCCGACAAGCCCACTCCCAGTCGATACGTGCCTTTCAGGTAGTGGTCATGCACCTGCGTGGCATCAGCTGCGGATTTGTGTGCGTCGAGCACGGCCTGTACCTGGTACCAGACTTCTTTGGGCACAATTGAATTGGCCTGGCTCTTGTTCCGACCGGTTTCCCTGTCAGCCGGTCGGTGACAGAAGCGTCTCGGTTTCAGCGTAGTACGCCTGTTCGACCTCGATCGGAGTACGCATATCGAGTTCCCCGTGGAGCCGCTCATGGTTCCACCACCACACGTATTCGAGGGTCGCAAGCTCGACCTGCTCGACCGTCCGCCAGGGCCTTGCTGACGGATCAGTTCGGTCTTGTAGACCTTCATGGCGCCCAGCAGATCAACCAAGAAGCGACTCACGGCACCCAAGTAGCTGGTGAGCCACAGAGAGGAGCTCCGAGCGCGACTTGATCTAGGTCAAGGCTGAGGCTCTGTCAACACAATAGTCTGGGTCGTGAAGGCCAGGAACCTCCTGGTCGATCCCCGTTTCGGGGTGAAGCGAAAGGACTCATCATGGCGAACGCTACTGACACCACCCACACTCTGCTGCGCGCCGAGGGTTTCTCGTGCCCGTCGTGCGTGACCAAGATCGAGAAGCAGGTCGGCAAGCTCGATGGCGTCGAGAACGTGACGGTGCACTTCGCCTCGGGTCGCGTTGAGATCGACCACGATGAGACAAGAAGTTCCGTCGACGATCTCATTGCTGCTGTCGATAAGGCCGGCTATAAGTCGAAGACCTCCGCGTTCTAGCCAAACGGCTCCTCACGCACGAAGTTCACCAATTCGAAAGGCGGCACATTCGTGAACGCGTTCCGTAAGTGGCGGTATGGCAACTGGTTCATTCCCGTTGTCTCGGGCCTCCTCATTCTCGTGTCGTTCGGCGTCGAAAAGCTCTTCGGCGGCAGCTGGAACGTCACGGTCGGTCCGCAATGGTGGATCGACGCTGGCGAACACGCCCACGGTTCTGGTCATGTGTTTACCCTTGCGAACGCGTTCATGCTCGCCGCAGCAATTGTCGCGGGGTACGGAATCGTCGTGAAGGCCGTCCGGGCACTGCTCGTAAAGTTCATCAGTATCGACCTGCTCGTATCGATTGCAGCGATCGGCGCGACACTCATCGGCAACTTCTGGGAAGCTGCCGCCGTGACGTTCCTCTTCGCGATCGGTCACGCACTCGAAGCCGGCACGATGAACAAGACCCGTGCAGCGCTCGCTGAGTTGGTCGCGGTGGCCCCCGACGTTGCAGTCGTGATGCGCGACGGTGAGCAGGTCGAGATCGCCGCACATCAGGTGCGCATGGGCGAGATCGTGCTCGTAAAGAACGGAGCGAAAGTTCCCGTCGACGGGCAGGTCGTGTCAGGCACCGGAGCGATCGACGAGGCATCGATCACGGGTGAGTCGATCCCGGTCGAAAAGACGAAGTCAGATCACGTGTTTGCGGGCACGATCTCGCGGGGCGGATTCCTACAGGTCATGGCGACCGGCATCGGAGCCGACACGACGCTCGCGCGCATCATTCACCGTGTCGAAGAAGCGCAGGATGCGAAAGCGAAAACGCAGGCATTCATCGACCGATTCTCGAAGTGGTACACGCCCGCGGTGATGGTACTCGCGCTTGCGGCGGGCCTCATCTCTGGTGACGTAGTGCTCGGCCTCACGTTGCTCGTGATCGGTTGCCCGGGCGCGCTCGTCATCTCGATTCCCGTGGCGATCGTAGCGGGAATCGGCCGCTCGGCCCGCAACGGGATTCTCATCAAGGGCGGCGAGTACCTCGAAACCTCGGCCAAGATCTCGGCCGTCGCAGTCGATAAGACGGGGACTCTCACCGAGGGCCGCCCGGTACTCACCGACATCGTTGTGCTCAATCCTGAAGCGGATCGGCGCGAGGTGATTCGCTGGGCAGCCGCCGCAGAAGCAGGGTCTGAGCACCCACTTGCCCGCCCGATCCTCGACACCGCACGAGAAGAAGGAGTGGCCCCCGAGGGCCTTCCGGGATCGGTCACACCGGTCGTGGGCAAGGGGATCGTGGCCGACGCTCACGGCAAGCGGGTACTCATCGGTAACGTGCCGCTGCTCGAACAGTACGGGATCGTGAACGACGCGGGGGCGGCTGTGGCTGCGAACAAACTGGCGGCGGCAGGCAAGACCCCGATGATTGTCGCGGTCGATGAGAGCGTGCTTGGCGTAATCGGTGTCGCAGATACGATCCGCGAGGATGCCCCCGAGATGATCAGGCGCTTGCACGCTGGCGGGGTGCAGAAGGTGGTGATGCTCACCGGAGATACGCGCCTTGTCGCCGAAGCCATCGGTGAGGCGGTCGGTATCGATGAGATCCATGCTTCGTTGCTACCCGAGGACAAGCTCGACGCTGTCGCGCGGTTGCAGCGCGAGGGGCACACGGTCGCGATGGTGGGCGACGGCGTGAACGACGCCCCGGCCCTCGCGACCGCCGACATTGGTGTTGCCATGGGTGCAGCGGGCTCAGCGGTGGCCGTGGAGACGGCAGACATTGCCCTGATGGGCGACAACCTCTTGAAACTGCCCGAAGCAATCAGCCTCGCCAAACGCACCGTGAACGTCATGCGCCAGAACATCTGGATCGCGCTCATCACCGTTGTCGTGCTGCTCGTCGGGGTCTTCGCAGGGGGTGTCACGATGGCTATCGGCATGCTCGTGCACGAGGGATCGGTGCTCATCGTAATCCTCAACGCGATGCGCCTGCTGCGCAACACCCAAGGAGCCACTGCGTTGTCGAGGAGTGAACGCGCCCGAGCCGCACATGAAACAGGCCGCCCGGTCGAACCAGCCACGGCCCAGAGTTCATCCGAACTTCCATCTTAGGAAAGGACCACACACATGAGTGAGAACCAGTTCAGCGTCGGCGAGAAGGCGACGCACTTCATCATCGACGAGGTCGCGAAAGCAAACACGAATTTTCGTCAGGTGCTCTGGACGGGAAAGCATTCCCAACTCGTTGCGATGACGATTCCGGTGGGCGGGGAGATCGGCGACGAGGTGCATGACACCACCGACCAGTTGCTGAGTTTTGTGTCGGGCAGCGGAGAGGCCGACCTTGACGGCGAGACGCACACCGTTGATGCTGGCGACCTTTGCGCTGTCCCGGCCGGTACTCGCCACAACTTCCGCAACACTGGCGATGAGCCTTTGGTGCTCTACACCGTCTATTCACCTCCGGAGCACGCAATTGACGCGGAGTATGCCACGAAGGAACTCGATGATGCGGCAGAGGCTTCGGGTGAAGACGCTCCGCCACAGGCAACCACGTAAGTGTCACTCACCTGGAGAACGAGGAGAAGTCAATAATGTCGAAAGCGCTGGTCTTCGCCGCCTATGGCGGCCCCGAGACGCAGGAATTCGTTGAACGCCCCGCTCCGGCGCCTGGGCCTGGAGAGCTCGCGATCGAAGTGAAAGCGGCCGGGGTGAACCCTGCTGACTGGAAGATCCGTGCGGGGCAGATGGGCTCCCACTGGCCGCTTCCCGCACCGATGGGCCGAGAGGCCTCCGGTGTCGTCACCGCCGTAGGCGCAGAGGTCGAGAACTTCGCTGTCGGTGACATGGTGCTCGGCCTCGCGGCCAAAGGACAGGGAACGTTCGCGAAGCACACGGTGTTGGATGCGGCACAAACCGTCCAGAAGCCCGAAGAGCTTTCCTTTGCTGACGCTGCAGCACTGCCTGTCGCAGGGGCGACTGCGTATGACGTGACGCATCAGATCGAGCTGGAACCTGGTCAGACGATGCTGATTCTTGGCGCCGGAGGTGGGGTCGGGCTGATGGCGGCGCAGATCGGCAATGTGCACAAGTTCACGGTCATCGGTGTGGCCAGTGCAGCGAAGCAGGAACTGGTGGAGTCGACCGGTGCGACGTTCGTTGCCTCCGGGGAGGGTGCGGCTGGCCGGGTGCGTGCCATCGCGCCGGAGGGTGTTGATGTGCTCATCGACCTGGTCGGTGGGCAGGCGCTTCGTGATCTCGCGGTCGTCGCCAAAGACCCGAGCGTCATCATCAGTACCGCAGACCCGACCACCGTGCAGCAACTCGGTGGCGTAGCGGTGGTGCGCACGCGTGAAGGGCTCGAGAAGATCACCGGCGTCGCCCAGTACGGTCTCGTCGACCCGCAGGTGACGGACCGATACAGTCTCGATCGGGCTGCGGAAGCCGTCGCCATGGTGGAGGCCGGGCACACTGCCGGCAAAGTGATCATCGAACCATGACCCAGCGGCCTGAGGCACCGACGGACGCCGTATTCACAGCAGCACGGACGTCTGATCCTGTGGCCTCAATACACCGGGTGGCCGATGCATACGGGTCGCCTGAGGTTGATATCGAGGGCATTCTCGGCGCCGAGATCTCACCGGATGACCCTGACCGTGCGGTCATCGAGCCGTGGGCCGCGGCAGTCGATGGCCCCATTCTCGATGTCGGCGCGGGTACCGGGCGTTGGACCGGTCACCTCGCACGCCTCGGACACACGGTGGAAGGGCTCGAGCCATCGGATCGCCTCATCACGATTGCCCGAGCCAGACATCTCGCGGTTGTGTTCCATCACGATTCCATCGACGATCTCGCCCGTTGCGAGACCCGCTGGGGCGGGATCCTCGCCTGGTATTCGACCATTCACATGAGCTCAGAAGAGCTTCTACACGCGCTCGCAACACTGCGCACTCGGCTGGGTGACGGCGGATCGCTGCTGATGTCCTTTTTCGCGGGGCCGCGGCTAGAGGCATTCGACCATCCGATCGCCGCCGCATACCGGTGGCCGATGAACAAAATGGTCGAAGCCCTCACCCACGCCGGGTTCGAGGTGATCGGGCAGCGCTCGAACCCGCGGACGCCACACGCGTACATCACTGCACGCGCCACCCCTGGCTTCAGCTGAAGCGCGTGTGTTGTGCCACGAGTTGCCATACTAGAAGGGAAGGGAAGGGAAGGGAAGGGAAGGGAAGGATGCCGTTGGCTGTTTCAACCGATGTGGATGCTGATCCAGCAAATGATCTCTGCGTGGCCCGTGTACCACTGTTTCAAGGGCTCACACATGCGCAGCAAGTGGAAGTTGCGGGATTTGCACGTACCGTCCGATTAGACGCTGTCGAGCAGGCGTATACAGCAGGCTCGGACATGTCGCAGTTGATGGTGGTGCACACCGGTCAGGTGAAGATCGCTCGCACAAGTGCGGCTGGGCACGAGCAGGTGATCCGGGTCCTCGGGCCGGGCGACTTCATCGGAGAATCCGCGTTTCTCACCGGCACGAGACCCGATCACGCAGCAGAAGCGCTCGTGTATACCGAACTGTGCGTGTTCCATCATGCCGATCTCGGGCGTCTCGTCGAGAAGCATCCGAGCATCGGGCTGCGCATGCTGCAAGGAGTGAGTCAGCGCTTGGATGATACTGAGGCGCGACTGGCTTCTGTCATCTTGGGAAACCTGAGCTCTCGTCTCGCCGATTACCTGCTCTCGCTCCCTGCGACGCCAGGGCCGCGAGGAGCCATCGACGTGACGCTGCCGCTCGCAAAGAAGGACATCGCTTCGCTCCTGTCCACGACACCAGAGTCCCTCAGTCGGCAACTTCGCAAACTCACCGACACCGGGGTGATCTCACAACAGGAACAGGGGCGGATCACGATCACTGATGTGACCGCGCTCACCGCACTCTCAACCCACTCGAAGAGAGACTGAGAACAGCACCGTGCCAGCCCAGACCATCGCCCCACGTACCTCGGAAGCGTCACACGCAATGTCATCGACGGTGGAATTTCTTCGCAACCGCAAGCTCATGATGTTCGTGCTCGTCGGTTTGGCGACCGGGGTTATGCTCTGGCTGACCGGCGCAGAGATGGCTCTCGGGGTCACCGCATACTTGGTGCTCGGTATCGTGATCGTGATCACCGCGATCGACATGTTCAAAGATCTGATGCGCGGGCATTGGGGGCTCGACATTCTTGCGGTCATCGCCATGATCGCGACACTCGCCGTACAGGAGTATGTCGCGGGGCTCATCATCGCGTTGATGCTCACCGGAGGGGAAGCACTCGAAGACCTCGCCGCTCGCCGCGCGAGCCGAGAACTCGACCAACTGTTGAACCGAGCCCCAGCATTCGCGGGTCGAATTCACCCGGTAACAGGTGAGGTCGAACGCATCGCGATCGAAGAGGTGAAAGTCGGCGACGAACTGCTGGTGCGCTCCTCAGAGATCCTCCCCGTCGACGGGGTGCTCCTATCGGATCACGCGACGATTGATGAATCATCCGTGACCGGTGAACCGATCCCGGTGAACTACCACGCGGGCGACCCACTGCTTTCTGGAACGGTCAACAGCACGACGAGCTTCACGATGCGCGCGCAGAAGGTGGCAGCCGATTCGAACTACGCCTCGATCGTACGGTTGGTCGAGGAGGCCGTGGACTCCCGGGCACCGATGGTGCGACTCGCCGACCGTTATGCGGTGCCGTTCACCATTGTGTCATTGCTGATTGCGGGCTTCGCGTGGTTTCTCAGCGGGGACCCGGTGCGATTTGCCGAGGTGCTCGTCGTGGCGACGCCGTGCCCGCTGCTCATCGCCACCCCGGTCGCGTTTATGGGCGGGATGAGCTCCGCGGCAAAGCTCAACGTCATCATCAAAGACGGTGGCGTGTTAGAGGTTCTCGCCCGGGTCCGTGTAGTCGCATTCGACAAGACCGGCACCTTGACCGAAGGTAAAGCCGACGTCGTCGAGATTCACCCTGCTGCTCGCACCGTAGACGAGACGCTGCAGCTCGCGGCCGCCGCCGAGCAGTACTCCGTGCACGTGTTCGCCGATCCGATCGTGGCATCGGCACGCACACAGCAACTTGAGCTTCCCGAAGTGGTGACGGCCGACGAGGTGGCAACAAACGGTGTCCTCGCCTCCCTGGCAGACGGCACTTCGGTGCGAGTGGGCAAGCCCTCATTTATCGAAGAGGTGACCGGGCCGATCGATCGACCCGTACTCTCAGCTGGGGAGACGGCTGTTTACGTATCGGTCGGTGACGAGCTCGCCGGAGTGATCATCTTGTCCGACCCGATTCGTGAGCAGTCTGCAGACACGGTGTCCCGTCTTCGCCGAGCAGGCGTAGTCGAGATCGCGATGGTGACCGGTGATATCACGTCGACCGCGGAGTCTGTCGCACACGCGGTCGACATTCAGACGGTGCACGCTGAGACCACTCCCCAGACCAAGGTGCGGATTGTGCAGGCGATGCGGCCGAGACCCGTACTCATGGTCGGCGATGGGATCAATGATGCCCCGGTGCTGGCGGCCGCCGACGTCGGTGTTGCGATGGCGGGCAGGGGTGCAACGGTCGCGAGCGAGTCAGCAGCGGCGGTGATCACCTCGAACGACATCGCGCGAGTGGCAGATGTGGCCTATGTCTCGCGGCGCACGGTGCAGATCGCCCGGCAGTCGATCTGGATGGGCATCATCATCTCAGTCGGTTTGATGCTCGTCGCCGCATTCGGCTATTTGCCGGCGGTGGTGGGAGCGCTGCTGCAAGAGATTGTTGACCTTGTGGCCATTCTGTCGGCGCTCCGCGCGCTCCGAGCGCACACGGGAACGAAGCGAGACCGCGTCAGACGATAGCGTCGGCGATTTCAGTGACACGAAATGCCCGACGCGAGCGCGTTCCAGCTGCCTGACCATCACCTCGGTAGTTTCATTCACACTTACAGGATGGCGATAGTTGCCCAACGGGCATATTTGCCCATTGGGCAATTATGTGATTAAGATGTGATCATGACAGAACCTAGCCACCGCGATTGGAAGCGCCAACAGACCTCGCATGCGCTCGCGCGCGCAGCATTCGAGCTGACACGTGAGCACGGGCTTGAGGGCTACACGATTGATGATGTCGTGGGGCGGGCCGGTGTGTCACGTCGAACCTTTGCGAACTACTTCTCGAATAAGGAGGAAGCGGTTACGGCGCTCGCGCTCGAGCAGCTGCACCAGGGAATTTCCTCGATGCCCGAGCTGCCCGCCGACACTGCGTTGTTGGACTGGGTGAAGGGCCTTGCGATTCATCAGCTCTCCGGGGGCCTGTTGGACCTTCTCTTCCAGCTTCGAGACCTTGCGGAGGCGGATCCGGCACTGCGACCGTACCTGGAGAGCGTGCACGCTCAGATTCGCCGCACCGCACAACACGTTGTCGGAGAGCGCGCAGGGAATTCGGTCTCGAAACTCACGTCACACATTATTGTCGGTGCCGCGTATGGGGCACTGAGTTCTCTCATCGATGGGGCAGTGTCGCCGCCGAGTTCGCCCGGCGAGTTCGTCGAGAAGGTCTTCTCGAGACTCAAGTCCGGTCTCTGATTTTTTCATCTTGAGCGTGATCTGTTGCTGCTCGCGCTGCTTTCCCCTGCCAGAAAGGCTTTTCGATGTCAATATTCCTGTACCGTTTGGGGCGCTTCTCCTACCGGCGCCCGTGGGTGTTTCTGATCACCTGGTTCCTCATTCTCGGGAGCGTCATCACGTTGGCGATCACGGGCGGGGTGAAGATCAGTTCTGCGATCACGATCGATGGGACAGAGAGTCAAGCCGTCATCGAAGAGCTTCGTTCTGAGTTTCCTGACACCGCTGGCGGGCAGGGCACGATCGTGTTCACGAGCCCGTCTGGTGAGCGAGTCGACGAGGGGGCGAGCGCAGAAGCGATCCGCTCGTCACTCACGGCCATCTCGGCCAACGAGTTCGTGGTGGAGCGCAGCACAGAGGATCTCGCAGCAGTCATGCCGAAACCTGAGGACGCCACCGGTCCGATAGCGCCTGGTGATGCGCCACAACCACCCGAGCAGATGCAAGGTCATGCCGGGCAACAGGTCTCCCCAGCTGAGCAAGAAATGATGATGCAGCAGGCTCTCCGGCAGCAGGGAATGCTCGCCCCCGGTGTGCTCATCTCTGACGACGGAACTGTGGCGCTCATGCAGATCCAGTTCTCTCTGCAAGTCGAAGACCTTCCTGCAGGTGTGATCGACGACGTGGTCACTACTGCGACACAACACGCCGAAGAAGTCGGAATCATGGCTCTGCCGACCGAGTCTCTGAAACCTCACGAACCTCCTCTGGGCGGGCATGAAGCGTTGGGGTTGTTGGTGGCAGGTCTTGTGCTCTTCCTCACCCTGGGTTCACTCCGGGCTGCAGGCCTGCCACTTGTTACCGGGGTGCTCGGTGTCGCGGTCGGTCTGGGTGGCGCATTCGCCCTGTCGAACACCGTTGAACTCACCAGTGCGACACCGGTGCTTGCGCTCATGATCGGGCTCGCCGTCGGCCTCGACTATGCCCTCTTCATCGTCAACCGGCAACGGCACCTCATTCTCCGCGAAGGGCTTTCTGCAGCGGAGGCAGCCGGTCGAGCATTAGGGACCGCTGGTAGTGCGGTAGCTTTCGCAGGTCTCATCGTGGTCATCGCTCTCGGCGGGTTGACGCTGATCGGGATATCTTTTCTCACCACCATGGCACTCGTGGCTGCGGCAACTGTGCTTCTGGCGGTACTCATCGCGCTCACCCTGCTCCCGTCCCTGTTGGGAATCGTCGGTGAACGAATTCTCAGCCCGCGGGCACGGCAGAGACAGCAGCAGCGCAGTTACGTACAACGTCACGGTTTCGCCCACACATTCGCCTCCGGCGTGGTGAAGGGGCGGTGGGCCGTCATCATCGGCGTTGTCGCACTCCTGGGGGTCGCCGCCATCCCTATGACTCAGATGTCTCTCGGCATGCCCAATGGATCCACCGCAAATCTCGAAACGACCGAGCGGCTGGCATCCGACGCCGTCACCCGGGGTTTCGGTGAGGGCTACAACGCACCGCTCATCACCGTTATTCATGCACCAGACGGAGAACACTTCGACGCCACCGAACTCCCTGCCATTGCCGAATCACTCGAACGCGGTGAGTCTGTCGAGACAGTTAGGCCCATGGGGCTTTCTCCCGACGACACGCTCGCACTCTTCACCGTCATCCCTACTGAAGGAGCCGATGCTGAGTCAACAACCACGCTCGTGCACACGTTGCGCGCAGATTCCGGTGATCTCACCGGAATCGCCGGAACAACCATTGGTGTCACAGGTCTCACTGCGATCAATCTCGATATTTCCGAGAAACTCGCGAGCGTGCTCCCGCTCTACATCACCATCATCGTCATCCTCTCGTTGCTGGTGCTGCTCGTGGTCTTCCGTTCGATCCTGATCCCGATTAAAGCAACCGTGGGGTTCTTGCTGACCATTGGCGCGACGTTCGGGATCATGACCGCGATCTTCCAGTGGGGATGGCTGAAAGACCTCGTCGGCATCGACACGGCTGGCCCGATCCTCAGTTTCCTTCCCATCATGGTCACTGGCATCTTGTATGGCCTTGCCATGGACTACGAGATGTTCCTTGTCAGTTCTATGCGTGAAGCCCACGTGCACGGGCACCAGGGAGCCCAAGCCGTCATCCGCGGGTTCGAACAGTCCAGTCGTGTCGTGGTTGCTGCCGCCGCGATTATGGTCTCAGTGTTTGCCGGGTTCATCTTCAGCGAAGACAGCATGGTGAAACAATTTGGGTTAGCGCTGGCTGTCGGAATATTGATTGATGCGTTCTTGATCCGCATGACACTCGTCCCAGCCCTCATGGCAACACTTGGACGCGCAGCATGGTGGACACCGAAATGGCTCGACAAGATCCTCCCGAACCTGGATATCGAAGGTGACCGCCTCACGGACTACCTTCGCACACAGCGAGGTCTCACCCGAACGCACAGGGCCGAACAATCAAATGGATAACACACCCTCGCACGGCTGACATGCCGTGAGCATCCAGCCCACCAGGCGATTTTTCTACGCTGCCAACACCGCGAAGGAAGCACTAGCCCAAGAAGACACCGAAACTTCACCATACGTCGGGCAGTTCTCACCGATAATTGCCAGGACCCAGACCATGCATGAAGCGATTGAGCCGATCGCTTTCGACTACGTGAAGTTCATCATTGTCCGTGCTGGCAGTGCGCTGTTGTTTAGTGAGTATCGATTCATCCATGGCCGCACTTCCGTCAACAATCATGCCGTCGGCCGGCACGCTGCCGCCCGGGCGCACGATCACGAGATCATCAACGCGCAACTCCGCCGGGCTCACCGTGACGGCCGTTTCACCCTCGACCCGCTCGGCTTCGTCGGGCAAAAGCGCAGCGAGGGAGTCGAGCGCAGAAGTGGTCTGGGCGAGCGAACGCATCTCGATCCAGTGCCCGAGCAGCATAATGACCACCAGCAGCGCGAGTTCCCACCAGAATTCGAGCTCGTGATGCAACAGCCCGAGTGGTGCGCCCCACGATGCGAGGAAGGCCACGGTGATGCCCAGGGCGATCAGCAGCATCATGCCCGGTTTGCGGGCCTTGATTTCGCTCACCGTGCCCGTCAAGAATGGGGAGCCGCCCCAGACATACATCACGGTGCCGATAACAGGTGCGATCCAGGTGGCCCAGCCTGGTACTGAATGGCCGAGGATCATGGCAAACATTGGCGAGAACGCGACGACTGGCACCGCGAGCACGAGATTCACCCAGAACAGGCGCCGAAACTGTGCCACATGATCGCCGTGGCCGCCGTGACCGCAGTGGCCCATATGGCCAGCGTGACCACCGTGATCCTCGTGCCCAGTGCGCTCGTGGTGCTCGTGGTGCTCGTGGTGCTCGTGGCCACTGTGAGGCCCGTGGTCGTGCCCGTGGCCCGAGTGTGGCTTCGTCATGGGTGTCTCCTCTCGGCTGGGCGACCGGGCCCGGTGTGCTAGGTGTACTTCCCCGACACGCAGCTCATGCGCGAGCCCGATGGGTCAAAAGATGGCTGGTGGATCAACCAGAAGTGGCTCTATGTCAGGCGCGCCCCTGGCAACACCTGCATATCAGCGTTAATGGATGCGCGATGCGGCGAACGGAAGATCTCGCAATACGGTGGCCAGGCTGAGAATGATTCGAAAGGCTGCGGCGGGGTCATGCGCAGTGCACCATTCGGGCTGTTGCCACCGAGCTCTGACGACGCCTTCGGGTGGCAGTTCGATAGCGCGGCGCAAGCGGCATCCTTTACGCACGGTCATCCGACTGCCCAGCTCGCTTCGGGTGCACTCGCCGCGCTTATTGGTGCGATAGTTCTGGGGCAAGAACTTGACGAGGCGGTAAACACAATGATGCGACATCTACACTGTCGCGAACACCATGAAGAGACTACGCGAGTGCTTCAGCAGGCGATCGATTTGGCGACTGAACCACCCAGCGTTGCGGTGTTGGAGTCGTTGGGTGGCGGGTGGGTAGCTGATGAAGCGTTAGGCATCGCTGTCTACGCAGCGCTGCAGTGCCCCGAGCCAGAGAACATACTCAAGGCGCTCCCGCTCGCGGTCACCCACTCAGGTGATTCTGATTCGACGGGTGCGCTCTGTGGCAACATCCTTGGTGCGCTGCATGGAGAAGAATCGTTGCCGCCGCAGCTGGTGTTTGAGGTTGAAGGTCGGGGCACCATCCTCGAACTTACAGATGACTTTGTCTACGAGTTCACTCGCGGGCATGAACTGCAGGGCGAATACGGCCTGTACACACGCTGGACCACACGGTATCCCGGTTGGTGAGCGCATGGCTCGAACCTCCCAGACATTCGCGTTGACCGCATGAGGATTCGCACGGCTTCTCGGCTGCGGAGGTAACGAAACTGCACGCATCGGGGCCTCGGGATGCTTCAGGATCTCGAAAGTACAAAGGCTGCCGGGAGCCTCCGTGCTCTATTCGACGATACGAGTACCCTCGAACGTCATTGCCTCATGAGTTTCGCCCTCGAGTGTTACCGTCACAAATCCAGAAATCTGGTGCCTCTTGTCATCTTGCGTTGACCAATCGACCTGCATCGGCATCTCTTTCTCTGTGTCAGCAGCTGCGGTGCAGGTTGCAGAGGCTAGCTCCTCGTCGTAATCGCAGTTCCAGAGCGCATCATCGCTCGTGAGAATCGTGAGTGTGGTGAGGCTCGTCTTCGTAATGTCGAAAACTCCGTCTGCCGGTGGCGCACCCCAGATGTAGTCCTGGACAGTCACTTCGTAACGACCGGTGACGACATCAATCGGGGTGACATACCCACCGCTTGCCCTATCGCCCAACGAGATGCCGCCGCCGACACGACCATCAGCGGTGGTTCTCATGCACCCCGAAAGTCCTGCGATGGCGACGCATGCAACGAGCAACCCGACGGCTGCGCGGAGAAAAGGAAGGTTCTGCGTAGTTATCCTTTGTGGTGCGAGTGTGAAGGAGGAAAGAGCCGATTCGACATCACTCACACCGTATTACAGTTTTCGGCCGCAAGCATGGGTATGCACACACGCGGCTCACCGCGTAGGTGCCTGCTGAAGACCAGATTTCAACCCGTGTCAGAGAGCCTTAACGGATGATTGCGACGCCGGTCGCCTGGGCTGCCTGCTCGAGGGAGCCGAGATTCGTGAGGTTGGTGAAACCTGCCTGTTCCATGAGCGTGATCGCCTGGCCGGCGCGGTTACCAGAGCGGCAGTAGACGAGGTACTCGGCCTCAGGGTCGAGGGTTGGGATCGCCTTGGCAACCTCACCGCTGTTGAAGTCGAGCAACTGTGAGCCTTCGAGGTGACCTGCGGCGTGTTCGTCGGCGGTGCGCACATCGAGGATGATCGTGTTTGCGCCGACCTCCACGGAGCCTGCGACGGGCCCTGCCGAGCAAGCAGTCAGGCCAAGCATTAGTGCGGATGCGGCGAGGGGGAGGAGGATGATGCGACGCATGATGCGGTCCTTTCGTGACGGGTGAGGGTGGTGAGCGAAGCACTGGGGTGACTGTTCGGCGATTAGAAATGTTTGCGGGATTGGGTGAATGCGGTGACGACAGGATCTTCCGCGTGATAATCGCAGGTGCCGCCGGGACAATACATAGGTGGTTGTTTACCGAACCGCTTCTGTAATACACACCCGACGCAGATGCCGAACGCGGTCTCGAGAAAGAGCAGGATGAGGCACACGCTGCAGAGCGCGAGGGTGACCCAGAGCGGGGCGGCGAAAAGTCCCATGCTGGCACAGGAGACCGCGGCCAAGGCGAACCCGAGCCACCAGGCGAATTCCTTCTGTGAGGCTCCCACCCACTCGGGCCGCTGGCGGCTGACGACCAGGCGGCCGAGGACCAGGGTGGGGGACCAGCGGTCGCCGGCCACGACGCGGAGCAGCATGTCGAGCATGAAGAACATGCCGAATGGCTGGAGAGGCTGCATGGACTCAGTGAAGAAAGCGGTCGCGAACGCGGCACCGCCGAGTAGGAAGAGGATGCCCGCTGCCGCCCGAACCGCGCGCTCGTTGATCACCGGAACCGCGTAGCCGGGCACGATCGTGCCGATGCGGGGTCGCGCTGTCTGTGCGGAAGGGGGTGCGGGTGCCACAACGGCCTTTCTGGTGAGACGGGGCCAGTTGGAGATCAGGCGCCGGTGAGGGAGGTGATGAGTGGGGGGAGTTCTTGCACGAGCACGAACGCGCCCATCACGAGCACGAAGATGCCGAACCCCTTGCGGAGTGCGCGTTCGGGCACTCGGCCAGCGAGGGCGACGCCCGCGAACGAGCCCGCGAACGCGGTCGCGGTGAACGCGAGCACGATCGGCCAGTTCAGCTGCACCGAGAAGAGGTAGCCGCCGAGTCCGGCGAATGACTTCATCGTGATGACCAGCAGTGAGGTGCCAACGGCGATGGCCATGGGGAGGCCACCGAGCAGGTTCAAGGCCGGCACGATGAGGAACCCGCCGCCCGCGCCGACAAGGCCGGTGGCGATGCCGACCAGGAACCCGTCGAGCAGGATGCGTACGAGCGCGGGTGTGTGCTCGGCAGCCGAGCTTTTCGCGGCCTGGTTTTTTCTACCGCGGATCATCGCGGTCGCCGTGACGATCATCATGACCGCGAACAAGACCATCAGGATCGCGCCCGGGATCAACCCACCGAGAATGCCGCCCGCGAACGCCCCGGCCATGCCCGCGACGCCGAAGAGCAGCCCGGCCTTCCAGCGCACCCTCCCCGCTTTGGCGTGCCCAATCATGCTGACGGCGCTGGTCGCGCCCACGATGAAGAGGGACGCGGCGATCGCTTCGCGCGGCGGCATGCCCAGCACGTACGTGAGGATCGGGACGGTAAGGATCGATCCGCCTCCACCGAGGAGCCCCAGGGAGACCCCAACCAGCGCCGCAAGGGCGAGCGCGATGATGATGAGTTGGGGTTCCACTGGGTGCTCCTCAGCGTGGCGATGGTTAAGCTGCTTCGATGACGGGCACGTTGCCGACCCGTGATACCCAGGCGGCGTAGCTGCCGTCGAGTTCTGCGATGTCGTACCCGGCGCGGCGCAGCGCGCTCGCGGCAACACTGTTGCGCACCCCGCTCTGGCAGTACGTCACGATCGTGCCGGCGCCGGGTGCGGGCAGCTGATCCAGGTGCCACATCACGCGGCCCCCAGAGAGCTGTACCGCGCCGGGCAGGTGGCCGTCAGCGTACTCGGTCTTGTTACGCACGTCGAGGAGTATCACACGGTCGAAACCATCGAGCTGTTCTGGCTGAACCAGTTTCGGGGTGACGAGATCGAGGCCCTCGAGTGTCGTGATGAACCCGTGTGTGGTGTCGATACCGACACGCACCAGGTGATCACGGAACTCCTCTGCATGCTCGCGTGATTCCGCGAGGAGCACCAGCGGGCGCTGCTCGAGGTCGGGATCTACGACCCACGCGCCGTAGCTTGCGGCCTTCTCTACGCCCGGAATGTTCAGCGATCGATCTACGGTTCCCTCGTGCACCAGCTGGTTGTTTCGGGTGTCAACGAAGATGACCCGGTCATCGGTGAGCGCCTGCGTGAGGTCTGCGGTGGTGTACTCGACAAGTTCTTGCACGTCACCAATGACGGCGGGGCCGATCTTGTTCTGCAGCTTCATGCGCGCGAAGTAGGCGTGTGCGTCGGGCTGCCCATTGAGGAGCTCGTCGACGAAGCCCTGCTCGTCGTTGTTCTTCAGGTATTTGCCCCACCACGAGAAGTTCCGCTCGTAGCCGACCGTGGTCACAGCGATTGCGCCAAGCGCCTTGCCGCACGCTGAACCCGATCCGTGTGCGGGAAGAACCTGCACGTAGTCGGGGAGGGTGAGGAAACGGTCGCGCAGACTCGCGAAGAGATCTTTCGCGCCCTTGAACCGGGTATCAACAAAGCCGGCTGCTTCGTCGAGGAGGTCAGGGCGGCCGAGGTCGCCGACGAATACGAAGTCACCGGTGAGCATGAAGCCTGGCTCGGGTGACTGTGCGCCGTCGGTAATGAGGAACGACATGTGCTCGGGCGTGTGGCCGGGGGTGTGCACCGCCTCGATCGTGATGTTGCCGAGGGTGATCTGGTGGCCGTGCTTCATGCGCACGGCGCTATCGAACGCGGCGGAGTAGGTCCAGTCGGGGCCGCCCTCGTCCGACACGTACATTTGCGCGCCGGTGTGTGCGGCGAGCTCGCGGGTGCCTGACAGGTAATCGGCGTGGATGTGAGTTTCGGTGACGGCGACGATCTTCATGCCATTTTTTGCGGCGAGATCGAGGTAGACGTCGAGGTCGCGGCGGGGGTCGACGACGATGGCCTCGCCCTTCGCCTGGCAACCGATGAAGTAGCTCGCCTGTGCGAGGTCTTCGTCGTAGATGCGCTCAAGCAGCATGATCAGTTCCTTCGTGGGTGGGGGTGGGTCAGGGAATTAGTGGCACTGGCAGCGGTCGGCCTCGGGAACGCCCCAGAGAGCTTCCTCGATATGGTTGCCGCAGCCAGCCCAGGTTGGCTTGCCGCAGTTCGAGCAAGTGGTACGTGCACACATGATGGTGTTCCTTTCTAAGGGTTGTGTTGGAGGGGGTGCGGGCTAGGCTGCAGGCTGTGATTCTCGTTCGGCGATCTGCCGGCGGACGTCATCCATGTCGAGGTCACGTGCGCCTTGAATGAGCTGCTCGAGCTGCGGTGCGGGGAGTGCTCCGGGCTGCGAGTAGACCATGATGCCATCACGGAAGACCATGAGCGTCGGGATCGAGGTGATCCTGAACTCGGCAGCCAGTTGCTGCTCCGCTTCTGTGTCAACCTTGCCGAACACGATGTCGGTGTGCTGCTCAGAGGCCCGCTCGAAGGTTGGGGCGAATGCTCGGCACGGGCCGCACCATGCCGCCCAGAAATCGACGAGCGCGATGCCGTCGCTGTTGACGAATTCTGGGAAATCGCTCAGGGTGAGATGTTTCGTAGCCATAATGTGAATCGTCCTTGCTCGTGTTTACTTACCGAAGAGGCGCGAAAAGAAACCGCCGCGTTCGGCTTTCGCCGCGTCGATCTGCGCTTGTGTGTGCCTTCCGCCGCACCACTGCGATGCGGGTACGGATTTCTTCACCATGTTGATGTGTTGGCCACATCCTGCCCAGGTGGTCTTTCCGCAGGTCTTGCAGGTGACTGCTCTACACATGTGGGCTCCCTTTGTCTTCCCGTATCAGCGGTGAAATACACCCCGGGGTATTCGTTTGGCTAAGATCAATATACCCTGGGGGGTATCGGGTTTGTCAAGTGAGTGTTGAAAAGGAAATTCTGGAATGAATGCTGAGCGAATTCATGGAGGCCAGTCAGAAGAGTCTCGTGCTGCCGCAAACCGCAAGATTGTCAACCGGCTACGGCGCGCACAGGGGCAGCTTGCGGCGGTGATTGCTACCGTTGAAGAGGATGCCCCTTGTCGAAACACGGTGCAGCAACTTGCGGCTGTCTCGAAGGCGGTGGACCGAGCCGGATATCTTTTGATCGCCAATGCGCTCACCGAGTGTCTGAGTCACCCGCAACCGCATGGCTCGGACGGACCTGAAGAGCTCGAGAAACTGTTCCTGACCCTGGCATAAGCGGCGCGGGTGCTGCGGTGCGTTCCAGCAGGGTTTCAGTATCCCGCGCATAGTCGTTGTCCGTGTAAGGGGGAGTGATGTTCATTGTCCAGGGAATATCGAACCCGGTGACTGCTTCGACCTGTGTTTAGTTCCGATCTTTCAACCAGGAAGATAGGAACATCATGCCCAAACCATACGACCCAGATTTCAAAGACCGAGCGTTGCGCATGCTCGCCGAAGCACTTCCCGAGCACGCCAGCCTCCACGCGGCGAGCAAACATATCGGTGGGCTCCTCGGGGTCTCTCCCGACACCCTCCGCGTCTGGCAAGGGTCTGATGTCGGTTTGATTGACTCGGTGACCTGACCTACAGTTTGGTTTCCAGTCTCGGTCGCTAGCTTCAGGCTGGTGTCAACTGTCTGGTGAGGGCGAGATCGAAGTCTGCGGGAGTTTGATAGCCCAACGATGAATGCCTTCGTTTGCGATTGTAGAACACCTCGATGTACTCGAATATCGCGTTCGCGAGCTCGATCCGCGTCGTCCATTTCTTTCGATTGAGCAGCTCGATCTGCATTGATGACCAAAACGATTCCATCATTGCGTTATCAAGCGCGTCACCGACGGTCCCGAACGATGGCAGAAGTCCTGCAGAACGAATCTTCTGGGTGAACGCCCATGACGTGAACTGGACCCCGTGGTCAGCGTGGACGATGCCGCCTGGGGATGGTGCTCTCGCGCGGAGCGCCATATCGAGGGCATTCACCACGAGTGTTGAATCCTGCTTGGAATCGATCGCCCAGCCAACGATCTTCCGGCTGCATGCGTCAAGCACTGCCGCACAGAACACCTTTCCTTCCCGCGTCGGATGCTCCGTAATATCCGTCACCCAGAGCTCGTTCGGCGACAGCCGGTGGAACTTGCGATGCACGAGATCATCAGCAGTAGCCACCCCTTTCAACCGTTTCACTCGAGTCGGACCAGGGAGTCCGTACATTCCACTCTTGGTCATCAGCACTGAGATCAGTCGACTCGAACAGGGGATCGCCATCCCGATGGTGAGCTCGGCATGGATGCGCCGGTATCCATAGGTTCCGCGCGAGGCAGTGTGGATTTCTCGAATCAAACCAGTGAGCCATTGCCTGCGCATCTGCGTAGCACTCGTGGGGCGTCTGCGGTAGCGGTAGTAGCCCTGTCTGGAGACGCCCAGGAGTCGGCAGCAGGTCTCGACGGGTGCCCCGGCGTCGACGAGACGGTCGATCACCGGGTGAGCCCTTTTGGGTTAACGCGTTCCTCCTCAGAGAGCCATTTTGAGGCTCGTTTCACGATCTCTAGCTCTTGCTCAAGCTGCCTGATTCGGCCTCGTGCCGCTCGCAGCTCAGCGTCTTCGCTGGTAGATCTGCCTTTACGGCGACCGTTATCGATATCGTCTTGACGGAGCCAGGAATGGAGGGTGACCTCGTGGATGCCGAGATCGGCGGCGGTTTGCTTGACCGGTCGGCCATCGCGGACGAGCGCGATCGCACGTTCACGGAACTCTGGTGGGTAGGGGCGTGGCATGTGGGTGAGCCTTTCATGAAGGCCATCGAGACTAGCTACCCTGAGTGGAAACCAAACTGTAGGTCAGGTCAGTCACCAACTCATGCAGCAGACCCAGTTGCCGACTCTTGCAACGGCAAGTGATGTAGATCCGGCAGCAGTAGTTCTGGTTACACCGTCCGAATGTCGAGCGTAGGGTGGCAGTTGGAAGTTGATTGGCCAGGCGTGATAGAGGCGGGACTTCTCAGGGAGAGTCGCGTCGACAACATCAACCGTCTTGCGGACGTTGCCAAAGTCGGCAATTGGGAGGTGGTATTTCGTCTTTTTGATCGAGAGCGATCTCTGAGCGTAAATCAATGGAGAATCGCTGGTGACTCTTGGTTCACACCACTTCACCAGGCAGCTTGGCTCGGCGCCTCATCGGAGGTCGTGGATGAACTCATCCGCCGCGGAGCATGGCGTTCGTTACGGAACGCTGAAGGCGATCGTCCAATCGTTATTGCTTTGAAACGCAATCATCAGCATCTTGCTGATGCTCTGACCGTGCGTGATCTGAGCGACAACCAGTTGCGAAAGTTTGCTGCATGGGACAAGCACCTATCTGAACTGATTCAGGAACGTACCGAGTCTTTGGAGCCCGTAAAGATTCGGCCAATCCCTTCCGAGATCATCGCGTTGGAGACATTGGACAATCTGTACTTTGGTTATCCAGGTATGTACGGCGGCTTCTCGATGTCGATATTCAAGGGTCGATTGCTGGTTGAGAGTTGGAGCCGAGTCGTTGACGGTTCAGGCCAGGCCCATGTCATTACCGAGAGCGGTTGTGTGCTTGTCGAGGAAGGCTTCGTTTAGATTCTCATGGTCGAGGCTTGATCGACGAGTGCACCAGCTGCGACTAAGGAGATGCGAACCTGCTTACGGTCGACACCGAGAGTGCGTGAGATAGCGCGCATTGAGATGCCACCGCCGTGCAGCTTCACTATCTCTGCGGCTTCCTCGATTGTGAGGCCGTGCTGGCGGCGCACGACGTTGCTCCGGGTGAGATGCTTCGAGACGGTTGCACGGTGCACACCATACTTCTGGGCTAGGTATCCGACGCTGAGACCAGTGAGGTAATCGTCGACAAGACGGTCTACTTCTGCGGGGGTGAGAAAGGTTTGAGGTTTCCCGATCCTCCGGACACAGGGCCCTCGCGCGTCCTGAATCGGGGTGTTATCGGACCGCTGTGACACTCGGTATGCCCCTCGTTTCCAGCGGGAAATCAAGGATTTCAGCTTCGGACTAGGGTTCGAGAACTCTCTACGCAGGGACCCCGATCAGTCTGCCCCGGCGCATGTGCCGGGGCAGACGTGCGTTCTGACGCGGTGCGCGCCGCTGCTCGGGCTGCGCACGTGCGCGGCTTCGCGACGCGGTCGAGGCGTTCCGGCTGACCCAGCCGCGGACGCCGACTCGGATGCGGAGCTGCGACTGCGGAGCTGCGGCCGCGCGCGCTCATGCGCGGCACTGGCCCGCGAAGCGCCTCAGTCGGCGCCGAGCGACGATCACCTGCCGATCGACTGCCGACCCGTCAACATTCGGGCCTCGGTCTCGATGTCGCGGACGACGCGCCCGGTGGACCGCGCTGATCTTCACCATCTGCGATCAGGACAGCGGCGTATGGGCGGGACATACGCGCACACAGCGTCTACAAGATACCTACTCGCAGATCTGCACTACTCGCTCCAGGAGTCATGACTACGCAACAAGGTATATAGCTCCGCACGCACGCCCCAACGGAGCGTTCACTTGAAGTCACTCACGATGTGTAGGGACTGTGTGTATTGAGGGGGCTGTTGAAGATGTGGTTTCGATGGATCGCCGGAGGCGTCGCTGCGCTGCTCTGGATCGGCGTGATCGCGGCGCCAGCGAGCGCCGAGAGCGTCGTGGCCGTGGAGATCGAGCAGACCTCTGCTGACACCCTCCCGTCTGGGAGCGACTTCACGTACCGGGTGACGCTGTCCTGCTCTGCCCTGGACTCCGAGGTCTGTCTGGAGGGCGGCGAGGTGCACATCCAGATGCCGAATCCCGCACGTGGCACCGTCACGCTGCCGAGCGATCTGCCCCCGGAGATCCTCGGGGCAACTGTTGTTCCGTCGTCGCAGGTGATCACGGTCTCGCTCGCCGAGATGGGCGCGGAAGGCGGGCAGATCTCCTTCGAGTTCTTCTACCGGGCCCACCTGTGGCTTCCCGATGGGACGCAGTGGACGGTGCAGCCGGTGCTCACGGCGCAGAACCTTCCCGCATCCGTGCCGGGGAACACGGTCACGAGCACCGTGACTGCGCAGCGCACACCGGCCGCAGCCGGGAAGACCGTGTCGAGTACGGCACCGTACCCGGGGGAGGAACTGACATACACCCTGACGTACGACTGCGGGGTGTCACCGGCCGCGGGCCACGAGCGACCCGTATCGGTGACGGCCCGGGACACGCTGCCCGCCGAAGTGGAGTTCGTCGCCTTCGTGTCGGGCCCGGGGAGCTACGATGCCGAGACGCGCGAGATCATCGTCACCACCTCGAGCCTCAGCTGCAGCCCGGGGGCCTCTGCCCTGACCACGTTCAGAGTTCGAGTGCTCGCAGACGTCGCACCCGGCACGGACATCGACAACTCCGTCGATATCGAGTTCGCCTGGGCGGCCGGCGATCGCACCCACGACACCGCGTCCGTGACCTCGACGGTCGCGGAGCGGGAGCCCGCGACCGGCGAGTTCTCCAAGGGGGCGATCGGTGGGCCGAACCTGCCTGCGCAGACGACCTACCCCGGACGATGGTTGCAGGGCAGCAGCCTGAGCGAGTCGAGCTACGTCCTCACGATCGGGACCGGCGGAGGGCAGCACACCCGGGTCGAGTGGGAGGTGGAGGACGACATGCCCTGTCTCAGCGGGGGCACCCTCCACGAGAGCCGCACCGACGGCGAGCTCTGCGAGACGCCGGCGTGGCATCCGTATGCGATCTACCCTGGGGGCGTGGGAACACCGACGATCGAAGCGGTGCTGACCGACGGCTCGACGATCACTCTGCCGGTGGTTTCGGGCAAGGCCGAGGTGCCTGAGAACGCGATCGGGCGGGTGTCTCGACTGGTCTTTTCCAAAGTGCCCGGCGCGCTGTTGCGCTACACGATCGGGGGATACGCCGACGAGTCCACGCGCCCGGGCGATCAGCTTCGCAACACCGCCACCGCTCAGTTCACCGACGCGCACACGGGTGCCCCGTCGAATACAGTGACTCGGCAGGCGACCCTGAGCATCACGGATCGAGCAGTGGTCGGTCTGACCAAGAGCAGCAGTGCCTCCGCCGCGGGCCTCGAGTGGACACTGAACGCTCAAGTCTTCACCCCGCGCGCGTTCGAGAGCGACGTCGTGATGACCGATCTGATCCCCGTGGGTGCCTCCACGGGGCTCGTGACCGGCGACTCGGTTCCGGTGCTGATCAGCACCCACGGGCAAGGCGCTTCTCAGACGGATGCCGAGATGTATCCGGCGGAGGTGCTTCACGACTTCGGCGGAACGGGACGGGAGCTGGTGCGCGTCACGATCCCGGCCGAGCACCTGAACGCGCATATCGCGAGCGATGCCGCCGGATTGTCGATCCGCCTGTGGCTGACCCCCGACGTCACGCTGCCGGGTGTCTACGCCAATGAGGCCGGACTATTCGCGAACCTTCCGTCGCCGCAGTTCCTGTCGGGATGCAAAGCTGCAGACGCGAAGGATCTCGACGGTGACTCCTCGACTGTGGACTACTGCCGCGCTACGTCCTCGTACACCGTTCCCGAAAAACCAGGTCAGCCCGGCTCGTCCTCACAGCGACTCATCAAAGAGGTTAAGGGCGATCTGGATGCGGGATTCGCGAGGCATCCTGCGGTCGGACAGATCTCATCGGTCGGCGGCAGCGCCGTCTATCGCGTCACCTGGATGAACGCGCACGGTGCGTCGGTCGACGACGCGGTGATCTACGACCTGCTTCCCGCGCCCGGTGACCGCGGCGTGAGCGTGGGGCAGGCCGACACGGAACGGGGCAGCACCTTCCGACCGGTGCTCGCGGGCATCATGGATCTTCCTGCCGGGGTGTCCGCGGAGTACTCTCGCGCGGACAACCCCTGCCGAGACGAGGTCTTCCCGAATAGCGCGAACACCGGATGCGTCGACGACTGGTCGAGTGCGACGCCCGAAGATCTGAGCGAGGTCACCGCGCTGCGCTTCCGCTCGGCGAACGCCTACGCCGCCGGGAGCGGGTTCTCCGTCGAGTTCGAGATGCAGGCGCCCCGAATCGGTGCCGAGGATGTGGCATGGAACTCTGCCGCGGTGTCGGTGAGAAACCCCGCCACCGGTCTGCGCATGAATGTGCTGGAGGCACCGCGGGTGGGCGTGGAACGGGATGAGGAGCGTCTCGTTGCGCCCGGCTGGATCATCATCGACAAGACACTCGACGGTGTCGGCGCCGAGCCGTTCGGAACCGACGATACCTTCTCGTTCTCGGTCGCCTGCACGGCGCCGGGCGATTGGAGCTACGAGACGTCGCTCACGATCGACGCCGAGGGCCAGCGCGACCTGGCCTCCGAGCCGATCGGCCCGATCGAGCCGGGTGCGGAGTGCACGGTGAGCGAGACGGGCGCCGGGAGTGCGGATCCCGAATCGCGTCCAGAGCCCGTGCACGTCCTGGTGCCCCTCGACGAGGCAGGTCTTGCGGGAGAGACGGTGCGCGTCTCCCTGACGAACCGCTACTCCGCGGGTACGCTCTCCGTCCGCAAGCTCGTGGAGGGCGATGAGGAGGCCCTGATCGACGCAGCGGATACGGACTTCGAGTTCTTCGTGAGCTGCGAGGTGGAAGAACCCACCGGGGATGAGGAGTCCGTCTGGTCGACCGTCTACTCCGGCCTCGTACGCCTGCGCGGGGGCGAGACCGTGAACGTGTCCGAGGGCGGCTCGCCGCTGCCCCTGCCCATCGGTGCGCATTGCTTTGCCGTCGAGACGGACGACGGCGGCGCCACGAGCACGCGGATCGACCATGCGTCCCGCGACACGGCGACCATCGTGCAGTCCGGGCAGCCGGACTCGTGGCAGGAACTGCAGATCACCGCCGTCAACACCTTCCTCTGTGCAGACGAATCCTGCTCCGGGGGAGGAGAGCCGGAGCCGCCGGAGAATCCGGAGACGCCGGAGACGCCGGAGACGCCGGAGACGCCGGAGACGCCGGAGAACCCGGAGAATCCGGAGAATCCGGAGACCCCGGAGACCCCGGAGACCCCCGAGACCCCCGAGACCCCCGAGACGCCTGAGAATCCTGAGAATCCTGAGAATCCGGAGACCCCCGAGAATCCTGAGATCCCGGAGACGCCTGAGAATCCGGAGAATCCGGAGACCCCGGAGACGCCTGAGAATCCTGAGACGCCTGAGAATCCTGAGACGCCTGAGAATCCTGAGACGCCTGAGACCCCGGAGAATCCGGAGACGCCGGAGACGCCGGAGACGCCGGAGACGCCGGAGACGCCGGAGACCCCGGAGACCCCGGAGACGCCTGAGTTCCCGGAGACGCCGGGCATCCCCGGCACCCCCGGCGGCGGAACCGAAGCAGCGGACCTCGGCACAGGCCCCGACGCAGCAGATGCCGGGCAGAAGCGTTCTCAGAACGCGGGCACGTCGCCCGAGGTGCCGCTCCTCGCAGTGACCGGAGGGCCGCTATCGGAGTCGCTGCTCGCCGCGGCGATGGCGCTCCTCGCCCTGGGCGGCATCGTCTTCGCCCGACAGCTGAGGAGGCGACGGTGACGCTCGATGCCCGCAGCGGTGCATCGGTCGTGAGCTCCTCAGCTTGCGCGGCGCGCGATATCGGCGAGGGTGTAGCTTCCGAGCGGGTTGAGACCGAGTCGCTGCCGCGCGCTCGCGATCAGCACGTGGCGCATGAACGATGCCCGGCCGGCGCGCAAGGTGCGCGTGCGCATCAGATAGGCGTCCGTATACGCCACGCGAGGCGCCCAGATGGGGGAGCGGCGGCGATTGGTCACCCCCGCGGTCAGATGGAGGAACGCCTGCGTGCTGCCGATCGCCGATGCGAGATCCACACCCACGGAGATGGACGGGAGCGACGCGGGCTGCTCCCCGTTCTCGCCCTGCACGGCCTGCAGTGATCTCAGGTCGGTGTAGGGCGGGATGTAGGGCAGACAGCGGGCGAGATCCACGCCCGCGCCGGCGATCTCGTCGAGCGGGGTGTCGGCCGAGAACCCCATGAAGCGTTCGAAGGTCCATGCGGAGTCCGGCGCGAAGGAGGTCACCTGCGCGGCGAAGCCGACGTTCATCACGAGCAGGTCGGGAATGCCCTGCGCCCTCGCGCGGCGGGCGATCAGGGTGCCGATCTCGGGCCTTGTCAGCTCGGACTCGTCCAGTACCAGCGATGCGTCGCGCATGAACGGCTCGATGTTCTCCGGTGTGACCCCGCTCAGGAAGATCTCCACTTGGGCATCCGGATTGATGTCGAGGACGCGATCCCGAAAGACCTCCGCCTTATTGCGGCCGCACGTCGACCCCGAGGCGCCCTCGACGCGGTTGATGTTCTCGGGTTCGAAGACCTCCGGGTCCGCGATGCTGAACCGGCTGACGCCCATGCGCGCGAGCTTGAGACCCAGCTGGAAGCCGTCGCCGCCGACACCGCCGATCGCGACCTTCGCCGCGACGAGCGCCTCCTGCTCGGATTCGCTCCAGAACCCGTAGTTGCGCGAGAACTCGGGGGAGCGGACGTTCCTGCTCCCCATCAGGCCGCGCGCTCCTTGCGGACACCCTTGTACGTGCGGCCGAAGTAGGCCATCCCGGGCTCCGCGGCGCGATACTGATCGATGAATCCGGCGTTGTGAGCGTTCACCCGCTCCACCGACGCGGGGATGTCGATCTCGATGGGTACGTTGTAATCGAGGTAGTGCTCCACGTAGCGCAGCTCGCCGATGCGCGAGATGGCCAGCACGCCCTTCACATGACGCTCGAGCCACGGCTCCAGGATCGCGAAGGTGCGGTCGAGCTCGTGCGCCGAAAGATACGCGAGCATGAGCGCGAAGAGGTGCGCCTGCACGAGGTTCTGCATCGCTGCGGTCTCGTGGCGGGCGATCACCCGGGAGACCTCGACGCTCTCGGGGCCCAGCTCTCCCGGCGCGAGCACGTCGGGGCAGAACTCCTCGACCGGGAGCGGGCGGTGCTCCCCGCGGAGGATGAGACGCGCCACGCCGACGATGCGCGCGCCGGTCTGGTGGTTCTCGATCACCGCGAACGTGACGGACCGCTCGTCGTCTTCGTCGCGGTCCGTCCCGTCGTCCTGGAGCTCGCTCTCCGCGAGTTGGCCGGTCTGATCCACGTACACCTTCTTGCGCAGATGGAAGTGCGCGGCGTACTCGGTCTCGAGGCCGGGGAGCGGCACGCCGTTCCTGGCGATCAGACCGCCGGCGAGCCGGGCGGTGGAGTGCTCCGAGAAGACGCTCGATTCGATCACGGGAATCACCTCGTGATTCGTGACACTTCGATCAATGTGGGACAACGCCGGGATCCTCCTGGAAGCCTCGGAGGCGAGAACCGCTCCGGACAGGTCGTGTATCCCCCGGTTCGTGTGCGCGAAGGACTCGTTCGAACACCTATTGTGCACCATTCGGGGTGCGTGCCGCGCACCCCGTGCCGACGTGTCGGTTCGAGGCGCACGACAGGTGTCCCGATTCCACGGCTCTTCGGGAAAACCCGCGATGAGGCGCGCAAATTGATACGATGGAGCAACGAGCAGGTGGGAATTGAGGTGCAACGGTGCCGGAAGACAGTTGGAATCGGGCGAGCGGCTTGCGTGATCAGACCGGAATCGACTCGGTACGCAACCGGGTACTGCACAGCGCCATTCTGCATGTCGAGTCCTCGGGGCTCACGCTCGGGATCGATCCGGTATCGCTCGAGCGGCTCTGCTCCGATGCCGGCGTCTCGATGAAGCAGTTCGGCAAGACGTGGGCGTCGACCGACGCGTTCCTCGGCGATCTGTTCTGCGAGCTCGCCAATCAGGCTCAGATCGATCGCGCGGATACCGAGACCCTTCTGACGACGTGGCAGTACCTCAGCATGCGCGCCGACGACCTCCGCTCCGTCGAGGGACGGCGCAGCGTGCTCATCGACATCATCCGCACCGCCGCCGAGTACAACTTCGACGTCGTCACGGCGTCGGCGAAGTGGCGCACCTACGCGGCGCTCTCCACCACGATCCTGTCCTGGCCCGAGAGCGCCGGACGCACCCGTGTCCTCGACGCCCTGCGGGCGAGCGAGCTCGCGTTCGTCGAGACGATGGAGAGCTTCTACCGCAACGTGCTGCCGACGATCGGCTACCGGCTCAAGCCCGTGTTCCACAACGATTATCAGGCGTTCGTTGTTGCTGCCGCCTCCGTCATCGAGGGGCTCGGCATCGTGCGCGCTACCGTCCCGGCCCTGGTCGAGGCGCACTTCGACATCCCTGCCGAGCCCGAGCCCGAGACCTGGTCGGTCGCGTCGCTCGCCTTCATCGGTGTGCTCGACGCGTTCTTCGAGCTCGATCCCGACTTCGTTCCCGAGCACGCGATCGCGCGTGTGAGCGGGGGCGTCGACGTCACTCCGCAATCTCAATCCGACGCCGACTACTGAGCCCGGCGGGCGGCCGCCGACGGCCCCGCGGGAGAGACCCGTCAGCGGCGGAGGGTGGCCTGCGTACTCGATCGACGGATGCGGTCCAGCGTCTGCGCGAGCGGGAGCGGCCGGCCGAAGTAGTAGCCCTGCGCATCGCGCACGCCGAGTTCGACCAGCACATCGGCCATCGCCCGGTTCTCGATGCCCTCGACCACGACCGTGTGCTGGAGATTGTCCCCGAATCCCTGCAGCGCTCTGATCACCTCGCGCTGGCGCACATCCTCGAGGTCGCTGATGAGGCTCTTGTCGATCTTCAGGATGTTCATCGGGAAGCGGACGAGCGCGCCGACGGGGGAGTCGTCCGAGCCGTAGTCGTCGAGCGCGATGATCACACCGGCCTCCTGCATGGCTTCCGCATCGCGTCTCAGATCGTCGGTCACCGAGCGCAGCGAGCGCTCGTTGAGTTCGATGCACAGCCTGATGTCGGGGTGCGCCGCCGCTGCGGCGCGGATGAAGGGCCCGAGTTCGGCTTCGCTGATCTGCCCCAGTTCGATGTTCACGGTCATGCAGTCGATGTCCGGTTCGAGACGTCGGAACTGCTCGGCCGCTTCGAGCGCCTTGGTGATGACCTGCTGGGTGAGCTCGTTCATGAGACCGAGGCTCTTGGCTCGCGCGACGAGGGACGGAGGCGAGATAGGGCCGAGCTCGGGATCGACATAGCGCACGAGGGCCTCGAACGCCCAGATGCTGCCGCGCTCGATGCTCACGATCGGTTGGAACGCGAGGCTCAGCCGGTTACCGCGAATGGCGCGGGCGACGATGTCGTTGGTGCGCGTCGAACGGTGCAGCGAGACGCTCACGCTGCTCTCCTCGAGGTGCCCGCCCTGGCGGCGCGAGCGCTTGACCTGCAGCATCGTCCGATCCGCGTCTTCGACGAGCGTCTGAGCGTCGAGCTCGCGGTGGCTCGAGAAGGCCAGGCCGGCGCTGACGATCGGGCGCATGTATCGCCCCTCCAGCGAGAGCGGCTGATTGATCTTCTCGATGATCCGGTCGGCCGACTCCTTCGCCTGTTCGAGGGAGACGAGCCCCGTGAGGATGACCACGAACTCGTCGCCGCCGACACGGGACACGAAGTCTCCGCCGCCCGCGCTGCTCTGCAGGCGCTCGGCGATCGCGCAGAGCAGTTCGTCGCCGGCGCGGTGCCCGAAGTTGTCGTTGAGTTTCTTGAAGTTGTCGAGATCGATGAAGAGCAGGGCGATGCCCTCGTGGTAGGGCCGATGCTCGTTCGCCTCGACGAGTGCCTTCTGGAATGCGCCGTAGTTCGGCAGGCCGGTCAGCGTGTCGCTGTTCGCGCGGCGTTCGAGTACGTCGACCTCGCTCTGCACCCGTGCCGCTTCGCTCGCGACGTGGGCGAGGGTGACGAGGGCGTGCTGGTCCTCCCGCGTGAACGGGCCGCCGCCGATCTTGCGCTCGGCGACCAGGTGGCGCTGGTCGCCCGATTCGAGGCTGACCGGCGCGCCGATCTCGTGCGCCTCGGGCGGCGCCTCCCGCAGCTCGACCGCATTCGCCCGCACGATGTCGCGTGCCCGCTCCTGGAGGGCGTCGGCGATGCCGCGTCCCGTCTCGCGGGGCAGTTCCACGGCCGCATCGATCAGGGCGTTCAGACGGTGCTCGATCGCGGTGTAGCGCTGCCGCTGCGCGAGCACGTACAGCAGCGAAGCCGTGAGCAGCACGACGAAGGATCTGCGGCTCGCCGCGGGATTGTGCTCGAACCACGGGATGAGAGAGGAGTTGACGTAGTTCATCAGGGTCGCGATGACCCCGATGCCGAGGACCACGAGCGCGACACGGGGGAAGCTGATGCTCGAGAGGCTGAAGCCGTGATCGGGGGTGGAGCGGGGCCACTGGCGCGCGCATTCGCCCAGCAGAAAGAGCAGGTAGTAGGCCGCGGCGGCCGCGACGAACGCGGGGAGCTGCCAGACGCCGAGCGCCGACAGCGCGCCGTGCACGGCGACGAAGGCGAACGCGCCCACGATGCTCGTTCCCGTGACGCTCAGTGCGTGCAGGGGGCTCCGGCGGAGGACCAGCAGGGAGATCGCCACGCCGAGGGCCCAGACGGAGACGCCGAGCACGGCGGACTCCGGTACCGGTGGAATCGCGAGGATGACGACGCCGACCCCGACGAGGGGATACCCGGCGGAGCGCCCGACGTGGATCGCGAACGGCGCGCAGATCACCACTCCGGCGATCGTCGCGATCACGTGGGTCCAGGATGCCGGCTCGGATCGGATGAGCAGGAACCAGCCGGTGCCGATGACGCCCAGCGCGATCGCTGCGAAGAGCACTGAGAGCGCGTTGCCCCGATTCGTCGCGCCTCTGCGTCTGAACACGGCCCCTCTTCCCATGTCTCGGCCTGCGCCGCGTCGGCGACGACGCGATGTGCGGCAGGATCAGCCGCATCAATCATGGCACGAGTGTCGTGCGATCATCGCGCATTGCCCGGGAACGGCGCAGATCCCACGGCACCGAACCCTGCATCCCCGGCCCGCGCGGCCTCGCCGCCGGATGCGCTTCCCCGAGCGGCTTCAGTGCGCGAGAATGGCGGTATGGCCGACGAGATCAAGACGCGACCGACCGATGCAGATGTGCGGGAGTTCCTGGAGCGCGTCACCCCGGCGAAGCGTCGGGAGGACGGTCTGGCGCTCGCCGAGATCTTCCGCGAGGTGACGGGGGAGGATCCGCGGATGTGGGGGCCGTCGATCGTCGGATACGGCAGCTACCGCTACGTCTCGCCCGCGAATCCACGCACGCGCGGAGAGTGGCCGAAGACCGGGTTCTCCCCGCGCAAAGCGCAGCTCTCGCTCTACGGTCTGAAGGACCTCCCGGCGGGGTCCGCGCTGCTGCCGCGGCTTGGCACCTACACCGAGGGGGCCGGCTGCGTCTACGTGAAGCGGCTCGAGCAGATCGACCTCGACGTGCTGCGCAGACTCATCGCCGTCGCCTGGTCGCGCGAGGACGATCCCGAGCCGTGAGTCTCAGGACTCGTTGCCGGGCTCCGGTCCGTCGATGATCCGGGCGTAGCGCTCGCTCGTCGCCCGCGAGATCCCGGCAGCCGCGTTCTTGTCCGGCCCGGGTCCGTCGATCATCACCGCCCCGCGGAAGTAGGCGAGTTCCTGGATCGACTCCGCGATGTCGGCGAGAGCGCGGTGTCCGCCCCGCTTCTCGGGCGCGCCGAAGTAGGCGGCCGGGTACCAGCGCCGGCTCAGCTCCTTGATCGTTGAGACGTCGATGCTTCGGTAGTGCAGCCGCTCCTCGAGGCGCGGCAGATACTTCGCGATGAAGCGGCGATCCATGCCGATGGTGTTGCCGGCGACGAGGGGCCGACGGCCTGCGGTGACGAAGCGGCTCAAGTACTCCAGCACCTGTGACTCCGCGGCCTCGAGGGTGGCGCCGCTCTCGATGCGGGGGAGCAGGCCCGAGCTCTCGTGCATGCCCCGCACGAAATCGTTCATGTTCGCGAGCGCATCGGCCCCGGGATTGATGACGATCTCGAACCCGGGATCGAGTGGCTCGAGCTCGAAGTCGGTCACGATCACGGCGATCTCGCACAGGCCGTCGCGATCGACGTCGAGACCTGTCATCTCGCAGTCGATCCAGACGATCTGATCCGCTGGCGTGTTCGACACGTTGCACTCCATTCACCCGCGTGGACCCGTTCAGTCTAGACGCTCACCGGTAGGCTGGAGTCCATGGCAGTGCTTCCCATCGTGATCTGCGGCGAGCCGGTGCTCCACCGCCCCGCAGCCCCCGTCACCGAGTTCGACGCCGAGCTGCGCACGCTCGTGGACGACATGTTCGAGACCACCGTCGCCGCGCCCGGCGTGGGGCTGGCGGCGCCCCAGGTGGGTGTGGGCAAGCGCGTCTTCGTGTGGATGTACGAGGATCAGGACGAGGCGCCCGCCCAGGGGGCGGCGATCAATCCCGAGCTGTGGATCGCCCCGCCCGATCCGGGCCTGCCGGGCGAGGACGAGGTCGAGGGCTGCCTGTCGTTCCCCGGAGAGCGCTTCGCCCTGCGGCGTTCGCCGCGCGCACTGCTGCGGGCTCAGGACGTCGACGGCACTCCCTTCGAGGTGCAGGCGAGCGGCTGGTTCGCGCGCATTCTGCAGCACGAGTTCGACCACCTGAGCGGGCTGCTCTACGTCGACCGCCTGGTGCATCCCGAGAACCGCGGAGCCCAGAAGGCGCAGCGCAAGAACGGCTGGGGCAAGCCCGGTCTCAGTTGGCTCCCGGGCGTCGACGACCTGGAGGGGTGAACGCGTTCGCCGGCGCGCAACCGCGGGGCGCTGCCGGGGATCGGGGGCGCGCTGCGGCTCAGCTCGCGGCGAGTCGTTTGGAGTCGGGCAGGAGCAGCCATGCCAGCATCGCTCCGGCGAGCAGCGCTGCCGTGATGCCGAAGGCCCATCCGAAGCCGGCGAGGTCGACGACCGCGCCCGCCACCAGCGGGCCGAGCACCCCGCCGAGGTCGCTCGTCATCGAGTACGCGGCGACGACACCTCCGCCGCGACGCTGCGCCAGCGCATCGGCCAGCACCGCCTGCTGACCGGGGTTGACGAGGGCCGAGCCCAGTCCCGCGGCGAACATCACCGCGAGCACCACCGGAATGGTCGGCGCGGCCGGAAGCGCGAGGTAGCCGGTGGCGAGCACCGCCGACCCGATCACGAGCATCGGCTTGCGGCCCACCGTGTCGTTCCACCGCCCCGATGGGAGGATCAAGAGGGCGTTGCCGGCGGCGTAGGCCGCGAGCACCCACGCCGCGAGCGCCGCGTCGCCGCCGAACGCCACGGCGACGAAGATCGGGATCACCGAGACGCGCACCCCGAACGATGCCCAGCCGAAGGCGAAGACCGAGAGCAGCAGCGCCCGGAAATGGGGGATGCGGAGCGCCGCGCGAAGCGTCATCGAGTCGTCCTCCGTCGCGTCGGGCCCGCTCGGGCGGGCCGCCGCCCTCGAGCCTCGCAGCGCGACCGCGACGACCGCCGCCGCCGCGAGCAGGGTGACGAAGTAGAACACGAAGGGTGCGCGCAGCCCGAACGACGCCACGATTCCGCCGAAGACGGGGCCGAGCAGGCCGCCGAGCAGGAAGCCCGCCGCGTTCAGGCTCGCGACGCGAGCGCGTGCGTGCGGCGGGCTCACTTTGATGAGCAGTGCCGTCGCGGCGACGGTGAACATCGTGGATCCGATGCCGCCGGCGCCGCGCAGCACGACGAACTGGGCGTAGTCGGCGGCGAAGGCCGCGGCGCCCGTCGAGACGGCGACGATCAGGATGCCGAGGGAGTAGGTGCGGCGCTCGCCGAGTCGCCCCACGGTCCATCCCGCGAGCGGAGCGGAGACGAGGCGCATGAGCGCGAACGCGCTGACGATGGCCGACGCCGCGAAGTTGGAGACCCCGAACTCGAGTGCGAACTGCGGGATCGCCGGTGCGACCACCCCGTACCCGAGCGCCACCGTGAACCCGCCGGCGACGAGCGCCCAGACCTCGAAGGGGAGCCGGGGTCGGGAGGAATCGCGCACCACACGATCCTAGCGCCGGGCGCGCGCGGGACCGCCCCTGTTCGGACCGGTGCTCGGAGTGCCCCCGGCAGGATTCGAACCTGCGACCGACGGATTAGAAGGCCGTTGCTCTATCCACTGAGCTACGGAGGCAACCACTTCAGCCTACTACGCGCAGCAGCGGGCGCGGGTCAGCCGCGCTTCGCCGCAGCCTTCGCCGCGCGCTTCGTCTCGCGCACCTGCAGCAGTGTCTCGGGAGACACGATGTCGGCCACACTGCGGAAGGATCCCTCGTCGCCGTAGGGCGAGGAGGCCTCCCGCCAGCCCGCGCCGGTGAACCCGCACTGCTTGCCGAGCAGCGCGAGGAAGATCCTGGCCTTCTGCGCGCCGAAGCCGGGGAGCGCCTGCAGTCGTTTCAGCACGGTCGGGCCGTCGGGCTCGCCCTGCGTCCAGATCGCCGCCGCGTCGCCGCCCCAGTCGTCGATCAGCGTGCGGCAGAGGGTCTGCACCCGACCGGCCATCGAGCCGGGGAAGCGGTGCACCGCCGGGGACTGCCGGAAGGCGGCGACGAAGTCGTCCGGATCCGTCTCCGCGATGGAGCGTGCATCGACCGCGCCGATCCGCTGCTGGATCTTGAGCGGGCCGGTGAACGCGACCTCCATGGCGACCTGCTGGTCGAGCAGCATTCCGATGAGGAGTGCGAGCGCATTGTCCGTGAGCAGGGCGTCGGCGGCATCGTCGTCGGTGAGGTGGAGACTCATGGCCCCAGTCTACGGCGCATCGCCGTCTGAGTCAGCGGTGCACGGCCCAGCGGTGCACGGCCCAGCTCCGCGAGCGTCTTCGGCCGCGCGCATCCCGGAGCGCCGGGGTCGGTGCGCGCCGACACGGTTAGGATCGAGGAATGGTGCCCCTCGAGAACCTGGTCGCGTTCGGGCTCGCGGCCTTCGTGCTGATCGTGATCCCCGGGCCGAGCGTGCTGTTCACGATCGGTCGCTCCCTCGCGCTGGGCCGCGCCGGCGGGCTGCTGAGCGTGCTCGGCAACCTCATCGGCGCCGCGGTGCTGGTCGTGGCGGTCGCGCTCGGGGTCGGCGCCGTCGTCGCGGCCTCGGCGGTGCTCTTCACCGCGCTGAAGTTCGTCGGAGCGGTCTATCTCGTGTACCTCGGTGTGCAGGCGATCCGGCACCGCGGCGATGCCGCGCTGCGCACGGCGACCCCGCTCCGTCTCACGCGGCGCAGGCAGACGCTGCAGGGATTCCTCGTCGGCGTCACCAACGCGAAGACGATCGTGTTCTTCGTCGCCGTGCTGCCGCAGTTCGTCAGCCGGGAGGCCGGTGCGATTCCGCTGCAGATGCTCGAGCTCGGTCTGGTGTTCGTCGTGATGGCGGCGATCTGCGACTCGGCCTGGGTGCTGGCGGCGAGTGCCGCGCGCACCTGGCTCGGCAGTTCGCCGAAGCGCATGGCCGCGCTCGGAGCCACGGGAGGCGGCGTCATGATCGCGCTCGGCGGCGCTCTGCTCTTCTCGGGACAGCGTCAGCCGTCGGTCTGAGTCTGCGGACGCGGCGCGGAGGATCACTCGAAGCGGTTCACCATCGCGAGCGCCGCACGTTCGATGTAGTCCCGAAAGGCGGCGTCGTGCATGGGCGGCAGCGCGATCTCGTCGAGCGCGGCGTGCATGTGCCTGAGCCAGTGCTCCTTCGCTTTCGGGGTCACGGGGAACGGCGCGTGCCGCATGCGCAGGCGCGGATGCCCGCGCTGCTCGGAGTAGGTGGCCGGTCCGCCCCAGTACTGCTCGAAGAAGGTGCGCAGCCGCCAGATCGCGCCCTCCCAATCCGCGTCGGGGTACATCGGTGCGAGCACGGGGTCGCGGCGCACCTCGCGGTAGAAGGCCCGCACGAGGCGGTCGAACGTCTCGGTGCCCCCGACCTGGGCCCAGACGGTGTCGGTGACCGCCGCTCCGCTCTCGCTCGAGCGGAGCGTGAGGCGGGGCTGCGGCGGATGGGTTGGATCGTGCGTCATTTCTTTCCTCCGGGGAACTGCGGCAGTTCAGTGGCGAGCTGGATGCCGGCCTCGGCGAATCTGCGGACGAGGACGGGGCGCATGGCCCGCTGCACGGCCCACTGCGCCTCGGGCCGCGTGCGGATCGCGAGGCGCAGCGTCGCACGGTCGCCGAAGGCGCTCTCGACGCCCCAGACCTCAGGTGCACCGGTGATCTTGCGGGCCGTCTCGGGCGTTTGGAGCAGCTCCTTCGCCGAATCGAGCGTGACGCGCTCCACCTCGTCGAGGTCGGCGTCGGCCTCGACCGTGATGTCGATGAGCGCGCGGCCCCAGCCCTGCGACGCGTTGCCGAGGGTGAGCACCTCGCCGTTGCGCACGAACCAGAGCGTGCCGTCGATGCCCCGCACCTGGGTGACGCGGATCCCGACGTCCTCCACCGTGCCGCTGATCTCGCCGACCGTGATCCAGTCGCCGACGCCGAGTTGATCTTCGAACACCATGAAGATGCCGTTGAGGATGTCCTTGACGATGTTCTGGGCGCCGAACGCGAGGCCCGCGCCGACGATGCCGGCGGAGGCCACCAGCGCGCCGACGTTCACGTCGAGCTCCGCGAGCACGAGGATCAGCGCGACCACGACGACGAGCCAGGTGATGGCCGCGCGCCCCACGGTGCCGAGGGTGCGCGTGCGCTGCACCGCGCGCGCGTTGACGTAGGGCGCGGCCTGCATCTCGGAGGTGGTGTCGACGTTCTGCGCGCGCTTCACTCCCGTCACGATCCGGGTGACGGTGCGCATGAGGACCCGCCGCAGCATCCAGTTGAGCAGCACGGCGAGCGTGACGATCAGCAGGATGCGCAACGGCACCTGATACGTCACCAGGAAGTCGCCGAACGCCTGCCACATGGCTTCCTCCACCTCCTCGACGCCGTCCACTCAGACCTCCTGGTCGACCCGCTGCGCGCGCAGGGCGCGCTCGACGCCCGCGAGATGCTCGGTGACCATGCGGCGCGGCGCGGCCGGCGCCTCGGGATGGGCGTCGAGCCAGGCGCGCGTGGCCTCCGCGAGCTCCGCGTTTGCGAGGGGAGCCGGATAGAAGCCCTCGATCAGCTCTTCGGCGATGGCGTAGCTGCGCGACTCCCACACCGGGAGCAGGGCCGCGAAGAAGCGCTCCACGTACGGCTCCAGCAGGGCGAGGTCGTGCGCGCGGGCGAACCCGAGCCCGGTGGCGCGCACGATCGCATTGGGCTTGTCGACCTGCTCGAACACCGATGCCCAGGCGCGCGCCTTGTCGGCGCTCGTCGGAAGGGCGGCGCGTGCGTGCGCCGCCGACTGGTTGCCGGTCGCGGTGCGGTCTTCGGCCAGGCGTGCCTCGATCTGCTGCTCGGTCGCGCGACCGCCGGCTGCGAGCGCGATGAGCAGCTCCCAGCCGAGATCCGTGTCGACGTCCAGGCCGTCGAGCGGGAGCGAACCGTCGAAGAGGCCCTGTACGGTCTCGAGCTGCTCCTCGCTGGCCGCTGACTGCCCGAACGCCTTGACGAACTGGAACTGGTTGTCGGAGCCCGGCTCCGCATCGACGGCCAGGCGCCACAGTGCATCGGCCACCCGCTCCAGGGTCGCCTGCCGCTTCGCCGGCGCCACGTAGGCGGAGGCGGCCAGGAGCAGCTGGCTCAGGAGGGTGCGCAGCGTGGTCGACGCAGTCTCATGCGCGACGTGCTCGAGCACGACGTCGACGAACCGGGAGGCCGGGAACTCCGCGTCGCGGGTCGCGTCCCACAGGGTGCCCCAGACGAGGGCCCGCGCCAGCGAATCCTCGATGGCGCCGAGCTGCGCCGTCGCGGTGCCGAGCGAGCGCTCGTCGAGCCGGATCTTCGCGTAGGTGAGATCGTCGTCGTTGAGCAGGAGGAGCTCGGGCTGCACCACCCCGGTCAGCTCGGGCACCTCGGTGCGGGTTCCCGCCACGTCGAGCTCGATGCGCTGCAGGCGGCGGATGGCGTCGCCCTCGCGCGCGTAGAGGCCGACGGCGATGCGGTGCGGACGGATCGTGGGGTACTCGTCGATCGCGGTCTGCTCGATCGCGAAGCTCGTGTACCGCCCGTCGGCGTCGAGTTCGAAGACCGGGCGCAGCGTGTTCACTCCGGCGGTCTCGAGCCACAGCTTCGACCACTCGGCGAGATCGCGCCCGCTCTGCGCCTCGAGTTCGGCGAGCAGATCGGAGAGCTCGGTGTTGGAGTGGTGGTGCTTCACGAAGTACTCGTGCACGCCGCGCATGAACGGCTCCCGGCCCACCCAGGCGACGAGCTGCTTGAGCACCGAGGCGCCCTTCGCGTAGGTGATGCCGTCGAAGTTGACGAGCACGTCCTCGAGGTCGCGGATCTCGGCGACGATGGGGTGCGTCGAGGGCAGCTGATCCTGCCGATACGCCCAGGACTTCTCGGAGGCGACGAAGGTGGTCCAGCACTCGTTCCACTCGGTCGCCTCGGCGACGCCCAGGGTGGACATGTACTCGGCGAACGACTCGTTCAGCCACAGGTCGTTCCACCAGCGCATCGTGACGAGATCGCCGAACCACATGTGGGCGAGCTCGTGGAGGATCGTGACGACGCGGCGCTCGCGCATGGCGTCGGTGACCTGGCTGCGGAACACGTAGGCCTCGGTGAAGGTCACCGCGCCGATGTTCTCCATCGCCCCCATGTTGTACTCGGGGACGAAGAGCTGATCGTACTTGTCGAACGGGTAGGGGTAGTCGAACTGCTCCTCGAAGAAGGCGAAGCCCTCCCGCGTCTTCTCGAAGATGTAGTCTGCGTCGAGGAAGTCGCTGAGCGAGGCCCTGCAGAAGACACCCAGGGGGATCGTGCGCCCGTCTCGGCTCGTGAGCTCCGAGCGCACCACGCTGTAGGGGCCGGCGATGAGCGCCGTGATGTAGCTCGACATGACGGGGGTCGGCTCGAAGGCCCAGACGGCGGCGGCCTCGCCGTTCCGCTCGCCCGCGGGAACGGGCTGCGGCGTCGGCTGGTTGCTCACGACCTCCCAGCGGGCCGGCGCCGTGATCGTGAACTGGAACGTCGCCTTGAGATCGGGCTGCTCGAACACCGCGAACATGCGGCGGGAGTCCGGCACCTCGAACTGCGAGTAGAGGTAGACCTCGCCGTCGGCCGGGTCGACGAATCGGTGCAGGCCCTCGCCGGTGTTGGTGTAGCGCTGCGTCGAGGCGATGCGCACGACGTTCTCGGCCGCGAGCGCGGGCAACTGCACGCGCGAGTCGGCGAACACTTCGGCGGGATCGAGCGCCGCGCCGTTCAGCTCCACACTCTCCACCGAGTCGGCGATGAGGTCGACGAAGGTCGATGCGCCCTCCGACCCGGAGAACCGGATGGTGGTGACGGCGGAGAAGGTCTCCGGTCCGGTGGTGAGATCGAGCTCCACCTCGGAGTGCTCGGTCGAGACGATGCTCGCCCGGTGGCGGGCTTCTTCGCGGGTGAGATTCGTTCCTGGCACTGCTGCTCCTGACGAGTGTTCTGCGGTCGTGACGGTTGCTGCATCCAGCCTATGCCTCACCCTCTGACAGCGGGCCGTGCCCGCGCCGGCGGTGGTGTGCGCGCCGGTCGGCCCGGTAGGCTGGCGGCATGAGCGCTGCCCCGCACCCTGCCGAAACGCACACGGTCGAGTTCTTCTTCGATCCCATCTGCCCCTGGTGCTGGATGACGAGTCGGTGGGTCACGGAGGTCGCAGAAGCGCGCGGCCTCGAGGTCGCCTGGCATCCGATCAGCCTGCGCATCATCAACGAGGCCAGTGAGCCGAGCCCCTACACCGAGGGGCTGCTGAACGGGCATCGCGCGGGCCGCGTGATCGAGGCCGCTCGGCGAGCGCACGGCGAAGCCGTGGTGGCCCGGCTGTACACCGAGTTCGGCACGCGGATCCATCCCGGTCGTCGCGACGATTTCGACGCGATCATCGCGGAGGGCCTCGCGGCGCTCTCGCTCGATCCCGCGCTCGCGGAGGCCGCCGATGACGAGCAGTACGACGCGCAGCTGCGGAGCACCACCGAGCACGCGCTCGAGATCGCGGGACCGGACGTGGGCGTGCCGATCATCTCGGTCGACGGCGTCTCGTTCTTCGGCCCGGTCGTGACCCCGGCTCCGACGGGGGAGCAGGCGCTGCGCCTCTGGGACGGCATCGTGATGGCGGCGAGCGTTCCGGGCTTCTACGAGTTGAAGCGCGGCCGCACCGCGGGCCCGCAGTTCTGACGGCGCGCTGCGCGCTGCCGGGATCCCGATAGTCTGGATCCATGCGCATTCACGTTGCCACGGACCATGCCGGACTCGAATTCAGCCAGCGGCTGCAGCAGCACCTGACGGAGCAGGGACACGAGGTCGTCGATCACGGCCCGCGGGAGTACGACGCGCTTGACGACTACCCGTCGTTCTGCATCAACGCCGCGCTCGGCGTCGCCCGTGACGAGCGCGACGGCGTCGCGGCCCTCGGGGTCGTGTTCGGCGGCTCGGGCAACGGAGAGCAGATGGCGGCCAACAAGGTGCGGGGGATCCGAGCCGCGCTCGTGTGGAACGAGTCGACCGCCACGCTCGCCCGCGAGCACAACAACGCCAACGTGATCTCCATCGGGGCGCGCCAGCATCCGCTCGAGGACGCGATCCGGTTCATCGACCTGTTCATCGCGACGCCGTTCCCCGGCGACGAGCGGCACGTGCGCCGGGTGGCGCAGCTCGGGGAGTACGAGCTCACCGGCGGCATCGCGGGCAAGCACGTCGACGAGCTGTAGCCGCATGCCCGAGGGTCACAGCGTTCACCGCATCGCCCGCCAGTTCCGCACGAACTTCGTCGGGACGCGTCCCGAGGTGACGAGTCCCCAGGGCCGGTTCGCGCAGGGCGCGGCGATCCTGAGCGGTCACGAGATGACCGATGCGCGCGCGGTCGGCAAGCAGATGTTCCTCGAGTTCGCGGGGGAGCGCTGGCTGCGGGTGCACCTCGGCATCTACGGCGCCTGGGACTTCGCGGGCGACGTGCGCGTCGACCCGTCGATCCAGATCCACGCGACGAAGTTCGGGCGGGGCAGGCTCGGCCAGACCGGCATGGCCGGAGCGATCGATCGTGATGCCGAGGACTCGGTCGCATCGATCGGGGCGCCGCGCCGCGCGCGAGTCGCGCACGTGCGCATGGCGGAGCGGGATCGGGCCGAGGAGGAGAACGGAGCGTTCCCGCCCGACCCGGTGGGGCAGGTGCGGGTGCGTCTGCTGAACGAGACGGTCTGCGCGGATCTGCGCGGGCCGACCGCCTGCGAAGTGCTCACGCCCGCCGAGGTCGATGCGGTCGTCCACCGCTTGGGTCCGGATCCCGCGAACGCCGACACACCGGAGGAGCGGCGGCGCTTCGTGGAGCGCGCGCGCAAGAAGCGCACGCCGATCGGCCTGGTGCTCATGGATCAGTCGGTGGTGGCGGGCATCGGCAACGTCTACCGCGCCGAGATGCTGTTCCGGGCGGGGCTCGACCCGCACACTCCGGCCAGCTCGCTCGATCCCTCGGTGCTCGAAGCGCTCTGGGACGACTGGGCGCACCTCCTGGAGATCGGCATCACCGTGGGGCAGATGATCACGATCGACGGGCTCGAGGGAGCGGACTACCGGCGCGCGCTGGCGGAGCGGGACGAGCGTCACTGGGTGTACAAGCTCGAGGGCACGCCCTGCAAGCGCTGCGGCACGAACATCCTGCTCGAGGAGCTCGGCGCGCGGAAGCTCTACTGGTGCCCGAGCTGCCAGTCCTGACGCCGCCGGGGGATCGGCGCTGCGCCTTGCTAGGCTGGAAGCACAGGTCGCCGCTTCGTCATGCGGCTGCGACCGGGGACGGATCGATCGAGGGGAAGCGATGAGCGCTGTGCGTGCACCGTCGACTGACGAGGAGCGGAGCGCCTCAGCGGCGTCGCCGGATGCCGCGCAGGGGAGCCCCGAGCGCCCCTCCGAGCGCCCGCCGGCCGACCGATTCATGCGGTCACTGCTGCGCGTGCGCGAGGTCGACCGCTCGGCGCGCGTGGAGCGCGAAGCGCACCGCGGGTTCCGGGTGTCGATGGCGGTGTCCGGGGTGCGCTGCCTCATCACCTACCTGCTGGTGCCGATCCTCGTGCCGATCCTCGGCTTCGCGGGCGTGTTCGCGGCGCCCGTCGGGATTCTGCTGTGCCTCGTCGCAGGAGTGAACGGCGTGGTGAGCGTGCGCCGGTTCTGGATCGGCGATCACCGGTCCCGCTGGATGTACACCTGGTTCATCGCGGTGGTGTTCGTGATCCTCGCCGTGGCGATGGCCACGGATATCTCGCGGATGGTGAGCGGACTGTGACCCGGCCCGACGGGCTCCGGGACGACCGCGCCGCGGGCGACGTCGACGAGTCGCCGCAGGACGTGCCGCCGAAGGCGTGGGTGACGCTCGTGCTCTTCGCGGCGTTCGTGATCGCGTTCGGCACGTGCGCGTCGACGTTCATGTTCGACTGAGCCCTCGACATTCTTCGAAACCGCGCCGATACGTCGAACCGGCGCGGAATATCGCCGTCGAACGGCTCAGTCCGAGAGGTTCGGCTCGGTTTCGCCGCTCCTGCTGGTCTCGCGGACCCCCGGGGCGCCACGCAGCCGCGTCCGAGCGCCCCGCAGCTCGCCGATGCGCACCGTGACGACCCCGGCCACGATCAGCGCCGCGCCGATCCACTGCGATCCCGACGGCACGAGCGCGAGCAGCAGGATCGTCCACAGGATGCCGAACAGCGGCTCGGAGTAGCCCGTGAAGCTGGCGACGGTGGCTCCGAGGCGGCGGGACGCCGACACCCCCAGCACGTAGGCCAGCACCGTCGAGATGAGCGCCATGCCCGCGACGACGGCGATCGGCGAGAGCTCGGCATCGGCGATCACCGGTGCGACCGCGGTCGCCGTGAACGGGAGCAGCCCGACGGCGCTCGCGATGACGAGCGCGACCGCCGCGACGGCCAGCCCGAGACCCACGAAGGGCAGGGGCGGGATTCCGTGGTCGCTCGCGGCTCCCGCGGCGTAGTAGGCGGCATTGCCGATCGCCGCGATGAGCGCGAACGCAATGCCGAGGGGGTGGAGCGCGGCCCCGAGCCCCACCCCGGAGACCGCGACGAGGCCGACGACGGCGATTGCGGCGCCGAGCAGCGTCACCCGCGTCGGGGCGATCCTCGTGCGCAGCCACATCCAGAGCATCAGCAGCACCGGTCCCATGAACTCGATGAGCAGGGCCAGGCTCGGCGGGATGAACTCCACGGCGAGGAAGAACGCCAGCTGGCACCCGGCGACGGCGAGGAGGCCGAAGAGCAGGATCGACCGCCAGGCGCGGCGCACGAGATCCCAGCGTCCGCGCAGGGCGATCGCGGTGGGGGCCGCCAGCACGAGCGTCGCGACGACGATGCGGGCCGTGGCCGCGGCCCCTGCGCTCCAGCCCGCCCCGATGAGCGCGCTCGCGAAGACGCCCGAGAGCGCGAAGCTCGCCGCCGAGCCGAGCGCGAGGAGAAACCCGGCGACGGGCAGGCGCGCGGCACTCACCGTGGTCACCTCCGCATGCTCGTCCCGCCGCGTGTGCGGCGGCGCCTGCTGCGAGGGTACCGCGTTTCGGCGCCGCCCGAGGCCGGCGAGCCTCCCGATCCGGCTACGCTGGGGGGCATGAGCATCGAACCCGCAGGGCGAGCGCGCCCGGAACCGATCGACACGCCGCTCTCCGAGACCGCGCGGGTGGCGCGCGACCTCATCCGCATCGATACGAGCAATCGGGGCGGGGGCGACGCCGAGCCCGAGCTCCCGGCTGCGGAGTACGTGGCCGACTACTTGCGGGCGCTCGGGCTCGACCCGCGGATCTTCGAGGCTGCTCCCGGCCGGGCGAGTGTGATCGCGCGCGTCCCCGGCGCCGACCCGGCGCTGCCGGCGCTCGTGCTGCACGGTCATCTCGACGTGGTGCCCGCCGACCCGGCGAACTGGAGCGTGGATCCCTTCGCCGGTGAGATCCGCGATGGCATGCTCTGGGGGCGCGGCGCGGTCGACATGAAGGACATGGACGCGATGATGCTCACGGCCGTGGCCGAGTTGCTGCGCGCCGGCGAACTGCCGCGTCGTGAGATCGTGCTCGCGTTCTTCGCCGACGAGGAGAACGGCGGCGTCTACGGAGCCCATCATCTCGTGGCGAACCACCCGGAGCTGTTCGCCGGAGCCGAGACCGCGATCAGCGAGGTGGGCGGCTATTCGATCGATGTGGCGGGCACCCGGGCGTACCTGATCCAGACCGGCGAGAAGGCGCTGGACTGGATCCGCCTGCGGGCCCGCGGCACCGCCGCGCACGGGTCCCGGGTCTGGCACGACAACGCCGTCACCCGCCTCGCCGAGGCGATCGCCGCGCTCGGCCGCCACGAGTGGCCCCTCGTGCTGTGCGACACGACGCGCGAGCTGCTCGACGAGGTCGCGGGGATCCTCGGCGAGAACCCCAGCGAGGTCTCCGCCGACGAGCTCGTGCTGCGCCTCGGCGCGGGCGGGGGATTCATCCAGGCCAGCCTGCGCAACACCAGCAATCCCACCGTGCTCGCCGCGGGCTACAAGCACAACGTGATCCCCGACACGGCCGAGGCCCTCGTCGACGTGCGGTCGCTTCCCGCCGAGCAGGGGGACGTGCTCGCGGAGGTGCAGCGGATCGTCGGCCCCGACATCGAGATCGAGACCGTGCACTCGGACATCGGGCTCGAGGTGCCGTTCGGCGGAGAGCTCGTCGAGGCCATGACGGCGAGCCTGCGGCGCGCGGATCCGGAGGCGCGAGTGCTGCCCTATCTGCTCTCCGGGGGCACGGACAACAAGGCGCTCTCGCTGCTCGGGATCACGGGCTACGGCTTCGTTCCGCTGCGGCTTCCGGCCGACCTGGACTTCCCCGGCATGTTCCACGGCGTCGACGAGCGGGTGCCGCTCGACGCGCTCGACTTCGGCCACCGGGTGCTCGTGGACCTGCTGCGCACGTACTGAGCTCCGCGCTGGGCTATCCTGGACGGCGGCCCGAATCAGACGCGGTGCGCGGCTGCCGCCACGAAAGGAAACGATGGGAATCTTCGAGGCGATCCTCCTCGGCATCATCCAGGGGCTCACCGAGTTCCTCCCGATCTCGTCGAGCGCCCACCTGCGCATCGCCTCCGAGCTGCTCGGCATCGGCGACGCCGGCGCCGCGTTCACCGCGATCACGCAGATCGGCACGGAGGCCGCGGTGATCGTGTTCTTCTGGCGAGACATCGTGCGCATCATCGGCGCCTGGGCGCGCTCGCTCTCGGGCCGGATCCCGCGCACCGATCCGAACGCCCTCATGGGGTGGTGGATCATCCTCGGCACGCTGCCGATCGTGGTGCTCGGCCTGCTCTTCCAGGATCAGATCGAGACCACGCTCCGCTCGCTCTGGTTCGTCGCGACCACGCTCATCGTCTTCGGCCTGCTGCTCGGCGTCGCCGACCGGGTCGGCCGGAAGACCCGTCCGCTCGAGCGGCTCACCTGGAAGCACGGCCTCGCCTACGGCTTCGCCCAGGCTCTCGCGCTGATCCCCGGCGTCTCTCGCTCGGGAGGCACGATCACCGCCGGCCTGCTGATGGGGTACACCCGCGAGGCGGCCGCCCGCTACTCGTTCCTGCTCGCGATCCCCGCGGTGCTCGGTTCTGGCTTCTACCAGCTGATCAAGGAGGTGCGCGAGCCGAGCGGCGGAGCGCCCATGTCTCTGACGATCCTCGCGTCGGCGATCGCCTTCGTCGTCGCCATCTTCGTGATCAAGTTCTTCATGAGCTACATCTCGAAGCGCAGCTTCATGCCCTTCGTGGTCTATCGGGTGCTTCTCGGCATCGTCATCATGGTGCTGCTCGGCACGGGCGTGCTCAGCGCCGAGAGCGGAATGGCGGCGGCCGACGGCGCCGTCGCGGTCGCAGCGACGAACGGAGGCGGCCTGTGAGAACCTGGACCCCGCCGAACGTTCCCCGCCTCCCGGGCGAGGGGATCGTCCCCAAGCTGTTCAACACCGCGAGCGGGCGCCTCGAGTACCCCGCGATCGCCGAGGGTCGGGCTCTGCTCTACGTCTGTGGCATCACGCCCTACGACGCCACGCACCTGGGCCACGCGTTCACCTATCTGACCTTCGACCTGATGCAGCGCGCCTGGCGCGACGCCGGGATCGAGACCGTGTACGCGCAGAACATCACCGACATCGACGACCCGCTGCTCGAGCGCGCAGCGGCCACCGGAGTCGACTGGCGCGATCTCGCCGACGAGCAGATCGGCCTCTTTCGCTCGGACATGCACCGCATGGGCATGATCCCGCCCGAGCACTACGTCGCGGTGACGGAGCAGATCGACGAGATCGCGGCGGCCGTGCGCGAGCTGATGGAGCTGGGTCTGGCGTATTCCGTGCCGACGGAGGGCGTCGAGGGCGAGGACGTCTACTTCGATACCGACGCCGCCGAGCGTGCATCGCAGTGGCGTCTCGGAGACGTGGCGCCCTACGACCGCGCACTCATGCTGCGGCTGAGCGCCGAGCGCGGCGGAGACCCCGAGCGCCCGGGGAAGCGCAACCCGCTCGACCCGCTGCTGTGGCGCGCGGCGCGCCCGGGCGAGCCCACCTGGGAATCGGTCGTCGGCGCGGGGCGCCCGGGGTGGCACATCGAGTGCTCGGTCATCGCGACCCGTGCGCTGGGCGGGGCGTTCACCGTGCAGGGCGGTGGATCCGACCTCGTCTTCCCGCACCACGAGTACACCGCGGCCCACGCGACGGCGATCTCGGGCACCCCGCTCGCCCATGCGTACTGCCACGCGGGCCTGGTGTCGTACGAAGGCCACAAGATGTCGAAGTCTCGCGGCAACCTGGTGTTCGTGTCGAAGCTGCTGAACGGCACGCACAGCGTTCCGGCGGCCGATCCCTCGGCCATCCGACTCGGGCTGCTCGCCCACCACTACCGCTCCGAGTGGGAGTGGCACGACGCGGATCTCGACATCGCCACGCGTCGCCTCGACGCCTGGCGCACCGGCGTGCGTCGTGCTGGGCAGGATCCGGCATCGGCGCACGCGGTGGTGCAGCAGCTGCGCGCCGCGCTCGCCAACGATCTCGACACGCCGGTCATGCTCGCGATCCTCGACGCGGCGCTCGATCGCGGGGTCGACGACCCCGAGCTCGTCGAATCGGCCGTGCTGGCGCTGCTGGGCGTCGAGGTCTAGGAGGATTCCGACAGGGGGTCGGTCTCCCCGTCGGAGGGCTCCTCCCCGTCTGAGGGGTCGTCCCCGACGACCGGTTCGTCCCCGCGTTCCGGTGCCTCCCCGGGGCGAGACTCGGCCACCGCGGGGTTCTGCCGATCCCGCTCGAGGAACTTCTCGAACTCCATCGCGATCGCGTCGCCGGTGGTCTCGGCGGCGAGCGCCTCGTCCCGGGACTCCTCGAGGCGGCGAATATACCGCGACATCTCCTCGTCGGCGGCGGCGATGCGGTTGATGTTCGCCTCCCACTCGTTCGCCTGCGCCAGCAGTTCGCCGCGGGGGATCACGACGTCGAGCAGCTCTTCGAGCTTGTCGAGCAGCGCGAGCGTGGCCTTGGGCGACGGGGTGCTGTGCACGTAGTGCGGCACCTGCGCCCACAGGGAGACGGGCGGGATCCCCGCCTCCGCGAGCGCGAGATCGACGACGGCGGAGATGCCGGCCGGGCCCTCGTAGCTGCTGCGCTCCGCCCCGGTCTGCGCGCGCAGTTCCGGGCTCTCCGAGGTGAGCGTGGTCACGATCGGGCGCGAGTGCGGCGCATCCGAGAACATGGCGCCGAGCAGGATGACGATATCGATCGCCCAGACGTCGACGAGCTCGACGATCTCGTCGGCGAAGTTCTGCCAGTCGCGCGCGGGTTCCACACCCGCGAGCAGGAAGAGGTCGCTGACGGGGCTGCCGTCCAGGCGGTGCACGGTCTCGACCGCCGGATCGGCGTCGGCGCTCTGATCGGTCTCGGCGACGCGGGGCTCTCCGGGGCGCTGCACCGTTCCGTAGAGCCGGGTGTCGGGCCACTCGAGCGTGCGCCGGCCCGATGCGTCCAGCACGAGCCGCGGGCGGTGCACCTGGAAATCCACGTAGCCCTCGGATCCGATGACGTGGAGCACCTCGGCGTCGAGGAGCTCGCCGAGGTGCTGCAGCACCTCCGTCGTCGCGTCGCCGGCGTCGCTCCAGCCCTGGAAGGCGGCGATGAGCACGCGGGGGTACTGTGCGGCGGGTGCGGTCACGAAGCAGCGCTCCTCGAGTCGGGACGGATCTGCACCAGGATATCGGCTGCGCGCGCGGGTGCCAGCCGGGACGGGTCCGCCGGATGCCGCGGCGCGCCGGATTCGGGGCCCGCGGTCGCTAGACTTGCTGGGATGAGCGCGATCCCCACTCCTCCCGCCCCGGCCGCCGTGCTGTGGGACATGGACGGCACCCTGATCGATTCCGAGCCGCTGTGGCTCGCGGCGGAGCACGCGATGCTCGCCCGCTACGGGATCGAGCTGAGTCCCGAGCTGAGCGAGCGCATGGTCGGCTCGGGGCTGCGGGCCGCCGCCGGCCTGTTCCAGGAGCTCGGCGTGCCGCTCGAGACCGACGAGATCATCGCGGAGTGGGCGGAGGGCGTGATCGCCGGTCTTCGCGCCTCAGAGCCGCAGTGGCGCCCGGGCGCCCTCGAGCTGCTGGTCTCGCTCGCCGAAGCGGGCATCCCGAGCGCGCTCGTGACGATGTCGGTGCGCGAGATCGCCGACGTGGTGCTCGAGATGCTTCCCGCCGGCACCTTTGCGGCGAGCGTCACGGGCGATGAGGTGGCCCATGAGAAGCCCCACCCCGAACCCTATCTGCGCGGTGCCGAGCTGCTCGGCGCCGCGATCGAGGAGTGCCTGGCCATCGAGGACTCGGCGCCGGGCGTCGGGTCGGCGCGGGCTGCGGGTGCGATCGCGATCGGGGTGCCCAATCTCGTCGACCTCTCGCAGGCCTCGGCGCACGAGCTGTGGCCGACGCTCGCCGGGGTCGACGCCGAGCGCCTCGCCTCACGCTTCGGACTGCTGCGGCGGCGACCGGAGCGCGAGCCTGCCGGTGCCGCCGGCGTGCTCGAGGGCGCGCCCGCTCCCCGCGGACCGCTCGCCTACGGAGACCGGGTGCAGCTCACGGGTCCGAAGGGCAGGCTCAACACCGTCACGCTGGTGGAGGGCGGCGAGTTCCACAGCCATCGCGGCATGATCCGTCACTCCGAGATCGTCGGTCTGCCCGATGCGTCTGTGGTCGTGAACAGCACCGGCGAGGAGTACCTCGCCCTGCGCCCGCTCCTGTCGGACTTCGTGATGTCGATGCCGCGGGGTGCCGCGATCGTCTATCCGAAGGACGCGGCGCAGATCCTCTCGCTCGCCGACATCTTCCCGGGCGCCCGGGTCGTGGAGGCCGGCGTCGGTTCCGGCGCGCTCTCCCTGCACCTGCTGCGCGGGATCGGACCCGAAGGGCGGCTGTTCTCGTTCGAGCGGCGCGAGGAGTTCGCCGACGTCGCCCGCGGAAACGTGGCGGCATTCGCCGGTCGCGCGCCGCGGAACTGGACCGTCACGGTGGGCGATCTGCAGGAGACGCTGCCGACCGCGTGCCCGGCGGGAACCATCGATCGCGTGGTGCTCGACATGCTCGCCCCGTGGGAGTGCGTCGACGTCGCCGCCGAGGCGCTCGCGCCCGGCGGGGTGCTGATCTGCTACGTCGCCACCGCGACTCAGCTCTCGCGCACCGCCGAGGAGATCCGCCGCAGCGCGGCGTTCACCCACCCGCAATCGTCGGAGACCATGGTGCGCGGGTGGCACGTCGAGGGACTCGCGGTGCGACCGGACCACCGAATGGTGGCCCACACCGGCTTCCTCATCACGGCTCGCCGCTTGGCCCCGGGAACGGTGCTGCCCGAACTCAAGCGGCGCGCGTCGAAGGGCGACTTCACCGACGAGGATCTGGCCAGCTGGCTGCCGGACCTGGGCGGCGCGGAGCCCGAGCGGGTCTGGACGCCGGAGGCGGTCGGGGAGCGCGGCAAGAGCGACAAGGTGCTGCGCAAGAAGGTGCGCGAGGCACGGCGCTTCGCCAGAGACCGCGGCGCCCTCGACGAGCACCACGCGGGCGACGACGGAGACGGCACCGACAACGGCACCGACAACAGGGCCGGCGCCGCGCGTCAGGAGCATCCTCCCCAGACTGATTCGATAGGATAGCGAGGTTCACACAGGCTTCTGCGAGAGGTGCATATGCTTCGTCGACTGGTTCCCGCAACCGCAGCGGTTGCGCTGCTCCTGGCCGGTGCGACCGGCTGCAGCGCGCAGCGGATGGCCGCCGATTGCGAGCCTCAGCTCGAGCCCGGCGCGCTCAGCGATGCCGTCGCGGTGACGACCGCATTCGGCGAGGCCCCCCGGATCTCCGCCCCGGTGGGCGCCGAGATCCTCGTCTCGCAGCGCACGGTCGTCGAGTCGGCCGAGCAGCGCTCGGGGGCCGCCGATGAGGGGACCCTCGTCGGGGTGAACATGGCGTTCTTCGATGCGGGCAGCGGCCAGCAGCTCTACCAGAGCCCCGGCTTCGCCGACGCGGCGCAGTCTCCGGAGCTGCTGCTCGTCTCGGCCGATGCGCCGAACCCGCTGAGCGAGGCCGTGCGCTGCACGGTGCCCGGCGAGCGGGTGGTACTCGCGCTGTCTCCCGAGGAGAGCGCGCAGTTCGCGATGCAGCTCGGCGGCGCGGGAGCGGCTCCGATCGTCGGTGTGATCGACACCGTATCGACGAGCCCGCTCGCGGCGAGCGGACCGGTGCGCGGTCTTCCGTCCGGCTACCCCGCGGTCGTCACGAACGACGAGGGCCGCCCCGGCGTGGTGCTGCCGCCGCGCCCGGCGCCGGCGGGCACCCAATCCGCCGTGCGCATCGCGGGGGCCGGTGACGAGGTGGCGCCCGACGACAACGTCATCGCGCAGGTGCTCAGTGTGGGCTGGGACGGCGAGGAGCGCACGAACACCTGGGAATCCGGACTCATGGCGCTCGGCACCGAGGAGCAGATCGCGCAGTCCGGTCACGCCTTCCGCGCCGAGCTCACCGGAAAGACCGTCGGATCGCAGGTGGTGATCATCGATCACGAGCAGGGCGAGCAGGCGCAGGTGGTGGTCGTCGACATCGTCGGCGTCAACTGAGGGCAGCCGTGGCCGGCCGAGTGCCCGGCGAGCAGCGCATCTTCAGTCTGGTGCTCGCCCTGGTCGTGAGCCCCGAGGGCCTCACGAAGCGCGAGCTGCTGTCGTCGGTGTACGGCTACGCCGAGCGCTACCGCGCCGAGGGGCCGGGCGCCGCACTCGACCGGCAGTTCGAGCGCGACAAGGAGCAGCTGCGCGATCTCGGCATCCAGATCGAAACGCGCGATTCGCCGCTCGAGCCGGGCAACAATCAGCTCACCCGCTACCGCATCGCGAAGGAGCTGTTCGCGTTCCCGGCGGATCTGCGCTTCGACGAGCGTGAACTGATGCTGCTCAGGCTCGCCGCGCTCGCGTGGCGAGAGGGAAGTCTGAGCGCCGAGTCGCGCCGGGCGGCGATGCGACTCGAAGCGCTCGGGGCAGGCCTCGACGTGAGGCAGCTCGGAGTCGCTCCGAGCCTCGGTTCGGCCGAGCCGGCGGCCGCGCCCCTGCAGCGCGCGATCGACGAGGACCGGGTGGTGAGCTTCGGCTACACGCTGCCGGGCCGCGACGCGCCCCTCGCGCGCCGGGTGGCCCCGTTGCGACTCCACCGCGTCGAAGGACGGTGGCACCTCATCGCGCACGATCTGGATCGGAACGCCGACCGGGTGTTCCTGCTCGCGCGGATCTCCACACCGGTGCAGGTCTCGACCGCGCGCTTCGACGCGGCGCTGCACGGGCGCGCCGACGGGATCGTCGAGGATCTCCTGCGTCTACCGGAGCGGCACCAGGCCGTGCTCCGCGTGCGCAGGGCCTCCGTGGCCGAGGCCCGTCTCGCGCCTCGCTCGGCGCCGCTCGGCGCGGGGGCCGACGGGGCAGCGGGAAGGCGCGACGGCGAGGAGCAGGTCGAGCTGCGCGTCGGGGTGCTCGACCGCCACATGCTCGCCGCCGAACTGATCGGCTACGGCGCCGATGTCGCGGTGCTGGCCCCAGAAGACCTGCGCGAACTCGTGGTCTTCGGGCTGCGGCGGATCGCGGCGCAGCATGCAGAGGGGGCGGTCTCCGATGCATAAGCACGTCATCGCTCCGGATCGGGTGCTGCTGCTGCTCTCGCTGGTGCCGTATCTGCGCGAGCACGGACCGACACCCGTGCCGATGCTCGCGGAGGCGTTCGACGTGCCCGCCGATCTGCTGCGCTCGCTCGTGCGATTCCTCGGAACCGCCGGCGTGCCGGGGGAGACCATGAGCTATCAGCACGAGGACCTCTTCGACATCGACTGGGACGCGCTGGAACGGGATGACGTCGTCAGCCTTACCCGGACCGTCGCGGTGGACGAGACGCCGCGCTTCGCCCAGACGGAGACGGCCGCACTCATCGCGGGTCTGCAGGCGCTCACCCCGGTGCTGCCCCCTGACGATGCACGGCTCGCGCGTCGCACCGCGGCGAAGCTGAGCCGCGCGCTCGGCGGGCCGGATCGGCGTCCGGTCACGGTCACCGCGGATCCGGAGGACGCCAGGATCCCGGAGGTCGTGGCCGCGATCACCGCCGCGCGGGTGCTGGCGTTCGCGTACCGCGACGTCTCCGGCGCCGAGACGTCGCGGCGTGTGGAACCGCTGACGCTCACCCAAGAATCGGGTGAGTGGTATCTGCGCGCCTACTGCCTGGATCGGCGGGCGGAGCGCACTTTCAGGGTCGATCAGATGCGCGAACTCCGCATGCTGCCGGAGTCGGTCGCGCCGAGAGCCGCCGTGGCTGAGGACCGTGCCGCCATGACCGAGATCGTGGCCAGGGTGTCGCAGCGCGCACTCTCGCGGATCGCGTCGTTCTCGCCGCAGCCGATCGGCGCCGTCGGCGACGATGTCCGGGTGCGGATCGAGGCGTGGCATCCGGGCGCCGCGGTGCGCCTCGTGCAGCGCGCGCCCGGCGAGATCGTGATCGAGCACCCGGAGGACGCGAGAGCCGCCGTGCGCGCCTGGGCGGAACGCGCGAGAGCCGCATACGACGACTAGGTTGCGGCATCGCCGCCGACGTGCGGGTCGCGGTCGTGCAGCATCGGCTGGGATACACTGAACGAATGGCGAAGCAGGCGCGCAAACAGCGCAAGTCCGAGGGGCGGATGAGCCTTGGCGAGCACCTCATCGAGTTCCGCAATCGCCTGTTCATCTCAGCGATCGCCATCGCAATCGGGCTCGTCGCGGGCTGGTTCCTCTCGGACTGGGTCTGGGACATGCTGCGGCAGCCGATCTACGACATCGCCGAGCAGCAGGGACGCACCGCGCAGATCAACTACGACGACATCACCGGCGCGTTCGACCTCAAGATCCAGATCTCACTGTTCATCGGGGTGATCCTGGCCTGCCCGGTCTGGCTCTATCAGATCTGGGCGTTCCTGGCGCCGGGCCTCACCAAGCGCGAGAAGCTGTACGGCTTCGGGTTCCTGGGGCTCGCCGTCCCGCTCTTCCTCGGCGGCGCCTACGCGGGGTGGCTCGTGATCCCCAACATCGTGACGCTCCTCACGAGCTTCGCGCCGGAGGAGGACGCGGCGTTCATCGGTGCACGACGCTATCTCGATTTCACGATCAAGCTGCTGCTCGCGGTGGGCGTCGGATTCGTGCTGCCGCTGTTCCTCGTGATGCTCAACTTCATGGGGGTGCTGCGGGGCGCATCGATCCTCAAGAGCTGGCGCGTCGCACTGCTGTGCATCATCCTCTTCGCCGGGATCGCGACCCCTGCGGCCGACCTCATGAGCATGTTCATGCTCGCCGCGCCGATCGTGGTGCTCTACTTCGGGGCCGCGGGGATCGCGATCCTGCACGATCGACGAGCCGACAAGCGCCGCTCCGCGGAACTCGCCGAGTACGGGATCGATGACGACCCGTCGAAGGTCGCCGAATGACGGCTGAGACCGCCCTCTCGCACTTCGCGCAGCGCATCGGGTACCCCCTCGACGCCTTCCAGCGCACCGCCTGCGAGCGGCTCGAGGACGGGCGCAGCGTGCTGGTGGCGGCGCCCACCGGATCCGGCAAGACGACGGTCGCGGAGTTCGCTGTGTACCTCGCGCGCAGGGAGCGCGACGCGCGCATCTTCTACACCGCACCCATCAAGGCGCTGTCGAACCAGAAGTTCCACGAGCTGTGCGCTGAGTACGGTGAGCAGGAGGTCGGCCTGCTGACGGGCGACGTCAACCTGCGGGGCGACGCCCCGATCGTCGTGATGACGACCGAGGTGCTGCGCAACATGATCTACGCCGACGGGACCGAAGACGGGGCCGGCGCCCGTTCGCCGCTCGACGGGCTCGCGTTCGTGGTGCTCGACGAGGTGCACTACCTGGGCGACCGCTTCCGCGGTGCGGTGTGGGAGGAGATCATCCTGCACCTGCCGCAGAGTGTGCGCCTCGTGGCGCTCTCGGCCACGGTGTCGAACGCCGAGGAATTCGGCGACTGGATGCACGCCGTGCGCGGCGACACCGACGTCATCCTCTCCGAGCACCGGCCGGTGCCCCTGTACCAGCACGTGCTCACCTCGCAGGCGTTGCTCCCGCTCTACGTCGGGCGCGACGGCGAAGCCGTGACCGCGCGTGCGGGCCGCATCAACCCCGAGCTGCGCATGCTCGAGGGCGGGCGCGCATCCGGCGGGCGGGCGCGGGGCGAAGGGCCTCGGGGAGGCCGGGAGTCGTCGGGCTATCGGGATCGCGGGCGTGACCGCGCGCGCGGTCGCGCACCGGTGCGACGCGCCCGTCGTGTGTCGCGCGCCGACATCGTGCGCGCGCTCGACGAGACCCGCCTGCTGCCGGCCATCGTCTTCGTGTTCAGCCGCAACGGGTGCGACCAGGCCGTGCGGCAGTGCCTCTTCGAGGGGGTCTCGCTCACGAGCCGGGATGAGCGCGAGGAGATCCGGCGCATCGCGAACGCCGAAGTGCGCGACATGAGCGACGAGGAGCGGCGCGTGCTCGGGGTGCGGGAGTGGCTCGCCGGGCTGGAGCGCGGGGTGGCTGCGCATCACGCCGGGCTGCTGCCGACCTTCAAGACGGTCGTCGAGCAGCTCTTCCAGCGTCGGCTCGTCAAACTCGTGTTCGCCACCGAGACCCTGGCGCTCGGCATCAACATGCCCGCCCGCGCCGTGGTGATCGAGCGGCTCGACAAGTTCAACGGCGAGCAGCGGGTGCCGCTCACCTCGGGGGAGTACACCCAGTTGACCGGCCGGGCCGGCAGGCGCGGGATCGACACCGAGGGCCACGCGGTCGTCGTGTGGAGCGACGGCGTCGATCTCGAGGCGCTGGCGCATCTCGCCGGCGCGCGGTCGTTCCCGGTCAGATCCAGCTTCCGCCCCACGCCCAACATGGCGGTCAACCTGCTGCAGCGCATGGACGAGGCGCGCGTGCGCGACACGCTGGAGCTCTCGTTCGCCCAGTTCCAGGCCGACCGCGCGGTGGTCGATCAGGCGCGGGAGCTGCGCGCCGAGCAGAGCTCGCTGGAAGGCTACGACGCCGCGGCGGCCCGCTCGCAGGGCGCGGATCGCAGGCGCTGGCAGGACCGGGCGCGCAAGCTGCGCCGCCGGATCGAGCGCGGGAGGCGGCAGATCGCTTCCCGGACGGGAACGATCGCGCGCACCTTCGACCGGGTGGTGTCGCTGCTGCTCGAGCTCGGCTACCTCGAGCGCAACGGCGGCGAGCCCGAGGTGACGGCATGGGGCGAGCTGCTGCGGCGCATCTACGGCGAACGCGATCTGCTCGTCGCCGAGTGCCTGCGCCACGATGTGCTGCGCGGGCTCGACGCCGCCGGCCTCGCGGCCATGTGCTGCGTGCTGAGCTACGAGCCGCGACGCGACGACGAGGGAGAGCCCCGGCTGCCGGGCGGAGCGGCGTTCGTCGCCGCACACGATCGTGTGCTCGAGACGTGGGCGCGTCTCGACGACCTGTTCGAACGCGCCCGTCTTCCGCAGAGCGACATGCCGCACGCGGGCCTCGCAGCGACCATGCACGCCTGGGCGTCGGGTCGACCCATCGAGGAGGTGCTCGAGCGCTCGGGCATCGGCGCCGGCGACTTCGTGCGCTGGTCGAAGCAGACCATCGACCTGCTCGACCAGATCGCTCAGGCGTGCGAGACCGCCGTGGTCGCGGGGCTCGAAGAGGACCGCCTGGGTGAGCTCGCCCGGGTGTCCCGCGAGGCGAAGCGCCGCGTGCGTCGCGGGATCGTCGAGGCCTCCAGTGGGCAGTGACGTCGCAGCCGCGCGGCCGGGTACGGTGGCGCGGCTGCCCTGGTGGGCCGCGCTCGCGTGCGCGGCCGCGGGCGGGCTGCTGCTCGACACCGCGAGCCCCGTGCTCGCGTGGTGGTGGGCCGCCCTGCCGGGCGCCGCTCTGATCATCGCGGGCGTGTGGCAGCAGCGATGGCGCACGGGCCTCGCCGTCGGCGCAGTGGCGGGAGCCGCCTTCTGGGGTCCGCACATCTCCTGGCTCACCCTCTACCTCGGCCCGATCCCGTGGCTCGCCCTCTGCGCCGTGATGACGCTGTGGTTCGCGCTGTTCGGTCTCGCCGCCGCGGTGACGACGCGCGGTCTCGCCCATCTCGCGGCGGAGGCGCCGCGAGCGCGTCGAGCGCTCCCGTTCGTCCAGGCCCTGGCGGTCGCCGGGCTCTGGGCGGTGCGCGAGGGCGTGCAGGGCGCGTGGCCCTACGGCGGCTTCCCCTGGGGTCGGCTCGTGCACACGCAGTCCGACGGCCCGCTGCAGGAGGCCGTCTCCTGGCTCGGCTTCAGCGGATTCTCGGGGCTCCTGGCTCTGGCCTGCGCGCTGCCGATCGCGGTGGCGGGCGCCCTCCGCCCGCGACGTCGGCTGATCGTCGGGGCCGTCGCATCGTCGGCGGCGCTGGTCCTGCTGCTCGCTCTGATCCCGCCGGCGCCGCTGGAGCGGGCGGGCACGCTGCGCATCGCCGCCATCCAGGGCAACTCGAAATCGGGGATCTTCGACGATCGCGAATCCGGCTCGGTCATCGACGACCACATCGCGGCGACGTCGCAGCTGCTCGATCGCCTCGAGGCCGAGGGCGAGGCCGTGGACCTCATCGTCTGGCCGGAGAACAGCGCGGAGTTCGACCTGCCGGGCAGCCCGCTCAACGGCTATCGGGTCGCGCGGCTGGCAGAGCGTGCCGGAGCCCCCGTGGTGGTGGGCTCGGTGCTTCCGAACGACGATGGCAGCTACACCAACAGCTCACTCGTGTGGGGCGAGGCGGGCGAGATGCCGGGCCGATACGACAAGCGCTACCCCGTGCCGTTCGCCGAGTACATGCCGAATCGCGACTTCTTCCACGCACTGGTGCCCGATCTGGTCGATCTCGTGCAGCTCGAGTACACGGCGGGCACCCGGCCCGCGGCGTACGACATCGACACCACGGGGGGAGCGGTGCGCGCCGGAATCGCGATCTGCTTCGACATCATCTTCGACTCGCAGGCCGTGGCGATGATGGGGGACGGTGCAGAGCTGATCCTCGCGCAGACGAACAACGCCGACTTCGGGCGCACCGATGAGAGCGCGCAGCAGCTGGCGATCGCGCGACTGCGCGCGATCGAGACGGGGCGGAGCCTCGTGAACATCTCGACGGTCGGCACGAGCGCCGTCGTCGCGCCCGACGGCTCGGATCTCGACCGGCTGGTGCCGCACACCGCCGGGGCGATGGTCGCGGAGGTGCCCCGCACGCTGGGTGAGACCCCGGCGCTGCGATTCGGTGCGACGATCGCGGCCGGGTGGATGGTGATCGGGGGCCTCGGCCTCGCACTCGGCGCCGTCGGGGCGCTCCGAGCGCGGCGCGCGGCGCGCAACGGGGACTGACCGCTCACGCACCGCCGCGGCGAGCGCGGAGGAGCTGCAGCCGCTCCTCGAGCAGCTCCTCGAGCTCCTCCCGTGTGCGACGCTCGATGAGCATGTCCCAGGGCGTGCGCTGCGACGACTCCTTCTCCTCGAACTCGGCGCGCGCGGCTCGGCCCGCCTCGTCGTCGAGGAAGCCGAGTTCACCGCTCTTCTGATCCACCCACTCCGCCGGGGGCTCCGCGTCGGCGTCGAAGAGTACGGAGAAGCGCAGGCCGCGATCGGTGAGGTATTCCACGGTCCGTCTGGGCGAGAGCTCGACACCCTCCTCGCCCTGCAGACTCGTCGCGCCGATGCGCGTTCCGCGAAGCGTACGGTCGGCCATGGTGAGAACCTCCTCGCCTGTCGGGTGAATCTCCGGCGCCACCGGTTCCAGAGGCGCCCTCGCCACGCTTTGCAGCGTACCCGCTCGACCGGGCTTCCCGATACCCCATACCGGGTTTTGCCCCGGCGCTCGACTACTCTGGAGGCACGTGATCGAGACGAATGAGGAGCATTTGTGACACAGATTCTTGAACCCGGCAGCCTCGCCGGCCGCCGCGCGCTCGTGACGGGATCCTCCCGAGGTATCGGCGCGGATACGGTGCGGTACTTCGCCGAGGCGGGAGCCGACGTGGTCGTCAACTTCCGCAACAAGGCTCCCCGCGCCGAGAAGCTCGCGGCCCAGCTCGGCGGACTGGGCGTGCGCGCGATCGTGCAGGGCGCAGATCTCACCGATCCCGACTCGGTCGCGGGCATGATGGAGGCCGTGCGACGGGAGTTCGGCGGTCTCGACATCCTCGTGCTCAACGCCTCGGGGGGCATGGAGAGCGGCATGGGGGAGGACTACGCCCTGCGGCTCAATCGCGACGCGCAGCTCTCGGTGCTCGACGCCGCTCTGCCGCTCATGGGCGAGGGGTCGCGAGTGGTCTTCGTCACGAGCCACCAGGCGCACTTCATCCGCTCGACGCCGACGATGCCCGAGTACGAGCCGGTCGCGCGTTCGAAGCGGGCGGGCGAGGACGCGCTTCGCGAGCGGGTCCCCGAGCTGCAGGAGCGGGGGATCGGCTTCACCGTGGTGTCGGGCGACATGATCGAGGGCACGGTCACCGCGACCCTGCTGAACCGGCTCAATCCTGGTGCGATCGAGGAGCGCCGCGAGCAGGCCGGGAAGCTCTACAACGTGTCGGAGTTCGCGGCCGAGGTCGCGCGCGCCGCGGTCGACCCGGTGCCCGAGGATCACACCCGATTGGTGGGCGACACCGCGAGCTTCGGCGGATAGCCCGGACCGGCGATCCGCGCTCACGGAGGACGAATTCTGAGCTCGTGTCCTCCTGGGAGTGGATCGCCTGATCGAGCGGCGCGCGTCCGATAGTTGAACGGCCTCCGGGCGGCGTTCCGACTATCGGACGTTCGTGTTTTCGGGCTCGATTTCACCCGGGCGACGCCCGTGTTTCGATCGTGTTACGGGGCTTCGTCGTGTGCGGCGAAAATCGTGCGTTTCCGCATGATGTTCGGTGAAAATGCGCGGGTTTCCGAATCTGTTGTAGAAACTACGATTTCGAATTAGTTTCACCGAAGAAACGAGTGGTAAATTTGGGGTTCCAGCCACCGTGTCGTGCGGTCGCGTCGTGATACGCAGCGCGGCCGTCGAGCGTGGTACCGCCCGGGCCGTCGACGCCCCGCAGATCAGAGAGGACGTCGATGAACGTACGCCCAGGGAGCCCGAGCACGCAGACCCCGAAGCCCGCGACCGGGTCCTTCCCCGCTCGGGTCGGCCTCTACGACCCCGCGGATGAGCGCGACGCCTGCGGCCTCGCCTCGGTCGTGTCGCTCACGGGTGCGGTGAGCCACGACATCGTCGCGCTCGCCCTCGAAGCGCTCGAGAACCTGGAGCATCGCGGCGCCATCGGCTCCGACGCGGGCACGGGCGACGGGGCGGGGATCCTCACCGACCTGCCCGACGCCTTCATCAGGGGCGCCCTGGACGCGTTCGATCCCGCGCTCCGGCTGCCGGACGCGGGTGGATACGCGGCGGGCCTCGCGTTCCTGCCGCGCGCGTCCACGGAGCGCAGGGCCGTGCGGTACCGAGTTTCTGCGATCGCCGCCGAGGAAGGGCTCAGCGCCCTGGCGTGGCGCCCCGTCGCGGTGCGGCCCGACGTGCTCGGGGAGAGCGCGCGCGAGGCGAGCCCCGTCATCGAGCAGCTCATCCTCGTGCCCGCCGCCGGGGAGGTGCTCGACACCGACCAGCTCGAGCGCCGGGCGTACCGCACGCGCAAGCGCGTGCAGCACGAGACCGGCTGCTACCTGCCCTCCCTCAGCGCGCGCACCATCGTTTACAAGGGCATGGTCACCACGCTGCAGCTGCCCGCGTTCTACCCCGAGCTCTCCGACGAACGATTCGCGAGCCGCTTCGCGATCGTGCACTCCCGCTACTCCACGAACACCTTCCCGTCGTGGCACCTCGCGCAGCCGCTGCGCATGGTCGCCCACAACGGCGAGATCAACACCGTGCGCGGCAACCGCAACTGGATGCGGGCGCGGGAGCAGCAGCTCTCCTCCGAGCTGCTCGGCGACGTGCGGCCGCTGCTGCCGATCTGCTCGGACGGGGGCAGTGATTCCGCGAGCTTCGACGAGGTGCTCGAACTGCTCGTGATGGCGGGGCGCTCGCTGCCCCACGCCCTCGCCATGATGGTGCCCGAGGCCTGGGAGTCCGAGGCCGGGCTGCACCCGGAACTCGTGAGCTTCCTCGAGTACCACTCCCTGGTGATGGAGCCGTGGGACGGTCCGGCAGCCATGATCGCGACCGACGGCGAGCAGCTCGTGGCGACGCTCGATCGCAACGGCCTGCGCCCCGGACGATTCCTCGTGACGGACGACGGCGTGCTGGTGATCGCCAGCGAGACCGGGGTGCTCGACATCGCTCCCGAGCGCGTGACCCGCCGTGGCCGACTGCAGCCCGGGCGCATGCTCGCCGTCGATCTCGCGAGCGGGGCCATGCGCGACGACGAGACCGTGAAGGCGGAGCTCGCCGGGCTCGCGCCGTGGGGCGAGTGGGTCGACGAGGGGCTGATCCGGCTCTCGGAGCAGCCCGAGCGCGAGCATCTCGTGCACCCGCCGGCGTCCATCACCCGCCGGCAGCGCACCTTCGGATACACCGAGGAAGAGCTGCGCCTGCTGCTCACGCCGATGGCCCGCGACGGGATCGAGCCGATCGCGGCGATGGGCACGGACACGCCGATCGCCGCGCTCTCGACCCGGCCGCGCCTGGTCTACGACTACTTCGTCCAGCAGTTCGCGCAAGTCACCAACCCGCCGCTCGATGCGCTCCGAGAAGAGCTCGTGACGAGCCTGGTCACCAGCATCGGCCCGCAGGAGAACCTGCTCACCCAGTCGGTGGACCACGCGCGGCAGGTGATCCTCGACTTCCCGGTGATCGACAACGACGCGCTCGCCCGCATCCAGCACTTCGGCGACGACCCGGAGCGTGAGCGCGCCGTGACGATTCGCGGCCTGTACCCGGTCGACTACGACGCGAAGGGCCTGGCCGATCGCCTCGAGGCCATGTGCCTCGAGGCGAGCGCCGCCATCGACGCGGGAGCGGAGTTCATCATCCTCTCCGACCGCGATTCGAACAAGGATCTGGCCCCGGTGCCGTCGCTGCTCGCGATCTCCGCGGTGCACCACCACCTCATCCGCGAGGGGCAGCGCATGCGGGTCGCGCTCATCGCGGAGGCCGGCGACGTGCGCGAGGTGCACCACGTCGCCGCGCTCATCGGCTACGGTGCGGCGGCGGTGAACCCGTATCTCGCCATGGAATCGGTGGGTCTGCTCGTGCGGAACGGTTCGATCCCGGACATCACCGAGGATGAGGCGGTGACCCGTCTCATCAAGGCGCTCGGCAAGGGCATGCTCAAGGTGATGAGCAAGATGGGGATCTCGACCGTCGCGTCGTACTGCGGCGCGCAGACGTTCGAGGCCATCGGCCTGTCCCAGGGCGTGGTCGACCGCTTCTTCACGGGAACGGCATCGAAGCTCGGCGGCGTCGGCCTCGACGTGATCGCGAGCGAGGTGGCCGCCCGCCATCGCGCCGCGTACCCCGACGATCCGGCGGTGCTCGCGCACAAGTACCTCGAGACGGGAGGGGAGTACCGGTGGCGCCGCGGCGAGGAGCCCCACCTCTTCGACCCCGAGACCATCTTCAAGCTCCAGCACGCCACTCGCACCGGGCGCCGCGAGGTCTTCGCCGAGTACACCCGGCGCGTCAACGAGCAGCAGGAGCGCCTGATGACGCTCCGCGGGCTCTTCGCCTTCGCCCCGCAGCGCCCGCCCGTGCCGCTCGGCGAGGTCGAACCGGTCAGCGAGATCGTGAAGCGCTTCGCCACGGGGGCGATGAGCTACGGCTCCATTTCGCCGGAGGCGCACCAGACCCTCGCGATCGCGATGAACCGACTCGGCGGCAGGTCCAATACGGGCGAGGGCGGCGAGAGCGAGGAGCGGCTGCTGGATCCGGAGCGGCGCAGCGCGATCAAGCAGGTCGCCTCGGGTCGCTTCGGGGTGACGTCCATGTACCTGACGCACGCCGATGAGATCCAGATCAAGCTCGCCCAGGGCGCGAAGCCCGGCGAGGGCGGGCAGCTCCCGCCGCAGAAGATGTATCCCTGGATCGCGCGGACCCGGCACGCTACACCCGGCGTCGGCCTCATCTCACCGCCTCCGCACCACGACATCTACTCGATCGAGGATCTCAAGCAGCTCATCTTCGACCTCAAGCGGGCGAATCCCGCGGCGAGGATCTCCACGAAGCTCGTGGCGCAGTCGGGCATCGGTCCGGTCGCCGCGGGCGTGGCGAAGGCGCTCTCCGACGTGATCCTCGTCTCCGGGCACGACGGGGGCACGGGCGCCAGCCCCATGAACTCGCTCAAGCACGCGGGATCGCCGTGGGAGCTCGGTCTCGCCGAGGCCCAGCAGACGCTCATGCTCAACGGCCTGCGCGAGCGAGTGGTGCTGCAGGCCGACGGTCAGCTGAAGACCGGGCGCGACGTCGTCGTCGCGGCGCTGCTCGGCGCCGAGGAATTCGGATTCGCGACGGCGCCGCTCGTGGTCTCCGGCTGCATCATGATGCGGGTCTGCCATCTCGACACCTGCCCGGTGGGCGTCGCCACGCAGAATCCCGAGCTGCGGGAGCGCTTCACAGGCCAGGCGGAGCACATCGTCAACTTCTTCCGCTTCATCGCTGAGGAGGTGCGCGAGATCCTCGCCTCGCTCGGCTACCGATCGCTCGCCGAGGCGGTCGGCGACACCGCGGCCCTCGACGTGGACGGAGCGATCCGGCACTGGAAGGCCGAGGGGCTCGACCTCACGCCGATCCTGCGGGGCCCGCAGTTCTCCGCGGATGCCCCGCGCAGGCACGGCGCCGAGCAGGATCACGGCCTCGAGCAGCACTTCGACACGCGGCTCATCCCCATGGCCGCCGATGCGCTCGAGCGCCGCGAACCGGTGATCGTCCACCTGCCCATCCGCAACATCGACCGCGCCGTGGGCACCATGCTCGGCCACGAGGTCACGAAGCGCCACGGCTCCGGCGGCCTGGCGCCCGAGACGATCGACGTAACGCTCACGGGTTCGGCCGGGCAGTCCCTCGGGGCGTTCCTGCCGGCCGGAATCGCGCTGCGACTCATCGGCGACGCGAACGACTACGTCGGGAAGGGGCTCTCGGGAGGCGAGATCGCCATCCGGCCGCACCCCGATGCCGGGCATCCCGCGTTCGGCAACGTGATCGCCGGCAACACCATCGGCTACGGGGCGACGAGTGGCCACCTGTGGATCGCGGGCACGGTGGGAGAGCGCTTCCTCGTCAGGGGGTCGGGTGCCACCGCCGTGGTCGAGGGCACGGGAGATCACGCGCTCGAGTACTTCACCGGCGGCTTCGCGCTGATCATCGGCCCCACGGGGCGCAACATCGGTGCCGGCATGTCGGGCGGCGAGGCGGTGATCCTCGATCTGGATCCCGCCGACGTCAACTCGGCGGAGCTCGGATCCGGAGCGCTCATGCTGCACCCCGTGTCCGCCGAGGAGCAGGGGCTCCGCGAGCAGATCGTGACGCTGCTGCGCCGGCATCGGGAGCAGACCGCGTCCGAGATCGCCGGCGAGCTGCTGGCCGAGTTCGACGCCGACCCCGAGCGCCTGTTCCGGCGCTTCACCCGACTGATCCCGCGCGGCTACTCGAGGGTGCTCGAGATCCGAGTGCGCGCGAACGAGCAGGGCATCGACCCCGACGGCGAGCGGGTCTGGTCCGAGATCCTGGAGGCGACCCATGGCTGATCCCCGCGGATTCCTGAAGGTGCGCGAGCGCGAGCTCGCCCCGAAGCGTCCCGTCGCGCTGCGACTCAAAGACTGGCGAGAGGTCGTCGATCCCGCCGATCCGAAGCTCGTCGCACGTCAGGCGTCGCGCTGCATGGACTGCGGCGTCGCCTTCTGCCACCAGGGCTGCCCGCTCGGAAACCTGATTCCGGAGTGGAACGACCTGATGCACCGCGGTCGCGGCCGGGAGGCGATCGAGCGCCTGCACGAGACGAACAACTTCCCCGAGTTCACGGGGCGCGCCTGCCCGGCGCCCTGCGAATCGGCGTGCGTGCTCGGCATCAACCAGCCGGCCGTCACGATCAAGCAGATCGAGAACAGCATCATCGACCAGGCGTTCGCGCAGGGCTGGGTGCAGCCGCAGCCGCCGTCGCGCCTCACGGGCAAGACGGTCGCCGTGGTCGGATCCGGTCCGGCCGGCCTCGCGGCCGCCCAGCAGCTCACGCGCGCCGGCCACACGGTGGCGGTGTACGAGCGCGACGAGGAGCCCGGGGGGCTGCTGCGCTTCGGGATCCCCGACTTCAAGCTGGAGAAGGAGCTCGTGGCGCGGCGCGTCGAGCAGCTCAAGCAGGAGGGCACCCGCTTTCGCTGCGGCATCGAGGTCGGTCGGGACATGGCCTGGAGCGAGCTGCGCCGCCGCTTCGACGCCGTCGTGGTGGCCACCGGTGCGACCGTGCCGCGGGAACTGCCGATTCCGGGCCGCGATCTTCCGGGCGTGCATTTCGCTATGGAGTACCTCACGGCGTCGAACCGCAGCCGGGCGACCGATCGCAGCGTCGCGGGGCCCATCGACGCCCGGGGCAAGCACGTGGTGGTGATCGGCGGCGGCGATACGGGCGCCGACTGCATCGGCACGGCGCACCGCCAGGGCGCCCGCTCGGTGACCAACCTGGCGATCGGCCGCAAGCCGTCGTCGAGCCGCAGCGATGCGCAGCCGTGGCCCGTGCACCCCACGCTGTTCGAGGTGTCGAGCTCGCACGAGGAGGGCGGGGAGCGCCGCTACCTGGCGTCGACCGTCGAGTTCGTGAGCGACGCCGACGGCGCGGTGCGGGCGCTCCGGGTCGCCGAGACCGGCTTCACGGAGGAGGGGCGCGTGCCGATCCCCGGCACCGAGCGCCTCATCGATGCCGATCTCGTGCTCATCGCCATGGGGTTCACGGGCCCCGAGGCGGTCGAGGACGCGACGATCGCGCTGCCGCGCGACGCTCGGGGCGCGTTCGAGCGGCAGCGGGACTACGCGACGGACCTCCCCGGGGTGTTCGTGGCCGGCGACGCCGGTCGCGGCCAGTCCCTGATCGTGTGGGCCATCGCCGAGGGGCGCGCCGCCGCGGCGTCGGTGGACCGGTACCTGACCGGGGAGACGGTGCTGCCGAGCCCCGTCACCGCGTTCGATCGCGCATTCGCCTAGGGCGGAGCTCCCGACGGCGACGGAATACCGCGTGCCCGCGTGCGGTTGCACTCGGCGGGTCCGCGATGTGCGGGCGCGAGCGCAACAGGGAGCGAGGATCGACATGACGCAGGTGACAGTGATCGGCGGCAGCGGATACGCGGGATCGCACATCGTGGAGGCCGCGGCGGTGCGCGGACTCGAGGTCACGAGCATGAGCCGCGGCGAGGCGGCCGAGCAGGTCGCGGGAGTGCGCTACGCGACGGGATCGATCACCGATCCCGCGGATCGCGCAGCGGCGCTCGAGCATGCGGACGTGGTGGTCGTCGCAGTGTCGCCGCGCGGCGACATGGCAGGGCGTACTCGCTCGGCGATCGCAGAACTGGCGGCGGAAGCGGCGGCTGCCGGAGTGCGTCTCGGTGTGATCGGCGGGGCCGGTTCGCTGCTGCAGCACGAGGGCGGCCCGCGCGTCATGGACGACCCCGAGTTCGCCGATGCGATCAAGCCCGAGGCCTCCGAGATGGGTGGCGTGCTCGACGACCTCCGGGGCGCGCCCGAGGCGCTCGACTGGTTCCTGGTGAGCCCGGCCGCGACGTTCGGCGCCTGGGCTGCCGGCGAGTACCGAGGCGAGTATCGGATCGGAGGCGACGTGCTCCTCACCGACGCCGACGGCGCCTCGGAGATCTCGGGCGCCGACTTCGGCGTGGCGATCGTCGACGAGATCGAGGAGCCGAAGCACCATCGGGCGCGCTTCACCGTCGCGTACTGATCCCGAGCTCGGGCGGCGCGTGCATCGCGCCTCGGGTGACTAGTCTGGACGGGTGCATCCCGACCTCATCGACCGACTGAGAACCGATCTGCGCGCCGCGGACTACCGCGTCGGCGCCATTGCCGAGATGCTCGGAGCGAGCGCAGACGCGGCACGTCGGCGCGGAGTGCTCGCCCCGGCCCGCCGCGCGCTGCGGGCGCGGGCCGAGGGGGCGCTCCCGCAGCTGATCCGCCTGCTGCTGCTCGGAGACGCGGTCGACAGCTCCGCGATCGACGCGGCGCTTCCCGCGCTCGGCGCGGAGGGTGCGCTCGCGCTCGGCCTCGTCGAGGAGACGCCACCCGGATCCCTGCGCGCGGCGCTCTCGCTCACCCCCGTGGAAGTCGCGGACGCGCGGAAGGAGCAGCCGCTGCACTGGTGGATCCTCTCGGACCTCGACGACCATCTGCGGAGCGGCCCCGCCCGCGCCGACCACGTGATGGGGGTCGGCGGCGCCACCCGCTCGCTCATCGGGCAGGCGCCCCCGTACGACGCGCCGCGCTGCCTCGATCTCGGCACGGGCTGCGGCGTCGTCGCGATGCACCTGGCGCTGCGCGGGCGAGTGGTGGCCACCGACATCTCGGAGCGGGCACTGATGATGGCCCGGGCCAACGCGAGGCTCAACGGGCTGGAGGGGGAGATCGAGTTCCGCCGCGGCGACCTGTTCGCGCCGGTGGCGGGGGAGCGCTTCGACCTGATCCTCTCGAACCCGCCGTTCGTGATCACGCCGCGATCTGCTGAGACCCCGGTGTACGAGTACCGCGACGGCGGCATGATCGGCGACGCGCTCGCGGAGCGCGTGGTGCGGGAGGCGCCGGAGCTGCTCGCGGAGGGCGGCGAGCTGCTGTGCCTCGCGAACTGGGAGTCCCCGTGGGGCGGAAACGGCCTCGAGCGGGTGCGCGCATGGATCACGGGAGCGGGCGAACGCCTCGGCGCGTTGGACGCCTGGGTGATCGAGCGGGATCGTGTGGAACCGGTGCAGTACGCCGAGACCTGGGCCCGCGACGGGGGAGCGCGGCCGGGCTCTCCGGAGTTCGACGAGTTGGTCGAGGGGTGGCTGGACGACTTCTCGCAGCGGCGGATCGTCGCGGTGGGCCTCGGGTCGATCCGCGTGCGGCGGAGTCCCCGGACGGCGGACGGCGGGGTGGTCCACGTCGAGCACGCCGCCGGCGGATTCCGGGGGGACGCGCCCGGCGATCTGCTCTCGCGGGCGTTCGACGCGGGGGCGGCCGCGGAGCTCATGAGCGACGATGAGGTGCTGGCGACCCGCTGGCTGATCGACCCGGCCGTCGGGGAGGCGCGGGAGCATCGCCCGGGCGAGGAGGCCCCCCGGTCGATCGTGCTCACGACCGATCGTCCGATCGCCCGGCGCATCGCCGCGGATCCGCTGCTCGCCGCGGCCGTCGGAGTCTGCGACGGCGAGCTCGCACTCGGCCCGATCGCCGACGCGCTCGCGACGCTGCTCGAGGTCGACGCGGGCGCCGCGGCGGAGGCCCTCGTGTCCAGCGCGCGCGAACTGGCCTGGTGCGGCATGCTCGTGCCCATCGCTCGCTGACGCAGGAGCCCGCGACGAGCGCACCCCGCCCTCCCGCGCCCCGACGCTTCCGCGCCCCGGTAGACTGGTTCGGTGATGCGAACCATTGATCTGCGGGGGCGGGAACTCTCGCGAGGCGATCTGCAGCAACTCGTTCCGCGCGCCGCCGTGAGCGCCGAGCAGGCGGTCGAGCGGGTGCGTCCCCTCGTCGCCGATGTCGCCGAGCGCGGCGAAGCGGCGCTGCGGGAGCAGGCGCGCGACTTCGACGGCGTCGACGGGCACGCGCTGCGGGTGCCCGCGGAGGCGATCGCCGCGTCGCTGGCCGACTGCCCGCCGGATGTCGCCGACGCGCTGCGGGAGCTGATCTCCCGGCTGCGCCGCGCCTCCGCGGCGCAGGTGCCCCAGGAGCAGGTGACGCGTCTGGCCGACGGCGCCGAGATCCGCCAGCGCTGGCAGCCGGTGTCCCGGGTGGGACTCTACGCGCCGGGAGGCAAGGCGGCCTATCCGTCATCGGTCATCATGAACGCGGTGGCGGCGCAGACGGCGGGGGTTCCCGGCCTCGCGCTCGCATCGCCCGCGCAGCGCGACACGGGCGGACTGCCGCACCCCGCGGTGCTCTGGGCCGCAGCGCTGTGCGGCATCGACGAGGTGTACGCGATCGGGGGCGCGGGGGCCATCGCGGCGTTCGCGCACGGGGTCCCGCAGATCGGGCTCGAGCCCGTCGACGTGGTCACCGGGCCGGGCAACGTATTCGTCGCGGCCGCGAAGCGCGTCGTGAGCGGCCGCGTGGGCATCGACTCCGAAGCAGGTACCACCGAGATCCTCGTCATCGCCGACGAGACCGCCGATCCCGGCTTCGTCGCGGCCGACCTCATCAGCCAGGCCGAGCACGACGAAGCGGCCGCGTCGGTGCTGGTCACCGACTCGACGGAGCTCGCGGAGCGGGTGCTCGCCGAGGTGGCGCAGCGCGCGCCGCGCACGCGGCACGCGGATCGCGTCGCCGCAGCGCTCGGCGGGCCGCAGTCCGCGGTGATCCTCGTCGACGACCTGGCCACGGCGGCTCGCCTCAGCAACGCCTACGGGCCCGAGCACCTGGAGATCCAGACGGCCGACGACTCGGCGGTGCTCGCGCGCATCACCGACGCGGGCGCGATCTTCGTCGGCGGGTACACGCCGGTGAGCCTCGGCGACTACCTCGCCGGATCCAACCACGTGCTGCCCACCGGTGGCACCGCGCGCTTCTCGGCCGGGCTGGGAGCGCACACCTTCCTGCGGCCGCAGCAGATCGTCAGCTACGACCGCGCGGCGCTCGCCCGGGTCGAGGGCCCCCTGCTCGCGCTGGCCGGCGCGGAGGGTCTGCCCGCGCACGGCGAGGCGGTCAGCGCGCGGTTCGAGCGCGACCGCGGCGAGGAGGCCCCCTGATGCACTGCCCGTTCTGCAGGCACCCGGACTCCCGGGTGATCGATTCCCGCACCGCCGACGACGGGCTCTCGATCCGCCGCCGCCGCCAGTGCCCCGAGTGCGGCCGTCGGTTCACCACGACCGAGACCGCGAGCCTCACGGTGATCAAGCGCTCCGGGGTCGTCGAACCCTTCAGCCGCGAGAAGGTGATGAGCGGGGTGCGCAAGGCGTGCCAGGGCCGACCGGTGACCGAGGCCGACCTGGCGGTGCTCGCGCAGCAGGTCGAGGAGTCGGTGCGCTCGAGCGGCATCGCCCAGTTCGACGCGAACGAGATCGGTCTCGCGATCCTGCCGCATCTGCGCGAGCTCGACGAAGTCGCGTATCTGCGCTTCGCGAGCGTCTACCAGGCGTTCGAGTCGCTCGCGGACTTCGACGCCGCGATCGCCGAGCTGCGGGCGCACCCCGGCGGCGGTTCCGATTCCGACGCATCCGATTCCCGGGCAGACGCCCGCACCCCCGAGGAGTGACGCACATGCGCCTGTACCCGCTGCTCTTCAGCACCGTTCTGCGGCGGATGGACCCCGAGCGCGCGCACCACCTCGCGTTTCGCGTGATCCGTGCGGTGCCGCTGCTCGGCGGTCTCGCCCGCCGGGCCTGCGCTCCGGATCCCTCATTGCGCGTGCGCGCACTGGGCACCGAGTTTCCGAGCCCGTTCGGGATCGCCGCGGGGTTCGACAAGAACGCCGACGGCATCCTCGGCCTCGGCGCGCTCGGCTTCGGCCACGTCGAGGTGGGCACGCTCACCCGGCACGCGCAACCGGGCAACCCCGCACCTCGCCTGTTCCGCCTGGTCGAGGACCGCGCCCTCATCAACCGGATGGGATTCAACAACGGCGGCTCGGCGGCGGCCGTCCCCTGCGTGGAGCGCGCGCGACTGGCCCGGCACCGCCCGGTGATCGGCGTGAACATCGGCAAGAGCCGGGTGACCGAGGTCGACGATGCGGTGCAGGACTACGTGTGGAGCGCGCAGCGTCTGGCGCCGCTGGCCGACTACCTCGCCGTCAACGTGAGCTCGCCCAACACTCCCGGGCTGCGCGGCCTGCAGGAGCTCGAGATGCTCGAGCCGCTGCTCGCCGCCGTGCGCGAGGCGGCCGACGGCGTTCCGCTGCTCGTGAAGATCGCCCCGGATATGGAGGACGAGCAGATCGACGGCATCGTCGACCTCGCGCTGCGCCTCGGCCTCGACGGGATCATCGCGACCAACACCACGGTCTCCCGAGACGGGCTCAGTGCTTCCGCGGATGCGATCGAGGCGATGGGGGCCGGCGGGCTCTCCGGAGCACCGCTGCGGCAGCGGTCGACCGAGGTGCTGCGACGGATCCGCGCGGCGGCACCGGATCCCGAATTCTGCGTCGTCTCCGTGGGCGGCGTCACGACCGCGGCTGACGTGCTCGAGCGCCTGGGCGCCGGCGCGACGCTGGTGCAGGGTTACACAGCGTTCCTCTACGAGGGACCGCTCTGGGCCCGGGCCATCAACCGTGGACTGCGACGCGCCGGCTGGCGGGGGAACGCGGGGTAGCCGTCGCACCCTTCGAATGCATGCGAACGGCCCCGGGAGGGATCCTCCCGGGGCCGTGCTCGTCTCGGCTCGCCCTCAGTTGGGGCGCTGTCCGCGCTTCACCTGTGGCTTCGGCACGCGCAGCGGGCGGAACTGGAAGGCGCGCATGGCGGCGTACCACCGGTAGCCGGACTGCACGCGATCTTCTCCGAACTTCTGGCCGAGCAGTCGCTTGAGCCGCACGCCGAGCAGCACGGCGTCGATGATCGCGAGGCCCACGAAGGCCCAGATCACGATGAGGCTGACGACCTGCATGATGCCGGGGATGAACGTCATCACGAGGACGACCAGCATCATCGGGATGAGCAGCTCGCCGATGCTCCACCGGGCGTCGACGTAGTCGCGCACGAAGCGGCGCTGCGGGCCGCGGTCGCGCGGACCGAGGTAGCGCTCGTCGCCTTCCATCATGCCGATCCGGGCCCGCTCTCGCTGGCTCGCCTGCTGCCGACGCTGCTCCTTGACCATCGACTTGTCCTTGGAACCGACGATCGGCCGGGCGTTCGCGGCCTCCGCCTGCTTGCGCGACGGCGTCGGACGGCCCTTGCCGACCGGCCCGCGGTCGTCCGCCCCCTGCTCGTTCGCGCCGGCCGCGTTGTCAACGCCCTTCTTCGCCACGCCTGTCCTCTCGTTCCGCGCATCCGCGCTCGATCCTCGCTGCAATGCCGGCGCGTCGCCGACGTCTCCTTCCAGGATACCGCCCCGGCGACCCGGCCGATCTCCCGGTCCCGGTGATCCCGCGTCGGCGGTAGACTGATGGCAGTCACGAGGGCACGAGTGAGGAGAACGCATGAGCACGGGAACGATCGGTTCGGAGGGCGGCGTCGCGGCCCCGGAGCGCGCCCACGGGGTGCAGCTGAGCGAGGCCGCGCGCGAAAAGGTGCGCAGCCTGCTGCTGCAGGAGGGCCGCGACGACCTGCGGCTTCGCATCGCGGTGCAGCCGGGCGGCTGCTCGGGCCTCATCTATCAGCTGTTCTTCGATGAGCGCGAGCTCGAGAACGATGCCGTGGTCGACTTCGACGGGGTCGAGGTGGTGGTCGATCTCATGAGTATTCCGTATCTCGACGGGGCGATGATCGACTTCGAGGACACGATCCAGAAGCAGGGCTTCACCATCGACAACCCCAACGCGCAGGGCAGCTGCGCCTGCGGCGACAGCTTCAGCTGAGTCGCGCAGCGCGAAGAACATCCGCGACACCCGCGCGTGGTTCGGGGAACGCTCGGGATCGCGCTAAGCTATCAGGGAGTCATCAGCTTCGCCTGCATCCGGTGCCGGCGAGAAACGTTTCGAAAGGTATGCGGTGCGTTCCAATCGTCGAATGAAATGGGTTGCGGCCCCGGTGGTGCTCTCGACGGCACTGCTTCTCGCCGGCTGCACCCCCGAGCAGCAGCGTGGCTTCCTGCCCGAGGGGTCCGAAGGGGCGACCAACCACACGGACGGGATCACCGGGCTGTGGGTGACCTCGTGGATCGTGCTGCTCGCCGTCGGCGTGATCACGTGGGGCCTCATCATCTGGGCCACGATCGCGTACCGCCGTCGCAAGGGTCAGACGGGTCTCCCGGTGCAGATGCGGTACAACATGCCGATCGAGACCTTCTTCACCGTCGTCCCGGTCATCCTCGTGCTGGGCTTCTTCGCGTTCACCGCTCAGGAGCAGAGCAAGATCGAGCAGCGCTACGAGGCGCCCGAGAACGTGGTCGAGGTCATCGGCAAGCGCTGGGCCTGGGACTTCAACTACGTGAACGACGACGTCTACTTCCAGGGCGTCCAGGTGCAGACCGATGACGAGGGCGAGGCGACGGACGACACGATGCCGGTGCTCTACCTGCCGGTCGACAAGACGACCGAGCTGCGCCTCGAGACCCGCGACGTCATCCATTCCTTCTGGGTGGTCGAGTACCTCTACAAGAAGGACATGATCCCCGGCCAGACCAACTACATGAGCTTCACCCCGACCAAGACGGGCACGTTCATGGGCAAGTGCGCCGAGCTCTGTGGCGAGTACCACTCGATGATGCTCTTCCAGATGAAGGTCGTCGAGCAGGACGAGTACGACGCGTACATCGAGTCGCTGCGCGACGCCGGCAACACGGGACAGGTGACCAAGGAGTTCAACCCGAACCAGGAGCACATCGCCGGCGATAACGACAGCGCCAAGGCGCAGAACGACTAGCGAGGGATAGCAAGAACATGAAGAAGGGCAACGTCATCGTCTCGTGGCTGACGTCCACGGACCACAAGGTGATCGGGTACATGTACCTGATCAGCTCCTTCGTGTGGTTCCTGATCGGCGGCCTCATGGCACTGGTCATCCGCGCGCAGCTGTTCGCACCGAACCTCGAGGTCGTCGCGACCAAGGAGCAGTACAACCAGCTGTTCACCATGCACGGCACCATCATGCTGCTGATGTTCGCCACCCCGCTGTTCGCGGGTTTCGCGAACGTCCTCATGCCGCTGCAGATCGGCGCACCGGATGTGGCCTTCCCGCGGCTCAACGCATTCGCGTTCTGGCTCTACACCTTCGGCTCGCTCATCGCGGTCGGCGGCTTCCTCACCCCGCAGGGCGCCGCGTCCTTCGGCTGGTTCGCCTACGCGCCGCTGTCGGACATGACGTACTCGCCGGGTGTGGGCGGCAACCTCTGGGTGCTCGGCCTCGGCGTGAGCGGTTTCGGAACGATCATGGGCGGCGTCAACTTCATCACGACGATCATCACGATGCGCGCACCGGGCATGACCATGTGGCGCATGTCGATCTTCACCTGGAACACCCTGATCACCTCGATCCTCGTGCTGCTCGTCTTCCCCGTGCTCGCCGCAGCGATGTTCGGTCTCGCCGCGGATCGCATCTTCGGTGCGCAGATCTACAACGGCGAGGGTGGAGCCATCCTGTGGCAGCACCTCTTCTGGTTCTTCGGGCATCCCGAGGTGTACATCATCGCGCTGCCGTTCTTCGGCATCGTCTCGGAGATCTTCCCGGTGTTCAGCCGCAAGCCGATCTTCGGGTACAAGACGCTGATCTACGCCACCATTGCGATCGCGGCGCTCTCGATGACCGTGTGGGCGCACCACATGTACGTCACCGGATCGGTGCTGCTGCCGTTCTTCGCGCTGATGACGATGCTCATCGCGGTCCCCACGGGCGTGAAGATCTTCAACTGGCTCGGAACGATGTGGCGGGGCTCGATCACCTTCGAGACGCCGATGCTCTGGTCGCTCGGCTTCCTGGTGACGTTCGTCTTCGGCGGTCTCACCGGTGTCATCCTCGCGTCGCCGGCTCTGGACTTCCACCTCTCCGACACCTACTTCGTGGTTGCGCACTTCCACTACGTCGTCTTCGGTACGGTCGTGTTCGCCATGTTCGCGGGCTTCTACTTCTGGTGGCCCAAGTGGACCGGCAAGCTCCTCGACGAGCGTCTCGGCAAGGTGCACTTCTGGGTGCTCTTCATCGGCTTCCACACGACCTTCCTCGTGCAGCACTGGCTGGGCGTCATGGCCATGCCCCGCCGCTACTACACCTACCTCCCGTCGGACGGCGTGACCTGGGGCAACCAGCTCTCGACCGTGGGAGCGATGATTCTCGGTGCGTCGATGATTCCGTTCCTGCTCAACGTCTACCTGACCGCGCGTCGCGCACCGAAGGTGACTGTCAACGATCCTTGGGGCTACGGACGTTCGCTCGAGTGGGCCACCTCGTGCCCGCCCCCGCGTCACAACTTCACCTCGATCCCGCGGATCCGGTCGGAGTCGCCGGCGTTCGACCTCAACCATCCCGAGGTCAGCGGTATCGAGCAGCCGGTGCGCGCGAGCGAACTCGCGAAGTGACCCCGAGGAGAACTGAACCATGAAATCCAACATCGTCCTCTTCTGGTTGCTGACCGCCTACTTCGTGCTGCTCGCCACGGTCTACACACTCTGGAACGTGATCGAGCACGGCTACATCGAGTGGTCGGGCAGCGTGACCATCCTCCTGTCCGCGGGCCTCACCGGATTCATCGCCTTCTACTTGGTGCTTGTTCAGAAGAAGCAGGGCGGCGTGCTGGTCGAGGACCGCGAGGACTCCGATATCGACGACGGCGACCCCGAGCTCGGTGAGTTCAGCCCCTGGAGCTGGTGGCCCATCTTCCTGGCCTTCGGCGCATCCCTCGTGGTGCTCGGACTCTGCATCGGCTTCAATTTCTGGCTCTCGTTCATCGCCCTGCCGATCGTGCTCGTCGGCGTGGTGGGTTGGGTCTACGAGTACTACCGTGGCAACTTCGCACGGTAGTTTCGACAGAGGATTGTTCGCTTGAGCATCATCATCCGCCGCGGCCAGAGCGAAGACGGTACCGCCGTCTTCGCTCTGGCCCGCCAGTTCACCACGGGTCGCGAGGCCATCGGCCGCGACGAGTTCATGGTCGCCTACGACAACGTGCTGCGCCACCGCGACCAGGAGACGAACGTGCTCTTCGTCGCGGAGCGCGACGGCACCGTCGTCGGGTACTCGCTGATGACGGTGTCGCGCCTTCTGCACGCGCCCGGTCTCACCGCGCACCTGCAGGAGATCGTCGTCGACGAAGGTACCCGTGGTCACGGGGTCGGAGACCGGCTGATGCAGGCGAACGAGCACTACTGCATGGGGCGCGGCGTGCGTCAGCTCTCCGCATCGACCGCTCGTATCGGCTCCTTCTACAATCATCGCGGATTCGAACCCGTTGGGGAGCACTACCGCAAGATTCTCGATCTGCGGTGATCGGGTGACCGAACGTCGTGCTCGCAGGCCGCCCGGCGAGAATCGCAGCCGCCTGCTGGAGGCCGGACTCATCGAGTTCGGCCTCTTCGGCTTTTCCGCAGCGTCGACCTCGGCCATCGCCGCCCGCGCTGAGATGTCCCAACCGCACCTCTACGCGAGCTTCGCCACGAAGCGAGATCTCTTTCTCGCGTGCTTCGCGTTCGTGCTCGACGAGTTGCGCGAGCCGGTATCGGAGAGGGACCAAGCGCATCGAGCCACGCTGCTGCGCTTTCTCGTGCAGTGTGTCGCCTCAAGCCATGTACCAGGAATGCGCGAGCCGCTGACGGCCGGCCTCCTCGAGCTGGGCAGCTCCCTGGGGGAGTCCCGATTCGCCGCACTGCTCGCGGAGGGATCTCACGCGCTGATCGATGCTCCATAGCCGTGAGCGCAGGATCGGAACGGTGTTTCGTGTACCGTCCGTAGGCTGATTGCGTCCCGGCGCTTCATCGGCGTCGTTGCCGTCCCAGGCTACGGGGCGATCACGCAAGTGCTCTCACGAATGCCGTTCGTGTACCTACCGCCCAGTGCGACCAGCCGGCTGGTATGGGTGTGAGCGGGCCGGCGCGTTCTCATCCTCCCGTACGGACGAGCTCGTGTGCCTGAAGGGCTCGGGCACGGATTCATCCGTGCCCGGACGGGATTGCGTACGAACGCAGCTGTGCACCGACTCGTCGTGCACCGACGAGTTCGTGCACCGATGCGCATGCGTGCACCGACACGGGTGTCTCGCTCGCTCCGAGTGGCAGCAGGGGAGTGGTGCCGCCCCCGGACGCACGTGTGAGGCCCCGCAGGAAACTCCTGCGGGGCCTCACACGTGCGGAGGGTGGTCGATCAGTGACCCTCGTGGTGTCCCTGCTCGATCTCGCCCTTCGTCGGCGGAACGATCCGGTCCTCGAAGAACCAACGGCTGAAGCCGGCGCGCAGACGCTTCGAGAAGGGGATGCGACCATCGTCGTTCGGGCGCAGCATGAGCGGAGCGTAGTCGTGGTAGCTGACCAGCTCCCACTGCTCGTACTCGTCGAGCGGCTTGTGCACCTCGACGAACTCGCCGCCGGGCAGACGGACGATACGCCCGGACTCATAGCCGTGCAGCGCGATGCTGCGATCCTTCTTCTGCAGGGCCAGGCAGATGCGCTTGGCGAGCTGATAGGCGATGATCGGCCCAAGGATAAGCGCGGCCTGCAGCGCGTGGATGACACCCTCCATGGAGAGCTGGAAGTGCGTCGCCATGAGGTCGGAGCTCGCGCCCGCCCACATCACCGCGTAGAAGGTGACGCCGGCCGCGCCGATCGCGGTGCGGGTGGGGGCGTTGCGCGGACGGTCGAGGATGTGATGCTCTCGCTTGTCTCCGGTGACCCACGCCTCGATGAACGGGTAGGCGACCACGAGCACGAGGAAGATGCCGATGATGATGAGCGGCAGGAGCATGTTCCAGGACCACGTATAGCCGAACCACTCGGTTTCGAGCCCCGGCGGCACGAGACGCAGCATGCCGTCGGCGAAGCCGATGTACCAGTCGGGCTGGGTGCCCGCGGACACGGGTGACGGGTCGTAGGGGCCGTAGTTCCAGATGGGGTTGATGCCCACGGTCGAGGCGATCAGTGCGATCACACCGAACACGATGAAGAAGAAGCCGCCGGCCTTCGCCGCGTACACGGGGAGCACGGGGTAGCCGACCACGTTCTGCTGGGTCTTGCCCGGGCCGGGGTACTGCGTGTGCTTGTGGATGACGACGAAAGCGAGGTGCAGCGCCACGAAGAGGATGACGAGCGCCGGCAGCACCATGATGTGCAGCATGTAGAGACGACCGACGATGTCGGTTCCGGGGAACTCGCCGCCGAAGAAGAAGTACGACAGGTAGGTGCCGATCACCGGGATGGCCTTGATGATGCCGTCGATGATCCGGAGACCGTTGCCCGAGAGCACGTCGTCGGGGAGCGAGTAGCCGGTGAAGCCCTCGGCCATCGCGAGCACGAAGAGCACGAAGCCGATGACCCAGTTGAGCTCGCGAGGCTTGCGGAACGCACCCGTGAAGAAGATGCGCAGCATGTGCAGGCCGATCGACGCCACGAAGAGCAGCGCTGCCCAGTGGTGCACGTGGCGCATGAGCAGACCACCGCGCACCGAGAAGGAGATGTCGAGCGTCGACGCCATCGCCACCGACATCTCGAGGCCCTTCATGGGCACGTAGGGGCCGGTGTAGTGCACCTCGGCCATCGACGCCTGGAAGAAGAGGGTGAGGAACGTGCCCGAGAGGAGGATGACGACGAAGCTGTAGAGCGCCACCTCTCCGAGCAGGAAGGACCAGTGGTCGGGGAAGACCTTGCGGCCGAACTCCTTGACGGCGACGCCGATCTTGGTGCGCTCATCGAGGTAGTTCGCGGCCGCAGCGGTGAACCGGCTCGAACCGCTCTGCGTCGAACCGCTCTGGGCGGGGGATTCGGTTACGGTGCTGCTCACTTGAGGCGCTCCCAGAAGCTCGGGCCGACAGGTTCATGGAAATCACTCTGCGCGACGAGGTAGCCCTCGTCGTCTACGGTGATGGGCAGCTGCGGCAGCGGCCGCTTGGCCGGGCCGAAGACGACCTTCGCGTGCTCGGAGACGTCGAACTGCGACTGATGGCACGGGCACAGGAGGTGATGCGTGTGCTGCTCGTAGAGCGCGACCGGGCACCCGACGTGGGTGCAGACCTTCGAGTAGGCGACGATGCCGTCGTACGACCAATCCGCGCGCTCGGGAAGCTCCTTGAGTTCAGACTGGTCGAGGCGCATGAGCAGGACGATCGCCTTCGCCTTCGCGTCGAGCAGGTTGTCGCTTCCGCCGCGCTCGTCGAGCGTGAGGTTGTGGAAATCGTCGTGATTCAGACTCTCAGGAATCACGTGGAATGCGGAGCCGATGGTGACCTCGCTGGCCTTGATCGGAACACCGGAGGGATCGCGCGCCAAGCGCACGCCCGTGTCCCACATGGTGTGCTTGAGCAGCTGCACCGGATCGCGATCCTGCGGGGCCAGACCGCGGAGCAGGGTGATGCCCGGCAGAGGGAACGCGATGAGTGCGCCGATCAGGCTGTTGCGCACGAGCGAGCGGCGGGAGAAGCCCGACTCCTCGTCGGCGAGCTTGAACACTTCTGCGGCGCCTTCGCGCGTGGGCTCGTCGCTCGCCACGGGGTGTCGCTCGTCGATCGACTCGTGGTCTGCCATGAGCGCCTTGCCCCAGTGGACCGCGCCGATGCCGATCGCGAGAAGGGAGAGCGCCATGCCGAGGCCGACGAACAGCGTCTGCAGCCGGATCGCCATGAGATCTCCCGTTTCGATCGGGAAGAACATGTACGCGAGCACGGCGCCCAGGCTGCCGGCGATCGAGATGTAGAAGAGCGTGTAGACCAGACGCTCGGCGCGCTTTGCGCGCTTCGGATCGAGATCCGTGACGCGCTTGCGGTGCGGGGGAAGGCCCGGATTCTGCACGGCGTCGGACGAGACGACCGCGGTACCCACCGCTGCCTCGACCGGGCCGTGGCCCTGGGCGGCGACAACGGCGTGTTCGTCGCCGCTGTTCTTCGCTTCCTCTGCCATGTTGCTCCTTGACTCCTGACTCATGAACTCGTTGCCGCTGTCGGACTAGTTCGACTTCGCGGTGACCCAGACGGTGAGGCCCACGATGGCACCCAGCCCGATCACCCAGATGAACAGGCCCTCGGCCACCGGGCCGATCGACCCGAGGGTGAGCCCGCCGACAGCAGGCTTCTCCTCGATGTACTTGAGGTACGAGATGATGTCGGCCTTCTCCTGCGGCGTGATGTTCGCGTCGCTGAAGACGGGCATGTTCTGGGGGCCGGTGATCATGGCCTCGTACACGTGGGTGGGCGCGACCCCGGTCAGCTTGGGGGCGAACTTGCCCTCGGTGAGCGCGCCTCCGGCCGCTGCGACGTTGTGGCACATCGCGCAGTTGATGCGGAACAGCGTGCCGCCGTTCGCGACATCACCGTCGCCCTGGAGGTATCGGGAATCGGGCAGCGCCGGCCCCGGGGCGAGGGAAGCCACGTACGCGGCCATCTGCAGCGTCTGGTCCTCGCTGAACTGCGCGGGCTTGACCATGCCCTGCGGACCCTGGAAGGCGAGGGGCATGCGGCCGGTGCCGACCTGGAAGTTGACCGACGCGGCGCCCGCGCCGATGAGCGAGGGCCCGTCGGGCGTACCCTGGGCGCTGGCTCCGTGGCAGGTGGCGCAGTTGGCGCCGAACAGCTTCTCGCCGGCCTCGATGGTCGCGGGGGACTCGAGGTCGATCTCAGCGGTCGCGGAGGTCTGGCTGAAGCCGGTGTACGCGGCACCCGTGACGAGCAGGCCGACCGCAACGAGGGCTGCGGTGGCAAGCGGATGCCGGCGGCCCGACTTGCGAACGTTCTTCTTGGCGCGAGCCATGTTCTCGATTTCTCCTGACCCTACTTGAGGACGTAGATGACGATGAAGAGGATGATCCACACGATGTCGACGAAGTGCCAGTAGTACGACACGACGACCGCGGTGGTCTCCTCCTTGTGGGTGAAGTTCTTGACCGCGTAGATGCGCCCGATCACCAGCAGGAACGCGACCAACCCGAGCGACACGTGGATGCCGTGGAAGCCGGTGGTCATGTAGAACGCGGAGCCGTAAGGATCGGAGGCGAGCGTGATGCCCTCGGAGACGAACGTCGCGTACTCCCAGGCCTGGCCTGCGACGAACACGGCGCCCATGAAGAAGGTGAGGTAGAACCACTCGACCGTGCCCCACTTCTTGGGGCTGGCGCCGGTGGCGCGCGGCTGCATCCGCTCGGCGGCGAACACGCCGGCCTGAGCGGTGAACGAGGAGGCGACCAGGATCAGAGTGTTGATCAGCGCGAAGGTGAAGTTGTGCTTCGCGGTCTGCTCGGCCCACAGCTCGGGATTCATGGCCCGAAGCGTGAAGTAGATCGCGAAGAGGCCGGCGAAGAACATGACCTCGCTGCCGAGCCACACGATCGTGCCCACGGCGACGAGGTTCGGTCGCTTCACCGAGGGCACGGCTGACTTGGTATTCATAGTGGTCGTTGTCACCCCTCCATTATGGCTGAAAGTTTGGTGTGCGTTTTCACTCGAACCCGGCGCGCCGAACTTTCTGCGAGTCTCCCGCCCAGCTTATCGGGTTCGCGGGCCTCGATCGTGCGCGACGCGGTATCACATACATCTGATGAATGGGTCGTTGCGACGTCCGGTCGAGCGGCTCGCCGCAGTACGCGCCGGTGCTCCCCGCCCTGCGCTCGGCGGCGCGGCAGTCCTCGGTAGGATTGGCGCATGATCGACGAACGCAGCTGGCCCATCGTGCTCTCGACTCTGCTCGACGGCGAGGACCTCAGCGTGTCGCAAGCCGAGTGGGCGATGTCGCGCTTCATGACAGGCGAGGCGAGCGGCGCGCAGATCGGCGCGTTCCTGGTCGCCCTTCGCTCGAAGGGCGTCACGGTCGAAGAGGTCATCGGCTTCCGCGATGCGATCCTCGCCGAGGCCGCCCCGATCTCGCTGCCTGCGATGTCGCTCGACATCGTCGGCACCGGAGGCGACCGGTTCGGCACGGTGAACATCTCGACCATGGCCTCGATCACGGCTGCCGCGGCGGGCGCCCCCGTGGTCAAGCACGGCAACCGCGCCGCGAGCAGCCTCTCCGGCTCGTCCGACGTGCTCAGCGCCCTGGGGATCGACCTCACTCTCGATGCCGATCGACTCGCGGAGACGTTCTCGGACGCCGGGATCGCGTTCGTGCACGCGGCACGCTTCCTGCCGGGCTTCCGGCACGTCGCCGCCGCACGTGCCGAGCTCGGGATCCCGACCGTGTTCAACTTCCTGGGGCCGCTCTGCAACCCGGTGCGGCCCGAAGCATCGGCCGTCGGTGTCGCCGATATCGATCGTGTGCCGATCTTCGTCGGCGTGTTCCGCCTGCGCGGCGCGTCGGCGCTGGTGTTCCGCGGCGACGACGGGCTCGACGAGCTGACCACCACCGGTCACTCCCGCTTGTGGGAGGTCAGCCGCGGGGGCCTCACCGAGCACGACATCGATCCTCGCGAGCTGGGCATTCCGCGCGCGTCGATCTCGGATCTCGTCGGCGGTACGCCGGAGGAGAACGCGGCGGTGGTCCACCGCGTGCTCGCGGGGGAGCGGGGCCCGGTGCGCGACATCGTGCTGCTCAACGCCGCGGCGGGCCTCGTGGCCTTCGACCTGGCGCAGCGGCCGGAATCGGCTGAGCGGGCGCTGCTCGAGCGCCTCGCCGAGAAACTCCGGATCGCCGAGGAGGCGATCGACTCCGGTCGGGCGGCGGCCAAGTTGGCCGACTGGGCGAGCGCTACGACCGCCGCGGCTGCCGGCTGATCGCGGACGGCGCCGTCAGCTCTCCGTCGTCCGCTCGGCGCCGGTCGCCGAGGGCCGATCCTTGCGGGTGAACTCCGCGAAGAAGGGCATGGGGTCGACCGGCTCGTCGTCGACGCGGAGCGCGAGGTGGAGGTGCGGGCCGAACGACATGCCGGTGTTGCCGACGGTTCCGACGGGATCACCCATCTCCACGGTGTCTCCCACCGCGAGATCGTGCGAGTTCATCTGCATGTGGCAGTAGCGGCTCGTCACCGGAGTTCCGTCGAGTTCGTGCTCGAGTTTGAGGCCGAAGCCGCAGCCGTCGCTCGCGAATCCCGCCTCGAGCACCGTGCCGTCGGCAATCGCCTGGATCGGCGTTCCCGCTGCCGCGGCGAAATCCTGCGCGTCGTGGAACTGCGCCACCGGGGCCGTGCGGTAGCCGAAGCCATCGGTGAGCGTGACGGGCTGGGCGAACGGGTAGTTGACGAGCGCGTCGGGGTCGAAGACGTACGCGATCGGTGCGGACTCGTCTGAGATCGACGCGCTGATCTCGGCGAAGGAGGGCGGAAGATCCTCGATGGAGACCTCGGAGAACAGCTGCTGAGAGGCGTGCACGGCGCCGGCTCCCGCCGCGACGCTCGCGTGCTCGGTGAGGGGAAGCGCCAGCGTCAGTACGAGCCCGCACACGCTTGCGGCTGCAGCGATCCCGGCCAAGCGGCGTCGGAACGGCACGCGGATCCGAGCCGGCGGTGTCGTGGCGGGGATCTCCGTGGCGGGTACGTGCTCGACATAGGGAACCCGGATCGATCCGGTATCGACGGGGGGAGTGCTGGGAGTGCGTTCGCCGGTGCGGAGGGAACGTCGCGAGGGGAACGCGCGCGCGCCTGTCTCGGGGGTGGGTGTGGGCATGCAGTCTTCCGGGTCATGGGGGCGCCGAGGGGGCGGCGCGAAATATAACGAACAGGTTACAGTGTCGACCGGAGAATCTCCAGCGGCGCGCTCCCGGGCATGCGCATCCCGGGAGCGCGGACCCGACTCAGCGCTGCTCGGGCTCGTCGTCTCGGCTGGGCCGCTTGTCGTCGCCGGGTGCGTCCGTATTCTCGTCGTCGCCGGGTGCGTCAGTGGTCTCGTCGGCCGCCCCGTCGTCCGGTGCGTCGTCGGCAGCATCCGCGTGCGACGGCGGGGGAGCGACGCGCTCGCCCACGGTCAGCGAGGCATCGCCGGAGGCGGTGTGGTCCGGGCGCTCCGGTCCGGGCCGCTCGATACGCGCCGGGTCGAGCGTGCGGCGCACATCCTCTCCGGTGATCTGCTGGATCGGTCCCGTCGTGGCGTCGACGTACCACTCGGTGAGCGCGGGGTCCGCGCTGTCGAAGTCGGCGCCCGCCCCCTCGTCGGCCGGCACCTCGCTCGTGCCGAAGACGAAGTCGTCGCCGTACTCGTCGATTCCGCGCCGCACGCCCTGCGCGATCGCGGCCTGAGCGTACTTGCGCCGGATGATATAGGGATCGGTGCGCAGATCCTTCACCCAGGAGATCATGATCCCGATCACCACGAACGCGAAGGGGAGCGCGGAGACCACCATGAGCGACTGCAGGCCCGAGAGCGTGTTGCGGCCTCCGGCGAGCAGCAGCGCGACGGCGATGAGCGACAGCAGCAGGCCCCAGACGATGGTCACCCACTTCGACGGCTCCGGCCGTCCGCCCTGGGACATCGAGGCCATGACGATGGAGGCCGAATCGGCTGCGGTGACGAAGAAGACGAGCACCGCGATCATGGCGATCACCGACGTGATCATGCCGAGGGGGAGACGCTGCAGCAGCTGGAAGAGCACCTCCTCGCCGGAGTCGCCGGTCTGGAGGTCTTCGCCCGCCAGGCTCATGTAGATCGCGGTGCCGCCGTAGACGACGAACCAGGCCACGACGATGGCCGACGGGACGAGCATCACGGTGATGACGAACTCGCGCAGCTTGCGGCCGCGGGAGATCTTGGCGATGAACATGCCGACGAAGGGCGTCCACGACACCCACCAGGCCCAGTAGTAGGTGGTCCAGGTGGAGAGGAACTCCGCGGTCACCTCGCCCTGGTTGGGATTGCGGGCGAGCATCATGAGGAGCTGCTGGAAGTACTCGACCACGGCCGACGGGAGGAAGTTGAGGAGGAAGACCGTGGGCCCGACGATGAGCACGAAGAGGCCGAGGCCTCCGGTGAGCGCCATGTTGAGGTTCGAGAGGCGACGGATGCCCCGCTTGACTCCGGAGACCGCGGAGGCGATGAAGAGCGCGGTGAGGATCGCCAGGGCCCCGATGAGGAAGGTGTTGCCCAGCGGGCCGACCCCCGTCACGATGCGGAAGCCGCTCTCGATCTGCAGCGCTCCGATCCCGAGGGACACCGCGGTGCCGAAGAGCGTGACGATGATGGCGAAGATGTCGATGATGCGACCGAGCACCCGGTGGCTGCTGCCGGGGAACACGGGCTCGAAGAGGGCCGAGATGAGCGGCGCTCGTCCGCGCCGATAGGCACTGTAGGCGATCGCGCCGCCGACGAGCGCGTAGAACGCCCAGGCGATCGGGCCCCAGTGCAGGATCGTCTGCGCGAGCGCCGGAAGCGCCGCGCCGGGGGAGCCGCCGTCGGCGGTGATGCCGGGCGCCGGATCGAGGAAGTAGGTGAGCGGCTCCAGCGGCCCGTAGAAGAGGAGACCGATGCCGAGACCCGCGGCGAAGAGCATGGAGATCCACGACGCGGTGGAGAACTCGGGCTCCTCGTCGTCGGCGCCCAGCCTGATGCCGCCGGTGCGGCCGAAGCCCACCACCAGCATGAAGAGCGCGACGACGATCGCGAGCGCGCCGAAGAGCCAGCCGAAGTTCGTGCTGACCCAGGCGAGTGATCCGGCGCCGACCTCGGAGAGGTTCTCGGGAGCGACGAATGCCCACACGATGACCGAGACGGTCAGGGCCACCGTCACCGAGAGCACCAGCCAATTGGTGGGGAAGCGGAGGCCCGTCTGCTCGACGCCGATGCCCGGGATGAGACCCGGATGCGGCACCGGCGGCGGGGGCGGCACCGTGATCTTGCGGGTGCGCTTGCCGGTGTTGGGCTGTTTGGTCATGGTTCCACGGCCTCCTGCCTGGACCTGTGCCGCGGAGGCGGCTCGGACCTTTCAACGCTAGCCACCTCACGCTCCGGGTCTCGGGGGTGAGGGCATCGAGCCACCGAGAAGTTTACTCTGATCGGGTATCTGAGCAGGAATTTCTCTCGTTACCTGATTGTGATCAAGCGTTGGCGTGTTTGTCGCGCTTCGAGGCGGTCAACGGCGTGCTGCCCGGATGAACCGGACGATGCGGTCGGGATCCTTCACGCCCGGCGCGCGTTCGACGCCGCTCGAGACGTCCACGCCCCAGGGGCGTGTTGCGGCGATCGCGGCGGTGACGTTCTGCGGGTCGAGCCCGCCCGCGAGGATCCAGCCGGATCCGAGCCGTCGGCGCGCGTCGGTTCCGCTGCGCAGCGCCGACAGGTCCCACGGATCGCCCGAGCCCGGGATCGCGCCGTCGACCAGCAGGCGTTCCTCGCCGAACTCGCCGGCGCGCAGCGCCGGATCGAGCTCGAGGGAGGTCGCCCGCCAGACCCGGGGGAGCAGGGCGGCGGCGGCGGCGATCTCGTGCGGCGTGTACGCGCCGTGGAGCTGGAGTACGTCGAAGCCGAGCTCGCCCGTCAGTTCGGCGGCCTCGCGCGCGGGCATCCGGTTCACGACGAGGACCGTATCGACCGGCGCTCCGTCGCGCTGGTGCGCACGCACCGCGGCGAGCACCTCGGCGGCCTGGGCGGCGCTCGCGTGCCGCGGGCTGCGCGGGCTCATGACGACGCCGACCGCATCGGCGCCGCTCGAGACCGCGTGATGCGCCGTCGCCGCATCCCGCAGCCCGCATATCTTGACGTACATGCGTCCAGTCTAGGCTCGGGCCTCGCGCGCCGAGCGGTGCAGCTCGGCGAGGAGGAGGGCGGGTGCCGGGTGATTCCGCTTAAGCTGACATAATATAGATTATCGTGCACTCTGGGATGTGGCTCCGTGTGCCTGCCCGGGCCGGCCGAACAGGCGGGCCATGCGGCAGTCTCAGCTCCGGCCCGAGCTCAGGAGGAACAGTGCCCGCGCCGCGAGCGCACTGACGCCGACGCCGCCGAACTCGCCTGCGCTCAGCATGAGATCGGCGCTCTCGCGCCATCCGGCGACGGCGGCGAGTGCGAGGGCCGCCGCCACCATCGTCCAGCCGATCAGCACGAGCCCGATCGAGGTAGTGCGGCCGAGGATCGCCTCGCCGCGCGCCGTGGCCGGGCGGATGAGGCACGCGAGCGAGAACGCGAGCGTGCCCAGGGCGAGGCCCCCGAGCACGTCGCTCGGGCGGTGCCAACCGTAGGCGAGCAGCTGCCAGCCGGCGGCCGAGAGCAGGGTGGCTCCCCCGAGCGTGACGAAGGAGCGCACGCGGGTGGGCACCGCCCAGATCAGCGCACCCGTGAGCGCCGCGAACACCGTCATGTGCCCGCTCGGGAAGGTATTGGGCAGATCGAGCTCGAACAGTTGGGGGCGCGTCAGCAATTGCTGCTTGAGCAGCTGCGACGCCACGATCGCCAGTGCCGGCACTATCGTCACGACGACGGCGCGGCGGATCCCGTGCACGAAGAACGCGATGGTCCCGATGATGAGCAGCGCGATCGCCACCGAGGGGATGGAGACGAGATTGAGGGGCGGCGGCGGGCTGTAGGTGAACTCGGCCGCACCGAGCGCGCTGTCCTCGGCCCGCTGCCCGAGGGCGTTCTGCACGCCGAGCACATAGGATCCGACGCCCACGGCGGCCCAGAAGACCACGAACCACAGCGCGCGCCGCCGGCCGGCCCGGCCGCTCATGCCCCGACTCCTGGTGCGCGGCGACGGTCTGCGGTGCGCACGGCCCACAGCGCCACCGCGGCCGCCGTGGCGACGTTGAGCGAGTCCACGCCGTGGTCCATCGGGATCACGACGGAGCGCGCGGCCGAGGCGAGCGCCTTCCTGCTGAGCCCCGCGCCCTCGGTGCCGAAGAGCAGCGCGAGCCGCTCGGGCAGATCCCCGGCGTAGTCCGCGAGATCCTCGGCGTCGTCGCGCAGCGCGAACGCCGTGAGCTCGTAGCCCGCGTCGCGGAAGAGCGGCCCGGCCTCGCGCCAGTCGGGTAGCCGGGCCCAGGGCACCTGCAGCACGGCCCCCATGCTCACCCGCACGGCCCGTCGGTAGAGCGGATCCGCGCACGCGGGCGACAGCAGCACCGCGTCTGCGCCGAGCGCGGCGACGGAGCGGAAGATCGCGCCGACGTTCGTGTGGTCGGCGAGATCCTCGAGCACGACGACGCGCCGCGAAGCCCGCAGCAGTTCGACGGGGTTTCGCGGCGCCGGTCGATGCATCGATGCGAGCGCGCCGCGGTGCAGGTGGAACCCGGTGAGCGCCTCGAGCTGGGCCGACTCCCCCACGTAGACGGGGATGTCCGGATACGCCTCAAGCAGCGGCTCCACCCGGGGCAGCCACTCCTCGAGCAGCAGCACGGAGCGCGGTCGGTGCCCGGCACCGAGGGCCCGCTCGATCACCTTCGGCGATTCGGCGAGGTACAGCCCCTCCTCCGGCTCGCGCACCCGGCGCAGCGCGACATCGGTCAGCTGCGTGTAGTCGGCGAGCGCGGGAGCGGCGAGATCGTGGATCCGCTCGAGCCTCACGCGGCCGCCCCGCTCGTCGCGCTCCGAGCCTCGGCGGTGAGGAAGTCGCCGATGCACGCCGCTGCGTCGGACACGGCCTCGTAGTGCACGAGGTGCCCGGTGCCGGGGATGATGCGCAAGCGGGAGCCCGGCACCCGGTGCCGCAGTTCGAGCTGCCGGAAGAGCGGCGTGATGTCGTCGCGCTCCCCCGCGATCAGCAGTGTCGGCATCGTGAAGGCGTGAGCGAACTCGGGTACGGTGTGCGACACGGAGGCGCGGAAGGCCTGCAGCAGGGTCGAGGGGTCGGAGAAGGTGCTGAAGTAGGCGGCGTGCTGGCCGTGGATCCACGAGCGCAGCTCGGGATCGCCGGTCTTGGCCATCACCTCGCTCATGACGCGCACGATGGCGGGGTTGCCGAGGAGCGCGCGGGCGGGGCGCTCGGGAAGCATTTCGGCGGCCCGGTAGTAGCCGAGCGCGAGCCGGCTCATCAGCGCCTGCGGTCCCTGCAGCGCCGGCGCGGAGATCGGGTTGACGAGCACCAGGCGGCTCGGAGCCAGCCCGCTCGCCAGTGCAGCGCCCACGACGAGCGAGCCGAAGGAGTGGCCGAGGAGCGCGAACCCCTGCGGCGCCGCCTCAGCGGCGAAGGCGCTCAGCCACTCGCCGTACAGCTCGATGTCGTGCGCTCGACCGGGAATCGCCGGCGTCTCCCCGAACCCGGGCAGGTCGGGCACGATCATCCGCGTCCCGGGCAGCGTCAGCGCGAGGTCGCGGGCGAGGCCCTCCAGACCGTGGTGATCTCCCCGGAACCCGTGCACGAGAATCATGGGGGCGCCATCGGGCTCGCCGTACTGCCAGGCACGGGTCTCGATTCCGAGCGTCGGCACGGTGCGCACCGACGAGGATGCGGAGGAGGGCGCGGCGGCCGGTGCGGAGGTCACCCGGCGATCCTAACCGGGTCGCCTGGGCGGCTGCTGCGACGCATGCCCGTGCGGCGGTCGTCCGAGGGTGTCGGTAGCATCGTTGCAGACGAAAGGACCAGCGTGACCGCTCAACTCCCCCTCTGGGCCACAGACCTCGCAGTGTTCGACACCGAGACGACGGGCGTCGATACCACCCGGGCCCGGATCGTGAGCGCGACGATCGCGCTGCTCGGGCCCGAGGGCGAGGTGGTGGAGCGCTACGACTGGCTGCTGGACCCGGGGATCGAGATCCCGCTCGCCGCGGTGCAGGTGCACGGCATCTCCACCGAGATCGCCCGCACCAGCGGCATCGAGGCCGCCGTCGGAGTGCAGCAGATCGTGGCGCAACTGCTCGAGATGATCGAGCGGGGCTTCCCCGTCGTGGCGTACAACGCGCCTTTCGACCTGAGCCTGCTCGCGGCCGAGGCGGCGCGGCACGGCGTCTCGCTGCCCGCCGAGCTCTCCCCCGTCATCGATCCGCTGATCCTCGACAAGCAGTTCGACCGCTACCGCAAGGGCAAGCGCACGCTCGAGGCCGTGGCCGCGCACCACGGCGTCGAGATCGGCAACGCCCACGATGCCGGCGACGACGCGATCGCGGCCGGCCGGGTGCTGCAGTGCATCGCGCGCAAGTATGCCGACGTGATCCCGCAGGAACTGGCCGAATTGCACGCGGCGCAGGTGCAGTGGGCGGCGGCGCAGGCGGCCAGCTTCCAGGACTATATGCGGCGCGTCCGCGACCCTTCTTTCGTCGCGGACGGGCGCTGGCCCGTGCGCGGGGCCTGAGACACCCCGCCCCTCCCCCGGGAACGCAGAACGGGCGGTCGATCCGACTCGGATCGACCGCCCGTTCGCGCGGCGACGGGTGCGCTTACGCGCCGAAGCCCTTGAAGCGCTGGTTGAACTTCTCGACGCGGCCGGCCGAGTCCATGATGCGCTGCTTGCCCGTGTAGAAGGGGTGCGAGGCGCTCGAGATCTCGACATCGATGACGGGGTAGGTCTCGCCGTCGAGCTCGATCGTCTTCTCGCTCGTCAGCGTGGAGCGGGTGAGGAACGTCTCTCCCGATGCGAGGTCGCGGAAGACGATGGCGTTGTACTCCGGGTGGATGTCGGTCTTCATGGGTGTTCCTTACGGTTGCCTTGGTGAGGATGTGTAACAGCACACCCTGAGGTCTTGGGATCGGCGGGGTGGTCCGCGCCAACGGTCTACTCTATCACGAGAGAACACCCCGAGTTGGGGTGGTTCCGACGGCGTTTCTCGCTACGGCTTGGCCACCGCTGCGTAGCGGCCGTCCGAGACCGTGAGATTGAAGGGCATCCCGAAGGTCGCCTCCAGATTCTCGGCGGTCAGCGTCTCGGCGATCGGACCGGCGGCCTGCACCCGGCCGTCGCGCAGCATGAGCACGTGCGTGAAGCCCGGCGGCACCTCCTCGACGTGGTGGGTCACCATGACCATCGCGGGTGAGTACGGAGACCGCGCGAATCCGGAGAGCATCTGCAGGAGTCGCTCGCGCGCACCGAGATCGAGGCTCGCGCTGGGCTCGTCGAGCAGCAGGAGCTCGGGGTCGGTCATGACGGCGCGGGCGATGAGCGCGCGCTTGCGCTCTCCGTCGCTGAGCGTGCCGTAGCTGTGATCGGCGAAGTCGGCGAGATCCCACTCGGCGAGAATGCGCTCGGCCTGACGGACATCGACGTCGTCGTAGTGCTCGTTCCAGCGGCCCTCGACGGAGTATGCCGCCGTGAGCACGAGATCCCGGACGCGCTCGCTCGCCGGAATGCGCCGACCCGTCGCTGAGGAGACGAATCCGATGCGGTTGCGCAGCTCGAAGATGTCGACCCGGCCGAGCCGCTTGTCGAGCACGTCCACCGTGCCGCTGGTCGGGTAGTCGTTCGCGGTCGCGAGTTTGAGCAGCGTCGTCTTCCCCGCGCCGTTGGGACCCAGGACGACCCAGCGCTCCGAGTCCTCCACCGCCCAGTCGACTCCGTCGAGAATCGGGCGCCGATCGCGCACGTAGCTGACACCGGAGAGTCGCAGGACATTGACCATGGAGACCAGCCTAACGAGTGACGTCGCGTCTGCGCGTGCGGCACGCTGACGCGACGCCGCGTCCGGTCTTCTAGACTGGGGCGCATGACCGTCTCCCCGCTCGTTGTGCTCGACTGCGACTCCACCACGATCCAGGACGAGGTGATCGAACTGCTCGCCGACGCCGCGGGCAGCCGTGAGCAGGTGGCCGAGGTGACCGAGCGCGCCATGCGCGGCGAGCTCGATTTCGCCGCGAGCCTGCGCGAGCGCGTCGCCACGCTCGCGGGAACGCCCGAGCGCGTCTTCCGGGACGCATACGAGCGGGTGCGCCCGACCCCCGGGATCCACGAACTGGTCGCGGAGGTGCACGGGCGCGGTGGCACAGTGGGGGTCGTCTCGGGCGGGTTTCACGAGGTGCTCGACCCGTTGGCCGCAGATCTCCGCCTCGATCTCTGGCGCGCCAATCGGCTCGAGGTGATCGACGGCCGCCTCACGGGGCGCACGGTCGGCCCGATCATCGACGGCTCGGCGAAGGCGGCCGCGCTGCGGGAGTGGGCCGAGGCGACCGGCACGCCGCTGGCGGCTACGGTCGCCATCGGAGACGGCGCGAACGACCTTGCGATGATGGCGGTTGCCGCACTCGGCGTCGCCTTCAACGGCAAGCCGGTGGTGCGGGAGCGCGCGGACGTCTCGATCGAGCACGACCTCGCGCGCGCGATCCCGCTGCTCGATCGCCTGGGCTGATCGACGCGCCGCCCGGCGCGCCGGGACGCGTCAGAAGTTGTTGAGCGGCTCCGTGTCCTCGGGAATCGTCCCATCGGCGAGCAGCGACGTCCCGAGTCGTTTGAGCGCTGTGAGCGCGACGTTCTGCGGCATGGGCCCGTACGAGATGCGCGCGACCCCGAGAGCCTCGTACTCGGCGGCGGCGAGGGCGCCGGGCAGCCCGATGACGCTTACCTTCCGTTCGCCGATGCCCTCGACCAGCGTGCGCGTCTCCGCCGCGTCGAGCACACCCGGGACGAAGACGCATTCGGCGCCCGCATCGAGGTAGGCGCGGCCGCGCTCGATCGCGTCCGCGATGGAATCGGCGCGAGGGCGGTCCCCGCCCCTGACGAGCGCGTCCGTGCGCGCGTTGAGCACGAAGGCCACGCCCTCGCTTCGACCGGCCGCCACGGCGGTGCGCATCACCTCCGCCGACTCCGCCAGCGGGCGCAGCTGATCCTCGATGTTCGCTCCGCAGACCCCGACGCCGATGGCCCTCCGCACGGTCTCCCCCGCATCTCCGAATCCCCCATCGAGGTCCGCGGTGACCGGGAGACCCACCACTGCGGAGATGCGCTCGACGGTCGAGAGCATGAGATCGAGCGGGATCCGCTCTCCGTCGGGGTACCCGTGCGAGGCGGCGATGCCGTGGCCGGCGGTGGCGATCGCCCGAGTGCCGGGCAGCTCGGCGACGACGCGGGCGCTCGCGGCGTCCCACACGTTGACGACGCGCAGGATCTCGGGAGCTCGGTAGAGCTCCGACAGTGATTGCGCGTCGACCACGACGCGCGTTCGGGATCGATGGTGCTCGCTGGTGCTCATGCACCCAGGCTACGCTCGGCCACGGATGATCGGAAGGCGCTCGCAGGGGCTTGCCAGCTCGTCGCAGCGCGGGAGGCGAGGGGCTCCGGTGCGCGAGGGGTTCAGTGGCCCATGCCCAGTCCGCCGTCGACCGGAATGACCGCGCCCGAGATGTAGGCCGCGTCGTCGCCGGCGAGGAAGGACGCCGCGCCGGCGATCTCCGACACCTGTCCGAAGCGGTGCGCGGGGATGCTCGAGAGGTACTGGCGCTGCTGTTCCTCCGGCAGCGCCGCGGTCATGTCGGTCTCGATGAAGCCGGGGGCGATCACGTTCGCCGTGACGTTGCGTGCGCCGAGTTCGCGAGTCAGCGAACGGGCGAACCCGACGAGCGCGGCCTTCGAGGAGGAGTAGTTGATCTGGCCGGGCGATCCGTACAGACCCACGACGGAGGAGATCAGGATGACCCGGCCGAAACGGCCCTTGAGCAGCCCTTTGGCCGCACGCTTGACCACGCGGAACGTGCCGGTGAGGTTGGTGTCGATAACGCTGGTGAACTCCTCCTCGGTCATGCGGAGCAGCAGCGTGTCCTTGGTGATGCCGGCGTTCGCCACGACGACCTCGACCGGCCCCAGCTGCCCCTCGATCTCCGTGAACGCGGCGTCGATGGAGGCCGCGTCGGTCATGTCCGCGCGCACGGTCAGCGACCCCTCGGGCCCGTTCCCCGAGCGCGCGGTGACGGCGACGCGGTGGCCGTCGGCGAGCATGCGCTCGGCGATGGCGTAGCCGATGCCCCGGTTGCCTCCGGTGACGAGAACGGTGCGCGTGGTGGTCATGGGGGTCCTTCCGTCGAAACAGCTGCGCTCCAGCCTATGGGACGCGGGGCCGGGCCGGCGGGCGGACTCGCGGTACCGCTCAGGGCCAGGGTACAGCGATGGCGGAGAGACACGGCGTAGGCTGGAGCGGGACGGAGAAGGGACGCATGGCGAAGAGTTACAGCGTGACATCGGCGGGCGTGAATCCCGCCGATGATCGCGCGCACCGGATGCGCATGTACTTCATCGCGATGAGTCTGCGTGTGGCCTGCGTGGCCTCGCTGTTCTGGGTGCGCGGTTGGTGGGTGCTGCTCGCCGCCGCAGGCGCGGTGATCCTGCCGTGGTTCGCCGTGATGGTGGGGAACGCGGTCGCGCACAACGGCGGCGAGGCCCCGGATGCTCCGGCGCCGCTGCAGATCGAGGGCGCGGCCGACGAGCCGACGAGCGATGCCGGAACACTGATCGTGGTCGACGTCGAGCCCGAGCGGCGTACCCGCCCGGACGGGTTCCGGCCGCACGATGACGCAGCCGGAGGTGCGGCATGATCCCCGAGCCGGGTGCGCCGGTGACCCTCGGGGCGGCTCCCCAGCACCGTTTCGAGTGCTCTCGTGCAGGATGCCGAGACGCCGCCGACTCGGCCATACTGTGGCGCAACCCCCGCATCCACAGCGAGGATCGGCGCAAGACCTGGCTAGCCTGTTCCGCACACCTGGAGACCCTGCGCGGTTTCCTGGCCGCCCGCGAATTCCCGCTGGAGATCCGATCGGTGGGCGATCTCGATGACTGACGCGCGCGCACCGAAGACCGCGGACCGCGGGAACGGGATCGGCTGGGGCTTCCTGCGCTCACCCCGCTGGGCGGGATACGCAGCGATGCTGCTCATCTTCTCGATCGCGTGCGTGCTGCTCGGCAACTGGCAGTTCGAGCGGCGGGCCGAGGCCCGAGCCGAGATCGCGCGCATCGATGCCAACTACGACGGTGCGCCCGTGCCATTGGCCGAGGAGCTCCCGCGCCGCGACGCGTTCGACGAGGACGCGCAGAAGTGGCGCACCGTCTCCATCGACGGAGAGTACATCGGGGAGGCCTTCCTCGCCCGCAACCGGCCCGGCCCGCAGGGCGTCGGATCCAATCTGATCCAGCCGATCCGCACGGACGACGGCGGCGTGCTCTTCATCGACCGCGGCTGGGTGCCGATCGACGGCGGTGCAGCGGAACGCGGCGAGATCGACAGCGCGGATCTGCCCAGCCCACCTGCGGGGCCGGTGCACGTCGTGGCCCGCTTGCGCGCGTCGGAGCCCGCGATTCCGGGCCGCACGACGGCGGGCCGCACGGTCGCCAGCATCGAACTCGCCGAGTTGGCGCGTCTCACCGGATCTGAGGACGTCGCCTACACGGGCGCCTACGGCATGCTCGTCTCCGAGGAACCCGCGGCCGAGCACGGGGTGCTGCCGGCGAAACCCGAGCGCGACGAGGGGCCGCACCTCTCGTATGCGCTGCAGTGGTACGTGTTCATCCTGATCGCGGCGATCGGCGTGGCCTACGCCGCGCGTCGGGAGTACCGCACGCTCAACGCGGGAAGCGCGGTGGTGCGCGAGCAGGACCGCCGCAGCGAGGAACGACGGCGCCGGCGCGGCCCGAGCGATGCCGAGCAGGAGGATGCGCTGCTCGATGCGTAGGCTGCTGCTGGCCGCGTTGATCGCGGGAACGACCCTGTCGCTCGTCGCCTGCGCGCCGACGATCGATGCGACGGCGGCCCGCGAATCGCTCTCCGAGGTGACCGAGGAGCCGGCGGAGCCCGATGTCTCGGACGAGCTCGACGCACCGCTCGAGATCGAACCGCTCGAGTGCCTGCCCTACCTCGTGGTGACCGCACGCGGCACCGGGGAGCCGTCGCGCGGGCAGCTGCTCTCCCCCGTGGCCCGAGCGATCTCGGACGCACGGCCGGACGAGGTGCTGCAGCTCGACCTCGACTATCCGGCGGACACCGATGTGCAGGCGGGCGGGACGCTGGGTGCCCGGACGCTGATCGAGACGCTCAATCTGCAGACCGAGGTCTGCGCGGAGCAGCGCTTCGTGCTGCTCGGCTATTCGCAGGGCGCGCTCGTCGTCGGCGACGCGCTCGCAGCGCCCGAGGCTCGGCTGGTCGGCGGAGCAGCGGGCGTGCTGAGCGAGGCCGCGGCCCAGCGCGTGCTCGCGGTCGTCTTCTACGGCAATCCGCGCTTCGTGGGGAGCGAGGCATTCGACTACGGGAGTTACGACGCCCGCATGAACGGAATCCTCCCCCGCCCCCCGGGCAGCCTCGACGCCTATGCCGAGCGTCTGCGGGACTACTGCGTGGCCGGCGACTTCGTCTGCCAGAGCAGCCTCGATCTCGACGAGGAGCCGCACGTCGAGTACTACAGCAACGGGATGCAGCAGGATGGCGCCGCGTTCGCGATCACGCGTCTGGATCCTCCGCGTCCTGCTGCCGACGACGCGGAGAACGCCGACGACGCGGAGAACGCCGACGACGCGGAGAACGCCGACGACGCGGAGGACGCCGACGCTGCCGAGGACGCGGGAGAAACGGGAGACGCCGGGGCAGACGGGACGGAGCCGGACCCCGGGCGACGCTGATCCCGCGCCCGCCCGTCGCGCGTGCGGCGGGCTATGCGAGCTCGATAAGTTCCAGATACTCCTTCGACCAGTGGTCCTCGGTGGCCTCGGGCATGATGAGCACCCGTTCCGGGTTCAGCGCCTCCACAGCGCCCTGATCGTGAGACACGAGCACCACGGCACCCGAGAAGTGGGCGAGCGCATCGAGGATCTCCTCGCGGCTCGCGGGATCGAGGTTGTTCGTGGGCTCGTCGAGCAGCAGCACATTGGCGCTCGAGACGACGAGCATCGCGAGTGCGAGGCGGGTCTTCTCCCCGCCGGAGAGCACGCCCGCCGGCTTGTGCACATCGTCCCCGGTGAACAGGAAGGAGCCGAGCACCCTGCGCGCCTCCGTCTCGGTGAGGTGCTGCGACACCGACACCATGTTCTGCAGCACGCTCGCCCGCACGTCGAGGGTCTCGTGCTCCTGCGCGTAGTATCCGACCTTCAGACCGTGGCCGGCGACGATCTCGCCGGTATCGGGCGCGTCCACCTGGGCGAGGAGGCGCAGCAGCGTGGTCTTGCCCGCGCCGTTGAGTCCCAGCACGACGACCTTCGAGCCGCGGTCGATCGCGAGATCCACGCCCGCGAAGATCTCGAGCGACCCGAAGGACTTCGAGAGACCGGAGGCCATGAGCGGCGTCTTCCCGCAGGGCGCGGGATCCGGGAACCGCAGCTTGGCCACGCGGTCGACCTGACGCACCTCTTCGAGGCCTGAGAGCATCTTCTCCGCGCGCGCGACCATCTGATGCGCAGCGGCGGCCTTCGACGCCTTCGCCCCGAACTTCGCCGCCTGATCCTTCAGCGCCGAGGCCTTCTTCTCGACGTTCGTGCGCTCCTTGCGGCGGCGCTCCTCGTCGGCCGCGCGCTGCCGCAGGTAGAGCTTCCAGTTCATGTTGTAGATGTCGATGACCTGGCGGTTCGCGTCCAGGTAGAAGACCCGGTTGACGGTCTCCCCCACGAGTTCGATGTCGTGGGAGATGACGATCACGCCGCCCTTGTAGTTCTTCAGAAACTCGCGCAACCACACGATCGAGTCGGCGTCGAGGTGGTTGGTCGGCTCGTCGAGGATCATCGTGTCGGCGTCCGAGAACAGGATGCGGGCGAGCTCGATGCGTCGGCGCTGCCCGCCGGAGAGGGTCTTCAGCGGTTGATCGAGGATACGATCCGGCAGCCCGAGGTTGTTGGAGATCGATGCGGCCTCGGACTCGGCCGCATAGCCCCCGAGCGCGTGAAACCGGTCCGTCAGGTTGCCGAAGCGCTTCATCGCCTTCTCTGCAACGGCGGGATCGTCGGAGGCCATGTCCTCCGACGCCTGTGCGATGTTCTTGGTGAGCGTGCCGAGCCCCCGGGCGTCGAGGATCCGGTGCCGAGCGATCTGCTCGGGGTCGCCCGTGCGCGGATCCTGAGGGAGGAAGCCGAGTTCTCCGGCGACGGTGACGCTGCCCTCGGCGGGCTGCAGTTCGCCCGAGAGCGTGCGGGTCAAGGTGGTCTTGCCGGCGCCGTTGCGCCCGACGAGCCCGACCTTGTCACCCGGGTTCACACGGAAGGTGACGCCCTCCATGAGGCGTCGTGCTCCGACGTCGATCGCGAGGTCTTCGACGGTGATCATGTGTGCGGTCAACTCCCGGATGCAGCGAGGGAGCGGATCCCCCGTTTTGGACAACCTTGCCAGTCTACGTCACGTCGTATCGATATCCGATCCGAGCCGGGTGCCTCGGCGCTCGACGCATCCGCGGGAGCACCGCACGGGCCGCTCAGGCGGGCGGATGCGTCCCCGCGAGCGCGGCAGCGTCGGCCCAGAGCACCGTCTCGGTGCGGCCGCGCAGGCGCGCGCCCGGCAGCAGCGGTTGCTCGCGGAAAGCGATCCGCGATACGGCATCCGCCTTGGCCGCACCGGCGGCGATCAGCCAGGTGCGCTCGGCGCGGCACAGCGCGGGAAGCGTCAGCGATATCCGCTCCGAAGGGGGCTTCGGCGAGTCGCGCACGGGGATCGCGTCGGGCACTCCCGGGCCGTCGCGCAGCAGATCCTCCCTCCCGGGAAAGAGCGAGGCGACGTGGCCGTCGGGTCCCACTCCGCTGAGCCCGAAGTCGATCCGCGCGATGCCCGCGACCAGGCGCGCGTACGCGGCGGCGGCCTGGTCGAGGGAGAGTCCGGAATCGCAGGCGGGCATGCGGTGAACGAGCTCGGGATCCACTTCCACCGCGGCGAAGAGGGTGGCGTCTGCGAGCAGGTCGTTGCGGTCCTCGTGCCCCTGCGGCACCCAGCGTTCGTCGCCCCACAGGAAACGGACGCGCCCCCAGTCGACCGAGCCGAGCCGCGGGTGGGCCGCGAGATCCTGCAGCACCCGCGCTCCCCCGCTGCCGCCTGTGAGCACGATGCACGGCACCGCGCCCTCCGCCTGCAGTGCGCGGCAGCCGTCGAGCAGCGCGTCGGAGACGGCGGCGCTCACCCCGTCGAGGTCGGCGGCGCGCTCGATCCGCATCGTGGTCACCGGCTAGGCCTCGGTCTCCGAGCGGTCGCCCGACCAGAGCGTGTGGAAGCGCCCCGGACGGTCGACGCGCTGATACGTGTGGGCGCCGAAGAAGTCGCGCTGGCCCTGCACGAGTGCGGCGGGCAGGCGTTCGGCGCGCAGGCCGTCGTAGTAGGCCAGCGACGAGGAGAACGCGGGAGCGGGAGTGCCGGTGCGGGTCGCGTGGATCACGACGCGGCGCCACGACTCCTGACCGCGGCCGAGCGCCTCGGCGAAGTACGGCGCCGCCATGAGCAGGGGAAGCTCCGGCTGCTGCGCGTAGGCGTCCGCGATCCGGTTGAGGAACTGGGCCCTGATGATGCACCCGGCGCGCCAGATGCGCGCCACGGCGCCGAGGTCGATGCTCCAGTCGTACTCGGCGGCCCCCGCGCGGATCTCGTCGAAGCCCTGAGAGTACGCCACGATCTTCGACGCGTACAGCGCCTGTCGCACGTCCTCGATGAAGGCGGAGTGATCGGCTGGGTCCGGGATCACCGCGGGGCCCGGGAGGTTGGCCGCGGCGGCGCGCTGCTCGGGATGCGCGGAGAGGGAGCGCGCGAACGTCGCCTCCGCGATGCCGGAGACCGGAACGCCGAGCGACAGCGCGGTCTGCACCGTCCAAGCGCCCGTACCCTTGGCGCCCGCCTGATCGAGGATCACGTCGACGAGCGGTGCGCCCGTCGCGGCGTCGACCTGCCGGAGCACCTCGGCGGTGATCTCGATGAGGTACGACTCGAGCTCGCCCCGGTTCCACTCGGCGAACACCTCGGCGATCTCGGCGGGAGTCTTGCCCGTCCCTCTGCGGATGAGGTCGTAGGCCTCCGCGATGAGCTGCATATCGGCGTACTCGATGCCGTTGTGCACCATCTTGACGAAGTGCCCCGCGCCGTCGTGCCCCATGTGCGCGACGCAGGGCTCGCCCTCGGCGACCGCCGCGATCGAGCGCAGGATCGGGCCGAGCGTCTCCCAGGCGTCGTCCGAACCGCCCGGCATGATGCTGGGCCCGTGTAGCGCCCCCTCCTCGCCGCCTGAGATTCCGGCGCCCACGAAGTTGATCCCGGTCTGCCGCACGGCGCGTTCGCGGCGGATCGTGTCCGGGAAGTACGCGTTGCCTCCGTCCACGATGATGTCGCCCGGCTCGAAGACGCGCACCAGCTCATCGATCGTCGCGTCGGTCGCCGCGCCGGCCTGCACCATGATGATCGCCGTCCGAGGTCGGGCGAGGCTCGTCGCGAACTCCTCGAAGGAGTGGGCGGGCACGAAGCCGGCTTCCGGGTGCGCGGCGATCAGCTCATCGGTGCGACTGCGGCTGCGGTTGAGCACCGCGACGGTGTTCCCCTCGCGGCTGGCGAGATTGCGCGCGAGGTTCGCGCCCATGACCGCCAGGCCGACCACGCCGATGTTGGCGGCGCGTTCGCGCGTCCCGGACTCACTCATGCTTCGTGCTCCATCCACTCGTCCGATCGTCGTTCGTCTGCTGGGCCGCTCGGATGCGGCCGAGCCGCTCGAGCACCCGCCGGTACATGATGTCCTCGTCGAGGCGGCGCAGTTCTTCGGCCAGGCACTCGCTCAGCGTGCGGCGCGGCAGTACGATCTCGTGCGTCGGGTGGCCCGGCTGATGCAGCAGGGTCTGCGACGCGGTGATCCGCTGCAGCACGGCGTCGCCGGCCGCCCGCGAAAGCGTGACCGACCGGACCCCCTCCGCGGGATGATCCCCATCGGGCAGGCGGCAGATTGCCGGCACCTCGAAGGCGAGCTGCAGCCAGGCCGCGAGCAGCTGCGTCGACATGGAGCCGGCCGCGCCGACCACCTCCACCGACGTCACGGGATCGTAGGGCGGCTGGTCGAGCACCGCGGCGAGGTACTCGCGCCAGCGGGTCACGCGCGTCCAGGCGAGGTCGGTGTCGCCGGGCGAGTACGCTGCGATGCGGCGCATCTGAGCTTCGGGATCGATCACCGCGGCACTGTCGGTGATGCGGCGCTGGGCGATGCGGCCGAGCGGGTCGGTGCCGGGATGCTCGGGGGCCTCGGCCGGCCACCAGACCACCACGGGAGCGTCCGGCAGCAGCAGCCCGGTGACGAGGCTCTCGATACCCGAACTGGCTTCGCCGTATGCGCGCAGTACGACGACCTCGCTCGCTCCCGCGTCTGCCCCGACCCGGATCTCGGCGTCCAGACGCGCCGGACCCTCGGGCCGGGTGAGCAGCACGATCACGCGCATCGGGTGCTCGTTGGAGGCGTGGTTCGCTGCTTCGACCACCGCCTCGTCGAGCGGTCCGGCCGCAGCGATCACGAGCGTCAGCACACGTCCGAGTGCCGCGACTCCGCTCTCCTGCCGCATGGACACCAGTCGGCGGGCCACCTCGCCGATGTTCGTTCCCGGAAGCTCCTCGATCACGGCCGCCTCCAGCTGCGCCCGTCGCGCGCGAGCAGCCGAGCCGCCGACTCGGGGCCCCAGGAACCCGGTGCGTACTGCTCGAGCGGCTCGTCGAGCGCGGCCCAGTGCGCCTCGATCGGATCGAGGATGCGCCAGGACAGTTCCACCTCCCGCTGCCGCGGGAACAGCGGCGCGTCCCCGAGCAGCACATCGAGGATCAGACGCTCGTAGGCTTCGGGGCTCGCCTCGGTGAAGGCGTGGCCGTACCCGAAGTCCATGGTGACGTCGCGCACCCGTGCGGCGGTCCCGGGGACCTTCGCGCCGAACCGGATCGTGATCCCCTCATCCGGCTGCACTCGGATCACGAGCGCGTTCGATCCCTGCTCGGTGGTCTCCGCCTGTCCGAACAGCTCGCCCGCCTCTTTCCGGAAGACCACGGCGATCTCGGTGACGCGGCGTCCGAGGCGCTTGCCGGTGCGCAGGTAGAACGGCACGCCGGCCCAGCGCCGGGTGTTGACGTTGAGCCGCATGGCGGCGTAGGTCTCGGTGCGCGAACGGGGGTGCATGCCCTCCTCCGCGAGGAAGCCGCTGACCAGCTCGCCGCCCTGCCATCCGCCCGCGTACTGTCCGCGGGCCACTGCGCCCGCGAGATCCTCGGGCAGTTTGACGGCCTCGAGCACCTTCTCCTTCTCGGCCCGCAGGTGCTCGGCGCTCAGGCTGATGGGCTCCTCCATCGCGGTGAGGGCGAGCAGCTGCAGCAGGTGATTCTGGATCACGTCGCGCGCCGCCCCGACCCCGTCGTAGTACCCGGCGCGACCGCCGACACCGATCTCCTCAGCCATGGTGATCTGCACGTGGTCGACGTAGTTGCGATTCCAGATCGGCTCGTACATCGTGTTGGCGAAGCGCAGGGAGAGGATGTTCTGCACCGTCTCCTTGCCGAGGTAGTGATCGATGCGGAAGATCGCGTCCGCGGGAAAGGTCGACTCGAGCGCATCGTTGAGGGCGCGTGCGGAGCCGAGATCGTGCCCGAAGGGCTTCTCGATCACGACCCGGCGCCAGGGCCGATCCTGCCCCTCGCTCGTGCGATCCACGAGACCGGAGCTGCTCAGTTGACGAGCGACCTCGGGGAACGACCGAGGCGGGATCGAGAGGTAGAAGGCGTGGTTGCCCATCGTACCGCGCTCCCGATCGAGCGCGTCCACCGTGTCGCGCAGGCGGCGGTAGGCCGCGGGGTCGTCGAACTGCCCCTGCACGAACCGGATGCCCTGGGCGAGCTGCCGCCAGATCTCCTCGCGGAACGGGGTTCGCGCGTGCTTGCGCACCGCGTCGTGCACGATCTCGGCGAAGTCGCGGTCGGCCCAGTCGCGCCGCGCGAACCCGACGAGGGCGAAGCCGGGAGGCAGGAGCCCGCGATTCGCCAGATCGTAGACCGCGGGCATCAGCTTCTTGCGCGACAGGTCGCCGGTCACGCCGAAGATGACGAGTGCGCTCGGCCCGGCGATCCTGCTGAGGCGAGGATCGTCGGGCGAGCGCAGCGGGTTGGGCATCCCCATCTAGATGGCGAAGCCCAACGCGCGCATCATGTCGCGACCGTCGTCGGTGATCCGCTCGGGGGTCCACGGCGGCATCCACACCCAGTTGATGCGGAACGCCGTTACGAGCCCGTCGAGCGCCTCCGCGATGTCGTTCTCGATGACATCGGTGAGCGGGCAGCCGGCGCTCGTGAGCGTCATGCTGATCACGAGCGCGTCGTGCTCCTCGTCGAAGGCCAGATCGTAGATCAGGCCGAGGTCGACGATGTTCACGCCGAGCTCGGGGTCCGAGACGTTCTTGAGCGCCTCGAGCGACTGCTCGCGGAACTCGGGATCGATCGACTGCGGAACGGTCGTTGCTTCGTCGCTCATGTGCACCAGCCTAGACCAGGCGCGCGTCAGGCCGAAGCGCCCGTGAGGAAGCGGTCGTAGCCTTCTTCCTCGAGACGCTCGGCGAGCTCGGGCCCGCCCTCTTCCGCGACACGGCCGTCCACGAACACGTGCACGAAATCCGGCTTGATGTAGCGCAGGATCCGGGTGTAGTGCGTGATGAGCAGCACGCCGAGGCCGGTCTGCTCCTTGGCGCGGTTCACACCCTCGGAGACGACCTTGAGCGCGTCGACATCGAGGCCCGAGTCGGTCTCGTCCAGCACAGCGAAGCGAGGCTTGAGCAGCTCGAGCTGCAGGATCTCGTTGCGCTTCTTCTCGCCGCCGGAGAAGCCCTCGTTGACGTTGCGCGATGCGAAGGACTCGTCCATGCGGAGGTTCTGCATGGCCTCCTTGACGTCCTTCATCCAGCCGCGGATCGCGGGGGCCTCGCCGTCGATCGCGGTCTTGGCGGTGCGCAGGAAGTTGGCGTTGGTGACGCCGGGGATCTCCACCGGGTACTGCATGGCCAGGAAGAGACCGGCCTGCGCGCGCTCGTCCACCTCCATGTCGAGCACCTCTTCGCCGTCGAGCAGGATCGAGCCGCCGGTCACCTCGTAGCGGGGGTGCCCCGCGATGGCGTAGGCCAGGGTCGACTTGCCCGAGCCGTTCGGGCCCATGATGGCGTGGGTCTCCCCCTGCTTGATGGTGAGGTCGACCCCCTTGAGGATCTGCTTCTGGCCCTGCTCGGTCTCGACGCTGACGTGCAGGTCCTTGATTTCAAGAACGGAGCTCATTGTTCAATCTCTTTCGTAACGTTGGGGTCGATGTACACGTCGCCGTCTTCGATCTCGACGGCGTAGACGGGTACCGGCTCGTAGGCCGGAAGGTTCTGGGGGACGCCGGTGCGCAGCGAGAACGCGGAGCCGTGGGCCCAGCATTCGAGCGTGTCGCCCTCGACGAAGCCCTCTGACAGGCTGATCTGTCCGTGGCTGCAGGTGTCGCCGATCGCGTGGACGTCGCCCTGCGCGTCCAGCACGACGGCGATCGGCACATCGTCGAGCACGACTCTCGTCGCCTGATCCTGCATCAGATCGCTCACCGCGATCACCTTGTATCGGGGCACTCAGGCTCCCCGGGTCGCCTGCGCGCCCGATGTCGCCGCGAGCTCGGCCTCGACGGCCGCCTGCAGACGCTCCTCGGTCGCCTCGTCGCCGATCTGGGAGATGACCTCGATCAGGAATCCGCGCACCACGAGCCTGCGGGCCTCCTCCTCCGAGATGCCGCGGCTCTGGAGGTAGAAGATGTGCTCGTCGTCGAAGCGGCCCGTCGCCGAGGCGTGCCCGGCGCCCTCGATGTCGCCGGTCTCGATCTCGAGGTTCGGGATCGAGTCGGCGCGCGTACCCTCGCTGAGCACGAGGTTGCGGTTCTGCTCGTAGCTGTCGGTGCCGGTCGCGTTGTTGCGGATGAGCACGTCGCCGATCCACACGGTGTGCGCTCCCTCGCCCTGCAGGGCGCCCTTGTAGGTGACTCGGCTCGTCGTGTGCGGGGCGTCGTGGTCGAGGTACACCTGGTGCTCGAGGTGCTGCCCGGCATCGGCGAAGTACGCGCCGAGCGCCGTTCCCGTCGCTCCCTCGTGATCGAGATGGATCGACGGGTTGAGGCGCACGATCCCACCGCCGAGCGAGACGACGATGTGCGTCAGCGTTGCGTCGCGCCCCACCGTAGCGTAGTGGCTCGCCAGGTGGATCGCGGCGTCGTCCCACTGCTGAACGCTCACGACGGTGAGCTTGGCTCCGTCGCCGACGACGATCTCGACGTTCTCGGAGAGCTGCGCCGGCCCGGTGTTCTCGAGGATCACGAGGCCCTCGCTCTGCGGGGCGGCCTCGATGATCGTGTGCGCCGCGCGGGGCATCGCGTCGAGCGCGTCGCGGGTGACGACCGCGGTGACCTTCTCGGCGGAGGCGACTGAAATGAGGTGCGCCTCGCCGAACGCGCTCCACGCCGCCGCGGCGCCGCGCTCCTCGGGAATGCCCGCCCGACCGATGCGAGCGTCGTCACGAGGAATCCACGAGGATGAGACGCCCGCGGCCTCGCTCACGGCGACCGGCAGGCGCGAGCCGTCGAGCTCGCCGTTCAGCAGCGCGTCGAGGTCGGCGACGGGCGTGTACTTCCAGACCGCCTCGCGGCCGGTGACACGCGCGAAGTCGGCGACGTCGGTCGACGTGGGCCGCTCCGAGCGCGTCTGCACCGGGACCCGGTTCTCCCAGTCGCCGTCGGAGTGCGCGGTCAGGCCGTGCTGAGCAGGCGCGGTCTTCGTTGCAACAGCTTCGGTCATTATCCGACGGATCCTTCCATGCCCATCTCGATGAGCTTGTTCAGTTCGAGCGCGTACTCCATGGGCAGCTCGCGAGCGATCGGCTCGATGAAGCCGCGCACGATCATGGCCATCGCCTCCTCCTCCGCGAGGCCGCGGCTCATGAGGTAGAAGAGCTGCTCCTCGCTGACGCGCGAGACCGTGGCCTCGTGCCCCAGCTCGGCGTCGTCGGTGCGGATGTCGATGGCCGGGTAGGTGTCGCTGCGCGAGATCGTGTCGACGAGCAGCGCGTCGCAGACCACCGAGTTGGCCGCGCGTCGCGCATTCGGCTCGATCCGCACCTCGCCGCGGTACCCGGTGCGTCCGCCGCCGCGGGCGATGGACTTCGCGAGGATCGAAGACTTCGTGTGCGGTGCCAGGTGGATCATCTTCGCACCGGTGTCCTGGTGCTGGCCCGGCCCGGCGAACGCGACGGAGAGGGTCTCGCCCTTGGCGTGCTCACCCGTCAGGTAGATCGACGGGTACTTCATGGTGACCTTGGAGCCGATGTTGCCGTCGACCCACTCCATGGTGGCGCCGGCCTCTGCCACGGCGCGCTTGGTCACAAGGTTGTACACGTTGTTCGACCAGTTCTGGATCGTCGTGTAGCGCACGCGCGCGTTCTTCTTCACGATGATCTCGACCACGGCGGAGTGCAGCGAGTCCGACTTGTAGATCGGCGCCGTGCAGCCCTCGATGTAGTGCACGTAGCTGCCCTCGTCGGCGATGATCAGCGTGCGCTCGAACTGGCCCATGTTCTCGGTGTTGATCCGGAAGTAGGCCTGCAGCGGGATCTCCACGTGCACGCCCTTCGGCACGTACACGAACGAACCGCCCGACCACACGGCCGTGTTGAGTGCCGCGAAGGTGTTGTCGCCCGAGGGGATGACGGTGCCGAAGTACTCCTCGAAGAACTCCGGGTGCTCGCGCAGCGCGGTGTCGGTGTCGAGGAAGAGCACGCCCTGCTCCTCCAGATCCTCGCGGATCTGGTGGTAGACGACCTCGGACTCGTACTGCGCGGCGACGCCCGCGACGAGGCGCTGCCGTTCGGCCTCGGGGATCCCGAGACGCTCGTAGGTCTCCTTGATCTCCTCGGGCAGCTCTTCCCAGCTCGTCGCCTGCTTCTCGGTCGAGCGCACGAAGTACTTGATGTTGTCGAAGTCGATCTCCGAGAGATCCGCGCCCCAGGAGGGCATCGGCTTCCTGCCGAAGATCTGCAGCGCCTTGAGGCGGCGCTGCAGCATCCACTCCGGTTCGTTCTTCAGAGCCGAGATTTCGCGCACGACCTGCTCGTTGAGGCCGCGCTTCGCAATCGCACCGGCCTCATCGCTGTCGTGCCAGCCGAATTCGTACTGGCCCAAGCCTTCCAGCTCGGGTCGGTCGATCAGTACCTCTGGCATGATCCCTCCCTCATTCTTCATCTCGCCGGGCCGCCCCCGCGTGCGCACGAGAAATCGATCGGGCACACAGTCCTGGCCCTGCAGCGGTGCAGTAGTCTGGGCTTCGGACGGAACCTGCTGATCCGGCGCATTGCACCCGATGCTGGTTCGTCGCACGCAACCACAGCTTCCCATTCTACAGCTTCCCGATGAAAACGGGAGGGACGCGCCACAGGGCGCGCAAACCGGGGGGCCGTCGAGAGGAGTACCCGTGTCCGCCGCGCCCGCTTCCGCCGCAGCCGCACCCGTCGCAGGTCGGGGCCGCGGCACCCGATCCGGGCCCTCCCGGCTCCTGCAGATCTCGGCGTGGGCGTCCTTCGTGCTGAACGTGACGATCATCGCAACGGGCGGAACGGTGCGCCTCACCGGCTCGGGGCTCGGCTGCACGGACTGGCCGGTGTGCACGCCCGGTTCGCTCGTGCCCACGCCGGAGCTCGGCATTCACGGGATCATCGAGTTCGCCAACCGCACGATCTCGGGGCCCCTGCTGGTCGCCGGAATTCTCGTGCTGGTGCTGAGCTGGCGCATCCGCGCCCGGCGCAGCGATCTCCTCGTGATCTCCGCGGTCGTGCTGGGGCTCGTCGTGCTGCAGGCGCTCGTCGGCGCGTTCGTCGTCTGGTTCCACCTCAACGCCAATCTCGTCGGTTTCCACTACACCGTGTCGCTCGTGCTCGTGTGCGTGACGGCGGCGTACCTCGTGCGCATGTTCGAGGACCCGCTGCCGCGGCGCGTAGACGTGCCGCGGGGCTTCGCGATCCTGACGCACGTGACCACGCTCTTCATGGCGCTCACCGTTCTCTTCGGTGTGCTCACCACCGGCGCCGGCCCACACTCGGGCGACGCCGACGTGGTACGCGACGGCTTCGACGCCACGGTGCTCAGCCATGTCCACGCCTGGCCGGGATACATCTCCCTCGCGCTCGTGCTGGCGCTCGTGGGCTGGTCGGGGGTGCGACGGCTGCGGACGCTGCGCTGGTCCATCGCGCTGCTGGCGGCCCTGCTCGTGCAGATCGGCGTCGGAGTGTTCCAGGCGCGCAGCGGATTGCCCCCGTTCGCCGTCGGCGTGCACATGGTGCTCGCGTCACTCACCGCCGCCGCGATGACCGTCGTGGTGCTGCGGCTGAAGCGCCCAGCCGCCGCGGCCGCCGCGGCCCCGGCCGGCGCCACCCGCTGACCGTCTCCGTTCCGATGGGTGCTCGGACACTCCTCGTTCTGCTCGGCGTCGCCGGGTTGGTCGCGTACTCGATCCTCGGTGCGCTGCTCATGAACGATTGGGCGGTTGCCGCCGCGAGCGAGCTGCCCCTGGAACAGGCGGTGGCCGCGATGAACGCCGCCGGTCAGCCCTACGGAGTCTGGGCAGGAATCGGGTTCGCGGCGTTCGGAATCCTGCTCGCACTCGGCTGGGGCGTCCTGGCCCTGTTCGCCCGCGAGCAGCAACCGGGGTGGGCGGTGCTCCTGCTCTTCGGCAGCATTCTCGCGGCGGGCGCTCCGGCGTACTTCTTCGCATCATTCGGCAACCTCAACTCGGTCGGCGACACGTTCGTCGGCTGGGACGCCGACGCGGCCTTCGCACTCGAACTCCCGCTCTACGCCGCGAGCGCCATCGGAGCGGGCGCGGTGCTCGTCGCCGTGGTGCTCGGCCTGGTCGGAGAGGCGCCGCGCGGCCGTCGGGGCGCCTCGGCGCCGGGTCCGGCGCATTGCGAATGACGGAGTTGCTTCTCGCTCTCCGGTAGGAAACCGCGGCTTCCGTGTCGCGCTCCGACCGCTCATCGAGCAGGCTCTCGAGCACCGGGCAGATCGGGCAGCCGAGCACCGCGAGTTCCGTCGCGTGGCTGAACTGCTCGTTCGGACAGCGAATCAGGCGGGATATTCGCCACTCGGTGTCGTGTGCGCGGGCGCGCCAGACGCCCCCGCCGAGCCCATCCCGGCCAACCCCTGCTCGAGATCCGACCACAGGTCCTCGACGTGCTCGATCCCGATGCTCAGGCGCACCAGCGACTCGGGCACCTCCACGGGCTCGGCGGCATGCCTGCGACGACGCTCGACGAGCGATTCGACACCGCCCAGACTCGTCGCCGGTGTGAAGAGGTCGAGCGCGTCGACGAACGACTCGGCGGCGACAGCTCCTCCGGCGAGCTCGATCGACACCACGGCTCCGAATCCGTCGAGCTGCGCCCGGGCCCGATCGTGGCCGGGATCGTGCGGCAGGCCCGGATAGCGCACGCGGGAGACCGCCGGATGCCGGGCGAGGCGCCGGGCGAGCTCGCCGGCGGTTTCCTCCGCGCGGTCGAGGCGCAGCGCCATCGTGCGCAGCCCGCGGAGCGCGAGCCAGGCCTCGAACGGACCGGGGATGCCGCCGTGCAAGGTGCGCCGCTTCGCGAGCCGCTCCCGCAGCTCGGGATCCCGCGTCACGACGAGTCCCAGGAGCACATCTGAGTGGCCGGCGATGAACTTCGTCGCGGAGTGCACCACCGCGTCGGCGCCGACCGCGAGCGGACGTTGGCGCAGCGGAGTGCTGAACGTGTTGTCGACCACGACGAGCACGCCGCGCGCTCGGGCCGCCGCGGCCAGCGCTGGCACGTCGACGATGTCGAGCATGGGGTTCGTGGGCGACTCGAGCCAGAGGAGGTCGGCCCCGTCCAGGGCGGCCGTGGCAGCGTCGAGGTCGAGCGGATCGATCTCGCGCAGCCGCAGGGCGCCCTCCGCAGCGAGATCGCGCGCGAGCCCGATGGTTCCGTTGTACGAGGCGCTCGGCACGACGGCCGTGCCCCCGATCGGTACGAGCGACAGGGCGGCAGACACGGCCGCCATCCCGGAGGCGAAGGCCAGCCCCGGTGTCTCGCTCTCCTCGAGTGCCGCGATCGCCGCTTCGAGGGGCTCCCAGCTCGGATTCGCGTAGCGGGCGTACACCCGCTCCCCCGGTTCGGGGGCGCGCGAGCCGCGGAAGGTCGAGCTGAGCACGATCGGCGGATTGAGTGGCCCATCGGGCTCGGGATCCGGGCGGCCGAGTGCGACGACGGCGGTGCTGGGGCGGATCTCGTGCGCGTTGCTGCTCATCCTCTCAGCGTAGCGCCGCCGGTCGAGGAGTGCCCGCACCCCGGCGCACCGCACGTCCGCCCACTGCAGCCCCGTGCGCAGCCCACGGGCGGCTCAGCCGACGGTGGCGACGATCTCCGCGTGCGGCATGAGCAGCCAGCCGTCCGGGTCATCCGCCCATCGCCGCCACCCCGCCGAGATCCGCTCCAGACGATCCCGGTCGGCGAGCCCGAGGCGGATGGCGTTGTCGGCGAATGCGGACGCCACGGCGCGCTCCTCCCACATTCCGCCCCACCAGGCGCGATCCTCGTCGGATTCGAACAGCCAGAGAGAGGCCGAACAGGTGACGTCCGTGAGCCCTGCGCGCCGCGCCCAGGCCTTGAGGTGCCGGCCGGCGGCCGGCTCTCCGCTGACGCCCCGGTGGACCTGCAGGTACAGCGCGAGCCAGTCTGCGAGCTCGGGCGAGCCCGGTGACCAGATGACGCCCTCGTAGTCGACGTCTCTCGCGGCCACGGCACCCCCTGGAGCGGTCACCCGTCGCATCTCGCCGAGCATCCTGACCGGATCGGCGACGTGCTGGAGCACCTGGTGGGCGTGCACCACGTCGAAGCTGCGGTCGGCGATGTCGAGCGCGTAGGCGTCGCCGGTCGCGAAGCTGAGATTCTCCAGGCCGAGCGGTGCCGCGTCGGTCGCTGCCTTCTGCACGACCTCTGCGGACGCGTCGACGCCCACGACCCGGCCCGGAGCGACGAGCCGGGCGAAGTCCGCGGTGATGGTGCCCGGCCCCGCGCCGATGTCGAGGACCTTGGCGCCCGGACGCAGCCGGGGAAGGAGGTACGCAGCAGAGTTCTCGGCGGTGCGCCAGGTGTGCGAGCGCAGCACGCTCGCGTGGTGTCCATGGGTGTACGCGTCGGCCATGCGGCCACCCTATCGCCCGGGCGGCCCCGACTCGGAACGGCGGCCCCGACTCGGAACGGCAGCCCCGACTCAGAACGGCGGCCCCGACTCGGAACAGCGGCCCCGACTCAGAACGGGAGCAGCGGATCGATCGCGATGGCGAGCGAGAGGAGGGAGAGGTAGGTGATGGAGCCGTGGAAGACCCGCATGGGCTTGCCCTCTCGACCCCGAATCGCGCTGCCGTAGAGCCGGTGCGCCTCGATGATGAAGTGGGCACCGGCGGCCAGCGCGACCACCGTGTAGACCCATCCCATCGGCGCGACCGGGATCAGCAGGAGGCTCGAGGCGACAGTGGCCCAGGTGTAGAGGATGACCTGCAGCCCCACCGTGACGCGCCCCCGGACGACGCCCAGCATGGGGACGCCGGCGGCCGCGTAATCGTCGCGATAGCGCATCGAGAGCGGCCAGTAGTGGGCGGGAGTCCACAGGAAGATGATCAGGAAGAAGATCCACGCGGGCCAGGCGAGGTCGCCCGTGACGGCGGCCCAGCCGATGAGCACCGGGAAGCAGCCGGCGATCCCGCCCCAGATGATGTTCTGCTCGCTGTGGCGCTTGAGCAGAAGGGTGTAGATGACGACGTAGAAGAAGATGGCGGCCGCGGAGAGCGCGGCGGCGAGCCAGTTCGTGGTGAGCAGCAGCCACGCCACAGAGAGCACACCGAGCACCCAGGAGAAGACGAGGGCGTTGCGATCGGAGATCTCGCCGGTGACGAGCGGTCGGTTCTCGGTGCGCTTCATCTTGCGATCCATGTCGCGGTCGATGTAGCAGTTGAACGACCCGGCGGAGCCGGCGCTCATCGCACCGCCGATCAGCGTCGCGAGCACCAGCCAGAGATTCGGAAGCCCGCCCGCGGCAAGGATCATGGCCGGCACGGTGACCACGAGCAGCAGCTCCATGACGCGCGGCTTGGTCAGCGCCACATAATTCTTGACGGTGCGACCGAGCGTGCGACGCGGAGGGGTCGCCGCGGTCCGGGACTGGGTGGGGATCTGCGTGGACATCAGCACCCATGATACCCGCCCGCGTCGCGGGAGCAGCCAGTAGGATTGATGCGGTGAGCGCGAATGCGCCCGTTCCTGCACTCGGAAAGGTGAGACTTGGGAAACGAACTGCAGTGGGATGAACTCGACGATCGGGCGGTCGACACCGCCCGCGTCCTGGCCGCGGATGCGGTGGAGAAGGTCGGCAACGGACACCCGGGCACGGCGATCAGCCTCGCGCCGGTGTCGTATCTGCTGCATCAGCGGGTCATGCGGCACGACCCGGCCGACCCGAAGTGGATCGGCCGGGATCGATTCATCCTCTCGGTGGGGCACTCCTCGCTGACGCAGTACGTGCAGCTCTACCTCGGCGGATACGGGCTCGAGCTCGACGACCTGCGGGCGCTGCGCACGTGGGGCTCGAAGACGCCGGGTCACCCGGAGTACGGGCACACCGACGGCGTCGAGATCACCACGGGTCCACTCGGCCAGGGCCTCGCCTCGGCCGTGGGCTTCGCCTACGCCGCCCGCTACGAGCGCGGCCTGTTCGACCCCGAGGCGGCGCTCGGCACGAGCCCCTTCGACCACTTCGTCTACGTCGTCGCGGGCGACGGCGACCTGCAGGAGGGCGTCACCTCCGAGGCGTCGAGCCTCGCGGGTCACCAGGAACTCGGCAACCTGATCGCGATCTACGACTCCAACCAGATCTCCATCGAGGACGACACCGACATCTCCTTCTCGGAGGATGTGGCGCAGCGCTACGAGTCGTACGGCTGGCAGGTGCTCGAGGTCGACTGGAAGAAGACCGGCGAGTACGTCGAGGACCTCCACGAGCTGCACCGCGCGATCGAGGCCGCGCAGGCCGAGACCGCGAAGCCCAGCCTCATCATTCTCAAGACGATCATCGGCTGGCCCTCCCCCGGCAAGCAGAACACGGGTGGCATCCACGGCGCCAAGCTCGGCGCCGAGGAGCTCGCGGGGCTGAAGACCGCGCTCGGCTTCGATCCCGAGGAGCACTTCGCGATCGCGCCCGAGGTGCTCGAGCACTCCCGCAAGGCCGTGCAGCGGGGCGCCGAGACGCGCGCCGAGTGGCAGCGGTCGTTCGACGCCTGGGCAGCGGCCAATCCCGAGCGCAAGGCGCTGTTCGACCGTGTGGAGGCGCAGCAGCTGCCCGAGGGCGCTCAGGAGGCGCTCCCCTCGTTCGAGCCCGGCGAGAGCATCGCCACCCGCGCGGCGAGCGGAAAGGTGCTGGCCGCGCTGGGGCCGATCATGCCCGAGCTGTGGGGCGGCTCGGCCGACCTCGCCGGCTCCAACAACACCACGATCCCCGGGGTGCCGTCGTTCGTGCCCGCCGGGCATTCCACGACCAGCTGGACGGGAGACCCCTACGGCCGGGTGCTGCACTTCGGCATTCGCGAGCACGCGATGGGTGCGATCCTCAACGGGATCCAGCTTCATGGGAAGACCCGCTCCTACGGCGGCACCTTCCTCATCTTCAGCGACTACATGCGCCCGGCCGTCCGCCTCGCCGCGCTCATGAACGTGCCCAGCATCTTCGTGTGGACCCACGACTCGGTCGCGCTCGGCGAGGACGGCCCCACGCATCAGCCCATCGAGCAGCTCGCTACGCTGCGCGCGATCCCGAATCTCGCGATGGTGCGGCCGGCCGACGCCAACGAGGTGTCGGCGGCCTGGCACGAAGTGCTCTCGCGTCACGCCGGCCCCACCGGTCTCGCCCTGACTCGGCAGAACGTGCCGGTGCTCGAGGGCACCTCGGCGGAGGGGGTGCGGAAGGGGGCGTACGTGCTCGCCGACTCCCCGACGGGGAAGGTCGACGTGCTCCTCATCGGCACCGGTTCGGAGGTGCAGCTCGCCGTCGAGGCGCGGGAGCGCCTCGCGGCCGACGGCATCGGCGCGCGCGTCGTGTCGGCCCCGTGCCTGGAGTGGTTCGCCGAGCAGAGCGACGCGTACCGCGAGAGCGTGCTGCCGACCTCGGTCGCCGCGCGCGTGAGCGTCGAAGCGGGCCTCGCGCTCGGCTGGGAGCGCTACGTGGGCGACCGCGGCCGCTCGGTCTCGATCGAGCACTTCGGAGCATCCGCCGACTACCAGACGCTGTTCCGGGAGTTCGGGATCACGACCGACGCCGTGGTCGCCGCGGCGCGCGAGAGCATTGCAGCAGTGGAGGCCGCACGATGAGCGCATCGACCCAGCACCTGAGCCGCGCAGGCGTGAGCATCTGGCTCGACGATCTCTCCCGCAGCCGCATCGAGAGCGGCGAGCTGGGCGCGCTGATCGAGAGCCACGACGTCGTCGGGGTCACGACGAACCCCACGATCTTCGCCGGGGCGATCGCCGGCGGCGCGGGCTATGCCGAGCGGATCGCGGCCTGCGCGACTCGAGGGCTGGGCGTCTCGGACACGATCGTCGAGCTCACCACTGCCGACGTCGCCGATGCGTGCGACGTGTTCGCGGAGGTGTACGCCGACACCGGCGGCCGCGATGGTCGGGTCTCCATCGAGGTGGAGCCGGGTCTCGCCCGCGACACCGCAGGCACGGTGGCACAGGCGCGCGAGCTGTGGGCGAAAGTCGACCGGCCGAACGCGATGATCAAGATCCCCGCGACGGTCGAGGGCCTCGAAGCCATCACGGAGACCATCGCTGCCGGGATCAGCGTGAACGTGACGCTGATCTTCAGCCTCGAGCGATACCGGCAGGTGATCAACGCCTATCTGACGGGTCTCGAGCGGGCGCGCGCGGCCGGTGTCGATGTGGCGGGCATCCACTCGGTGGCCTCGTTCTTCGTCTCCCGCGTGGACAGCGAGATCGACGGCCGTCTGAACGCGATCGGCACCGACGAGGCGCTCGCGCTGAAGGGGCAGTCCGGCGTGGCCAACGCCCGCCTCGCCTACGAGGTCTTCGAGCAGTCCTTCGCCACCGAGCGCGCCCGGCTTCTGCTCGATCTCGGAGCCAATCCCCAGCGCCCGCTGTGGGCATCGACGGGAGTCAAGGATCCGGCGCTGCCCGACACCCTCTATGTGGCCGAGCTCGTCGCGCCGGGCGCGGTGAACACGATGCCCGAGGCGACGCTGCGCGCGTTCGCGGATCACGGCGAGGTGCGCGGGGATACGGTGACCTCCGAGTACCTGGAATCGAACCAGCTGCTCAACGCCATCGCCGCTCAGGGCATCGACTACGTCGAGGTCACCGAGAAGCTCGAGCTGGAGGGACTGCAGAAGTTCGACGCGTCCTGGGACGAACTCTACGGCACGGTGGAGCGGGAGCTGCGGAAGGCGGGTTAGGCATGAGCGTTCAGCTGAGCATCGGATCGGGGATCGCGAGTTTCGACGAGCCGTTGCAGCGGCTCGTATCGGAACGGGTGGCCGGCCGGATCTTCGAGCGGGACGCCGCACTGTGGGGTCGCCCCGCCGAGCCCGAGGCCGCGATCCGACTCGGCTGGACCGACTTCATCCGGACCGCGGAGCAGCTGATCCCGCGGATCGACGGGCTGCGCGCCGAACTCCTGTCCCAGGGCGTCGACCGCTTCGTGCTGTGCGGCATGGGCGGGTCGAGCCTGGCCCCCGCGGTCATCACCCGCTGGGCCGGTGTGGAACTCACCATGATCGACTCGACCCACCCCGATGCCGTTCGACGGGTACTGGATCCGGAGGCGCTCGCGCGCACAGCCGTCGTCGTGAGTTCGAAGTCCGGCAGCACGATCGAGACCCGCAGCCATCTGGCAGCGTTCACGGAGGCGTTCCGCGGTGCGGGGATCGACCCGGCCGATCGCATCGTGATCGTGACCGACCCGGGGTCGCCTCTCGACGGGGAGTCGCGCGCTGCGGGCCGGCGCGTGTTCACCGCGGATCCCCACGTCGGAGGGCGGTTCTCGGCGTTGACGGCCTTCGGCCTCGTTCCCGCCGGGCTCGCCGGCGCCGACCTCCGCACGCTGGTGGCCGATGCGCAGCGCGTGCGCGCGTCGCTCGCGAGCGACACGACGGAGAACCCGGCGCTGCGCCTCGCCGCGGCGATCTCGGCGGGACTCCCCGAGCGGTTCGTGCTCGCGGTCTCGGAGGTCGACGGGTCGGACTGGGGGTTCGGCGCCTGGATCGAGCAGCTCGTCGCCGAGTCCACGGGCAAGGAGGGGCGCGGCGTGCTGCCGATCGCTCTTCCGGTATCGTCGGCCGAGTTCGCGACGCCGCCCGACAACACGCTGCGCGTGCGCACCGGCGCCGATCTCCCCTCCTCCGACGGAGACTGGGAGCTGGCGACGGCGGGGGCGCTCGGAGCCCAGATCCTCACGTGGGAGGTCGCCACTGCGGCCCTCGGACGGATCATGGGCATCGACCCGTTCGATCAGCCCGATGTCGAGGCCGCGAAGGTCGCAGCGCGCGCGGCGCTCGGTGCGCCGTCGGAAGAACGCGGCACGAGTGTCGATCCCCCGGCGCCGGTGCGCCTCGCGGAGCAAGTGCGCGGGGCGGTGCCGAGGGGCGGCTACCTGGCGATCCAGGCCTACGTGGATCCCGCGGGCCGCTGCGCAGCCGCACTGCGTCGTCTGCGGGAACGGCTCGCCGCCGCTCTCGGGGTTCCGGTGGCGCTCGGCTTCGGCCCGTCATACCTGCACTCTGTCGGACAGCTCCACAAGGGCGGGCCCGCGCTCGGAGCGTTCCTGCAGGTCATCGAGGTGGCCGATCGCGACCTCATGATCCCCGGAGGAGAGAGCAGCTTCGGGGCGCTCATCGCGGCCCAGGCGCGCGGCGACCGCGACGTGCTCCGTGAGCGCGGGCGACCGGTGCTCGTGCTCGCGCTCGCCGGCCCGAACGACTCCTCGCTCGACGAGTTCCTCGCGGCGCTGTAGTCGGGCGCGCGAGGGGGCGGCCTCCCGAGGACGGAACGGCCCTCGTGCGGTGACGACGCTACTGCCCGATCGACGGGTGCGCCTCGAACCAGCGCTTCATCTCGTCGAGCCGATCTCGATGCCGGTCGACGAATTCCTGCTCGAGTTCACCGATGATCCGATCGGTCGCCGCTTCGATGTCGACCTCCTGTCTGCACTCGATATCGGCGACGGCGATGGTCCGCTCCTGCTCGTAGAGCGCCTCGTACTTCGCCTTGTCGGGCAGCCAGTCCTGGCCGTCTTCGAGGAATACGGTGTCCTCCAGGGAGGTCGCCCCCGGTTGCGTGGCGGCCATCAGCTCGTCATACTCCTCGAATATCGAGTCGCCGGCGTGCTCCCACGTGTCGAACACGTGTCCCCTTTCCGCCATGCAGTCCGACCACTCCCCGAGCACCCGGCGCCAACTCGCTGAGGACTCGACTTCCTCAGGAATGATGTTCATGAGCTCGATGAGATCGTCGTACGGGGTCGCCTCGATGCTTGCTCCACCGTCTTCTCCGGTTTCTTCTGAGACGACTCCAGCACTCTCGATCTCGTGCCTCGCCGCGGCGTCGCAACCTCCTTCGCGCCAGTCGTATTCCGCGTCTTCGGGATCGATACCGTCCCAGTCCGCCCCGAAGAGCGCCTCCGAGTAGGCGGCGAACATCGACGCCGACATCTTCGAGGTGTAGTACTGGTTCGGGTCGGTGATCGCGGTCTCCTCCGTCACCGGCTGGTACTCGAACTCCCGATACGGTGGAACGATGCCGTAACCCTGCTGCGCCGCTCGTTCGACTGTGAACTCCTCGTCGTCGAACTCCCCCGGGGCGTCTTCGACGGGCTCGGGCCAGTAGTCGAACCCCTGCTCCTTCATGCATTCCGCGACTAAGTCCCCATACGCCGGGGTATCTGCCTCGGCCGCCGCTGCCTCGTCAATAACGATGGCATCACCGAGTGAATAGTCGCCGATAGCGCTCCAGTACGGCGAGAGCGGTGAGTTCATCGCTTCGTCCGTGGGCTGTTCTCTGACGGGCGTGCACGCCGAGAACAGCAGAGCAGCGAGTATCAGCGCGACTGCTCCGGCCCAACTCCTGGAGAGCATGAGGCACGCCGGGAACACGCGGCGGCTAGCCACTCGCATCATCTCCCGATTCCTCCTGCCACGCGAGGGAGACCGCCCAGTCACCCGAGCCCGTCACCTTCAACTGAGCGGGTGAGACAAGATCGGGATCGAATACGACGGTATGGCGGAAGATGGTACCGTCGCACTCGATCTCCCGGACCGTCTCCCCGATATCCCCTGTCGCCGCGACCTCGATCCGCAGATACGATCCCTCATCGCAGGTGGCATATGTCACGAAGCGGTTCCCCCGAAGTTCGGCGAACGAGAGGACCGTGTTCTCCGGGGACGCGGAATCGATCCGACCGATCTGATGATCGCCGGACACCATGGGCAACCGCCAGGCTTCACTGGAGGCGAACGACCCGGCCGCATTGTCCTCGACGACGAGAGTGCCCGTGGGTTGCTGCGGTTCGGCAGTACAGCCGATCGTCGTCCACATCACTCCAGCGAGAGCGACCACGCTCAACGGATGCGCCCGTGCCTTCATTTGATCTTCCACTGCGCCATGTTGGGACCCGATCCGCGCACAGTGACTACCGGTGACTTCGAAGTCGAGACCCGATGGAGCTTCTTGCCCTGGTACGTGTAGGACTTAGTCGTAACGGACTTCTTGGTGTAGAAACCCTTGGTGACGATCCCACGTGTACACGAGACGGTCTTCTTGGGTGACACCGAGAACGTTGCGCTCGTGCTGTATCCGGAACTCAGGCTTTTCGACACGCCACCTGAGACGCTCGCAGACACCCTCGCGAAGATCCAAGCGGACGCCTCTGCGCTCGCGCTCAAGCTGAGGGATCGTGTAACTGTCGTAGACGTGGTGGCTTCGCATTTGGCGGAGATGGCCTTGCTCAGGCCGTTGTACACCGAGTCAGTGTAACCGGTTTTAAAGCCAGTGTGATCGATCACAGGGGTCGAATAGCACACGGTCTGCTCCTTGAAGAGCCTCCCACCGCTGTACACCTTCGTTGTCTTGCACGGCGCTCCGGCGGCGAATGCCGGAGCGCTCGATGTCGCAAGTCCCGCTCCCGCGAGCAGGACGGAGATGAGGGTCAGAATAACGAGCCGAGCACCCGCTCGCTGGCGCACGGGCTGATTATAGGAAAACATGATATTTACGGGGGTTCCTTTGCTGTAGACACTCTCCCCAGTTTTGAATTCCCATGAATAATCTAGCACAGTCCCAAGCCCACGAGCGCCCTCCAGACGCCGTCGAGGGGAACCGCACCCGCGGACGGCAAGAGGGCCGGGACTCCAACGGGGATCCCGGCCCTCTTGATGCGGCGGTCAGCCGCTACGCCGACTTGCGGGCGGTGCCGCGACGCTCGCGGAGCTTCTGGAGCGCATTCTCGAGGAGCTCGTCAGCCTCTTCAGGCGTGCGGCGCTCCTTGACATAGGCGAGATGCGTCTTGTACGGCTCGTTCTTCGGGAGCAGCGGCGGATTCTCCCGGTCGCGCCCGGCGGGCAGACCGGTGGTGGGAGAGTCGATCTGCTCGGGGATCTCCTCTGCGGCGACATCGGCCGCGAAGTAGCGGACCGTCTCGTTGCCCAGGGCGTCCCAGTACGAGATCTGGATGCGATCGGCACGCGCTCCGTGATCCTTCTCCCCCATGGGGCCGGATCCGACGCGCGCACCACGGATGGCGTTGCTGCCGGCCATGGATACCTTTCTGACGATGCTGCGCGCCCGCGAGGCGTCCCGCGGGCGCGATGTGGAGGGTGAGCGGGTTCAGACCACCGAGAAGCGGGCGATGAGCCCCAGGCCCACGATCGACGTGACCCACACCAGCGAGACGACGATCGTAATGCGATTCAGGTTGCGTTCAGCGACACCCGACGAGCCCAGGCTCGAGGTCACACCGCCGCCGAACATGTCCGAGAGGCCGCCGCCTCGACCCTTGTGCAGCAGGATGAAGAGGGTGAGCAGCAAGCTCGTGATCACGAGGATCACGATCAGTGCGATCTTGAGGATGAGCACGCGGTTCACCTTTCAGGGGTCGAGGGCGTGGAAGTCCATCGTTCAGTATATCGGGCACGGCTGCGCATCGACTGCAGGATCGCCGCACCCCGCAGACGGCCGACGTCGTGCGGAGCGGTCCGCGCTATGCCGCGGTCACGTGCTTCTCGAACTGGACGATGCGGGAGAACTCGTCGGCCTGGAGGCTCGCGCCGCCGACGAGCGCGCCGTCGACGTTCGGCTGCCGCAGGAAGCCCGCCACGTTCTGACTCGAGACCGAACCGCCGTAGAGGATCCGCGTCGCCGCGGCGCGGGCGTCATCGCGAAGATCCCGCAGTTGCTCGCGCAACGCACGGGCGACCTGCTCGGCCTGCTCCGGTGTCGCTGCCTGACCGCTGCCGATCGCCCAGACCGGCTCATACGCGACGACGAAGTCGGCGTCGGCGGGGAGCTCCGCGATGGCGGCGCCGAGCTGCGCGAGCGGGATCGCCGCGGCACCGTGCTCCTCGAGATCCTCTGCGGTCTCCCCGACGCAGATCATCGGCACCATCCCTGCGCGATGGGCCGCGAGGGCTTTCCGACCGACGACATCATCGCTCTCGCCGTGGCCCTGGCGCCGCTCGGAGTGACCGACGAGCGTGTAAGTCACCTCGAGCTTCGCGAGCATCGCGGCAGAGACGTCGCCGGTGTACGCTCCCGACTCGTGAGGCGACACGTCCTGCGCACCGAGCTCCAGCGACAGCTTGTCGGCCGCGAGCAGGGTCTGCACCGATCGCAGGTCGGTGAACGGCGGGAACACCGCCACCTCCGTCTGCCGGTAGTCGTGCCGCGCATCCTTCAGGCTCCAGGCGAGCTTCTGCACGAGAGCGATGGCCTGGAGATGGTCCAGGTGCATCTTCCAGTTGCCCGCGATGAGCGGGGTGCGGGGCGTCTGCGGCAGGGGCTCGCGGATCGCCGGGCCGGTCGCCTCGGGCGCCGCGTGGTCCTGATCGTTCACGCGAGTACCTCCAGTCCGGGGAGCTGCTTGCCCTCGAGGAACTCGAGGCTCGCACCGCCGCCCGTCGAAATATGGCCGAACTGATCGTCGTCGAAACCGAGCGCGCGCACGGCCGCAGCCGAGTCTCCGCCGCCGACGACGGTGAAGCCGTCGGTCTCGGTGAGTGCCTGGGCGAGGGTTCGGGTGCCGTTGGCGAACGCGTCCATCTCGAACACGCCCATGGGGCCGTTCCAGAACACGGTCGAGGACTCGGCGATCACCTCGGCGAACGCCTGCGCGGAGGCGGGTCCGATGTCGAGGCCGATCCCGGCGGCTCCGAACCGGGAGGACTCGATGGCGTCGGCCGGGACCACCGCGTGGTCGGCATCGGCGGCGAACGCCTCGGCCACGACCACGTCGATCGGCAGCACGATGCGCACGCCGCGCTTCTCGGCGTCGGCCAGGTATCCGCGCACCGTGTCGAGCTGGTCGGCCTCGAGCAGGCTGGAGGCGACACCGTGCCCCTGGGCCGCGAGGAAGGTGAAGAGCATGCCGCCGCCGATCAGCAGCGTGTCCACCCGCTCGATCAAGTGGGAGATGACACCGAGCTTGTCGGATACCTTCGATCCGCCGAGCACGACCGTGTACGGGCGCTCGGGACGCTCGGTGAGCCGCTGCAGCACTTCGAGTTCTGCGGCGACCAGGCGCCCGGCCGCACTCGGAAGCAGCTGCGCGAGCTCGGTGACGCTCGCCTGGCGACGGTGCACCACGCCGAATCCGTCCGAGACGAACGCATCGCCGAGGGCGGCGAGCCGCTCGGCGAACGCGCGGCGATCCTGCTCGTCAGCGCTCGTCTCGCCCGGGTTGAAGCGCAGGTTCTCGAGCAGCACGACGTCCCCCTCGCCGAGCGCGCCGACGGCCGCCGAGGCTTCCGCCCCCACGGTCTCCTCGACGAACCCGACGGGGGCCCCGAGCAGCTCCCCCATGCGCACCGCCACGGGCCGCAGCGAATACCGCGCCTCCGGAGCGCCCTTCGGGCGGCCCAGGTGGCTGATGAGCACCACCCGGGCGCCGGCTGCGCGCAGCTCGCGGATGGTGGTGAGCGATGCCCTGATGCGGCCGTCGTCGGTGATGACGCCGTCGGTGAGCGGGACGTTGAGATCGCAGCGGACGATGACCGTCCGAGAGCGCAGCGATCCCAGGGATTCGATGGTGCGCATGGGTGGGGCGGGCTCCTCGGGTATGCGGGTCAGATCAGGCCGGGGGTCTGCGACCGAGCGTTCTCGAAGCGCTGCGCCACGTCCTGCCAGTTCGCGATGTTCCAGAACGCCTTGACGTAGTCGGCCTTCACGTTGAGGTAGTCGAGGTAGAAGGCGTGCTCCCACATGTCGAGCATGAGCAGCGGCGTCTGGCCGAGCGGCACGTTGGCCTGCTGATCGAACAGCTGGAAGATCGAGAGGCGCTGGCCGATCGTGTCCCATGCGAGCACCGACCAGCCCGATCCCTGGATGCCGTTCGCAACCGCCGCGAACTGCGCCTGGAACTTGGCGAACGAGCCGAACTGATCTTTGATCGCCTCGGCGAGTTCGCCCTCAGGCTCCCCGCCGCCCTCGGGCGACAGGTTGTTCCAGAAGATCGTGTGGTTCGTGTGACCGCCGAGGTGGAAGGCCAGATCCTTCTCGAGCTTGTTGATGTTCGCGAAGTTCTCGGTCTCGCGGGCCTCCGCGAGCTGCTCGAGCGCGGTGTTGGCACCGGTCACGTAGGCCTGATGGTGCTTGTCATGGTGCAACTGCATGATCTTGCCGCTGATGTGCGGCTCGAGAGCAGCGTAATCATAGGGAAGTTCGGGAAGTGAGTAGGCGGCCATGCGGCGCTCCAATCTCTCGTTCATCAGTTGTCGGCTCCAGTCTATGGCTCTCGACGGGGAATCGTCGGAGAACGCGGGGCCTTGACCGTGGACCGGTCGGTGGGCTAGAGGGAGTCCAGCTCCTCAGGCAGGCTCGCCTCGGTGCCGGGAACGCCGCGCGCCTCGGCCTCCTTGTCTGCCATGGCGAGCAATCGCCGGATGCGCCCCGCGATCGCGTCCTTGGTGAGCGGCGGATCGGCGCGCGCACCGAGATCGTCGAGGCTGGCCTCGCGGTGCGCCAGGCGCAGGTGGCCTGCATATCGGAGATGCTCCGGGACCTCGTCGCCGAGGATCTCCAGCGCGCGTTCCACACGCGCGCAGGCGGCGACGGAGGCCTGCGCGGAGCGGCGCAGATTCGCGTCGTCGAAGTTGACGAGCCGGTTCGCGGTGGCGCGCGTCTCGCGCGCGCGGCGCAGCTCCTCCCAGCTGGAGCGCGCCTGGTCCGCGCCCATGGCGCCGAGCATCTCACCGATCGCCTCGCTATCGCGCACCATGACCTTGTTCTGGCCGCGGATCTCGCGGCTCTTGGCCTCGACCCCGAGCCGGCTCGCGGCGCCGACGAGCGCCATCGCGACCTCGCTCGTGGGGCAGAGCAGCTCGAGCCCCGCGGAGCGGCCGGGCGTCGTGATGCCGCCGCGCGCGAGGAAGGCCCCCCGCCAGACGGCGGCGAGTTCGGCCTGGGCCCCGGTGGTCAGCCGATTCGGCAGCCCGCGGATCTGCCGCCGACGCTGGTCGAGGAGGCCGAGCTGTCGCGCCAGGGTCTCCCCGTCGAGCACGCGCACGAGGAACTGCGGCGCGCCGGGCCGCGTGCTCGAGGGCGGCAGCTGCTTCGCCTCAGACCGCACACCGTAGAGCTCAGCGAGGTCCTTGCGCACGCGCTGCACGATCTGCGGGGTGTGCAGTTCCGCCTCGAGCGCGATGCGGCCCGAGATGGTGTGCAGCCCGCCGGCGAGACGGAGGATCGTCGCGACCTCGGCAACCCGTTCGCCGGTGCGCTGCACCGGGAAACGCACGAGTTCACTCTTCACCTCGGGGGTCGACAGCACGAATGGAATCCTTTCGGAGTAGGGCGTGAGAGCGCGCAGCTGTGAATGACGACGCCCGGATCACTCGCGACCGAGGTCGCGGTGACGCAGGCTGACGCTGACGCCGGGCAACCCGGCGAGACGGTCTGCGAGCTCGCGGGCGGTCGCGACCGAGCGGTGTTTGCCGCCGGTGCATCCTACCGCGAGAGAGGCATGACGTTTGTTCTCGCGCTGGAATCCCGCGAGCACCGGAGTCAGTGCCGCGACGTAGTGGTCGAGGAATTCCGCCGCCCCGTCGCGGCTCATCACGTAGTCCTTCACCTCGGGATCGACCCCGGTCAGGGGCCGCAACTCCGGGACCCAGAACGGGTTCGGCAGGAAGCGCATGTCGACCATGAGGTCGACGTCGGTCGGCGCGCCGTACTTGAAGCCGAAGCTGACCACCGAGAGCTGCAGCCCGGGCGTGTTGTCGTCGGAGAAGAGATCCCGAGTGGCGGTCGAGAGATCGTGCACGTTGTAGCGCGAGGTGTCGATCACGACATCGCTGGACGCGCGCAGTTCCTGCAACCGTTCGCGCTCCAGACGGATCCCCTCGAGCAGGCTGCCGGCTTCGCCCTGCAGCGGATGCGGTCGACGTACGGACTCGTAGCGGCGCACGAGGATCTCGTCGGTGGCGTCCAGGAACACGATGCGCACCGTCGCGTTGCCGCGCAGTTCCAGTACGGTCTCCTGGATCTCGCCGGTGAGATCCCGGCCGCGCACGTCGACGACCGCTACGATCCGGGGCAGGGCTCCCCCGGATCGGTCGGCCATGTCGGCCAGCGTCTTCAGCATCGACAGCGGCAGATTGTCGACGACGTACCAGCCGAGGTCCTCGAGCGTGTTCGCCACCGTGCTGCGCCCGGCCCCGGACATGCCGGTGACGATGAGGATCTCCTGCCCGGATGCCTGCTCGTTCATTCCCGATCCTCCCGATCCCGCGTCGATTCTCGTGCCGTCTCAAGCTTAGCCGCAGCCGCCGGTGCCGGTTCTGTCTCGAGATGGGCACGCACCTGCTCGGCGAGCTTCGGTCCCAGCCCGGGCGCCGCGGCGAGTTCCTCCGGCGACGCGGTGCGCAGCCGGGCCACCGAGCCGAAGTGCTTGAGGAGGCCCTGCACGCGTTTCGGTCCGAGGCCGGGGATCTCGGAGAGTCGGCTCGCGATGGAGGTGCTGCGGCGCTGGCGCTGGAACGCGATGGCGAATCGGTGCGCCTCGTCGCGCACGCGCTGCACGAGGAACAGCGCCTCGCTCGTGCGCGGCAGGATGACCGGGAAGGGATCCCCCGGCAGCCAGATCTCCTCGAGCCGCTTCGCGATCCCGCAGAGCGCGATGTCGGTGATCCCCGCTTCGTCGAGGGCGCGGGCCGCGGCGCGCACCTGCGGCTCGCCTCCGTCGACGATGATGAGCTGCGGGCGATCGCGGTAGATGCCGTTCGGCGCCTCGTCGCTTTCGCGCGCGTTGACGAGCTGCGCCGCCCGGCGCGAGACGACCTGGTGGATCGAGTCGGTGTCGTCGCGCGTCTGCTCGATGCGGTACTTGCGGTAGGCCCCTTTCGCCGGCAGTGCGTCCTCGAACACGACGAGAGAGGCGACGACGCCCGTGCCCTGCAGATGCGAGACGTCGATGCACTCGATGCGCAGCGGCGGCTCGTCCATGCCGAGCGCGCGCTGCAGCTCGGCGAGGGCGTCGGTGCGTGCCGTTAGGTCCGCCGCGCGCTTGAGCTTGTGGCGGATCAGGTGTTCGCCGGCGTTGAGCACCGCCCGCTCCATGAGCTGGACCTTGTCGCCGCGCTCGGGCACGCGCAGGCGCACGCGACCTCGGCGGGGGCGGTGGGCGCTCAGAGCCTCTTCCAGCTGCGGTGCGTTCTCCGGCAGCTGGGGCACGAGGATCTCGGGCGGCGGCTCCCGTTCCCCCTCGTACGCAGATTGGATCACCTGTTCCAGGAGCGTGCCCGGCGAGTCGTCGAGCTCGACATCGACGATCCAGCTGCGCTCGCCCCGGATCCGTCCGCCGCGGATGATGAATTGGTGGGCCGATGCCGCGAGTTCGTCGGCGCGCAGGCCGAAGACGTCGAGCGAGACGTCGAGCCCGAGCACCACGGCGTTCTTCTCCATCACGTGCTCGACGGCCTGCACCTGGTCGCGCAGCCGCGCTGCGTCCTCATAGCGCTGGTCGCCGGCGGCGTCGCGCATCGCCCGCTGCAGCCGCTTGAGGTGCGAGCGATCGCCTCCGCCCAGGAACGAGACCAGCTCGTCCACGCGCGCGCGGTGCTGCTCGATGGTGAGCTTCTGCGAGCAGGGGCCGCTGCAGCGGCCGATCTGGCCGGCGAGACAGGGCCGTCCGCTCTGCATGGCGCGCCGGTAGTCGGCGTCGTTGCAGGTGCGGATGGGGAACGCCTGGTGCAGCAGCGCCGTGGTCTCGCGCAGGGCCCAGACCTTGGGGTACGGTCCGAAGTACCTCGCGCCGCGGATCTTCTCGTTGCGGGTGATGATGAGACGCGGCGCCTCCTCACGCAGGGTCACCGCCAGGTACGGGTAGGTCTTGTCGTCCTTGAACTGCACGTTGAAGGGCGGCTTGAACTCCGTGATCCAGGTGTGCTCGAGCACGAGCGACTCGGTGTCGGTAGCGACCACCGTCCAATCGAGCTGGGCCGCGAGCGACAGCATGGTGCGGGTGCGCGGCATGAGCGAGTGGATCGGCTGGAAGTAGTTGGCCAGCCGGGCTCGCAGGTTCTTCGCCTTGCCGATGTAGAGCACCCGACCGTGCCGATCGCTGAAGCGGTAGACCCCCGGACTCGTCGGGATCTCGCCCTGTGCCGGGCGGAACGAGAGGCGGTGGTCGTCTGGGCTCAAGCCGACTCCCGCTGCGCGTGCTCGCGCCGGACCGCTCGTGCGGACTTCGCAGCCCACCCCTCGAGCACCTCCCCGAGAAAGCGCCCCGTATGGCTCTCCGGATGCTTGGCCAGCTGCTCCGGGGTGCCCTCGGCGAGGATGGTGCCGCCGCCGGATCCGCCCTCGGGCCCGAGATCGATGATCCAGTCGGCACTGCGGATCACGTCGAGGTTGTGCTCGATCGTGATCACGGTGTTGCCCTTGTCGACCAGGCCGTTCAGCACGAGCAGCAGCTTGCGCACGTCCTCGAAGTGCAGGCCCGTGGTGGGCTCGTCGAGCACGTAGATGCTGCGGCCATTCGAGCGCTTCTGCAGCTCGGTGGCCAGCTTCACGCGCTGAGCCTCGCCGCCCGAGAGAGTGGTGGCGCTCTGCCCCAGACGCACATAGCCGAGACCCACATCGACGAGCGTCTTCATGTATCGGTGGATCGAGGAGATCGGGCGGAAGAACTCCTCCGCCTCGGCGATCGGCATCTCGAGCACCTCAGAGATGTTCTTCCCCTTGTACCGCACCTGGAGAGTCTCGCGGTTGTAGCGCTTGCCGCCGCACGCCTCGCAGGCCACGTAGACGTCGGGCAGGAAGTTCATCTCGATCTTCAGAGTGCCGTCGCCAGAGCATGCCTCGCAGCGGCCGCCCTTGACGTTGAAGCTGAAGCGACCGGGCAGATACCCGCGGGTCTTGGCCTCCGGGGTGTCTGCGAAGAGCGTGCGGATCTTGTCGAAGACACCCGTGTACGTGGCCGGATTCGACCTCGGAGTGCGCCCGATCGGGGCCTGATCGACGTGCACGACCTTGTCGAGGTGCTCGAGGCCGGTGACACGGGTGTGCTTGCCGGGCACGAGACGGGCGCCGTTGAGCTGGTTGGCGAGCACGCGGTAGAGGATGTCGTTGACGAGCGTCGACTTGCCCGACCCGGAGACGCCGGTGACAGCGGTCATCACCCCGAGCGGGAAGACCGCGTCGACGCCCTTGAGGTTGTTGGAGCGCGCGCCCACGACCTTGAGTTCCCGCTTACGGTCGCGCTTGCGGCGCTTCTTCGGCGTCTCGATGCTGCGCCGCCCGGCGAGGTAGTCGCCGGTGATCGAGCGGGAGTTCTCGAGCAGCTCGCCGTACTCCCCCGAGTGCACGACGGTGCCTCCCTCGACGCCGGCGCCGGGGCCGATGTCGACGATCCAGTCCGCGGCCTCGATCGTCTCCTCGTCGTGTTCCACCACGATCAGCGTATTCCCGAGATCCCGTAGCTTCAGCAGGGTCTCGATCAGTCGGCGGTTGTCCCGCTGGTGCAGGCCGATGCTCGGCTCGTCGAGCACGTAGAGCACGCCGGTCAGCCCGGAGCCGATCTGGGTGGCGAGCCGGATCCGCTGCGCCTCGCCGCCGCTGAGCGTGCCCGCCGCGCGGGCGAGGGTGAGGTACCCGAGGCCGACCTCGATGAGGAAGTCGAAGCGCAGGCGGATCTCGCGCAGCACCTGGGCGGCGATTCTCGCCTCGCGCTCCGTGAGCCGGACCTCGTCGAAGAAGCGCTTGGCGTCGGTGAGGCTGAACGCCGTGACGCCCGCGATCGATTCGCCGTTGACGGTGACCGCGAGCACCTCGGGCTTGAGGCGCTGCCCGTGGCAGGTGTGGCAGGGCACCTCGCGCAGGAACTCCTGCCAGCGATCGCGCTTCGCGTCGCTCTCGGCCTCGGCGTACTGGCGCTCGATGAACGGGATCACGCCCTCGAAGCCGCTCGAGTACTTGACCTCGCGGCCGAAGCGGTTCTTCCACCGCACGTTGACCTTGAAGTCGTTGCCGTACAGCACCGCCTGCTGCACGTCGGCGCTCAGCCTCTCCCACGGCGTGTCGAGCGAGAAGTCGAGGTCGTTCGCGAGGCCCGTGAGCAGCTTCTCGTAGTACTGGTAGAGGCTCTTGCCCTGGCTGGTCCAGGGCACGATCACGCCCTCCGTGATGGAGAGTTCGGGATCGCCGAGCACGAGATCCTCGTCCACCGACATGCTCGTTCCCAGACCGGAGCAGGTGGGGCACGCGCCGAAGGGCGCGTTGAACGAGAAGGTGCGCGGCTCGATCTCCGTCAGCTGGACGGGGTGCTGATTGGGGCAGCTGAGGTTCTCGGAGAACACCCGCGTGCGCTCCTCGGCCTTCGGGTCGAGATCGACGAAGTCGATGCCCACGATGCCGCCCGCGAGCCGCAGCGCGGTCTCCAGCGAGTCGGTCAGGCGGCCGAGCACATCGGGACCGGCGACGAGGCGATCCACAACCACCGAGATGTCGTGCTTGATCTGCTTCTTCAGCTTCGGCGGGTCCGACAACTGCACCATCTCGCCGTCTACGAGCGCACGGGAGTACCCGCTCGCCGCGAGATCCTGGAAGAGGTCGACGAACTCGCCCTTCTTCTTGCTGACGACCGGGGCCAGCACCTGGTAGCGGGTGCGCTCCGGGAGATCCATGAGGCGATCGGCGATCTGCTGCACGGTCTGCGACTCGATGCGCTCGCCGCACACCGCGCAGTGCGGGATGCCGACGCGCGCCCACAGCAGACGCATGTAGTCGTAGATCTCGGTGATCGTGCCCACCGTGCTTCGCGGATTGCGGTTGGTCGACTTCTGGTCGATCGAGACCGCGGGGCTGAGCCCCTCGATGAAGTCGACGTCGGGCCGATCGACCTGGCCGAGGAACTGCCTCGCGTATGCGCTCAGGCTCTCGACGTAGCGCCGCTGCCCCTCGGCGAAGATCGTGTCGAACGCGAGGCTCGACTTGCCGCTGCCCGAGAGTCCCGTGAAGACCACCATGGAGTCGCGGGGGATGCTGAGATCGAGGTTCTGAAGGTTGTGGACGCGTGCGCCTCTGACGCTGATGTGCGCGTGCGAGGCCGACGAGCGGATGGGGGCGGGACTGGGGTGGGCGGGCGTGGAAGTCACTCGCCCATTCTACGTCGCCCGACGGGCTATTCGAACATATCTACGACGAGTTTCGCGGGTGGCGCACTTTCCGGGAGGCGTGCTTTCGGGTACTATTGACGCAAGTACTCGAAAGGTGTTGAGATGTCGATCGCACAGCTCCCCGGCAGTGGTGCCGCTGCCCCGCGGGTCGCCCGAGACCGGGTGGCCCGGGATCGTCTGCTCGCTCTCGTCACCCAGATCGAGGGCGACGGCCTCGATGTGGCAGAGGAGATGCTCGCCGGGATCGTGGCCCACCAACACGCCGGGACCCGGGGCCTCACGAGCACCGAGGTGTCGGTGCTCGATCGCCTGGGTGTGGGCGAGGCCGCGCTGCAGGCGCCGACGGCGCTGCCCGCGACGACCCGGGGCCGCCTCTGGGAGCGGCAGGCGGAGCAGCAGTCCTGCACCGTCTCCGAGGCCGCCGACATGCTCGGGGTGACGGCCGCCCGCGTGCGCCAGCGCTGCACCGCGGGCACGCTCCTCGCGCAGCGCCGCAGCGAGGGCTGGCGCCTTCCGCGCTTCCAGTTCCCCGACGGGCGCGAGCCCCGCGGCTGGTCCGCGGTGGCGCAGGCGATACCTCCGGGCACCCCGCTGCTGCTGACGGAGCGCGTGCTCACCTCCCCCGCGCCGCGGCTGCGGGTCGACGGCGAATCGCTCGCGCCGCTCGAGTGGCTCGCGCAGGGCGGGGATCCTGCGACCGCGGCTGCGGCGGTCGACGACGCGCTCAACCGCCTGCCGTGAGCGAGACCCTGCCCCCGCCCGATCCGGCGCGCTTCCCCGACCTCGCGGAGGATCCCCGGTGGGTGCGGGAGACAGCGGCCGGCACGCTGCACGCCCGGATCTTCCGCGCGGGTGGCGCGCACGCCGTCGAGTGGTTCGAATTCCGCGAGTTCGGCCCGCTCGACGCGCGCTTCGACCCGCATCCCGAGCCGACGGGCGAGCATCCCGGATGCGGGGTCATGTACACCGTGCTCGAGGGAGCTGGGGCCGGCGAGAATGACGATGCGGTGCTCACGACCGCGCTCGCCGCCTGTCTGCTCGAGGTGTTCCAGCAGCATCGCATCATCCGCCGTCGGGCGGGATCGCCGACCCTCGCCGTGTTCGAGACCGTACGCCCGCTCCGCCTGCTCGATCTGAGCGACAGCGACTGGGTCGCGGTGGCGGGCGGCAACGCGGCCATCGCCTCGGGCGACCGCGAACGGTCGCGCGAGTGGGCGCGTGCGATCCGCGCGGCCTACCCTGAGATCGACGGCGTGCTCGCATCATCGTCGGTCGTGCCCGCGGCCCGGATCGCCGCGCTCTGGGCGCCGACTGCCGACGCGCTCCCCCGGCACCCCCTCGCCCTGCTCGAGCTCGACCGCGAGGAGCTCACCGGGGTGATCGATACGATCGCCGAGCGCTACGGGTACCTGCTTCTCTAACGACTCGTCACGGGCGCGGGCCCGAAGCGCGGGAACGTCCGGCGCTTCCGCATACACTGACCGCATGGACGGCACGGCGGGAACCAAGATCGACCTCAAGAAGGAGCTCGACGCCTACCGGGCCCGACGCGGCGAGTTCCGCGTCGTCGACGTGCCCCCGATGCGGTACCTGATGCTCGACGGTCACGGCGATCCGAACAGCTCGCCGGAGTTCGCAGAGTCCGTGGAGTCGCTCTACCCGCTGGCCTACGCGATGAAGTTCGCGAGCAAGCGCGCACTCGGTCGGGACTACGTCGTGCCGCCCCTCGAGGGGCTGTGGTGGGCCGACGACATGACGGCGTTCACCTCGGCGCGCGACACGTCCGCGTGGGAGTGGACGCTCATGCTCATGGTGCCCGAGTGGCTCGACGGTGCGGCGTGCGCCGCTGCAGTCGCGCAGGTGCGCGCGAAGGGCGGTGCGCCCCGCCTCGACGAGGTGCGGTTCGAGGAGCTCGCCGAGGGGCTCTGCGTGCAGACGCTGCACGTCGGCTCCTTCGACGACGAGGGACCGGTGCTCGATCGGATGCACGGTGAGTTCATTCCGGGCCAGGGGCTGACGCTGGCAGGCAAGCACCACGAGATCTACCTCAGCGACTTCCGCCGCGTCGCGCCCGAGAAGCAGCGCACGATCCTGCGCCAGCCGGTCGTGTAGTTTGGGCACATGGCGCTCAAGTTCGACTTCATCGGTATCGTGACGGCCGACCTCTCGGCCTCGCTCGCGTTCTACCGACTCCTCGGGATCAACACTCCCACGGATCAGGACGATGCGCCTCACGTCGAGGTGGAGCTCCCCGGCGGCATGAGGCTGGCGTGGGATCCCGTTTCGACGATTCAGAGCTTCGACGCGGGCTTCACGCTGCCGACGGGTGAGAACCGGATCGCGCTCGCGGTGCAGGCCGACTCCCCCGCCGAGGTCGACGAGGCCTATGCTCGGGTGATCGCCGCAGGCCACCGCGGCCACGCCGAGCCCTGGGACGCCCCCTGGGGACAGCGCTACTCCACCGTGCTCGACCCCGACGGCAACTCGATCGACATCTACGCGCCACTCGTCTGAGCCGCGTCACGCAGACGGGCTGGTGTGCAGCATCCCCATGGGTGTGCAGCCTCGCGGCAGCGTGTTCGGTGCAGACCTGTGACTTGGGTGCACACCTGTGACTTGGGTGCACACCTGTGACTTGGGTGCACACCTGTGACTTGGGTGCAGACCTGTGGTTTCAGGGTGCGGCCCGGCAGGCAGCACACCCCACGGCGTGAGGTCTCAGGGGCTCAGAGATGCCCCGCCGCGTCCATGCTGCGCAGCTCGCGCTTGAGCTCGGCGACCTCGTCGCGCAGCCTGGCCGCGAGCTCGAACTTGAGCTCCTCGGCGGCCGAGAGCATCTGCCCGGTGAGGTCGGCGATGAGCTCCTCGAGCTTGGCGGCGCCCTCGCCCGCGATCGCCCCGGCGCGCGCGGCCGCCTTGCCCTTCGCCCGCTGCGGTGACGCGCCCGTGCGCTGGGCGTGAGCGCCCGTTCGCGAGAGCACGTCCTCGGTGTCCGCAGCCTCGCGCGCAAGCATCTCGGTGATGTCGCCGATCTTCTTGCGCAGCGGCTGCGGATCGATGCCGTGCTCCGTGTTGTACGCGACCTGGATCTCGCGCCGGCGGTTCGTCTCGTCGATCGCCTCGCGCATGGATCGGGTGACGGTGTCGGCGTACATGTGCACCTGGCCGGAGACGTTTCGGGCGGCGCGGCCGATGGTCTGGATGAGGGAGGTCGAGGAGCGCAGGAACCCCTCCTTGTCGGCGTCGAGGATCGAGACGAGGGAGACCTCGGGCAGGTCGAGACCCTCGCGCAGCAGGTTGATGCCGACGAGCACGTCGTACACGCCGGCGCGCAGCTCGGTGAGCAGTTCGACGCGGCGCAGCGTATCGACGTCGGAGTGCAGGTAGCGCACCCGGATCCCGGCCTCCTCCATGAATGTGGTGAGCTGCTCGGCCATCTTCTTGGTGAGTGTGGTGACGAGCACGCGCTCGTCTCGTTCGGCGCGCACCCGCACCTCCTCGAGCAAGTCGTCGATCTGACCCTGCGACGGCTTCACGACGATCTCGGGATCGACGAGGCCGGTGGGGCGGATGATCTGCTCGACCACGCCGTCCGCCAGTTCCATCTCGTACGAGCCCGGCGTGGCGGAGAGGTACACGGTCTGACCGACCCGCTCCTTGAACTCGCCGAACTTGAGCGGCCGGTTGTCGAGCGCGCTCGGCAGCCGGAAGCCGTGATCGACCAGGGTGCGCTTGCGCGAGGCGTCGCCCTCGTACATCGCGCCGATCTGGGGAACGGTGACGTGCGACTCGTCGATCACGACGAGGAAGTCGTCCGGGAAGTAGTCGAGCAGGCAGTGCGGCGCCTCCCCCGGCTGCCGCCCGTCGATGTGTCGGGAGTAGTTCTCGATCCCCGAGCAGAATCCGATCTGCTCCATCATCTCGAGGTCGAACGTCGTGCGCATGCGCAGGCGCTGCTCCTCGACCAGCTTGTTCTGCTGCTTGAGTTCGCGACTGCGCCCGTCGAGCTCCTCGGCGATGGTGCCCATCGCCCGGTTCATCACCGTGCGGCTGGCGACGTAGTGGGAGCCGGGGAACACCGAGACGGTCTCCACCTGCTTGATCACGTCGCCCGTCACGGGGTGAAGATAATAGAGCGCCTCGATCTCGTCGCCGAAGAACTCGATCCGGATCGCGAGCTCCTCGTACATCGGAATGATCTCGACGGTGTCGCCCCGCACGCGGAAGTTGCCGCGCACGAACTCGATGTCGTTGCGCTGGTACTGCATGTCGACGAAGCGGCGCAGCAGCACGTCGCGATCCAACACGTCGCCGACGGCGAGCGGCACCATCGCCTCGTAGTACTCCTCGGGCTTCCCCAGGCCGTAGATGCACGAGACCGTGGAGACGACGACCGTGTCGCGGCGCGAGAGCAGCGCGTTGGTGGTGGAGTGGCGCAACCGCTCGACTTCGGCATTGACCGACGAGTCCTTCTCGATGAACGTGTCGGTCTGCGGCACGTACGCCTCGGGCTGGTAGTAGTCGTAGTAGCTGACGAAGTACTCGACCGCGTTGTTGGGCAGCAGCTGCCGGAACTCGCTGGCGAGCTGTGCCGCGAGGGTCTTGTTGTGGGCCAGGACGAGCGTCGGACGCTGCACCGCCTCGATGAGCCACGCGGTGGTGGCGGACTTGCCCGTGCCGGTCGCGCCGAGCAGCACGACATCGGTCTCGCCCGCATTGATGCGGCGCGCGAGCTCGTCGATCGCTTTCGGTTGATCGCCGCTCGGCTCGTACTCGCTGACCACTTCGAACGGGCGGACGCTGCGGGTGGGTTCCATGGCTTCGAGACTACTCGGGGCCCCCGACATTCGTATCCAGTATTCGCGATCGGCGCACGAGGAGCCCACGCCTCGAGATCGAGCTGGAGCGGCCCCTCTGCGTGCGGTTGCCGGGGCTGCCGCCACGGGGCGGCTCTCACGAGGTCGAACTGCTGCGGTTCTGGGCGGACGACCCGGAGGCACTGCTCGAAGAGGTGCGGCGGCAGCTCTCTCCCGATGCCGCGCGGACCGCAGCGGACGACCCTCCGGGAGCCGTATAGAGTAGGCGCATCGCCGCGGCGGACGGACGGGACCCGGCGCACCGAGCAGAGGGAGACTCCAGGAGTGGACGCGCATCGCATCGACCTCGCACTGTCCGCGGCACCGCAGGCGGCGGTCTGCGCATGAGCCGCGACGATGCCGGTGTGCTCGCCGCCCGGTCGACCCGTCTGAGCCGACGCACGCTGCTGTGGGTGCTCGTGCGAAGCGGCGCGACCGGCCTCGGACTGTTCGTCGCGTACTGGTTCCTGCCGCTCGACGCGATCGACTCGCCGCCGCTGCTCTACTTCATCGGAGGGACCGCGCTCTTCGCCCTGAGCGTCGTCTGGCAGCTGCGCATCATCGCGGTCTCCCCGATCCCGGTCCTGCGCGCGGTGGAAGCCATCGCACTCCTGCTGCCCCTTGCGATCCTGGTCTCCGCGGGAGCGTACGTGGTCATGTCCTCGGTCGATCCCGACGCCTTCAACGAGCCGCTGGACAAGATCGACGCGGTCTACTTCTCGGCGACAGTACTGACGACGGTGGGGTTCGGGGATATCGTCCCCGTCGCCTCGTCGGCCCGCGTCGCCGTGGCGATCCAGATGCTGCTCAACCTCGTGATCGTCGCCGTCGTGGTGCGCGCCATCACCGCCGCGACCAATCACTCCCGAGCGTCGCGCGCTCCCGGCGCGGAACGCTCTGCGGCGCCGCCGACGGCCGACTGAGGCGGGCTGTGATTGGATGGGAGCATGCCGCTCTCGCGCCGCTTGGCCGCCCTCGCCCTGTCCTCCCTCGTCGCGCTCACGATCGCGGGGTGCGCGGCGTCCCCGGGGCAGACGCAGGTTCCGGAGCCCGAGCCGGCCGAGACGCTTCCCACGCCGTCCGAGCTCGAGGCCGCCGTGGAGCGCTCCCTCGACAGCTCGGGGGTTCCCGGAGCCGCGGTGATCGTCACTGCGGCGGACGGCGCCAGCAGTGTCGTCGTGATGGGCGAGGCCGCGCCGGGACGTCCGGTTGAGCCCGAGACCCGCTTCGCCTACCGCAGCATCACGAAGTCGCTCGTCGGCACGGTCGTGCTGCAGCTCGCAGCCGAGGGGCGCGTGGACCTCGACGCTCCGGTGAGCGACTTCGTCGACGGGGTGCCCGGCGGCGACGATATCACCGTCGAGCAACTCGGCGCGATGCGCTCCGGGATCGCGAACTACTCCGCGCAGCCCGGCCTCGGGGAGCTGCTCTCGAGGGATCCCGCGCGCGAACCTGGGGTCTCCGAGCTGCTCGCCCTCGCCTACGCCGAGAGTCCGGTGTTCTCGCCCGGCTCGGCGTACGAGTACTCGAACACCAACACGCTGCTGCTCGGCGAGATCATCGAGCGCGCGACGGGAGACTCGTGGGTGTCGCAGGTGGACGAGCGGATCGCCCGGCCGCTCGGCCTCGAGTCGCTCGAGTACGGGTTCCTGGACCCCGAGTTCGACGCCACCGGCTTCGCTCTCGATCACGGCGAGGCGGTCGAGGAATTGCCCGTCGTCGCGCCCGGCTGGTTCGGGGCCGCGGGCGGACTGACGGGAGACGTCTCGGACCTCGCGGACTGGGGCCGGGCGCTCGGCAGCGGCTCACTCGTCGACGAGGCCGCGCAGCGCGAGCGCATCCGTTCGCTCGGCTCGATCGCCGACGACCCGGCGAGCCCATTCTACGACCGGTACGGATTCGCGCTGGGCGAGCTCGAGGGGTGGCTGGGGCACACCGGGAACGGGCTCGGCTTCCAGAGCCTCGTGATGTACGATCCCGAGTCCGAGCGAGTCGCGGCGATCCTCATCAACGGCACGGGCGAGGATCCGGATCTGCCCGCAGCAGTCTTCGCGGACCTGCTCGACGTGCTGCCCCCGGCGTAGGCATCGCCTCGGCTCAACCCGCGTCGAAGCGTTGCGGCAGCCGCAGGTTGCCGATCCCGCTCACCCGCACCTCGTGCAGTCCCTGCCAGCTCGCGGCGCGCTGCAGCAACTCGACCGCGACCTCGGGGGTGCGCGCCGGTGCGCGATCCTCCTGCCAGGCGGCCTGCACCAGCAGCGCGCGGTCCGTTCGATCGGCCTTCAAATCGATGCGTCCCGCGAGCCGCCCGCCGACCATGAGCGGCAGGCAGTAATAGCCGTAGCGCCGTCGCTCCTTGGGCGTGTAGATCTCGATGCGGTAGTGGAAGTCGAAGAGGCGCTCGGCGCGCGGCCGGAACCAGACCACCGGGTCGAACGGCGTGAGCAGCGCATCCGGGGCGAGCCGCGCGGGCAGCCGGCCGTCGCGGTGCATCCACGCCGGCTCCGGCGAGCCCGAGGGCCGCGTCCATCCGGCGACGCGCACCGGGATCACGAGTCCCTCGTCCTCCAGATCCCGCAGCGCGGCACGCGCATCCGCCGTCTTCAGCCGGTGGTAGTCCGCGACATCTGCGAGCGTCGCCACCCCGAGCGACTGCGCCGCGCGCTCGACGAGCGCCCGCTGCGCCTCTTGACGAGGTACGGAGCGCAGAGCGGATGCGGGCAGTGCGTGCTCGGCAAGGGTGTACCGCCGCTGAAAGTTCTCGCGCCCCGCCGCGACCACCTCTCCCTGAGCGAAGAGCAATTCCACGGCCCGCTTCGTGTCGCTCCAGTCCCACCACGGCCCCCGCGGCCCGCGGGGCTCCGTCTCCAGCTCGCGCACCAGTCGCGGTTGGCCGTCGGCCAGCACGTCGCGCACCCGAGCCGCGCTCGCGGCCAGCGCATCCGTCCGTCCTTCGACGGCACTGCGTTCGCGGTACTCCTCCATGCGCCAGCCGAAGAGGGCGCGGTCGTTCACCGGGACGAACGCGGCCTCGTGGGCCCAGTACTCCGTGAACTCCCCGCTCTGCCACAGATGCCGGTCGAGCGCGATCGGATCGTAGTCGCCGTGCCGGGAGAAGAGCGGCAGGTAGTGGCTGCGCGCGAAGACGTTGACGGAATCGATCTGCAGCACGTGCAGGCGGCGCAGCGCCGGGTCGAAGGGCCGATGCCGCCGGAATCGAGCAGTGCCGGCGAACCCCTGCGCCGCGAGCGCGATACGGCGCGCTTCAGCGGGACGCAGGGAGATCGGCGCGGCGGAGCTCATGCAGACACGCTCCGCGCGGCACCCGACATCCGACCTTCGCGGTCGACTACGCGAACCAGAGCCCCAGCTCGCGCTCGGCGGACTCGACGGAGTCGGAGCCGTGCACCAGATTCTGCTGCACTCGCAGACCCCAGTCGCGGCCCAGGTCGCCGCGAATCGTTCCCGGCGCCGCCGTCGTCGGGTCGGTCGTGCCCGCGAGCACGCGGAACCCCTCGATCACTCGCTCGCCCTCGGCTCGGATCGCGACGATCGGGCCGGAGCTCATGAACTCGATGAGCGGCTCGTAGAAGGGCTTGCCCTCGTGCTCGGCGTAGTGGGCGGCGAGCAGCTCGCGATCGGCGTGCACGTACGCCAGATCGGCGAGCCGGTACCCCTTCGCCTCGATGCGACGCAGGATCTCGCCGGTCAGGCCGCGCGCGACGCCATCCGGCTTCACCAGGATCAGGGTTGCTTCTACGGACATGCACGCTCCTTCGTCACACGGGAAAACTGCGGGCCCATTCGGATCCCGATCTCCCAGCTTAGCCGTCTTGCGCGGCGAGCCACTGCAGCCGTGCCCGATCGATCTGTGCGCCCTTGACCATGCAGTAGATCCAGAGCGCCGTGAACAGCAGGCCCACGATCAGCGCCTGGGGCAGCAGGATCGCGGTTCCGAGCATGAGCGCGTGCACGATCCAGCCGATCACGATGCCGACGCGGCCGAGGCGCACGGTGGCGAGGCCCAGCACGATCACGGCGGCGAGCCCCCCTCCGATGACCAGCCCGAGTTCGCGCGGTTCGAGCACGCTCAGGCCGAACAGGGTGAGGCCGATCAGCACGACGATGATGAGCTCGAATCCCAGCACGATCGACGCGAGCGCCTTCTGGGTCGAACGCTGGCCGCGACGGGATCCCGCGAGGCGCATCGCCGAGTTGTGGGCCATGGTCTCCGAAGGCGAGAGCTGCAGTTCCGGCTCGTCGTCGGGCTGCGGTGCGGAGGCGACCGGAGTCATGCGATCCCCCATCCCTCGTCTCGGGAGTGGGCGATCGCCTCACCCGCGAGCAGCACCGATCCGACGACGAGGACCGCACGACCCTCCGCCCGTTCGGCCCAGGCGCGCGCCTCGTCGAGCGCCTCGGGCAGCGACTCGGCCACCTCGATCGGAGTGTCCGGGATGGCCTCCTCGGCGATCCCGTGCAGTGCGACGGCATCCGTGCTGCGCGGGGACGCCACGGGCGTCAGCGTGACGCGGTGGGCGACCGGGGCGAGCGCCGCGAGCACTCCGTCGGCGTCCTTCTCGGCGAGCACGCCCACGACGAGCGCCAGTTCCTCGAAGGCGAAGGACTCGGAGACCGCCCGCACGAGCGCCTCGGCTCCGTGCGGGTTGTGGGCGGAGTCGACGTAGACGACCGGATCGGCGCTGATGAGCTGCAGGCGTCCCGGCACGGTCAGCTGTGCGAGCCCCTCGTCGAGCACCTCCTCGGGGATCGGACGCTCGGCGCCGAAGAACGCCTCCACGGCCGCGATCGCGAGCACGGTGTTCTCCGCCTGATGACGGCCGAACAGCGGCACGAAGGCGGGATCGTAGGCGTACCCGCTGGGTCCCGCGACATCGATCTGCCGTCCGCCGACGGCGAGTCGATCCTCCACCAGGCGGAAGTCCCGTCCCTGCACGACGAAACGTGATCCGTTGCGCTCCGCGGCATCCTCGAGCTCCGCGAGCGCGGCCGGATCCTGCTCGGCGGTGACCACCGTGCTGCCCGGCTTGACGATGCCGGCCTTCGTGCGCGCGATCGTCTCGATGTCGGGGCCGAGGATCGCGGTGTGGTCGAGGTCGATCGGGGTGAACACCGCGACCCTCGCGTCCGCGATGTTCGTGGCGTCCCACTCCCCGCCCATGCCGACTTCGATGACCGCGGCCTCCACGGGTGCGTCGGCGAAGGCGGTGAAGGCGAGCACGGCGAGGGCCTCGAAGAACGTGATGGGACCCTGCTGCGAGGCCAGCAGCTCGGCGTCGACGACCTCGAGCGGCAACCGCAGTTCGTACCACGCCGCCGCGAGAACGTCACCGTCGATGGGCGCGCCGTCGATCTGGAAGCGCTCGGTGAAGTCGACGAGGTGGGGGCTCGTGAAGAGCCCGGTGCGCAGCCCGTGCGCGCGCAGCAGCGACTCGATGGCGCGGCTGGTGGAGGTCTTGCCGTTCGTGCCGGCGACCTGGATCACCGGGTAGGACAGTTGCGGCGAACCGGCGAGCTCGGCGAGGCGCCGCACCGGCTCGATGCGCGGGCGCGGGTTCGCTTCGCCGACCCGCTCCAGCAGTTCGGCGTAGACCCGCTCGGCTGCGGTGCTCACTTGTCGGCCTCCGTGTTCCAGTGATCGGTGGCATCGATCGTGACGACCATCGGGTCCTTGGCGGATCCGAGTGCCTGTGCGCTCGACATGAAGACACCGGGACCCGTCTCGGGCAGCTGCTGCAGCATGCCGGCGAACTCGTCGGCCGGCAGCGCCTGCGCCGCGAAGCCGACCGCGAGTGTCTCCGCGGCGATGAGCTCGCGGTGCGTCTCGAGCGCTTGTGCGTGCTCCGGCGCGGCGTTCAGCGCGAGCACGATCCGGTCGCTCACATCGAGGCCCGCATTCTTGCGCGCCTCCTGCACCGCGCGGATCGCGTCGCGCGCGATGCCCTCCGCCTCGAGCTCGGGTGTCGTCTCCGTCACGAGCAGCACGAAGCCGCCGCCCGGGATGAGCGCGAGCGCGGGGCCCTCATCAGTTCCATCGCCGACCTTCAGCGTGAGCTCGTACTCCTGCGGCTCGAGCGCGATGCCGCCGGCAGCGCCCGCGGCGGAAAGACCGACATAGACGACGCCGTCCTCCTCACTCCAGTCGCCGGACTTCGCCGCTCTGATGGCCTGCTGCACCTGCTTGCCGAGCCGCGGACCGGCAGCGCGGGCGTTCACCGCGAGCGTCTGCACGATGCCGTGCTCGTCCGCGCTGGTCTCGGTCTGCTGCACGAGGCGCACCGACTTGACGTTCAGCTCCTCGCGCAGGATGTCGGCGAAGGGCTCGAGCGCCTGCGGGCGCGAGGTGACGACGGTGAGCTCTGCGAGCGGGAGCCGCACGCGCAGGCGGCGGGCCTTGCGCAGCGCGAGCGCCTGGGAGGTGATCTGACGCACCTCGTCCATCGCGGCGACGAGCTCGGGATCCTCGGGGAACTCCGCAGCGTGCGGCCAGTCTTCGAGATGTACCGAGCGGCCGCCGCTGCACCCCTCCGTGTAGCCGAGGCCGCGCCACAGCTCCTCCGTGACGAGCGGGGCCAGTGGCGCCGCGACGCGGGCCACGGTCTCGAGCACGGTGTACAGCGTGTCGAAGGCCTGCCGGTTCTGCGCCTTCTCAGCCGAGGGCTTGCCGTTGCCCCCCGCGACGCCCTCCCAGAAGCGATCGCGCGAGCGCCGCACGTACCAGTTGGTGAGCACCTCAGCGTAGGCGCGCAGCGCCTCCGCGGCAGAGGTGGTGTCGAGCCCCTCCAGGTGCGCCTCGACGTCGCGGATCAGCTGCCCGGTCTTGGCCAGGATGTACCGGTCGAGCGGGTCCGTCGAGTCGGTGCGCCGTACGGCGTCGAGTCCGTCGGCGTTGGCGTAGAGGCTGAAGAAGTACCAGCTGTTCCACAGCGGCAGGATGAACTGCCGCACGCCCTCGCGGATGCCCTCCTCCGTGACGATGAGGTTGCCGCCGCGCACGACGGGCGAGGCCATGAGGAACCACCGCATCGCGTCCGAGCCGTCGCGATCGAAGACCTCGTTGACGTCGGGATAGTTGCGCAGCGACTTCGACATCTTGTTGCCGTCGCTGCCGAGCACGATGCCATGGCTGATCACATTGGTGAACGCCGGACGGTCGAAGAGCGCGGTCGCGAGCACGTGCTGCACGTAGAACCAGCCGCGGGTCTGCCCGATGTACTCGACGATGAAGTCGGCGGGCTGGTGCGTGTCGAACCAGTCCTGGTTCTCGAACGGGTAGTGCACCTGCGCGAAGGGCATCGACCCCGAGTCGAACCAGACGTCCAGCACGTCCTCGATGCGGCGCATCGTGGAGCGCCCGCTCGGGTCGTCCGGGTTCGGCCGCGTCAGCGCGTCGATGTACGGCCGGTGCAGGTCGATCTCGCCGGCCTCGTTGCGCGGCAGCTCGCCGAAGTCGGCCTCGAGCTCGGCGACGGAGCCGTAGACGTCGACGCGCGGGTGATCGGGGTCGTCGCTCTTCCACACGGGGATGGGAGACCCCCAGTAGCGATTGCGGCTGATCGACCAGTCCCGCGCGCCCTCGAGCCACTTGCCGAACTGTCCGTGCTTGACATTCTCGGGCACCCACGTGATCTGCTCGTTGACCTCGAGCATGCGGTCCTTGATCTCGGTGACGCGCACGAACCAGCTCGAGACCGCCTTGTAGATGAGCGGATTGCGGCAGCGCCAGCAGTGCGGGTACGAGTGCTCGTAGCTCGCCTCGCGCAGCAGCCGCCCGCGCTGCTTCAGCAGCCGGATGAGGGGCCGATTCGCATCGGCCCAGAGCTCGCCCGCGACGTCGGGGACCGATTTCAGGAAGCGGCCGCTGTCGTCGACGCTCACGATCACCGGGATCCCGGCCGCGGCGCAGATGCGCATGTCGTCCTCGCCGTAGGCCGGGGCCTGGTGCACGATTCCCGTGCCGTCGGCGGTCGAGACGTAGTCGTCGACGAGGATCTGCCAGGCGTTCTCCGTGCCCCAGGCCTCGGCATCTGCGTAGTAGTCGAAGAGTCGCTCGTAGTGCACGCCCGAAAGCTCGGCGCCGAGCACGGTGCGCTCGACCGCCTCGCGAGCGGCCTCGGCGGACTCGTAGCCGAGCTCCTTGTCGTGGTTCGCGACCAGATCCGCCGCGAGCAGGTAGTGGTGCTCCCCCGCGGCGGCCCCGTCCGCGGCACCGGCCGGACCGGCGGGGACGACCGCGTACGCGATCCCCGGCCCCACGGCGAGGGCGAGGTTGGTCGGCAGTGTCCAGGGCGTCGTGGTCCAGGCGAGCGCGCGCACGCCGGTGAGCCCGAGCTCCTCCGCACGGGCTCCCGTGAGCGGGAAGGCGACCGTGACAGACGGATCCTGCCGCATCTGGTAGACGTCGTCGTCCATGCGCAGCTCGTGGTTGGAGAGCGGGGTCTCGTCGCGCCAGCAGTACGGCAGGATACGGGAGCCCTCGTAGGCGAGGCCCGTGTCGTAGAGCCGTTTGAAGGCCCAGATGACGCTCTCCATGTACCCGAGGTTGAGCGTCTTGTAGTCATTCTCGAAGTCGACCCAGCGCGCCTGCCGGGTGACGTAGTCCTCCCACTCGCGGGTGTACTGCAGCACCGAGGCGCGCGCCTTCTCGTTGAAGGCGGCGACGCCCATCTCTTCGATCTCGGACTTCTCCGTGATGCCGAGCTGCTTCATCGCCTCGAGCTCGGCCGGAAGACCGTGCGTGTCCCAGCCGAAGCGGCGCTCGACCCTGCGCCCCCGCATCGTCTGGAAACGCGGGAACACGTCTTTCGCGTAGCCCGTCAGCAGATGCCCGTAGTGCGGCAGGCCGTTGGCGAACGGCGGGCCGTCGTTGAAGACCCATTCCTCGGCGCCCTCGCGATTGCGGATCGACTCGCGGAAGGTGTCGTCGTCTCGCCAGAAGGCGAGCACGCGCTGTTCGATCTCGGGGAGCTTCGGCGACGGGCTGACACCGGCGGGCTGCGGCTGCTCCGCGGCGGATGACGGAATGCCTGGAGTGTGCTGCTGGGGGTACGGCATGGGGTCCTTCTCGATTCCGGCTGCTGACGTGCTGCGATCCATGTTGCCGACGACCGCCGACATTCGCGGTCGCCGCCCGGATCGTTCTCATGCCGGGACGAGATCGGAGATCCATGCTCTCCATCCCGCGGTACCACCCCGCTTGCCGTGTCCCGCGCCACTCGGCGCGGCGCGCGGCCACTTTGTTCGGCTGTGACGGGCCATTCCCGTTCGGTTCTAGTGGGCGGCACCCCAGCTCGCGGTGAGCGGTGCCGCTGTTCTTCCGAAGACTCCCCGGTGATGGCCGGCTCGCAGTCGTTGTCTCGAGTTTACCGCATTCGCGCCGAGCCCGTCGGCCTTCTGCGGAGCCTCGCGCGCACCGCACTGTGTAACGTCCCGATAACGATGGACTGCGGGAGGAAACCCCGGTCACAGCTGTATTCGTCGCCTTCAGCCCCCGTGCGGGCGGACGCCTCGCCTTGCATCTCGCGCAGCGACGTTGTTAGCGTCGGATCAGCGTCGAGTGAGCACCCGTGCCGCTCGTCGTGCCCCTCGGAACCAATCTCGCTGAGCTACGGCGAACCGAACGGTCGGCACGACGGCAGGTGGCCGGTACGCATTCCGCCATACGATATCCGGCCTGTTGGGAGGCCGGTTCCGAGGCATGCCCCCAGTCAGTGTGCCCAGGTCCGCGTCATATCCGCGTCGCCGACCTGCGACTCCGCTCCAGAGGAAGTGAAGAAGTGACGAGAACAACTGAACAGCCCGATCGCGAAAGCGTCGGTGCGCCGGCGATCGCGGTCGAGGGCGCCTACAAGGTCTTCGGCCGTCGGCCGAAGGAGGTCGTGAAGCGGCTGCAGCAGGGCGCGTCTCGAGACGAACTGCGCCCCCAGGGCACCGCGGCCGTGATCGACGCGAGTTTCGAGGTGCACCCTGGCGAGATCTTCGTCGTGATGGGGCTCAGCGGCTCCGGCAAGTCGACGCTGATCCGCATGCTCAACGGCCTCAATCCGACCACCGAGGGGTCGATCCGGGTGAACGGCAGCGAGGTGGTCGGCCGCGGCGCCGCCGAGCTGCGCGAGCTGCGCCGCGACCACATGTCCATGGTGTTCCAGCACTTCGCCCTGCTTCCCCACCGCACCGTGCTCGACAACGTCGCCTACGGCCTCGAACTGCAGGGTGTCGCCACGGCCGAGCGTCAGGAGCGTGCGCGCGGCTGGCTCGAGCGCGTCGGCCTCTCCGGCTGGGAGCGCAGCTTCCCCGGAGAGCTCTCCGGCGGCATGCAGCAGCGCGTCGGCATCGCACGGGCCCTGGCGGCCGACACCGACATCCTGCTCATGGACGAGGCGTTCTCGGCGCTCGACCCGCTCATCCGGCGCGAGATGCAGGAGCAGCTCGTCGAACTGCAGCAGGAACTGGGCAAGACCATCGTGTTCATCACCCACGATCTCAACGAGGCCATGTTCCTCGGGGATCGCATCGCCGTGATGCGCGACGGCCGCATCGTACAGGTCGGCTCCCCGAACGACATCCTGACCGATCCCGCGAACGACTACGTCGCGCAGTTCGTGCAGGATGTCGACCGCGCGCGGGTGCTCACCGCGGGCGATGTGATGGAGCCGCCCCACGCGGTCGTGTTCGCCTCGGCCGGTCCGCGCACCGCGCTGAAGACGATGCGCGACCTGCAGACGTCCGCCTGCTTCGTCACGGATTCGTCGCGCAAGCTCCTCGGCGTGGTGCGCGATCGCGACGTGCTGCGGCAGGTGCGAGAGGGCAGCGCCGACCTGACCGAGCGCTTGCGCCCGACCCCGTCGGTGGTGACCCGTGATCAGCTCATCGCCGACCTCTTCGAGCTGGCCGTCGAGAGCCCGCTGCCCGTCGCGGTCATCGATGAGCAGGATCGCCTCATCGGGGTGGTGCCCCGCGTCACGCTGCTCGCGGCGCTGGCGGACCTGCCGGCGACCACCACCGAGATCCCGGTGATCGAGCCCACCCCCGATGTGCCCGCCGCCACGATCACCCGCATGCTCGCCGAGGACGGCGACGATCACGAGGGCGCACCCGGATTCGACCTGCACGAGGAGACACGCTGATGGACAACTTCCGCATCCCCGTAGGCGACTGGGGCGAGATCGCATTCGACTGGTTCAGGGACAGCTTCGAGTGGCTCATCGACATCATCACGATCGTGATCCGCACGGTCACCGACGGTCTCGTCGACGGCCTGCTCGCGGTGCCCTTTTTCGTGCTGATCGCGCTCTTCGCGCTCATCGGCTGGGCGATCCGCTCGTGGCAGTTCGCCGCGGGCACCGTGCTCTCGTTCCTGCTGATCGTCTCCATGGGGTTCTGGGAGAGCGCCATGCAGACCCTCGGCCTCGTGCTGATCGCGACGATCATCGCCGTGGCCATCGCGGTGCCGTTCGGCATCCTGGCGGCGAAGAACGACCGGTTCAGCGCGATCATCAAGCCGGTGCTCGACTTCATGCAGACGATGCCGGCGTTCGTCTACCTCATTCCCGCCGTGCTGCTGTTCAGCATCGGCTTCGTGCCGGGCATCTTCGCGACCGTGATCTTCGCGCTCCCGCCCGGCGTGCGATTCACCGAGCTCGGAATTCGCGGCGTCGACTCTGAGACGGTGGAAGCCGGCCAGGCCTTCGGGGCCACGCCGGGCAAGATCCTTCGCGGAATCCAGCTCCCCCTCGCGATGCCGACGATCATGGCCGGCATCAACCAGGTGATCATGCTCTCGCTGTCGATGGCCGTCCTCGCCGGATTCGTCGGTGCGCGCGGTCTCGGCATGGACGTCGTCTCGGCGGTCTCGACGCAGCGCCTCGCGCTCGGAATCGAAGCCGGCCTGAGCGTCGTGATCATCGCCGTCTACCTCGACCGCGTCACCGCGGCCCTCGGCAACCCCAATGACTTCCAGCACTCGCTCTCGGCGATCGCGAAGAAGCGGCGGGTCGAGCGCTCGGTCGCCGCTGCGGCGGCCTGAGACCGGGCCCGCGCACCAGATCCACCAGTACCAACGACGAAAGGACGCAAGATGAAGAAGAAGATGACGGGATTCCTCGCGCTCGTAGCCGCCTCCGGGCTCGCCCTCACGGCGTGCTCCTCCGATGGGGCCGGCGACGGCGGAGAGAGCGGCGGAGAGGCCAAGGACACCATCACGCTCGGCTACATCGACGGCTGGACCGACGGCCAGAGCATGACCTACCTCGTCGCCAACCAGCTCGAGAAGCTGGACTACGACGTCGAGATCCAGCCGCTGACCGACAACGGCCCGATGTACGCCGGGCTCGCGAACGGCGACATCGACATCTGGGCCTCGGCCTGGCCCGAGGTCACCCAGGCCAGCTACTGGGAGGAGTTCGGAGACGACCTCGAGTCGCACAGCGTCTGGTACGACAACGCCGTGCTGACGATCGCCGTGCCCTCGTACTCGTCGATCGACTCGATGGAGGATCTGGCGGGCAACGCCGACATGTTCGGCAACGAGATCATCGGCATCGAGCCGGGCGCCGGCCTCACCGAGGTCACCGAGACCTCCATGATGCCCGCCTACGGCCTCGACGACTGGACGCTCGCGACCTCGTCGACCGCCGCGATGCTCACGGTGCTGGGCGACGCGATCGACAACCAGGAAGAGGTCGTCGTGACCCTGTGGCGCCCCTTCTGGGCCTACAGCTCGTACGATCTCAAGGATCTCGAGGATCCGAAGGGCGCGATGGGCGATCCCGAGGGCCTGCACATCATCAGCCCGGCCGGGTTCGGTGAGGAGCACCCGGAGATCGCCGAGCTCCTCGAGGGCATCCAGCTGAGCGACGACGCCTACGGCGCGCTCGAGTCGCTCATCACGAGCGACGAGTACGTGGACGACTCCGAGGGCGCCGTCGAGGCCTGGCTCGCGGATCACTCAGACGCGTTCTCCACGATCGTCACCGAGTAGGCGCATCGCCGAGCGCTGTCGCGGCTCGCACCGCGACAGCGCTACCGAGGGGAGGCCCGGTCCGAGCGGACCGGGCCTCCCCTCGCGCATTGTCCGATGCAGCGGTTCGCGCTAGGCTTCTCTGCATGCGCATGTACTTCTTCATCTGAGAACCGATCGTCCCCGCACGATCCGTTCCACGCACCGCTGCCGTGCGCGCTCAGCCGCACCCGGTGCCAGATGTAGAGAGTACAACCATGCACGCAACGTCATCCGCGCACTCGCGCGCCCAGATCACCGCTCGAGACCTGTGCGTCGAGCGCGGCGGGATCCCCGTCATCAGCGGCCTGAACCTCACCATTCACGAGGGATCGCGGATCGCCATCGTCGGCGAGAACGGCCGAGGGAAGTCGACGCTGCTCTCGGCACTGGCCGGGTTGCGGCCGGCATCGGCCGGGACGCTGCTCAGGCACGGCCGCATCGGCACAGCCGAGCAGGAGATGCCCGCCGCGGGCGACCGCACCGTCGGGGACGCCGTGGAGTTCGCGATCCGGGACTCCCTCGACGCACTGGCAGCGCTCGACACCGCAGCCGCGGCGATGACCGTCGGCGGGAGCGCCGCGGAGCGTGCGCGGAGCGAGGACGCCTATGCGGCCGCCCTCGACACCGCCACGCGCCTCGACGCCTGGGACGCGGATCGTAGGGTCACCGTGGCCCTCGAAGCGCTCGGCGCGGAGACCGACCGGGCGCGCGCACTGCGCGAACTCTCGGTCGGCCAGCGCTACCGCGTGCGCCTCGCCTGCCTGCTCGGAGGCGATGCGCAGCTCCTGCTGCTCGACGAACCCACGAACCATCTCGATGCCGCGGCGCTCGACGCCCTCGCGGCCGCGCTCCGCACTCGTTCAGGCGGCGTCGCCCTGGTGAGCCACGACCGCCGGCTGCTCCAGGAGACGGCCGAGACCTTCGTCGATCTCGACCCCACCGCCGACGGCGCCCCGCGCGTCTACGGCGGCGGGTACGCGGGATGGCTTGCGGGCAAACGCGCGGATCGCGCGCGCTGGGAGCAGGCGTCCGCGGAGCAGAGCGACACCGCAGACCGATTGCGCCACCAGCTCGATGTCGCGCAGCAGCGCCTCGTCTCCGGGTGGAAGCCGCCGAAGGGCACGGGAAAGCACCAGAGGGCGACGCGCGCGCCGGGCCTCGTCCAGAGCGTGAGACGGCGCCAGAGCGAACTCGAGGCGCACGCCGTCGCCGCACCGGAGCCCCCGCTGCGGTTCGCCGCGCCCGACTACCGGGTCGAGACGCCGGGCAGACTGCTGGCCGCCGAGCGGGTCTCGCTCGAGCCGCGACTGCCCACGCCGATCAGCTGCGCCCTGAGCGCTGGTGACCGCCTGCTCGTGCAGGGGCCGAACGGTGCGGGAAAGTCGACGCTGCTCGGCATCCTCTCGGGAGCGCTCGCGCCGGCATCGGGTCGCGTGATGCGCCGCGCCGGGGTGAGGATCGCCGCCCTCGCGCAGGAGTCCCGCGTCGCCGAAGCGGGGCCCGAGTCGGCGGCGGAGCGGTATCGGAGGTACGCCGACCGCCTCGTCGCTCGCAACGAGCTGCCGGAGACGCGGATCGTCCCGCTCGCCGCGCTCGGCCTGCTCGACGCCGAGGAGCGTCGGGCGCCGGTCCGGGAGCTCTCGATCGGGCAGCGGCGCCGCCTCGATCTCGCGCTCACCCTGCTCGCGCAGCCCGAGGTGCTCATCCTCGACGAGCCCACGAATCATCTCTCGATCCCCCTGATCGACGAGCTCACCGCGGCCCTGCACGAGATCCCGGCCGCGGTGATCGTGTCGACCCACGATCGCAGCGTGCTGCAGGATCTGGCGAGATGGGACTGCGTGGTACTCCCGGGATGGAAGGCCGCGTGAAGGACGATAGACTGGCCGAGTTGACCATCAGGCACCAGAACCGCGCGCCCGTCCGCGTCGCGCAGGCTCGACCACGCGGTGCCGTCCATAGCGAAAACGGAGGCCCACATGAGCGCGATCCCCGACAAGCCGGCCCTCGAGGGCCTCGAAGCGAAATGGGGAGCGGTCTGGGAGCAGCAGGGCACCTACGCCTTCCCCCGGGATGGCGCGCGGGCCGATGAGGTCTACAGCATCGACACGCCGCCGCCGACGGCGTCGGGATCGCTGCACGTGGGTCACGTCTTCTCCTACACGCACACCGACACCGTGGCCCGCTACCAGCGCATGCGCGGCAAGCGAGTGTTCTACCCGATGGGCTGGGACGACAACGGCCTGCCCACCGAGCGCCGCGTGCAGAACTACTACGGCGTGCGCTGCGACCCCTCGCTCCCCTACGTCGAGGGTTTCGTACCCCCGCACGAGGGGGGTGACGGCAAGAGCATCAAGGCCGCAGACCAGCAGCCGATCTCCCGACGCAACTTCATCGAGCTGTGCGAGCGGCTGACGGTCGAGGACGAGAAGCAGTTCGAGGATCTGTGGCGCACGCTCGGCCTCTCGGTCGATTGGACCCAGACCTACCGCACCATCGGCCAGGAGTCGCTGCGGGCCTCGCAGCTCGCCTTCATCCGCAACGTCGAGCGGGGCGAGGCCTACCAGGCCCAGGCCCCCACACTGTGGGACGTGACGTTCCGCACCGCGGTGGCCCAGGCCGAGCTCGAGGATCGGGATCAGCCGAGCGCCTACCACACGCTCGCCTTCCACAAGAGCGACGGCTCGGGCGACATCCTCATCGACACCACCCGCCCCGAACTGCTCGCAGCCTGCGTGGCGCTCGTGGCGCACCCTGACGACGAGCGCTACCGGCAGCTCTTCGGCACGACGGTACGCACCCCGCTCTTCGACGTCGAAGTGCCGATCGTGGCGCACCACCTCGCCCAGCAGGACAAGGGTACGGGCATCGCGATGATCTGCACCTTCGGCGACGTCACCGACGTGATCTGGTGGCGCGAGCTCGATCTGCCCAACCGCGCGATCCTCGGCTTCGACGGCCGCGTGATCGCGGAGGCGCCCGAGGCGATCGCTTCGGAGCGCGGCCGTGAAGCCTACGCCCGAATCGCCGGCAAGACCGTCTTCAGCGCCAAGCAGACCGTCGTCGAGGCGCTGCAGGCCTCGGGCGAGCTGGTGGGCGAGATCCGCAAGATCACCCATCCGGTGAAGTTTTTCGAAAAGGGCGACAAGCCGCTCGAGATCGTCTCGACCCGCCAGTGGTACATCGCGAACGGCGCACGCGACGAGCAGCTGCGGGATCGTCTGCTCGCGCACGGCCGCGAGCTCGACTGGCACCCCGACTTCATGCGCGTGCGCTACGAGAACTGGGTCGAGGGACTCTCCGGCGACTGGCTCATCTCGCGTCAGCGCTTCTTCGGAGTGCCCATCCCGGTCTGGTACCCGCTCGACTCCGAGGGCAATCCGGTATTCGAGCAGCCGATCCTGCCCACCGAGGATCAGCTGCCCGTCGATCCCTCGAGCGACGTCCCCGGCGGCTACTCCGAGGAGCAGCGCGGCGTGCCCGGCGGGTTCCAGGGCGAGGTCGACGTGATGGACACCTGGGCGACCTCGTCGCTCACGCCGCAACTGGCAGGCGGGTGGGAGCGGGATCCCGAGCTCTTCGACCTCGTGTACCCGTACAGTCTGCGTCCCCAGGGCCAGGACATCATCCGCACCTGGTTGTTCTCGACGCTGCTGCGCTCGGAGCTGGAGGCCGGGAAGCTGCCGTGGACGAACGCGGGCATCTCGGGCTGGATCCTCGATCCCGACCGCAAGAAGATGTCGAAGTCGAAGGGCAATGTCGTCACGCCCGCCGGCATGCTCGCGCAGCACGGTTCCGACGCGGTGCGCTACTGGGCGGCCTCGGCGAAGCTCGGCACCGACGCGGCCTTCGACCCCCAGAACCCGACGCAGATCAAGATCGGCCGCCGCCTCGCCATCAAACTGCTCAACGCCGCCAAATTCACGCTCGGCTTCGACGCGAGCGGGGCCGGCAGCGTCACCGAGCCGCTCGACCGCTCGCTGCTCGCCGGCCTCTCGCAGGTGATCGAGGACGCCACGCGCGCCTTCGACGCCTACGACCATCAGCGGGCGCTCGAGATCACCGAGTCGTTCTTCTGGACCTTCTGCGACGACTACCTGGAGCTCGTGAAGGAGCGCGCGCACAACGGGGAGGGTCAGCCCCAGGCGTCCGCCGTGACCGCGCTGCGCACCGCGCTCTCGGTCTTCGTGCGACTGCTCGCCCCCTTCCTCCCCTACGCCGCCGAAGAGGTGTGGTCGTGGTTCGGCGACGGATCCGTGCACCGCGCGTCCTGGCCGCTCCCCGTCGAGGCGACCGGACTCGCGGGCCCTGACGCCGATGCCGGACTCCTCGGCCTGGTGGGCAACGCGCTCATCGGGGTGCGGGGTGCGAAGACCACCGCGAAGGCATCGCAGCGCACGCCGGTCGAACTCGCAGTGGTGCATGCGCCCGCGGCCGTGCGGGATCGCCTCGCCCTCGCGTCGGACGACCTCGCAGCGGTCGGCCGCATCGCCGAGCTGCGCATCGAGTCCGCGGACGTCGACACGGTGACGGTCGTCGAGATCCGGCTCGAGCCGGCGGAGGCCTGATCGTGCAGTTGGGGGCGCGCTGGGCTGCGGGGTCTCCCCCGCATCGCAGCGTGCCGACGAGGCTGCATGCTGCGATCGCAGAGCAGGAGGCCGTGCACCCCGAAGCCGACTCCTGGACCCTCACGTGGCTCGAAGGTCGGCCGCGCTGCGAGTTAGCCGGGGCCGGGCTCGCGCCCGTCGCGCTGGTCGCGGAGAACGCTGCGGGTAGTGTGGTGGTCGAGACCTCCGCGGCATCGGGCGCCGCAGCATCGGGCGACACCGAGACCGACGACGACTGGTTGACGTGAGTCGGGTGCGGCGAGCTCGAGCGACAGCGGATGCGAAGGGAACGGGATGATGCGTCGGATCGGGGAACGCGGCCGGAGCGCGCAGCGCACGGCCATCGGTGCGGCTCTGGCCGTAGGACTTCTGCTGAGCGCGGCCGCGTGCGCGCCCGAGCCGGGACCCACGGGCGTCCCCGGCACCGGCGACGATAAGTCGCTCGACGGCGCTCCCGGCGCGGGAAGCGCCGAGTCGGGCGAGGAGAGCTGGCCGGAGCGGGAGCCCGAGGGCGGCACCCCCAAGCACACCGAGGTCCCCGCGTCGTTCCCGAGTGATGACTTCATCACGGGCCCGGACGCGACGGTCGATGACGTCGGTGAGCGCACCCCCGACAGCTGGTTCCTGGTGCTGCGCGCTGAGACGGCGGAAGACGCCGATGCGCGATGGCAGACGGTGATCGACGCGAGCGGCTTCACCGTCGTCGATGAGCACACGACTGCGGACGGCGGGGTCTCGGCACGCTTCACCAACGAGCGTCTCATCGTCGACGCGCTGACGCTACCGCAGCCGGACGGCGGCGTGCTCCTCAGCTACGACATCGAACGCGCGGGCTGACCAGGACCGCGCGGACCGCGCGGACCGCCCGGAGACGCCCGCACGCGCGTGGTTCGGGCGTCAGGCGCTCTCGCGCTCACCGCGGCGGGCCTGCAGCACGAGCGGTGCGGCTTCGCCCGCGACCGCCTCCCGGGTGACCACGACCTTGGCGACGTCCTCGGCCGACGGGACCTCGAACATGATGGGGCCGAGCAGGTTCTCGAGGATCGCGCGAAGGCCTCGTGCCCCGGTCTTGCGCTCCACCGCCTGCTCGGCGATCGCCTCGATCGCAGCGGGCTCGAACTCGAGGTCGACCCCGTCGAGCGCGAACATGCGCTGGTACTGCTTGACGAGCGCGTTGCGCGGTTCCGTCAGAATTCGGGTCAGCGCCGCGACATCGAGCGGATCGACGGTGGCGACGACCGGAAGCCGGCCGATGAACTCGGGGATCAGCCCGAACTTGTGCAGATCCTCCGGCTGCACCGCGGCGAACAGCTGCTCGTCGTCGCGCCGGCTCGAGACCGGTGACCCGAATCCGATGCCGCCCTTACCCAGGCGTGAGCCGATGATCTCTTCGAGACCCGCGAACGCCCCCGCCACGATGAAGAGGACGTTGGTGGTGTCGAGCTGGATGAACTCCTGGTTCGGATGCTTGCGCCCGCCCTGCGGCGGGATCGAGGCGACCGTGCCCTCGAGGATCTTGAGCAGTGCCTGCTGCACACCCTCGCCTGAGACGTCGCGGGTGATCGAGGGGTTCTCGGCCTTGCGCGAGATCTTGTCGATCTCGTCGATGTAGATGATGCCCGTCTCTGCCCGCTGCACGTCGAAGTCGGCGGCCTGGAGCAGCTTGAGCAGGATGTTCTCCACGTCTTCACCGACGTACCCGGCTTCGGTGAGCGCTGTGGCGTCGGCGACCGCGAACGGAACCCCGAGCTGGCGCGCGAGCGACTGAGCCAGATAGGTCTTGCCGCACCCGGTGGGGCCGATGAGCAGAATGTTGGACTTGGCGATCTCGACCTGCTCGGACGCCACATCGGTACTCGCCAGCGCCGAAGCGGCGCGTACGCGCTTGTAGTGGTTGTAGACCGCTACCGCGAGAGATTGCTTGGCCCGATCCTGCCCGATGACGTACTGGTCGAGGAAGTCCGCGATCTCGCGCGGCTTGTGCAGGGTGAAGTCCGAGGACTCGCTGGTCTGGTGCTCGGAGAGGCGCTCCTCGATGATCTCGTTGCAGAGCGCGACGCATTCGTCGCAGATGTAGATCTGCGGGCCAGCGATGAGCTGCTGCACCTGCTTCTGCGATTTGCCGCAGAAGGAGCACTTCAGCAGCTCGCTGCTTTCGCCGATCTTCGCCATGCTGAGGCTCCTTCACACTCGTGCGGATTCCGACTCGGTACGAGACTAGCGGGCACCACTGACAATCGTCGGCGGCACGCCGCGGGCCCCGACGGCCTGCCGCCGGGGCCCGGATGCGCTACTGGGGCGGCACGGCCTGCGGGTTCTTGCGGCTCGTGAGCACCTGATCGACCAGTCCGTACTCGAGCGCTTCCTGCGCGCTCAAGATCTTGTCGCGGTCGATATCGCGATTCACCTCTTCGATCGAGCGCTTCGAGTGCTTCGACAGGGTCTCCTCGAGCCACTCCCGCATGCGCAGGATCTCCCGAGCCTGGATCTCGATGTCCGAAGCCTGACCGTGACCCGCCTGTCCCGTGGAGGGCTGGTGGATCAGTACGCGCGCGTTCGGCAGCGCGAGCCGCTTGCCGGGGGTGCCGCCGGCCAGCAGCACAGCGGCGGCGGAAGCGGCCTGACCGAGGCACACCGTCTGCACGTGCGGGCGGATGTACTGCATCGTGTCGTAGATCGCCGTCATCGCGGTGAACGAGCCGCCCGGCGAGTTGATGTACATGGTGATGTCGCGCTCGGGATCCTGACTCTCGAGCACGAGGAGCTGGGCCATGACATCGTCGGCTGAGGCGTCATCCACCTGCACCCCGAGGAAGATGATGCGATCCTCGAAGAGCTTGGCGTAGGGATCCTGGCGCTTGTACCCGTAGGCGGTGCGCTCCTCGAAGGAGGGCAGCACGTACCGGGAGCTGGGCATTGCAATGTTCATCTGAGCTCGATCCACTTTCTCTCGCCTACTTGCCCGTACCGCCGCCGCCGACCACGTCGGACGCGGAGTCGCGGATGAAATCGACGAAACCGTACTCGAGCGCCTCCTCCGCGGAGAACCAGCGGTCGCGGTCGCCGTCTTCATTGATCTGCTCCACCGACTTGCCGGTCTGCGCGGCGGTGATCTCGGCGAGGCGGTTCTTCATCGAGACGATGAGCTCCGCCTGGGTCTGAATGTCGCTCGCCGTACCCCCGAAGCCGCCGTGCGGCTGGTGCAGCAGCACGCGCGCGTTCGGCGTGATGTAGCGCTTGCCCCTCGTGCCGGCTGTGAGCAGGAACTGCCCCATCGAGGCCGCCATACCGATGCCCACCGTGACGATGTCGTTCGGCACGAACGACATCGTGTCGTAGATGGCCATGCCCGCGGTGATCGATCCGCCGGGAGAGTTGATGTAGAGGTAGATGTCGGCTTCCGGATCCTCGGCTGCGAGCAGCAGGATCTTCGCGCAGATCTCGTTCGCATTCTCATCGCGCACCTCGGAACCGAGCCAGATGATCCGGTCCTTCAGCAGGCGGTCGAACACGCTGTTCGGTGGCGTCTGTTCTGCCATTCGGCGCTCCATTCGTTGTCGCTTGATTCGAGGGTATCGACTCGCCGCTCGCACCGTCGGCGTGTTCGCCCACGGCGTTGCCGCGGCGTGCGCGCAGACGGCAGGATCCCCCGGCACCCGTCGAATTCGGGTGCCGGGGGATCCGATCGCGGCGCATGCGCGCGGCGGCGAGGCGTCGCCTACTCGGCTGCGGCCTCCGCCTCCGCGGCGGCCTTCTTCGCAGCGCGGGTCGCGGCGGCCTTCTTGGCGGCGGCGGATCGCGCGGCCTTCTTCGCCGCCTCGGCGTCCTCGGCCGACTCCGCGGGAGCCTCGGCCTCCTCGGCGGCCTCGACGATCTCCTCGGCCTCCTCGACGACCTCCGCCTCGTCCTCGCTGTCGACCGCGGTGAACTCGCTGAGGTCGACCGCATTGCCGTCCTGATCGACGACCTCGGCCTTCGCGAGGGCGATCGCGAGCGCCTTGTTGCGCGTCACCTCGCCGAGGATCACGCCCATCTGGTTGCCCTGGCTGATCGCCTGCAGGAACTGCGTGGGCTCCATGCCGTACTGCTGAGCCGACTGGAAGATGTACTGCGAGAGCTCGTTCTGGGTGGGCGTCACGCCCTCGGCCTCGACGATCGCGTCGAGCAGGAGCTGCAGCTGGATCTGCTGCTCGGCCGACTTGCGCACCTCGGCACGGTGCTCATCGTCCTCGAGGCGGCCCTCGCCCTCGAGGTGACGGTGCACCTCCTCCTCGACCAGCTCCTCGGAGACGGGGATCCCCGCCTGCTCGATGAGGGTCTCGGTGAAGAGGTCCCGCGCCTGCTGGCCCTGGGCGAAGACGGAGGCGCGCGCGGCCTGATCCGTCAGGCTCTCGCGCAGTTCGGCGATGGTGTCGAACTCGCTGGCGAGCTGGGCGAACTCGTCGTCGGCCTCGGGGAGCTCGCGCTCCTTGACCGCGGTCAGCGTGACCTCGACCTCCGCCTCCTGGCCCTCGTGCTCGCCGCCGAGCAGCTGCGAGGTGTAGGTGGTGGTCTCGCCGGCCGTGAGGGTCTCGATCGCCTCATCGGTGCCTTCGAGCAGGTTGCCCGCACCGATCTCGTAGGAGACGCCGCTGGCCTGATCCACCTCGGTCCCGTCGATCTTCGCGGTGAGATCGAGCTCGACGAAGTCGCCGTGCTTCGCGGGACGGTCCACGGTCACCAGGGTGCCGAACCGCTCGCGGAGCTTCGTGAGCTCCGCATCGACCGCGTCGTCATCGACCTTCGCGTTGTCGACGGTCAGCTTGAGACCGTCGTAGTTCGGCAGCTCGAACTCCGGACGCACCTCGACCTCGAAGGCGAGGAGGAGCGAGCTCGACGCGTCCTTGGCGTCCAGCCACCGCTCGACATCCGCAGTGGGACGGCCCATGGGGCGCTCGCCGGCCTCCTCGAGGGCGGACTGGTAGAAGTCGTCGAGCGAGGCGTTGACGGCCTCCTGGATCACGGCCTCGCGACCGATGCGCTGATCGATGATCGGCGCGGGGACCTTGCCCTTGCGGAAGCCGGGGATCGAGACCTGATCGGCGATCGTCTGGTACGCCTGCTTGAGGTAGGGCTCCAGTTCGTCGAGCGAGACCTCGACGCTCAGCTTGGCGCGGGTCGGAGTGAGCTTCTCAGCGGTCGTCTTGGGCAATTTGGCCTCTCATCGTCGGAGTGTCGTGCTGCGTATCGGACCGGATGGCCCTGGTCGGGGCGACAGGATTCGAACCTGCGACCTCCCGCTCCCAAAGCGGGCGCTCTAGCCAAGCTGAGCTACGCCCCGGAACCCGCAGGATTCACAGTTCGGCGCGCGCGAAAGCGCGCAACCCGAGCAAGTCTAGCCGAAACCGTCCGGAAAGATGCACCTGCGGGGGTGTGCCGCGTGCGGGCGAACGGGTCGGGCGCCGGCGCACGGGCCGGTCCCGGCCGGGCGGCGGCATCCGGACCCGATGCGGTGCGATCGTGTGGAGCGGTCGTCGCCGCTCCGAGGCGAGGCGGAATCGGAGGGGATGACGGGAATCGAACCCGCGTAATCAGTTTGGAAGACTGAGGCTCTACCATTGAGCTACATCCCCGAGCTGCGAGCAGCACGTGCGGTGCGGCAGCACCTCAACGATCATAGTGCATACCCGGCGCCCGTTCGCACATCGGCGCGTCAGCCGCGCGTCGCGTCCCGGTGGTACCGCGTGTATTCGAGGTAGATCTCCGAGTTGTGCCGCACCGCTTCGCGATCCTCCTCGCGCAATTCTCGGACCACCCGTCCGGGGACGCCCGCGACGAGCGAGTGGGGCGGGATCACCGCTCCCTGGGGCACCAGTGCGCCGGCGGCGACGAGCGCGCCCTCGCCCACCACGGCGCCGCTCAGCACTGTGGCGTTCATGCCGATCAGGCAGCCGTTCCCGATGCGCGCGCCGTGCAGCACGGCGTTGTGTCCGACAGAGACATCGTCGCCGATCAGCGCGGCGCCGCCGTCGCCGCGCTGGGTGTGCACCACCACCCCGTCCTGCAGATTGCACCGCTCGCCGATCCGCACCGCGTTCGAGTCGCCGCGCACCACCGCGTTGTACCAGACGCTGCTCTCCGCACCGATCGCCACATCCCCGACGACGACGGATCCCGGCGCGAGCCAGGCCGTGTCGTGGATCTCTGGAGCGCCGTACGGCTCCACCGCGATGACGCGGCCGGAGAGGTCCGGCGCCTCTCCGCGACGCTGCGTCTCGGTCATCGGACCTCCTCGGGATAGCGAAAAGCCCCTACCTCTCGGTAGGGGCTGGACCGCTCCCCCGGCTGGGCTCGAACCAGCGACATCCTGATTAACAGTCAAGCGCTCTGCCAACTGAGCTACAGGGGATCATTGCCGAAGCAACCCCTCCATCCTAACAAGAGCGGAAATACCTCTGCAAATCGGCGCCGCGCTCCCGGGCGGGTCACCCGCAGGCGGGCCGCGAGCTATTCCTCGGCGATCTCGTCGTACGCGGTGGCCCGCAGCGCTTGCGCGAGCAGCTGCACGTAGCCGTGGTCGGCGTGGCGGAAGATCTCATTGATGTCGCCGTGCCCGACGGTGCGTCCGTGCTGCATCACGAGCACGTTCTCCACGAGCGCCTCGAGCATGCCGATGTCGTGGCTGATGAGGAGCATCGTCGCGGCCGTGCGCTCCCGGTACCAGCGCAGGAGATCGACGATCTTGGGCCGATTGTTCGCGTCGACGCCGAGCGTCGGCTCGTCGGCGATGAGCAGCGCGGGGTCGAGCATCAGCGCGCGCATCACCGCGACGCGCTGCCGCTGCCCCTTCGAGAGCTCGTAGGGGTACTCCTGCAGCTTGGCGAGCGGCAGCGCGACGATGTCCATCATCTCGGCGATGCGCTCGCCGAGCGCCTCCCGATCGAAGTGCTTGCTGCGCTCGACGATCGGCTCGAGGAGCAGATCGCCGACGTTCAGTTCCGGGGTCAGCGTCGCGCCTGCGTCCTGCCCGAGGTGACCGACGTAGGCGGTGAGCCGCGCCCCGGCGCGCCGCCCAAGGCGGCGCAGTGAGACGTCCATCACGCTCGCGGCGCCGCCCGTGAGCCGGATCCGCGCCGAGCGATCTCCGGCGTCCGAGCCACGGCCGGCGAGGAAGCGGGCGAGCGTCGACTTGCCGGAGCCGCTCTCGCCGAGCAGGGCCATCACGCCACCCCGGGCGAGGTCGAAGCTCACGCCCTCCACAGCTTCGAACTCCCGGCCCCCCGCGTGTGCCGGGTAGGACAGCGAGAGATCTGAGACGCGGACGATCGGATCGGCTTCGACGACGGGCTTGGCCATGCCTGAAGAGCTTACTCCTCCCGCAGGCCTCGCCGCGCAGCTTCGAGCGCGACGAGCTGCTCCTGGATGCGACGGGCGCCCGGGTCGGTGTGGTCGCCGATGCGCTGCAATCGTGCCAGGAGCTCGCGCTTCAGCGAGAGCAGATCGCGGTCGAGCAGGGAGACGACGACATCCCGCGCGTATGCGGCGAGCTGCTCGGCGCGGCGCTGCGGCATCGGCGCGATGGCAAGTTCGCGCACCAGGCCGCGGTGGCTCTCGGGGGTCGCGACGAGTACGGCGTCGAGCCAGCCGGGAGTCGCGAGCTCCGGCAGCGCCGCCGCCACCGCATCGCGCACCACCCGGAGATCGGGCTCCAGCACCTGCGCGGTCACCGCCTGCTGCATCAGCTCCGCACCCACGCTGTTCGCCTGCTGCAGCATCGCCATGAGCGCATCCCGCTCGAGCCAGGTCGTCGGTGTGTTGCGCAGACCGGAGAGCCGCACCTGCGGCGCCGCACCGGCGTGAGGCTCCTGAGCCGCGGGCCCACCCCCGCGCGGGCCGCGCGGGTCCGAGTGCGGCGATGCGTCGCGCGACTCGCCCCGATCGCGCGGACCGCGTTCTGCCGCGCGCACCGCCTGCTGCACCTCGCCGAGCTCCACGCCGAGCATGCGCGCGAGTTCGCGCGCGTATCCGGGGCGCAGCGACTGATCCTTGATGTCGGCGACGATCGGGGCCGCAGCGCGCAGACCCGAGACGCGTCCCTCCACCGTGTTCAGGTCGAAGCGGGCGATCGATTGCCGCAGCGCGAACTCGAACAGCGGCACCTTGCGCGAGAAGAGCTCGCGAACGGCCTCATCGCCCCGGTGGAGACGCAGATCGCAGGGGTCGAGCCCCTCCGGGGCCACAGCCACGTAGGTCTGCGCGGTGAACCGCTTCTCCTCGCTGAAGGCGCGCAGAGCGGCCTTCTGGCCGGCTTCATCCGGATCGAAGGTGAAGACGACCTCTGCGGCCGAGTCGTCGCCCATGATCCGTCGCAGCACGGCGATGTGGTCCTTGCCGAACGCGGTGCCGCAGGTCGCGACCGCGGTGTCGATCCCGGCGAGGTGGCAGGCCATCACGTCGGTGTACCCCTCCACGACCACCGCCCGTTTGCCGCGGGAGATCCCGCGCTTCGCGAGGTCGAGACCGTACAGCACTTGCGACTTGTGATACACCGGCGATTCCGGAGTGTTCAGGTACTTCGGGCCGTTGTCGTCGTCGTACAGCCGGCGCGCGCCGAAGCCGAGCGTCTGCCCGCTCGTATCGCGGATGGGCCACACGACGCGCCCGCGGAAGCGGTCGTAGACGCCCCGCTGCCCCTCGGACGCGAGGCCGGACTGGGCGAGCTCCTGCGGCGTGAACCCCTGCGCGCGCAGGTGCTTCGTGAGGTGATCCCAGCCGCGCGGCGCGTATCCCACACCGAAGCGCTCGCAGGCCGCCGAGTCGAAGCCGCGCTGCGTGAGGAAGGCCCGCCCGGCCGAGCCCTCCTCGCCCGCGAGCTGCGCCGAGTAGTACTCGGCGGCGGCCTGGTTGGCCGCGAGCAGGCGGGCGCGATTCGGACCCTCCTCGCGGCGCACCCCGCCCTCCTCGTAGGTGAGCGCGTAGTGGATGCGCGCGGCGAGCCGCTCGACCGACTCGGCGAAGGTGAGATGGTCCATGCGCTGCAGAAAGGTGAACGCGTCACCCGATTCGCCGCAGCCGAAGCAGTGGTAGTAGCCGAGCGCGGGCCGTACGTGGAAGCTCGGACTGCGCTCGTCGTGGAACGGGCAGAGCCCCTTCATCGAATCGATCCCCGCGTTCTTGAGCGTCACGTAGTCGCCCACCAGATCGGCGAGATTCGTGCGGCGCTTGACCTCTTCGACGTCGCTCTGTCGGATTCGGCCTGCCATAACTGCTGAGTCTATCCGTCTCGTGCTGCGCGCAGGGCGCGGCCATCCTGCGCGGGCTCGCGGCCCTCGCGACACGACGCGATGCGTCGTCTCTCAAGCCAGCGGCGCGTCGCACAGGCGTCGATACCAGGCGATCGCCGACTGGTCCGTCAACGATGCGACCTGATCGACCACAGCCCGCCGGGCCTCGGCCTCGGAGTCGGCCTCGCGCAGATCCGCGGCGTAGGCCGGCTCCAGCTCGCTCGGGCCCGCCTCCCACAGCGTGTGGAGCAGCTCCACCAGCAGGCCGCGCTGCCGGCGGTAGGTGGGTTGCCGGCGTCCGCTCTGCATGACGAACGCGGCCACGATGCCCTTCAGCACCGCGATCTCGGCCCGGATCTCGCGCGGCACGAGGAGCTCCGCGGGAGCGGCGGGATCCGCGCCGTAGCGCGCGAGCGGTCGCCCGTCCGCCGCCTCGAGCGTCGCCCGGATCGGCGCGCGCGCGAACCGTCCGATCATGTCGCTCGTGAAGTTCTTCAACCGACCCTGATCCCGGCGCGATCCGTCCCATCGGGTCAGCCAGTTGGCGCCCGCGGACATGCGGTCGTAGGCGTCGCCGAGCTCGTCCGAGTCGAAGCGGCCGTCGGCCCACTCCGCGACGGCGCGGATCAGGGCCGAGTGGCCGGAGCGGGAGGTGAGGATCTCGGGGTCGATGTGCTCGCTCACCACCGCGTCCTCGAAGTCGTGGACCGAGTAGGCGATGTCGTCGGAGAGGTCCATGATCTGCGCCTCGATGCACTTGCGCCGCTCGGGAGCGCCGGCTCGGAGCCAGTGGAACACCTCCGCGTCGCTCTCGAAGTAGCCGAACTTGGCGCTCCCGGGCGCGGCCTCGACCAGCGACCACGGATACTTGCAGCTCGCGTCGAGCGTGGCGCGTGTCAGGTTGAGGCCCACGCTCGCTCCGCCCGGCGCGAAGTGCTTCGGCTCGAGACGGGTGAGGATGCGCAGCGTCTGCGCGTTGCCCTCGAATCCGCCGAAGCCGGCCATCCAGTCGTTGAGCGCCTTCTCGCCGTTGTGCCCGAAGGGCGGATGCCCGAGATCGTGGGCCAGACAGGCCGTGTCGACGACGTCCTGCGATACCCCGAGCGCCACGGCCAGCTCCCGACCGATCTGCGCGACCTCGAGCGAGTGGGTGAGCCGATTGCGGGCGAAGTCGACGCCCGATGCGGGGCTCAGGACCTGCGTCTTCGCGGCCAGCCTGCGCCAGCCGCTGGAGTGCAGCACACGGGCGCGATCCCGGGCGAAATCGGTGCGGGCGCCGCTGTGGTGCTCCGGGAGGAAGCGCTCGGAATCGGCCGCGGTGTAGCCGAGCGCGAGCGCGGGATCGTGTCGCGGCAGCGCGTCACCCACCGTCGGACCCGCCGTCGACGCGTTCGCCCTCGGCGACCGACGCACGGTCCGCGAGGTCGCTCGTGCGAGTGTCGAGCCAACCGTCGGGCAGGTGCACCCGCTTCGGGCTCCCGGCTCGACCGCGCTGCCCCTCGGCGCCCTCGCCGGGGTACGGCATCGAGGCGTCCATCGTCGAGAAGATCTCGTCCATCTGCGCGAGCGACTCGACCGAGGCGAGCGCGCGCCGGGTGTCGCCGCCCACACCGTAGCCTTTGAAGTACCAGGCGACGTGCTTGCGGATGTCGCGGCACGCGCGATCCTCCTCGCCGTCGAAGAACTCGACCAGCAGCTCGGCGTGGCGCCGCATCGCGTCCATGACGAAGCCGAGCGGGGGCTTCGCGAGCGCAGCCTCCGCCTCATCGCGGCTCAGCTCGCCGGCCTCCGCGCGGAACGCCGCGGCGAGGTCCCCGAAGAGCCAGGGCCGGCCCAGGCAGCCGCGGCCCACCACGACGCCGTCGCAGCCGGTCTCGCGCACCATGCGGATCGCGTCGTCGGCCGACCAGATGTCGCCGTTGCCGAGCACGGGAACGCTGGTGACGGTCTCCTTCAGCTCGGCGATGGCGGCCCAGTCGGCCTCTCCGGAGTAGAATTCGTTCGCCGTACGCCCGTGGAGCGCGATCGCGGCGACGCCCGCGTCCTCGGCCGCGCGCGCCGCGTCGAGGTAGGTGAGGTGATCCGCGTCGATGCCCTTGCGCATCTTGACCGTCAGCGGGATGGACCCTGCGGCCCCCACGGCACCCTCCACGATGGCGCGGAAGAGATCCCGCTTCCAGGGCAGCGCGGATCCGCCGCCCCTGCGCGTGACCTTCGGCACCGGGCAGCCGAAGTTGAGATCGATGTGATCCGCGAGGTCCTGATCCACCAGGAAGCGCACGGCCTCGGAGACGGTGCGCGGGTCCACCCCGTAGAGCTGGATCGAACGCGGCGTCTCGCTCTCGTGGTGCTTGATCAGGCGCATCGAGGCGGGCGTGCGCTCCACGAGGGCGCGGCTCGTGATCATCTCGCTCACGTAGAGGCCCGCGCCGTACTCGCGACACAGCCGCCGGAAGGCGGTGTTCGTGATGCCGGCCATCGGCGCGAGCACGACGGGGACCTCGAGTTCGAGTGGGCCGATGCGCAGGCGAGCATCGGCGAGAGTCTGGGAAGTCATATCGTCTCTATTGTACGAGGCCGCGTCGATGGGTACGCCCTCGCCGGCTGGGCGAGCGAAGCCCGTCGCTCCCCCGTCCTCCGGCGTTGGCGGCGCAGCCCGGCCTCACTCCGCGGGCTGGTCCTCGGCGCCGCCGAAACGGCGGTCGCGGGAGTGGTAGATCTGGATCGCGCGCCAGAGCTCGGCTCGCCCGAAATCCGGCCAGAGCGTGTCGAGGAACACCATCTCGGCGTAGGCCGACTGCCACAGCATGAAGTTGCTGGTGCGCTGCTCGCCGGAGCTGCGCAGGAAGAGATCGACGTCCGGCAGTTCGGGCACGTAGAGGTGCCGCGCGACCGTGCGCTCGGTGATCCCGTTCGGCGACAGCCGTCCGGCCCGCACGTCGGCGGCGATGGAACGCACCGCGTCGGTGAGCTCGTTCCTCCCGCCGTAGTTGACGCACATGGTGAGCGTCAGCCCCGTATTCCCGGCGGTGGCGCGCTCCGACGCCTGCAATTCGCTGATCACGGATCCCCAGAGCCGCGGAGTGCGCCCCGCCCACCGCATGCGCACGTTCCAGGCGTCCAGTTGCGCGCGCCGCCGCCGCAGCACGTCGCGGTTGAAGCCCATCAAGAAGCGCACCTCGTCGGGCGAGCGCCGCCAGTTCTCGGTCGAGAAGGCGTAGACGCTGAGGTGGCGCACGTCGGCCTGGATGGCGCCGGCGACCACGTCGAGCAGCGCCTGCTCCCCCATCCGATGCCCCTCGACCCGGGGCAGGCCGCGGCGGTTCGCCCACCGGCCGTTCCCGTCCATGACGATCGCGACGTGCTTCGGGGGCGGTCCGGTGAAACTCGGCGGCTGCTCGCCGGTCCAGTCGACCGGCACCAGGCGTTCGGGAGCGAGGGGCATGCGTGAAAGTTTATGCCCGCGGCCCGGAGAACGAGCGCAGACCGCGCTCGAGGTGCCACTGGGCGTAGGCAGCCGCGATCCCGGCCGCCTGGCCGCGTTCGCGCTCCGACGCCCCGAGCGCGCCCTCCCAGTCGCCGGCGAGCAGCGCCGACAGCAGCGCGACGCTGCCGGCGTCGAGGCGCGGAGACCCCGGCGGTCGGCAGGAGTCGCACACCGATCCGCCCAGCTGCACGGCCACGGCGGTGTGCGGCCCGGGGGCGCCGCAGCGCACGCAGGCCCCGAAGCCCGGGGTCCAGCCGGCGAGCGACATCGCGCGCAGCAGGTATCCGTCGCGCACCAGGTCTGCCGGAATCCGGCCCGCCGCCAGCGTGCGCAGCGCCCCCACGAGCAGCGCGTAGAGCTCGCGCGAGACCTCACCCTCGGCCAGACGCTCCGCGGTCTCGACGATCGCGCTGCCCGCGCGATAGCGGTCGTAGTCGGCGCTGATCGACGGGCCGTAAGCGCCCAGGGTCTCGGCCTGGGTGATCGTGTCGAGCGTGCGGCCCTCGAAGCACTGGAGGTCGGCGACCATGAACGGCTCGAGTCGTGCGCCGAACTTCGACGAGGTGCGGCGCACGCCCTTCGCGACGGCGCGCAGCAGCCCCCGGCCCCGGGTCAGGAGTGTGACGATGCGGTCGGCCTCGCCCAGCTTGTGCGTGCGGAGCACGACGCCTTCTTCGCGATACAGTGGCACCCCACGATTATCCCGCATGCGGAAGAATGGACGGGTGCTCGCCGACACCTTCTCCATCCCGCTCGCGATCGACCTGGTCGCCGTGGGCGTCGGCAGCCTGCAGGGAGCGCTCTTCGCCGCCGGATTCCGCCGCATCGATCTGCTCGGCGTCGCGATCATCGGGATCGCCTCGGGCATCGGCGGCGGCTTCCTGCGGGACATCCTGCTCGGCATCGCGCCGGCGACGCTCAGCGTCAACCACTACCTGCTCGTCGCGACCGGGGCGGCCTTCATCGGCATGCTGCTCCCCCGTCTGCTGCAGAAGGTCGACCCGGTGATCACGCTGCTCGACGCCCTGAGCATCGGCATGTTCGGCGCGATCGGCGTGACCAAGGCCCTCGCCATGGGCCTCCCTATCGTCCCCGCGATGTTCATCGGCACCGTCGCGGCGGTGGGAGGCGGCGTGCTGCGAGACGTCATGCTCAACATCCCCATCGGGCTCATGCACGTCGGGTCGCTCTACGCGGTGGCGAGTCTCGCCGGCGTCGCGGTGCTCGTCGCGCTGCAGCTCCTCGGCGTGGAGGTGCTCGTCGCGGGCATCGTCTGCGTCGTCGTCACCACGGCGGTTCGGCTGCTCTCGGTGCGCTTCGGATGGAGTCTGCCGGAGCAGCGGGCGCTCAGCCGGATCCGGTTGCGCCGCCAGCGGCAGGTGGAGCAGGCGATCGAGGAGGCACTGCACACGGGGGCGATCACACTGCCGCACGAGTCCCGCGATCCGGACGACGGGGATCGCGACGATCCGCGCGATGATCCCGGTCGGGAGCGCTGAGCGGGGCGGCGTCGGCCCTCAGGTGCGGGCGCCGCGGCGACGCCCGAGCTTCGACTCGGCCTCGCGCCATGCGCGCTGCGCGGGGGTCTCGCCGCCGGGAGTCGCGGCGGTCCGTTCGAACCGCTCCATCCGATTCGCCGCTCCGCCGCGACCGAGGTGCCAGGCGTGCGTGATGGCCAGCGCGAGCGCGTCGGCCGCGTCCGCGGGCTTCGGAGGCGCGGCGAGCCCGAGCAGGCGGGTGACCATCGTGGTCACCTGCGCCTTGTCGGCGCTGCCGTACCCGGTGACCTGTGCCTTCACCTCATTCGGGGTGTAGAGGGCCACGGGGATCCCGCGCTCCTCGGCGAGATACATCACCACCCCGCTGATCTGCGCGACGCCCATCACGCTCGCCACGTTGTCCTGGGCGAACACCCGCTCGAGCGCCACCCCGGCGGGCTGTTCGCCGTCGAGGAGGCGCTCGATGCTCGCGCCGATGCGGCGGATCCGCGCGGGCAGCGGCATATCGGCCGTGCTCGTGAGCACCTCGACGTGCTCGAACGACACCTTCCGGGAGGGTCCGGCGGTCACGACGCCGACGCCGCAGCGGGTGAGGCCCGGGTCGATTCCGATGATTCTCACGGCGCGGCCCCGCGGACGGGCTACTCGTCGTTCTCGAGCTCGGCCTGCACGTCGGCGCTCAGGTCGAAGTTCGAGAAGACGTTCTGCACGTCGTCGCTGTCCTCGAGCGCGTCGATCAGGCGGAACACCTTGCGCGCGGTGTCGGCGTCGATCTCCACCTTGAGGTTGGGGACGAACTCGGCGTCGGCGGAATCGTAGTCGATCCCCGCGTCGACGAGGGCGGTGCGGGCGGCCACCAGCTCCGAGGCCTCGGTGACCACCTCGAACGCCTCTCCGTTCGGCGTCTCCGTGACCTCTTCGGCCCCGGCTTCGAGCACCGCGGTGAGCACGTCGTCCTCCGTGGTGCCCTCGGCGGGCACTGTGATGACGCCCTTGCGCGCGAAGTTGTAGGCGACGCTGCCGGGGTCGGCGAGCGTGCCGCCGTTGCGGCTCAGCGCGGTGCGCACCTCCGCCGCCGCGCGGTTCTTGTTGTCGGTGAGGCACTCGATCATCAGCGCGACCCCGTTCGGGCCGTAGCCCTCGTACATGATCGTCGTGTACTCGACGGCGTCGCCGTCGAGGCCGGCGCCGCGCTTGATGGCGCGATCGATGTTGTCGCCGGGGACCGAGTTCTTCTTGGCCTTGTGCACGGCATCGGCGAGCGTCGGGTTGCCGGCGAGGTCGGCGCCGCCGATGCGGGCCGCCACCTCGATGTTCTTGATGTACTTCGCGAACGCCTTCGCGCGCTTCGCGTCGATGACGGCCTTCTTGTGCTTGGTCGTCGCCCATTTGGAGTGTCCGGACACGGGGGCTCCTCTTTCTTGAAAGTCGAATCGGTAGATCAGTCTAGAAGCTGCGCGCTAGGGATGGGGCCAGGCCGCCGCGATCGCATCCCGCACGTCGCCCAGCAGCTGGGGCATCGCCTTCGTCTTGGCGATGATGGGGAAGAAGTTCGCGTCGGACGCCCATCGGGGCACGACGTGCTGGTGCAGATGCGCGGCGATGCCCGCCCCGGCGACCTCGCCCTGATTCATGCCGATGTTGAAGCCGTCGCAGTTCAGCACCGCGCGTGCCACGCGCATGGCCTCCTGCGTCAGCTCGCCGATCTCGGCGACTTCGTCGGGGGTAGCCTCGTCGTACTGCGAGACGTGCCGGTACGGGCACACGAGCATGTGCCCGTTGTTGTAGGGGAACAGGTTGAGCAGCACATACGCGTGGCGACCGCGCGCGACGATCAGCGCCTCCTCGTCGCTGCTCCGCGGAGCGGCGCAGAACGGGCAGTCGGAACGATCCGGCTGGTGGTGATCCGCCACGTACACCATGCGGTGCGGCACCCAGAGGCGCTGCATCTCGTCCGCGGCGCCTACGGCCGAGGTGCTGCCGAGATCCTCAGTCCTCGACACGCGTCTCCTCCGCCCATGCGGTCGACACCTGCTCGTGCGTCTCGATCGCGCGCCCGATCCGCTCGATCGCCTCGTGCACGGGTACGCCGTTCATCTGAGTGCCGTCGCGGAAGCGGAAGCTCACGGCTCCCGCCGCGCGGTCGTCTTCGCCTGCGATGAGCTGGAACGGCACCTTGGCCTTGGTGTGCGTGCGGATCTTCTTCGGCATCCGGTCGTCGCCGTGATCGACCTCGGCGCGCACGCCTCGCGCACGCAGCTGCGCGATGATCCCGTCGAGGTACTCCCCGTACTGCTCGGCCACCGGGATACCCACCACCTGGACCGGGGACAGCCAGACCGGGAACGCGCCGGCGTAGTGCTCCAGGAGGATCGCGAAGAAGCGCTCCACCGAGCCCAGCAGCGCGCGGTGGATCATGATCGGCTGTTTGCGCGTGCCGTCGGCCGCCGCGTACTCGAGCTCGAACAGCTCGGGCTGGTTGAAGTCGAGCTGCACCGTCGAGAGCTGCCACGTGCGGCCGATCGCGTCGCGGGCCTGCACGGAGATCTTGGGGCCGTAGAACGCCGCTCCCCCGGGATCGGCGACCAGCTCGAGCCCCGACTCCTCGCCGACCTCGCGGAGGGTCTGCTCGGCCTCGGCCCACTGCTCCTCGGTGCCCACCGACTTCTCGGGATCCCGCGTCGAGAGCTCGAGATAGAAGTCGTCGAGTCCGTAGGCGCGCAGCGTCGAGAACACGAACTCCAGCTGGCGCTTGATCTCGTCCTTCACCTGCTCGTCGGTGACGTAGATGTGCGCGTCGTCCTGCGTCAGACCGCGTACCCGCGTGAGGCCCGAGAGCGTGCCGCTCTTCTCGTAGCGGTAGACCGTGCCGAACTCGGCGAGGCGCAGCGGCAGCTCGCGGTAGCTGCGCGCGCGGGCCCGGTAGATGAGGTTGTGGAACGGGCAGTTCATGGGCTTCAGGTAGTAGTCCTGACCCGGCTTGAGCACCTCGCCCGTCTCCGGATCCTCCACCGCGTCGAGGTGCATGGCCGGGAACATGCCGTCCCTGTACCAGTTGAGGTGCTGGCTGGTCTCGAAGAGCGCGCCCTTCGTGATGTGCGGGCTGTTGACCACCTCGTAGCCGTTCTTCAGCAGCTCGGAGCGCATGAAGTTCTCGATCTCATGCCGGATGATGCCGCCCTTGGGGTGGAAGACGGCGAGGCCCGAGCCGATCTCGTCGGGGAAGCTGAACAGGTCGAGCTCGACGCCGAGCTTGCGGTGATCGCGCTTCGCCGCCTCCTCGAGCCGGGTCTGGTACGCGCGCAGCTCATCCTTGGTGGGCCACGCGGTGCCGTAGATGCGCTGCAGCATCGGGTTCTTCTCGCTGCCGCGCCAGTAGGCCCCCGCGGAGCGCATGAGCGCCCACCCGTTGCCGATCATGCGCGTGCTCGGCAGGTGCGGACCGCGGCAGAGATCCTTCCAGCACAGCTCGCCGGTCTTCGGATCGACGTTGTCGTAGATCGTGAGCTCGGCACCGCCGACCTCGACGCTCTCGTTGTCGCTTCCCGAGTCGGCGCCGCCCTTGAGGCCGATCAGCTCGAGCTTGTAGGGCTCGTTCGCGAGCTCGGCGCGCGCCTCGTCCTCGGTCACGACCCGGCGCACGAAGCGCTGGCCCTGCTTGACGATCCGCTGCATCTCCTTCTCGATGGCCTTGAGGTCCTCGGGGGTGAACGGCTGCTTCGGATCGAAGTCGTAGTAGAAGCCGTCGGTGATGGGCGGGCCGATGCCGAGCGTGGTCTGCGGGTTGATGCGCTGCACCGCCTGCGCGAGCACGTGGGCCGCGGAGTGGCGCAGGATGTTCAGGCCGTCCTCGGAATCGATCGTGATCGGCTCGACCGTGTCGGTCTCCGTCACCTCCGCAGCGAGATCTCGCAGCTCGCCGTTGACTCGCATAGCGACGATCGAACGATCGGTGAACAGGGAGAAGCCATCGGCCACGGGTGAGCTCCTTCGGACGGGAACAGCTGACCCGACGATTCTAGTCGCCCCGCACCCCGACTCCGGGGCGCACGCGAAAGGCCCCGGCGATTCCGCCGGGGCCTGTTCCTGGTGGGCGATACCAGACTCGAACTGATGACCTCTTCCGTGTGAAGGAAGCGCGCTACCAACTGCGCCAATCGCCCGTGTGCTGCGGATCCGGGATCCGCACCGACCCGAATGATCATACACGGAATGCCGTGTGGTGGTGACGCGCTGCGCGTGTTCGGCGTGTTCGCGCGGAAACACTCTCAGGCATCCGGGCGTGTCGTGACCGGAGCCAGATCGCTGTCGAGCTGCTGATCCAGTTCCGCGCTGATCTCGCTCAGCGCGGTGAGGCGGCTGCGCAGCTCGTTGTAGTGATCGATGTCGGACTGGAGGGACTCGAGTGTTCGCTCGAGCTCCGCGCGTCTGAGCTCGAGCTCGCCCCTGATGCGCTCGAACTCGAAGGGGAGCTCGGCGAACTCGAGACGGTTGTTGCGCGCCGAGAACTCGGCGGCATCGTCGTTGAAGGCCGATACCGCGAGGTCGTACTCGGTCTTGCGCCGCTCGACGTCGTCCCGCAGCGTCGCCATCTCGCTCTGCAGCGCATCGGCCTCGTCCTGCAGCTGCACGAACACCGCGTGGTACTCGTCGAAGCGGGCCACCAGCGCGCCGCGATCGTCGAACCACTGCGCGTAGTGCTCCTCGAGCCACGACGGCAGATCGCTCACCTCGGTGCCGAGCACGGAGTGCAGCTCGTTGGCGAAGGCAGCATCCGAGAGATGCTCGTACACCGCCATGCGCTCCCGGAGTTCGGGATCCTCGTCCGCTCGTCGCTCGAACTCCGCGCGCAGCCGCTCTCCGAGCGCGTTCCGATCCCCCTCCCCCATGCGGGCCCACCCCGCGTGCAGTAGCTCGTGGGCGGCCGTCACCTCGACGATTCCCTGGATGCGCTCGTCGGTGACGTCGAAGAGATGGATCCGGTCCGAGGTGTAGCAGCCGAGCACATGGCCCTGCTCCGAGTGATCGACGCCGGCGCACTGCTCGTTGAAGTGCCCGCTCCCGTCGATGGTCGGATGCGTGGCGAGGAAGACGCGCTCACCGGTCGCCGTCAGCTGCAGTTCGTCGAGCACCTGCTCGACCCGACCGTTCGCTTCGAAGCCGCGGGCTGAGAAGTGGTCCCGGATCTCCTGTCGGTGCGCGACACCGAAGACGACGACCCCGGCGGCAGCGGCGAGCATCAGCCACCCCAGTATGTGCTTCACTCGTCTGGCCGACCGTTCCCCCATGCATCCACCGTATCCGCGGGCAGGGAGAAACGCCGGAATCGGCGGGTATTGCGAGGTAACTTCTGCGCAACGACAGCGCGAATCCGGGCGGCGCGCCCGGGCGGCTCGAACCGATTTGCGCGGAGTCGCGAATCACCCCTATAGTTGTTCAGGTCGCGGCAACGCGGCGGAGTGCGGATGTAGCGCAGTTGGTAGCGCATCACCTTGCCAAGGTGAGGGTCGCGAGTTCGAGTCTCGTCATCCGCTCCAGTGATCGGTTCACCCGGTCGCTCATGTGGTGGCAACCACTGCGGTGGCGTGGCCGAGAGGCGAGGCAGCGGCCTGCAAAGCCGTATACACGGGTTCGAATCCCGTCGCCACCTCGTTTCGAACAACTGAATAGCCTGATCAGGCGCGATTGGCGCAGCGGTAGCGCGCTTCCCTGACACGGAAGAGGTCACTGGTTCGATCCCAGTATCGCGCACAGAGAACAGAGAAGCCCCGGGTCCCCCGGGGCTTCTTGGTGTGTGCGCCGCATGCCGGTCGGCGGCCCTTGCTCCCGGCTTCCAGGACTCCCGAAACCGAGTCGATTGCGCGAACCCGAGCCGTTCTGCCGCGACACACCCCTCGGTCTCGGGCATTCGGCTCAGTTTCGCGCCTTCTGCCGCACCTCAGTGCGTGATGATGGCCTTCGCGAGGATGATCACCGCACCGAACGACGCGGTCGACAGCGCTCCGAGCAACCGGAGATGGAGCGGAGCGCCCTTCCTGAGGTACGCGACGTAGCCGAGACCTGCCAGCGCGGCGACGCAGACCCAGAGGGCAGCCCAGGTCGCCGTGACATCGCGGATCAGCCCGAGACTGCCCAGCACGAGCGGGATTGCGGGAAGCAGGGTCGAGGCCAGCATGCCCCGAGACTTCACGACGGCCTTGCGGGTCGCGGCAGCGATCCCCATCGGCCCCCCGTCGGCGGTTTCCGAGCCGTGGGCCGCGACCGTTGCAGCGTAGACGTGCGCCAACCAGAACACCGCGACGGTGACCGCCGTGAAGAGCAGCGTCTTCCACGCGGGCGCGCCCGCGCTTCCGGACGCCGCGATGAGGCCGGACACCAGCACCAGGCCGTACACGCCCTCCTCGGTGGACATGGCGCGGCTGATCGAGAACTGCGAGCTCATCCCTCAACTGTAGGGGGTTCGCGGAGGAGCGCCGGGAGGGGCGGTACGATCGAGGCCTCCCCCGGTGTCCTGCCGGGTCACTCCGATCCCGAGGAGATCACATGGCTGCGAAGCAACCCGCGATGTCGCCGTCCGACCTTCCCGTAGAAGCGGTGCTCGACCGTGCCACCGGCCCTCGCCGCGAGGAGGCCGACGAACTGCTCGAGATGCACCGCGAGATCAGCGGCGAGCCGCCGGTCGTCTGGGCCGGCCGTATTCTCGGTTTCGGGGAGTACGAGTACCGATATGAGAGCGGCCACGGCGGCCGGGCGCCCCTGCTCGCGTTCGCACCTGGCCCTGCCCGGCACACCGTGTACCTCAGCAACGACTTCTCAGAGCGCTGGCCCGAGCTCATGGACGCGCTCGGCCCCCATCGCGCGAGCAAGGCGTGCCTCTACCTCACGAGGCTCGCAGGCGTCGACCGCTCGGTGCTCCGCGAACTGCTGCGGCGCTCTCTGGACGACACCCTCTCCCAGCAGGTCTGACGTGCGCGCGATGCCCGGGATCCTGCAGACGCCGATTGCGGCGAGGCCGGTGGCCGCCCTCCGCGTCGCCCTGGGTGAGCGCGGTGCTGCCCGCCGCGCCGCCCTGGGTGAGCGCGGTGCTGCACGCCGCGCTGCCCGGGTACGTCGCGCTCGACTGGCTCCTCGTCGGCGACCGGCCGGCTCTGCCCTGGAGCAGTCTCTGGGTCGTGCTCCCCTACCCGCTCGTCTGGATCTCGGTCGTGCTGGTCCGCGGCGCGACCGATGGCTGGGTTCCCTACGGCTTCCTGCTCCCCGCTCACGGGGCGCTCTCGCTCGGGATGCACCTCGCGGGACTGCTGCTCCTGCTGCTCGTCGCGGGGACTGCGGTCTGGGCCTGCAGCAGACTGCCGGGAGCGCCGAGGGCCATCACGCGCGGATGACCCTCGGGCTCGACGGAACAGGGCCCTCGGCCGGCGACCGAGTCGTTCGAGGTTACCGGTCGAAGACGTCCTTCGCGGCGTCCTTCGTCTTCTCGGCGGCGCTCTTGAGGTCGCCCTTGGCCTGATCCGCCTGCCCCTCGGCGACCTTCTGCTCGTCGTCAGTCAGACGACCGACGGCCTCCTTCGCCGTGCCCTTCACCTTGTCCGCGGCTGCCGATACCTTGTCCGATGCACTCATATGGAACCTCCTTCGTGGTTGCGGTCTCCACTGTCCCAGCGCGGCGCGCCGGGCTCCAGGGGGTTGCCCGCAGCGCTGGACTGTGCCAGGGTGGCCGAGCGACGACGGCGATCAGCAGATCCACCTCGACGTGCGAGTCGAGGACTTCGCCGCCGCAGAGGCGGCGCTGCTAAGCCTCGGGGCCCGTTTCGTCGAGGCCCACGAGGGCTCCCGCGTCTATCTCGACGCTGCCGGGCATCCGTTCTGCACGGTCGGCTGAGCAGCGCCGCGCCGGGTCACTGCGGGATCTCGCTCGCCGTCAGCGCGTTGAGGCGCGAGATGCAGCGGAGGTACTTCTTGCGGTATCCGCCATCGAGCATTCCGCCGCCGAACACCGAGGTGAGCGAGATCCCCGTGGCGCGAATCGGGATCTGCGCGTCATAGACGCGGTCGATGAATGCCACGAAGCGCAGCGCGGCCGACTGGTCGGTGAGCTCGTGCACATCGCGCAGGCCGATGCACTGCACGCCGTCGAGCATGCCGACGTAGCTCGACGGATGCACGGTGGCGAGGTGCGCGATCAGCTCAGAGAACTCGTCGTCCGACATCCGCTCGCCCGAGGCCGCCACGTCGGCGAGGGCGAAGCGGTAGGCGTCGTCGCCGAGCACCACGGCGTCGCCCTCGATGTCGCGCTGCCGGTAGTCGACACCGTCGATCCGCACGGCCGAGAAGCGGTCGGACATCGCCTGGATCTCGCGCATGAAGTCGGCTGCGGCGAATCGGCCCTCCCCCAGCGCGTTCGGCGGGGTGTTTGACGTCGCGACGATGCGGGAGCCGGTGGCGGTGAGGTCGCCGATGAGCCTCGTCATGAGCATCGTGTCGCCCGGATCGTCGAGCTCGAACTCGTCGATGCAGATCAATTGCGCGCCCTGCAGCACCCCGACCGCGCCGTTGTATCCGAGGGCTCCCACGAGCGCGGTGTACTGGATGAAGGTGCCGAAGTAGCGCCGGCCTGCCGTCGCGTGCCAGGTCGCGGCGAGCAGGTGGGTCTTGCCCACACCGAATCCGCCGTCGAGGTACACCCCTGGTCGCGCCGATGCATCGGTGCCCGGTTCGGGCGTCCTCTTGCGCCCGAACCCGAAGAAGCCGCCGCGGGCGGGCGGCGTCGCCGGCCGCGTGAAGGCGCGCAGGATATCGCGCGCCTGCTCCTGCGACGGATACTCGGGGTCTGGCCGGTACGAGTCGAACGACGCGTGGTCGAATTGCGGCGGCGGTACCAGGTTGGCGACGAGGTCGGTTCCGGAGATGCTGGGGCTCCGGTCGACGAGGCGAGCGGACCTGTGGGACTTGTCAGAGGACATCGCAGCTAGTGTATCGCTGCTGCTCGGCTCCCGGGCGCCTCGGGCCACCCGACCCTGCGGCACGACCGGGGGGTCGTCGCCCATACCTCAGCCGCGCCACCCGGGCCGCGGCAGCGCGCGCGCGAACTGCTCGGTGACGCGTTCCCACGATTCGGGATCGACATTCCACAGCTTGACGTGCTCGCCGTGCCGCTGCAGCCGAAGCTGAACGAGCGCCGGGCTCGCCTCGGCGAATCTCCGCGCCCCGTCGCAGGGCACGAACGTGTCCTCCTCGCTCGCGTGGATCAGCACGGGCACGTCGACGGCCGTGGCGAACGCCGCGGCGCTGAGGCCCCGGATGGCGAGACCGCCCGGCTCGCCGGCGCGCACGATGCCGCGTCCCAGCAGCTCGATCCCGAGGTCTGCGACGAATCGCGGCGCGGACCGTCCGGCGGCGTGGTGGCGCAGCAGAGCGCTCCAATCGATCGCGGGAGAATCCAGGATCAGCCCGTCGAGGATGCCCCGATATGATCCCCGGGCCGCGGCGACCAGGCACGCGGTGCCGCCCATCGACCAGCCGAAGAGCGTGACGCGCTCGGCGCCGCGGCGCACCGCCTCGTCCATCGCGGCCTCGACATCCCGGCTCTCGGCGATGCCCACTCCGTAGCGGCCGTGGTCGCCGAGCGGCGCACCCGGGTCGTTGCGGTAGCTGATGACGAGGCTCGTGACGCCGGCCCTGGCCAATGGGGCCACCCCGCGGATCGCCTCCTCGGGCAGTGCTCCACGACCGTGCACGTGGATCGCCCAGCGCTTCTTCCGCGCCCGTCTCGGATGCACCAGCCAGGCTTCGGCGTCCCCGTGCTCGGTGGGGTAGAAGATCCGTTCGGTGCGGTATCCGAGCTCCGCGGGATCCGTGTACCACCAGCCCGTGAGGCGCGCAGTGACGCCCTCCCGGAGATCGCCGCGGTCTACGCGCAGCACCTCGCGGGCCACGCCGTCCTGCCCCCGAGCGAGCACCGGCCCGAGCCGAGCATGCCCGGATGCTCGATCGAAGAGCAGCGAGTAGCGTCCCGGCAGCGCGCTGTCGGGTCCGCGCAGCCAGGCGATGGTGGCGTCCGAATCGCGCTGTAGGCGCGTCACCCGCACGAGAGCCTCGGCCTCAGCCGGCGTCACCGCCTTGCGGGCGAGCAGCGTCCCGATGGCGGCGACTGCGATGACCCCGACCGCTGCGGCGCCGGCGCCGATTCCGAGCGCTCGACCGAGTCTGTGTTCCCACTGCCCCATACCCACGACTCTACTCGCGGCCGGCGCCGGGATGCCATCGGGCTGCGGGAAGACACCATCCGGCGGCGGGGATCGGCTGCTTCCCGGCGTGGCACCCGGTCGCCGTTCTCAGCAAACTCTAGAGTTTCCCGTGTGATGGCAAGGATCGGGCAAGAGTCCGTTGAATTCAGTGTCGCCGCCGAACAGATCCGTGAGGCGCGGCTGCGAGCCGAACTCGTTGTCGAGGAGATCCCCGCCCCCGAGCGCATCGCGCCGCAGTCGATCGCGCTTGCCGCAGGCGTCGCCCGCGGCCCCCGTCGCGGACTGACTCCCGAGGGCACGATCGACTCCCACCACGGGGCCGGTCGCTTCGTGCTGATGCGCGATCCCGCTTCTGCCGACGAGTGGGGCTCGCCGTTCCGAGTCGTATGCTTCGCGCAGGCGCCGCTCGAGGTCGAGATCGGCGTCGATCCCTTCATCTCGGATGTGGCCTGGTCATGGCTGGTCGACGCGCTCGATGCGCGGGGCACCGACTACACCTACCTCTCCGGGACCGCGACGAAGACGCTGTCGAGCGGATTCGGAACGCTGGAGGCGCAGGGCGATGCCGCGCAGATCGAGTTGCGGGCGTCGTGGACCCCGCTCGGCACCGACTTCGCCGCACACGCGGAGGCCTGGTCCGAACTCCTGTGCCTGCTCGCCGGCCTGCCTCATGGCGAGGGCGTCTAACCGATGGTCGAGCAGTCCGAACTCGACACGAACTGGTCGCTCGTCACCGACGACCGCGAACTCGAGCGCGCCGCAGAAGCGCTCGCGTCCGGATCCGGCCCGATCGGGGTCGATGCCGAGCGCGCATCGGGCTTCCGCTACGGCGCCGAGGCGTATCTCGTGCAGATGTTCCGCCGCGGGGCGCGTCCGTTCCTGTTCGACCCGACGGAACTGAGCAGCTTCGCCCCGCTGGCCGAGGCGGTCGGCGACGAGGAGTGGATCCTGCACGCGGCGAGCCAGGACATCCCCTGCCTCGACGCGCTCGGGCTGCGTCCGCCGACGCTGTTCGACACGGAGCTCGCCGCGCGACTCCTCGGGTACGAGCGAGTGGGGCTCGGATCCATCGTGGAGTCGCTCCTCGGGATCGCACTGGAGAAGGCGCACTCCGCAGCCGACTGGTCTCAGCGCCCCCTGCCCGAGCCCTGGCTGGAGTACGCGGCACTCGATGTCGCACTCCTGCCCGACCTCAGAGACGCCGTGCTGCGCGATCTCGAACAGCAGGGGAAGACCGACTTCGCGCTTCAGGAGTTCGAAGCGGTGCGCACGCGCCCGGAGAAGCCTCGGCCGGCCGAGCCCTGGCGCAAGCTCTCGGGCGGCCACGCTCTGCGGACCCCGCGCTCGCTCGCGATCGCGCGCGAGCTCTGGCTCGCCCGCGACGCACTCGCCAGGGAGCGGGATCTGGCCCCGGGACGTCTGATCCCCGACGCCTCGATCGTGGCCGCAGCGGCCGCGAATCCCCGTTCCCGGAACGATCTCGCGCGTCTGCAGGCCTTCCGCGGACGAGCCAGCCGCACCGAACTCGACCGTTGGTGGAGAGCCGTGCTCGCGGGCAAGACGACCGACGATCTGCCGGGGCCGAAGACGCGCGAGCCCGGCTCGATTCCTCACCACCGCGGATGGCCGCAACGCCACCCCGAGGCCGCAGCGCGTCTGGCCGCAGCCCGAGCGGGCATCGTCGCCGAGGCCGAGCGCCGGCACATCCCCGTAGAGAATCTGCTGACGCCCGACCATCTCCGTGCCGTGACGTGGATGCCACCGGTCCCGCCAACTCCGGACGCAATCGCACTCCGTCTCAAGGAGCTCGGAGCGAGGGACTGGCAGATTGGCATAACTACACCAATTATCGCAGCGTCATTTGTAGACTTCTAATAACATTTTTTCGCGAGATGCACCGGATTCCCGTGAATCCTGACGGAGGCTCCCAAAAGTGAGACTGCGTCTCTAGGATGGGTGGGGACGCAGTTCACATACCTATGGAGGCGAAGTGGCCGCAATGAGAGAGGTCGTGTTCGTAGACGGGGTGCGCACCCCGTTCGGACGCGCTGGAGAAAAGGGAATGTACGCGGGAACGCGGGCCGACGACCTTGCCGTCAAGGCGCTGCAGGGATTGCTCGAACGCCACCCGGACCTCCCGCTCGACCGCATCGATGACGTGGGCATCGCCGCGACGACCCAGCAGGGCGATCAAGGGCTGACCCTCGGCCGCACGGTGGCGATCCTCGCCGGCCTGCCCGTCACGGTGCCGGGATTCGCGCTCGACCGCATGTGCGCCGGGGCGCTCACGGTGGCCTCGTTCATGGGAGCCGCAATCGGTGCGGGGCAGTACGACCTGGCGATCGCCGGAGGCGTGGAGCACATGGGGCGCCACCCCATCGGTCTCGATGCCGATCCCAATCCCCGGTTCGTCGCCGAGAAGCTCGTCAGCCCCGACGCGCTGAACATGGGGATCACCGCCGAGCGGCTGCACGACCGCTTCCCGGATCTCACCAAGGAGCGCGCCGACCGCTTCGGGATGCTGAGCCAGCACAAGGTGCAGGCCGCTTACGATCGCGGGGACATCCAGGCCGACCTCGTTCCGGTGGCGACGCGCTCGGGAGCGGGCTGGGGGCTCGCGACCGAGGACGAGGGCCGGCGCCCCGAGACCACTATGGAGGGTCTCGCGGGGCTCAAGACCCCCTTCCGGCCGCACGGACGGGTCACCGCGGGCAACGCCTCGCCGCTCACCGACGGAGCAACCGTGTCACTCCTCGCCGGCGCCGATACCGCTAAGGAACTCGGGCTCACCGCCAAGATGAAGCTCGTCGGATTCGGGTTCGCGGGCGTGCAGCCGGAGGTGATGGGGCTCGGGCCCGTGCCGTCGACCGAGAAGGCGCTGCGGCGTGCCGGTCTCGGTATCGACGACATCGGGCTCTTCGAACTCAACGAGGCCTTCGCCGTGCAGGTGCTCTCCTTCACCGACCACTTCGGGATCGCCGACGACGACCCGCGCGTCAACCCCTGGGGCGGCGCCATCGCGTTCGGCCACCCGCTCGCCGCCTCCGGTGTGCGGCTCATGATCCAGCTGGCCCGGCAGTTCGAGCAGCGCCCCGACGTGCGCTACGGCGTCACCGCGATGTGCGTCGGTCTGGGACAGGGCGGCACCGCCATCTGGGAGAACCCCCGCTTCGACGGCAAGAAGGGCAAGTAGGCAGCCATGACCGACTACAGCAGCATCGACTTCACGCCCATCATCGAGGCCTCAGCCGACGAGGTCGTCACCGAATCGTTCGTACGCGACATCGCACTCCCCTCCGGGGGCACGCTGGCGCTCGTCACCCTCGACAACGGTCGCGACCACACGCGCCCCAACACGCTCGGCCCGCGCACGCTGCAGGGCCTCGCGCGAGTGCTCGACGCGCAGCGCGAACGCGCGGCATCCGGTGAGATCGCCGCGCTGGCGATTACCGGAAAGCCGTTCATCTTCGCGGCCGGCGCCGACCTCTCGAAGGTCTCGACCCTCGCCACCGAGGAGAACGCCCGCCTGATGGCGCAGTACGGGCACTTCGTGCTCGGCAAGCTCGGCACGCTGGGCGTGCCCTCGTTCGCCTTCGTCAACGGTCTCGCGCTCGGCGGTGCGATGGAGATCGCGCTCCACTGCGACTACCGCACCCTCGACTCGTCGGCCGCGGCTCTCGCCTTCCCCGAGGTGTTCCTCGGGATCATCCCGGGCTGGGGTGGCGCCACCATCGTGCCGAACCTCATCGGCATCGAGAACGCGCTCGAGGTCATCGTCTCGAACCCGCTCAAGAACAACCGCATGCTCAAGCCGAAGCAGGCCCGAGAACTCGGGCTCTTCGACGTGATGTTCGGAGCCGCCAGCTTCATCGAGCGGTCCGTCGCGTGGGCCGATGGCGTGATCACGGGAGCGGTGAAGGTCGATCGTCCGAACGTGCCCGGAAAGCTCGAGCGCCTCACCAAGTGGCCGGCCGCGATCAAGATCGCGCGCGACACGTTGAAGGCGCGCATGGGCACGGCGGCCAAGGCGCCCTACATTGCGCTCGATCTGCTCAGCGCAGCCAAGGACAACGATCTCGAGCGCGGGTTCGAGCGCGAGGACGAGGCGCTCGCCGAGCTGATCTCGGGCGATCAGTTCGCCGCCTCGATCTACGCCTTCGATCTCGTGCAGAAGCGCGCGAAGCGTCCCGCCGGCGCTCCTGAAAAGGAGCTCGCGAAGCCCGTCAAGAAGGTCGGCGTGATCGGGGCGGGCCTGATGGCCAGCCAGTTCGCGCTGCTCTTCGCACGCAAGCTGCGGGTGCCCGTGCTCATCACCGACCTCGACCAGTCGCGCGTCGACAAGGGTCTCGCGTACATCCGTGGCGAGATCGACAAGATGCAGGAGAAGGGCCGGCTGACCGCGGACGACGCAAACCAGGTCCGGGCGCTTGTCAGCGGAACGACCGACAAGACCCGCTATGCAGACTGCGACTGGGTGATCGAAGCCGTCTTCGAGGAACTCGGCGTGAAGCAGCAGGTCTTCGCCGAGATCGAGCCGATCATCTCCCCCGAGGCCGTGATCGCGACCAACACCTCTTCGCTGTCGGTCGAAGAGATCGGGGCGCAACTCGAGCACCCCGAGCGGCTCGTCGGATTCCACTTCTTCAACCCGGTCGCGGTGATGCCCCTCATCGAGGTCGTCAAGACGCCGAGCACCGACGACGCGACGCTGGCGACCGCGATGGCGGTCGCCAAGAAGCTCGGCAAGAGCGCGGTCATCACCGCGGACCGGCCCGGCTTCGTGGTCAATCGCCTCCTCGCAAAGGTGATGGGCGAGGCGGCGCGGGCCCTCGACGAGGGAACGCCGATGCCGGTGGTGGAGCGTGCGCTCGCGCCCATCGGTCTGCCGATGGGGCCGTTCGAGCTGATCGACCTGGTCGGCTGGAAGGTCGCCGCTCACGTGCAGGACACGATGGTCGGCGCGTTCCCCGAGCGCTTCTACGCGTCGGAGAATCTGCACCGCCTGGCAGAGGTCGAGGAGCCGCTGAACAAGACCAAGCTGGGCAAGGTCGAGGATCTCTCGAAGGCCGGGAAGAAGGCCGTGGCACTGGGCAAGACCCCGGTGAGCGAAGAGGAGATCCTGCGGCGGGTCGAGGACGAGCTTGCGGGCGAGATCCGGATCATGCTCGACGAGGGCGTGGTCGCAGCGGCCGAGGACATCGACCTGTGCTTGATCCTCGGCGCGGGCTGGCCGTTCCAGGCCGGGGGCGCAACCCCGTACCTGGATCGCGTGGGAGCGAGCGAGCGCACCTTCGGGCGGGCGTTCCACGAGCCCCGCATCGCGGGAGCGCACTAGCGCCGGCCGCCGGTTGAGCGAGCGGTGCGAGCCGAAATCTCGAGAGAAATCAGGTTTCGGCTCGCACCGCTCGCTCAGTCGGCTGCGAGCCCCTCGGGGCGAGCGATCGGGACCCGCTCGCCGCGCACCTGAGCCGCCACATCCGCGGCGATGCGTGCGGCGGTGAGGCCCGCCTCCTCGAGCAGCTCGCCGCGAGACGCGTGCTCGGGGAACTCGTCGGGGGTGCCGAGCTCGCTCACCCCGGTGTCCACGCCGGCGTCCCTGAGGGCCTGCCGGATCCGAGTGCCCACGCCGCCCACGCGGATCCCGTCCTCCAGGCTGACGACGAGTCGGTGGGATCGGGCGAAGTCGATCACCGACCGCGATACCGGCACGACCCACCTCGGATCGATCACGGTGGCGTCGATCCCCTGCGCCGCGAGCAGCTCGGCGGCCTCCAGAGCCACCCGCGCCATGGGCCCGACCGTCACGAAGAGCACGTCGCTCGACGACTCGCCCGCATCGCCCTCGCGCAGCACATCGACGCCGTCGTCCGTGCGGTGCAGGGCCGGGAGCGGGGCGCCCGCCGCACCCTTCGGGTACCGCACGACCGTGGGGCCGTCCGAGACCGCCACTGCCTCCCCCAGGAGCTCACTCAGGGTCGCCCCATCGCGCGGCGCGGCGATGCGGATGCCCGGGACGATCTGCAGCGTGGCGAGATCCCAGACTCCGTTGTGGCTCGCGCCGTCCGGCCCGGTGATCCCCGCCCGGTCGAGCACGAACGTCACGCCGGCCCGGTGCAGGGCCACGTCCATGAGCAGCTGGTCGAACGCGCGGTTCATGAAGGTCGCGTAGATCGCGACCACGGGATGCAGGCCGCCGTAGGCGAGGCCCGCCGCGCTCGTCACGGCGTGCTGTTCGGCGATGCCGACGTCGATCACGCGCTCGGGGTGGCGCTCCGCGAGCAGGTCGAGCCCCGTCGGAGCGAGCATCGCTGCGGTGAGGCCCACGATGCGCTCGTCGGCCTCGGCGAGCTCCACGATCCGCTCGCGGAATACGGAGGTCCAGCTCCGTCCGATCGACTCCTGCATCGGCTCGCCGCTGCCCGGATCGATGCGTCCGACGGAGTGGAACTGGTCGGCGAGGTCGTTCTCGGCCGGCGCGTATCCGCGGCCCTTCTCCGTAATCACGTGCACGAGCGCCGGCCTGCCGTACTCCTTCGCCTGCCGCAGCGCCTGCTCGACCGCCTCGAGATCGTGCCCGTCGACCGGGCCGACGTACTTGATGTCGAGGTTGGAGTACAGATCCTGGTTTCCCGAGGCGCGGCTCGCGATGCCGCGCATGGCACCGCGGGCGGCGCGGTAGACCGTGCGGCCCGGCGTGCCGAACGCCGAGAAGAGCTTCTCGCTCCCCTCCTGCAGCTCCCGGTAGCTCGACGTCGTGCGCACCGAGTTGAGGAAGCGGGCCATGCCGCCGATGGTGGGCGCGTACGAGCGGCCGTTGTCGTTGACGACGATCACGAGGTTGCGATCGTTGTCGTCCGTGATGTTGTTCAGCGCTTCCCAGGTCATTCCCCCGGTGAGCGCGCCGTCGCCCACGACGGCGACCACATGGCGATCGCCCTGTTCGGGGTCCGCGACTGCACGGCGCGCGAATGCCCGCGAGATCCCGTCCGCCCAGCTCAACGAGCTCGAGGCGTGCGAGCTCTCGACCACGTCGTGCGGCGACTCCGCTCGCTGCGGGTATCCGGCGAGGCCCCCGCGCTGACGCAGGCGGGCGAAGTCCTTGCGCCCGGTCAGCAGCTTGTGCACATAGCTCTGGTGGCCCGTGTCGAACACGATGGGATCCCGCGGCGAGTCGAACACGCGATGCAGGGCGATCGTCAGCTCGACCACGCCGAGGTTGGGCCCGAGATGGCCCCCGGTCTTCGCGACCTCGGCGATCAGGAACTCCCGGATCTCGGCGGCGAGCTGTCGCAGCTCTTCGGGATCCAGCCCGTCCAGATCACGCGGCCCCTCGATACCCTCAAGCATGCCGTCAGTCTACTGCCCGCGGTGGGCTCGGGACGCGCGCAGCCCCGAGCCCGTCGCGCGGCCGGCGGCTACACCAGCGAGCGCAGCACGTACTGCAGAATGCCGCCGTTGCGGTAGTAGTCCGCCTCGCCCGGGGTGTCGATGCGCACCACCGCGTCGAAGGCCACCTGCGAGCCGTCGGCCTTGGTCGCGGTGACCGCGACCGTCTTCGGGGTGATGCCCTCGTTCAGCTGCTCCACACCGGAGATATCGAAGGTCTCGGTGCCGTCGAGCCCGAGGTCGTCGGCGCTCTGCCCCTGGGGGAACTGCAGCGGAAGCACGCCCATGCCGATCAGGTTCGAGCGATGGATGCGCTCGAAGCTCTCGGTGATGACCGCCCTCACGCCCAGCAGGCTCGTGCCCTTGGCGGCCCAGTCGCGCGAGGATCCCGATCCGTACTCCTTGCCGCCGAGCACCACCAGGGGCACCCCGGCCGCCTGGTAGTTCTGAGCCGCGTCGTAGACGTAGGCCTGGGGACCGCCCTCCTGCGTGAAGTCGCGGGTGAAGCCGCCCTCGACGCCCGCGCCGCCGTTCTCGCCGGCGAGGAGCTGATTGCGGATGCGGATGTTCGCGAAGGTGCCGCGGATCATCACCTCGTGGTTACCGCGACGCGAGCCGTAGGTGTTGAAGTCCTTCGGGGCGATGCCGTTGGCGACGAGGTACTGACCGGCCGGGGTCTCCGCCTTGAAGCTGCCGGCGGGGCTGATGTGGTCGGTGGTGACCGAGTCGCCCAGCTTGAGCAGCACGCGCGCGCCGGAGATGTCGCTCACGGGCGAGGGCTCGAGCTGCATGCCGTCGAAGTACGGCGCCTTGCGCACGTAGGTCGAACGCTCGTCCCACGCGAAGGTCTTGCCGTCGGGCGTGGGCAGCGAGGTCCAGTGCTCATCGCCGTCGAAGACCGTGGCGTACTTGGAGGTGAACATGTCCGAGTCGATCGACTCGTCGGCGATCTTCTGCACCTCGACCGGGTCCGGCCAGATGTCGCGCAGGAAGACGTCGTTGCCCGCTTCATCCTGGCCCAGCGCCTGCGACTCGAAGTCGAAGTCCATGGTGCCGGCGAGCGAGTAGGCGATCACGAGCGGCGGGCTCGCCAGGTAGTTCATCTTGATGTCGGGGTTGATGCGGCCCTCGAAGTTGCGGTTGCCCGAGAGCACCGCGGTCACTGCGAGGTCGTGGTCGTTGACCGCCTGCGAGATCTCCTCGTTCAGCGGCCCGGAGTTGCCGATGCAGGTGACGCAGCCGTAGCCCACCGTGTAGAAGCCGAGCGCCTCGAGGTCCTGCTTCAGGCCCGACTTCTCGTAGTAGTCGGTGACGACCTTCGACCCCGGCGCCAGAGTGGTCTTGACCCACGGCTTCGCCTGCAGGCCCTTCGCGGCGGCGTTCCGCGCGAGCACGCCGGCGGCGAGCATCACCGACGGGTTCGAGGTGTTGGTGCAGGAGGTGATCGAGGCGAGGGTGACCGCACCGTGGTCGAGCACGAACTCCCGCCCCTGCTGGTCCCGCACCGTGGCGGGGTTCGCGGCCTGCGCGTAGTTCTTCAGATCGGTCTCGAACTGCGTCTTGGAGCGGGACAGCTCGATGCGATCCTGCGGACGCTTCGGTCCGGCGATCGAGGAGACCACGGTGCCCAGATCGAGCTCGAGGTACTCGCTGAATTCGGGCTCGCGCGACGGATCGTGCCACATGCCCTGCGCCTGGGTGTAGGACTTGACGAGCTCGATCGTCTCGTCGCTGCGACCGGTGAGGCGCAGGTAGTCCAGTGTGACGTCGTCGACCGGGAAGATCGCAGCGGTCGAGCCGAACTCGGGGCTCATGTTGCCGATGGTGGCGCGATTCGCGAGCGGCACCGAGCTGACGCCCTCGCCGTAGAACTCGACGAACTTGCCGACGACGCCGTGCTGGCGCAGCATCTGCGTGATGGTGAGCACCACGTCCGTCGCGGTGACGCCCGCGGGGATCTGCCCGGAGAGCTTGAAGCCGACGACCCGAGGGATGAGCATCGAGATGGGCTGGCCCAGCATGGCCGCCTCGGCCTCGATGCCGCCGACGCCCCAGCCGAGCACGCCGAGGCCGTTCTCCATGGTCGTGTGCGAGTCGGTGCCCACGCAGGTGTCGGGGTACGCCTGGAGCACGCCGTCGACCTCGCGCGCGAAGGTGACCCGAGCCAGGTACTCGATATTGACCTGGTGCACGATTCCCGTGCCCGGGGGCACCACCTTGAACTCGTCGAACGCGCCCTGGCCCCAGCGCAGGAACTGGTACCGCTCGCCGTTGCGCTGGTACTCGATCTCGACGTTGCGCGCCGCAGCCCCGGGCGTGCCGTAGACGTCGGAGATGACCGAGTGGTCGATGACCATCTCGGCGGGGGCGAGCGGGTTGATGCGATCCGGGCTGCCGCCGAGGTCCACCACGGCCTCGCGCATGGTGGCGAGGTCGACCACGCACGGCACGCCGGTGAAGTCCTGCATGAGCACGCGCGCCGGGGTGAACTGGATCTCGGTGTCCGGCTCGGCGGCGGGATCCCACCCGCCGAGCGCCTCGATGTGGGCCCGCGTCACGTTGGCGCCGTCCTCGGTGCGGAGCAGGTTCTCGAGCAGCACCTTGAGGCTGTAGGGCAGGCGCTCATGGCCGGGGACCCGGTCGACCCGGTAGATCTCGTAGTCCTGCTCGCCGACGGCGAGAGTGCTCTTCGCGTCGAAGCTGTTGACGGCTCCCATGAGGCTCCTCCGTAGTGTCCGCCGGTCGGGGCGCCCGACCGGCTGTGGTTCTTCGGCCGACGGGCTCGGCCGAGACTCAAGTATCTCGATGTCGAGATAATTCTACACCGTATCCTGCTCCCGTATCGTCACTCCGAGGCCGCGTCGCGCCCCGTGTTTTCAACGGAGTTCGATGCGGGATCATCAGATGAATCGGCGCTCCGGGGGCGGTCGTCCAGCGCGGCAGATACGCGACTGAGTACGAGCCAGGTCAGGATCGCGGCCAGGGCGAAGAGCGGCACCCCCATGAGCAGCCTGGCCAGGCCGAGCGCGTCGGTGGCGGCGGTATCGCCGCGCTGCGCCGCGAAGTAGAGCGGCAGCTGCACGACCAGCCGTGCCGCGAACACCGCGATCCAGAGCAGCGTGCACAGTCGCGCCGCCCGACGCAGCAGCGGCACCCTGCGCCACTCGGTCAGCGAGCCGCGCAGAAAGCCGAGCAGGAGGCCGATGAGCGGCCACCCCACCAGCAGCGATATCGTGTGCGCCGCGATCCACGCTCCGTTGATCCAGAAGCCGGGCAGGAAGTAGTCTTCGCCGCGTCCCGTGACCAGGGTGACCACGACGCAGACGGCAACGCCGATGAGACCCGAGAGCGCGGCCTGCATCGGCTCGCGCCGGATCAGTCGCCAGGCGAACGCGGCGCCGGCCAGCATGAGCGGTGCGATCGCCGAGATCCGAGCGTCCCTCGTGAACACGTATACGCCCAGATACACCGTCGCGGGAAGCAGCGTCTCGGCGATCCCTCGCCAACCGCCGATCGCCTCCAGCAGCCCGCGCGCCGATACCGACTCCCCGTGGAGCCCCGCTTCGACGACGCGCCCGAGACCTGCGCGACGAGGCCCCTCGCCGGGGGTCGCCGCAGAATCTGCCCGAGGGACCGGCTCGTCGGCCCCCTCCGACCCCGGAAGCGTGCTCACGCCTGCGTGGCCTCGCCCTGGGGGTCAGCCGCCTGCGCCTGGGGCTGACGCTGGGCTTGCACTCCCGCGGGCACCTTCAGGGGCAGCAGCTCGCTCGGCGGCATCGGCTGTTCGCCGCGCACCACCACGAGCTCGCGGAAGAGGTCGATCACCGAGTCGCGCGCCGCCGAGTCGACCGCCGCCTTGCCCATGATCACCCCGCGCAGCATCCAGCGAGGTCCGTCGACCGCGATGAACCGCACGATGCGGGTGCCGCCGCCCTGCTCGGCGGATGCCTGACTGCGCACGAGCAGCTCGGGCCCGAGCGCGCCGGCCTCCTCGGAGACGGCGGCTCCCTGCCCGGTCATCTGCTGCGCGAGCTCGCCCCTCACGCCGTGCCACAGTCCCGTGGACTTCGGAGCCGCGAACGCCTGCACCTGCAGCAGCGACTCCGCGTACTCGAGCGAGACGGCCACGACCCGATTCGCGCGCTCGTCGACTTCGAGACGCAGCTGGAGCCCCTCGCGGGGGGCCACCTTGATCCCGCCGAGATCGACGTACGGGCGCATCGCGGGAACCTCACTCGCGTCGAAGGGGCCCGCGTCGGCCCGGTCTTCCGGGGCCGACTTCGCGTCGTCCGATGCGACCGCGGCCGGCTCGCGCAGTTCGATCTCGTCGCCTTCGCGCTGCTCTGCTTCGCTCATCTTCCTCATCACTCCTTTGTCCGAGCCCCGCTCCGGAGACTCCACCAGCGGTCGCGCGTGCGCGACCCGAATGCTCCCCGAACGTCAGTCCCGCAGGCCGGTCGACCCGAACCCGCCCGCACCCCGGTCGCTCTCCGACAGCTCCTGCACCGGCGCGAACACGGCGCGCGAAACCGGCATGACGATCACCTGGGCGATCCGGTCCCCCGGTTCGACGCGAAAGGTGTGCTCGCGATCCGTGTTCAAGAGCACGACCTTGATCTCACCGCGGTATCCCGCGTCGACGGTGCCGGGGCTGTTGACGACGGTGATGCCGTGCTTCGCGGCCAGACCGCTGCGGGGCACCACGAATGCGGCGTACCCCTCCGGCAGCGCGATGGACACGCCCGTGCCGATCAGCGCGCGCTCTCCCGGAGCGATCTCGGCCGCCTCCGCGGCATGCAGATCGGCCCCGGCGTCTCCGGGGTGCGCGTAGCGCGGGGGATACTCGGCACGGATGGGGATCTCTACGACGTCGGTCACCCGGACAGGCTATCGGATCGGGCTGGAGCGGGTGACCCGGAACCGCTCCCGGCCGATGCGATGCCCGGGGAGAGGATAATGGGAGGCATGACCGGAGCCACGACCCCCGACGTATCCACCCGCAGCTATCGCGAGCGCCTCATCCCGGGACCGGGCCTCTTCATCGCACTGCTCCTCGTCGTGCCGGCGGTGGCCCTCGTATTGACCCCCGTCAATGCGGCGATCGCGGTGCCGACCGGAGTGATCGTCTACATCATCGCCGCCGCCACGATGCTGCTGCTCAGTCCCACTATCCGGGTCGCGCAGGGACGCCTCATCGCCGACCGCGCCACGATCCCGGTCGATCAGCTGGGAGAGATCGAGCTGCTCGGCGCGGAGGCGCTTCGAGCCGCCATCGGCCCGGGCCTCGACGCCCGCAGCTTTCTGCTCGTGCGCGGGTGGATCACCCGCGGGGTGCGCATCGAGAATGTCGATCCGGCCGACCCGGCACCCGTCTGGATCCTCACCACCCGGCACCCCCGCCGCCTCGCTGATGCGATCGCAGCGGCCCGCGTCTCCGACTCGTGAACACGCACGGCGCGCGGAGATGCCCGAGGTGATGGCTTCGACTCGCTCCGCTCGATCAACCGGCGACGCGTACCTCAGCGGATCTCAGTGCGAGCACTCAGCGCAGACCGGTCCGAGATCGGTCTCGTGATCGATCTGCGACCGGTGACGCACCAGGAAGCAGCTGACACAGGTGAACTCGTCGTCCTGCTGAGGAAGCACGACGACGTCGAGCTCGACGTCCGAGAGGTCGGATCCGCCGATGAACATGCTGGGATTGTCGGCGTCCTCCGAATCGAGTCCCGAACCGCCCTTCGCGGGGCCGCGTTCCTTCAGCGCCTCGATCGACTCGGCATCTTCCTCGGACTTGCGCGGGGCATCGTAATCGGTGGCCATTCTCTCCTGCATTCCCGTGCCGTGCGACGGCACCTCCAACCTGCGAGCGGCCATAGTCTGCCGTACGATGCGCGTCGGGCGCAAACTCTGGGACTGCGAGTTCTCTGTGCGCGTAGCGCGGATCGGCGGACTTCGGCACGCGCCGAGTCAATGCCGGGCGAATCGCCGAGCCTGTGCAAGCCTGTATCGCGAATCACGAAGGGGATGCGCCGATGGACGAACTGCGCTTTGTGCGACGCGATGACCGGTCGCTGATTGTGGCCAACGAGGCCGACGAGGAGTTCCGGCTCGTGGTCGACGATGCCGTGCTGAGCGAGCTCCGGCACCTCGGCCGTCGGGAGCGCGACACCTCCCGCGTGCGCCCGCGCGACATTCAGGCACGCATCCGAGCCGGCAAGTCGCGCGCCCAGGTGGCGAAGGAGATGGAGCTCGACGAGGCCGACATCGAGCGCTATGCGGAGCCCGTACTGGCGGAGCGCCGATACATTCTCGAACGCGCGCACGCCGTCGCGGTGCGCACGGAGGCGAGCGACGAGGCCGATCAGCGCTTCGGCGCGGTAATCGCCGAGCGGCTGCTCGCGCTCGGCGCGGACACGAGCGAGTGGGAGTCCTGGCGAGACGACGAGACCGGCTGGATGATCAGTCTCGAGTTCATCTCGCACGACGTCGCCCACCGAGCCGTGTGGGCGTTCGAGCATCGCAAGGGAACCCTCTCCCCCGTCAATCCGGACGCCGTGAACCTGTCGAAGCTCGGGGACGTCGGGGATCGCCTGATCCCCAAGCTGCGCGCGGTCGACACCGCAGAGCAGCCCGGCCGCTTCGACTCCGATGCCTTCGACGCCTCCCAGTTGCCGCTCGATCTCGCCGACGAGCCGGAAGAGGACGCGCCCGATACACAGCAGGACGGTGCGGCACCGACCCTCTCGGATACGCATGCGGAGTACGAGCGGCGGCGCGAGATCGATCAGCGCGCCATCAAGACCGGGGCGCAACCGCCCGCGGATCTGAGCCAGACCGCAGACCTGCTCGATGCGCTGCGCAAGCGGCGCGGCGAGCGCGACCGCGATCGCGGCGGGATCGAGCCCCACCCAGCGGTCGGCGCCCCGAACAGCCCCGCCCCGGCCGCTCCCGCCCCCGCGGAGGTGGAGCAGGCCGCGCCGCGCGCGCGCAGCATCTGGCAGGGCGCCGGGGTCGCGTCCGATGTCGACGAGGAGTTCGCTGCCTCCCGCCCCGCTGCCGTCCCCCAGCCGTCGGCGAACGACGAGCCCGACGCCTCAGAAATCAGAGATGCCGCCGAGGGGACGGGCCGCGCGCGCGAGGCGCAGAGCGGAGAGCGCGAGGCGCCCGAGCGCACGGGGCGCAAGGGCCGCGCCTCGATCCCGAGCTGGGACGACATCCTCTTCGGCACCCGCAGCGACGAAGACCCGGTGTAAGAGACCCGGTGTAAGAGTCCCGGCGCAGACATCCCGCCGCGAGGCGCGCAACCAGAGCAGGGTTCGTCAGCTCCGGATCGCGGCCGCCTCCGCCACCGCGGCAGCGAAACCGCTGCCCGAGAGCGCTCCCGCGACCGCGAGCGGCACCCCGCGCTCGTCCTCGCTGAACGATCCGTGCTGTCCGACCATCGCTTGAGCCCGAGGATCGTCCGTGCTGCAGTAGTAGGCGACCTGTCGGCGCGCCGCCAGGATGACATCTCCGAGGCGCGCCGCGACCTCGGGAACGACCGGGCCGAAGCACCCGGACGATATGGCCTGATCCCGGGTGACCGCCCAGCCGCGCGTCCGCTCGGCCTGCGCCCAACGCGCCGCGACCGACTCCGGATCCGCACCCGGCCTCAGGTAGAGCGAGCGGAAGCGGGGCTCCCCGCCGATCTCGGCGACGCCCTCGAGCAGGGAGGGATCGGCGTCCAGCAGCACCTGCTGGTGTCGCGGCACGTCGACGATTCCGTGATCCGCCGTGACGACGACTCCGACGTCTCCGGGCATCCCGCGGAGCAGTCCGTCGAGGGCCGCGTCGAGCTGCTCGAGCCGCCGCAGCCAGGCCGGGCTCTGCCAGCCGTACTCGTGGGCCGCCTTGTCCAGCTCGTCGACGTACAGATAGGCGACGATCGGGTCGTCCGAGCGCAGCAGCCGTGAGGCGACCTCGAAGCGGTCCGCGATCCGCGGGCCCGGGTGATACTCCGCACCGGTGAGGATCGCCTCCGTCAGGCCGCCCTCGGCGTGCGCCGGCCGTCCGATCGCCACCGCGCGAGCGCCCAGCTGCGTCGCCAGCCCGAACAGCGGGACGGAGCGCTGCCAGGCCCTGCGGTCGTCGATGCCCTCCCAGTCCTTGAGAGTGGTCACGAGGCCGAGACGGGGATGCCGAATGCGATACCCGATGAGCCCGTGCTCCCCCGGCAGGCGCCCGGTCGTGAGCGTGGTGAGTGCGGCGCCGGTGGTCGAGGGAGCCACCGTCTCGATGCGGCGGCGCTGCAGCCGCGCGAGCACCGGCGCGTGCGCCTTCGCCGCACCGAGGTTGGCGTGCCCGAGTCCGTCGACCACGACCATGACGAAGGACCGCACCGACGGCAGACGGTCCGCGACCGAGCCCTCCTCCGCGAAGGCGAGTTCGTCGGGCAGCCCGGATCCGAGCCCCCGCGCAACCGCGGCGAGGCCGCTTGGCAGAATCGCGGCAAGCCTCGCACCGTTGTCGGCGGTCGTCGGTAGCATGAACTCCATTATGACCGACGCACCCAGCGCCTCCCCCGACAACGCCGCGTCCTCGGGCCCCCGTGCCGCCCACGAGCTGGCCGGCGAGCGCATCGAGGACATCGACATCTCGCAGGAGATGGAGGGATCGTTCCTCGAGTACGCCTACTCGGTGATCTACTCCCGCGCTCTTCCGGACGCACGCGACGGGTTGAAGCCCGTGCAGCGCCGAATCCTCTTCATGATGCAGGATATGGGCCTGCGCCCGGAGAAGGGGCACGTCAAGTCGGCCCGTGTCGTGGGTGAGGTGATGGGCAAGCTGCACCCTCACGGCGACGCCTCGATCTACGACGCGCTGGTGCGGATGGCCCAGGGCTTCGCAATGCGCCTGCCACTCGTCGACGGGCACGGCAACTTCGGCTCGCTCGACGACGGGCCCGCGGCGTCGCGCTACACCGAGGCCCGCCTCGCCGGGGCAGCCCTCGCCATGACCGGGTCGCTCGACGAGGACGTGGTCGACTTCGTCCCCAACTACGACAACCAGATCATGCAGCCCGACGTTCTGCCGTCGGCAGTGCCCAACCTGCTGGTCAACGGCGCGAGCGGCATCGCCGTCGGCATGGCCACGAATCTCGCCCCGCACAACCTCGTCGAGATCGTCGACGGGGCCAAGCATCTGCTGCACCACCCCGATGCCACGGTCGACGAGCTCATGGAGTTCATCCCGGGCCCCGACCTTCCGGGCGGCGGCACCATCGTGGGCCTGGACGGGGTGAAGGACGCCTACCGCACCGGCCGCGGCGCGTTCCGCACTCGGGCGAAGGTCGCCGTCGAGCCGCTCGGTCCGCGCCGCACCGGGCTCGTCGTCACCGAGCTCCCCCACCTGGTCGGCCCCGAGCGGGTGATCGAGAAGATCAAGCAGGGCGTCGAGGCCAAGAAGCTCTCGGGCATCTCCGACGTCGCCGACCTCACGGACCGGAAGAACGGGCTGCGCCTGGTCATCACGCTCAAGACCGGGTTCTCTCCCGAGGCGGTGCTCGAGCAGCTCTACCGCTACACGCCGCTCGAGGACTCCTTCAGCATCAACTCGGTCGCCCTCGTGAACGGCCAGCCGCAGACGCTGGGACTGCGCGAGATGCTGCGGGTCTTCCTCGATCATCGCGTCTCGGTGATCACCCGCCGGTCCGAGTTCCGGCTGCGCAAGCGCCGCGAGCGCCTCCACCTGGTCGAGGGGCTGCTCATCGCGATCCTCGACATCGACGAGGTGATTCAGCTCATCCGCACGAGCGACGACGCCGAGACGGCCCGTGCGCGCCTCATGCAGGTGTTCGACCTCTCCGAGCTCCAGGCCGAGTACATCCTCGAGCTGCGCCTGCGCCGCCTCACCAAGTTCTCCCGGGTCGAACTCGAGGCCGAGCAGGATCAGCTCCGCTCCGAGATCGAGGCGCTGCTCCAGATTCTCGGCAGCCCCGAGCGTCTTCGCGAGGTCGTCTCCGCCGAGCTCGACGAAGCCGCCGAGGCGTTCGGCACACCCCGCCGTACCGTCCTCACCGGGGCGGTGGCGCGGCCGGCACGCACCCCCGCCGCGGCATCCTCGCTGCAGGTGGCCGACACCCCCTGCACGGTGCTCCTCTCGGCTACGGGGCGCGCACTGCGCGTGGACCGTGACCCAGATGCGTCGGAGACGCTGCGCGCCGCCTCCCGCGCCACCAAGCACGGCGCGATCTCCTCGAGGGCCGATGGCACGGTGCGCGGCGAGCTCGGGGCGATCCTGAGCGACGGAAGCCTGCACCGTTTCACGCCGGTCGATCTGCCGCTCGTACCCGGGGCCTCGATCGCGTTCTCGGCGGGAGTCGCGCTGCTCGACTACCTCGGTGTCACGGACAAGAAGCTGCGTGTTGTGGGGCTCGTCCCCCTCGGCGGCGAGGGCGAAGGATCCGGCGACGCCACCGCCTCGGGGCCGCCGATCGGACTCTTCACCGCGCAGGGCACGGTGAAGCGGGTCGTGCTCGCCGACCTGCCCGCGAAGCCGTCGTTCGAGGTGATCGGCCTGAAGCCCGGCGATCGCCTGATCGGCGCGTTCCCGGCGCCGGACGAGTCGGAGTTCGCAGTCGTCACGAGCGATGCCCAGCTGCTGCGCTTCCCTGCATCTTCGGTGCGCCCTCAGGGACGCCCTGCCGGCGGCATGGCGGGCATCAAACTCGGCGCCGACGCGCGCGTCGTGTTCGCCGGAGCGGTTCCCGCGGGGGCCGCGGCGCGCGTGGTCACCGTGGCCGACAGCTCGATCACGCTCCCGGGCACCGACGTCGCCACGGCGAAGGTATCGGACTGGTCGGAGTTTCCCGCCAAGGGTCGCGCGACCGGCGGTGTGCGTGCGCAGCGATTCCTCAAGTGGGAGGACCAGATCGCCTGCGCCTGGGTGGGGACGGGCGAGCCGCGCGCGCTCGCGGCCGACGGCGCGGCGCGCAAGCTGCCCGAGGAGCTCGGCCGTCGCGACGGCTCCGGCCAGCCGATCGACGGCGCCGCGGCCTACATCGGCGCGGCTCCCTGAGCGGGCTCGCACTGCACGCCTGTGCGGCCTCCGCGAGCCCGGAATCGGGGACGCGGAGAAGCGCTTCGCGCGATGCCCACCGGTCCTGAACGTCCCCGATTCGTCGACGTTCAGCAGGGACGCACCATGCCAGACCCCTGTCGCCTCCGGACGCGCTGCTGTGCCGCGTGCCGGTGCGGGGCCGTCGCGATGGATCAAAGGCCGATGAGCAGCACCCCGAGCACCACGGTCACGGCGGCCAGCACGCGCAGCGCGGGGCGGCTCTCCCGATGGCACAGCACTCCGTAGAGCCCCACGAGCACCACGCTCGCCTCGCGCACGGGTGCGACGAGCGAGACCGGCGCCAGTGTCATCGCGGTGAGCACGAGCACGTAGGACAGCGGAGAGAGCACCCCGAAGACGATCAGACCGCGCCAGTTGCGCTGCAGTTCGCCGCGCAAGCGGCAGCCGGCGCGCCCGCGGCGCAGCAGCATTCCGCTGAAGATCAGCACCTCGACCGCGCTGCATCCCACCATGAAGGCCACGGGGGCCACCCCCAGCCCGGTCACCACGAAGGCGTCCCACACTGTGTACGCGGCGATCGCCGCTCCGGTCAGCAGCCCGTAGACGAGTGCGGGATCGGGCCCGCGCCGAGTCACCCGCAGCTCGGGGCGGCCGACGAGACCGAACGCGACGACGCCGCCGATGACGAGCGCCACACCGAGCAGCGCGATCGGCCCCGGCCGCTCGCCCAGCAGAAGCATCGCGATCAGCACGGTGAGCAGCGGGCCGGTGCCGCGCGCCGTCGCGTACACCGTGGAGAGTTCGCCGCTCGCGTACCCGCGCTGCAGCACGAGCATGTACGCCACGTGGAGCACGCCAGAAACCCCGACTCCCAGAACGACGTCCGCGAGATCCGCCCGCCCGAATCCGTCGGTGAAGGGGATCGCGATGGCCCACATCGCCGCGCTGCACAGCGCGCCCCACCAGAGGAACTGCACCCCCGAACGGCTCGAGCCGTGGGCGACGATGTTCCAGGTGGCGTGGGCGACCGCCGCAGCAAGCGCGAGGCCGAGGGCAAGTGCGGGCATGGCAGAACCTTCTGCCCGGCGCGATCGGCGCGACGGGCGAGGTTCCTCCGGGCTTTTGTCCTGTCAGATGACGGCGGATCGCGGAACCCGCCGTGGCGCCGCTCGGACCAGGCGGGAGCGCGTCCCCGGAACCCTAGGCGCTATCGGGTCCACCCTATCAAGGGAAGCGCCTCGCCCGTCAGGCGTCGATGCGCTCGCGATCCAGGTCGTCGGCGTTGTCGATGATGAACTCCTTGCGGGGAGCCACCTCGTTTCCCATGAGCAGTTCGAAGACCTGCGAGGCGGCGTGCGCGTCCTCGACGCGGACGCGGCGCAGCGCGCGGTGCTCGCGATCCATCGTGGTCTCCGCGAGCTGATCCGCGTCCATCTCGCCGAGCCCCTTGTACCGCTGGATGGGCTCCTGGTGCTTCTTGCCGCGTCTGCGCAGATCGCTCAGCAGACCCTGCAGCTCCTTCTCGCTGTAGGTGTACACGACATCGTTGGGCTTGCGGCCGGAGTGCTGCACAACGACGCGGTGCAGGGGCGGCACCGCGGCGTAGACGCGGCCGGCCTCGAGCATGGGGCGCATGTAGCGGAAGAAGAGTGTGAGCAGCAGGGTGCGGATGTGGGCGCCGTCGACGTCGGCGTCGCTCATCAGGATCACCTTGCCGTAGCGCGCCGCATCGAGCTCGAAATCGCGGCCCGATCCCGCGCCGATCACCTTGATGATGGCGCCGCACTCCGCGTTGTTCAGCATCTCGGCGACCGAGGCCTTCTGCACGTTCAGAATCTTGCCGCGGATCGGCAGCAGTGCCTGGAATTCGCTGTCGCGCGCCGGCCGGGCGGTGCCGAGCGCGCTGTCGCCCTCGACGATGAAGAGCTCGGTCTCGGACACTTCTTTGGACCGGCAGTCGATGAGCTTCGCCGGCAGCGATGAGCTCTCGAGCGAGCTCTTGCGCCTGGCGGTATCGCGCTGCGCGCGCAGAGCGATGCGAGCCTTCATCTCCGAGACCATCTTCTCGAGCAGCGAGCCCGTCTGCGCACGGTCGTGCTTCTTCGTGGACTCGTAGCGCGCGCTCAGCCCGGAGACGATCGCGCGGGAGACGATCGCGCGCACGGCCGCCGTGCCGAGGACCTCCTTGGTCTGCCCCTCGAACTGCGGCTCGGGCACGCGGACGGTCACCACGGCGGTCAGCCCGGTGAGGATGTCGTCCTTGTCGGGTCGGTCGCTTCCCGCCTTCAGCTTGCGCGCATTCTGCTCGATCTGCTTGCGGAAGAACTTGGTGAGCCCCTGCTCGAAGCCGCTGAGGTGCGTCCCGCCCTTGGGCGTCGCAATGATGTTGACGAAGCTCTGCACCTCGGTGTCGTACCCGGTGCCCCAGCGCATCGCGATGTCGACCTCGCAGCGCCGTTCCACCTCCCGCGACACGAGATGGCCGGTCTGCTCGTCCATCACCGGCACCGTCTCGGTGAACGTGCCGCCATCGGTGATCCGCCAGGTATCGGTGAGCGGCGCATCGACCGCGAGGAAGTCGACGAACTCCGAAATGCCGCCCTCATAGGCGAAGCGGTGCACCGGCGGCTCGCCCGACTCGGTCTGCGACTCGGGGCGTCGATCGGTGATCTCGATCGCGAGCCCCGGGACGAGAAACGCGGTCTGGCGCGCGCGGGCGACGAGGGACTCCGGCTCGAACCTGGCCGATGAGAGAAAGATCTGCGGATCGGCCCAGTACCGCACTCGGGTACCGGTCGCTCCCTTCTTCACCTTGCCGACGACACGCAGCTCGGAGGAGTCCTCGAAAGGCGTGAACGGGCTGTCCGGCCCGTCACCCGCGAAGATCCCGGGCTCGCCATGCCGGAACGACATCGCCCAGGTCTTGCCGTCGCGATCCACTTCGACGTCGAGCCGCGAGGAGAGCGCGTTCACCACCGACGCGCCGACGCCGTGCAGCCCGCCGGAGGAGGCGTACCCGCCGCCGCCGAACTTGCCGCCGGCGTGCAGTTTCGTGAACACCAGCTCGACGCCCGAAAGCCCGCTCTTCGGCTCCACGTCGACCGGAATGCCGCGGCCGTTGTCCGAAACGGTCACGCTGCCGTCGTCGTGGAGCGTGATGCCGATCTCGTCGCCGTGGCCGGCGAGAGCTTCATCGACCGAGTTGTCGATGATCTCCCACAGGCAGTGCATGAGCCCCCGGGAATCGGTCGTGCCGATGTACATGCCCGGACGCTTGCGCACCGCCTCGAGTCCCTCGAGAACGGTGAGATGCCGTGCGGAATAGCTCGAATCTGGCACTGGTGGGATCTCCTCTGCTTCGGCGACGAATCCACCCTAGGGCAGACCTCCGACAGTACGCGGGCACGAGCGCGGCGAGTGGAGAAGCGCTCCGCCGACGGTACGCGTTCAGCGAACCCGAGCGTCTCCTGCGGAGAAAACGACGCTCGGCGTGCTTGGATAGAGGTGTATCGATGGAAACCGAGGAACGGGAGGACGCCATGACGACGCTCGAGCAGGATCGCGCCGAAGAGGTCGAAGCAGTGGATCGCCCGCTCAGTGCGCTCGACCGCTGCGACAGCTGCGGCGCACAGGCCTACGTGCGGGTGATGCTCAACGGCAGCGAGCTGCTGTTCTGCGCGCACCACGCGAACAAGCACGAGGCGAAGCTCCGCCCCCTGGCCGAGGTGTGGCACGACGAGAGTCACAAGCTGAACGCCTGAGCGCAGCGCAGACGCTCATGCTGCGCGAGCCCGGCGAGTCGCAGGATCCGCACCCCGTCATCCTGCGGCCGCGCAGCGAGTCGCAGGATCACAGGCCGCACCAGCAGACGGAAAAGCCCCGGTCATCTCGACCGGGGCTTTTCCGTCTGCGATCTACTCCAGGTAGTCGCGCAGCTGCTGCGACCGCGAGGGGTGGCGCAGCTTCGCCATGGTCTTCGACTCGATCTGGCGGATGCGCTCGCGCGTGACGCCGAAGGTGTCGCCGATCTGGTCCAGTGTCTTCGGCATGCCGTCGCCCAGACCGAAGCGCATGCGGATCACACCCGCCTCGCGCTCGGACAGCGAGTCGAGCAGCTGCTCGAGCTGCTGCTGCAGCATCGTGAAGCCCACCGCGTCGGCCGGAACGACCGCCTCGGTGTCCTCGATGAGGTCGCCGAACTCGCTGTCGCCGTCCTCGCCGAGGGGGGTATGCAGCGAGATCGGCTCGCGGCCGTACTTCTGCACCTCGATGACCTTCTCAGGGGTCATGTCGAGCTCCCGGCTCAGCTCCTCGGGGGTGGGCTCGCGCCCCAGGTCCTGAAGCATCTGGCGCTGCACACGCGCGAGCTTGTTGATGACCTCGACCATGTGCACGGGAATGCGGATCGTGCGGGCCTGGTCGGCCATGGCGCGGGTGATGGCCTGGCGGATCCACCACGTCGCATACGTCGAGAACTTGAAGCCCTTCGTGTAGTCGAACTTCTCGACCGCGCGGATAAGACCGAGGTTCCCCTCCTGAATGAGATCGAGGAACTGCATGCCGCGTCCCGTGTAGCGCTTCGCGAGCGACACGACGAGGCGCAGGTTCGCGCCGAGCAGGTGGCTCTTCGCGCGCTGCCCATCCCGCGCCACCCACTTGAGCTCGCGCTCGAGCTTCTTGGGCAGCCCCTTCTCCGTCGCGAGCTTCTCCTCGGCGAACAGCCCCGCCTCGATCCGCATCGCCAGCTCGACCTCTTCGGCTGCGTTGAGCAGAGCGACCTTGCCGATCTGCTTCAAGTAGTCCTTCACCGGATCGGCGGTCGCGCCGGGGATCGCGGTGGTGAAGGTCGGTACGTCCTCCTCGTCAGAGGCCTTGAGCACGATCGCGCCGGTGGGCAGCGGCTCGTCGGCGGTCGACGCCTTCTTGTCCTCCTCGGGGGGCACGACGTGCTCCTCGAGCTCCGCGTCCTCGTTCAGGGCCTCGTCGACGAGGTCCTTCTTCGCCGCGCGCTTCGCCGCCGGCTTCTTCGCCGCCGGCTTCTTCTTGGCGGCGGGCTTCTTCGCGGCAGGCTGCTGCTGAGCCGCCGCGTCGCCATCGGTGGTGTCGGCCGCAGTGGCCTCCTCTGCCTGCTTGCCCGCCTTCGCGGAACTCGCGCGAGTCTTGGTCGTGGATGCAGTTGCCACGCAGCCGCCTCTCTGTCTCGGATCGCCCGTCGGTTACTACCGCACCGACCTACAGGCGCTCACAGCATGAAAACCCATGTCAAGTCCGAATTATTCCCGCTTCGCGGTTGACCACTCGGATTGGATGGGCTAGATCACCAATTATTGCACGTCGCGGCGGGTGCGCCTGACACGCGCCGCGGTCACCTGCGAGGCGCGTCAACTCTCCCCCGGCTCGGGATCGCCCGACTCGCTGTGGCGCTCGGCCAGGAATCGCTCGAGTTCGCTCGCGAGCTGATCGGCCGTCGGAATGGTGCCATCCTCACCGATCAGCGGTGAGCGCACGTTCTGATCCTCCATATAGGCGTCGTACCGCCGTTCGAGCGTGCGCACCATCTCGAGAGACTCCTCGTTCTCGGCGATCTGCGTGTCGACCTGCGAGTGGAAGCGGCGGGCCTGCTCGCGCACCTCGTCGGTCGGGAGGATGAGGCCGGTCGCCGCCATGATCCCGTCGAGGGATGCGTGCAGCGCCTCGGGGTACTCGGTGTTTGCGAGGTAGTGCGGGATGAGCAGCGCGAGCCCCACGACCTCCTCCCCCAGACTGTGCAGCCGGTACTCGAGCACGTGCCCGGCCGAGGCCGAGAGCTTCGTCGTCGGCTTCCAGACGGAGCGCGCCTCGATGAGATCGTCACGAGAACCGCTCACCGTCATCGACACGGGGCGGGTGTGCGGCACGGGCATCGGTATCGCGTGCGTCCACACCGTCACCGACACCTCGAACTCGTGCACCAGCAGCAGCACGGCGTCGATGAACTGGTCCCACCGGAAGTCGGGCTCATAGCCGCTCAGCAGCAGGAATGGCGCGCCGAGCTCGTCGTGCGAGAGGCACAGCGTCAATTCCTCGGGCGCGTAGTCGGTCAGGTGATCCTCGTCGAACGTGATCACGGGGCGCCTGGCGCGGTAGTCGAGCAGCAGATCGGCGTTGAAGCGCAGGATCTCCTCGGGGCGCGTGCGCCCCCAGAAGTACTCCTCCAGCTGCTCGACGGCACCGCCCGCGTCGCTGAGGCCCTGCATCACCACAACGAGGGGCAGCCCGCGCGGCACGCGCGCACGGCGTTCAGCGTACTCTGCCGAGAAGATGGAATCCGTCACGCTTCCATCCTATGAACGGCGAGACCCGTTCGGACCGGATCCTGTCACGCCCTCAGCGAACCCCGCTGCCGTCCCCCGCCGGCTCGGCGCGCCACGCGCGGGTGTAGGCTGGGGCGCAGTGCGTCCGAAGACCATCGCGGATCGCCGACACCGTTGCGAATACACCGAGGGAGATCCCACTTGGCCGAACAGCAGTTTGACATCGTCGTCCTGGGTGGCGGCAGCGCAGGATACGCCGCGGCGATCCGGGCGACCCAGCTGGGGTTCAGCGCCGCCGTCATCGAGAAGGACAAGCTCGGCGGCACCTGTCTGCATCGCGGGTGCGTGCCGACCAAGGCGCTGCTGCACGCGGCCGAGATCGCGGACGTCGCCCGCGAGGGAGAGTCCTACGGCATCCTCTCGACCGTGGCGGGTGTCGACGCGACCAAGGTCAACGCGTATCGCGAGAACCTCATCGCCGGCAAGCACAAGGGTCTCCAGGGCCTGCTCAAGGCGAACGGCATCACCGTGATCGCCGGCGAGGGCCGGCTCACCTCCCCCACCACCGTGCAGGTGGGCGACGACCGGATCACCGGCACGCATATCGTGCTCGCCACGGGATCCTACTCGCGCTCGCTGCCGGGCCTGGAGATCGGCGGGCGCGTGATCACGAGCGAGCAGGCACTCGAACTGCAGGAGGTGCCGAAGCGGGTCGCGATCCTCGGCGGCGGCGTCATCGGCGTCGAGTTCGCGAGCGTGTGGCGCTCGTTCGGGTCCGAGGTCACCATCGTCGAGGGCCTGCCGCACCTGGTTCCGAACGAGGAGGAGTCGGTCTCGAAGCAGCTCGAGCGCGCATTCCGCAAGCGGGGCATCGACTTCAAGCTCGGAACCCGCTTCCAGTCCGTCGCTCAGGACTCGGACGGCGTCACCGTCACGCTCGAGGACGGCTCGACCGTCACGGCGGACTACCTGCTGGTGGCGGTCGGCCGCGGCCCCGCCACGCAGGGACTCGGCTTCGAAGAGGTCGGCATCGAGATGGATCGCGGCTTCGTGCTCGCGAACGAGCGCCTCGCGACGAACGTCGCCGGGGTGTACGCGATCGGCGATATCGTACCTGGCCTGCAGCTGGCCCACCGCGGCTACCAGCAGGGCGTCTTCGTCGCCGAGGAGATCGCCGGCCTGAACCCGGTGGTGGTCGAGGACGTCAACATCCCGAAGGTCACCTACTGCGACCCCGAGATCGCGTCCGTGGGTCTCACGGAGGAGAAGGCGGCCGAACGCTACGGTGCCGAGAACGTGACGAGCTACGAATACAACCTCGCGGGCAACGCGAAGAGCTCGATCCTCGGCACTGCCGGATCGGTGAAGGCCGTGCGCGTCAATGACGGCCCGGTGGTGGGGGTGCACATGATCGGCGCGCGCGTGAGCGAGTTGGTCGGTGAAGCGCAGCTCATCGTCAACTGGGAGGCGTACCCGGAGGATGTGGCGCCGTTCGTCCACGGTCATCCCACGCAGAACGAGACCATCGGCGAGGCCATGCTGAAGCTCGCCGGCAAGCCGCTGCACGCGATCTGAAGCGGCCCGCAGACATGACGCAACGAACGGAGAATGCACGATGAGTGAATCGGTGGTCCTCCCCGCACTGGGTGAGAGCGTGACCGAGGGGACAGTGACCCGCTGGCTGAAGAGCGTCGGCGACACCGTCGAGGTGGACGAGCCGCTGCTCGAGGTCTCGACCGACAAGGTCGACACCGAGATCCCCTCCCCCGTCGCCGGGGTGCTCGAGGAGATCCTGGTGCAGGAGGACGAGACCGCAGAAGTCGGCGCCGTGCTGGCGCGCGTGGGCGACGGCAGCGCCGCGTCCGAGGCCCCGGCTGCACCGGAGCACGTCGCACCCGAGGAGCCCGCTCCCGCTGCCGAGCCGACGCGCGAGGCAGAGGCATCGGCACCCGAGGCAGAGGCAACGGCACCCGAGGCAGAGGCATCGGCACCCGAGGCCGCATCGACGACCGCCGCAGACGGCGACGGTCAGGAGATCGTGCTCCCCTCGCTCGGCGAGAGCATCACCGAGGGTACGGTGACGCGCTGGCTGAAGAGCGTGGGCGACACCGTCGAGGTGGACGAGCCGCTGCTCGAGGTCTCGACCGACAAGGTCGACACCGAGGTTCCCTCGCCGATCGCGGGCGTCCTGCAGCAGATCCTGGTGCAGGAGGACGAGACCGTCGAGGTGGGCGCGGCACTCGCCCGCGTGGGCAGCGGCGCCCCCGCGGAGCCCGCCGCACAGCCCAAGCCCGCCGCACAGCCCGAGCCCGCCGCACAGCCCGCGCAGCCCGAGCCCGCCGCACAGCCCGCGCAGCCCGAGCCCGCTGCACAGCCCGCGGAGCCCGAGCCCGCTGCACAGCCCGAGCCCGCGCAGCCCGCTGCCGCGCCGGCGAACGCGGCCGGGTACGTCACGCCGATCGTGCGCAAGCTCGCGAACGACTCGGGCGTCGACCTCGGCACGGTGACCGGCACGGGTGTCGGCGGCCGCATCCGCAAGGAGGACGTGCTGGCCGCGGCTCAGAGCGCAGCTCCGGCCGCTGCCCCCGCTCCCGCCGCTGCGCCGGCGGTTCCCGTCGAGGTGGAGGTCTCGCCGCTGCGGGGCACGACGCAGAAGATGAGCCGCCTCCGCAAGGTCATCGCCGAGCGCGCTGTGGCCTCGCTGCAGAGCACCGCTCAGCTCACCACAGTGGTCGAGGTCGACGTGACCCGGGTCGCCCAGCTGCGCCAGGCGAAGAAGGACGAGTTCCTCTCCCAGACGGGCTCGAAGCTCTCCTTCATGCCCTTCTTCGCCCTCGCGGCGGCAGAGGCGCTGCGCAGCTACCCGATCATCAACGCGACGGTCGAGGGCGAGTCGATCGTGTACCCGGCGGCAGAGAACATCAGCATCGCCGTCGACACGGAGAAGGGGCTGCTCACCCCGGTGCTTCGCGACGCGGGTGACAAGAACATCGCGCAGATCGCGGGCGAGATCGCCGATCTCGCCGCGCGCACCCGCGACAACCAGCTCAAGCCCGACGAGCTCGCCGGGGGCACCTTCACGCTCACCAATACCGGATCGCGCGGCGCGCTCTTCGACACGCCCCTCGTCTTCCTCCCGCAGAGCGCCATCCTGGGAACGGGAGCGGTCGTGAAGAAGCCCGCGGTGGTGTCCGGCCCCGACGGCGATGCGATCGCGGTGCGATCGACCGTCTACCTGGCGCTGTCCTACGATCACCGGATCATCGACGGTGCCGACGCAGCGCGGTTCCTCGGTCAGATGCGCCAGCGTCTCGAAGCCGGCGACTTCGCAGCCAACCTGGGGATCTGAACCGAACCCCGCTCCTCGGCTCGGGCCGCAACTCCCTCGGGAGTTGCGGCCCGAGCCGTATTCCGGTCGCGAGCGGCGTGATCCGCCGGCGGATCTCGTAGCCGACGATCTCCCGAGCGTGCGCAGGCGTCCACTCCCCGCCGAGCGCGTCGATCTCTGTCGCAGCGTCCAGGATCGCCTCGCAGAGCAGCGCCGCGGCACCCGAGGTATCCCAGCGACGCAGCGCGCGGAGCAGGCCGTCGAGCGGCATGCCGATGCTGCGGCACCCGCGGTCGTGACCGCGCCACGTGTGCCGCGCTTCTCGACGATCCGGGGCGGCGCACCCGCCGCGAGCTCGCACCTCGATCCCCGCTGCGCACGTGCGTTCTGCTCGGGCTGCAAGCGCCGCGGCTGCGCCCGGCACCGACGCAGACGTCTTCGGGGGTGTCGCCTTCAGTACGGCTCGCGTTCCGAACATGTCTCCATGCTCCGCGATCCAGCAGCCAGACGTGCCGGGGATGCACCAGACTGTGGATCGAGTCGGCTCCCCCGGCATGGTCCCGCTGCTGTGAGCGAACAACCGCTGCACGGCCACGGCTGACGGCACGCGCGCTCGCTCGGAGGCGATATCCTGGACGTATGGCAGAAGAGAAGGCAAAGCGCACCGGCCGCATTCGGCAGATGGTCGAGATCTATCGGACCACGAAGGTCCACGATCGGAACCTGCCGTGGGTGCTTCTGCTCTGCTTCATCGGGCCCGTCGCGATCTCGGTGCTCCTCGCATGGCTGCTCAGCGGGAACTGGTTCGGCTGGGTGCTCTGGCCCGTCACCGGCGTGCTGGTCGGCATCCTGCTCGTCATGATCGTCCTGGGCCGACGGGCCGAGAAGATCGCCTACGAGCAGATCGAAGGTCGCCCCGGCGCCGTGGGCGCGGTCGTGCAGAGCGCCCTTCGTCGGTCCTGGCGCGGATCCGAGGTGCCCGTGGCCATCAACCGCAACCAGGATGCCGTCTACCGCGTCGTCGGTCGAGGTGGCATCGTGCTCATCTCCGAGGGCTCGAAGCAGCGCGCGCAGCGCATGGCCGCCGACGAGGAGCGCAAGATCCGCCGCGCCATGCGCAACGTCGAGATCGTGCACCTGTACGTCGGCCCCGATGGCGACGGCGTGCCTCTCGCGCGCCTCTCGAAGACGCTGGTGCGGCTGAAGCCGAAGCTCAATCGCAATGAGGTCGCGGCGGTCTACAACCGTCTGTCGTCGCTGCAGGCGGCACCTGTCGGCATCCCGAAGGGGATGGACCCGAATCGCATGCGCTCGCAGCGCCCGCGCTGATACCGATGGCCAACTCCGCTCCGCAGAGGTTCGGTGATCTCGAACCCAGCAAGTGGCCGGGCGAGCGCCTCGGCCTGCCGGACACGGGACCTCACTCCGTTGCTCGACTCGGGCGGCGGGTCCTGGCGATCTTTCTCGACTGGGCGCTCGCGGCGCTGCCCGCCTACCTGCTGATCGGGGGCGCCCACCCCGAGTGGTGGAACTATGCCATCTTCGCCGCCATGCAGATCGTCTTCATCCCTACGATCGGCGGATCCATCGGCCACCGGCTGCTGGGACTGCGCGTGGTGCCGATCACGGGGGGATGGGTCGGTCTCTGGCGCCCGATCCTGCGCACGGTGCTGCTGTGCCTCGTGATCCCGGTGCTCGTCTGGGATTCCGACCAGCGCGGCTTCCACGACAAGATCGCGGGCACGGTGCTCGTCCGCGCGTGAGAGCCGCGAAGGAGCGCCCGGTTTCATCGGCGTTTCGGCGCAGCATCCGCGCGTCGTGCGTAACACGCACGAAACATCGGAATCACGTGTCTGAAACCGCGGTCGCGTAGGGTTGAACGCAGTCGTCCGGTTCCGCACCGCGATTCCGGACGGTACTGCGCACAGGCGAAAAGGAGCAGCATGTTCAACACCCCGCAGGAAGTCATGGACTTCATCAAGGAGACGGACGTCAAGTTCGTCGACATCCGTTTCACCGATCTGCCGGGGGTGCAGCAGCACTTCAACATCCCCGCCGCGACGGTAGACCCTGACTTCTTCGAGGTCGGGCAGATGTTCGACGGCTCGTCGATCCGCGGCTTCGCGGGAATCGCCGAATCCGACATGCAGCTGATCCCCGATGTCACGACCGCCTACATCGACCAGTTCCGCGCAGAGCGCACCCTGATCGTCATCTGCGACATCTTCAACCCCCGCACCGGAGAGATCTACGCGAAGGATCCGCGCCAGGTCGCCAAGAAGGCGGAGCAGTACCTGACGTCCACCGGGGTCGCCGACACCGCGTTCTTCGCGCCCGAAGCCGAGTTCTACATCCTGGATTCCGTCCGTTACGAGACCACGCCGCGTCGCACCTTCTACGAGGTCGACTCGGAAGAGGCGTCGTGGAACTCCGCTCGCAAGGTCGAGGGCGGCAACCTCGGCAACACCACGCGCGAGAAGGGCGGCTACTTCCCCGTCTCGCCCGTCGACAAGCAGGCGGATCTGCGCGACGACATCTCGCTACGACTGATCGAGGCCGGTCTCCACCTCGAGCGATCGCATCACGAGGTGGGTGCACCCGGTCAGGCGGAGATCAACTACCGCTTCAACACGCTCGTGAAGGCCGCCGATGACGTGCTCAAGTTCAAGTACGTCGTGAAGAACACGGCTGAGCTCTGGGGCAAGACCGCGACGTTCATGCCGAAGCCCGTGTTCGGAGACAACGGCTCGGGCATGCACACCCACATGTCGCTCTGGAAGGGTGGCGAGCCGCTCTTCTACGACGAGAACGGCTATGCGCAGCTCTCCGACGTCGCCCGCTGGTACATCGGGGGGATCCTGCACCACGCGCCGGCGCTGCTCGCCTTCACCAACCCGACCATCAACAGCTACCGCCGTCTGGTCAAGGGCTACGAGGCCCCCGTGAACCTGGCCTACTCCGCCGGCAACCGCTCGGCGGCCGTGCGCATCCCGCTCACCGGCTCGAACCCGAAGGCCAAGCGCATCGAGTTCCGGGCTCCCGATGCGTCGGGCAATCCCTACCTCGCTTTCGCTGCCCAGATGATGGCCGGCCTCGACGGGATTCGCAATCGTATCGAGCCGATGGAGCCGATCGACAAGGATCTCTACGAGTTGCCGCCCGAGGAGGCGAAGAACATCCCCCAGGTCCCCGGCTCGCTCGAGGAAGCGCTCGACGCGCTCGAAGCCGACCACCAGTTCCTTCTGGAGGGCGGGGTCTTCACCGAGGAGCTCGTGGAGACCTGGATCGAGTACAAGCGGGAGAATGAACTCGCGCCGATGGCGCTGCGCCCGCACCCCTTCGAGTTCGAACTCTACTACGGCGTCTGAGCACGCGAAGAGCCCGCGAAACGAGGACGCCCCCGGCAGTTTGCCGGGGGCGTCCTCGTTTCGTATCGGGGCAACGTCGCTGTTGCGCGGGCGGGCGGTCAGGATTCGAGTTCGTCCTCGAATTCGGCCCCGTCTTCGGCGAGCAGGGCCTCGAGAAATGATTGTAAGTACTGCATAACGATCAGATTACGCTTCGATAACGTTTTCCGCTAGCCCCCCGGGTGAACAATCGGAGCACGCCGGGTGACGGGTGGGTGACGCGCCCGCCGCTCTCAGTACCGAGCGATGTGCGCGTCCTCCTGGTACCCGAAGAACGCGCGTTCGAACACCGCGCGAGACCGCCGAGACGCCGCGAACCAGCGCTCCTCGAGCTCCGAGGTGCTCCCGCTGGGAAGACCGAGCACCCCGGCGATTCCTTCGAGATCCGCCCAGTCCGTGGGCAGGGTGTCCGATCTCCGGCTCGTCCACAGCTTCAGCGCAGACCGAATGCGGCTCGCGAGGCGCCACGAATCAGCGAGCTGTCGCCCGTCGTCGGACGAGATCAGCTCGAGCGCACATGCCGCCTCGAGCGCGCTGAGCGTGGAGACCGTGCGCAGGGACGCGTGATGGGCCCCCTCCTGCAACTGCAGGAGCTGCACGAGCCACTCCACGTCGCTAATCCCACCGGGACCCAGTTTGAGGTGTCGCCTCGGGTCGGCGCCCTGCGGCAGTCGTTCGGCTTCGACGCGCGCCTTCATGCGCCGCACCTCGCGCACCTGCGACTCGCCGAACGCCTCCGGATAGCGGATCTCGTCGGCCATGGCGATGAAGTCGCTGCCGAGCCGAACACCTCCGGCTACAGGCCGTGCCCGAAGCAGGGCCTGCGCCTCCCACGTCACCGACCAGCGCGCATAGTAGCTCCGATACGCATCGAGGCTCCGCACCAGCGGACCGTTCTTACCCTCGGGGCGCAGGTCGAAGTCGAGATCGACCGGGAAGCGGGGGTCTGACACGAGTCGCCGCAGTTCCGCCACGATGCGCGCCGCGGCGCGCGACGCGCGATCCGCCGGCACTGCGGCCGGCGCCCGGAAGACCGCGACGAGATCGATGTCCGACGCGAATCCGAGCTCGCGCCCCCCGTAGCGCCCCATCCCGATCAACGCGAGTTCGAGCCCTTCGGGCGCCGCCTGGGCCGACGCGTCCGGCGCATCGGCGTACTCGGCCCGGAAGAGCGCGATCAGCAGCGCGTCGAGCAGGGCCGTGTGAGCGGCGTCGAGCCCGGCCGCGACGTCGGCGTCGTCGATCGCACCGACGATCCGCCCCATGGCGAGACGCAGCACCTCGCGACGGTGCACCGCGCGCAGCGCAGCGGCCACGTCCTCGATGCTCGCCCGTCGCGAGGCGAGGGCCTGCATCTCCTCGAGGAGCGGCGCGAGCGCCACCGGCTGCAGCGTCTCGTCGCGCTCGAGCCAGGCGACCGCGTCGGGAATCGACTCGAGCAGCTCCGCCGCGAAGCGCGAGCACGAGAGCACTCGCGTGAGCCGCTCGGCGGCGTCCGTACCGTCGCGCAGCAGACGCACGTACCAGGGGTTCTCTCGGTTGGCCTCGCTCACGCGCCTGAAGGCCAACAGTCCGTAATCCGGATCGGTGCCCTCGGCGAGCCACTGTAGCAGCACCGGCATCAGGTTGCGCTGGATCCGCGAGCGTCTGGACGTACCGCGAGTGAGCGCCGCGAGATGGCGCATCGCGCCGTCGGGATCCCGGAAGCCAATGCTCGTGAGACGCGCCCGGGCCTCCTCGCTGCCGAGCACGAGCTCTTCCTCCGGAAGCGCCGCCACGGCGCTGAGCAACGGCGCGTAGAAGATCTTCAGGTGCAGCTCCCGCACCTCGAGCTTCGTGTGCTCCCAGAGGTCGAGCAGCTCTGTCCCGGTGCTCGCCAAGCCACTCGCCCGGGCCAGCACCCGAAGGCCCTCATCGTCGGTCGGCATGATCGCCGTGCGCCGCAGATCCCGCAGTTGCAGCCGATGCTCCAGGACGCGGAGGAGTCGGTAGTCGTCTGCCAGCCGCTCTCCGTCGCTGCGAGCGACGTACCCTCCCTCCACGAGGGCGCGCAGCGCCGGGAGGGTGCCGCGCAGATGCAGGCGTTCGTCGTACTGCCCATGCACCAGCTGCAGCAGTTGCACACTGAACTCGATGTCGCGCAGGCCGCCGGGCCCGAGCTTGAGCTGCACCTCGAGCTCGTCGCCGTCGATGTGCTCGGTGACGCGCTGGCGCATACGCTGCACCGAGCCGACGAAGTCCTCGCGCGACGACGAGGCCCACACGAGATCGCGCGTGCCGCGCACGAAGCGGTCCCCCAGCTCCAGATCACCCGCGAGCGGCCGGGCCTTGAGCAGCGCTTGAAACTCCCACGCTTTCGCCCATCGCTCGTAGTAGTTGAGCATCGACCCGAGCGTGCGGACCAGCGTTCCGTGCCGCCCCTCGGGTCGCAGATTCGCGTCGAGCTGCCAGAGCGGGGGCTCGAGCGCCGGGTCGTGGATCCCCCGCATCGTCTCGCTCGCCACCCGCGTCCCCAGGCGGATCAGCGCGTCGCCGCTCAGCGCATCCTCATCAGCGCTCTCCACGACGAAGACGACGTCGACGTCCGAGACCACATTCAGTTCCTCCGCGCCGCACTTCCCCATCGCCACCACCGCGAGCCGCAGTGCGTCGAGGCGCTCCGGCGCGACCGGGGGGCCCGACGCGCCGCCGGCTACCGTGGCTCGGGCTACCGCGTACGAGGCCTCGATCGCTGCGGCCGCGAGACCCGACAGCGAGAGGGAGATCTCTTCGAACGACGCGGCGGCGCGCCCGCGGCGTCCGCGACGCAGATCGCACAGCATCAGCGAGGCGAGCAGCTCGCGGTAGCGCACGCGCAAGGCGTTCCAGCCCGCTTCACCGCTGCGCACGCGACCGTACGCTGACGCGGACGCGGCGGGATCCGAGATCGCATCGAGCAGCTCTGCCCGTGCGTCCTCGAGATCGACGAGACGGCCGCCCTCGCTCAGAATCTCTCCGAGCCGGCGCGGGTTCCGTGCGAAGAAGTCGCCCAGTGCTGGTGAGGCCCCGATCAGCAGGCCGAGCCGTCGCCAGGAGCGGGCGTCGAACGAGCGCAGCAGCTCCGCGTGCTGCTCCGCGAGATGTCGAACGCGGGACAGCGCAGCATCGGGATCCGCGGCGCGGCCGAACGCGGCGAGCAGCTCCGACACCGGGCAGTCGAGCGCCTCGGCCAGCTCGAGCAGCTCGTCGCGGGAGGCCGAGAGATCTTGGAACCCGGCGCGCGCGACGTCCGCGAGTCTCAGCACCGAGCGGCCCGCACCCGTCTCCGCGGCCGGCATGGCTACACCGTGTCGAGCATCGACGAGAGCTCGTACGGGGTCACCTGGCTGCGGTACTCCGACACCTCGCGGCGCTTGTCGCGGATGAAATAGGCGAACACCTGCTCCCCCAGGGTCTCGGCCACGAGCTCCGAGCGCTCCATCACCGCGAGCGCGTGGTCGAGACTCGTCGGCAGCGGGTCGAAGCCCATCGCGTGCCGCTCGCCATCGCTGAGCGCCCACACGTTGTTCTCGGCCTCGGGCGGCAGCTCGTACTCCTCCTGGATTCCTTTGAGACCGGCCGCGAGCAGCACGGAGAAGCCCAGGTACGGATTGACGGCGCTGTCCATGCCGCGGTACTCCACGCGCGCCGCGTCGCCCTTGCCGGGCTTGTACATGGGAACGCGCACCAGCGCGGAGCGGTTGTTGTGCCCCCAGCTGACGAACGAGGGCGCCTCATCGCCACCCCAGAGCCGCTTGTAGGAGTTGATGTACTGATTGGTGACCGCGGTGATCTCGGGCGCGTGCCGCAGCAGGCCCGCGATGAATCGGCGGCCGGTCTGAGAGATCTGGTACCGCGCACCGGCGTCGTAGAAGGCGTTGGTGTCGCCCTCCAGGAGCGAGACGTGGGTGTGCATCCCGGATCCCGGCTGGCCCGCGAGCGGCTTCGGCATGAACGTCGCGTGCACGCCCTGCGAGATGGCGACCTCCTTCACCACCGTGCGGAAGGTCATGATGTTGTCGGCCGTGGTGAGCGCGTCGGCGTAGCGGAGATCGATCTCGTTCTGCCCCGGACCCGCTTCGTGGTGGCTGAACTCGACGGAGATGCCCAGTTCCTCGAGCATGTTCACACTCTCGCGCCGGAAATCGTGCGCGGTGCCGCCGGGAACGTTGTCGAAGTATCCCGCACGATCGACGGGAGCGGGCCCCTCGGGGCCGAAGCTCTTCGACTTGAGCAGGTAGAACTCGATCTCGGGGTGCGTGTAGAAGGTGAATCCCTGCTCGGCCGCCCTCGCGAGCGTGCGCTTCAGCACATTGCGCGGATCCGCCACCGCCGGCTCGCCGTTCGGGGTGCGGATGTCGCAGAACATGCGCGCCGTCGGCGCCGTCTGGCTGCGCCACGGCAGCAGCTGGAAGGTCGAGGGATCCGGCACCGCCAGCAGGTCGGACTCGTATGCGCGGGTAAGGCCCTCGATGGCCGATCCGTCGAAGCCGATCCCCTCGCTGAAGGCGCCCTCGACCTCCGCGGGCGCCAGCGCGACCGATTTCAGCGTGCCCGAGACATCGCTGAACCAGAGACGCACGAACTTGACGCCGCGCTCCTCGATGGTACGGAGAACAAAATCGCGCTGCTTGCTCACACCGGCTCCGTTCGCTCGAGCGAGATCCGTCGGGGGAGTCCGCCGGATCGAACGGCGCCCGCGCGCCGTTCGCCTCAGACTATCGCGGCCCCGTGACATTCGTGTTACGGAGCCGAAATGAGCCGTTCAATCCTCTGCGGCGTCCTCCTCGGCCCACTTCTTCGCGCGCTCGGCGATGATCTCCTCGGCGCGCGCCGCCTCGTCGCGCGTGTCGAAGGGCCCGAGTCGGTCGACCGACAACGACTGCGGCCCCTCCTCGACCTGCCTCGTACGCGTGTTGAACCAGTAGGTCTCCCGAGGATCGTCGATCCCCCACTCCTTCTTGCTCATCCTGTCCTCCGATCGTGGTGCCGTGCGGCTGCCGCGCACCGACACGCGTCGGGCGCACTTCATAGACTAGGAGGTATGCCCTTCAACGCACACGGTCATCTCATTCCCGGCGCGGTCCCTCCGCCGCGCACGGTTCCCGCGCGCATCGCGCGCCCGCCCTACGTCGGCTTGGCCGAGCCACCCGCCTACACGGGCGACAATACGTACACCGAGGACGAGATCGCCCGCATCCGCGCCGCCGGCCGCATCGCTTCGCGCGCGCTCGACGCGGTGGGCGAGGCCGTACGACCCGGCGTCACGACCGCCGAGCTCGACCGCATCGCGCACGAGTACGTGATCTCGCAGGGCGCCTACCCGTCGACGCTCGGCTACCGGGGCTTCCGCGCCTCGTCGTGCACCTCGGTCAACGAGGTGATCTGCCACGGGGTGCCAGACGACACGGTGCTGCGCGAGGGCGACCTGGTCAACGTCGACGTCACGGCGTACCTCGACGGCTATCACGGGGACACCAACCGCACGTTCCGAGTGGGCGAGGTCGCCGAGTCGGTCGACCTGCTCGTCGATCGCACGCACGAGGCCATGATGCGGGGAATCCGCGCGGCGAAGCCCGGACGCCGGGTCAACGTGATCGGTCGGGTCATCGAGACCTACGCGAAGCGCTTCGGCTACGGCGTGGTGCGCGATTTCACCGGGCACGGCGTCGGCGCGTCGTTCCACACGGGGCTCATCATCCCGCACTACGACTCCGCACCCGCGTACGACGACGTGATCGTGCCCGGCATGGTGTTCACGGTCGAGCCGATGCTGACGCTCGGCACCCACGATTGGGAGCAGTGGGATGACGGCTGGACCGTCACCACGCGCGACAAGAGCGTGACGGCGCAGTTCGAGCACACGGTCCTCGTGCGCGACGACGGCTTCGAACTGCTCACAGTATCGGACTAGCCCAGGATCCGTCGCCCTTGCGCGCACCGCCCGGAGCGAGGAGACTCGAAGTCGAGGAACCGCCGATCGGAGGGCACTCGTGATCGAAGTGAGGGTGCGCGGCATGGCCGAGGACGTCGAGGGGCAGTACGTCCTGCTGCTCGAACCGGCGGCGTCGGCCGCGGCGGGCGCCGGCAGGATCCTCCCGATCTGGATCGGCCAGCAGGAGGCCGCTTCCATCCTCATCGCGGTGCAGGGCGCGACTCCCCCGCGTCCGCTCTCGCACGACCTCGTGGTGAGCGTCGTGCGATCGCTCGACGCCCGCGTCGCCCGAGTCGAGATCGGCCGGATCGAGGCTCGTACGTTCACCGCCGAGCTCCATCTGGAAACCTCCGTCGGCGCCCGTGCGATCGATGCCCGGCCGTCGGACGCGATCGCGGTCGCCTGTCGTGCCGGTGCGCCGATCTTCGTGGCCGAGTCGGTGCTCGAGGAGGCCGGGATCCCCGATCCGGTCGATCCCGGCACGGGAGAAACGGAGCTCCCGGAGGAGCGGCTCGCCGAATTCCGCAGGTTTCTGGACGACGTCGAGCCCGAGGATTTCGAGGACTGAGCGCGGCGGCTTCCGAATCCCGCGTCGGCATCCCGCCTCTGCCGCGGGAGGAACGCGCGAACGCGCGAACCCGCGGGCGCGAAGGGAATGGGCCGGGTCATACGCCGGGTTCTGTCTCCTCGGACCCGTGCGGGTGCGGGGCGACGGTCATCTCTCTCGGGGCACTGTTGCCAGTACCCTCCAGCGGCCTACCCGAAGACTCGGCGGGGAGCGTCAACGTCTTCTGTCTGGCCTTGCTCCGAACGAGGTTTACCTGGCCGCCCGTGTCACCACGGACGCCGGTGGTCTCTTACACCACCCTTTCACCCTTACCCGATCCGGCGAACCGAATCGGGCGGTCTACTCTCTGTTGCACTTTCTCGCGGGTTGCCCCGGGTGGGTGTTACCCACCGTTCTCCCCTGCGGAGCCCGGACGTTCCTCGGCGTGCACCGCACGCGATGCACGACGCGACCGTCTCGCCGACCCATTCCGCAGTCCAGACTACCCGTTCCGCACGCCGCGCGCCGCGCGCCCGATCGAAACCGTGCCGATTGCACGAAACCACGGCTTCCAGCGCCGTGAATCCGCTCGGGCTCGCAGAAGGGGCTCGATCTCGGCGGGCGGGCAGGCGGGCGCCGCGGGCGTCGATCACTCCTCGTCGGCGCCGCGCACCAGGATCGCTCCCGTGCCGGGGCAGAACACGATCTCGTCGGGCGCGGCGGCCCGGATGTCGCTGAGCTCGGCCGGGGCGAGCGCCATGTTGCTGGCCTCGGAGACATTGCCGCGCAGTCGCGCCGCCCCGATCCCGATGCGGCCCCGCAGCTCTTCGTAGAGCTCGACCAGATCGCGCTGGATCTCCGCAGAGAGCCCGGCCCGCTCCTCCGCGTTCGCGGCGATCTCCCGGTCGAGCCGCTGCTCGGCCGCGTCGATGCGGCCCTGCAGCGCGGCGCGGCGCTCGTCCACGCCGTCGAGCAGGCCCTGCGCCTCGCCGAACTCCGCCTGCGCGCGCTCCTGCACCTCCATCAGCTCGAGCTCGCGATCCTCGAGCTCGTGTGTGCGACGCGCGAGCGCGTCCAGCTCGCCCTGCAGCGCCTGCGCCTCCTTGCTCGAGGTACTCACCGCGAGGAGCTGCTCGTCGCGCGCGCGGCGCTGGCCGACCAAGTCGATGTCGGCCTCCACGCGCGCGATCTCGGCGTTCTGGGAGTCGAGTTCGCGCTGCACCGCCATGAAGCGGTCGCGGGCCGCGGCGAGCTCGCCCGCCAGGCCGGCGAGCTCGGCGCGCTCGGGCAGCGTCGCGCGCTTGCGGCGCAGCTGCGCGATGGTGTGGTCGAGCTGCTGGAGATCGAGCAGCAGTCGCTGCTGGCGGGGGCTGGCCTTCATGGCTGCAAGCCTAGCTTGATTCGGGACGGCTCAATCCGCGCTCGCGCCGACCGCGAACGTCCAGGGATCGGTGCGCAGCGCGCTCACACGGAACTCCGCGCCCGGCAGCCGCTCGGCGAGCATCTCCGCGGCGCCCTCGAGCCACAGCGACTCGCTCGCCCAGTGCGCCACGTCGACGAGGGCCGGGCCGCCGGCTGCGGCTGTGAGCTCGAGCGACTCCTGCGCGGGATGGTGCCGGAGGTCCGAGGTGACGTAGACGTCCGCGGCCCGCACCGCCGGGTGATCGAGCAGGCTGTCCCCCGCGCCGCCGAGCAGCGCGATCCGGGACACGGACCGCTCGGGATCGCCCGCCACCCGCACGCCGCTCACGGTCGGGGGCAGGATCCGCGCCACCCGCTCGGCGAACCCGCGCAGGGTCGCGGGCGCGGCCAGGTCGCCCACGCGCCCGATGCCGAACACCTCGTCCGGCCGCGGCCCGGCACCGGGCACGATCGCCTCGGCCCGCGCGAGCCCGAGCCGCTCGGCGAGCACGGCGGACACCCCTCCCTCGGGCTGATCGGCGTTGGTGTGCGCCGCGAAGAGCGCGCAGCCGCCGCGAATGAGGCGGGCGAGCAGCGCGCCCTTCGCCGTGTCCTCGGCGACGGAGTGGATACCGCGCAGCAGTAGCGGATGGTGCGTGAGCAGCGCATCGGCGCGCCACCGCAGGGCCTCGTCGACGGTCGCCTCGACGGCGTCGACGGCGAGCAGCACGCGCCGCAGCGGCGCCCCGTCGGCGCCCGAGACGAGCCCGACGCGATCCCACGGCTCGGCCGTGCCCGCCGGCCACAGCTCCTCGCAGGCCCGCCGCAGATCGCCCAGGGTGATGTCGCTCATGCTCCGAGCCTAGCGGGCACCAGCACCGCCGGCACCGCTACCGCCGCAGCAGTCTGCGCGCGAGGCTGTTGCCGAACAGCTGCACCAGCTGCACGATGGCGATGATGATCAGCATGGCGGTCCACGTGACCCACGGATTGAACTGGCGGTACCCGTAGAGCAGCGCGAAGTTGCCGAGCCCCTCGGCGCCCAGGATGCCCGCGAGGGCCGTCATGTCCATGATCGCGACGAACGCGAAGGTGTACCCGAGCACCAGCGGCCCGAGCCCCTCGGGGATCAGCACGGTCAGGACGATGCGGATGCGGCTCGCGCCCATCGCCCGGGCGGCCTCGATGACCCCCGGCGGCACTGTCAGGAGATTCTGCTCGACGAGCCGCGAGATGCCGAAGGTGCACGCGAAGCAGATCATGAAGATGAACGCGGGATCGCCGATCCCCGTGCCGGTGACGAGCCGGGCGAGCGGCTGCAGCGTGAAGGCGAGGATCAGGAACGGGATCGGCCGGACGAAGTTGACCAGGAAGTTGAGCGTGTAGAAGACAGGTGCGTTCGGCGCGATGCCTCCGCGCCGGGTGACCACGAGCACGACGCCGAGGACGAGGCCCATGCCCCCGCCGATCGTCATCGCAGCGGTGACGTAGAGCAGCGTCTGGAGGATCGCCTCGGGCAGCTTGGGCAGGAGTTCGATCAGCTCGTTCATCGCGCCAGCACCTCCAGTTCGGCCTGCTGGCCGAGCGCGGCGATCGCGTGCTCGACCTGCAGATCGTCTCCGATGAGTTCGAGCGTCAGCTTGCCGAAGCTGCGCCCGCCGACGTCGGTGACGCCGCCGTGCACGATGCTGACCCCGACGCCGCGGTCGGCGAGCGTCTGGAAGACCACGGGCTGGTCGACGTCGCCGTCGCGGAAGGTGAGCGTCACGAGGCTGCCGTGGTGCCGGCGATGCAGCTCCTCCAGGTGTTCCGCCTCCGGCTGCGTGGGCAGCGCGGTCGCCACGAACTTGCGCGTGGTCGCCGTGCGCGGGTTCGAGAACACGTCGAACACGTCGCCCTGCTCGACCGCCCGCCCCTGCTCCATCACGGTGACCCGGTGCGCGATCGCGCGCACCACCTCCATCTCATGGGTGATGAGGATGATGGTGATCCCGAACTCCTCGTTGACCCGTTTCAAGAGCGCCAGCACCTCCTGCGAGGTCTCGGGATCGAGCGCACTGGTGGCCTCGTCGGCGAGCAGCACTCCGGGGTTGGTCGCGAGTGCGCGAGCGATGCCGACGCGCTGCTTCTGCCCGCCGGAGAGCTGGTCGGTGTAGGCGCCCGCCCGGTCGCCGAGGCCCACGAAGTCGAGCAGTTCGGCCACGCGGCGCCGGCGTTCGCCGGCCGCCATCCCCGCGACCACGAGGGGATACTCGACGTTCTTCGCGACCTTCTTCGAGTGGAAGAGGTTGAACTGCTGGAAGATCATGCCGATGCGGCCGCGCACCGCCCGCAGCTTCGACTCCGGCAGCGCCGTCACCTCGTCGTCGCCGACGAGGATGCGGCCGGAGGTGGCCTGCTCGAGTCCGTTGACGAGCCGCAGCAGCGTGCTCTTGCCGGCGCCGGAGTATCCGATGATGGCGTGGATCTCGCCCGAGACCACATCGATGGAGACGTCGTCGACGGCGACGACCGGGTCGGTACCGCTCCCCCGTGCCGGGTAGCGTTTGCCCACCCCGATCATCTGCACGCGCGTCATCGTTCTCCTTCTCCTGCTCGCAGCTGGGCCCCGGCCGCCGTCCGCCGCCCGCGGGTCAGCTGTTGGCGCGGACGTCGTCCTGCACGCGCTCGAGGCTCGCCAGCAAGTCTGCCACGGGGACGCTCGTCATCACCGCGGTCCCGCCCGAGTCGTTGACCACGCCGTCCTGCACCGCCTGGGTACCCTGGTAGATCTCGACGAGCTTCAGGTACGTCTCGTTGTCCTGATCCTCGGCGCGGGCCGCGAAGATGTTGACGTAGGGCAGCGCGTTCGGATCCTGCGGATCGTCCTGCGCGATGGCGTCGGCGTAGTCGAGGCCGGCCTTGGTCGCGAACTCGTTGTTCACGACACCGCCGGCCACGTCGGCGAGGGAGTTCGGCACGAGGTCGGCCTGCACCTCGACGATCGTGACCTTCGAGGTCTCGGGGTCGATCTCGTCGGGGGTCGAGAAGATCGACCCGCCGCCCTCGAGCTCGAGCAGTCCCGCCGATTGCAGCACGAGCAGGGCTCGGGCGCGGTTCACGACGTCGTTCGGGATCGCGATCTCGCTGCCCTCGGGGATCTCGTCGACCGACTGATACGTGTCCGAGAAGAGCGCGAGCGGGTAGATGGCGGTCGAGCCGATCGGAACCAGGTCGTCGTCGTTCGCGACGTTGTACTCCGCGAGATAGACGACGTGCTGGAACTGGTTGAGGTCGAGGTCGCCGTTGCTCAGCGCCGGGTTCGGCTGGTTGTAGTCCTGGAAGTCGACCAGGTCGACCTCGATCCCCTCCTCGGCCGCGGCGTCGACGAAGTCGACCCAATACGGGTTGCTCTCACCGACGACGCCCAGTCGCACGGTCTCGGTGCCCCCCTCGCCGCTCCCGGACGACGAGCAGCTGGTGAGCAGCAGCGCGAACGCTGCGATCGATGCGGCGAGAGCGCCGCGCTTCGTGAAGGTCATGATCATCCTCTGCGATCGTGTCGGGTGCGGGAGCGCCGCGGCTGAGGCCGCGGCGGACCGTTCCAGGGTGACGGATGTCGCTTTGGAGCCGAAATCGCGGTGTCATACGGCGTCATCCGCATGGGATACTGGAACCGACGTCACGGCGTCGCCGGCGGGCAGGCCGATCCCTCTTCACACCACTGGAAGGAATCCTCCGTTCACATGATTCAGCGTGCTGATGCTCACCTCGAAGCGTGGAAGGCGAAGCAGGAACTCGCAGAGCGGATGATTCCGCTGATCGGGCAGCTCTACCGGGACCACGACGTGGTCATGTCCGTGCACGGGCGCAGCCTCGTGGGGCGCTCGCCCATCGACATCATCCGCGCGCACAGCTTCGCCCGGAAGATCGACGACGTCGAGCTGCCGCTCGCCGAGACCTCCGCCGTGGTCGAGGCGCTCGCCCGCATCCAGCCCGGCCCCGTGTCGGTCGATCTGGCGCTGCTCGCCAACGGGTACCGCACGAGCGGTGCCGGCGACCTCGACGCCTACCTCCGGGAGCAGCTCGCCCCCGCGATCGCGGCGCAGCCCGGCCGGGGCACCGACGTGGTGCTCTACGGATTCGGCCGCATCGGCCGCCTGCTCGCCCGCATCATCATCGACCACTCGGGCAGCGGCCGCGGGCTCAATCTGCGCGCCATCGTCGTGCGCAAGGGCTCCGAGAACGACCTGTTGAAGCGCGCGAATCTGCTGCGCCGCGATTCGGTCCACGGCCCGTTCAACGGCACCATCAAGGTGCTCGAGGACGAGAACGCGATCCTCGCGAACGGCGTGCGCATCCAGGTGATCTACTCGAACGACCCGGCGAGCGTCGACTACACCGAGTACGGCATCGAGGACGCGATCCTCGTCGACAACACCGGTCGGTGGCGCGACGCCGAGGGTCTCGGCCAGCACCTCGAGAACCGTGGCATCTCGCGCGTGCTCCTCACCGCTCCGGGCAAGGGCGACATGCTGAACGTCGTCTTCGGGGTCAACAGCGACAAGATCACCGCCGAGCACACGATCCTCAGCGCGGCCTCCTGCACCACCAACGCGATCACTCCGGTGCTGAAGGTGATCAACGACCGCTTCGGCGTGAAGCGGGGCCACGTCGAGACCGTGCACTCCTACACCAACGACCAGAACCTCATCGACAACTTCCACAAGGGCGACCGCCGCGGCCGCTCCGCGGCGCTCAACATGGTGCTCACCGAGACCGGCGCCGCGAAGGCCGTCTCGAAGGCCCTTCCCGAGTTCGAGGGCAAGCTCACGGGCAACGCCATCCGGGTGCCCACCCCCGACGTGTCGATGGCCGTGCTCAACCTGCAGCTCGAGACCGAGACCTCGCGCGACGAGATCAACCAGTTCCTGGAGCAGGTCTCGCTCACCGGTGGCCTGCGCACACAGATCGACTACGTCGAATCGGCCGAGATCGTCTCGACCGACTTCGTCGGCTCGAACCGCGCCGGCATCGTCGACGGCCTCGCCACGATCGTCACCGGCGACAGCGCAGTGCTCTACGTGTGGTACGACAACGAGTACGGCTACAGCTGCCAGGTGGTGCGCATCATCGAGCAGCTCGCCGGGAACCACCCGGCGCATCTCCCGGCGCGCGAGGGCTGAGCCGCAACCGCGGCCTCGATACACTCTGAGCGTCGGTACCCCCGAGAGAAAGGACCGGAGATGTCGGAGAAATACCTCATCGGAGTAGACGGATCTGAGCAGAGCCGCGTGGCGCTCGCGTGGGGGCTCGCTCGGGCGACCGAGCGCGGCGCCGCCGTGGAGCTGCTGCACGTCGCCGACGACTCGTTCCTCTCGGAGAGCGTCGCGTTCCTCTCGGAGGCGCAGGAGGCCTCGGAGCAGATGCTGCAGGGCGAAACCGAGTACGCCCGCAGCCTCGGGTTCGAGGGGCGCATCTCGGGCACCGCGGTGGTGGGCCACCCCATCGCCGAGGTGGAGGAGGCCTCCCGCCACGCCGACCTGCTCGTGCTCGGCGCGCACGGCGGCAGCCGATTCGCCGGTTCGTTCTTCGGCACCCGCGCCGTGAAGGCCGCGGCGACGGCGCACTGCCCCGTCGCCGTCGTCCCCAAGCACGAGCCCGGTACCGGAGTGGTGGTCGGCGTCGACGGCTCCGAGGCCTCGCAGCGCGCCATCGCGTTCGCCGCCGAGGAGGCGTCGCTGCGCGGCGCGCCGCTCATCGCGGTGTACGCATGGATGCCGCCGCTCACGCCCGGGCTCGAGTACCTCTGGAGCGAGGAGCTCGTCGAGTCCCAGCGCGCGGCCGCCGAGGAGGCGATCGCCATCGGTGTCGCCGGACTCGCCGAACGCTACCCGGATCTCGAGATCCGCAGAGAGATCGTGCAGTCTCCGCCCGTCGCCGCCCTCGTGCAGGCCGCGGAGCACGCCGAGCTGCTCGTCGTCGGCAGCCGCGGCCGCGGGGGCATCTCGCGGCTGCTGCTCGGCTCGGTGAGCCACGGCGTGCTGCAGGCGCTCCCCTGCCCGGTCATCGTCACGCGCGCCTGATCCGCCCGCGGCTCGCCTCGCGCATGCGGATCCTCCGCTCCCTGGCGCTGCTCGCGACGGGTGCGGCGATGCTCGTCGCACCCGTCGCCTGCGCGCCGGCCCCCGTAGACAGGCCGGGTGCCGGCGCGGCCGATCGCAGCGCGGGCGCGTCGCGCCCCGGCGAGCACGCGGCTCCGCGTGCGTCGAGCCCGGTGGAGGCGCGCCATCAGCGCGCAGTGGAGCTGGTCGCCTCCGCGACGACGCGCGAGAACGTCGCGAGCATCCTCATGGCGACGGCTCCCGGCACCGACCCCGACGCGCTCGGCCGTTTCATGGCCGAGCACGGCCTGGGCGGATTCATCCTGATGGGCGACAACGTGCCCGCCACTCCCGAGGGCCTCGCCGCCGTCACCGCCGCGCTGTCCGTCGACCCCGAGTTCCCCGCGCTCATCGCGATCGACGAGGAGGGCGGCGCGGTGACCCGTCTGCCCTGGGACGATCTCCCCGGCGCCGACACCCTCAAGCACGACGACGCCGCGGCCGCAGAGCAGGCGTTCGCCGGCCGCGCCGCCCTGCTCGCCGACGCGGGCGCCAACGTGAACTTCGGGATCGTGGCCGACATCACCGACGACCCCGGGAGCTTCATCTTCCCCCGCGCACTCGGCACCGCACCCGCCGACAGCGCGGCGCGCGTCGCCGCCGCCGTCCGGGGAGAACAGGGGCGGGTCTTCTCCACGCTCAAGCACTTCCCCGGCCACGGAGCGGCACCGGGCGATTCGCACGCGCAGATTCCGCGCTCCGCGCAGACACCGATGGAGTGGCAGGCGCACACGGCCCCGCCGTTCCGCGCGGGCATCGACGCCGGCGCAGAGCTGCTGATGTTCGGGCACCTGGAGTTTCCCGCGATCGACGCGGCTCCGGCATCGCTCTCGGCGGAGTGGCACCGCCGCGCACGGGAAGAGCTCGGCTTCGCCGGCGTGGCGGTCACCGACGATCTGGGCATGCTGCTCGCCTCGGGCGTCGACGCCTACCGCGACCCCGTGCGCAATGCCGCGGCGGCGCTGGCGGCCGGCAACGACCTGATCGTGCTTATCGCAGGTGCCGACGAGGCGACGCTGGCCGCAACGATCGACGGGCTCACGACCGAGGTCGAGGCGGGGCGGATCCCTCGCGAGCGCTTGGAGGAGGCGGCCGTGCGGGTCGCCGAGCTGCGCCTCGAGGCCCGCGCGCGCGACGACGCGCACTCGGGCACCGCCCCATCGCTCGGGGACGGAGCCGCAGACCACTAGGGTGGAGGGGCGAGAAGGGGGACGACATGAGCGAGATCCTGGTCGAACGAGTGATCACGCGCGGCAGCATCGGCGCCGGCAGGCCGGGATTCCCGGCGGAGGGCGTGGTGCTCGAGAACAACGTCTGGGTGATCGGCGACGACGCCGAGGCGATCGTCATCGACGCCGCGCACGATGCCGATGCCGTGGCCCGGGCGGTGGGCGACCGCGAGACCCTCGGGATCCTGTTGACGCACGGCCACGAGGACCATGTGAACGCGGCCCTCGACGCCGCGGCGAAGCTCGACACCCACCTCTACCTGCACCCGGCCGATCTGTTCCTATGGGAGCAGACCCACGGCGAGCAGACGCCTGACTTCGAACTCGCGGACGGTGCCGTGTTCGCGGTCGCCGGTGCCGAGATCGTGACGCTGCACACCCCGGGTCACACACCGGGCTCCGTCTGCTTCGCGGCGCCGGGACTCGGCACCGTCTTCTCGGGCGACACCCTCTTCCAGGGCGGGCCGGGTGCCACGCGCTGGGAGTACTCGAGCTTCGAGCAGATCATCGCCTCCATCCGCGGGCGCCTCTTCACGCTGCCGGGCGACACGAGCGCCCGGCCCGGCCACGGCGACAGCACGACGATCGAGCGCGAGCAGCCCGCGCTCGAGGCGTGGCTCGCCCGCGGATGGTAGTGGGCGCAGCGGCGCGGCTCACGCCGCTGCGCCGCAACCTCGCGCTCTTCGCACTCGCGCTCGGCGGCTTCGGGATCGGCGTCACCGAGTTCGCCGTGATGGGGCTGCTGCCGGACATCGCGCGCGAGCTGCTGCCGGGCTTCTCCCAGTCCCCCGACACGGTGATCGCGCAGGCCGGCGTGCTCATCTCCGCCTATGCGCTGGGCGTGGTGGTCGGAGCACCGACCTTCGCGGTGCTCGCGGCGCGCATGTCGCAGTCCCGGCTGGCGTTCTGGCTGCTCGGGTTGTTCATCGTGGGCACCGTGGCCTCGGCGCTCATGCCCACGTTCGGCACCCTCGCGGTCTTCCGCTTCGTCGCCGCGCTGCCCCACGGCGCCTACTTCGGCGTGGCCTCCCTCCTGGCCGCCCGCCTCATGGGCCCCGGCAGCCAAGGCCGCGGTGTCGCGCTCGCCATGTCGGGCCTGACGCTCGCCAACGTGTTCGGCGTGCCGATGGCCACGTGGCTGGGACAGCTGTTCGGATGGCGCATCGCCTTCGTCTTCGTCGCGCTGATCTTCACGGTCGCGCTCCTGCTGGCACTCGCGGTGCTCCCCCGGTTCCCGGGCAACCCCGAGCGCAGTCCGCTCCGCGAGCTCTCAGCGCTGCGCAACCCGCGCACCTGGATCATGATCGCGGTCGGTTCGGTCGGTTTCGGCGGCTTCTTCGCGGTCTACTCCTACATCGCGGAGGTCACGACGCGCGAAACCGGCCTGGACGCCGGGGTGGTGCCATGGGTGCTCGCGAGCCTCGGCGTGGGGATGACCCTGGGAAATCTGCTCGGCGGCTGGGCGAGCGATCGCGACCTGCGACGCACCATCACCTGGGGCTTCACGTCCTTCATCGTGGTGCTGGCGCTGTACACGCAGCTCGCGCAGTCCGCGGTGGGCCTCTTCGTCAGCGTGTTCCTCCTCGGCCTCACCTCGTCGACACTGATCCCCTCGATCCAGACTCGGCTGATCCGCATCTCGGATGAGGCGGCGCTGCTCGGCGCCGCGGTGAACCACGCCGCGTTCAACGTCGGCAACAGTCTGGGTGCGTGGCTCGGCGGCATCGTGATCGCCCGCGGCCTCGGCTACCTCGCCCCCGGATGGGTCGGCGTCGCGCTCGCGGTGCTGGGCTTCGCGCTGGCGCTGCTCAGCCTGGCGGTCGAGCGCCGCGACAAGGCCCGCGATCTGAACACCGTCGGGATCCCGGTCGCGGGCGAGTGATCCGCCCGGCGGGCGCTCAGGCGGAACGGGGCGGATCCGGGGACTCGAGCGGCGTATGGCCCTCGGGCACACGCTCTTCCTCGGGCACGGGACCGGGTGGCGTCCCATCGCCGAACGGCGAACCGCCGAGCCGCTCTCGTCCGTGCGGCTCGAGCCAGTTCGAGAGCTCGGGGCCGGCCGGCACGATCCTGGTCGGATTGATGTCGGTGTGCGTCGCGTAGTAATGCCGCTTGATCTGCGCGAAGTCGACGGTATCGCCGAACCCCGGGGTCTGGAACAGGTCCCGGGCGTAGGCCCAGAGCCGGTCCATCTCCGCCAGTTTGTTACGGTTCGTCTTGAAGTGCCCGTGGTAGACGGCATCGAAGCGCACCAGGGTGGTGAAGAGGCGCACATCGGCCTCGGTGATGGTGTCGCCGACGAGGTAGCGACTGCCGGCGAGGCGTTCTTCGAGCCAGTCCATCGCCTCCCACAGGCGGGCGTAGGCGGCGTCGTACGCCTCCTGACTCCCAGCGAATCCGCAGCGGTAGACGCCGTTGTTGATCTCGGTGAAGACGCGCTCGATCACCGGCCACATCTGCGACAGACGGTCCTGCGGCAGCAGATCCGGCGCGCCGTCGCGATGGAACGGCCGCCACTGCGTCGAGAAGTCGAGCGTGATCTGCGGGTAGTCGTTGGTGACCACGCCGCCGCTCGGAACATCGACGATCGCGGGCACCGTGATGCCGCGCGGGTAGTCGGGGAAGCGCGCGAAGTAGTTCTGCTGCAGGCGGGCGGTGCCGAGCACCGGATCGACGTCCCCCGCGTTGTCCGGCGACCCCTCGCGGTCGAACGTCCACGAGCGTGCGTCGTGCACGGGGCCCGGGCGGCCCAGAGAGATCACGTGCTCGAGACCGAGGAGCCGCCGCACGATCAGGGTGCGATTGGCCCAGGGGCAGGCCGCCGCCGCGACCAGGCGGTACCGGCCGGGCTCCACCGGCCAGGCCTCGGCATCCGGCGCGAGGCCATAGCCCACCGAGCCGATCTTCGAGGGCGGAGGCGCGGGGAGCGCGCGCACCGCCGCGGGATCCGCCACGATGCGATCCTCGATGTACTGGGTGTCGCGCTCGAACGCCTGCCCGCCCGTCACGTAGCCGCCCATAGCCTGCTCGTTGGTCATGTTCCCGTCCTCCCGCTCGATCCCACCAGCCTAGATCGTCCGACTCCTCGACGGGCCGGGCTCGGCCGCGAGCGTGCGGAACTCCCGATCGTGGTAGACCATCGGCGCGTGCGCGTCGCCGAACCGGGCGTCGAGCACCTCGGCGACGACGATCACCGAGGCGCCGACGCCGAGCGAGTGCAGTGTGCGGCATCGCAGCGCGACCCGCGACTCCGGCAGGTACGGCTCGCCCGTGGGCAGTTCGGTCCACCCCTGCCCCGGGGTGAAGCGATCCGCCCCGGAGACCGCGAACGAGCGCGCGACCTCGGCGTGCCGGGCGTCGAGCAGGTGCACGAGATAGCTCTCGGCGCCCAGGATGCCGCCCGCGCTGCCGGTCGCGCGCGTCACCGAGAACGATATGGCGGGCGGGTCGACGGCGACGGAGGCGACGCTCGACGCCGTCAATCCCACCGGCCCCTCGTCGGTCTGCGCGGTGATCAGCGCCACCCCCGTCGGATGCTCCCTGAACGCGCGCTTGAGCGCCTCCGCGCCGTTCGCCGTCGCGACGTCGCGCTCCGATCCGCCCGTCTCCGACCCCATCCGTGTTCTCCCTTCCGACCGGGCGGTGTCCCGCCCGCCTGCGATCCGCGGCGTCCCGTTCGCTCACGAGCGAGGCCCCGGGCACGTCAGGCTCAACGCCGTCTCGTCCGCGAACATTCCAGGCCTGCGCCGCGCCCCGCCGTGCCGTCCGGCAGTAGGGTGGACGCGGACCCATCGTCACAGGGCGCATCGCGCCGGAAAGGGGGCACCATGGTGCTCGAGGTCGGCGCGCAGGCGCCGGATTTCACGCTGTCGGATCAGCACGGCGAGGAGCTGACGCTCTCGGAGCTCGTCGCGGAGGGGCCGGTCGCGCTGGTCTTCTTCCCGCTCGCCTTCTCCGGCATCTGCACCGGTGAGCTCTGCGAGCTGCGCGACAACCTGTCGGTGTTCTCCGACAGCAAGGTGCGTCTGGTCGGCGTCTCGGTCGACTCCGTCTATGCGCTCAAGGCGTGGGCAGAGCAGGAGGGCTACGAGTTCTCGATCCTCTCCGACTTCTGGCCGCACGGCGCCGTCGCGCAGCAGTTCGGCGCGTTCGTCGAAGAAGCCGGCATCGCGACACGCGCGACGGTCGTGATCGGCGAGGATCGCCGCGTGCTCGCCTCCTTCGAGACCGAGCCCGGCCAGGCGCGCAACTTCGCCGCCTACCGCGACGCACTCGCCGCGCTGTAACCGTCGCAGCGCACGAGCGGCGGGCTGACACCCGCTAAGCTTGTGCAGGTCCGTTCCCCGGATTCGTCCCGCGGGCGCGGACGGGGGCCTGTAGCTCAGCTGGTAGAGCGCCACGTTTACACCGTGGATGTCGTCGGTTCGATCCCGGCCGGGCCCACCAGAAGGTCGTTCTGCACGTGCGCGGTACCTCTGATGTGACCCGTTTCGCGGTTCATTCATGCCGCGACGAATCTGCACGATCCCGGTGCTGAACGTGGCAGCCCGACCGTGCGATGCCGGGCGTCCTGGCAGAGCGAGCCGCCTATGCCAGGTCGGCGGGGGTCTGGACCACGACCGCATAGAGGTCGCCGATGGTGGCGAGGGCGCACCGATGCAGGTCCTCCGCGTTCACGAATCCGACGGCGGAGTGCACGGGGCGCGTGGCGCAGGCAGCGGCGACGACGGTGACCCTGTTGCCGCGCAGAAATGCTCCCTCGCTGGTGAACGTCACGCACATGTGCGTCATGAACCCGGCCACGATCACATTCTCATGGCCTGCGGCGTCGACCTGCTCGCCGAGCTCGGTGTTCACAAACCCGTTCGGAGAGGTCTTCACGACCACCGGCTCGCCCTCGACAGGGGCGACCCTCGGGTGGATCTGCCCGATCTCGGCTCGGATGTCGTACGGGGTGCCCACGCCGCCATCGTTGACGACATGGATCACGCTCGCTCCGGCCTCGCGTGCACGGGCGAGGAGGTCAGCGGCGGCATCGAGCGCCTGCCGCCATCCGTCCAGTTCCATGACGCCGCGGGTGTAGGTGTTCTGATAATCCACCAGGATCACCGTCGAATCCGGCAGTACCGCCGGGGCCTGATTGAGGCCGTTGAGTTCACGCAGCGTGGTCGTCGCCATCAGCCATACGTCCTTTCATGCGAAGCGGATGCGCCCCACGTGTATGGGGGCATCTTCTACGCTAGAAACGCGGCAACGCGTCGGCAATGACACATAGCCCGCAGAAACAGACATTGCGCATCCGGGGAGACCGTGACGGGAGAAGATGGGAGCCATGATCGAACGGTTCGTCGTCGTCGCACTCTTCGATCGGGTCGATCTGCTCGATGTGACCGGACCACCCGAGGTGTTCTCCCTTCTGCAACGCGAGATGGACGAACCCACCGGGTACACGGTCGCCCTCGCTGCCGAGACCCTCGACCCGGTGACTACCTCCGCAGGAGTGCGCGTGATGCCGGACATCACGTTCGCCGACACGGCGACCCGCCGCATCGACACGCTCGTGGTGCCCGGCGCCGTGGTGGTCGATGCAGAACGCCGCGTTCGCGCCACGGCTGACCCCGTTGTCGTCGACTGGGTGCGCCGACTCGCTCCGCGCACACGCCGTGTGGCGTCGGTGTGCGTCGGTGCGCACATCCTCGCCAGCGCAGGCCTGCTGGACGGCAAACGGGCGACCACGCACTGGTCGACGGCCGACCAGCTCGCCGCCGAGCACCCACCCGTCATCGTCGATCCCGATCCGATCTTCATCCGCGAGGGAAACACATGGACCGGCGCCGGGCTCACGGCGTGCCTCGACCTCAGCCTGGCGCTGGTCGCGGAAGACTTCGGTCAGGAGTACGCGCTGCGGGTCGCGCGGCAGCTCGTGATGTACTTGAAGCGCCCGAGCGGACAAAGTCAGTTCAGCGTCTCGCTCGACCCGGTATCGAGCACGCGCCGCGTCGAGCATCTCCGGCACTACGTCACCCGGAATCTGCACCGTCCGCTCACCGTCGCCGAGCTTGCCGACCAGGCGCACGTCGGCGACCGCCAGCTCACACGCATCTTCAAGAACGAGCTCGGCAGGACTCCCGCAGCGTATGTCGAAATCGTCCGCATCGAAGCAGCCAGGAGCCGTTTGGAGAACACGGACGACACCTTGGAGCGCATCACGGCCGCCTGCGGCTTCGGGACCGTCGATACGTTCACCCGAGCCTTTCGCCGGGTGCTGGGAACCACTCCCACCGAATATCGTGAGCGGTTCCGCGTCACTCCCGACTGACGCCGACCGAGGCCTCGGCTTGTGCGAACATCACACCTCCCACAAGGGATGTGCGGGTTTCATGGTGGATATTCGCTAGTCTGGACGTACCCCCGCGAATCATCGCGGGAGTCTCTCGTGCTGCGCCCGGACGCAGGAACCCGCTCCGCGGCAGCACACCCCCATGGTGAATGGAGCACAATCTTGGCTGTGAACACGCAGGATCCGTACGCACCGGACAGCGACGACATGGATCCGCAGGAGACCTCGGAGTGGCGCGAATCCCTGGACGCCGTGGTCGAGGAGCGGGGAGCGGGCCGCGGCCGCGAGATCATGACGAGCCTGCTCGACCGCTCGCGTCAGCTCCACTTGAACGTGCCGCAGGTGCCCACGACCGACTACGTGAACACGATCGCCTCGAGCGACGAACCCGACTTTCCCGGCGACCACGACACCGAGCGCCAGTACCGCTCGTGGATCCGCTGGAACGCGGCCATGACCGTGCACCGCGCGCAACGACCCGGCATCGGCGTGGGCGGGCACATCTCGACCTACGGTTCGGCCGCCTCGCTGTACGAGGTCGGGTTCAACCACTTCTTCCGCGGCCAGGACCACCCGAGCGGCGGCGACCAGATCTTCGTGCAGGGGCACGCCTCCCCCGGCGTCTACGCCCGCGCCTTCCTCGAGGGCCGGCTCACCGAGAATCAGCTCGACGGCTTCCGCCAGGAGAAGTCGCACGCCCCGAACGGTCTGCCCAGCTACCCCCACCCCCGCCTGCTGCCCGACTTCTGGCAGTTCCCGACGGTCTCCATGGGGATCGGCCCCATCAACGCCATCTATCAGGCCCAGTTCAACAAGTACCTCACCAACCGCGGGATCGCCGACGCCTCGGATCAGCACGTCTGGGCGTTCCTCGGCGACGGCGAGATGGATGAGGTCGAGAGCCGCGGGCAGCTCCAGGTCGCAGCGAACGAGGGCCTGGACAACCTCACCTTCGTGATCAACTGCAACCTGCAGCGTCTCGACGGGCCCGTGCGCGGCAACGGCAAGATCATTCAGGAGCTCGAGAGCTTCTTCCGGGGCGCGGGCTGGAATGTCATCAAGGTGATCTGGGGCCGGGAGTGGGACGACCTGCTCGAACGCGACACCGACGGGGCGCTGCTCAATGTGATGAACACGACGCCCGACGGCGACTACCAGACGTACAAGGCCGAGAACGGCGCCTATATCCGCAACCACTTCTTCGGCAAGGATGAGCGCGCGCTCCGGCTGGTCGAGGGATACACGGACGATCAGATCTGGCAGCTGCGACGCGGCGGGCACGACTATCGCAAGGTGTACGCGGCGTACGCCGCGGCGCTCGCCCACAAGGGCCGCCCGACGGTGATCCTGGCGAAGACGGTGAAGGGCTACGGACTCGGCCCGCACTTCGAGGGCCGCAACGCGACCCACCAGATGAAGAAGATGACCCTCGAGGATCTCAAGCTCTTCCGCGACACGATGCACATCCCCGTGTCGGACGCGCAGCTCGAGGCCGACCCCTACCGCCCTCCCTACTACCACCCGGGCGAGAACGATCCGACCATCCAGTACATGCACGAGCGCCGCCGCGCGCTCGGCGGGTACCTGCCCGAGCGGCGCTCCACGCACACGGCGATCACCCTGCCGGAGCCCAAGAGCTACGCGATCGCGGCGAAGGGCAGCGGGACGCAGGAGGCCGCGACCACCATGGTGTTCGTGCGCATGCTGAAGGACCTGATGCGCGACAAGGGCTTCGGATCGCGCTTCGTGCCGATCATCCCCGACGAGGCGCGCACCTTCGGCATGGACTCGTACTTCCCCACGTCGAAGATCTACAACCCGCACGGTCAGAACTACGTCTCCGTGGATCGGGAGCTGCTGCTCGCCTACAAGGAGAGCGCGCAGGGCGTGCTGCTCCACGTCGGCATCAACGAGGCCGGCGCGGCCGCCGCGTTCACCGCGGTCGGCACCTCGTACTCCACGCAGGGCGAGCCGATGATCCCGATCTACATCTTCTACTCGATGTTCGGGTTCCAGCGCACGGGCGACGCCTTCTGGGCGGCGGGCGACCAGATGGCTCGCGGCTTCATCATCGGCGCCACCGCGGGGCGCACCACGCTCACCGGCGAGGGCCTGCAGCACGCCGACGGCCACTCGCTCGCGCTCGCCTCCACCAACCCGGCCGTGATCTCCTACGATCCCGCATACGGCTACGAGATCGGCCACATCGTGCGCGCCGGCATCGAGCGAATGTACGGCGGCGAGCACCCGGATCCCAACGTCATGTACTACCTCACCGTGTACAACGAGCCGATCGTGCACCCCGCGGAGCCGGAGGGCACCGACGTCGAAGGCATCGTGCGCGGCATCCACCGCGTGAGCGAGGCCGGCGCGGGCACGCACCGCGCCCAGATCCTGGCCTCCGGCGTCGCGGTGCCCTGGGCCATCGAGGCGCAGGAGCTGCTGGCGCGCGACTGGGACGTCGCCGCCGACGTGTGGAGCGTGACGAGCTGGAACGAGCTGCAGCGCGACGGCGTCGCTGCCGATCAGCACAACTTCCGCCACGCGCAGGAGGCGCCCCGGGTGCCCTACCTCACGGAGAAGCTGCAGGGCACCGAAGGCCCCTTCGTCGCGGTGAGCGATTGGGCGACGATGGTGCCCGAGCAGATCCGGGCGTACGTGCCCGGCGACTACTCGGTGCTCGGGGCCGACGGCTTCGGCTTCTCCGACACGCGTGCCGCCGCACGCCGCTACTTCGGCATCGATCGCGAGTCCGTCGTGGTGAAGGTGCTGCAGCGCCTCGCGGCCCAGGGCCGCATCGACCCCGAGGTGCCGCTGCGGGCGGCCGAGCAGTACCGGCTCGACGACGTGAGCGCCGGGACGACCGGCGGCGCGGGCGGGGAGTCCTGATGGCGGGGGCGGAGGCGTCGGCGGACCGATAGTCATGGATCGCACGAAAGAGCAGGAGCTCGCCTGGTTGAAGACCATCACGGGCGAGCTCTCCACCCGCATCATCACGCGGCTCGACGACACGCTGCCGTGGTACGGCAACATGCCGCCGAGCCGACGCTCCGCCGTCGGGCTCGTCGCGCAGACGGGTATCGCATCGTTCATCCAGTGGTACGAGGATCCGTCTTCCACGCCCTGGATCGCCTCGGACGTCTTCAGCGCCGCGCCGCGCGAGCTGCTGCGCTCGATCAGTCTGCAGGAGACCCTGCAGCTGATCCGCGTAGTGGTCTCCGTGGTCGAGGAACGCGTCACCCCGCGCAGCGAGGCGCTGCGCGAGGCCGTGCTGCACTACTCGCGCGACGTGGCATTCGCCGCAGCGGACGTGTACGCTCGCGCGGCGGAGGCTCGCGGGCTCTGGGACGCCCGCCTCGAGGCGCTCGTGGTCGACTCGATCCTCACCGGCGAGAGCGATGACGAGCTGCCCAGTCGCATCGCGGCCCTCGGGTGGCACGGCGAGGGCGAGGCCGCGGTGCTCGTCGGCACCGCCGAGCGCTCGGTGGATGTGGACCAGTTGCGCCGCACCGCGAGGCACGCGGGCGCCGACGTGCTCATCGGCCTGCAGGGCACCCGACTGGTGCTCGTGCTCGGCCGAGTCGAGGCGCAGCCCAAGGAGCCGACCCTCGCGAGCGAGCCGCTCGGCTTCCTGGAGATCGCGCAGCGGCTGGCAGACGGATTCTCCGACGGGCCGCTCGTCCTCGGTCCCGCCGTGGAGAACCTCGTCGACGCCTCGCGCAGCGCCCGTGCGGCGCTCGCGGGCGTTGCGGTTGCGCGTTCCTGGCGTCACGCGCCGCGTCCCGTGCTCGCCGACGATCTGCTGCCGGAGCGCGCGCTCGCCGGCGACGGCCTCGCTCGGCGCACGCTCATCGAGCAGATCTACGAACCGCTCGCCGCGCACTCCGGCGAGCTGCTCGAGACCCTCTGGTGCTACCTGGACAACGGGCGATCGCTCGAGGCGACCGCGCGCGAGCTGTTCGTGCATCCCAATACGGTGCGCTACCGGCTGAAGAAGGTGTCCGAGGTGATCGGCTGGAACGCGACGGGAGCACGAGAGGCGCTGATCCTGCAGTCCGCACTCATCGCAGGATCGATCGCTCAGCACCAGGGCAGACGCGGCAAGCAGCGCTGATCCCACCGCCCGGCGACGGGAATCCCACCGACATGCGCTGCGGATTCTGACAACATTTTCCGGAGAACATGATGGAGAATATGCAGGACCCCGCGCCCCGATCTGAGAAACTTGAACACGTGATTGTCATCGCATGCCCTGGACAGGGCTCACAGACCCCCGGATTCCTGAACGAGTGGCTCGAGCTCCCCGGCGCTCGGGACTTCCTCGGCGAGGCCTCGGAGCGGGCCGGCGTGGACCTGGTGCAGCACGGCACCGAGAGCGACGCCGATACCATCCGTGACACGGCCGTCGCTCAGCCCCTCATCGTCGCAGCCAGCCTGTTGGCGTGGCGCGAGCTCTCCGCGCGCACGGCACTCGGGGACGCCGGTGTCGCCGGCCACTCCGTCGGCGAGTTCGCTGCCGCGGCGGCCGTCGGCATCCTCTCCGAGAGCGACGCGCTGCGACTGGTGGGCGTGCGCGGGCGGGCCATGGCCCGCGCCGCGGCAGAGGCCGACACCGGCATGGCCGCCGTGGTGGGCGGCGTCGAGGCCGACGTGCTCGACAGGATCGCCGCCCACGGGCTCACCCCCGCGAACCGCAACGGCGGCGGTCAGATCGTCGCCGCGGGCTCGGTGGAGGCGCTGGCCGCGCTGGCCGAGGACGCTCCGCGAGGCGCTCGCGTGATCCGGCTGCAGGTCGCGGGCGCGTTCCACACCGAGTACATGGCGGGCGCGATCTCCGCCCTGCGCGAGGCCGCGGAGGGCGTGACACCCGCCGATCCGAAGCACCCCCTCTGGACCAACGCCGACGGGTCGCGAGTCACCGACGGCGCTCGCTTCGTCGAGCTGCTCGTGTCGCAGGTCGCGAACCCGGTGCGGTGGGACGCGTGCATGGAGAGCTTCCAGGAGGCCGGGATCACCGGACTCGTCGAACTCGCGCCGGGTGGTGCACTCACCGGCATCGCGAAGCGCGCGCTCAAGGGCGTGCCGAGCGTCGCCATCACCTCCCCCGCAGACCTCGACGCGGCGGTCGCGCTCGTCGCCGAAGCCGCCTAGACCGGCACCCCTGTCTCACGAAAGGACTCCTGCCCATGGCATCACTCGTGCAGCCGACGGGTCCCGCGCACACGCGGATCCTCTCCCTCGGAGCCGCTCGCGGCGACCTCGACGTGCCCAATGACGATCTGGTGGGCCCGATCGACTCCTCCGACGAGTGGATCCGTCAGCGCACCGGCATCGTGCAGCGCCGCCGTGCGAGCGCCGCCGTCGGGGCCGTCGACCTCGCAGTCGCCGCCGGCGAGGAGGCGATCGCCGAGTCCGGACTCGACCGCGGCGACATCGACGGGATCATCATCTCGACCATCTCGAACGTCGCGCTGACGCCCTCGATGGCCTCCCTCGCGGCTCACCGTCTCGGGCTCACCCCGGCGGCCGCCTTCGACATCTCCGCGGCGTGCGCCGGATACGTCTACGGCGTCGCGCAGGCCGACGCGCTCGTGCGCGCAGGCACCTGCACGAACGTGCTGGTCATCGGAGCGGAGAAGCTCTCGGACATCGTCGATCCGACGGATCGCAGCATCTCCTTCCTGCTCGGGGACGGGGCCGGCGCCGTGATCGTGGGGGCGAGCGACCACCCCGGGATCGGGCCGACGGTGTGGGGATCCGACGGCGAGAAGTGGGATGCGATCCGCATGACCTCCACGTTCGAGGAGTACCGCAACAACCCCGGCGAGGTCCCCTGGCCCACCCTGCGGCAGGACGGACAGACGGTGTTCCGCTGGGCGGTCTGGGAGATGGCGAAGGTCGCGCGTCGCACCCTCGAGCTCTCCGGCATCGCACCCGGCGATCTGGCCGCGTTCATCCCCCACCAGGCCAACATGCGCATCGTCGACGAGTTCGCGAAGCAGCTCAAGCTGCCGGAGAGCGTCGTCGTCGCACGGGACATCGAGATGCAGGGGAACACCTCGGCGGCGTCCGTGCCGCTCGCCATGCACGCGCTGCGCGCCGAGCACCCCGACCTCTCCGGCGGCCTCGCACTCACCATCGGATTCGGCGCGGGCCTCGTGTACGGCGCCCAGGTCGTCGAGATCCCCTGAGCCGCGCGCTCGCGCGTCGGACGCGGCCCGGCCGATCCCGCACGTAAACTTCTAGACCACACCCCATATCAAGGAGAAAACACACTATGGCATTCAGCAACGAAGAAGTCCTCGCCGGTCTGGCGGAGCTCATCAACGATGAGACCGGGATCGCTGCCGACGTCGTCGCCCTCGACAAGTCGTTCACCGATGATCTCGACATCGACTCGATCTCGATGATGACCATCGTCGTCAACGCCGAGGAGAAGTTCGACGTCAAGATCCCGGACGAAGAGGTCAAGAACCTCAAGACCGTCGGCGACGCCGTCGACTTCATCGTCAAGGCACAGGCCTAGGCATTGCGATCGGGAGGCGGGACACGCTCCCGCCTCCCAGCCGCACACACCTCAGACTTCCCGGCGCGTCGAGCGCCTCCGGAACGCCCCCGTTCCACACGATCACGCGGAGCCAGCACACATGACCAAGAAGATTGTCGTCACCGGTATCGGCGCGTCCTCTCCAATCGGCGGCACCGCCCCCGAGAGCTGGGACGCCCTCCTGCGGGGCGAGTCCGGAGCCCGGGCCCTCGACTACGAGTGGGTCGAGCAGTACGACCTTCCGGTGCGCTTCGCCGCCGAGGCGAAGGTGCGCCCGTCCGAGGTGCTGGAACGTCCGGTCGCCAAGCGGCTCGACCCGTCGAGCCAGTTCGCCCTCATCGCGGCCCAGGAGGCGTTCGCCGACGCGGGCAGCCCCGACGTCGACTCGGAGCGTCTCGGGGTCGACTGGGCCACGGGCATCGGTGGCCTCTGGTCGCTGCTCGACGCGTGGGACACGCTGCGCGAGAAGGGGCCGAGGCGCGTCATGCCGCTCACGGTTCCCATGCTCATGCCGAACGCGCCCGCCGCAGCGGTGTCCATGCACTTCGAGGCGCGCGCATACGCGCGCACGGTAGCCTCGGCCTGCGCGTCGAGCACCGAGTCGCTCGTCAACGCCTACGAGCATCTCCAGGCGGGTCTCGCCGATGTCGTCGTGGCCGGCGGTTCGGAATCGACCATCCACCCCATCACGCTCGCCGCCTTCTCGTCGATGCAGGCGCTCTCGAAGCGCAACGACGACCCGGCCAACGCCTCGCGGCCCTACGATACGGCGCGAGACGGCTTCGTCATGGGCGAGGGCGCCGCGGCGCTCGTGCTCGAGACGGAGGAGCACGCGCTCGCGCGCGGCGCGAAGATCTACGCCGAGATCGCGGGCGGCGGCGTCACTGCTGACTCCTACCACATCACGGCGCCCGAGCCGGAGGGCAAGGGCGCGAGCCGCGCCGTGCGGCTCGCGCTCGAGGCCGCCGGCGCCACGCCGGACGAGGTCACCCACATCAACGCGCACGCCACCTCGACGCCTGTCGGCGACATCGCCGAGTACACGGCGCTGCACCGCGTCTTCGGCGACCGGGTGCGCGAGATCCCGGTCTCGGCCACCAAGGCGTCCACGGGGCACCTGCTCGGCGGAACCGGCGCGTTGGAGGCCGTGTTCGCGGTGCTGGCCGTGCAGCATCGGCTCGCGCCGCCCACGATCAATCTCGCCGAGCAGGATCCCGAGATCCCGCTCGCCGTCTCGACCGAGGCGCAGCCCCTCGGCGATGGCCCGCAGCTGGCCATCTCCAACTCCTTCGGCTTCGGGGGCCATAACGCCGTCGTCGCGATTCGCTCGGTCTAGGCGCCCGTCGTGCTCCGGCGCGATCGGCGTCATACTTCGATACCCGGGCACGGGAACGGCTGCACGGAGGTACGGTAGATCCCATGAAGCCGTTCCTGCTCATCACGACCCGCGGAGAGGACGTCGAGGCTGCCGATGAGCACGCCGCGTACTGCCGACTCACGGGTCTCCTCCCCGAGGAGCTCGAGTGGCGCCGCATCGATCGCGGGCCGCTCGGAGCGATCGACTTCGCACGCTACTCGGGGATCATCCTCGCCGGCAGCCCCTTCACGGTGAGCGAGCCGGCCGAGCGCAAGTCCGCCACCGAACTGCGCGTCGAGAGCGAGCTCGCTCGGCTGCTCGACGAGGTGGTGCGGCACGACTTCCCGTTCCTGGGCGTGTGCTACGGCATCGGCACGATCGGCGCGCACCAGGGTGCTCGGGTGGATCGCACCTACGGCGAGACCTCGCAGGCGGTCCGCATTCGGCTCACGCCGGCCGGGATCGAGGATCCGCTGTTCGCCCAGCTGCCGGCCGAGTTCGACGCCTTCGTCGGTCACAAGGAGGCGATCGCCGAGGTGCCGTCGAGCATCATCGTGCTCGCGAGCTCACCCAGCTGTCCGGTCCAGGCGTTCCGCGTGGGGCGCAACGTCTACGCCACGCAGTTCCACCCCGAGCTCGACACCGCGTCGTTCAGCTCCCGCGTGCGCGCGTACGCGGATCACGGGTACTTCGATCCCGCCGAGGTCGACGCGATCATCGCTCGCGTCGAGCGCGCCGACGTGCGCGCCTCGCATATGGTGCTCGGCCGCTTCATCGAGGAGTATGTCGATTCTCGGTCCCCGGCGCCACTCGCACCGGCACCCTTCGACGACGCGCTCTCCGCCGCCTGAAACAGATCGGCGCGGGCGTGGTCCCCCGTACTCCGGGTGACTCGCGCCCGCGCCGATCGCGACTTCGCACTGGTGGCAGGCCGCGCAGGAGCAGACCGAAGACTACTCCGCGTAGTGGGAGAAGAGGAACCAGCGGTCCTTATCCAGCTGCTGCGCGAGCGCGATCACGATGTCCTGGCTGACGAGGTCGACGTCGTCGAGCCCCTTCACCGCCGCGTAGACGGTCTCGAGCGTGGCGTCGAGCTGCGCGACGATCTCGCGGACGGTCACGTCGGACTGCTGGAAGCCGTCGCTGAGCTCGGGTGTCGTGGTGCGCGCCGCAACGGTCCCGATGCGTGCGTCGACCGGCAGCCCGAGAGCCACGATCCGCTCGGCGACCTCGTCGGCCCCGTCCTGGGCGTGCGTGACGACCTCGTCGAGGAACTCGTGCACACCCATGAAGTTCTCTCCGCGCACGTGCCAGTGGGCCTGCTTGCCGTTGACGGCCAGCGCGACGAGGTCGTGCACGACCGGGCTCAGGTACTGCGCCACACCCGTGGGGCGATGCAGGTCGCCCTGGGCCGCGGGAACGGTAATCTGCTTGGTAGCCATCGAGTGGAACCCCTTTCGTGTACGTGAACTGATATCTTCAACCGTACGCCGATTCTCACGAACCGCAAGCAAGGCTAGCCTGCGCTTATCGCGATCGTTTTCCCTGGTCAGGGGCCATAAATCCCCCTGGCGGCATGTGATCGGGCTGTGAGTCCGGCGCAACAGCGCTCAGCCTGCGGCGCGCGCGAGCAGCTGCTGCGGGTCGCGGCGCGGGCCGGTGAAGAACGGCGTCTCCTCGATCACGTGGCGCCGCGCGCCCGTCGCGCGCAGCTCGCGCATCAGATCGACGATGCGCAGCAGATCATCCGCTTCGAACGCCAGCAGCCACTCGTAGTCGCCCAGGGCGAACGCCGCCACCGTGTTGGCGAGCACGTCGCCGTAGTCCTTGGCCGCCGCGCCGTGCTCGCGGAGCAGCTCGCGCCGCTCCGCGTCGGGCAGCAGATACCACTCGCGCCCGCGCACGAAGGGGTACACGCAGACGTACCCCCGCGGCTCGTCGCCCGCGAGGAACGCCGGCACGTGGCCCCGGTTGAACTCCGCGGCACGGTGCACGCCGATGCTCGACCATACCGGCGCCAAGCGTCCGCTCCCCCAGTCGAGCACAGCGCGGTAGGCGCACTGCAGGGCCTCCGGATTCGGCGCGTGCCACCAGACCAGCACATCGGCGTCGGCCCGATAGCCGGACACGTCGTACCAGCCGCGGGTTACGAGGCCGTCGATGGCTTCGAGCTCGCCGAGCAGACCGCGGACGATCCCCGGCCAGGCCGGCGAGATCCCGACTCCGGCCGATCCGCGCTCCACCCGGTAGACGGCGTACATCGTGTAGTTGACCCCGGCATTGATCGCCGCAGCGACGTCTCGATGATCCACCCGAGCCGCTGCAGCGGCGCCGATCTCGCGCTCCCCCGCCGGCCGCATCAGTCGTCGCTCCCGGCGATGACCGGGAACCCGGTCACCTCGCCGTGGCGCATGCGGCAGCTCCCGGCTGGAGCCTCATCGGGGAACGCGCCCAGCGAGCCGGTCACCCGGGCCTGGGCCGACTCGCCGCGCTCCCTCCGCGAGCGTTCGACGATCATGTCGACGAGGCCGCCCACGAACGACGAGCGCACTCCGACGGTGCCCGCGCGCACCGCCTGCACGCCGTGCTCGGCGGCCGTCTCGAGCGCCTCGACATCCAGATCGAAGGCCACCTCCATGTGATCCGAGATGAAGCCGATCGGGGCGATGACGATCTTGCGCACCCCCCGGGTGGCGAGCGCCTCGATGTGGTCGTTGACGTCGGGCTCGAGCCAGGGAATCCGCGGATCCCCGGAGCGCGAGCAGTACGCCAGCGACGATTCGGGCCGCACGCCGAGCCGCTCCTCGAGCGCCGTGTCGATCGTGGCGCGCACGTCCTCGTGCTGCTCGCGGTACCCCGGGCCGGTCACGGCGGAAGCCTGCTGCATGGTGTCGGGTATCGAGTGCGTGACGTAGACGACGTGCGCCCCCGCGAGGCCGCCGTCGAGCCCGGCGGCCGCCTCCTCGATGGCCTCGATGTTCGCCGTCACGAAGCCGGGGTCGTTGAAGAAGGGGCGGAGGATGTCGATGCTCGGAGCCGATTCGCCGAGCTCGTCGATCGCGGCCGCGAGGTGCTCGCGATACTGGCGACTGCCGGAGTAGGAGGCATACGCGCTCGTCACCAGGGCGAGGATGCGGTGCGCGCCGAACGCGCCGGCATCGCGCAGCGTGTCGACCGTGTAGGGATGCCAGTTGCGGTTGCCCCAGATCACGGGCAGATCGATCCCGCGGGCGCCGAGCTCGCTGCGCAGCGCCTCGACCAGAGCAAGGTTCTGCTCGTTGATCGGGCTGCGACCGCCGAAGTGGTGGTAGTGCTCGCCGACCTCGGCGAGGCGCTCCTCGGGGATGCCCTTGCCGCGCGTCACGTTGCGCAGGAAGGGGACGATGTCATCGGTGCCGTTCGGCCCGCCGAATGAGCAGAGCAGGAGGGCGTCGTACGGTGCGGGATCGCTCGCTGGCGCGTTTTCGGTCATGACGTGCACCGTATCATTTCCGCGCCTGTAGATCTGATGTATAACATCTGATCTGCCGGTCCGGCTTGTCCGGCAGGGTGCGCGGTTCCGGATGTGCGCGATGCGGCGGCACGGGATCGGCGCCGTGCCGCTCAGGCTGGCTATAGTTGATGCAGGTTTCACCCACATCCTCAGAGGTCTCTTATGACAACCCCGACGCGCGGCTCCCAGAAGGCTCGCGACACCCTCGACTTCCTGCGCGGCAAGATCGCCAGCAGCGAGTGGGGCGTCGGCGACCTCATCCCGAAGGAGCCGGAGCTGATGGAGCTCATCGGCGTGGGCAAGTCGACGGTGCGCGAGGCGGTGCGGTCGCTGGCCGCCTTCGGCATGCTCGAGACGGTTCCCGGCGTCGGCACCTTTGTGCGCTCCCGCACTCCGGTGAGCACGATCCTCACCGAGTTCCTCGCCGACCACGATCTGGAGGAGGTGCTCGTCTATCGGCGCTCCCTCGAGATCGAGGCCGCCCAGCACGCCGCGATCAATCGCACCGAGGAGCATCTCGAGCGTCTCCGCGCGGCGCACCGTCGGGCGCAGGAGGCGCCGCACGAGCCCGTCGACACCTGCGACCAGAGCACCGTGCCCGGCTCGTTCCACCTGCTCGTCGTCGAGGCGAGCGGCAGCAAGCTGCTGCTGGATCTCTACGTGGGCGTGCTGTCCGTGCTGCAGCGCGCGAGCACCGAGGGCCGTGTGATCCTCGGCACGACGCTCGAGACGATGCGCCGCGATCACGGCGCGGTGCTCGAGGCGATCGAGGCGCGCGACGTGCGCAGTGCGGCGCACTCGATGGCCCTGCACGTCGACCGCGATCTCGGACTGCGCACCGACATGCTCGAGTTCAATCCGCGCACCGAACGGGCGACGTCGCTCATCGATGCCGGGTACGACCCCGACGCCGCATCGGCCTGATCCCCCGCACCGACCCGGCTACGCCGCGGCCGGCAGCCACGACTCCAGCTGTTCGATCACCTCGGGCGCGTCCGGCACCGTGCGCGGGCGGAACCGCGCGACATCCCCCTCGGGCGAGATCAGGAACTTCTCGAAGTTCCAGGTGACGCGGCCGGCGGTGCCCTCGGCATCGGGAATCGTGGTGAGGGCCTGGTAGAGCGGATGGGCGCGCTTGCCGTTCACCCGAGTCCTCTCGAGCATGGGGAACGTGACGCCCCACGTCGTCGAGCAGTACTCCGAGATCTTCTCGGAGGAGGACAGCTCCTGCAGGAACTGGTTGCTCGGCACGCCGATGACGGTGAAGCCGCGCTCCCCGTAGATCTTCTGGAGCTGCTCGAGCTGCTCGTACTGCGGTGCCAGACCGCAGCGGGACGCGACATTCACCACCAGCGCCACTTTGCCGCCGGCGAGCGCCCCGAAGGTGGTCGTCTCGCCGCTGAGCGTCGTGAGAGGTATGCTGCCGAGTTCCATGAGTGCGCCCTCGCCCTCCGTCGTGTCGTCGAACCGTCACTCTCCTGCAACGCGAGATCCCGGGGTGCGTATTCCCGCCGTAGGGTCGACCGCCCGAGGTGGATCCGTCGTTTGCGGGCGCGCAAGGTGCGCTTTCGCACATCCACCGGGCGCCCCGCGATCGTAAGGAGCGGCGCAACTCATGACGCCGAACTCAGAGATAGGATGGAACGGTTGCCAGGGGGCGTTAGCTCAGTCGGTTAGAGCACTGGACTCATAATCCATCGGTCGCGGGTTCAAGTCCCGCACGCCCTACCAGTTCTCGCAGGGATCGCGCGGTACTCGGCCGGAGAAGATACGCGGCGGTGCGTGCCGGGGCTCGTTCAGTCGAGCTGCGTTGCGAGCTTCAGCCGTTCGTGGCCCGTGACCGGAGTGACGTCCGGGAAGTCGAAGGTCACGCCGTGGATCTTCCCACTGAAGGGGAAGAGCCCGCGATCGGCGTAGTCATTGCAGACCGGCGAGACGCAGTCCATGCCGACATCCATCGTCTCGGTTCCGCAGCGCATCGGGATCTGCTCGGGCAGATGCAGCTCGCCTGCGGCAGCGCCGTCGATCGACATCGTGACGTCGGCCGGCGCGCCGGGACGGGGCTCGCGAGGCGTGATCGCGACGGTGATCGTGTGTCGGCCGGGCGTGAGTCGCTCCGCCGACGTCAGGTCGTAGCGGCGGATGCCGAAGAAGTTGTAGTGGAACCGTGCGTGCCCTTCCCAGCCGAACAGCGACCACCCCGCCGCGTCCCCGCCGACGGCGAAGACCACGCCCTCGGCACCGGCGTCCGGGACATCGATCTCGGCCGTGAGCGTGAGGGGCACACTGACCATCTTGGGGCCGCTGCCCTCTGGGAGGCGTGTCATGCCCTCCCGGAAGGTGACGGTGCCGCGCCCGGCGAAGAAGCTCGGTCGCAGCGTGACGTCGAGCCGCTCCGCGAACCGATCGTCGAGCGGGAGGACGTTGTAGCGAGCCGCCTCCGCCATGAACATGTCCTGGAGCTCGCGCAGGCGAGCAGGGTGCTGCTCGGCGACGTCGTCGGCCTGGCTGAAATCGTTCGTGATGTCGTACAGCTCCCAGACATCGTCGTCCCAGCTGTACGACCCGGCGGTCTCCCAGGGGAGTCGCCCGTGGCGGCAGGATGCGATCCAGCCGTCCGCGTACATTGCACGATTACCCATCATCTCGAAGTACTGCCGGGTATGCCGACTCGGCGCATCCGCCGCATCCGACGCGAACGTGTACCCGAAACTGGTCCCCTCGATCGGCTTCTGGATGTACCCGTTGACCTCGGTCGGATGGGCGACGCCGACGATGTCGAGCAGCGTCGGCATCACGTCGATCACGTGGTGGAACTGCGACCGGATGCTGCCGGTGTCGGTGATGCGTTCCGGCCAGGAGACGATCATGCTGTTGCGGGTGCCGCCGAAGTGCGAGGCGACCTGCTTCGTCCACTGGAACGGCGTGTCCCCCGCATGCGCCCAACCGACCGCGTAGTGCGGCGACGTTCCGGGCAGGCCCCACCTCTCTGTGAAATCGATCGCTTCATCGATCGACGGCTGGCGTCCGTTGAGACTCATCAGTTCGTTCGGCGTTCCGACCAGCGACCCCTCGCCGCTCGAGCCGTTGTCACCGATGATGTAGATCACGATGGTGTTCTCGAGTTCCCCCAGCTCATCGATCGCATCCACCACGCGCCCGACCTCGTGGTCTGCGTGCTCGAGGAAGTCGGCGAAGTTCTCTGCCTGACGCGCGAACAGCTCCCGGTGCGCGGCCGGCTGGCTGTCCCAGGACGGGATCTGGTCGGGGCGCTCGGTCAGTTTCGTCCCCGGAGGGATGATGCCCGCGTCCAGCTGGTTCTGGTGCACGACGCGGCGGTACTCGTCCCAACCCATGTCGAAGCGCCCGACGTTGCGTCCGCGCCAGTCCAGCGGCGGTTGGTGAGGCGCGTGTGCCGCGCCGGCGGAGAAGTACGCCAAGAACGGGCGGTCGGGCGCGATCGCCTTCTGCGTGCCGATCCACGAGATCGCCTTGTCGGCGAGGTCGCGGGTGAGCTGATATCCATCCTCGGGCCGGGCAGGGGGCTCGACGGCCTGGGTGCCCTCGTACAGCGAGGGGGAGAACTGATCCGTCTCACCGGAGATGAATCCGTAGAAGTAGTCGAATCCCTGGTTCGTCGGCCAGTTCTCGAACGGGCCGGCGGGGCTGGTCTGGTTGTCCGGCACGTTGTGGTTCTTTCCGAACCAGGCCGAGGTGTACCCCGCGTGCTTCAGCAGCTCGGCGAATGTCGCCGTGCCCTTCGGGATGATCCCGCTGTAGCCGGGGTACCCGGTCGCCATCTCCTGGATCACGCCCGTCGACACGGTGTGGTGATTGCGCCCGGTGAGCAGGGCCGCACGTGTCGGCGAGCACAGGGCCGTCGTGTGGAACTGGTTGTAGAACAGGCCTCGTCCGGCGAGACGCTCTGCCGTGGGCATCCGCACCAGCCCTCCGTTCACGCTCGGCCAGCCGAATCCCACGTCGTCCAGCAGTACGAGGAGAATGTTGGGCGACCCGGCCGCCGCCTCCTTCACCGGCGGGAAGTCCGGCTCGGAATCGACCGCGTAGGTGCGGATCCGGGCCGACGGATACGCCCATTCAGGCTCCGGAAGATGATTTCGATCGACATGAACCGGGAACTCATCACTAGCGCTACTCACGGCAACCTCCTCGATATGTATCGACAGTCTCCTTGCGCTGGACCCACTGCGCCGCGCCGCTCACCCATTTGAGGTGAAGCGGGAACACCGAAGTCGCGACGCCCGGCTGAGCCATCGCCGCTGGACGCCGTCCCGTCCCACCCGGGGCGCCGCGACGTGCACGAGGCGCTACGCTGGACACGCGAGCGACCGCCCGTCGGCCGCGTCGCCACGCAGAGAGCGCGACCGCCGGAGCGCAGACGACCACACCGAGGAGGTGACGCCGCCATGACCGCGAGTTCGATCCCCGAGTACATCGCGGGGTACGAGGGTGCGCCGCACGGCGCCTCCTGACACATCCCCACCACGCAGTACGTCTGCACCCGCACCCGCACCCGCACCCCGGAGGGTTGAACACCATGGCGATCGGCTCGACGATGCACGTCCTCGAGGTCGAGCTGTCCGATGTGGACCGCGGCGTCTACGAGAGCTTCACGATGCGCGTGGCGCGCCATCCGTCCGAGACGGACGCGTTCATGATGACGCGCATCCTCGCCTACTGCTTGGAGTACGAGGCGGGGATCCTGTTCGGCGGCGGTGTCTCCACCGCCGATGAACCCGCGGTGCTCGTGCGCGACCTCACGGGTGCGATGACGGCGTGGATCGAGGTCGGTGCACCGGACGCCGCGCGGGTGCACGCCGGCAGCAAGCTCGCGCACCGGGCCGCCGTCTACACGCATCGAGACCCCGAGAAGGTGCTCGCCCTCTGGACGGGGAAGACCATCCATCGTGCCGAGCAGCTCGTGCTGCGCAGCTTCGACTCGGGGTTCGTCGACGCCGCGGTCGCGGCCCTCGGGCGGCGCAGCGCGCTGACCGTGTCGGTGACGGAGGGAGAGCTCTACCTGGTGCTCAACGGAACCGCGCTGAGCAGTTCGGTGCACGAGCACCGGATCGGGTAGCCCTGCCGCATCCGTGCTGCGCTCCTACATCACGATCGTGGTGGTGCTCGCGTTCACGCGGCGCAACCGCGTGGCCGCCGAGACGATGAGCGCGCCGATGAGGATCAGGCAGAGCCCGCCGACCACGGCGACGATCGAGAGCGCCAGCGCGGGTAGCACGAGGGCGGTGACGCCCCCGACCAGCATGAGGGCGCCCGGCAGGATCGCGAGCGCGCGGCGTCCGGGAAGTCGGGCGGCGACCGCGATCCAGATCGCGCCGAGCACGATGAGTCCCGCACCGACGAAGCTGACGAGCGCGGCCACCGTGACCTCCGAGAACACGATGGCGAGCACGCCCGCGACGAGCAGGAGCAGTCCGCCGAGCACGGCCGGCGCCGAGCCGCGAGTCAGCAGCGCCAGTCCGTTCGCGGCGAGTGCAGCGCCGAAGAGGATCGCCAGCGCCCAGCTTCCCGCGAAGAACGGCCAGACCAGGAAGCCGACACCGACGAGCGCGATGAGCACCCCCGTGATGAGCAGGGTCCACCAGGGGAATCGGCGCGTCGTCGTGACGCGGTAGGGAACGGGCTGCTGGCTCACGGGAGACCTCCTCCGGCCGGTCAGGGCCTCGTCTTCAGGGTACGGCACCCCGCCGTGCCCGCGCCCCGTGATCGCCGACGGCGTAGCCCTCCGCCTCCCGACGGGAGCGGTGCCTGGGAGAATGGGATCATGACGCGCGAGCTCTTCCTCTCCCCCGCGCTGGAGGTGGCCCCGCGGCTGCTCGAGGCGCTGCTCACCGTCGCGGCGCCGGAGGGGGACGTCACGATCCGCATCACCGAGGTCGAGGCCTATCACGGGGTGGGCACCGACGGCCCGTACGATGCCGGTTCCCACGCGAAGGACCGCCGCACCGAGCGCAACGCCTCGATGTTCGGACCGCCCGGCCACGCCTACGTCTACTTCAGCTACGGCATGCACTTCGCGCTCAACATGGTCTGCTCACCCGAAGGAGCCGCTTCCGGAGTCCTGATCCGGGCGGGCGAGGTGGTCTCCGGCGCCGGGCTGGCGCACGAGCGGCGCTCGGCGAAACGCGGCGCGCCGATCGACGCACGCATGCTGGCGCGGGGCCCGGGCAATCTGGCCGCGGCTCTCGGGGTGCGCCGCGATACCCACGACGGGCGCGACCTCTTCGCGCCGCCCTTCGCGCTGCGGCTGCCCGACGAGACGGAGCGTCGCCCGCGCGGCGACGTCATGAACGGGCCTCGCGTGGGGGTGGCCGGTGAGGCGGGCGGCCCCGCGTTTCCGTGGCGGTTCTGGATCGCGGGCGACCCCACGGTCTCCGCGTTCCGCCCGGGACGCGGTGCGCAGCCCTTCATCGCGGAGCGCCACCCTGCATCGCGGCTCAGCCCTTCATCGCGACGCCGCGACGCCAGTAGCCCATGAAGGCGACCTGCGAGCGGGCGATGCCGAGCTCGCGTACGAGGTGGCGTCGCACGCTCGTCACCACGCCGCTCTCGCCGGCGATCCAGAAGTAGCGCTCGTGACGGCCGGGATCCTGCCCGATCTCCTCCCCCAGGCCCGAGTACTGCGGGGTCTCCCAGAGCAGCTGCTCGGCGCCCTGTCCGCCGGAGGCGGCACCGTTCTCGGCGTCCGTTGCCCCAGGCCCACCGGCTCGCGGAGGATCCCCCAGGTGCTCCAGGACTGCCGGGATGAGCTCCGCCCCGTGCAGCGCTGCGCCGCGCGGCAGCCAGCGCACCTCCACCCCCGCAGGCGCGTCGACCGGCAGGCGGTCCGCCGCCAACGGCACCTCGATGAATGCGATCCCGCGCGCCTCCGCGGGCAGCTCCTCGAGGATCCGGGCGATCGCGGGGGCAGCGGTCTCGTCGCCGGCGAGCAGCACGCTCGCCGCGGCGCCCGGCTCGAACTCGATCCCGCCGCCGTCGAGACGCCCGCGGCGAGGGGCGATGAGCAGCAGCTCGTCGCCGACCGCCGCGCGGCTCGCCCAGAGCGACGCGGGCCCGGTGGCCCCGGGCTCGAGGTGCAGCACGAAGTCGACGACGAGGCGGGTCTCCCCGCTCTGCTCGACCTGCAGCTCGCGAATCGAGTAGGTGCGCATCGATCCCCTCGCCTCCTCCGGGATCGCGAGCCAGGCCGCGTACCAGTCGGGGGCGTCGGCGAGCTGCGGGAGCGCCCCGGATTCGGGCGGGAAGATCAGCTTGATGCGCTGGTCGAGCGTGCGCCCCGGGTTGCCGATCCCGCGCAGCGGCTCACCGCCGAAGGTCGCCCGCACGAACGTCGGGGAGATCCGCTCCACCCCCACCACCTTGGCCCGCGCCACCGCGAAGGGGCTCTGCGCCACGTGCTCCGGGTTCGCCGGTCGCTTCTGCTGGGTTGCTGACATGATGCCTTCCGATCGGGATGACGAGTGGGGTGCCTGCGACGGGATCCGGGATCACCCGGCAGTCGAGCGCGAACACCTCGCGCACGAGCGACGGATCGAGCACCGCCGTCGGGGCTCCCGCCGCGTAGATGCTCCCCTCGCGCACCGCGACGAGCACGTCGGCGTAGCGCGCGGCGAGGTTGAGGTCGTGCAGCACCATCACGATCGTGGTGCCGCGCTGCCGATTGAGCTCCCGGAGCAGGTCGAGCACCTCGAGCTGATGCGTGACGTCGAGGTAGGTGGTCGGCTCGTCGAGCAGCAGCACCTCGGTCTCCTGCGCGAGCGCCATGGCGATCCACACGCGCTGGCGCTGCCCGCCCGAGAGCTCGTCGACGGCGCGATCGGCGAGTGCTCCGGTTCCTGTGGCGTCGAGCGAGGCGGCGACCGCCTCGGAGTCGCGGGCGTTCCAGCGGCCCATCGCCCGCTGATGCGGGTGCCTGCCGCGCCCCACGAGGTCAGCCACCGTGATGCCCTCGGGGGCGATGGGATTCTGCGGCAGCAGGCCGAGCACACGCGCGAGCTCCTTCGTCGACCGTGTGTGGATGGCCCGACCGTCGAGCGTCACCGCGCCCGCCTGCGGCTTGAGCAGTCGCGCGCAGCCGCGCAGCAGCGTCGACTTGCCGCAGCCGTTGGGTCCGACGATCGCCGTGATCCGTCCGGGTTCGAAGGCCAGGTCGAGACCGTCGAGGATGCGACGGTCGCCGTAGGCGATACTGAGCCCCTCGGCCGTGAGCTGGTGCGGGGAAGCGGTCATGAGGTCTGTCCTGTGCGGTTCATGCGGATGAGGAGGAGGATCAGGTAGGGCGCTCCCAGCACCCCCGTGACGACGCCGACGGGGTAGCGCTCGCCGAGCAGGTTCTGCCCGACGAGATCGGCGAGCAGCACGAGCAGCGCGCCCGTGAGCCCCGCGGGGAGGAGGATCGACGAGCCCGGCCCTGCGAGACGGGCGGCGATCGGGCCGGCCATGAACGCCACGAACATGATGGGCCCGCTCCCGGCGGTCGCGAAGGCGAGCAGCGCGACTGCGGCGATGATCAGCACGAGGCGCGCGCGCCCCACGGACACCCCGAGCGCGGTCGCTGCGTCCGAGCCGAATCGCAGCAGTTCGAGCGAGCGGGCGCCGAGCAGCAGCACGGGCAGCAGGGCGGCCGTCGCGAGCGCGAGCGGCGCGAGCTGCTCCCAGCTGGCGCCGCTGAGGCTGCCGGTGAGCCACTGCATCGCCCGCTGGATGTCCCACTCCGCCGCGCGGGCGAGCATGTAGGAGGTGATGCTCTGCAGCATCGACGCGAGGCCGATGCCGATGAGGATGAAGCGCGTGCCCGCGAATCCTCCCCGGTTCGACAGCAGGAAGATCGCCCCGGCCGTGGCGAGCGCCCCCGCGAGCGCGAAGACGGAGGTGGCCGAGTCGTTCACGCCGAGCACGATGATGCCGAACACCGCGGCGGCCCCGGCCCCGGAGCTCACGCCGAGGATGTCGGGCGACGCGAGCGGGTTTCCGAGCATCGTCTGGAAGGTGGCGCCCGCGATCCCGAAGGCGAAGCCCGCGAGCACGGCGAGCGTCGCGCGCGGCAACCGGAGCTCCCCCACGGTGAAGGCCGCTCCGGGCACCGGCTCGCCGAGCAGCACCGGGATCACCTCGTCGAGACCGTAGACGGTGCGGCCGACCATGAGCGTGGCGACGAAGGCGACCAGCACGGCGACCGCGAGACCGGAGAGCGCGAGCGCACGGCGGCGCGACCGCTGCCGCCTCCCCGTCGCGATCAGCGTCGCGCTCACAGCTCGCGCACCCTCTGTCGGCGCACGATCCAGATGAGGAACGGCGCGCCGAGGAAGGCGGTGACCACACCCACCTCGACCTCCTCGGGACGCGCGATCACCCGGCCGAGCACGTCGGCGCCGAGCAGCAGCACCGCGCCCGCGAGCGCCGAGCACGGGATCAGCCAGCGGTGGTCGGGCCCGATGAGCGTGCGGCAGAGGTGCGGCACGAGCAGCCCGACGAAGCCGATGGGGCCGGCGACCGCGGTGGCCGCCCCGCAGAGGATGACCGCTCCGCAGGCCGCGAGTGCGCGGGTGCGCATCACGTGCTCGCCGAGCCCGGCGGCCAGGGAGTCGCCCAGCGCGAGCGAGTTCATGCCCCGGGCGGTCCACACGCAGATCAGCGCACCGACCGCGAGGAACGGCAGCGCGACGGCGATGCTCTCCCAGGTGGCCCCGCCCACGCTGCCGACGCGCCAGAATTGGAACGTGCGCAGCAGGTCGACGCGGGGCAGCATGATCGCGTTGGTGAGCGAGATGAACGCCGCGGCGCTCGCCGCGCCCGCGAGCGCGAGCTTGTACGGGGTCGGCCCGCCGCTGCCGAGCGAGCCGACCGTGTAGACGAAGACGGCCGCGAACGCCGCACCGGCGATCGCGATGCCCATCAGCGCGAAGGGCCGGTGCGCGCCGAGGAAGCTGATGCTCGCGACCACTGCGAGCGCGGCGCCGCTCGACACGCCCATGATGCCCGGCTCGGCCAGCGGGTTGCGGGTGACCGCCTGCATGGCGGTGCCCGCCACCGCGAGCGCGGCGCCCACGAGCACCGCGAGCACGGTGCGCGGCAGGCGCTTGAGCACCGCGCCCTCGCCGACGGTCTCGGACGAGCCCTGCAGCGCGCCGACGATCTCGCCGAGACCGACGGTGCGCGCGCCGATCACCACGGAGGCGACGCAGAGCAGCAGCACGATCGCGACGAGTGCCAGCAGCCAGCCCGTGCGCCGGGCCGCGCTGCGTCGCAGCGCCTCGAGTGCCGGCGCCTCGGCGCCCGGTGCCCCGGGCGCCGCAGCCCCGGGCGCCGCCGCAGTCAGGGTCACTCCCCGCTCTGACCCGAGGTCGCGGCCGCGAGCAGCGCGAAGTAGTCGTCGATGCCCCAGCCGATGGAGAGCGGCGAGGGGTTCGCCGAGGCCGCGAGCGGCGTCGCGTCCTCGAGAATGGCGATCCGCCCCTCGGCCACCGCGGGGATCTTCGAGAGCAGCGGGTCGGCCTGGATCTGCGCGACGAACGCACCCTCGGCGTCGCCGTAGGTGACGACGACGTCCACGTCGTCGAAGCGGTCGGCGACGTCGGAGCTGAGCTCGACGTAGAACTCCTCGGTCTTCGCGCTCTCCTCCTCGACGATCGCCGGCTGCGGCAGGCCCAGACCGGCGAGGAAGCCGGGACGGGTGTCGTGCACGGTGTAGAAGCCGATCGTGGAGAGGTCGGAGGGGTTCAAATAGGCGAAGAGCAGCTTCTTGCCCTCGAGCTCGGGGTGCGCGGCGAGCGACTCATCGATCTGCGCGTGCAGATCCGCGGTGAGCGCCTCGCCCTGCTGCTGCATGCCGAGCGCCGTCGCGTTGAGCGCGATCATGTCCTCCATCGAGGTGCCCCAGGGGGTCTCGGGGTACGCGACCACCGGGGCGATCTTCGACAGTGTGCGGTAGTCCTCCTCGGTGAGCCCCGAGTAGGCGGCGAGGATCACGTCGGGCTCGGTGTCGGCGACGGCCTCGAAATCGATGCCGTCGGTCTCGTCGAAGAGCACCGGGGGCTCGGCGTCGAGCTCCTCGAGCCGGTCCTCGACCCAGGGCAGCACCCCGTCGCCGTCGTCGTCGCCCCACGTCGCCTTGCTCATGCCGACCGGCACCACGCCGAGGGCGAGGGGCACCTCGTGGTTGGCCCAGGCCACCGTCGCCACGCGTTCGGGCTGCTCCGCGATCGTGGTCGTGCCGTAGACGTGCTCGATCTCGATCGGGAAGCCCTCGCCAGACCCTCTCGCGACTGCTGCCGTCGGGGTCTCCGTCGAGCATGATGCGAGGCCGGCGGCGAGGGTGAGGGCGGCTGCGCCGCAGAGAAGACGTGAGATGCGCACGAGCGCTCCCTTCCGATGGGACGTCGAGCCGGAGGCCCGAGGCGCACCCTTCGCGCGCCACATCACATGATGGTTAGGCGCACCTAACTTTGTCAACCCCTATGGGTGAGCCTCGCGTCGCACAGGCGCGCACCGAGCCTCCGGCTAGGAGATGCGCCCGCCCCCGGCGACGCCCGTGTCGAGCGCGGAGTGCCCCGTCTGCGGGTGGAACTTCGCCAGCCCCAGCACCCCGATCACCGCGACCGCTCCCGAGAGCACGAACGCGACGATCGCCCACGGGGGCGCGCCCGCGGCCTCGTTCAGCACCACGATGCCGATGAGCACGGCGACGATCGGGTCGATCACGGTGAGCCCCGCGACGACGAGATCGGGCGGCCCCGAGGAGTAGGCGTTCTGCACGAACACCATGCCGAGCAGAGCGCCCACCAGGAGCGCGCCCACGCAGGTCCAGGTCAGCCACTCGAACTCACCCTGCTGCAGCCGACCGATCACCACCTTCGCGAACGTGGCCACGAAGCCGTAGAGCACCCCGGCTCCCACGATGTAGATCAGTGCGACGCCCTGATGACGGAAGGCGACGAAGAGCAGGAGCGCCAGCACGAGCACCACCGCGAAGATGATGAGGATCGTGATGAGCTTCGCGTCGGTGACCGGTTGATCGGAGGCGGTGAAGGCGGCGATCGTCACGAAGACGACGATGCCGAGCACGCACAGGCCGATGGACGTCTTCACGCGCTTGCCGAGCCTCACGCCGCTGAGGCGCGAATTGAGGATCGAGGTGATCACGAGGCCCACCACGCCGATCGGCTGCACGATGATGAGCGGCGACAACGACAGGGACGCGATCTGGAAGAGCACGGCCACCCCGAGCAGCAGCGTGCCGCTGACCCAGGACGGTCGGCGCAGCAGATTGAGCACGTGCCGGATCGAGAGACCGGCGCCCGCGCTCTCGCCGACGATCCGTTCGACCTTGTTGAGCCCCCGCGACTGGTACTGCGCGCCGAACGCGAGCAGCGCTGCGCCGACCAGCGCGAGGGGGATGCCGAGCAGCTGCCGGGGATCCATCGCCAGCACCTCATCGATGTCCGACATCGGGAGGAGGGCGCCCAGGCGCACGGCTGAGTCGATGAGGCTCGGGATCACAGGACCACGTTACCCCGGATCACGGCGCGACCGGCGTCCTCCGCGGGCGTGTGAGCGCTCAGTCGGTCCCTCGCATCAGTTCGACCAGCCGGGCCGCCGCACGCGGCACCTCGTCGTTGACGATGATCTCATCGAACTCGTCCGCCGCCGCGAGTTCGACCTTCGCGGTCTCGAGCCGGCGCTGCCGCTCCGCGGCGTCCTCGGTGCCGCGGCCCACGAGCCGCTCCACCAGCTCGTCCCAGCTCGGGGGCGCGAGGAACACGAGCCGCGCCTCGGGCATGCTCGCGCGCACCTGGCGCGCACCCTGCAGATCGATCTCGAGCAGCAGCGGCTCGCCCCGTTCCGCTGCTGCGAGCACCGGCCCCCGCGGCGTGCCGTAGCGGTAGCGGTTGTGCACCGTGGCCCACTCCAGCAGCTCGTCCGAAGCGAGCATCCGGTCGAACCCCTCGTCGTCCACGAAGAAGTAGTGGGTGCCCTCCTCTTCGCCGGGGCGCGGCGAGCGGGTGGTCGCCGACACCGAGAGACCGATGTCGTCGTAGTGCTCGCGGATGTAGGAGGCCACCGTGCCCTTGCCGACCGCGGTGGGGCCGGCCAGCACCGTCAACGGGGGCCGGGCCCCGTCGGGCGCCGCGCCCGTGCGCTCACGCACGAACTGCTCCAGCCGCTCGCGCTGCAGTTTGCCGAGCCCCCCGAGACGCTTGCGTTCGGAGATCCCGAGATGCTCGCGCACGCGCCCGGCCTTGACCGCGCCGATGGCCGGGAACGAGAGCAGATAGTCGGTGATGCGCAGCGACGCGGCGGGGCTGCCAGGCACCCGGGACTGCTCCAGCACCCGCAGCGGCGAGAGCTCGCCGCTGCGCAGGCGCTGCTTCAGATCGGCTCGGGCGCGCCGTGCCGCGATCGCGGCACGATTCGCCGCGACGCGATCGACCTCCGGCATGGCGGGTGTGGCGCTGTGGTTCGTCATCTCTGCTCCATCGTGGCGGTCGGAAGGGGCACCTCAAGTCTACGGTCGGTGCGAGGTCACCCGCGCGACAACGCCTCGCCGATCGCCTCGGAGCGCGCCCGCACGCGGCCCGCGAGCCCCGGCGCGCCCTCCGCGAGGATGCTGCGCGACTCGTTCGCGAGCAGCGCCCACCCGAGCCCGCCGAAGATGCCCAGCGCATCCTCGGCCCGAGCGCCCTGGTGGCCGAAGCCGGGAGCGAGCACGGGCAGCGCCGGCTTCGCGGGGGGCAGCTCGATATCGATCCCGAAGTCGGCGAGCGTCAGCGTGGCGCCGAGCACGACGCCGACCGAGTTCACGTGGCGGTCGAGCGGCGAGGCGAACGCGAGGGCGTCGTCCACCATGGCCTGCGCCACCGTGCGCCCGTCTTCGCGCCGCGCGAGCTGCACCGCGCGCGCCTCGGGGTTCGAGGTCGCCGCGAGCACGAACAGGCCCTTGCCGTGATCCCGCACGAGATCGAATGCGCCCGACAGGCTGCCGAAGCCCTGATAGGCCGTGACGGTCATCGCGTCGGCCTCGAGCGGGGAGCCCGGCGTCAGCCAGGCCGCCGCGTAGGCCGCGAAACTCGAGCCGATGTCGCCGCGCTTCACATCGGCGATCACGAGCACCCCCGCCGCGCGCGCGTCGGCGAGCACCCGCTCGAGCGCGGCGAAGCCCGCCGCGCCGAACCGCTCGAAGAAGGCGATCTGCGGTTTGACGCACGCCGCGACCCCGGCGGCCGCGGCCACCACCTCGCGCCCCATGCGCTCGGCGCCGGAGGCATCGTCGGGCAGCCCCCAGGCGTCGAGCAGCGGCGCGTGCGGATCGATCCCCACGCACAGGTGGCGCCGTGCCGCCAGCGCGACGGCGAGACGGTTGGAGAAGGCGCCCTCGGCGCGCGATGCCACCGCGCTCACCGTCACTCCGCCTCGCGCGCCGCGCGGCGATCGAGCTCGTACGCCTGCAGCGACTTCACAGCGAAGCCCTGCTGCTGCGCCGAGATCGCGCCCACCGCGGCCGAGAGCTCGGAGACGGTGGTGAAGATCGGCTTGTCCGCCGCGACCGCCGCCGCACGGATCTCGTAGCCGTCGGCGCGGGCCGAGCTGCCCGAGGGCGTGTTGATGATCATGTCGATCTCGCCGCGATTGATGAGGTCGACGATCGTGTCGCCCTCGGCGTGCGCCGAGTGCTTGCGCGCGACCTCGGAGGAGATCCCGTTGCGCGCGAGCACGACCTGGGTGCCCTGCGTCGCGAGGATCCGGTATCCCAGCTCCTGGAGGCGCAGCGCCGGCTGCACGATCGAGCGCTTGTCGCGATCCGCCACGGACAGGAACACCGTGCCCGAGGTCGGCAGCTCGCTGCCCGCCGCGGACTGGCTCTTCGCGAACGCCGTCGGGAAATCCCGGTCCATGCCCATGACCTCGCCGGTCGAGCGCATCTCGGGACCGAGCAGCGAGTCGACGACGAGTCCCTGGTGCGTGCGGAAGCGCTTGAACGGCAGCACCGCCTCCTTGACCGCGATGGGCGCGTCGATCGGCGCGCGCGAGCCGTCGCGTTCGGGCAGGAAGCCGGCGTCGATGAGCTGCTGGATGCTCTCCCCCGCCATGATCCGCGAGGCGGCCTTGGCGAGCGGGATCCCCAGCGCCTTCGACACGAACGGGACGGTGCGCGACGCGCGAGGGTTCGCCTCGAGCACGTAGAGCACGCCCTGGCCGATCGCGAACTGCACGTTGAGCAGCCCGCGCACGCCGATCCCCTCGGCGATGCCGAGCGTGGCCTCGCGCACCCGGGCGATCTGATCGTGACCCAGCGTGACGGGCGGCAGGGTACAGCTGGAGTCGCCCGAGTGCACCCCCGCCTCTTCGATGTGCTCCATCACGCCGCCCACGTAGAGCTGCTCGCCGTCGTAGAGCGCGTCCACGTCGATCTCGATCGCGTCGTCGAGGAAGCGGTCGACGAGCAGCGGGTGGCCGGGGCCGACGAGGGCGTGACCCTCGATGCGGCCGAAGTAGCCATGCAGCGATTCCGTGTCGTAGACGATCTCCATGCCGCGACCGCCGAGCACGAACGAGGGGCGCACGAGCACCGGGTAGCCGATCTCCTCGGCCACGCGCACCGCGCCCTCCTCGTCGATCGCCGTGCCGTTGCGGGGGGCGACGAGACCCGCCTGCTCGAGGATGCCCGCGAACGCGCCGCGCTCCTCGGCGAGGTCGATCGCCTCGGGAGTCGTGCCGAGGATCGGGATCCCGGCATCCTTGAGCGGCTGCGCGAGACCGAGCGCGGTCTGTCCGCCGAGCTGCACGACGACGCCCAGGAGCTCACCGCTGCGCTGCTCCGCGTGGATCACCTCGAGGACGTCCTCGAGGGTCAGCGGCTCGAAGTACAGCCGGTCGCTCGTGTCGTAGTCGGTCGAGACCGTCTCGGGGTTGCAGTTGATCATGATGGTCTCGTAGCCCGCCTCGGACAGCGCGAAGGAGGCGTGCACGCACGAGTAGTCGAACTCGACGCCCTGGCCGATGCGGTTCGGGCCCGAACCGAGGATCACGACCTTCTTGCGCTCGCTCGGCGCGACCTCGGTCTCGAGGTCGTACGACGAGTAGTGGTAGGGCGTGAGGGCCGGGAACTCGCCGGCGCACGTGTCGACCGTCTTGAAGACCGGGCGCAGGCCGAGGCCGTGGCGCAGACCGCGGATCTCGGACTCGGAGACGCCGCGGATCGCCGCGATCTGCGCGTCCGAGAAACCGTGATCCTTGGCCTCGCGCAGCACGTCAAGCGTGAGCTGCGGCGCGGCCTTCACCGACTCGGCGACCTCGTTGATGAGCTGGATCTGGTCGAGGAACCACGGGTCGATCGCGGTCGACTCGAAGACCTGCTCGATCGTCGCACCGAGTCGCAGCGCCTGCTGCACGTCGACGATGCGGCCGTCGGTGGGGCGCTTGATCGTCTCGAGGATCTCGGCGACCGGGCGGGTCTCCTCACTCCAGTGGAACGAGGTGCCGCGCTTCTCGAGCGAGCGCAGCGACTTCTGCAGCGCGGTCGTGAAGTTGCGGCCGATCGCCATCGCCTCGCCCACCGATTTCATGGTGGTGGTGAGGGTGTCGTCGGCGGCCGGGAACTTCTCGAACGCGAAGCGGGGCGCCTTCACCACGACGTAGTCGATGGTGGGTTCGAAGCTCGCGGGCGTCTGCTGCGTGATGTCGTTCGGGATCTCGTCGAGGCGATAGCCGAGCGCCAGCTTGGCGGCGATCTTCGCGATCGGGAAGCCGGTGGCCTTCGAGGCGAGCGCCGAGGAGCGCGAGACGCGCGGGTTCATCTCGATGACGATGATGCGCCCCGTCTTCGGATCGACGGCGTACTGGATGTTGCAGCCGCCGGTGTCGACGCCCACGCGGCGGATGATGTCGATGCCGATGTCGCGCAGCTTCTGGAACTCGCGATCGGTGAGCGTCAGCGCCGGCGCCACGGTGATCGAGTCGCCCGTGTGCACGCCGACCGCGTCGACGTTCTCGATCGAGCAGACGACCACCGTGTTGTCGGCGGTGTCGCGCATGAGCTCGAGCTCGTACTCCTTCCACCCGAGGATCGACTCCTCGAGCAGCACCTCGCTCGTCGGGCTGTAGTGCAGGCCGTCGCCCGCGATGCGGACGAGATCCTCCTCGGTGTAGGCGAAGCCGGAGCCCAGCCCGCCCATGGTGAAGGACGGGCGCACCACGAGCGGGTAGCCGAGATCCTTGGCGAACTCCTTCGCCTCCTCGAGCGTGTGGGCGATGTGGGACCGGGCCACGTCGGCGCCCGACTCGATCACCAGGTCCTTGAAGATCTGGCGATCCTCGCCGCGGCGGATCGCGTCGACCTTCGCGCCGATGAGCTCGACGCCGTGCTTCTCGAGGATGCCCTGCTCGTGCAGCGCGATGGCCGCGTTGAGCGCCGTCTGCCCGCCCAGGGTCGGCAGGATCGCGTCGGGGCGCTCCTTGACGATGATCGACTCGATCACCTCGGGGGTGATGGGCTCGACGTAGGTGGCGTCGGCGAAGTCGGGGTCGGTCATGATGGTCGCGGGGTTCGAGTTGACCAGGATGACGCGCACGCCCTCCTCGCGCAGCACGCGGCAGGCCTGGGTGCCCGAGTAGTCGAACTCGCAGGCCTGGCCGATGACGATCGGGCCGGAGCCGATGACGAGGACGGAATTGATGTCTGAACGCTTGGGCATCGGGTCAGGCCTCCTGGGTCTTTCCGCTGGTTGAGCGAGCGGAGCGAGTCGAAACCAGCTCGCGGAATCGATGGAACAGATAGAAGGCGTCGTGCGGCCCCGCCGCGGCCTCGGGATGGTACTGCACCGAGAAGGCCGGAATGTCGAGGCACTCGAGCCCCTCGACCACCTGGTCGTTGAGGCTGTAGTGGCTCACCCGCACCCGGCCGAACCCCTCGGGAGCCTCGAACTCGCCCTCGATGGGGGCGTCGACCGCGAAACCGTGGTTCTGGGCGGTGATCTCGACCCGCCCGGTGCGCTTGTCGAGCACGGGCTGGTTGATGCCGCGGTGCCCGAACGGCAGCTTGTAGGTGCCGAGGCCGAGCGCCCGGCCCAGCAGCTGGTTGCCGAAGCAGATGCCGAAGTAGGGCAGCCCGTCGCGCAGCAGCTCGCGCAGCAGCGCGACTGCATCTTCGGAGGCGGCGGGATCGCCGGGGCCATTGGAGTAGAACAGTGCATCGGGCGCGATCTCGCGCACCTGCTCGAGCGTCGTGGCCGCGGGAAGCACGATCACGTCGAAGCCGTGCTCCGACAGGTACTGCACCGTGGCGCGTTTGATGCCGAGGTCGAGCACGGCGATCGATCCGACGCGCTCCACGCCCTCGGCGGCGGGCACGTCGTAGCGCTCGGGAGTGGTGACCTGTGCGGAGAGGTTCTTGCCGGCCATGCCGGCCTGCCCGCGCACGAGTTCGAGCTGCTCGGCCTCGGAGAGCTCGGCGTCGCCGCCCGAGAAGATGCCCGCGCGCATGGCGCCCGCGGAGCGGATGTGGCGGGTGACCGCACGGGTGTCGATCCCCGAGATGCCCACCACGCCGTCGTTCACGAGATCCTCGTCGAGCGAGCGCTCGGCGCGGAAGTTGGAGACGCGTCGCGCGGGATCCCGCACGACGAAGCCCGACACCCAGATCCTGCGCGACTCCATGTCGGTGTCGTTGGCTCCGGTATTGCCGATGTGGGGCGCCGTCATGAGCACGATCTGCCCGGCGTAGGAGGGGTCGGTGAGCGTCTCCTGGTAGCCCGTCATGCCCGTCGAGAACACCACCTCGCCGAGCGTGCGACCCGTCGCGCCGTAGGCGCGCCCCGAGTAGCGGGTGCCGTCCTCGAGCACGAGCACGGCCGGGCCGGTCGCGACCGCGGAGGCGGGCGGGGCGGTGACCTCGGTCACCGAGTGTGTTGCTGAAGCTGTGGTCATTTCGCGCCCTCCTGAGACGTCGAAGGTGTGGGAGAGATCTTGTCGATGGCCGAGGCGAGCGCCGTCTGCTCGGCGGGATTCGCGAGCCGGAATCCCGATTCCAGCGTGCGCTCGCCGGTCGCGCCCGGGCGGCCCGCGCCGTCGGCGCCGTCCGGCACCCAGCGGATCAGGGACAGCCCGTCGCGCTCGACGGCCTTGCCGACCCGGCCGGCCGCGGTGGCGCTGCCGCGCAGCTGCGCGGCGGGGATGCGCACGGGGCGCTCCCCCGTGACCGCGATCACGACGCCGTCGCTCAGCACGGTCAGCTCGGCGAAGCCCTTGTAGCGCAGCCCGGCGATCGCGAGTCGTTCGAACGGCGAGCCGACCGGCGTCGTCGAGACGTAGGACGCGCGCGGGAAGCTCACGAGGGTCGCCCCGGCGAGCGGAGCCGACGGCGGCTCGACAGCGCGGTCGCGCCGCGCGCGGGCGCGCCAGGCGAACCACATGCCGGCGAGCGCGAGCGCCGCGATGGCGCCCATGAGGAGCGCGTAGGCGGTCTGGCTCACAGCTCGCCGCCCTGCGAGACGAGCGCCGCGGCGGCCACCGTGCCGGGGTCGACCAGCTCGCCGCCGTCGAGCGTCAGATAGCCCCGGCGCACGGTGTAGGCGACCCGGCCGGGAAGCTCCATGCCGAGATAGGGCGAATTGACGCTGAGGCCCCGCAGGCGCGCAAGGTCGAACTCGCTCGAGCCGCTCGGGTCGACCAGTGCGATATCGGCCGGCTGCCCGGCCTCGAGCGCCGTCGGATGCCCCTCCAGGCGACCGATCTCGGCGGGCCGGCGCGAGAGCAGCGTCTCGAGCTGCGCCCAGCTGGCGTGCCCCTCGTTCACGAGGGTGAGCAGCGCGATCGGCAGCGCCGACTCGAGTCCCACCATGCCGAACGCGGCGACATCCCACTCGCACTCCTTCGCCTCGATGGGGTGCGGGGCGTGGTCGGTGGCGATGATGTCGATGACGCCCTCCGCGACGGCGCGGCGCAGCGCTCGCACGTCCTCCTCGCGCCGCAGCGGCGGGTTGACCTTGTAGCGGGCGTCGTAGCTGCGCACGAGCTCCTCGGTGAGGATGAGGTGGTGCGGCGTGACCTCGGCGGTGACCTGCACGCCCCGCGCCTTCGCCCAGCGGATCACCTCGACCGACCCGGCGGTCGAGAGGTGGCAGATGTGCAGCCGGGCCCCGATGTGCTCGGCGAGCAGCACGTCGCGGGCGATGATCGACTCCTCGGCGACCGCGGGCCAGCCCTTGAGCCCGAGCTCGCTCGACAGCGCGCCCTCGTTCATCTGCGCGCCCTCCGTGAGGCGCGGATCCTGCGCGTGCTGCGCGATGACGCCGTCGAAGGTCTTCACGTACTCGAGCGCGCGGCGCATGAGCAGCGGATCGTGCACGCACTTGCCGTCGTCGGAGAAGACGCGCACCTCGGCGCGGGACTGCGCCATGGCGCCGATCTCGCTGAGGCGCTCGCCGGCGAGATCGTCGGTGACGGCGCCGATGGGGCGCACGGTCGCATAGCCCGCGGCGTCTCCGAGGCGCTGCACCTGCTCGACGACGCCTGCCGTGTCCTGCACGGGCAGGGTGTTGGCCATGGCGAAGACGCTCGTGAAGCCGCCGGCGGCCGCCGCGCGGGTGCCGGTGAGCACGGTCTCCGACTGCTCGAACCCCGGCTCGCGCAGGTGCGTGTGCAGATCCACCAGGCCCGTCAGCGCGACCAGCCCGTCGGCGTCGATAACTCGTTCGCCGTCGCGCGCGGCGATCCCGCCGTCCGCCTGAGCGACGCGCTCGACGATCGTGCCGTTCGAGATCCGCAGATCCACCTGCGGCGCCGCGGAGACGTCGCCGCCCCGCTCGGTCAGCTGGGCCGCGAGACGCGCGCCGCGGATCAGGATGTCGGGGGTGCTCATATGCTCGCCTCTCGCTCGCCGGACAGTAGGAGATACAGCGCCGCCATGCGCACGGAGACGCCGTTGGCCACCTGTTCGAGCACCGTCGAGCGCTCGGAATCGGCCGCGCGCGAGGAGATCTCGAGTCCGCGGTTCATGGGGCCGGGGTGCATCACGATCGCCTCGTCGACGAGCCGCTCCAGGCGGGCGTCGTCGAGACCCCAGTTGCGCGCGTACTCGCGCTCGTTGGGGAAGAAGGCGGCGTGCATGCGCTCGCTCTGGATGCGCAGCATCATGACGACCTCGGGGCGCTCGTCACGCAGCGCGGCGTCGAGGGAGTGGTGGATCTTCACCGGCCAGTCCCGTGCACCGTAGGGCAGCAGCGTCTCCGGCGCGACGAAGGTCACGTGCGCCCCGAGGGCGTTGAGCAGCCAGAGGTTGGATCGGGCCACGCGCGAGTGCGCGACGTCGCCGACGATCGCAACGGAGACCCCGTCGAGGTCGCGACCGCGGCTGCCGCTCGCGTCGGATACGCCGGCACCGCTTCCGAAGAGGCGGCGCCGCATCGTGAAGGCGTCGAGCAGGGCCTGGGTGGGGTGCTCGTGGGTGCCGTCACCCGCGTTGAGCACGCCCGCGTCGATCCAGCCGCTGCGGGCCAGGCGCTCCGGCGCTCCGGATGCCGGGTGCCGGATCACGACGCCGTCGGCGCCGATGGCCTGCAGCGTCTGCGCCGTGTCCTTGAGCGACTCGCCCTTCGAGACGGACGACCCCTTCGCGCTGAAGTTGATCACGTCGGCGCTCAGGCGCTTCGCCGCGGCCTCGAATGAGATGCGGGTGCGGGTGGAGTCCTCGTAGAAGAGGTTCACCACGGTCTTGCCGCGCAGCGCCGGGAGCTTCTTGACCTCGCGCTGCTGGGCCGCAGCCATGTCCTCGGCGGTGTCGAGGATCCGAATCGCGTCGTCCCTGCTCAACGTCCGGGTGTCGAGGAGGTGCCTCATCCCCTGCCCTCCGCATCGGAGATGGTCACGTCGTCGACGCCGTCGAGCTCCGTCAGGCGCACCGAGATGCGCTCGTGCTTGGCGCTCGGGAGGTTCTTGCCGATGTAGTCGGCGCGGACGGGGAGCTCTCGATGCCCGCGATCGATGAGCGCCGCGAGACGCACCGCACGCGGTCGCCCGTGATCATTCAGCGCATCGAGCGCGGCGCGCACGGTGCGACCCGAGTAGAGCACGTCGTCGACGAGCACGACGGTGGCGCCGTCGATCCCCGAGACGGGCATATCCGTCGGGTGCGGCGCCCGGGTGGGATGCTGGGCGAGGTCGTCGCGGTACATCGTGACGTCGAGGCTGCCGACCGGCACGTCCTCGCCCTCGATGCGCGAGATGATCGCCGCGATCCGCTGGGCGAGCAGGGAACCGCGCGTGGGGATGCCGACGAGCACCAGCCCCGCGACGCCCTTGTTCGCTTCGATGATTTCGTGCGAGATTCGAGTCAGCGCCCGCGAGATCTCAGCGCCTTCCAGCACTGTTCGCGTACCCATATTCGAGCCCCCCTTCTCCGCCTCACGGGACGGGAGTTAAAGAAAAGCTGCAACTCCGCCAGTCTATCGCACCGCGCGACGACGCGCGGTCACGCCGCGGCGTGGTCGGCGATGCGGCCGAGCACCCCGTTGACGAATCGGCTCGAGTCCTCGGTGGAGTACTCCTTGGCCAGTTCCACGGCCTCGTCGATCGCCACGGCAGCGGGCACCTCCGCGTTGAAGAGGATCTCCCACGCGGCCAGGCGCAGCAGGGCGCGGTCGACGTTCGGCATACGGTCGAGCGTCCACCCCTGCGCGTAGCTCATGATGAGCTCGTCGATCTCGTCGCGGTGATCGGCGACCCCGTCGACGATCTCCCGCGCGTACAGCCACGAGGCCGCACGATCGGGTTCTCCCGCGGCCCGTTTCGCCTCGGCGTTGACGATGCTGAGGAGCGGCTCCTCGCGCACATCGGCCTGGAAGAGCATGTCGAGGGCGCGCTTGCGCGCCTTGGTACGAGCACTCATCGAGGCGTCGGCTAGTCGTTGACGCGGCCGAGGTAGTCGCCCGTGCGGGTGTCGACCTTGACCTTCGTGCCGGTCTCGAGGAACAGCGGCACCTGGATCTCGGCACCGGTCTCGACGGTGGCGGGCTTGGTGCCGCCCGTGGATCGATCGCCCTGCAGGCCGGGCTCAGTGTACGTCACCTCGAGCACCACGGAGGCGGGCAGTTCGAGGTAGAGGGGCTCGCCCTCGTGGAGGGCGATCTGCACCTGCTGGTTCTCGAGCATGAAGCGCGCCGAGTCGCCCACGACGGTGCCCGCGACGGTCAGCTGATCGTAGTCGGCGGTGTCCATGAACACGAAGTCGGCGCCGTCCTGGTAGAGGTACTGGTAGTCGCGACGGTCGACGTTGGCCGTCTCGATCTTCGCGCCGGCGTTGTAGGTCTTGTCGATGATCTTGCCGGAGACCACGTTCTTCTGCTTGGTGCGCACGAACGCGCCCCCCTTGCCGGGCTTGACGTGCTGGAACTCGACCACGCTCCAGAGCTGACCGTTCTCCTTGATCACGGTGCCGTTCTTGATGTCGTTCGAGGTTGCCATATGCTCAGCCTTCTCCGGGTTCTGTGAGGTTCGAGCGCGATCCAGCGCCGATCAATTCTACACCGCACGAGCGCGATCCCTTGCAGGTCTCGCACAAACGGCGTGCGCGTGCGGCGATTCGCCGCCTAGGCTCGCGGCCATGCACATGATCTTTCGCACCCTCTGGCACCAGTGGTTCGTGGGTCGCCGGGGCGGCCCCATCGGCTTCGAGGACGTCTCTCGCTCCCGGTTCCGCGTGTGGCCCACCGACCTCGACATCCTGCGGCACATGAATAACGGCAAATACCTCTCCGTCATGGACGTCGCCCGGTTCGATCTCATCCAGCGCAACGGCGTGTGGGATCTCTTCACGCGCGAGGGGTGGTATCCCGTGGTCGTCGGGCAGACCATCTCGTACCGCAAGTCGCTGAATCCCTGGATGCGGTTCTGGATCGAGTCGCGCATCCTCGGCTTCGACGAGCAGGCGGTCTACATCGAGCAGCGCTTCGTGCGTCCCGACGCCGAGCGCCGTCCCGAGGTCTACGCGCGCGCCGTCGTGCGCGGACGGATCCTGCGGCGCGGTGGCGGAGTGGTCCCGGTCGACCAGGTCATCGAGAAGAGCGGCGCGGATCCCGAGCGGCTGCGCGTCCCCGAGGAGATCCTCGACTGGGGTCGGTCCACCAGGCTCCCGTCCACCCGGGCCGAGGCGCCCAGCACCTGGGCGTGAGCGGGCGGGCGGGGGACGCGGGATCCTCACCCCGTCATCCTGCGCGAGCACCCTCACCCCGTCATCCTGCGCGAGCACCCGCACCCCGTCATCCCGCGCGAGCACCCGCACCCCGTCATCCTGCGCGAGCGCAGCGAGTCGCAGGATCCACACCATGAATGTCAGTGGTCCCTGATGTACTCGTGGCATGCCCATCCCGTCTTCTGCTCCGGCCGCACTCGACGCACGCGTCGCGGCGCTGGATGCCGCGCTGTCTCGACTCGAGGCCGCCGAGCGGGCGGTGCGGGTGGCCGAGGCGGCCCGGCTCGAGGCCTTCGCCTCCGTGTTCGACGTGGCCGCCGCCGGGAGCGGCACCGGGCTCCGCAGCATTCCCACCGGACGGGGCGGCGAGATCCTGTATCGCACCGTCCGAGCCGAGGCCGCTGCGGCGCTGCGCCACAGCGAGCAGACCGTCGAACGGTGCTTCAACCGGGCCCACGCCCTCACCTTCTCGTATCCGCGCACCCTCGATGCGCTGCGCGACGGGTCGATCTCCGAGCAGCACACCGCTGTGATCGTCGACGCCGGGATCGTCGTCGGCGATGCCGACGATCCGGACGCGGTGCTCCGCCGAGCCGGCTACGAGCACGCGGTGCTCGAGCACGCGCGATTCGAGACGCCGAGCCGCCTGCGCCCCATCGCCCGGCGCATCGCCGAGCAGTACGCGCAGCGGCCGCTCGATGAGCGGCACGCTGAGGCGCGCAGGAGACGCCGGGTGTACCTGGCCGACGGCGACGACGGCATGTCCGACCTGGTCGCGCATCTGACCGCCGCCGAGGAGCACGGCATCTACGCCGAGCTCACCCGCAGGAGCCGCGAGATCGAGCGCGCGCAGGCCGCGCAGGCCGAGCGGGATACCGACCTGCCGTCCGAGCGACGCACCCGCGACGAGATCCGGGCCGATCTGCTCGCCGAGATCGTCCTCGGCGCTGCCTCGAAACCTGCATCGCCTCACGCGAGTGCGGGACGGGGAGCGCCGCGCGCTCAGGTGCAGGTGGTCGTCCCGGTGGAGTGCTTGACTTCCCCGGACGGCTCCGACCATGCCGACATGAGCGAGGAGCTTGGGTCGCCCACTGCACGCCCCGCTCCCACGCTCGCCGGCTACGGACCGATCGACACGGACACCGCGCGGCGGCTCGCCGGTGGTTCGAACTCCTGGGAGCTCGTACGCGTCCACGTCGGATCGGGCGGGGCACTCACGGATGATCCCGGCGGGGTGCCCGCAGATCTGAGCGCCGTGCTCGCGCATTCCGCCACCCTGCTCGCGAGTTCCGGCACCCCACCCGAGAACTCCGGCACCCTGCTCGCGGTCGACCGCTACCGTCCGAGCGCGGCGATGCGCCGGCATCTCTCCGCACGCGATCAGCACTGCCGCTTCCCTGGCTGCCGCGCGCCTCTCGCCCGCTGCGATATCGATCACACCGTCGATGCCGCCCTCGGGGGTGCGACCGCCACCGACAACCTCGCCCACCTTTGCCGCGGGCACCACACGCTGAAACACCACGGCGGCTGGCGAGTATGGCAGCAGGAGGACGGCGCGCTCGACTGGAGATCCCCGACCGGTCGCCGCTACCGCGAACGACCACCCGGCCGGGTCCTCTTCATCAGCATGTCCGAGCGCAGCCCGATGCCGGAACGAATCCCGGATTCGGAACGAACCCGGGCCCCAGATGCCCGCTCGACGTCCCACAGCGCGAGTTCCCTCCTGCTTCAGTAACGGCGCGAGATCCCCCTGCTTCAATAGGGGTATGAGCTTCTTCACTGCGCTGACGGATCGCGACGAACCCGATCACGAGGAGACCCGTGTGCCCGCCTGGATCCAGCCGAGCCCGGACGAGATCCCGGTCGCGGTCCCGCTGGTTCGAGAACTCGCGAGCGCACCCGGGGCCGCGTTGTTCCTGCAGCGAGCAGACGTCTACAGCGACGGCATCGTGTTCGTGCTGAGGCTCGACGTCCGCTTCTCCTCGGCGCTCTCCCCCGAACAGAGGGATCAGCTCAGGGGCCTGACCGGATTCGGGCACCAACCCGCCGATATCGGGCAGGAGCTGCGCGTGGGATTCGCCTTCGCCGACGACAGCCGGGTCGACTCGCTCGGGGATCCCGAGGCGAACTGGGACAGGGAGCCCGAAGGCGCCTCTCTAACCATGCTGGGAGGTGGAGGCGGAGGGGACGACCACCGCTGGACCGCGGAGTTGCAGGCCTGGCTGTGGCCGCTGCCTCCCGCCGGTCCCGCAGACCTCCACTTCGTCTACGGCCGAGCCGGCATCCGAGAGGGATCCGTGGAGATCGATCTCGGCGCTCTCGTGGCGGCCGCAGAGGGGGTGGCGCGGGTGCGCCTGCCGGACACGCCGTCTGCTTAGCCCACGGGCGGCCGGGCGCCGAGGTGCGGCCCCTGATGACCCACCTCGCGGCAATTGATGCGCACGACGCGCTCGGCGGAGTCGTAGACGTGCCGGGCGGCGAGGCGACCGTCGGCGAGCGCGCCCGCGAGCCAGGTGAAGCTGCGCGCATCGACGAGCGGGTCCCCCGCGACGACGCGGGTCAGCTGCAGCATGAGCATCTCCGGCAGCGACGCGTGCGGCCCGTGCTCGAAGCTCAGGCCGAGCACCGCAGGCGCGAGTCCCGCGGGCACCAGGCGCAGCGTCCAGCGCACGGAGCTCGCCCGTTCAGGGCCGTGCGGCGCAGGCGCCGAGCGATCGGGCACGATGTCGAGCAGCGAGAACTCACGCTCGGCCTCACTCGCAAGCACGAGCGGCTGGGCCACTGGCGCGCCGTCGCCGCGCGCGTCCGCCGTCGCACCTCCCCCACCGCCGGGCGAGCCCAGCGGGCCCAGCGGGCTCCGCTCCTCGCTCGCGGCACGCGCGAACAGGCTCCGCCACCCGTCGGCGCCCAGACCGTAGGGGGCTGCCACCGGGGTGAGCGTGGGATCGGCGGCCAGGGCCGCCCCCAGCCGGGCGAAGTCGACGCCCGCCGACGCGAACGCCTCCGGCTCGGGCACCCGCAGCCCGACCCACCCCGCGACGGTGCGAGCGGCGGCGAATGCCCGCTCGAAGCGCTCCCGCGACGCCGCGTCGTCCACGGCGCCGAACGCGGCGCCGCCCAGTTCGGCGCGCACGACCTCGGTGCGGCCGTCGAGCCAGGCGTCGAAACCCTGATCCGCGCCGGCCCCGCTCCCGGCGAGCGCCGAATCGAGGTCGGCCGCCAGGTCCGGGAACAGCACCCGAGCCAGCCGGGCTCCCGAGCCCTCATCCGTCGGCGCCATGCGCAGCCTCCCTTCGCGATGACCAGTGTCTCACGGCAGTTCGCTCTCCACGAGCCGCTGCATCGCCTCGGCGATCTCGCGCGGGTCGTCGACGCGGCTGCTGCTCGGCGCGTAGCGGCGCACGACCTCGTCCGAGCCGATCCCGATGCCGTGCACCCCCACACCGGCGGATCGCAGGCGCAGCATCTCCCGGGCCGATGCGGCCTCGTCGTTGGAGCCGCCGTCGCTCACCACGATCACTACGCGCCGGCGCTCCCGGCCGTCGCCCGTCGAGCCGCCGAGCAGGCCGAGCTGCTCCGCTGCCAGCCGCAGCGCGGCGCCGTCGTTCGTGGACCCCCGCGGCGATCGGATGCCCGCGACCATGTCGAGGCGCACGGTGTCGTCGAGTCCGCGCGAGAGGGGTTTCACCAGCTGCGTCTCGGCGTCGAAGAGCACGAGAGCGGTGCGGATGTCGAGATCCAGCTCGATGCCCTGGCGCTCCTCGGCGTGGGCGATGTCGCGCTCGGCGCCGGCGAGCGCCTCGAGCATCACCAGCGTCGCGTCGGCCGCGGCGGCGGCGGGGCGCCCCTGCATCGAGGCCGAGCGGTCCACGAGCACCACGTAGTCGGTGCTGCCGGCGCGGCGGGTGCGCCGCGGCCGGGTCTCGCGGCGCAGGAACGCCGCGGGCCGCTGCACGCCTGACCGTGCTTCGGCGAACGCCCCCGCCAGCGACTGCGGGTCCAGCGTCTCGCCCTCTGGCACCGCGCGCCGCCCGATCGTGCGCACCCGTGCAACGCGCTCCGCGATCACCCGAGCCCAGACCTCTCGCATGCGCTCGATGGCTGGAGTGAGCTCGGCGGCTCGGGCGCGGTACTCGGCCGCCGCGAGCGCCGCGCCGCTGCCGGCGGCGCCCGCCGCCGTCCGGTCGTCGTCACGCTGCTCCTCCCGCCTGCTCCCGGCAGCCTCGCTGGCCGCGTCGAGCTCGACGAGCGCCTGTACGAGCGCACCCTCCGCGGGCAGCGGCGTCGCCAGGTACGCGCTCACGAAGCCCGCCTGCTCGGCAGCGAACAGGTCCGATCCCTCGGCGGTCTGCCGCCCCTCGCCCGGTCGCGCGCGCGATTCATCGGCGCCCGGGGGAACGGCGTCGCCCCCCTCCGCCTCGGCCCGTTCGGCGCCCGGCTCCGCGTCGGCCCCGGCACCCGCGGCACCGAAGTCCTCGGTCTCGGCGCCGCCCTCGTGCTCCTGCGCCGTCGCGCCGTCCGGGGCCTCGCCCAGGCCGCGCTCGCGGGCGTCGAGCGCGAGCAGGCGCTCGTAAGGCGGCAGCAGGAGCGCGAGCGCCCGCTCGAATCGCTCCAGCGGACGCCGCTGGGGGTCCGGAGCGAGTACGCGCCGCAGGGGATCGAAGTCTCCTGCGCCGAGGCGCTGCAGCCCCCGCCATTCCTCGGCCGCATCGGCGCCGGCGCTCGCGGTATCGCACCCCAGCCCCGCCCGCAGCAGCACGGTCACCCACTGCAGATGCCGCGGTTGCTCCAAGACCTCGTTCGGCACGCTGCGCTCGAGCGCGGACGCGAGGCTCGGGCGCAGGCCCGGCATCGCGACGAGCAGTTCCGCTGCGGCCTGCAGGCGCACGACGGCGGCCACCAGCGGCTCGGACTCCGGCCGCGCCGTCACGACCGAGCGCGCCCGACGGGCGCGGTCAGGTGCCCGCGTCTCGCCGCGCACGCTCTCCCACAGCTGCAGCAGTGCGAGCGCCACGGCCTCTTCGGGTCCGTGCCCGCGCGCCGCGTACCAGCCGAGGCCGACCCGCAGCTCGGCGGGGCGACCGTCGGGCCGCACCAGCTCCCACGCGGGATCGTCAGTGACGGTGACGGCGATCCCGAGCAGCGCCCCGGCGGCCTGCAGCCCCTCGCGCGCCTCCATGCCCTCACCCTATCGGGGATGCGCGCCACCGCCGCGCGGCCGAGGGCGCGAACGATCGAAGCGCACACGGGGTACTGATAGCGTGACGGACATGCTGGCATTCGATGCGGACCCCGTACTGCGCGAGGCCCGGGCGACCTCGGAGGAGCGGCGCCGCGTGCGCCGGGCCCTCTTCGCGGCGGATCCCGCGACCCCGGAGGCCGAGGTGCACCGCGACGACCTCCGGAGGCTCGACGAACGACTCACCGGCATCCTGGACGACCCGCAGCACCGGTCCGCGATCGAGCTCGCGCTCGACGAGCAGGCGCGCACCCTGCGGATCGCAGCCGAGTCGCGTCGCGAGTCGGAGCGCCGGCGACGCGCGCTCGAGGGGGCCGACGCGATCGTCGCGCGAGCGATCGCGGGCGGGCGCTCCCTCACCGCGTCCGAGCGCACCAGCGCGGCCGCCCTCCGGGACGACGCCGGTCTCCGCGAGGATGCCGGTGCTGGCCGCAGCGACTGGCGCGCGGCGGTCACCACCTCCGCGCGGCGCGACGTCGTGCTCGACGCCCTCGGCGCGCTGCGCCTGCGCGAGGCGCGCCGCCAGCTGCGCGACGGCCTGCTGCTCACCGATCGGATGACCGGCATCATCGCCGAGGCCCTGCCCGCGGTGCTGCGCGGCGCTCCCGTGCTGCTCGTCGGCGAGACCGGAGGGGCGAAGACCGCGCTCGCCGAGCACCTGGCCCGGCAAGCGGTGGGACATGAGCCCGAGCTCGTCTCCGGCTACGGCGACATCACGAGCGCGCAGCTCATCGGCACCCACGAGCTGCGCGCCGAGGGCGGAGCCACGGTGAGCGCCTTCGTGCCCGGCCCGCTGCTGCGCGCGATGACCGAGGGCCGCCCGGTGATCCTCGACGAGCTCAACGCCATGCCCGCCGAGTTCCTCAAGCGGCTCAACCGCATCCTGCAGCTGCGGCCGGGCGACGTGCTCGGCGTGCAGGAGGACGCCGGCCGCGAGGTGCGGATCGCCCCGGGCTTCGCGATCCTCGCCACCGCCAACGAGCAGACCCCGCACCGCTATCGCGGGCTCGACCGGCTCAGCGCCGAGCTGGTCAACCGCTTCGGCGCGAACGCCTACCGGGTGCACTACCCGGACACCGGCCTCGGCTACGAGGAGTTCCCGGCCGAGAACGCGCTGCTCGCCGCGGCCGCGGTCGCCGACCCGCACGGTCGGCTGCCCGATGAGCTCTCGGTCGACGAGCTCCTGCGCGTCGCCCGGGCGGCCTTCATCAGCCAGCAGGTGTTCGCGGGCGAGCACGGCGAGGGCTTCGGCGAGTTCGTGAGCACCGAGCGCGAGATCGACGGCCGCCCGGGGCTCGAGGAGGCGGTGCTCGCGCCGCGCACGCTCGTCGCGGTGCTCCAGAAGGTCGCGGGGAGCGCGGGATCCGTCTCCCTGGATCGGGCGCTCACCCGATTCGTGGAGGGCGTGATGCACCGCGAGGATCGTCGCGTGCTCGCGCTGATCCTCGCGGGTCAGGGGTTCCGGATCGGGTGAGCGCCGCGCCGCGCCGCACGCTCGTGCCCCGCTCCGGGCACCCGATCGCGAGCGCTCAGCCCGCGATCTCCTGATACGCGAACTGCAGCATCGAATCGTCCACGCCCGCGAGCACGCGCGGCTTGGCGATGTCGTCGAGCACGATGAAGCGCAGCATGCCGGCGCGCGCCTTCTTGTCCCGCTGCATGGCGGCGAGCAGTCCGGGCCAGCGCCCGGCCGGGTACGAGAGCGGCAGCGTGAGCGCCGAGAGCACCCTCCGGTGCCGCTCCACGGCCGCGTCGGAGAGCGAGCCGGCCATCCGGCCCAGCTCGGCGGCGTACATCATGCCGATCGAGATCGCCACGCCATGCCGCCACTGGTACCGTTCGGCATGCTCGATGGCGTGCCCGAGCGTGTGCCCGTAATTGAGGATCTCGCGCAGCCCGCCCTCGCGGAAGTCCTCGGACACGACCCGCGCCTTCACCCCGATCGCGAGCTCGATGAGCCGCTGGAACTCGGGGCTCGCGGGGTCGGTGGCGCGGTCGGTGTCAGCCTCGATGAGGTCGAGGATCTCGGGCTCGGCGATGAAGCCGCACTTGGCGACCTCCGCGAAGCCGGCGAGGATCTCGTTCTTCGGCAACGTCGCTAGCAGGTCCAGGTCGCAGAGCACCGCCGCCGGGGCGTAGAAGCATCCCACGAGGTTCTTGCCCTCGGCCGTGTTGATTCCGGTCTTGCCGCCGACCGAGGCGTCGACCATGCCGAGCACCGTGGTGGGGATCTGCACGAGCCGCACACCGCGCAGCCAGGTGGCCGCGACGAAACCGGCCAGGTCGGTGACGGCTCCCCCGCCCAGACCGATCACCGCGTCCGTGCGCGTGAAGTCGGCCTGCCCCATGATCTGCCAGCAGAATGCCGCCACCTCGACGCGCTTCGCTGCCTCGGCGTCGGGCACCTCGGCGAGCAGTACCTGCCCGTAGCGCTCCTGCAGCGCCGCGCGCAGTTCGTCGGCGAGCTTACCGACGGTGGCCGTGTGCACGATGAGCACCTTCGCCACGCGGTCGCCGAGGGCCTCGGGCAGACGCTCGAGCACCCCGCGCCCCACGGTCACCGCGTACTCGCTCTCACCGGTGACCGGAATGACGGTGGCGTCGCTCATCTACTGCTCCCTCTCGTTCTGCTTCCTCGCGTATCCCCGCGCCCACTGGGCGACGCGGCGGGCGAGCTGTTCCTTCGTCGCGCGATCCGTGCGATACGTCACGTCGGCGACCTCCTCGTAGAAGGGGCGGCGCTCCTCCAGGATGCGACCCCACGCTTCGGGATCATCGCGCAGCAACGGCCGACGGGCCAGATTCGCCGTGCGCAGCACGGCCTCCTGGGTGGTCATCAGCAGCACCACCGGGTGGTCCTGCAGCAATCGGCGCGTGCGCTCCGTGATCACGGCACCGCCGCCGAGGGCGACGATGCGGCTCCCCGGGGCGGAAAGCTCCGATTCGATGACGTCGGCCTCGAGCCGGCGGAACTCCGCTTCGCCGTGCGTCGCGAAGAACTCGGTGATGACCCCGTGCTGACGCACGAACACCGCGTCGGTGTCGACGAACGGGATTCCGAGTTCGCGGGCCACCCGCTTGCCCAGGCTCGTCTTGCCCGCGGCCATGGGCCCGACGAAGACGATGGCCCGATCGGGCAGACGGGATCCGCCGCGCCGGCGCCGCCGCCTGCGCGGCTTGGCCGCGGCGGGTGTCGGACGGCCCGCGCCGGCGGCGCCGCTCGCGGCCTCGCCCGATCCCGGCACCTGCCGGATCGGCGCCGTGGGCGGTCCGGGCTTCGGCCGCTGGGCCGGGGGCCCGGCGTCCCGGTTCGCCCGCCGGTGCGCGCTCACGATTCGATGACGGTCGCCAGCCGCTCGGGGATCGCCGCCAGGTACGACTCGAGGTTCCGCTTCGTCTCGGCCACGCTGTCGCCGCCGAACTTCTCGGTCACCGCATCGGCCAGCACGAGCGCCACCATCGCCTCGGCGACCACGCCGGATGCCGGCACCGCGGTGACATCGCTGCGCTGGTGATGCGCCTTCGACTCCTCGCCGGTCGCGATGTCGATCGTCGGCAGGGCCCGCGGCACGGTGGCGATCGGCTTCATCCCGGCCCGCACGCGCAGCACCTGGCCGGTCGTCATGCCGCCCTCGATGCCGCCGGCGCGTCCGGTGTCGCGAGCGATCCGTCCGTCGTCGATGTGCAGCTCGTCGTGCGCCGCAGAGCCGCGGCGCCGCGTGGTCTCGAAGCCGTCGCCGACCTCGACCCCCTTGATGGCCTGGATGCCCATGAGCGCTCCGGCGATGCGCGAGTCGAGCCTGCGGTCCCAGTGCACGTAGGATCCGAGACCGGCCGGCAGACCATAGGCGAGCACCTCGACGATCCCACCGAGGGTGTCGCCCGACTTCTTCGTGTCGTCGACCTCCTCGACCATGCGCGCACTGGTGTCGCCGTCGAAGCAGCGGAGCGGATCGGCGTCGAGCGCGGCCACGTCCTCGGGCCGCGGCAGCGGCGACCCCGCGGGCACGGCGACGTCTCCCATGGAGATGGTGTGGCTCACGAGCCGGATCCCCAGTTCGGCGAGGAATGCGCGCGCCACGGCACCGAGGGCCACTCGCGCCGCGGTCTCGCGCGCACTCGCCCGCTCCAGCACGGGCCGGGCCTCGTCGAAGCCGTACTTCTGCATCCCCGCGAGGTCCGCGTGCCCGGGACGCGGGCGCGTGAGCGGCGCGCCGCGGCCCCGCGACTTCTCCGAGAGCTCGGTGCGCTCCGCGCTCATCACCTCGGTCCACTTCGGCCACTCGGTGTTGCCGATGCGGATGGCGACGGGCCCGCCGATGGAGACGCCCTGCACCACGCCGCCCGAGAGGTGCAGCTCGTCCTGCTCGAACTTCATGCGCGAGCCGCGGCCGTAGCCGAGCTTGCGACGGGCGAGATCCTCCCTGATGCCGTCTAGCGAGACGGGGACACCAGCGGGCAGTCCTTCGAGGACCGCGATCAGTTCGGGGCCGTGAGATTCTCCGGCGGTAAGCCAACGCAGCATACCCTCTATCCTCCCATATGCGGCGGGCGGCTCGCGCACGTCACGCGTGCCGCGTCACAGTGCCGCGCGCATCGCCGCGAGCACCGTGCCCTCGTCCGGCAGCGGTGTCGCGGGGTCGCCGCCGCGGAAGATGCGGATCTGGATCAGGGCCTGCTCGACGAGCATGTCCGTGCCGGCGTGCGCTTCTCCCCCGGCGGCGCGCCACCGCTCCGCGAGCGGCGAGGGCCACGGATCGTAGGCCACGTCGAAGAGCGGGAGGCGCGTCAGCTCCGCGGGGAGCTCGAGGTCTCGCGCCGCCGGCCCCGGCAGCGTCGAGATGACGAGGGTGGCGCCTGCGGCGGGATCATGCGGATGGAAACCCCGCTCGAAGCTCTGCAGAGGGGTCCCTGAGACGTGCAGCCACGCCCCGGTGTCCGACTCCCGCGAGCTCCCGAAACGCGCGACCAGGTCGGCGATCGCCTCCACGTTGCGCGCCACGACCTCGACGTGCCGAGCGCCCAGTCTCCGGGCGGCGAGGATCGCGGAAACCGCTGTGGCCCCCGAGCCCAGCACGATCGTGCTGCTCGCGTCGAGCCCGGCGCCCCGGATCGCGGCGGCGAGACCCGTCACGTCGGTGTTGAACCCCGCCCAGCGCGGACCGTCGCCCACACCGCTCGCGATGCGCAGCAGCGTGTTCACGACGCCGCTCTCGGCCGCGATCGGATCGAGCACCGACGCGATCCGGTGGGCCTCCTCCTTCAGTGGCATCGTGAGTGAGAAGCCGCGCCACTCCGGCCCGCGGGAGGCCAGAAAGGGTCCGAGAGCGGGTGCGTCGAGCTCGCGGCGGCCGTACCCCCAGTCGAGACCGAGCGCCTCGTAGGCGGCGGCGTGGATCGCCGGCGACTTCGAGTGGGCGATCGGCGAGCCCAGCACGGCGAGGCGCTCGCGCAGCACCCCGTCCCGAGGATCGGGATCCTGCTCCCCGGGCGTCACTAGCACCCCTTGCCGGGATTGGCCGCGCACCACTGGTTCAGCTGCTCGACCGCGGTGTTGTGCTCCTCGAGCGTCGCCGAGAACACCGACTCGCCCGTGTCGAGGTCGACCGCGACGAAGTACAGCCAGTCCCCCTCCTCCGGGGCGATCGCCGCAGCGATGGCATCGCGGCCCGGGTTGGCGATCGGGCCCCGCGGGAGCCCCTCGTGCACGTAGGTGTTCCACGGATTGTCGTCGGCCAGCGCCTCGTCGGTCGACCAGACGCTGCCGTCGTCGTGCTGGCCCATGCCGTACTGGGCCGTCGAGTCCATCTGCAGCAGCATCCCCTGGTCGAGTCGATTCTGGATGACCCGCGATACCCGGCCGAAGTCCTCGATCCGGCCGCCCTCCCGCTGCACCATCGCCGCGATGTTCAGCACGCGCTCGCGGTCGTCGACGGCAACCCCGAACTCGTCGAGCACCGCCTTCTGCTCCTGCACGAGGCGCGCGATGGCCTCCGTGCCCGTCGTCTCCTCCTCGAACTCGTAGGTCGCCGGGAAGAGCCAGCCCTCCAGGCTGTCGACGCCGGCCGGGAGGTCGAAGGCCGAGACGTCCTCGGCCGCGGCCTGCAGCTCCTCGAGCGGGATGTCGGCGCCGGCCGACACGAGCTCGAGGGTCTGGTCGACCGTCTTGCCCTCGGGGATCATCGCCGTGAAGGCCATGCGGTTCTCGGGATCCTGCAGCGCGTCGAGCGCGGCCTGGGCGCTCATCTGCAGCTTCACCCGGTACGAGCCGGGGTGGAACTCGACGGCGGGTTCCTGCGCGAGCAGGAGCTCGTAGAAGGCCTCCGAGGTCTTGACCACATCGGCCTCGGCGAGGGTCGCAGCGATATCCTCGCCGATCTCGCCCTCCGTGATGACCACGACGGTCTCACCGTGGCCCTCGCCCTCGTAGTCGTTGCTGGTCCAGCCGAAGAGCTGTGAGATCTGCCCGCCGTACTGCGCCCACAGGTAGCCGCCCGCCGCGACGAGCCCGCCGAGCAGCAGCGCGACCACGAGGAGGGAGATGAGGATCCGCCTCCCGACGTGCCGGGGCTCGCTGCGAGTGCGTGCGTTCATGACTGGGTCTCCTCCCCGGACCGTTCGCGCGGAACGACCGCCTGGCCAGGCGCGTCGTCCCGGGCGCGCTCGACGTCGAGAGCGTGCTGCAGGATCACCACCGCCGCGGCCTGATCGATGATGGATCGGCTCTGCTTGGTCTTCTTGCCCGCCTGCCGCAGCTGTCCCTGCGCCGACACCGTCGACAGGCGCTCGTCGACGAGTCGCACGGTCACGCCCGGTGCGTCGAGGCGGTCGGCGAGGCGCTGCGCGAAGCGCTCGGCATCCTCCGTGGACGGAGTCCGCTCTCCGCGCAGGTTCAGCGGAAGCCCGACCACGGCCTCGACGGCCTCGAGCTCGCTCGCGATCGCCGCGATGCGCGCCAGGTCGGCGTCACCCGCGAGGTCTCGGGGCACGGTCTCGACCGGCGTGGCGAGCATGCCGTGCAGGTCGCTCCGCGCCACGCCGACGCGCGCCTTGCCCACGTCGATCCCGAGTCGCACGCCGGTGCGCACTAGACCCGGCCCCTCACGCCGCCAGGCTCCGACGGATCTCGGCCAGCGCCTCGTCGATCTTCGCGGGGTCGGTGCCGCCGCCCTGAGCGAGGTCGGGCTTGCCGCCGCCGCCGCCTCCGAGCACCTGAGCGCCGAGCTTCGCGAGATCCCCGGCGCGCACGCCGCGATCGCGTGCCGCCGCAGTGGTCGCCGCGATCACCACGGGCTTGCCGCCCGCATCGCCCGCGAGCACCACGACGCCGGCTTCCGCGCCGAGACGATCGCGCAGCTGCAGGGCCAACCCGCGCACGTCGTCGGCCGAGCCGACGCCGCCGAGCGACCCGAGCACCGCGCGCACCTCGCCGAGCTCCTCGGCGCCCGCGAGCAGCTCCGGCACTCGCTGCGCGAGCTTCTCCGCCTCGAGCGCCGCGATCCGCTTCTCTGCCGTGCGCAGCTGCGCGCCGAGATCCTGCACCTTGGTCACGAGCTCGGCGCGGGGCACCTTCAGTCCGCTCGTGAGCTGCTGCACGATGGCGCGCTCCGCCGCGAAATTGCGGAAGGCCTCGATGCCGACGAGCGACTCGAGACGCCGGTTCGTCGAGCCCACGGAGCTCTCGGAGACGAGGCTGATCATGCCGATCTCGGCCGAGCTCTCCACGTGGGTGCCGGCGCACAGCTCCCGCGACCAGGGGCCGCCGATATCCACCACCCGCACACGATCGCCGTACTTCTCGCCGAAGAGCGCCATCGCGCCGAGGGCCTTTGCCTCGTCGAGCGGCATCTCGCGGGTCACCACGTCGTAGTCGGAGCGGATCGCGAGGTTCGAGATCTCCTCGATCTCGCTGCGGGTTGCGGCGGAGAGCGCCTCGCCGTGCGTGAAGTCGAGGCGCAGATAGCCGGCCTTGTTGTACGAGCCCGCCTGGTGCGCGTTCGCGCCCAGCACCTCGCGCAGCGCGGCGTGCACCACGTGCGTGCCCGAGTGCGCCTGCGTGGCGCCGCGACGGTAGTCGGGGTCGACGCGGGTCTCGGCTCGCGCGTCGAGGCCCACGGTGCCCACGACGACCTTCGCGGTGTGCACGATGAGGCCGGGCACGGGCTTCTGCACGTCGAGCACCTCGGCTTCGAAACCGTCGCCCACGATCACGCCCTGATCGGAGTCCTGGCCGCCGGACTCCGCCCAGAGGCTCGTCTCGGCCAGCACGATCTCGGCGACCTCGCCCTCGCGGGCCTCGCGCACGGGAGCGCCGTCGACCACGATGCCCAGCACGCGGCTCTCGTGGTTCAGCTCGTCGTACCCGGTGAAGAGCGTCTCGCCCAGACCGCGCAGCTCCGTGTAGACCGACAGGTCGGCCCGCTGCCCCTTCTTGGCCTTCGCGTCGGCCTTGGCCCGGTCCCGCTGCTCCTGCATGAGCGTCGCGAACACCGAGCGGTCGACCGACACCCCGGCCTCCTCCGCGATCTCGAGCGTCAGCTCGATCGGGAACCCGTGGGTGTCGTGCAGCAGGAACGCGGTGTCGCCCGCAACCTCTCCACCGGCGCCCCGGGCTCCGCTCACCGCGGCGTCGAGAATCTGGATGCCCGAGGCGAGCGTGCGCAGGAAGGTCTTCTCCTCGGCGTACGCGGCGCGCGAGATGAACTCGAACTCGCGCGCCACCTCCGGGTAGGCCGCCTGCATCGCGTCGCGCGACACCGGGAACAGCTCGGGAAACGTCGGGCCGTCGACGCCGAGCAGCCGCATGGACAGGATCACGCGACGCAGCAGACGGCGCAGGATGTAGCCGCGACCCTCGTTCGACGGCGTCACGCCGTCGGCGATGAGCATGAGTCCGCTGCGCACGTGGTCGGCGATCACGCGCAGACGCACGTCGTCCTCGTGGTTCGCGCCGTAGGTCTTGCCCGCGAGCTCCGCCGCACGATCGAGCACCGGACGCACCTGATCGATCTCGTACATGTTCTGCACGCCCTGCTTGATGAACGCGACGCGCTCGAGCCCCATGCCCGTGTCGATGTTCTTGTTCGGCAGCTCGCCCACGATCGTGAAGTCGGTCTTCGACGCGACATCGGTGATCTGGTACTGCATGAACACGAGGTTCCAGATCTCGACGTAGCGGTCGTCGTCGGTGGCGGGGCCGCCGTCGACACCGGCGTCCGGACCGAGGTCGTAGAAGATCTCGGAGCAGGGCCCCGCGGGACCGGGCTGTCCCGTGGACCAGTAGTTCGTGTCCTTGCCGAGACGCTGGATGCGCTCGTCGGGCAGCGTCGAGTGCCGCTTCCAGAGCGCGAGAGCCTCGTCATCGTCCTCGTAGACCGTGACCCACAGATCCTTCGGATCGAAACCGAGCCCGCCGTCGTCCTCGCTCGTGGTGAGCAGCTCCCAGGCGAAGCGGATCGCCTCCTCCTTGAAGTAGTCGCCGAAGGAGAAGTTGCCGCACATCTGGAAGAACGTGCCGTGGCGCGGGGTCTTGCCCACCTCTTCGATGTCGTTGGTGCGGATGCACTTCTGCACGCTCGTCGCGCGCGGATAGGGCGCGGGCACCAGTCCCGACAGGTAGGGCACGAAGGGCACCATGCCGGCCACCGTGAACATCAGGCTGGGGTCGTCGCTCACGAGCGACGCCGAGGGCACGACGGTGTGCCCCCGCTTCTCGAAGAAGTCGAGCCAGCGGCGGTGGATCTCTGCGGTCTGCATCCGAGCGATGTCCTTCTGAAGTGTGGGGTGAATGTGAGTCGGGATCGCCGCTCAGTCGGCCGCGTTCCTGTCGCGCAGCCTGCGCAGCGCCTCCTCCACGTCGTCGATCAGGTCCTCGGCCTCGCCCTCGGCCTCGCGATACCCGGCCGAGAAGGCGCGGTTGAATTCCTCGACTCCGCGATTCAGACGGGCGAAGAAGCGCCGCCCCTCGGGGGTCTGGTTGACGAGGTGGGCGGCGATGAAGCCCACCACCACGCCGCTCGAGAGCCACAGCAGTCTGCGCATGTCCGGTTCCTCCTCCGCCGTACGAGCGCGACGGATCCGCCGCGCGAGTGACGCACCCCTCAAGCTTAGCGGTAGCCCCATCCGCAGCACGGGAGGAACGGCCGGGGAACGCAGAGGGCGCCGGATCCCGATCGCTCGGATTCCGGCGCCCCCAGGGGTGCTCGCGTGCTTAGCGGCCCGAGTAGTACTCGACGACGAGCTGCACTTCGCAGGTCACCGGGACCTCAGCGCGCTTCGGGCGGCGCACGAGACGCGCCTGGAGCTTGTCGAGCTCGACCTCGAGGTAGCCCGGAACGTTGGGCAGCACCTCGGCGTGACCACCGGCAGCGGCGACCTGGAAGGGCTCGAGGCCCTCCGAGCGCTCCTTGACGTGGATGAGCTGGCCCGGCTTCACGCGGAACGACGGGCGATCGACGATCTTGCCGTCGACGAGGATGTGGCGGTGCACGACGAGCTGGCGCGCCTGCGCCGTGGTGCGGGCGAAGCCGGCGCGCAGCACGAGCGAGTCGAGACGCATCTCGAGCAGCTCGACGAGGTTCTCACCGGTCAGGCCGTCCTGGCGGCGCGCCTCCTTGAAGGCGATGACGAGCTGCTTCTCGCGGATGCCGTACTGGGCCCGCAGACGCTGCTTCTCGCGCAGGCGCACGGCGTAGTCGCTGTCGCTCTTGCGCTTGGTGCGGCCGTGCTGGCCGGGGCCGTAGGGGCGCTTCTCGAGGTAGCGGGCCGCCTTCGGCGTGAGGGCGATCCCGAGTGCGCGGGATCGGCGGGTCTGGGAGCGGGTACGCGACGTAGTCGACACGTGGGTCCTTTCGGGTTTCTGTGTGCGGATCGCGATGCTTCGCGAACCGCGTGTTCTCTCGGCCACGCTGCGCCCGCATGAACGAGTCATGCACGCGACGCAGCACACCGTCTTCGGTGAGGGAACGACCATCGCAGAAACCCGGCTACAGGGCGCCTGCCATGCGCTTCCCGCGTGCAGCCGGCAGCGGGAGCGATGTTGGCCAGCGATCAGTCTACCAGATCACCACCGCCTGCGGGCCTCAGCCGCCGCGTGTGATGCGGCGGATCTTCTCGAGACGGTCGGAGACCTCCCGCTCGTTGCCGTGCTGCGTGGGCTCGTAGTACACCCGGTCGCGCAGCTCATCGGGCAGATACTGCTGCGGGGAGACGCCCCTCGGGTCGCTGTGCGGGTAGCGGTACCCCTTGCCGTGCCCCATGCGCTTCGCTCCGGGATAGTGCGCGTCGCGCAGGTGCTTCGGCACCAGCCCGAAGTTGCCGCGCTTCACATCGGCGATCGCCGCGTCGATCGCGCTGATGACCGCGTTCGACTTCGGCGCGGTGGCGATGTAGATCGTCGCCTCGGCGAGCGGGATCCGCGCCTCCGGGAGACCGATGAGCTGGGTCGCCTCCGCGGCGGCGACCGCGACCTGCAGCGCGTGCGGATCCGCCATCCCCACGTCCTCCGCCGCGTGGACCATGAGCCGGCGCGCGATGAATCGCGGATCCTCCCCCGCCTCGATCATGCGCGCCAGGTAGTGGATCGCGGCGTCGGGATCCGATCCGCGCATCGACTTGATGAATGCGCTGATCACGTCGTAGTGCTGGTCCCCGTTGCGGTCGTACCGCAGCAGCGCGCGATCCACCGAGGCCGACACGATCTCGGGGGTGACGACCGGCGGCTCGCCCCCGGCCTCGTCCATCGCGAGGGCGGATGCCGCGGCGGCTTCGAGACCCGTGAGCGCACGGCGGGCGTCGCCCGACGCGAGCTGCACCAGCGCGTCGAGCGCCTCGTCGTCGACGGACACCTGGGCGCCGAGCCCGCGCGGATCGGAGACGGCGCGCTCGAGCAGTGCGCGCAGATCCGCGTCCTCCAACGGTTCCAGCGTCAGCAGCAGCGACCGGGACAGGAGCGGACTGATCACGGAGAACGAGGGATTCTCGGTCGTCGCGGCGACGAGCGTCACCCAGCCGTTCTCCACACCGGGCAGCAGCGCATCCTGCTGCGCCTTGGTGAAGCGGTGGATCTCGTCGAGGAAGAGCACCGTCGCGATGTCGTAGAGATCGCGGTCGTTGAGCGCCCGCTCCATCACCGTGCGCACGTCCTTGATGCCCGCCGTGATCGCCGACAGCTCCACGAACCGGCGGCCGCTCGAGTGCGCGATGGCCTGCGCGAGCGTGGTCTTGCCCGTGCCGGGCGGCCCCCAGAGGATCACCGACACCGCGCCTCCCCCGTGGTCGGCGCCCGAGGCGAGCGTGCGCAGCGGGGAGCCGGGACGCAGCAGATGCTGCTGCCCCACCACCTCGTCGAGGGTGCGCGGCCGCATGCGCACCGCCAGGGGCGCGGTCTGCGACGGTACGGGTCTCGAGTCCACACGCCCATGCTACCGAGGGCCTCCGACCTCACGGCGCGAGCGGGCGCTGTGGCATAGTGGAGGGGTCTATCCCGTACCGGTCGGCGCGCCGACCCACACACGACAGGTGAGCAGAACCGTGAGTGAAGCGAGCAACGAAACGACCTGGGGGCGCGTCGACGACGACCGCACCGTCTACGTGCGCGAGGGCGAGGGCGAACGCGTCGTGGGCTCGTTCCCCGACGGCACTCCCGAGGAAGCGCTGGCCTACTTCACGCGCAAGTACGCCGACCTCGAGGGACAGGTCGCGCTGCTCGAGGCGCGCATCGCCCGCGGCACCGCCGACGCCTCCGCCGCCGACACGGTGGCGAAGCTGCGCGCACAACTGGTCGAGCCCGCGGCCGTCGGCGACATCGCCGCCCTGCGCGAGCGCGTCGACAAGCTCGCCGGCAGGACCGCCGAGCTGAGCGAGAAGCAGCAGGCGGAGCGCGAGGCGGCGCGCACGGAGGCCCTCGAGAAGCGCGAGGCGATCGTGACGGAGGCCGAGCGGCTCGCGGCGCAGCCGGAGACGTCGATCCGCTGGAAGGACACCAGCCAGGCTTTCGAGCAGCTCTTCGCCGATTGGCAGGCCGCGCAGCGCGGCGGCCCGCAGATCCCGAAGGCGCAGGCCGACGCGCTCTGGAAACGCTTCCGCTCGGCACGCCAGACCTTCGACTCGGCGCGCCGCGCCCACTTCGCGCAGATGGACGCGAACAACAAGGAGGTGCGGCAGCGCAAGGAGCGGATCATCTCCGCCGCCGAGGCGCTCGCCCCGAAGGGCATCGATGGCATTCCCGCCTACCGCGGCCTGCTCGACGAGTGGAAGGCGGCCGGCCGCGCAAGCCGCAAGCTCGACGACCAGCTCTGGGCGCGGTTCAAGGCCGCCGGCGACGTGCTCTACGAGGCCAAGGCGGCCGAGGTCGCGCAGACCAATGAGGAGTACGCCGCCAATCTCACGGCCAAGCAGCAGCTGCTCGACCAGGCCGAGCCGATCCTGCAGCAGCAGGATCACGCGGCAGCCCGCATGCGCCTCACCGAGGTGCAGCTGCGTTGGGACGAGATCGGGCGCGTCCCGCGCGAGGCGCTGCGCGACGTCGAGGGCCGTCTGCGCAAGATCGAGGACCATGTGAAGCGCCTCGAGGACGAGCACTGGCGCAAGACGAACCCCGAGACGAAGGCGCGCAGCGAGGGCTTGCGCGGGCAGCTCGAGGCGTCGATCGCCGAGCTCGAGGCGCAGATCGAGACGGCCCGCAACGCGGGCGATACGCGCGCCCAGGCAGACGCGGAGGAGAAGCTCGCGGCGCAGCAGTCCTGGCTCGCCGCGATCGGCGACTGATCCCGAGTCGCCTCGGCGCTTCGCTCCCAGGGCGGGGTTCTCCACAGGCCGCCCGACCGCGGTGGCGCATCGAGCGGCGACGGGCGACGATGGAGCTATGCCCCAGCATTCTCCTCGCGCCCTGAGCCCGCCTGCCCGTCCGCACGTGCATACGCCGTCGGCGCTTCCTCCGGTTCCCCGATTCGACCGCTGGCCGCAAGCCGTGCGCTCGGCAGAACTGCTGCGTGGCAGCCTCGTGCGCTGCGGCCCCGGCGTGCGCGCAGCCGGGTGGCCCGAGACGCCTCGGGTGCGGGCGGCAGCGCTGGCCCCCTGGCTCACTCCAGACCGCATCGCCATCCGCATGAGCGCCGCCTGGATCTGGGGCGCCGCACGGCGTCCCGACCCGATGCTCGAACTCTCGACCACGGGTCGGCGGCGTCCTGCGCAGCGCGCGCGCCGCGATCATCAGCTCCACCAGTTCGCCTACCCCGAAGGGGCACTGCGCTCCCTGGACGGCTTCGCCGTCACCGATCCCGAGCAGACGATCTACGATCTGCTGCGGGTGCCGCACGTGTTCGGGCATCGTCACAGGCTCGCCTGCAGGCTGCTGCTGCGACTCGTCGCAGACGGCCGCTCCGGCGTCGAGCGCCGGCTCGAACTGCAGCATCCCCACTACCGGGCGGTGGCGCGCGCCCGGCTGAGGCAGCTCTGACTCGGCTGGTCTCGCGGCTCGGGTCAGCTCTGAATGCGGTAGACGTCGTAGACGCCGTCGATGCGGCGCACGGCATTGAGCACGTGCTCGAGATGCGTGGCATTCGCCATCTCGAACACGAATCGGCTGATCGCCAAACGCGAACTGGAGGTGTTCACCGACGCAGAGAGGATGTTCACGTGATGCTCGGAGAGGGTGCGGGTGACATCGGAGAGCAGGCCGGAGCGGTCGAGCGCCTCCACCTGGATCTGCACGAGGAACACGCTCTTGGCGCTCGGCGCCCACTCGACCTCGACGACACGATCCTGCTGCGTGCGCAACTGCATGAAATTGTGGCAGTCGACACGGTGCACCGAGACGCCCTGCCCCTTCGTCACGAAACCGAGGATCTCGTCGCCCGGCACAGGGGTGCAGCACTTCGCGAGCTTTGCGAGCACGTCCGAGGCGCCCGTCACCACCACACCGCTCTCTCCGCCCGCCTTCCGGGCACGCGGCGCCTCGATGATCGGCAGGGTCGAGAGCGCCGGCTCCGTCGAGGTCTGCTCGTCGAAGACGAGCGCGGTGACTTTCTCGATCACCGACTGCGCCGAGACATGCCCTTCACCCACGGCTGCGTACAGCGCGGTCACATCCGCGTATCGCAGTTGCAGGGCGACCTGCTGCAGTGCCGCCGAGTTCATCGCCTGGTGCAGTGGCAGCCCCTGCTTGCGCAGCGCCTTGGTGATCTCGACCTTGCCGGTCTCCGCTGCCTCCTCGCGGCGCTCCTTCGTGAACCACTGGCGGATCTTGTTCTGCGCGCGCTTGCTCTTGACGAACGTCAGCCAGTTCTGATTGGGCCCCGCGTTCGGATCCTTCGAGGTGAACACCTCGACGACGTCGCCGTTCTGCAGCGAGGTCTCGAGCGGCACGAGACGTCCGTTCACGCGGGCGCCCATGGTGCGGTGCCCCACCTCGGTGTGCACCGCATACGCGAAGTCGACGGTGGTACCGCCCGCGGGGAGTCCGATGACCCGACCCTTGGGCGTGAAGACGTAGACCTCCTTCGCGCCGATCTCGAAGCGGAGCGCGTCGAGGAACTCGCTCGGATCCTCCGTCTCGGCCTGCCAGTCGGAGATGTGCGCGAGCCACGCCATGTCGTTGGAGCTCGGCCCGTCCTGCTGACCGGGTTGCCGCTGCTTGTACTTCCAGTGCGCGGCGACGCCGTACTCGGCGCGCTGGTGCATCTCGACCGTGCGGATCTGAATCTCGACCGCGCGACCATCGGGCCCGATGACGGTGGTGTGCAGCGACTGGTAGAGGTTGAACTTGGGCGTGGCGATGTAGTCCTTGAATCGACCCGGGATCGGGGTCCACCGCGCATGCACCGCACCGAGCACCGCGTAGCAGTCGCGGATCGAATTCACGAGCACTCGGATGCCCACGAGGTCGTAGATGTCGTCGAAATCCCGCCCGCGCACGATCATCTTCTGATAGATCGAGTAGAGTTCCTTGGGACGCCCGGTGACCTCGCCGCGGATCTTCGCCTCGCGCAGGTCGGACTCGATCGAACTGATCACCACTCCCACCAGTTCGTCGCGCTGGGGATTGCGCTGCGACACGAGATTCTGGATCTCGGCGTAGAGCTTGGGCTTCAGGACGGCGAAGGAGAGATCCTCGAGCTCGGTCTTCATCGACTGGATCCCCAGACGGTGCGCGAGGGGCGCGTAGATCTCCAGGGTCTCCTGGGCCTTGCGCTTCGCCGAGTCGCTCGAGACGAACCCCCAGGTGCGCGCGTTGTGCAGACGGTCGGCGAGCTTGATCACGAGCACGCGGATGTCCTTCGACATCGCGACCACCATCTTGCGCACGGTCTCGGCCTGCGCCGAGTCGCCATACTTCACCTTGTCGAGCTTCGTGACCCCGTCGACGAGCATGGCGATCTCGTCGCCGAAATCGTCGGTGAGCTGGTCGAGCCCGTAGTCCGTGTCCTCGACCGTGTCGTGCAGCAGCGCGGCCGCGATTGCCACGGGTGCAACCCCCAACTCTGCGAGGATCTGGGCCACGGCAATGGGATGCGTGATGTACGGCTCGCCGCTGCGCCGCTTCTGACCGCGATGCGCGCGCTCGGCGACCGTGTACGCCCGCTCGATGATCGAGAGATCGGCGCGGGGGTAGTTGCCGCGCACCGTGCGCACGAGCTGATCGACCGCCCCGGGCGAACTGCCGCGGGAGAAGATGCGCGGCACCAGGCGTCGCAGCGCTGTACCGCCGTGCGTGACGTCGCTAGCTACCACCTGCGTCCTCCCTCGAATGTTTGAACAGTACACGCGGCGAGCGGTGCAAAGCAAAGCGGCCGGGAGCCCGGCACGAGGCGTCGGGTGCGATCAGCCCCGCATCGACTCGCTCTCCGTCTGCTCCTGCTCCTCCGCCTGCTCGTGCTCCTGCTTCGCGCGGAGGCGCAGCACCTTCTCGTCGCGCCGCTTGATCGCGTCCTCTCCCTCGCGCAGGTGCGCATAGGCGGGCGCGGCGATGAAGATCGTCGAGTAGGCTCCGACGAGGATCCCGATGAAGAGCGCCAGCGAGATGTCCCGAAGCGTGCCGGCCCCGAGTACGAACGCTCCGATGAAGAGGATCGATGCCACGGGCAGCAGGGCGACCACCGAGGTGTTGATCGACCGCACGAGGGTCTGGTTCACGCCCAGGTTCACCGACTCCGAGAAGGTGCGCCGATCGTTGAGCTCACCCGGTGCGGTGTTCTCGCGGATCTTGTCGAAGACCACCACGGTGTCGTAGAGCGAGTACCCGAGGATCGTCAGGAAGCCGATCATCGCGGCCGGGGTGATCTCGAAGCCGGAGATGCCGTAGACACCGGCCGTGATCACGAGGTCGTGGAACAGGGCGATCATGGCCGCGAGCGACATCTTCCAGGTGCGGAAGTAGATGGCCATGATCAGCGCGGCGAACAGGATGAACACGACGAGCGCGATGATCGCCTGCTTCGTGATGTCCTGCCCCCACGCCGGACCGATGTAGGAGTAGGTCACCTCGTCGGCGGTGACGCCGTACCCCTCGGCGAGTGCATCGGTGACCGCGCGGTTCTCCGCGTCGTCGAGCGCCTCGGTCTGCACGCGCACGTCGGTCAGACCGAGTTCCGTGACGCGCGGTGCGCTCGACGGGAGCACCTCTGCGACAGCTGCTTCAGCGATCGCCGGATCGCGATCCTGCCCGTCGGAGAGGTGCACCTGGAACTGGCTGCCGCCCGTGAACTCGATGCCGAACGTGAAGCCGCCGCGCAGCAGCGGACCGGCGATGGAGAGCACGATCAGCACGATCGAGATGACGTACCAGGTCTTGCGGCGGCCGACGAAGTCGATCGACTTCTCACCGGTGTAGAGCGCGTTGCCGAATTCGGCGAATGATCGAGCCATCTCAGCTCTCCTTCCCAGTGGTGGCACCGACGGACTCGGCGGAGGGCGCGGACGCGGCGGCCTTGCGCTCGGCGATCGTCTGGCGGCGCTCGGCCTCCCGCTGACTGCGCGTGTGCTTCTTGCCCGTGCGCACGGGCTCTCTGAACTGCGCGCGTCCCCGGTAGACCGCTCCCAGACGCTTCGGATCGAGTCCCGAGGCGGGATGCCCCTCGCGATAGAAGCGCGTGCGCGCCAGCAGCGTCATCATCGGGTGGGTGAACAGCGCGACGACGATCACGTCGACGAGCGTCGTCAGGCCGAGCGTGAACGCGAAGCCCTTGACGTTGCCGACCGCGAGGATGAAGAGGATCACCGCGGCGAGCAGGTTGACGCTGTCGGACGCCAGCACCGTGCGGAACGCCCGCTTCCAGCCGTGCTCCACGGCGCTCTCGATGGAGAAGCCGTCGCGGAGGGCATCGCGGATGCGCTCGAAGTAGACGATGAAGGAGTCGGCGGTGAAGCCGACGGCGACGATGATGCCGGCGACGCCGGCGAGCGACAACCGGTATCCCTGTCGCCACGAGAAGAAGGTGAGCAGCAGGTAGGTGAGCACGCCGGCGATGGCCAGCGACGCGATGGTGAGCGTGCCGAGCGCGCGGTACTGGAACATCGAGTAGACGACGACCAGCAGCAGGCCGATGAGCCCTGCGAGGAGACCTGCGCCGAGCTGGCTCGTGCCGAGCGTCGCCGAGATGTCCTCCTGGCTCTGCACCGTGAAGTCGATGGGCAGCGCGCCGAACTTCAGCTGGTCCGCGAGCGCCTTCGCCGAATCCTGGGTGAAGCCGCCGCTGATCGACGGACGGCCGTCGAGAATCTGCCCCTGCATGGTCGGCGCCGAGAGCACGCGGCCGTCGAGCACGAACGCGAACTGGTTCTGGGGCTCCGGCGCTCCGTAGAGGCGGGTGCTGATCTTGCCGAAGGTGTCTGCGCCCTCGCGGTTCATCGTGATCTGCACGACCCACTCGCCCGTCGTGGCGCCGGTCTGCGTGGTCCCCATCTGGGCTGCGGCGTCGGTGATCACGTCGCCGCTCAGCTCCACCGGACCCAGGAGATACTTGGCGGTCCCCGACTCGTCGCAGGTGATGAGGGGACGATCCGCGGGCTGATCGCGCGTGTCGAGCGCGGCCTCGGAGTCGCAGGTGAAGTCGTCGAACTGCTGCTGCAGCGCCGGAGTGATCCAGGCCAGGTCTCCCGCGCTCTCCGGCAGCGGATCGGGATCGACCGGCCCCAGGTCCTGATCCGCGGCGTCGGCACCTTCGCCAGCGGCGTCGGCGCCCTCGGCAGCGGCGTCGGTGCCCTCGGCTGGTGCATCGGTGCCCTCGGCCGTTGCGTCGGTGCCGTCAGCCGCGACGTCGGCTCCCTCAGCCGTTGCGTCGGTGCCCTCGGCCGTGGTCTCCTCCCCCTGGAGATCCTCGACGTTCAGCCCGAAGCCCATCGAGAGCACCGGGCGGAAGTCGAGTTTCGCCGACGCCTCGATGCGCTGCAGCGTGGCCTCATCGGCCTTACCCGGGATCGAGACCGAGATGTTCTGATTGCCCTGCGTGGTGATCTCGGCCTCCGAGACCCCGGCCGCATCGACGCGCTGACGGATGATCGATACCGCCTGCTGCAGCTGCTCACCGCTGACGGCCTGGCCGTCCGTCTGCTCGGCTGCGAGCAGGATCTGCGTGCCGCCCTGCAGGTCCAGCGCGAGCTTCGGCGTCCAGGTGGCGTCGCTGCGGAACACACCGAGCGTGATCAGCCCGACGAGGCCGACGATGATGACCAGGAGGAATACGAGGGAGCGACGAGCCCTCCGCACGGCGGGTGTGGACGCCAAGACTGACTGCTTTCTCTACAGGGACGAGTGAGGCGACGCCGCGGCGCGGCGATCGGAGTCAGGCCTTGGGCGCCTGGGGATCCTCCGGCCCGTCGGTGCGGGGCTGCTCGGAAGCCGCTCCCCCGTCGGCGCCCGAGTCCGCGGCGTCCGCGGGCTCGCCCGACGCGGTCTCGGCGGTCGCGCCGGACTCCTCGGAGCCGGCGCCCGACACGCGCTCGCCGAATGCCGGGTCGTCATCGGGCGCGAGCTCGCCGCCGGCCGCGTCGGTCTCGGGATCGGCGCTCGGAGTGACGATCTGCGACACGGCGTTGCGATGCACCACGAGGGTGGTGCCGCCGCTCTGCAGCGTCACCCGGTTGTCGGTCTCATCGATCGAGTCGATCGTCCCGAAGATGCCCGACTGCAGCATCACCTCGGCTCCGGGGCGCAGTCCGTTCTGGAGTTCCTGCATCGCCGCCTGGCGCTTCTTGCCGTTGCGGAACATGAAGAAGATCAGCACGGCGATCAGGCCGAACATGACGAGAGTGATCGGGTCCAACGGGGGTCCTTTCGATGGGCGTGCGCATGCGTGTGCGGCGGCACAGATCTCAGAAGTCTACCGTGCCGAGACTGGGAACCGCCCGCATCCTTCCGGCGGGCGGCGGATCCCTCGCGGAGCGAACCGCGCTCAGATCAGCGTCGGCGCCGCGCCCGGACCCGCGGGCACGATCCCGAGGTGCTGCCACCCCAGCCGGGTCGCCACGCGACCCCGCGGCGTGCGGGTGAGCAGCCCTGCGCGCACGAGGAACGGCTCCACCACGGACTCGATCGTCTCCGCCTCCTCGCCGACGGAGACGGCGAGTGTGGAGAGCCCGACCGGCCCGCCGCTGAACCGCTCGACCACCGCGCGGAGCACCTCCCGGTCCAAGCGATCGAGCCCGTGCTCGTCGACGTCGTACAGCGCCAGTGCGGCGTGCACGCTCGCGGTGTCGCCCGGCGTCTCGTGCACCAGGCTGTAGTCGCGCACGCGTCGCAGCAGACGGTTGGCGATGCGCGGCGTGCCGCGCGAGCGCCGGGCGATCTCGTCGACCCCCTGCTCGGACACCGAGAAGTCGAGCAGGCCGGCGGCGCGGCGCACGACGTCGGCGAGCTCATCGTCGGAGTAGAACTCGAGGTGCGCCGTGAACCCGAAGCGATCGCGCAGCGGATTGGGCAGCAGGCCGGCACGGGTGGTGGCGCCCACGAGCGTGAACGGCGCCAGCTCGAGCGGCACGGAGGTGGCGCCCGCGCCCTTGCCGACCATGATGTCGACCTTGAAATCCTCCATCGCGAGATAGAGCATCTCCTCGGCGCTGCGCGCCATGCGGTGGATCTCGTCGACGAAGAGCACCTCGCCCGGTGTGAGGGCCGAGAGCACTGCGGCGAGGTCGCCCGCGTGCTGGATCGCGGGGCCCGATGTCTGGTGCAGCGGCTTGTCGAGCTCGGCCGCGACGATCATCGACAGCGTCGTCTTGCCGAGACCCGGCGGGCCGGCGAGCAGGATGTGATCGGGCGTGTGCTGCCGCATCGTCGCAGCGTCGAGCAGCAGGCCCAGCTGTCGGCGCACCTTCGACTGCCCCACGAACTCGGACAGCGTCGCGGGGCGCAGCGCGCCCTCGAAACCCTGCTCCGATGGCGCCGCCTGCGGCGAGAGCTCGCCCGTCATCGCCGAGCCCCGCCCCGGCTCGCCTGCAGCAGTGCGAGCGCAGCGCGCAGCAGACCGGCGCTCTCCTCCGAGGCACCGGCGTCGCGCGCGTCCTGCACCGCCTGCCGCGCATCGGCCTCTCCCCAGCCGAGCCCGACGAGCCCGTCACGCACCGCCTCGGCTACCGCTGCAGCGGGGTCGCCGTCTCCCCCGGCTGCGTCGGAGACGTCGTCGAGACCGAGGTCGACGAGCTTGCCGGCGAGCGAGACGACGATCAGCTTCGCCGTCTTCGGACCGATCCCGGAGACCTTTCGGAAGGGCTTCTCGTCTTCTGCGAGGACCGCCCGCGCCACCTCGGCCGGGGCGAGCGCCGAAAGCACGCCGAGGGCGCTGCGCGGGCCCACGCCGGACACGGCGATGAGGTGCCCGAACACGTCGAGCTCGTCCTGGCTCGCGAAGCCGAAGAGCGTCAGCGAGTCCTCCCGCACCACGAGGGACGTGCGCAGGTCGATCTCGTCTCCCGGCACCGCCTGGGACACGCGCCCGCTGGGCACCTCGACCCGCATGCCGACGCCGCCGACGCCCACGACGACCCATCCGGCACCTGCGGCGAGCACGGGCCCGCGAATCGAAGCAATCACATACTCACCCTAGGGCGAACCTCCGACACGCGACCCCGCGCCACTCCGATCATTCGAAGATATCTCCGAATGGCTTGCCTCAGACCTCGACCGAGACGGCGTGCTCGGCCTGCCGCGAACGCACGGCGCGGTTGACCGACGACACGATCGCCTTGAGCGTCGCTCGGGTGGTGTCGGGATCGATCCCGACACCCCACAGGCGCTGACCGTCGACGTCGAGATCGACGTAGGCGGCGGCCACTGCATCGCCGCCCGCGCTCATCGCGTGCTCGACGTAGTCGAAGAGGGTGACGTCGTGGCCGTTGTCGTTGATAGCGGTGATGAACGCGTCGACCGGGCCGTTACCGCGCCCCACGATCTGATGCTCGCCCTCACCGTCGCGGTAATCGACGACGAGCTCGGTGACGCCGTCTCCGGCGCTCGTCGAGGAGGTGCGGAAGAGCTCGTAGCGCCCCCACTGCTCGAAGACGTCGCCGGTCGTGGGCAGGTACTCGTCCTGGAAGATGCGCCAGATCTCCTCGCTCGAGACCTCACCGCCCTCGCTGTCGGTGACGCCCTGCACCACCGAGCTGAACTCGATCTGCAGCCGGCGCGGCAGATCCAGGTGGTGGTCGGTCTTCAGCAGGTATGCGACGCCGCCCTTGCCGGACTGCGAGTTGACGCGGATGACGGCCTCGTACGAGCGGCCCAGGTCCTTCGGATCCACCGGCAGATAGGGCACCGCCCACTCGATGTCGTCGACCGATGCGCCGGCCGCGTCGGCGTCGGCCCTCATGCGCTCGAAGCCCTTCTTGATCGCGTCCTGATGCGACCCCGAGAAGGCCGTGTAGACGAGGTCGCCCGCCCACGGGCTGCGCTCGGGCACCCGCAGCTGATTGCAGTACTCGGCCGTGCGGCGCACCTCGTCGAGGCGCGAGAAGTCGATCTGCGGATCGATGCCCTGCGTGAAGAGGTTGATGCCGAGCGCCACCAGGTCGACGTTGCCGGTGCGCTCTCCGTTGCCGAACAGGCAGCCCTCGATGCGATCCGCGCCCGCCAGGTAGCCGAGCTCGGCCGCGGCGACGGCCGTCCCGCGGTCGTTGTGGGGATGCAGCGAGAGGATCACGTTCTCGCGATGGTGCAGATGCCGTCCCATCCACTCGATGGAGTCGGCGTAGACGTTGGGCGTCGCCATCTCCACCGTGGCGGGCAGGTTGATGATCACCTTGCGCTCCGGGGTCGGCTCGAGGATCTCGAGCACCTCGTTGCACACCTCGACCGCGTACTCGAGCTCGGTCCCGGTGTACGACTCGGGCGAGTACTCGTAGAAGATCTCCGTGCCCGCGCAGATGTGCTCGCTGGCGCGGCAGAGCTTCGCGCCCTCCGTCGCGATCCTCGTAATGCCCTCCTTGTCGGAGCGGAACACCACGTCGCGCTGCAGCACGCTCGTCGAGTTGTACAGGTGCACGATCGCGCGCTTCGCGCCGATGAGCGACTCGTAGGTGCGCGTGATCAGGTGCTCCCGGGCCTGCGTGAGCACCTGGATGGTGACGTCATCGGGGATCGCGCCGTCTTCGATGAGGTGCCGCACGAAGTCGAAGTCGGTCTGGCTGGCGGAGGGGAAGCCGACCTCGATCTCCTTGTAGCCCATCCTGACGAGCAGATCGAACATGATGCGCTTGCGCTCGGGGCTCATCGGGTCGATGAGCGCCTGATTGCCGTCGCGCAGGTCGACCGCGCACCAGCGCGGAGCCTCGGTGATGCGCTTCGCGGGCCACGTGCGGTCGGGCAGGTCGACCGGGATGATCTCGTGATAGGGGCGGTAGCGGTGGGTCGGCATACCGGAGGGCTGCTGCATGTTCTTCATGGCTCGGAAACTTTCTCGTCTGGGTCCTGGGTTCAGCCAACGCGAAACTCCGCGACGAGGGAGGCCTGAGATCTAGGACTCGTCGCGGCAGCTAAGGAGAAGCGAGCCGAACAGCATGCGTCTACTGTAGCACTCGAGCGGAGGCGGACCGCCGCCCAGTAGCCTGGAGGGCATGAGAAGGCTGCGCAGACCGCTGAAGGCTCTCGGGATCGCGCTCGGGGGCGCTCTGTTGCTGGGACTCGGCCTCGCCGCTCCCGCGGCGGCCGACGTCTCCGACTTCAGCTACGACAGCTGGCACGTCGAGTACCGGATCGGCACCGACGCCGAGGGCCGGGCCATCGCCGAGGTCACCGAGACGCTCACCGCGCGCTTCCCCGACACCGATCAGAATCGCGGGCTCGTGCGCGGGCTGCCCATCGACTACGAGGGCGCTTCGACCGATCCGCGCGATTTCACGGTCACCGACGAGGCGGGCGACCCGGTCCCGTTCGAGATCGAACGCGAGGACGGCTTCGTCGCCGTGCTCACCGGTGACGACCGCTACATGCACGGCGTGCAGACCTACGTCATCGGATACACGCTCAGCGACGTGATCCTCGCGCGCGATGACGGCGCGGCAGACGAGTTCTACTGGGATCTCACCGACTTCGAGCATCTCCAGCCGATCGATGCGTTCACCGCCGAGATCTCATTCTCCGAGGATCTCGCCGAGCAGCTGAACGGCGACGCGAGGTGCTACTTCGGCGCACCGAACTCGACGGCGGAGTGCGCGATCGAGCGCGACGGCGCTGTCTTCCGCGTGTCGACGCCGGGCCTCGGCGCGCGCGAGGGCGTGACGGCGGCGATCGGCCTGCACGCCGGGAGCGTGGTGCAGCCTCCTCAGCGCCTGCCGAACTTCGCACTCGACGTGCTGCCCTACTTCGTGGCCGGCGCCGCGCTGCTCGTCACCGCGAGCGGGGCGGTCGCGGTCGCCAGCCTGCGCCGCCGCCGCCGTACCGCCCGCGGCACCGTGATCGCACAGTACGACGTGCCCGCGCAGCTGCCGCCGCTCATCGCCGCTCCGATCGCCGGCGTCTCGGCAGGCCCGGTGCCCGCCGAGATCGTGCACCTCGCCATCGCCGGCGCACTCCGCATCGAGGACGGCGAGCCGGAGCAGGGCCTCTTCGGCCCGAAACCCGCCCAGCCGGTGCTCCGCGTGCTCGATGCGCAGCGCGCCGCCGATCCGCTCGACCGGCAGACGATGCAGTCGCTGTTCCCCTCGCTCGAAGCGGGCACCGCGTTCGAGCTGCCCAAGAAGAGCGAGTCGTTCGGCAAGCGCATGACCGCCCTCGGCAGCGCGGGATCCGCACAGGCGTTGGAGCGCGGCTACTTCACGAAGGAGCACAGCCCGCTCGCGCGACTCCTGGGCCTCGTGGGCCTCGGCCTGCTCGCCGTGCTCGCGATCCTCGTCGTGTTCGGGATCGCGCTACGCAGCTCCCCGACGGCGTTCGTCTGCATCGTCATCGGCGCCGTCGCGCTCGTCCTCGCGATCGTGAGTGCGGCGAAGCACCGGGTGTACACCACCGTCGGCGCCGAGTGGCGGGAGTACCTCGAGGGAGTGAGGCTCTTCATCCGCGTCGCGGAAGCCGACCGGATCCAGATGCTGCAGTCGTACCAGGGGGCGGAGCGCCGCCAAGACGGCACCGTCGACGTGATCCACCTCTACGAGAAGCTGCTCCCCTACGCCATGCTGTTCGGCATGGAGAAGGAGTGGAGCCGGGTGCTGACGGTGCGCTACCAGGAGCAGCAGGGCTACGTGCCGCTCTGGTACCCGGCGGTCGTGGCGCACGGGCTCGGCAGCCTCGACTCGACGCTGTCGTCCTTCACGAGCTCGCTGAGCTCGTCGGTCAGCTACACGTCCAGCAGCTCCGGCGGCTCGAGTGGGGGCGGCTTCTCGGGCGGCGGCGGGGGCGGCGGCTTCAGCGGCGGCCGCTGACCCCGCTCCGCCCCAGCGCGGCCCCACCCTTGCCCTGCCCGGCCCCGCCCTGCCCGACCCCACCCTTGCCCTGCCCTGCCCGGGTCCGCCCCGCCCGCCCAGGTCCGGCCCCACCTCGCCGAGATCCCGATTTCAGTCGCCACGTCCCACCCCGAGCGGCAGGAATCGGGATCTCGCGCGAATTCTCCCGCGCCTCGCTACTCCCCCCTCACTTCGATTTCCGGGGCAGCGCCGACACCGTCAGCGGCGACGGCCACTCGCCGAGCAGCCGCCGAATCTGCACGGGCACCGGTCGAGGCGAGCGGCCGGTCGCCAGCAGCATCCGCCGACCCGCGCGATCCGGATGAGCGAGCACCTCTTCGGCGTGGAACAGCCGGACGCTCCATCCCGCATCTCGTGCGCGTTCGAGCCGATCGAGGTCGCGCAAGTACTGCGTGCGCGAGGTCCGATGCTGCTCCCCGTCGTACTCGAAGAGCACTCGAGAGCGTTCGTCTGCGAGGTCGAACCGTCCGATCCGCCTCCCGTCGCGATCCACGACCACGAGCTGCAGCTTCAACCCGGTGACGCCGACGCGTTCTCCCGCCAGCCGGGTCAGCGTCTCCATGCGTGACTCGGCGCCGATGCGCGCAAGACCGAGTGCGCAGCGGAGTCTCGCAGCGCCGCGCCTGCCGCTGCTCGCGTCCAGCAGCGCCTGCACGTCTTCCAGGCGCACAGCGACGCTCGGATCGAAACGCGCTTCCGTCTCGCGGATCAGCGCGTCGAGCGCCACGACGACCTCGGTGAAGGGCAACCTCGCGGATCCCTGCAGCAGCGCGGTTTGCGGCGGCGACACCGGCACCAGTTGGTCGGTTTCGGGCACGCTGAGGAGGAATGGCGGCGACTCGCGGGCGGCCCGGTGCCCGAGCACGCCGCGGGCCCGCACCGGCGTGGTGCCGGGTTGCGACTCGACGTCGATCGGAGCATCGGGCTCGACGTAGATCGCGCACCCCAGCAGCGCAAGAGCAGTGGCATGACTGAAACGCTCGCCCTCGCGAAGCCGGGGCAGGTACTGGAGGGCCCGTTCGACCAGCGAGTCGCCGCCGAACGCGAGCGCCCGTACCCCCGAGTACGGAGCCGTCAGTGCGGAGTGCCGCATCTGCCGCGGGGTGAAACCGCGCGCCACGGCGTCTCGGACGAGGAAGGGCTCTGGCCCGAGGCCTGCCAGAAGGTCGGCCCGGTTGCGCCTGCAGTTTCCCATGCGCCCATCCTCGGCCGCACGCGCGGGCGATCCGGGTTATCCCCAGGGCCGCAGCGCGCTCCGCACCGGACCGGCGGCCGAGCCAAAGTGTGAGCGAAGTCCGATCCCGCCCCGCGCGCCGGCCCGAACGACGTCGCGAGGCCCACGAGATCCCGTTTTCTGCCGCCCCGGCAGACCGGATCCGGCAAGAATCGGGATCTCACCCAGAAAGGTGGAGGCGCCCCGCCCCGAGAAGGCCGCACACCCTGTCGGGGAGCTCCGGGAGCGGCGCGCTACGCCCGCTTCGTGTACTGCGCGCCGCCGAAACCGAGGATCAGGTAACCGATCGCGGCGAAGAGCCACAGCAGGAAGAACGAGAACGCCCCGCCCTTGCCGAAGCGCTGCCCGAGACGGATCGCCACGAAGATCGAGAACACGATGTTGACGATCGGGATCAGGTAGAGCAGGGTCATCCAGGCCGAGTAGCCCGCGACCTTCACGAGAATGAAGACGTTGACGATCGGGATGATCGCGAGGATGCCCGGGTAGCCCGCCTTCGAGAACACGCGCCACAGCGCGATCGCAATGACGACGTACCACACGATGGCGAAGACGCCGTAGTCCTGGAACAGCGAGGTGATCTGCGTCTGATCGGTGATGTACTCCATGGGGTCCCCTGTTTCCGTTGCGCGTGTGAGCTCAGAACCCGAGCCTACCGAGTGCCTTCGGATCGCGCTGCCATTCCTTCAGCACCTTGACGCGGAGCGACAGGTAGACGCGCCGGCCGAGGAGCGCCTCGATCTCCCGCCGGGACCGCTCGCCCACCTCGCGCAGCCGCGCGCCGCCCTTGCCGATCACGATGCCTTTCTGGCTGTCGCGCTCCACGTAGATCGAGGCGTAGATCTCGAGCAGTCCGGGCCTGCCGTCCTCGCCCTCGCGCTCCTCGCGGTCGTCGACGGTGGCCGCGAGCGAGTGCGGGAGCTCCTCGCGAGCGCCCTCGAGCGCCGCCTCCCGGATCAGCTCGGCGATGCGATCGTCCTCGCCCTCGTCGGTGGTCTGGCGATCCTCGTAGAGCGGCGGCGAGGCCGGCATCAGCCCCAGCAGCAGATCGGAGAGTACGTCGAGCTGCTCGCGCGTCACCGAGGAGATCGGCACGACCGCGTCCCACTCGCGCAACGCGCCGAGGCGCGTGAGCTGGTCGATGATCTCGCCCTTCGAGGCCTCGTCGACCTTGGTGAGGATCGCCACCTTCCTCGCGCGCGGGAAATCGTCGAGCCGCTCGTTGATGAAGCGATCTCCGGGACCGAGCTTCTCGTTCGCCGGCACGCAGAAGCCGATCACGTCGACATCGCCGAGCGTGGCTTCGACGAGCGCGTTGAGCCGCTCGCCGAGCAGCGTGCGGGGCCGATGGATCCCCGGGGTGTCGACGATGATGAGCTGCCCGTCAGGCCGATGCACGATTCCGCGGATCGCGCGACGCGTCGTCTGCGGCTTCGGGCTCGTGATCGCGATCTTCTCGCCGACGAGCGCGTTGGTGAGGGTCGATTTGCCCACGTTCGGCCGCCCCACGAACGAGACGAACCCCGCGCGGAAGTCGTCGGGGTCGGATGTCGACTCGCCTGCGGCTCGCTCAATCGGCGGAACCCCGCCCGGCTGCTGCTCGTTCATGCCTCATCCTCCTCATCAGACCGCTCGACCCGACGCGCTTCGACGGAGAGCAGTCGCTGCCGCTTCCGCTCCACCTCTGCGGCGGTCAGTTCGATCCCCGCCACTACGACGGTATCGCCGGTCTCCGGCAGTCGCCCCAGATGCTTGGTGACGAGCCCTCCGACGCTGTCGACCTCGTCGTCCTCGATCTCGCGCTCGAACAGCTCGCCCAGGCGCTCCGCAGAGAGCCGCGCGCTCACGAGGAACGATCCGTCCTCCTGCAATTCGACCTCGGGCACTTCGCGGTCGTGCTCGTCGGAGATGTCGCCGAGCAGCTCCTCGATCAGGTCTTCGAGGGTCACGAGGCCCGAGATGCCGCCGTACTCATCGACGACGAGCGCGAGGTGGTTCGAGGTGCGCTGCATCTGTCGCAGCAGCTCGTCGGCGCGCTGCAGCTCGGGCACGAACACCGCCGGCTTCATGATGCGGGAGACCGGCACCGTCTCCGCCTCCTCGGGCCGTCGCAGCACGAACCCGCTCGCATCGCGCAGGTAGGCGATACCCGCGATGTCGTCCACCTCACCGGCGATCACGGGGATCCGGGAGTGCCGCGCGGCGAGCAGGTGCTCGAGCGCCGTGCGCACCGAGTCCTCGCTCGAGACCGTGATCATGTCGATGCGCGGCACCATCACCTCGCGCACGAGGGTGTCGCCGAACTCGACCAGCGAGTGGATGTACTCGCGGTCGTCGTCCTCGAGCAGGGCCTGCTCGGCGGCCTGATCCACCATGGAGAGCAGCTGCTGCTCGTCTCGGATCCGAGCCGAGCCGCGGCCGGGGGTGACCCGGTCGCCGAAGCGGGTGAGCCCGATGGCGATGGGGCCGAGCAGCACCCGGATCGCCCGGACGGTGGGCGCGGCAAAGCGGATCACCCCTTCCGGCCGGTGCATGCCGACGGTGCGCGGGCTCGATCCCACGAGAACGAAGGTGGTCGCGGTCATCACGAGCGTCGCGATCACGAGCTCGAGCCAGAGCGCCTGGAGCGAATACGCCAGCACCAGCGTGATCAGCACGGCCGAGAGCACCTCTGCGAAGACGCGCGCGAAGCCGAGCGCGTTCACGTGCGCCGGCTCGTCCTCCGCGATCGCGCGGATGGCGCGGCCCGTGCGCGGCGACACCTGCGCGAGTGCGAGCAGCTCGGCGCGCGATCTCACGCCGAGCGCGGCATCGGCCGCCGCGAGCAGACCGCCGACGGCCATGAGCACGACGGCCGACGCCAGAAGCAGCAGCGCGAGTCCGAGCGTCATCGAGATCGCTCGTGCATCGCGAACGCGAGCAGCAGATCGCGCTGCAGGCCGAACATCTCGGCCTCCTCGTCGGGCGTGGCGTGGTCGAAGCCCAGCAGGTGCAGCATGCCGTGCGTGAGCAGCACCGCGGTCTCCTGCGCGAGATCGTGGCCGGCGGCCTCGGCCTGCATCTGCGCCACCTGCGGGCAGATCACCACGTCGCCCAGCAGGCCGGCGGGGGTCTGCGCGTCGACGCGTCCCGGCCGCAGCTCGTCCATGGGGAAGCTCAGCACATCGGTGGGGCCGGGCTCGTCCATCCACTGCAGGTGCAGCTGCTCGATGGCGGCCTCGTCGACGAGCACCACTCCCAGCTCGGTATCGGGGTGCACGTGCAGCGATTCCAGGACGAAGGCGGCGAGACGCTGCAGCCGGGCCTCCTCGATGGAGACACCGGACTCGTTGTTGATCTCGACGCTCACCGGGCGTCTCCCTTCTGCGACGGGACGCCGTCGCGCGCCGTCTGGTCGTAAGCGGAGTAGGCGTCCACGATGCGGCTGACGAGGTTATGCCGCACGATGTCGTCCGAGCCCAGCTCGGCGAAGTGGATGTCGTCGACGCCGCGAAGGATGCGGTTCACCACGCGCAGTCCGCTCGCCGCGATCGGCAGGTCCACCTGCGTGATATCGCCGGTCACCACCATCTTCGAGCCGTATCCGAGACGCGTGAGGAACATCTTCATCTGCTCGGGGGTGGTGTTCTGAGCCTCGTCGAGGATCACGAACGACTCGTTGAGGGTGCGACCGCGCATGTAGGCGAGCGGCGCCACCTCGATCGTGCCGCTGGCCAGCAGCTTCGGCACGACGTCGGGATCCATCATCGATCCGATCGCGTCGAAGAGCGGCCGGAGGTACGGGTCGATCTTGTCCTCGAGCGAACCCGGCAGGTATCCGAGCCGCTCCCCGGCCTCGACCGCGGGACGGGTCAGGATGATCTTCGCGACCTCACGGCGCTGCAGCGCCTGCACGGCCTTCGCCATGGCGAGATACGTCTTGCCGGTGCCGGCGGGGCCGATCCCGAACACGATCGTGTGGTTGTCGATCGCGTCGACGTAGGCCCGCTGGCCGCGGGTCTGCGGGCGCACGGCATGCCCGCGCACCGTGAGGATCGGCTCGCTCAGCACCTGGGCGGCCGTGGGTCCGTTGCCCTCGTGCACCATGCGGGTGACCTCTTTCACATCGCGGCGCGACACCGCGCCGCTGAGTCGTGCGAGCTGCAGGATCTCGCGCACCACGGTCTCGGCGGTGCGCACCGCTGCGACAGGACCGCGCATCGTGAGCACCTGATCCCTGGCGTGGAAGGCGACGCTCGGGTGCTGCGCCTCGAGATCGGCGATCAGCTGGTCTCGATGCCCGAGGAACGATGCCAGGTCGACGCCGTCCAGCAGCACGGTGCGCTGCAGCTCCGGCCCGCCTGATGTTGCGGCGTCGGACTCGGTCGGGGTGGGCTCTGCGTCAGGATCCAACGAGCGACCGCTCCTCGAGTGCGCCGGCGAGCACGTGCGCGTGCACGTGGAACACGGTCTGACCCGCGCTCGCGCCGTTGTTGAAGATGAGCCGGTACTCGCCGTTCGAGAGCTGCTCGGCGAGCCGCTTCGCGACCCCGATCATCTCGGCGAGCAACCCGGGATCGCCCGCGGCCAGCTCGGTGACGTCGGCGTACTCCGTCGTCTTCGGGATGACGAGCACGTGCACCGGCGCCTGCGGCGCGATATCGGGGAACGCGATGACCCGCTCGGTCTCCGCGAGGATCTCGACCGGGATCTCGCCCGAGACGATCTTGCCGAAGATGGTGTCCTGTGCCATGCGCACCAGTCTAGCGATCTCCCGGCCCACAAGATTTAGGGGTTTCCCTCATATCAGTCATGGATATCCCGGATGAGCTCATCACAGAAACTCAATAGGGTTTTGTGCAGCTCGGCGCATCCGGCGCCCCGAAAAGTGAGGATCCCCCGTGACCGCAACCAGCTCCGCACCGGCGATACGCGCCGTGGACGTCTCCAAGACCTACGGCAAGAAGGAGAGCGCATTCCACGCGCTGCGCGGCGTCAGCATCGACGTCCGGAGCGGCGAGAGCGTCGCGATCGTCGGCAAGTCTGGCTCCGGCAAGTCGACGCTGATGCACATCCTCGCCCTGCTCGACACGCCGGACCAGGGCAGTGTCCACTTCGGCGACACGGATGTGAGTTCCCTCCGCGCGCGCCGCATCAACGCGATGCGCAACTCCCACTACGGCTTCGTCTTCCAGCAGTTCTTCCTCAACGGGCGTCAGAGCGTGCTCGAGAACGTCATGCTTCCGCTCGTCATCGGCGGCGCGAAGCCCGCCGTGCGCCGGCAGCGGGCCCGAGCGGCGCTCGAGGCGGTGGGCCTCGGGGAGAAGCTCAAGAACCGCGCGAACGATCTCTCCGGCGGGCAGAAGCAGCGCGTCGTCATCGCCCGCGCCCTCGTGAACGACCCGAGCATCATCTTCGCCGACGAGCCGACCGGCAACCTCGACTCGCAGACCGGAGAACTCATCCAGGAGATGCTGTTCGACCTCAACCGTGAGCAGGGCATCACCCTCGTCGTCGTGACGCACGATCCGGAGTTCGCAGCGCGCTTCGATCGGCAGATCCACCTCGTGGACGGCCGCATCGTGGGCAGCGGGCCGCAGTACGGCGGCTCCGTCGACGGCGGCTCCGCAGGCGAGGAGGCGGCGGCGTGACGACCTCGAAGATGCGCACCGCCGATGTGCTGCGCATGGCCTCCGGCAACATGTGGCGCAACCGGACGCGCACCCTGCTCACGATCGTGGCCATCTTCGTCGCCGCGTTCACGATCACGCTGACGACCGCGATCGGAGCCGGCGTTTCCGCCTATCTCGACAAGCAGACGGACGGGTTCGGAGCGCCGACGCTCATCCAGGTCTCGGTTGCCGGCGAGGACCAGGGCGACGGCCCCCGGGAGTTCGACGAGAACGAGCAGACGTCGACGTTCGGGCCGGGTACGACGATGATCACGCAGAGCGACATCGCCGACATCGCTGCGATCGACGGCGTGAGCGAGGTCGTGCCTTTCGACGTCGCCTCCCCGAGTTTCATCCGGATGCCGGGCGGAACCGGCTTCGAGCTGTATGCGCAGCAGCTCCTGCGGGGGCAGAACCTCGACCTCGTCGCGGGTGACGCACCGCGCGACGGCGCAGACCCCGAGATCGTCGTCACCCCGGGCTACGCGAAAGCGCTCGGTTTCGCGAGCGACACGGACGCGGTGGGGGCCGCGATCGAACTCGGCGCGAGCGACCCCCTGCAGCAGTTCTCGACGGTCGAGGCGACCATCTCGGGGGTCATCAACGACTCGCTGCTCGCGCCGGGGCGGCTCTGGATGAACGATGCGCTGCAGGAGGAGATCACCGAGATCGCGAGCCAGGGGCTGGCGTCCGAGAAGACGAACCGCTACCCGGTGGTGATGGCCTACGCCGACGACGCGGATCCCGAAACCCTCGAGAGCGTGAAGGACGAGCTGCGGTCGATCGGCTTCGACGGCATGACGGTGCAGGATGAGATCGGCATCGCGAAGCAGGTCTTCGACGCGATCACGACGGTGCTCACTGTGTTCGGGGTGATCGCACTGCTCGCGGCGAGCTTCGGCGTCATCAATACGCTGTACATGTCGGTGCAGGATCGCACCCGTGAGATCGGCCTCATGAAGGCGAGCGGGCTCTCCTCCGGCCGCGTGTTCGGGCTGTTCAGCTTCGAGGCGATGCTGCTCGGCCTGTGGGGCAGCGTTCTCGGGATCCTCGCGGCATGGGCCCTCGGCCAGGGCGTGAACGCCGTGGCGGCCGACTCCTTCCTCGCCGACTTCCCCGGCTTCGAACTGGCCCTGTTCCCGCTCGGTTCGATCGCCGTGATCGTCGGCGTGATCCTCGTGATCACCTTCGCGGCAGGCGCACTGCCGGCTCGCCGCGCAGCTCGGCTCGACCCGATCGACGCGCTGCGCTACGAGTAGACCTCGCCCTGGGGCGCCTACCAGCGCCCCAGGGCGACGTTCAGCACGGCGAGCGCGGCGGGGCCGGCCGAGGAGGTGCGCAGCACGGTCGAGCCGAGCGCGAGGATCCGGGCGCCGGCGGCCTCGAGCGCGTCGAGCTCCTCGTCGGCCAGGCCGCCCTCGGGGCCGAACTCGGTCGCCTGCTCCACGGCGCGCTCGTCGCGGTCGCCCTTCGCGAGCGCCTGCACGAGCACGAGCGACGTCTCCGGGGCGGGGTGGCTGCGCACCGCGTCGACGCGCACGGCGAAGCGATCCTTCGCGACCTCCTCGACCGGCCCCTCGCCCAGCAGCCCCGCGCCATCGCCCACGAGGATCCTCTCGCCCGTGCGGAGCCGGCTCACGCGCACCGCGTGGCGCGCCTCGTCGCCGGTCACCTCGACGAGTGCGCCCGCCGCGAAGGCCTCTGCGGCGATGTCCTCGCGGAAGTAGAGGTTGGCCACGGCCTCAGCCCTGGCGGAAGAAGCGGTCTCGGATCTTGCCGAAGAAGCCCTGCTGGAACTCCCCGAGGTGCGGCGGCTCGTCCTTGCGCAGCGATGCGAGCTGGCGCACCAGATCCCGCTCGCGGCTCGACAGCTTGGTCGGCGTGACCACCTGCACCGCGATCTTCAGGTCGCCGCGCGTCGTGCTGCGCAGCCCCTGGATGCCGCGGCCGCGCACGGTGACCACATCCCCGGACTGGGTGCCGGGTTCGATCGTCACAGCGGCTTCGCCGTCGAGCGCGGCGAGCTTGGCATCGGCACCCAGGACGGCGTCGGTCATCGACAGCTGCATCGTGCACAGCAGATCGTTGCCGTCGCGGCTGAAGATGTCGTGATGCATGACCCGAAACTCGATGAAGAGATCGCCGTTGGGCCCGCCGCCCGGGCCCACCTCGCCGCCGCCGCGCATCTGCATGCGAGTGCCCGTATCGATGCCGGAGGGAACGTCGACGGGGATCGTGCGGCGCTCGCGCACCCGACCCTTGCCGCCGCACTCCACGCACGGGTGCTCGATGACCGTGCCGTATCCCTGGCAGCTACCGCAGGGATGCATGGTCACCACGTTGCCGAAGAGGGAACGCACCTGCCGCTGCACCTGCCCCTGACCGCCGCAGACGTCGCAGGTGACGGGATGCGTTCCCGGCTGGCAGCAACTGCCCTGGCAGACGCCGCACAGCACCGCCGTGTTCACCATCACCTCGCGTTGAGCACCGAAATGGGCTCTCATCCAGCAGTGCTGGCTGCGCGGGCGTAGGCTGGCTAGATGCGATCCAAGCGCAAATTGAACATATACCGGTTTCCGGATGAAGCGGGCTGGGAGAGCGTGGAAGACCCGGTGACGCATCTTCTGGCACCGCTCGCTCCATTCGCGACGAAGATGCAGGCCATCGATCGAGCTCGGCGGCACGCTCATCAAGAGTTGCGCACCGTGAATCTGACTGCCGCGCATGGACATTTCTGGCCCCTGTGGGATATTGAGTCGGGTCCGGTGGAGCCGGCACAGCTGGGCCTCAGCGTCGGACTCGCCCAGCGGCTGCGGAAATGGAGCGATGACTGGTTCGCGATCGCCGACGATCCGAAGTATGCGGACGAGGATGCCACGACGCATCTGCCGCGACAGTGGTTCGCAGAGGGTGAAGAACTCACCCATGACCTCGCGGTCGAGTGCTGGACGACCGCCGACGTAGTCCCGCTCTTTCGAAGGTACGATAGTGCAAGTTATTAAGCAATCTTGACGTCCAATTTAATGTGCTCGTAATGTGAGAATGGTGACATACCTGTGCGCCAACTATTCCTTACACCTTAGCGAGAGACACGGTCCACATGTGGCATATTAAGACTTCTCAAAAAAGCCAGAAAAAGGTGCATCTCTTGCGGATCCTCTCGTCTGTTCTAGTAGCCGTGGCGGCGCTGCTCGGCGCGGCAGTACCCGCGCAGGCAGAAACTGCAGCTCCATCGACCCCGCTTACCTTGATGGTTCAGAACACCGATGGCACATGGACCCCCGTAGACCTCGACGGCGCAGGTGCTGTGAGGAATCCCGACGCCGGCGCACCAATCGGCCCTGCGGAGCAGGGCCCTTCACCTATGTTGATCGATTTCAATCAATGGACCGCGTGCTGGGTCCAAAACAAGTCAACCGCAGTTTTCGCGACCTACTCCTGGCTTAAACCAAACAGCACATATACCAACGTCACGCTACAGTGCGGCAACAATAGTTATGGCTACAAGCACATCGTTGCTCAGAACCACGACGATCACTGGAATGCTAAGCTGACCGCAGCCAAGAACGCCGGATGGGATAGTCAGAATTACCGCGTCTACACCTGGGACGATCTCATGCACATTGTCACCGCTAGCCTCCTTGGCACAGCGGGGGGCTACTACAGCGAGAATTCAACAAGCCAGAAAGCCTGCCGCAATGGTTCCTACGGCCTGTGGAGCACGCAGACCCACCAGCTCGTGTACACGTTTCGCGCGGAGGCTGTCTGGTCGATGAACAACAAACGCATCATCACCTCCTACCCCAGCAGCCGACAGGTCTGCAACGCTTAGTAAATAGTGAATCGCTATCTGAGCTGTTCTCGCAATTGACCGGTACAGGCTGGCTCAATCTCATAGCTGTCGCCCCGGAGCATTTGTTCTCAAAGTTGCTTGGGCTTGCAACGCAGCAGAGAGAAAATGAAGCAGCGCCGAGCCGAGTAAGTGAAGACTCGTCTAGAAAAAGGAGGAGATTCGCTCGAGGCATAGCAGGGACGCTCAGAACCGCTATTGGAGAACTCAAAAACTCGCTCGTACCTCAGGTAAAGAGGTCCTGCCAGAAGCATCTGATGGGACCTCTTTGCATGGTCACAAGCCCCTCGGTAGCTGCGCCAACAGACGATTCACCGGCAACAAGTCACCAGGAGATACATGAGAATATTGCATGCTAGACCCCAATGAACGTTGGCGTTTGAGAGCGGCCTGGCTGGAGCATCGCCGCTCGGCCTACCAGCGCCCCAGGGCGACGTTCAGCACGGCGAGTGCGGCGGGGCCGGCCGAGGAGGTGCGCAGCACGGTCGAGCCGAGCGCGAGGATCCGGGCGCCGGCGGCCTCGAGCGCGTCGAGCTCCTCGTCGGCCAGGCCGCCCTCGGGGCCGACCACGAGGTGCACCTCGCGCGTGCCGGGTGCGAGGCCGGCGGCGGCCCACGCGCTCAGCGCCCGCGAGCCCCGCGGGTGCAGCACGAGCACCTCGGTGTCCTCGCGGCCGGCACGGGCGCACAGCCCGGCGAGCGTCGCGGGATCCCGTACCTCGGGGATCCGCGCCCGCAGCGACTGCTTCGAGGCCTCGCGCGCGATCCGCGCCCACTTCGCGACGCCCTTCGCGGCCTTCTCCGCCCCGCCCGCACCGCTCCAGCGCGACACCGAGCGCGACGCCTCCCACGGCACCACCGCGTCGACGCCGAACTCGGTCGCCTGCTCCACCGCGCGCTCGTCGCGGTCGCCCTTCGCGAGCGCCTGCACGAGCACGAGCGACGTCTCCGGGGCGGGGTGGCTGCGCACCGCGTCGACGCGCACGGCGAAGCGATCCTTCGCGACCTCCTCGACCGGCCCCTCGCCCAGCAGCCCCGCGCCATCGCCCACGAGGATCCTCTCGCCCGTGCGGAGCCGGCTCACGCGCACCGCGTGGCGCGCCTCGTCGCCGGTCACCTCGACGAGTGCGCCCGCCGCGAAGGCCTCTGCGGCGATGTCCTCGCGGAAGTAGAGGTTGGCCACGGCCTCAGCCCTGGCGGAAGAAGCGGTCTCGGATCTTGCCGAAGAAGCCCTGCTGGAACTCCCCGAGGTGCGGCGGCTCGTCCTTGCGCAGCGATGCGAGCTGGCGCACCAGATCCCGCTCGCGGCTCGACAGCTTGGTCGGCGTGACCACCTGCACCGCGATCTTCAGGTCGCCGCGCGTCGTGCTGCGCAGCCCCTGGATGCCGCGGCCGCGCACGGTGACCACATCCCCGGACTGGGTGCCGGGTTCGATCGTCACAGCGGCTTCGCCGTCGAGCGCGGCGAGCTTGGCATCGGCACCCAGGACGGCGTCGGTCATCGACAGCTGCATCGTGCACAGCAGGTCGTTGCCGTCGCGGCTGAAGATGTCGTGATGCATGACCCGGAACTCGATGAAGAGATCGCCGTTGGGCCCGCCGCCGGGGCCCACCTCGCCGCCGCCGCGCATCTGCATGCGAGTGCCCGTATCGATGCCGGAGGGAACGTCGACGGGGATCGTGCGGCGCTCGCGCACCCGACCCTTGCCGCCGCACTCCACGCACGGGTGCTCGATGACCGTGCCGTATCCCTGGCAGCTGCCGCAGGGGTGCATGGTCACCACGTTGCCGAAGAGGGAACGCACCTGCCGCTGCACCTGCCCCTGACCGCCGCAGACGTCGCAGGTGACGGGATGCGTTCCCGGCTG